>NZ_JBNYXU010000001.1:0-1381848 GCF_051380835.1 Janthinobacterium aestuarii
AACTGATCATCGGCGCCATGATGCGCAAGCTGGTGCATGTAGCATTCGGCGTACTCAGGTCGGGCAAAATATTTGATCCGACCTTGCACGCTGCTTGACGGGGATAACAGTATCTACATGTAACCAGCATCGTAGGTCGGCTTGGCGCGCAGCGCGTAAGCCGACAAACTACATCAGAAGCAGTGTTCCAGCGCCGGGAAGCTGCCATCCTTGACGGCTTTGACGTAGCCGGTGACGGCGTCGTCGATGCTGGCGGCGCCTTCCATGAAGTTGCGCACGAAGCGCGCCTTGCGGCCTGGGAAGACGCCCAGCATGTCGTGCATGACGAGGACCTGGCCCGAGCAGTCGGGGCCTGCACCGATGCCGATCGTCGGTATCGTCAGCATGTCCGTCACTTCCTTGCCCAGCTGCGTAGGCATCGCCTCCATCAGCACGATGGCGGCGCCCGCGTGTTGCAGCACCAGCGCATCGTTCTTCAGTTCGGCTGCGCTTTCCGTGCTCTTGCCCTGTACTTTATAGCCGCCCAGCTGGTGCACGGATTGCGGCGTCAGGCCGATGTGGGCGCAGATGGGGATGCCGCGCTCGGTGAGGAAACGGACCGTTTCGGCCAGCCATGCGCCGCCTTCGATCTTGATCATGTGCGCGCCAGCCTGCATCAGGATGACGGCGTTGGCGTACGCCGTCTCGGGCGTGCCGTACGCGCCGAACGGCAGGTCGGACATGATCATGGCCGACTTGCTGCCGCGCGCGACGGACGCCGTGTGGTAGGCCAGTTCGGCCACGGTGACGGGCAGGGTGGAATTGTGGCCATTGCAGACCATGCCGAGCGAATCGCCGATCAGCAGGATCTCGACGCCGCAGCGGTCCATCAGGGACGCGAAGCTGGCGTCATAGCAGGTCAGCATGGTGATCTTTTCGCCGGCGGCGCGCAGCGCGGCCAGGGTATGGATGGTCACGGCCTTGTTGACGACAGGCTTGGCTGGCGCCGGCGCGGCGGCCTTGTCTTTGGCTGCCAGATCTGTTCCTTGCAAATAAGCGGACATAGGTATTCTCTAGAGTGAAAGGGGGTGATGCGATTGCGACGCCGCTAGTGTAGTACTTTATATGGCGGCGTGCAGGGGCGGCATTGTAGTGTATGTCCGGCGCCGTGGCTCAGAGCTTGCTGATGGCCTGGTCGGCGACGCTTGCCAGGAAGGCTTGCGCCGGCCCGAGCCCGGGCACGACGATGGCGGGCGCCAGGGCCAGGAGCGGCACCAGCACGAAGGCGCGCTCGGTGATGCGTGGATGTGGCACCGTCAGGGTGGCGCTGGCGATTTGCTCGTCGCCGTACAGCAGCAAGTCCAGGTCCAGGGTGCGCGGCGCGTTGCGGTAAGGCCGCTCGCGCCCGTGCGCCGCCTCGATGGCGTGCAGCGCCAGCAGCAGTTCCTCTGCCGGCAGGGTGGTCGTGATGCGCGCCACGGCGTTGATGTAGTCGTCGCCGCTCGAATCGATGGGCGCCGTGCGGTAGCTGGCCGAGGCGTCAACGAGGGATGCGCCAGGCAGGCGCGCCAGGCGCGCGATCGCATCCTGCACATTCGCGCGCGCGTCGCCCAGGTTGGCCCCGATGCCGATGTAGGCGGTGACCGTCATTCGCCGCTGGTGCTGCCGGTGGTCGAGCCGCCGCCCGTGCTGGTCTTGCTGCGCGTGCTGCGGCGTGGCGGGCGCTTCTTCTTGACGGCGCCCGGCGCGGCATTGGCGCTGACGAGCAGCGCTTCGCGCGTTTCCTCGTCGCCTTCATAGAAGGCCGTCCACCATTCGCCGATGTCCATGTCGATCTCGCCCGAGGCGCAGCGCAGCAGCAGGAAGTCGTAGCCGGCGCGGAAGCGCAGGTGCTCGAGCAGCTTGTACGGCGCCTTGCCGACGCGGCGCTCGAAGCGCGGCTGCATCGACCAGATGTCGCGCATGTCGGAACCGATCTTGCGCTGCAAGGCCAGTTTTTCCGTTTGCGAATCGAGCACGTCGTCGGCCGCCAGGTGCAGCGCGGGGATCGTCGACTCGCCGGCGGCGCGGTAGGCCGTCCATTTTTCCAGCACCTGGTGCCACAGCAGCGAGGCAAACAGGAAGCCTGGCGAGACGGTCTTGCCGGCGGCGATGCGCTGGTCCGTGGCGTCCAGCGCCAGGGTGACGAATTTCGCGCCCAGCGGCTGTTCCAGCACCACGTCGAGCAGCGGCAGCAGGCCGTGATGCAAGCCTTCCTTGCGCAGCTGCTGCAGGCAAGCCAGCGCGTGGCCGCTCATCAGGAGTTTGAGCATTTCGTCGAACACGCGCGGCGCGGGCACGTTGTTGATCAGCGGCGCCATGACGGGAATCGGCGCGGCCGTATACGGCTCGATGGTGAATTTCAGCTTGGCGGCGAAGCGCACGACGCGCAGCATGCGCACGGGATCTTCGCGGTAGCGTTCTTCCGGTTTGCCGATCATGCGCAAGGTCTTGGCGCGGATGTCTTCCACGCCGCCATGGTAGTCCAGCACTTCCTGCGTGGCCGGGTTGTAGTACATGGCGTTGATGGTGAAGTCGCGGCGCAGCGCGTCTTCGTGCTGCAGACCGAAGGTGTTGTCGCGCAGGACGCGGCCATGTTCATCCTTGGGCGCGGAGTCGGCACCGGCGCCGCGGAAGGTCGTCACTTCCAGCAGGTCCTGGCCGAACATCACGTGCACGATCTGGAAGCGCTTGCCGATGATGAAGGCGCGGCGGAACAAACGCTTGACCTGTTCCGGCGTGGCGTTGGTGGCGATGTCGAAGTCTTTCGGTTTGACTCCCAGCAGCAGGTCGCGCACGGCGCCGCCGACGACGAACGCTTCAAAGCCCGCTTCCTGCAGGCTGCTGGTGACGCGGATGGCATTCGACGACACCAGTTTCGGGTCGATTCCGTGTTGCGCGGGACCGAGCACGATGGGTGCCGTGGTGTCGCGCGCTGCCTCTTTTTTAACGCCGAGGATCTTGCGGATGAATTTTTTAATCATTGAATAAATGGAGTGATGGCCAGCCGTGGAGGGATGCGTGTGCGCTCAAAGCGGTGTTGGGATTGGTCGCGACCGGGTGGGTCACGACCGACATCAGCGGAATGTCGTTGTGCGAATCGCTGTAGAAATACGTGCGCTCGAAGTCGCCCATGGTCTTGCCCAGCTTTTCCAGCCAGGCATAGGTGTGGGTCAGCTTGCCCGCGCCCAGGGTGGGGGTGCCGTCAATCCGGCCCGTGAAATTACCTTCGCCGTCCAGTTCCGGCATGGCCGCGATCAGGTGCTCGACGCCCAGCGCATCGGCGATGGGTTTGGCGATGAAATGGTTGGTCGCGGTGACGATGGCCACCAGGTCGCCCGCATCGCGGTGCTGCTGCAGCAGCGCGAGTACCGATGGCAGGATGGCAGGCTTGATCACTTCGTCCATGTATTGCAGGTGCAGCTGGTCCAGCTGCTGGCGCGGAAATTTCGACAGCGTGCCGAGCACGAATTCCAGGTATTCGATGGCGTCGAGCGTGCCGGCTTTGTACTGTTCGTAAAAGTCGGCGTTACGGCTGGTATACGACGTGCCGTCGATCAGGCCGGTGCGTACCATGAAATTACCCCACTCATTGTCCGAGTCGATGGGCAGCAGGGTGTGGTCGAGGTCAAACAGGGCCAGATTCATCATTCTTTCGCTTCCGCCTGCAGCAACTCGCGCAACAATGGCAAGGTGATCGGGCGTTGGGTTTCAAGGGAGTAGAGATCGAGAGAGTCCAGCATCGTCGACAGCGAACGCATGTCGCGCCGGAAATGGGACAGCAGATAGGGTAACACGCCGGGCGACAAGGTCAAGCCGCGGGTGGCGGCCGCCTGGGTCAGGGCGGCGATTTTTTCATCGTCGGTCAAGCCGTGGATTTGATAGATCAGGCCCCAGCCCATGCGCGTGCGCAAGTCTTCGCGCACGGGCAGCACGGCGGGCGGCACGGCGCCGCTGCAGACCATGAATGCCTTGTTGGCGCGGATTTCATTGAACAGGGCAAAGGCATCGATCTGCGCCAGCGGCGACAGCTTTTCGCAGTCGTCGAGCAGGTACAGGTCGACGTCAGGCGAATACACGAATTCGGACTCGATCGAGAATGGCGAAATGTAGCGCGCGCGCTCGGTGCTGGCCAGGGCCTTGAGCAGGTGGCTCTTGCCGGCGGCCAGTTCGCCCCACAGGTAGGCAAAATGTTCGCGCGACGTGCGCGCGGCGAACTGGCGCATCAGCTGCGCCACTTCGGCATTTTGTCCCACCTCGAAGGTATCGAGGCTGTGCGCCTGGTCTGTGCCTAAATCGAGCACCAGTTGTTTCATGGCGTACGCCTTGTCCTGTTTTTCATTACTGCGTATGCGTCGTCGTCGCTGTGGTTAATTGGTTGTTAATTTGGCATTGCAATCGTATCGGGTGCCTGACAGAAGCGTAGCGAGCGGCAGCGATTTGTGGCCGAGAAGCGCAACCGTACTTTGGTACGGTGAGCATCGCCGGCCGCAAAGTGCGACGCGCAGCAGCTTATGTCAGTCACCTTGTCACGCATTATAGAAGGTGCTGGACAGGTAGTGGCGTCTTAGATGCTTAAAAGCGACCATCAGGACGGCAGAAGCGGGTAAAGCGAGCAAAACGCCGACGAAACCGAATAATTGTCCGAAAGCTAATAAAGCGAAGATCACGGCCAGCGGATTTAAACCGATGCGCTCGCCCACCAGGCGCGGCGTGAGGAAAAAGCCTTCGATGACCTGACCGCAGCCGTAGATGACGGCCACGGCGATGACGCCGCTCCAGTCGGCAAACTGCAGCAGGGCGGCGATCAGCGCCAGCATCAGGCCCAGGCCGAAGCCCAGGTAGGGGATGAACACCAGCAAGCCCGTGATGATGCCCACAGGCAATGCCACTTCAAAACCGGCGATGGCCAGTGCCACCGAGTAATACGTGGCCAGCACCAGCATGACGAGCAACTGGCCGCGCAGGTATTGCGCCAGCAGGGTGTCGACTTCCTGCGCCATGCCCACCGTGCGGCCGACCCAGCGGCGCGGCACGGCGCCGGCGATGCGCGCCAGCATCGGATGCCAGTCCAGCAACAAATAAAACAGCACCACGGGAATCAGCACCACGGTGGCCAGCCAGCCCAGCACGGCCGTGCCGCCGATGCGGGCCGAGGCGAGCACCGTGCTCCAGATTTCATCGCCGCTGGTGGCCATCTGCTGGCTCAGCATGCGCTTGATGCCCGTGCCGTCCAGGCGCACGCGGATGCCGAGGTCGCGCAGTTTCGGCGCCAGGAACTCGTTCGCCTTGCTGAGGAATTGCGGGATTTGCGCCTGCAGCAGCGGGATTTCCTTCTGCAACACGGGCACGACGATCAGCACGAGCGCCGTAATGGCGAGGAAAAACAACACTACGACGACCAGCACGGCCAGCGGACGGGGCACGTAAAAGCGCTTGTAATGGAGGCGCTGCAAGCGGTCGACGCCGGGATTGAGCACGTAGGCGAGGATGGCGGCGGCCAGGAAGGGCGTCAGGATGGGGCCGAGGCTGACGAGCAGCAGCAAAAATGCCAGCCAGACCGCGATCCAAAATGCTGTTTGCTTCTGTTCGGCGGTGATGGCGAATGGCATGTAGTTTGTACTGTTGCGTTAAAAAAAGGCAGTTAATTACGAAATAGCGGGGCAGTTTGATAAAATAGCGACTTGATCGACCGAATTCACCCGCTGGCGCCCTGCCGCACGATGTTGAAAAACATGCTTGCGCGCGCGTGCTGGCGGGTATCCGCCTTCTATTTTACCGCCTCCGCTGCCACCACACCATGAACCAGACTTCTAATGTTTCCCTTTCCTACCGTGACGCTGGCGTCGATATCGACGCAGGCGACGCTTTAGTCGAAGCAATCAAGCCGTTTGCCAAGCGCACCCTGCGCGAAGGCGTGATGGGCGGCCTGGGCGGTTTTGGCGCCATGTTTGAAATCAGCAAGAAGTACAAGGAACCGGTGCTGGTCTCCGGTACCGACGGCGTTGGCACCAAATTGCGCCTGGCGTTCGAACTGAACCGCCATGACACGGTCGGCATCGACCTGGTTGCCATGAGCGTCAACGATATCCTGGTGCAAGGCGCCGAGCCGCTGTTCTTCCTCGACTACTTCGCTTGCGGCAAGCTGGACGTGGCCATTGCCACCGACGTCATCAAGGGCATCGCCCAGGGTTGCGAACAGGCCGGTTGCGCGCTGATCGGCGGCGAAACGGCGGAAATGCCGAGCATGTACCCGGCCGGCGAATACGATCTGGCAGGTTTTGCCGTCGGCGCCGTGGAAAAATCGAAAATCATCGACGGCACCAAGATCGCCCCGGGCGACGTGGTGCTGGGCCTGGCCTCGTCGGGCGTGCACTCGAACGGTTACTCGCTGGTGCGCAAGATCATCGAAGTGGCGAAACCTGACCTGGAAGGCGACTTCCACGGTCGCAAGCTGGCCGACGTGCTGATGCAGCCGACGCGCATCTACGTCAAGCCGCTGCTGGCGCTGATGGATGCCATGGAAGTCAAGGGCATGGTGCACATCACCGGCGGCGGTCTGGTGGAAAACATCCCGCGCGTGCTGCAGCCTGGCCTGGTGGCCGAACTGGATTCGAAGGCATGGACCATGCCGCCGCTGTTCACGTGGCTGCAACAGCACGGCGGCGTGGCTGACGCCGAGATGCACCGCGTCTTCAACTGCGGCATCGGCATGACCGTCATCGTCTCGCAAGAGAACGCGGACGACGCCATCGCCCAGCTGCAAGCGGCCGGCGAAACCGTGTCGCGCATCGGCACCATCCGCGCGCGTAACGGCGACGAGCATCAGACAATTGTTATCTAAGCTGTAGCTTGAACAGGAAAGGCAGGCGCTCGCGAGAGGCCTGCCTTTTTTTATGCCTGGATGTCTACCGCGCGTGCGCCGTCTTCATGCGGCCATCCGGCTGCGAGCCGCCTTTTCCGATCATGGCCACGCTGACGGCCGAGACGAGGGAGGCGAACAGGATGTAGCCGACGATGTACCATGGCTCGCCATTGCCCGTTTTCAGCAGATAGGTGGCGATGATGGGCGTCAGGCCGCTGGCGAAGATGCCCGAGAACTGGTACACGAAGGAGATGCCCGTGTAGCGCACCTGGGCGTCGAACAGGTCGCAGAACAGGGCCGCTTCCGGGCCGTACACGGCCGAATACAGCACGCCCAGCGGGATGATCACGGAACACCACAGCAGCAGCGGATTGTCGGCGTGGTTGAGCATTATCCAGAAGGCGGGAATCGACGACACGCCCGTGATCAACGAGCCCCAGAAAAACACCTTGCTGCGGCCGATGCGGTCCGACAGGCGGCCGAAGAACGGGATGCAGAAGCACATCACGACGGCCGACGCCATCACGCCCATCAGCGCTTCCGTGCGGTCGATCTTGATGGTGTTGGTCAGATAGGTGATGGAAAACACGCCGAAGATATTGAAGAACACGCCGTCGATATAGCGCGCGCCCATGCCCTTCAAGACGTTGCCCGGATAGCGTTTCAGCAGGTCGAAGAATGGGATCTGCGTCTCCGCGTTCTTTTCCTTGACGGCCTGGAACTCGGGCGTTTCCATCACGTTCAAACGTATCCAC
This sequence comes from Janthinobacterium aestuarii, assembly GCF_051380835.1. NCBI lineage: Bacteria > Pseudomonadati > Pseudomonadota > Betaproteobacteria > Burkholderiales > Oxalobacteraceae > Janthinobacterium > Janthinobacterium aestuarii. The sequence goes on from NZ_JBNYXU010000001.1 coordinate 7,639, forward strand.
ATGCCGATGAAGACGAGGGCAGCCGACAGGATGAAAGCTATGCGCCAGCCCCAGGACAGGAACTGCGCATCGGTCAAGGTGTACGACAGGATCGCCACCACGCCGGAAGCGAGGCACAGGCCGATGGCCAGGCCGATCTGCGGCAGGCTGGCATAGAAACCGCGCTCTTTGGGGGGCGCATATTCATACGCCATCAGCACGGCGCCGCCCCATTCGCCACCGAGGCCGATACCTTGCAGCACGCGCAGGAACAGCAGCAGGCCCGGGGCCCAGTAGCCGATGTGGTCATACGTCGGCAGCACGCCGATCAGGAAGGTGGAGATGCCCATGATCATCAGGGTCATCACCAGCATGCTCTTGCGGCCGATCTTGTCGCCGAAGTGCCCGAAGATCACGCCCCCGATGGGGCGCGACAGAAAGCCCACGGCAAAGGTGCCGTAAGCCAGCATGGTCGAGACGAGCGGATCGCCGCCCGGGAAATACAGCTTGCTGAACACGATGCCGGCCACGACGCCGTATAAAAAGAAGTCATACCATTCGATGGTGGCGCCGATCACGCTGGCCATCACGACTTTCCGTAGCTCTTTGGCCTTTTTCGGATTGTTCGTATTGTTATCCATAATATCTAGTCTCCTATCGATATCGATTATGTGTTTGATGTTTGGCTTGTCGCCTTTACATGGGGCGGGGCCGTCTGCCTGCCGCTGGCATCCTCCTGGGTGAGGTGGAATGGGGAGCTGCTTAGGCAGCCTTGGGCAGCCGCACGGCATCCGCCAAAATCATGTCGGCCGCCTTTTCGGCGATCATGATGGTGGGTGCGTTCGTATTGCCCGAGACGATTTCCGGCATGATCGACGCGTCGACCACGCGCAGGTTCTGCATGCCGTGCACGCGCAGGCGCTCGTCGACGACGGCCATGGCGTCATGCCCCATCTTGCAGGTGCCGCTCGGGTGGTAGATCGACTGGCTGAAGCGCCGCGCCGCGTCCAGCAGTTCTTCATCGCTCTGGAACTGCGGGCCGGGCACGAACTCGGAAATGATGTGCGGCGCCAGCGACGGGGCGGCGGCGATTTTGCGCGCCACGCGCAGGGCGGCGATCGCCGTTTGCTGGTCGCGCGGGTCGGACAGATAATTCGGGTAGATACCCGGATAGGCGAGAGGATCGGCGGACTTGATCGACACGTGGCCGCGGCTGTGCGGGCGCAGCTGGCACACGGACGACGTGAACGCGGAAAACGGATGCGCGCCTTCGCCCGGCTTGTCGGCGCTCAGAGGCTGCATGTGGAACTGGATGTCGGGCCGTTCCACTTCGGGCGACGACTTGGTAAACACCGTCACCTGGCTGGCCGCCAGGGTCAGGGGCCCTGAGCGGGAAAACACATATTGCATGCCCACCCACAGCTTGCCCCACAGGCTGTTGACTTCATCGTTGAGGGTTTTCAGGCGCGTCTTGAAGACGAGGCGGATTTGCAGATGGTCTTGCAGGTTCTGTCCCACGCCGGGCAAATCGTGCACGAGCGGCACGCCCACTTCATCGAGCAGGGCGCGCGGTCCCACGCCCGAGCATTGCAGGATTTGCGGCGAACCGATGGCGCCCGCGCAGAGTATCACTTCGCCGCTGGCGCGCGCCTGGCGCAGCTGGCCATCCTGCTGATATTCGATGCCGACGGCGCGCTTGCCCTCGAACAGCACGCGCGTGATTTGCGCGCGCACTTCCACGCGCAGGTTGGCGCGCTTGCGGGCCGGCCGAAGGAAGGCTTTCGCCGAGCTCCAGCGCAAGCCCTTGCTGGCCGTCTGCTGGAAGTAGCCGACGCCTTCCTGCGTGGCGCCGTTGTAATCGGCATTGAAGGGGATGCCGCTTTCCGTGGCGCCGGCAATGAAATGTTCGGCGATGGGGCGGCGCAGCCGCAAGTCCGACACTTTTAACGGGCCGCCCACGCCGTGGTAATCGCTGGCGCCGCGTTCCTGGTCTTCCGATTTCTTGAAATAGGGCAGCACTTCGGCATAGCTCCAGCCTGTATTGCCGAGCTCGGCCCAGCGGTCGTAATCTTCCTTCTGGCCCCGCACGTACAGCAAGCCGTTGAGCGAGCTGGAGCCGCCCAGCACCTTGCCGCGCGGCCATTGCAGCTGGCGCCCGGCGATGCCGGCGTCCGCTTCCGTGCGGTAGCACCAGTCCAGCTTGGGATCGTGCATGGTCTTGAAATAGCCGACCGGCACGTGTATCCAGGGATTGTTGTCCTTGCCGCCCGCTTCCAGCAGCAATACCTGGTTGTTGCTGTCGTGCGACAGGCGGTTGGCCAGCACGCAGCCGGCGGAACCGGCGCCGACAACGATGTAATCGTAGTGTGTTTGCAACATTACTTTTGTCTCCTGCGTTGCGGTATCGCGCCGCCTCGGCGGGCATTTTTTGCGATACACTGGTCTTTATTGATTATTTTTGGAACGTCTTGTTCCATTTATAAAAGACGTGCGGCACCGGGACAAGCGGAAACAGCCACATACGCGAGAGGTGAAACAGAACATGCATGATGCGTTTCAAAAACGGCCGGGCGAGGCCGAAGAAGGGGGGCAAGTGGAGACCGGCACGACGGCGAGTCATGGCGACGAGGCGCGCGGTTTGCGCGTGCTGCGTCTGATCGAGCACCTGGCCAGCGCCAGCCAGCCATTGACCTTGTCGCAACTGGCCGCGCGCATGCAAGTGCCCAAGGCCAGCATGATGCGTTTGCTCGATACCCTGGAGCAGCATGGCTATGTGCTGCGCACGCCCGTGGGACGCGGCTATGTGCCCGGCGCCGCCTCGACCAACCTGGCGCTGGCCACCCTGCGCAACAATGCCCTGATCCGCGTGAGCCGCAGCATCCTGGGCAGCCTGGTGGCCGTCACGGGCGAGACGTGCAATCTGGCCATTCCCGAAGGCAATGCGATCGTCTACGTGGACCGCGTGGAAACGCAGGAACCGCTGCGCCTGCATCTGGTGCTGGGCAGCCGCGCACCCATGCATTGCACGGCGAGCGGAAAATTATTTCTTGCGCATATGAGTTTGCTGGAGCGGCGCGAGCTGCTGGCCATGCTGACCTTGGAAGCGCGCACGCCGAAAAGCATTACCGACCCGGCATTGCTGGAGCGCGAGATCGTGCGCATCGCCCGCCTGGGCATCGGCATCGACGACGAGGAATTCGTGCACGGCATGGTGGCCGTGGCCGTGCCTATCTGCGCGGCCGACGGACGCATCGTGGCGGCCGTGGCCTGCCACGCACCCGTGGCGCGCAAATCCGTGGAGCAACTGATGCAGCACGTGCCGCAGCTCAAGGAGGCGGCCGTGAAACTACGGCCGCTATTGCTGGCGGAAAACAGCTAGGGCTTGAGCACCTTCGCCACCTTGGCCGCGCGCAGGCGGAAGGCGTCGGGCATGCCCGAGCCCAGCAGCGGACGCAAGTACAGGCGGAAAGCATCGGTGACGTCCGTGCCGCTGGCGCTGATGAACTCGTCTTCCATGGTGCGCGTCTTGCCCGCAACCTCGGTGAGCGGCAGCAATTCATAATCGACGGAATAAAAGCCCGTGCGCTTGATGGCCACCGAACCGTCGCGGTCGCCCCACATGGCGAACTGCACCGCCTTTTCGCCCACTTCGCGGGCCTCGCGTTGATCTACATCAGAGACGCATCCGATGAAGGAGCGTTGCAGGTAGCCGAAGGTATCGCCGCGCACGCGCTTGATGCCAAGTTTCGCCTTGATTTCGTCGCACAGCAGGTCGGCCAGCGCGCCCGTGCCCGACAATTGCACATTGCCGTGCGCATCGCGCTCGACCTCATTGCCCACCTGTTTGGCCAGCAGGCTGGCGATCGGCTCGCCCGAGGCATCGTGGATGCCTTCCGAGACGGCGATCACGCAGCGGCCGTATTTTTCATAGGTCGCCTTCACGTCGGCAAGAAACTGTTCCAGCACGAAGACTCTCTCGGGCAGGTAGATCAGGTGCGGGCCATCGTCGGGGAACTTCTTGCCCAGCGCCGAGGCGGCCGTCAAAAAGCCCGCGTGGCGGCCCATCACGACACCCACATAGACGCCGGGCAAGGCCGCGTTGTCGAGGTTGGCGCCGGCGAACGCTTGCGCGACGAAGCGCGCGGCCGAGGGAAAGCCGGGCGTGTGGTCGCTGCCCACCAGGTCGTTGTCGATGGTTTTCGGGATGTGGATGCAGCGCAGCGGATAGCCGGCCTTGTGCGCTTCCTCGCTGACGATGCGCACCGTGTCGGACGAGTCGTTGCCGCCGATATAGAAGAAATGTTCGATCTCGTGCGCGCGCAGCACTTCGAAAATTTGCTGGCAGTAGGCGATGTCGGGCTTGTCGCGCGTGGAACCGAGGGCCGACGACGGCGTGGCGGCCACCAGTTCCAAGTTGTGGCTGGTTTCCTGCGTCAGGTCGACGAATTCTTCATTGACGATGCCGCGCACGCCGTGCAGCGCGCCATACACGCGCGTGACATGCTGAAAGCGCCGCGATTCGAGCACCACGCCCACCAGCGACTGGTTGATGACGGCGGTGGGACCGCCTCCCTGGGCAACAAGAATTTTTCCAGACGGCATGGGATTTCCTCGTAAGTGGAACGGCCCTCCAGCCTACTCCTTTTTTGCCGGAACGCTGTCTTTTCCGGTAGTTCTGTCGAGGAATTTTTCCACGTCATCCCAAGCCTTGGTGCGTTTTCATTCCGGCGCCCGGATATGCTCGACCAGCCCCGTGCTGCGGCGTCCAGGCGCCGGCGTCAGCCAGCTGACCAGGATGGCGGCGGCCAGGCCGGCCGGCACGCCGAAGATGCCGGCCGAGATGGGGGCGATATGGAACCATTGACCGCTCGCATTGCCGCCCAGCATGGTGCTCGTGTGCAGCATGTAGTACAGGCATATGCCAAAGCCTGTCAGCATGCCGGCCAGCGCGCCCTGGTAATTGGCGCGTTGCCAGAAGACGCCCAGCACCAGCGGCGGGAACAGGGTCGAGGCGGCCAGGGAAAAGGCCACGCCCACCAGCGACAAAATGTCCGCCGGCTTTTGCGAGGCCGCATAGGCGGCGATGAAGGCCACGGCCAGCAGCAGCAATTTTGAAATCGTCACACGCTTTTGCGTCGAGGCGCTGGGATCGACCACCTTGTAATAGATGTCGTGCGACAGGGCATTCGAGATGGCCAGCAGCAAGCCGTCGGCCGTCGACAGGGCGGCGGCCAGGCCGCCTGCCGCCACCAGGCCGGAAATCACGTAGGGCAGGCCGGCGATCTCGGGCGTGGCCAGCACCAGCACGTCGGCATCGATGGAAATTTCCGCCAGTTGCACGATGCCGTCGCGGTTGACGTCGACGATGCTGATCAGGGGACTGAGCTTGTCTACGTTGGCCCAGTACGACACCCACGTGGGCAGGTTCGCGTATTGCGTGCCCACGAGCGCCGAATAAATATCGTACTTGACCAGCACGGCCAGCGCGGGAATCGTGAGATAGATCAACAAGATGAAGAACAGGGTCCAGAACACGGACACGCGCGTTTCGTGCACGGAGGGCGTGGTGTACGATCGCATGAGGATATGCGGCAGGGCAGCCGTGCCCAGCATCATGCAAAACACGAGTGCCAGGAAATTATTGCGCTTGATGTCGGATTGCTCGCGGTTCGCGGCGGGGAACGGTTGCGCGTGCGGAATGATCGGTTCGGCGCGTTTCTGGTTCAGCGCCTGGGCCGCCTGCCACAGCACGCGCGCCTCGTCCGGACTTTTTGGATAGGCGATCAGGTAGCGCTCCGCATTGCGGATGTCGAACAGCGAGGTATTGCGCTGGCGCAAACTATCGAGCTGGCGCTGGGCCGTCAGGCGGCCTTGCTCCCAGGAGCCGGGCAAGCCGTCAATGCGCGCCTGGTAGCTTTGCGCGCGCTGGCGGAAGATGGCGCGCACTTCGTTTTCTTTCGGGTCCGCTTCCAGCACGTGTTCGCGCGCGCTCAGTTGCGTCAGCACCTTGCCGTAGGCGATCTGCGGCACGGGATTGTCCGCATGCTTGACCGACAGCCACATGGCGGGAATCAGAAAGGCGACGAGGATGATGATGTACTGCGCCACCTGCGTCCAGGTGATGGCGCGCATGCCGCCCAGAAAGGAGCACACGAGGATGCTGGCCAGGCCCAGGAAGATGCCGACGGAAAAATCCACGCCCGTGAAGCGCGAGGCGATCAGGCCGACGGCGTAGATCTGCGCCACCACATAGGTAAACGACACGATGATGGTGGCGGCCACGGCCACCACGCGCACGCTGGCGCCCCGCTTGTCGGTACCGCTGCCGTAGCGGGCGGCGAGGAAATCGGGAATCGTGTACTGGCTGAATTTGCGCAGGTAGGGCGCGATCAATAGCGCCACCAGGCAATAGCCGCCCGTCCAGCCCATGATGAAGGCCAGGCCGTCGAAGCCGTTCAGGTACAGGCCGCCGGCCAGGCTGATGAAGCTGGCCGCCGAAATCCAGTCGGCGGCAGTGGCCATGCCGTTGAACATGGCCGGCACGCGGCGCCCCGCCACATAGTATTCGGTGACGTTCGAGGTGCGGCTGATGACGCCGATGGTGGCGTACAGGGTGATGGTGACGAGCATGAACAGGTAGCCGATCCACGCGCGCGGCATGCCTTCCTGTTCCAGCACGGACAGGGCCAGCAGGAAGGCGGCGAAACCGGCCGTAAACAGCAGGTAGTAGCGGCTCAGCCGGGCAAAGAAGCTGCGCTGGCCGCTCATGCTTGCTCCTTGGCATGAAAGTCCCGGTCCAGGCGCCGCATGCGCCAGGCATAGCAGGCGATGATGGCCAGGTACACGAGCGAGGCGCCCTGGGCCGCCATATAGAAGGGCAGCGGCCAGCCGAACAGGTTCAGGTGCAACAGCTCGCGGGCATAAAACACGGTCAGGAAGCCCGTCAGCAGCCAGACCAGCAGCAGGATGGCCGTCAGGCGCCGCGTCTTGCGCCAGTGCATATCACGGCGCGCCTGCAGCTCGGGGCTGGGCGTACGCGCCGGCCGCGCCGGGGCAACGGGTGGGCTCGGCTTATCCATACGTGATGTCATCCTCTTCTGGCGCGTCCGGCAACAGCAGGGCGATGCTCAGGCGCAGCAGGGTGCCCGGCAGCTTTGGCGACTGCGCGCGCGGATTGTTAAAAATATCGACTTCGGCGCCGTGCTGCTGGGCAATTTCGCGCACGATGGCCAGGCCCAGGCCGCTACCGTCGACATTGCTGCCGAGAATGCGGTAAAAGCGTTCGAACACGTGCGCCCGCTCGGCCGGCGCAATGCCGGGGCCCGTATCTTCCACTTCCAGGATGGCCAGTTCCAGGGTGCTGCGCACGCGCACCGTGACGCTGCCACCGGACGGCGTGTAGCGCAGGGCGTTGTCGATCAGATTGCTCAGCAGCTCGCGCAGCATCATGGCATTGCCGGAAATCATGATCGAATACGCGGACTGTTCGAAGCCCAGGTCGATATGCTGGGCAAACGAGGCTTGCACCCAGTCCTGCACCACGCCGCGCGCCAGTTCGCTCAGTTCGATCGGTTCGAACGCCGTGCCCGCCTGCGGCTGGTTTTCCGCGCGCGCCAGGGCCAGCAGCTGGTTGACGAGGCGCGTGGCCGCTTCCGAACTTTTCGCCAACTGCAGCAGCGAGCGGTGAATCTCGTCGTGGTCGGTCTGGCGCAGGGCCAGCTCCGATTGCATGCGCATGCCGGCCAGCGGCGTTTTCATCTGGTGCGCGGCATCGGCGATGAAGCGTTTCTGCATGTCGATCGACAGCGACAGCCGCGAGAGCATCTCGTTGAGCGAACCGACCAGCGGCGTGATTTCCTCGGGTACCTGGCCCGATTCGATCGGCGATAAATCGTCGGGCGGCCGGGCGCGTATGCGCTCCTGCAATTGCGCCAGCGGCGACAGGCCGCGCGCCAGGGCAAACCAGACGAGGGCCAGGATCACGGGCAGGATGATGAACTGCGGCAAAATCACGCCCTTGATGATTTCATTGGCCAGCTGGGCGCGTTTTTCCAGCGTCTCGGCCACTTGCACCAGCGCGCGGCTTTGCTCATCGTCGTTGCTGGAAGGAATATCGAGATAGCTGAACGCCACGCGCACGGGCGTGCCGTGGATGGTGTCGTTGCGAAACAGCACCATGCCGCTGCGGTATTTGTCGGGGTCTTGCGGCGGCGGCAAATCGCGGTCGCCGGCCAAATATTCGCCGCGCGGGCCCGCCACCAGGTAATACAGGGTGTCGACATCGTCGCCGCGCAGCAAGTCGCGGCCGTTATTATTGCTGCTGTTCTTGTCCGGCGCACGGCGCAGCATGGCGCCATCGGCCTGCTTGACTTGCTGCATGAGTACCGTCACGCTGTCTTCCAGCGCATGGTCGAACGGCTGATTGGCGATGCCCTTGGCCACCAGATAGGTGATGGCGATGCTCATCGGCCACAGCAGCAGCAGGGGCGCCAGCATCCAGTCGAGGATTTCGCCGAACAGCGAATGCTCGATCGTGTCGTCCTGCTCCGTGGTGGGCGGCTCGAACCAGTCGTCGTCGTCCGGCTCGTCCGCTGGCGCCTCGCGCGCCTTCACTTGCTGGCGGGTCCGCTGGCCGGGCTTGCCGACTCGCCCGCTTCGGCGTTCAGGCGCGCCGCTTCCGAGTATTTTTCCAGGCAATAGCCGAGGCCGCGCACGGTGGCGATGCGCACGCCGCCCACTTCGATCTTCTTGCGCAGGCGGTGCACATACACTTCGATGGCGTTGTTCGACACTTCCTCGCCCCATTCGCACAGGTGGTCGACCAGCTGCTCTTTCGAGACGAGGCGGCCGGTGCGGCCCAGCAAGATTTCCAGCAAGCCCAATTCGCGCGCCGACAGATCGAGCATCTGGTCGTTGATGTAGGCGCTGCGCCCCACCTGGTCGTAGCTGAGGGGGCCGTGCTTGATGATGGTGGCGCCGCCGCCGGCGCCGCGGCGCGTCAGGGCGCGCACTCTTGCCTCCAGTTCCGACAAGGCGAACGGCTTGGCCATATAATCGTCGGCACCGAGGTCGAGGCCATTCACGCGTTGTTCGATGGAATCGGCGGCCGTCAGGATCAGCACCGGCAGCAGCGAGGCGCGCGCGCGCAGGCGGCGCAGCACTTCCAGGCCGGACATTTTCGGCAGGCCCAGGTCGAGGATCAGCAAGTCGAATTCCTGGGTGGACAGGGCCGTATCGGCCTCCTGGCCCGTCTTGACGTAGTCGATCGCATAACCGGACTGGCGCAGCGAGCGGGTCAGGCCATCGGCCAGCACGCTGTCATCTTCGGCAAGTAAAATACGCATGGTGCACTTCCTATGCTTTGCGGCGGTAGAAGCTTGTATTGTGTTTCATTTTCCGCAAGGTGGCGAATTTTTATGAAAATCCACGGTTGTATTGATCTGTTTCAAAACAAATCCACGTTCCGCTTGCATTGATCACTGTTTTTTTATACAGTACTGTCTGTGTAAAGAATTTAACCCACTGGCGCTATCGCAGGCTGCACGGTTCACGTAGATGCGTCACGTGAATCCGCAACTGTAGAACGGCTGAAAGAACATATGGACGATAAAAAAGCTGTAGTACCCGCATCGGAAAAAGCCAAGGCGCTCGCCGCCGCACTGGCGCAGATCGAGAAGCAGTTTGGCAAAGGTTCGGTCATGCGCATGGATGCCAGCGCACCGATCGAAGAAGTGCAAGTCGTGTCGACCGGTTCGCTCGGCCTCGATATCGCGCTGGGCGTGGGCGGCTTGCCGCGCGGCCGCGTGGTGGAAATCTACGGTCCGGAATCGTCGGGTAAAACCACCTTGACCCTGCAAACCATCGCCGAAATGCAAAAACTGGGCGGCACGTGCGCCTTTATCGATGCCGAGCACGCGCTGGACGTCGGCTACGCGCAAAAGCTGGGCGTGAACCTGCACGAATTGCTGATCTCGCAACCGGACACGGGCGAGCAGGCGCTGGAAATCTGCGACGCCCTCGTGCGTTCGGGCAGTGTCGACCTCGTCGTCATCGACTCCGTGGCCGCACTGACGCCACGCGCCGAGATCGAAGGCGACATGGGTGATTCCCTGCCAGGCCTGCAAGCGCGTCTGATGTCGCAAGCCCTGCGCAAGCTGACCGGTTCCATCAACCGCACCAATACCCTGGTCATCTTCATCAACCAGATCCGCATGAAGATCGGCGTGATGTTCGGCAGCCCGGAAACAACCACGGGCGGCAATGCGCTGAAATTCTACGCCTCCGTGCGTCTGGACATCCGCCGCACCGGCTCGATCAAGTCCGGCGATGAAGTGATCGGCAACGAAACCAAGGTCAAGGTCGTCAAGAACAAGATCGCGCCACCGTTCAAGGAAGCGCACTTCGACATCCTGTACGGCGCAGGCACCTCGCGCGAAGGCGAAATCCTGGACCTGGGCTCGGATGCCAAGATCGTGGAAAAATCCGGTTCGTGGTACAGCTACAACGGCGAACGCATCGGTCAGGGCAAGGACAACGCCCGCGCCTTCCTGCAAGAGCGTCCGGCGCTGGCCCGCGAAATCGAAAACAAGGTCCGCGCGTCGCTGGGCGTGCGCGAACTGCCGCCGCTGGCTGCTGAAAAGCCGGAAAAAGCGGACAAAGCCGCCGACAAGGCTGCCAAGGCTGCGGAAGCCAAGGCAGAGTAGGTCGGATTAGCGCGGCAAAGCCGCGCGTAATCCGACAACACCACAGACGCCAACAATGTTGTCGGATTACGGCCCAAGGGGCCTAATCCGACCTACGCATGGCTTGCCGCAAGGTGTGACCAAGATCGCCGTCCCGCGCTGTTGCGCCGGGCGGCGATTGTGTTTGGGTGATGTGATCGTGGAATGAAAGACAAGGTGGGTGTATGGCCGCAGTACAACTAAGTTTGAAGGGCAGGGCGCTACGCTTTTTGTCGATGCGGGAACATAGCCGCATGGAATTGCGGCGCAAGCTGCAGCGCCATGCGCAGGAGGGCGATGATGTGGAAGCCTTGCTCGACAGTCTGGAGCAGGCCAACTGGCTGTCGCAGGAGCGCTTTTCCGAGTCGCTGATCCACCGCCGCTCGGCCCGCTTCGGCAATAGCCGCATCATGGCCGAACTGCAAAGCCACGGCATAGGCGGCGAGGCGCTGCAGGAGCTCAAGGCGGGCCTGGCCGAGGGAGAAGTTGCACGCGCCTGCGAAGTATGGCGCCGCAAGTTTGGCGAGGTGGCGCAGGATGCCGAGCAGCGCAACAAACAGATGCGCTTCCTGATGCAGCGCGGCTTTTCCCAGCGCGCCGTGCAGGCGGCCTTGAAGGGGCTGGATCCCGAAGACGACTAGACGCGCGCCGGCGGCGCCCGGGCTGGTCGCGCGAACGCCCGGCCACAGGCTCTCGCCGTTGTGTTCCTTCTGCAACAGTTCCCACCTTGCCTGTTTGGCAAGGACCGGTCCGCCACGCTTGATGGCATATTTTTTGCCGGCGCACTCCGCTGTCATCGTCCTGTCAAGCTGGCGGCGTATTGTTGCGCTGCACGTGACCAGCGCCACCAGCGCTTGCCCATGCCGGACGGATGTGGCGGCTGGCGCAGGACGGGCGTGCAAGGGGGTATATCTATCATCACTGAACGTGATAATAGCGTCAATTTCCATGTGAATTCTTTATGCTTTGAAATGTTTTTATCGAAGCAATGAAAAATTATGTTGCGGCGCAACCGGCGCCCAGTGTGCTACACTTTTAGGGTTTTTGCGGCGCCGCAGGTGCGGTTGCTGTTCGTAGAAGCTGCGAACAGAGTGCTTTAGGCACATGGCTGCTTACTAAATTATGGCCGCGCAAGCGGCATCGGTCTTATGCCCCTGTCAACTCCCGTATCCCGGCGCGCCCTACGGCACTCCCGCGTTATCGACGTCCAAGCGTATGTGCGCGACGACGGCCTGTGGGATATTGACGCCCATATCACCGACATCAAAAGCTATGACGCGACCCTGGCCTCCGGCCCCCGTCCCGCCGGCGCCCCTCTGCATGACCTCCACTTACGCATTACCGTCGATCGCGAACTGACCATTGTCGAGGCCGAAGCTGCCTCCGATGCCGTGCCCTATCCCGGTTTTTGCGATACCATCGGCCCCGCTTACAGGGCGCTGATCGGTTTGAATTTATTGAAGAATTTCCGCCGCGACTTGAAACAGCGCCTGGCGGGAATCGCTGGCTGTACCCATTTGACCGAACTGGCGCAAGTCTTGCCGACTGCGACGGTTCAGGCATTTGCCGGCGATGTCTGGTCGACCCGTGACGGTGAGAATGCTGACTTGTCGCATGAAAAGCCGTTTCAACTCGACAAATGCCACGCCCTGCGCACCGATGGCGGGGCAGTTGCACAGTATTACCCGCGCTGGGTAGCCAAAGCGTGACCCCGGCGCTCTGTTTTTCCTGTTTTTTTTGCACCACTAACCGTATTTTTACAAATCAGTATCAGAAGGGAAGCCAGCATGAAAATCCATGAGTATCAAGCCAAAGAAATCCTCCGGCAGCACGGAGTGACGGTACCACGCGGTATTCCGTGCATGTCCGTCGAAGAAGCCGTCAAGGCTGCGGAAACCCTGGGCGGCCCGGTATGGGTTGTCAAGGCGCAGATCCACGCAGGTGGCCGCGGCAAGGGCGGCGGCGTGAAAGTGGCAAAATCGATCGAGCAGGTCAAGGAATACGCTGACCAGATCATGGGCATGCAGCTGATCACGCACCAGACCAGCGCCGAAGGCCAGAAAGTCAACCGCCTGCTGGTGGAAGAGGGCGCCGACATCAAACAAGAACTGTACGTTTCGCTGGTCACCGACCGCGTTACCCAGAAAATCGTCCTGATGGCTTCGTCCGAAGGCGGCATGGACATCGAAGAAGTGGCCGAGAGCCACCCAGAGAAGATCCATCACGTCACCATTGATCCAGGCACAGGCCTGACCGATGCCCAGGCAGACGACATCGCCGCCAAAATCGGCGTGCCTGCCGGTTCCATCGCCGACGCTCGCGTCAACCTGCAAGGCCTGTACAAAGCGTACTGGGAAACCGATTGCTCGCTGGCCGAGATCAACCCGCTGATCGTCACCGGCAGCGGCAAAGTCATCGCCCTGGACGCCAAGTTCAACTTTGACCCGAACGCCCTGTTCCGTCATCCGGAAATCGTCGCCCTGCGCGACCTGGACGAAGAAGATCCAGCTGAAATCGAAGCGTCGAAATTCGACCTGGCCTACATTTCGCTCGACGGCAACATCGGTTGCCTGGTGAACGGCGCCGGTCTGGCCATGGCTACCATGGACACCATCAAGCTGTTCGGCGGCGAGCCAGCCAACTTCCTGGACGTCGGCGGCGGCGCCACGGCAGAAAAAGTCACCGAAGCGTTCAAGATCATGCTGAAAAACCCAGGCCTGAAAGCCATCCTGGTGAACATTTTTGGCGGCATCATGCGTTGCGACGTGATCGCTGAAGGCGTGATCGCCGCAGTGAAAGCCGTCTCGCTGAACGTGCCGCTGGTCGTGCGCATGAAGGGCACCAACGAAGACCTGGGCAAAAAGATGCTGGCCGATTCCGGTCTGCCTATCATCGCAGCCGACACCATGGAAGATGCAGCCAAGAGCGTCGTTGCCGCTGCTGCCGGTCAAGCTTAATTAAGGAATCAACATGTCCATTCTGATCAATAAAGATACCAAAGTCGTTACCCAAGGGATCACCGGCAAGACCGGCCAGTTCCACACCCGCGGTTGCCGCGACTACGCGAACGGCAAAGCTGCCTTCGTGGCAGGCGTGAACCCGAAGAAAGCAGGCGAAGATTTCGAAGGCATTCCTATTTTCGCTAACGTGACCGAAGCGAAAAAAGAAACCGGCGCCAACGTTTCCGTCATCTACGTACCGCCAGCAGGCGCGGCAGCGGCGATCTGGGAAGCTGTCGAAGCTGAAATGGATCTGGCCATTTGCATCACCGAAGGCATTCCTGTCCGTGACATGATGGCCCTGAAAGACCGCATGGCTAAAGCCAACAGCAAAACCTTGCTGCTGGGCCCTAACTGCCCAGGCTTGATCACGCCAGACGAAATCAAGATCGGCATCATGCCAGGCCACATCCACAAGAAAGGCCGTATCGGCGTGGTGTCCCGTTCGGGCACCCTGACCTATGAAGCAGTGGGTCAATTGACCGCACTGGGCCTGGGCCAATCGTCGGCAGTCGGCATCGGCGGCGACCCGATCAACGGTCTGAAGCACATCGACATCATGAAGATGTTCAATGACGATCCAGATACCGACGCGGTCATCATGATCGGCGAAATCGGTGGTCCGGACGAAGCCAACGCGGCTTATTGGATCAAAGACAACATGAAAAAACCGGTCGTTGGCTTCATCGCTGGCGTAACCGCTCCTCCAGGCAAGCGCATGGGCCACGCCGGCGCGCTGATCTCGGGCGGTGCCGATACGGCACAAGCCAAGCTGGAAATTATGGAAGCTTGCGGCATCACCGTGACCAAAAACCCGTCGGAAATGGCGCGTCTGCTGAAAGCCATGCTGTAATTTTCAGCCTGGTTCATGCAGTACAAAAAAGGAGCTTCGGCTCCTTTTTTTGTCCGCAAGACAGGCCCATTCCCGGCCTGGGCGGACGGCGCTGGTCCGAACCCGCCCAAATGTGTCGCTTTTCTTTCCATGCGTACCGGCGCTGCCCGGGCGCGCCGCTGGCATGGCGCTTGCACCATGCATGGGGTGAGCAATGCACAATGGGAGAATACGATGCGTGCGCAAAGCGGTTTTACCCTGATAGAACTGATGATCGTGGTGGCCATCGCCAGCATCCTGGCGGCCGTGGCCATTCCCCAGTACGGCGACTATACGATGCGGGCCAAGGTCAGCAATGTGCTGGCGGCCGCTGCGCCGCTGAAGACTGCCGTGGCCCTGTGCGTGCAGGAAAATGGCGGCGAGGCGGCCGCCTGCAGCACGCCTACCCCGGCCGTGCCCAGCGCCATCCCCGTGTTCAGCGCCACGCGCGAAGTGGCCAGCGCCAAGGTCGACAAGGGCGATATCGAGCTGACCCTCGCGGGCGACCTGGGCAGCGGCTTGGGCGGCCAGACGGTGAACATGGAGTTGCAGCTCGGCACCAGCAGCCTAAGCTGGTTCAACAGCACCAGCGTGACGAATGCGGCGGCCAAGGAAGCGATTACCCGCACGAATATTCCCAAGGTGGTGGCGACGCAGTAAGCGGCGCCTGCCGCGCCGGTATCAGACGATTTTTTGCCGGTCCGCGATCAGCGCTTCATAGGTGAGGTTTTGCAGCAGGGTGTAGTGGGTCGGTTCCAGGTCGATGAATTGCACGCCGTACGTATAGATTTCCGCTACCTCGGCGGCGTGGCCATTCGACGGCTTGCCCACGCTGACGTTCTGGATGCGGGCGCGCGTGTTGACGCGCATTTGATGCTTGTTCGGCTGCACCAGCAGGGTAAAACTCAGTGCCACGCCTTCGTCATCGGGCGTGAGCATGCTGGGGGCCTCGATCAGCGCGCCCGAGACGCTGAGGTTGACGATGAACACGGGCACGGCCGCCACGTCGCGGTAGCTCAGCTGCGCCGGAATGTCCACCTTGACGCGCATGGCCGTGCGCAGGCTGGTGCCCTGGATGGCGTCGGGAAAGCTCAGATGGACATAGTTGAGCGGGCGGCCGAAGATGCGCAGCACGCTGCAGGAAAACGAACAGACGGTGACGCCGGAAAACACGCGGATGGTCAGCTTGTCGCCCTCGTTGAGGACAATCGACGCGCCGTTTTCCATGGGAATCTTGACGATCAGGTACTCGTCTTTCACATAGCCGATGACGGTCGAGAAATGCTGGCTGGGTTTGATGGTGCGGTGCGTGATGAACTGGATGCGTCCCCCCACTTGCAGATTCATGGCCTCGAATTCGAAGTCCTGGAGCTTGCTTTCCGCGGCGGGTCTGTTGCTTGTCATGCGATGCTCATCTGGATATGGACGACTCGCAGTATGCATGATTTCTTGATGAAAAAGCATTTATATCAATGAAATTCATTTTTACATCGAAAGTGCCATGGGCACATGCCGGTGCGCGGTGCAGGCTTTACAATGGGATCAATATTGACGAATGTAAATCTTATGCCGCGCAGCTACTTCTGGACCATGTTGTTCCTGATCTTGCATCAAATCGACGCTGCCTACTGGAAAGAGTGGGAAATGTTTCATTTGCCGGGCGGCGTGCAGGGTTTTCTTGTGTTTAATCTGGCGGCGATTGCCCTGGTGCTGGCCGGTTACCGGCACGTGCTGCTGGCCACCCCGCAGGCGCCCCTGTACGCTTGTGTCTGCGCCGCGCTCGGCGTGGGAACGTTCCTGATCCACGCCGGCTTTGCGCTGGCAGGGCTGGAGCAATTCCACTTGCCCCTGTCTATGGCCATCATCGCGTTGTGCCTGGCCAGTGCCGTCTGGCTGCTGCGCGACTTGCGCCGCGTCCAGGGGCAGCTTGCGCGCCAGGCAAAATAATTACAGCTCGGCGTGCCAATCGCCCGACTTGCCGCCATGCTTTTCCAGCACGCGCACATTCGTCATGACCATGCCGCGGTCGACGGCCTTGCACATGTCGTAGATCGTCAACAAGCCGATTTGCACGGACGTGAGCGCTTCCATTTCCACGCCGGTTTTTCCTGTCGTATCGACTTGGGCGCGGCAGTGCACGCTGTTGGCCGCTTTATCCACTTCAAAATCGACGGTGACGCGCGTGAGGGCCAGCGGGTGGCACAGGGGAATCAGGTCGCTCGTGCGCTTGGCGCCCATGATGGCGGCGATGCGGGCGATGCCCAGCACGTCGCCTTTCTTGGCGTTGCCGGAAATAATCAATGCCAGGGTGGCGGGCTGCATGCGAATGGTGCCGGCGGCCACGGCGCTGCGGCGCGTGTCTTCCTTGCTGCCCACATCGACCATATGGGCCTGGCCCGTGGCGTCGAAATGGGTCAGTTCCCCGGCGGGGGCTTGCTTGTCTGCTGTTGTCATGGCGTCGAAATAGGTGAGAAAAGGGGGGGCGCGGCACGCCCGGTCACGACCTCATGCCACTGGCATGACGCGTGGGAATGGGCGCCGCGAACAAGGTATGATAGCACCCGTGAATTCAAAAACTCCCCTTCCGATCATCGTTGAAAATGCCGCTGCGCCATGGCTGCGCGGCTCACGGCGCGCAGCCATGCTGGCCGCATTATGGCTGGCGGCGCCTTGTGCGCTGGCGCAAACCTATACGTCCGCGCCTGCTGCGCCGGCCACCAATGTAGCGGCCAAGCCGGCCGGTGGCTGGACGCCGCCGGCCGTGCCGCCGGCGCCGAACCTGCCGAACCTGGGCGACACGTCGCGCGAAGACCTGTCGCCGGCGATGGAGCGCAAGATCGGCGAGGAGATCATGCGCGGCATCCGCGGCGACCGCGACTACCTCGACGACGCGCCTCTGCTCGAATACCTGAATACCTTCGGCAACGCGCTCGTGGCGGCGCGCCCCAGCGTGCGCGGCGAAACGAATTACGACTATTTCTTCTTTGCCGTGCGCGATCCCCAGTTGAACGCGTTTGCCTTGCCCGGCGGCTTCATCGGCGTGCACTCGGCCTTGGTGCTGGCGGCGCAAACGGAGGCGGAACTGGCGTCCGTGCTGTCGCACGAGATCGGCCACGTGGCGCAGCGCCATATCGCGCGCATGCTGGGCCAGCAGCGCCAGGACGCCCTGATGCCGCTGGCGGCCATGCTGCTGGCGGCGCTCGCTTCGCGCGCGGGCGGCGACGTGGCCATGGGCGTGTTTGCCGCCGGCCAGGGCCTGGCCATCCAGCGCCAGCTCAATTTCGGCCGCGACGCCGAACGCGAGGCGGACCGCATCGGTTTCCAGATCATGGGCGAAGCGGGCTTCGACACCACCGGCATGGTGGCCTTCTTCGGCCGCATGCAGGCAGCGAGCCGCTCGTACAGCGACTTGATGCCCGCCTATCTGCAGACCCACCCGCTGACGACGGAACGCATCGCCGACATCCAGGCGCGCATCCGCGAGCAGCCGTACAAGCAGCGGGCGGACAGCCTGAGTTTCCACCTGGCCCGGGCGCGCGCGCGCGTGCTGCAGGATGAAAGCGTGCAAGGCCTGTTGAATGCCAAGGCCGTCTTCAAGACGCAGCTGGAGCAGCAAAGCCGCTTCCAGGTGACGGCCGCCCATTACGGCTTGTCCTTTGTCGCCGTCAAGCAGGGCAAGCCGGCGGAGGCGCAAAAGGAACTCGATGCGGCCAATGCCGCCCTGCACCAGCCGGTCGGGCCGAACGTGTTTACCTCGGGCGGCACGCAGGCGCCCAATTCCTTGCTTGCAGCGATGGCGTTGGAAGTGCTGTTGATGCCGGCGCAAAAGAAGGAAGTGGCGCAACAGGCGCTGAAGGCGGCGGACGTTGCGCGCCAGCAGTTTCCCCTCTCGCGCGGTATTGCCCACCAGTATGCGGAAGCGCTGATGGCGGCCGGCAAGCTGGAGCAATCGACCTTGTATCTGCGCGAGCAGGTGCAGCTCTACAAGGAAGAGCCGGAACTGTACGATTTACTGGCGAAAGCCTATGCGGATCAGGGCAAGATGACCTTGCAGCACATGGCGCTGGCCGAGTCCTACGTGCTGCAGGGCGCCACCATGGCCGCGCTGGACCAGTTGACGATCGCCCGCAAATCGACGGACGCCACCTTTTACGACCAGGCCGTGATCGATGCGCGCGAGCGCGAGCTGCAGGAAAAGCGCCGCGAACAGATCAAGGACCAGAAGGGTTAGTCCTGATCGGCTTGCGGCACCGGCTGGAAGCCGAAGGTTTGCGGCACGGCATCGTAGCGCAGCGGCTGCACGGGAATCTCCTTGCCGTCATGCAATAAAGTCAGCTTGCCCCGGCGTTCTTGCAGCCAGGCCAGCAAGTCGTCGTCGCTGGCCAGCTGTCCATCGAAGTGCAGCGCGTCCAGCACTTGCGAAATGTCGCGGTCGTCGACCTGCGCCACGATATCGCCATGGCGCAAGATCAGCATGCCGTCGTCGCACCAATACACTTGCTCGATCTGTTCCAGCGGCGCGCCCGTCTGCAAGACAAAACCGTGCTGCGGATCGCTGCGGGCGATATACGGCGTCGCTTCCAGATTCACATACACGCGCTGCGGGCCATTCTGGAAAAACCAGCAACCGCGTTCGTCCTGGGCGTAATTGCGGTTGATGAAATTCAACAGGGCCGCGTGGACGATCTTGTCGCCGGGCAGTTGTTGCTGTTGCGCCTGCTGGTCGCGTATGCGCCAGTGGCCGCGCGCGTCCAGCCCCAGCCAGCCGTAGCAGTGGGGTACGTTCGGCCATTTGGCCAGGGCTTGCTTGACGAGTTCATCCATGTGTAGCGTTTTCCATGTGAGTGCGCGCACCGCCAGCATGCCAGCTTTGCGGCGCAGACGGCGCCATGTTGCCGTTTTCAAAGAAGGAGAGCAGCCGTTGCGGCAGCCAATGCAAGCTTCCCGGTATCTTGCCAGAGGCAAAGCCGACGTGGCCGCCGTGGCGCGGATACTCGAGCGTGACCTTCGGCGCTGCGCTGCGCGGCAAGAAGCGCCTTGGGAGGAAGGGATCATTTTGCGCATTCAGTACCAGGGTCGGCACGGTGATGTCCTGCAAGACGTGCTTGGCGCTGGCGCGGTACCAGTAATCGTCGGCGTCGCGGTAGCCGTGCAGCGGTGCCGTGACGACATTGTCGAAGGCGTGCAAGTCGCGCGCGGCCAGCATGGCGTCGCGCGCGAACAGGCCGGGAAACTGCTCGAGCTTGGTCAGGCATTTCGGTTTCAAGGTGTTCAGGAACATGCGCGTGTAGAGCCGGTTGGCGCCCGAAGACAGGGCCTTGCCCCCTTGCGCCAGGTCCAGAGGGGCCGACACGGCCGCGGCCGCATCGATGAAATCGGCCTGGTGCTGCGACTGGCCCAGCCAGCACAGCAGGGCGTTGCCGCCCAGCGAGACGCCGGCCGCGTACAATTTTCCCGTGGCGCGCGGGCGCAGGCGCTGCACGATCCAGTCCACTTCCTGCGCATCGCCCGAATGGTAAAAACGGGGCGCCAGGTTCGCTTCGCCCGAGCAGCCGCGAAAATGCGGCACGGCGCCCGACCAGCCGCGCGCGGCCACCTCGGCCATCAAGGAGCGCGCGTAATGGCTGTTCGACGAGCCTTCCAGGCCGTGGAACAGCACCACGAAGGGTTGGCCCGGCTGGCCATCGACCAGGTCGACGTCGACGAAATCGCCATCGGGCGCCTGCCAGCGTTCGCGGCGGAAGGTCACGGCCGGCTTGGCGAGGCATACGGCCGGATAAATCGTTTGCGCGTGGCCGCCAGGCAGCCACAGCGGGGCGGTGTAGGAAGGAGACAAAGCCATCAGTGCAGGATCTGCGTCCCCGCTGCGTCGGCCGGTGCGCCACCGGGGGCGATGGAAGCATGGTGCAGCACGATGCGCCAGCCGCGCGGCGTTTTCACGTATACATTCGTGGCCAGCAGATGCGCCGGGCCGCCTTCTTCCTGGGTCACGCCTTCGATCACCGTGTGTACCGAACTCATCAGATTGTGCGTTTCATGCAGCTGCGCCGGCACGATGTGCAGGCCGCCGCCGGCCAGAATGGTTTCCCACGAGGCGCGGATGGCGGCATGGCCGATCAGGCGCGCGCCGCCCGGGTGGATGCAGACGATCTCTTCATCGTCGGCCCACAGCGCCATCAGCGCTTCGAGGTCGGCGCGGTGCAAGGCATCGTAGAACGCCGCTTCGACTTCGGCGGCACTGCCATTGAGTTCTTTCAGACGTTTCATGACGACTCCGGGCTGATCGGTATAACTTGATGCAAATAAAAACGGCGCGCTGGGGGCGCGCCGCTGGGCAGTTTAATGATGGCCGGCGCTGGCGCCTTCCTTCAGGGTGTAGGCTGTGCCGCAGTAGGGGCACTTGGCGACGCCGTCCTTGTTGAATTCCAGGAACACGCGCGGATGCGACGACCACAGCGGCATGGCCGGGTTAGGGCAGTGGGCTGGCAAGTCTTTACTGTCGAGTTCGACCGCTGGCTGGGTGGTTTTTGTCATCTTGTCATGCTCCGTGAGGCTGTATGGAAGGAAGTCGGCTGCTGCCAAAAGCACGATTTTAACGGATTCAGGCAGACAGCAAAAATCATGGCTAAAATGTCGGCTTGATCATCTTCGGCTGCGGCGCGGTTTTTCGCGACAATATGGCTGCCGTAGCGCCACCCTGACTGGATTTGCCTTGCCGGTATCACCGTTGCGGAGCCGTTCTCCGCGCACCATTGTTGTGCAGTTACCACACTACCTCGGCCGGAGCGCCGCGTGAACGCCGTCCCGGCCGCCAAGGACGACGCCCTGCTGAAAGATGCCTGGCGCGCCGGCCTGAACCTGGGGGCGCCCACCTTGCTGGGCATCGCCGCCTGGGGCATGGTGGTGGGCGTGGCCATGGTGAAAAGCGGCCTGACTGTCGCGCAGGCGGGGGCCATGACCTTGTTTGTCTTTGCCGGCTCGGCCCAGCTCGCGTCCTTGCCCCTGCTGGCCGCGCAGGCGCCCGTGTGGGTGATCTTTGCCACGGCTCTCGTCGTTAATTTGCGTTTTGTCATTTTTTCCGTGTTGCTGGCCCCCCATTTTTCCCATCTACCGTGGCGCCAGCGCTTTGCGCTCGGCTATGTGGCCGGCGACATCACGGTGGGCCTGTTCCTGCAGCGCTATCCCCATGAAACGCCGGACCCGGCCAAGCTGCCTTTCCTGAAAGGCTTGATCTACCCCAACTGGCTGGCCTGGCAAATCGGTTCCTTCATCGGCATCGTGCTGGGCGCCGTCGTGCCGGCCGAATGGGGGCTGGGTTTTGCCGGCACCCTGGCGATCCTGTGCGTGACGGTGCCGCTGATCCTCAGCCGCGCCGCCCTGTGCGGCGTGCTGGTGGCGGGCGCGGTGGCCGTGCTGGCCTTCGGCCTGCCGTATAAGCTGGGCTTGCTGGTGGCCGTCGTGGTGGGTATGGTCAGCGCCATGGCCGTGGAAGAATTGACTGAGAAATGGGCAAAACGCCATGATTGACGGCATCGACTTGGGCAGGGCCGACGTGTGGATCGCCATCGCCGTGCTGGTAGTGGCAACGGCCGCCACGCGCAGCACCTTCTGGCTGATCGGCCATCACATCACCATCCCGCGCCGCGTGGGCGAGATGCTGCGCTATGCGCCGGCCTGCGCGCTGGCGGCCATCATTGCGCCCGACCTGCTGATGGAAGGGCAGCAAGTGCACTTCGAATTATCGAATTTGAAACTCTTGTCGGGTATTGCCGCCACGCTCTTTTTCGTGATTCGCCGCAATATGCTGCAAACCATCGTCTTCGGCATGCTGGTTTTCACGGGCTTGCGACTGTTGCATGTTTTTCAGTAAAGCAGGACAAATCGGGGATTTGGTCTGGTCCTTGCGGTAAAATAGCGCACTTCCTTCCACTCGTCATCTGGATCGCCATGTCAGCTGTTCTCAACTTCATCCGTCTGCAAGATTTGATCGCCCAAAATGCACTGCAAGGCAAGCGCGTGTTTATCCGCGCCGACCTGAACGTCCCGCAAGATGACAGTGGCAAGATCACCGAAGATACGCGCATCCGCGCCTCGGTGCCGGCCATCCGCGCCGCCCTGGACGCTGGCGCCGCCGTCATGGTGACGTCGCACCTGGGTCGTCCGACGGAAGGCGAGTTCAAACCGGCCGACAGCCTGGCGCCCGTGGCCGCCCGCTTGTCCGAGCTGCTGGGCCAGGAAGTGGCACTGAAACAAAACTGGATCGATGGCGCCGGCCTGGAAAACTTGGCTGCCGGCCAGGTCGTCCTGCTGGAAAACGTGCGCGTGAACAAGGGCGAAAAGAAAAACAGCGATGAGCTGGCGCAAAAAATGGCCAAGCTGTGCGATATCTACGTCAATGACGCGTTCGGCACAGCCCATCGCGCCGAAGCGTCCACGCACGGCATCGCCAAGTTCGCGCCCGTCGCCTGTGCCGGCCCGCTGCTGGCCGCCGAACTCGATGCGCTGGGGAAGGCTTTGCACGCGCCAGCCCGTCCATTGCTGGCCATCGTTGCCGGTTCGAAAGTATCGAGCAAGCTGACCATTCTGAAAGCCCTGTCCGACAAGGTCGATAACCTGATCGTCGGCGGCGGCATCGCCAACACCTTCATGAAGGCCGTCGGCTTGAATGTCGGCAAGTCGCTGGTGGAAGCGGAACTGGTCGAGGAAGCCAAGGCGATCATCGACATCATGGCCAAGCGCGGCGCGCAGGTGCCGATTCCCGTCGACGTCGTGTGCGCCAAGGAATTCTCGCCAACGGCAGCCGCCACCGTCAAGGACGTGGCCGACGTGGCGGACGACGACATGATCCTCGATATCGGCCCGAAAACGGCCGCCCTGCTGGCGCAGCAGATCGCAGCCGCCGGCACCATCGTGTGGAACGGCCCCGTCGGCGTGTTCGAATTCGACCAGTTCGGCAACGGCACCAAGACCCTGGCCCTGGCCATTGCCGACTCGAAAGCTTTCTCGATTGCCGGCGGTGGCGACACCCTGGCGGCGATTGCCAAATACGATATTACCGATAAAATCAGCTATATCTCGACGGGCGGCGGCGCTTTCCTGGAGTTCCTGGAAGGCAAAACTCTCCCAGCAGTTGAGATTCTGATGCAACGCGCAGGCTGATCCAGCCTGACTGTAGTGCCACCAAGCGCAGCCTGACCGCTGCGCTTTTACCTTGCCGGGCGGCTCAGCCGCCAGGTCTTGCTCACCTTCGCTCGCGCACAAGGACTCCTATGCCACGCGGTACAAAAATCGTAGCAACAATCGGCCCCGCTTCCACTGACTTCGATATCCTGGTCAAAATGATACGTGCGGGTGTCGACGTGGTGCGCTTGAATTTTTCCCACGGCAAGGCGCAAGACCATATCGACCGCGCGGCGCTGGTGCGCCTGGCGGCGGCCGAGTGCGGCCGCGAAGTGGCCATCATGGCCGATATGCAAGGTCCGAAGATTCGCGTCGGCAAGTTTGAAAATACGCGCATCCAGCTCGAAGCGGGTGAGCGCTTCATCCTCGACGCCAAGTGGGGCGAAAACGGCGAACTGGGCAACCAGGAACGTGTCGGCCTCGATTACAAGGCCTTGCCGCGCGACTTGCACAAGGGCGACGTGCTGCTGCTGAACGACGGCCTTATCGTGCTGATCGTCGAGCGCATCCATGGCAGCGAAATCCACACGACCGTCAAGATTGGCGGCGAGTTGTCGAACAACAAGGGCATCAACCGCCAGGGCGGCGGCCTGTCCGCGCCGGCCCTGACGGCCAAGGATATGGAAGACATCAAGACGGCCATGAGTTTCCAGGCCGACTATCTGGCTATTTCCTTTCCGAAATGTGCGACCGACATGGAAATGGCGCGTCAGCTGGCCAATATCGCCGGCGAACCGTATCACCACAAGCCGATGATGATCGCCAAGATCGAGCGTGCGGAAGCCATTCCTGCGCTGCAAGAGATTCTCGACGCTTCCGACGGCATCATGGTGGCCCGTGGCGACCTGGCCGTCGAGGTGGGCAATGCGGCCGTGCCGGCCTTGCAAAAGCGCATGATCAAGATGGCGCGCGCATCGAACAAGCTGGCGATTACGGCCACGCAGATGATGGAATCGATGATCGTCAACGCCGTGCCGACCCGTGCGGAAGTGTCCGACGTGGCGAATGCCGTGCTCGACGGCACGGATGCCGTCATGACCTCGGCCGAAACGGCCTCGGGCAAGTACCCGATCGAGACGGTGGAAATGATGGCCGCCATCTGCGTGGAAGCGGAACAGTCCGAATACAACAAGCTCGATGCCGATTTTCTCAACGTCACGTTTACCCGCATCGACCAGTCGATCGCGTATGGCGCACTGTTTACGGCCCACCATTTGCGCGTCAAAGCCATCGTGGCGCTGACGGAATCCGGTTCCACCGCCTTGTGGATGAGCCGCCACAGCATCGACACGCCGATCTATGCACTGACGCCCAGTGTCACGACTTTGCGCAAAGCCGCGCTGTACCGCAATGTTCGGGCGTATCATCTGATGCAGAACGCCCCCAGCGCGCAAGTGCTGAAGCAGGCCGAAGAGCTGCTGGTGGCGCAGGGCATCGTCCGCAAGGGCGACATGATCGTCGTTACCTGGGGCGAGCCGATGGGCCAGGTGGGTGGCACCAACGCCTTAAAGATCGTCACGGTCGGCGAATTCGAGTAAGAACGCCCACAAACCGCCCTGGGCGTTGTTGCATTGCCTCGTCGTACTAGTCGTACTGCCTTCGGCAACGCGCCTAGCCCTGAGCAGTTTGCTGGACGTTCTGGTTTTGTTGAAAGAATTCAGGCGCCGCCGCGGTCATTGACCGCGAAGCGCCGCAACGGTTTCTATTGTTATCTGGAGTATTACCATGTCTCTCGTATCCATGCGTCAACTGCTGGACCATGCCGCCGAAAACGGCTATGGCATTCCTGCTTTCAACGTCAACAACCTGGAGCAAGTGCAAGCCATCATGGCCGCCGCCGATGCGCTCAACAGCCCGGTGATCATGCAAGCGTCCGCTGGCGCGCGCAAGTACGCCGGTGAAGCGTTCCTGCGCCACCTGATCGACGCCGCCGTCGAAGCATATCCGCACATTCCCGTCGTCATGCACCAGGATCACGGCCAGTCGCCGGCCGTCTGCATGGCCGCCATCCGCTCGGGTTTTACTTCCGTGATGATGGACGGTTCGCTGGAAGCGGACGGCAAGTCGGTCGCTTCCTACGAATACAACGTGGAAGTATCGCGTGAAGTCGTGAAATTCTCGCACGCGATCGGCGTGACGGTGGAAGCGGAACTGGGCGTGCTCGGTTCGCTGGAAACCATGAAGGGCGACAAGGAAGACGGCCACGGCGCCGACGGCACCATGACACGCGAGCAACTGCTGACGGACGTGGCGCAAGCGGCCGACTTCGTGCAGCGCACCCAGTGCGACGCCCTGGCGATCGCCATCGGCACCTCGCACGGCGCGTATAAATTCACGCGCAAGCCGACGGGCGACATCCTGGCCATCGACCGCATCAAGGAAATCCACGCACGCATCCCGAACACCCACCTGGTGATGCACGGTTCCTCGTCGGTGCCGCAGGAACTGCTGGCCATCATCCGCGAATTCGGCGGCGACATGAAGGAAACCTACGGCGTGCCAGTCGAGGAAATCCAGGAAGGCATCCGTCACGGCGTGCGCAAGATCAACATCGACACCGACATCCGCCTGGCGATGACGGCCGCGATCCGCAAATACCTGTTTGAAAACCCGTCGAAATTCGACCCGCGCGACTACCTGAAGCCAGCGCGTCTTGCGGCAGAGCAAATCGTGCGCGCCCGCATGCAGGCATTCGGCTGCGAAGGCCAGGCGTCGAAAATCAAGGCCATGCCACTGGAAAAAATGGCCGAGCGTTACAAGGCCGGCGAGCTGTCGCAAATTGTGAAGTAAAATTCTGTCTGGAACGGGCCGGAAGCAATGCTCCGTGCCCGATTTTCTCGACCGGCAGGCACCCCTTGCCTGCCGGTTTCGTTTCATCCAACTATTCCCCCGCTATGAACAGCCTCTATCAGACTTCCATCCACTCCCTGCCATTGCTGGGCCACGGCAAGGTCCGCGACAATTACGCCGTTGGCGACGACAAGATCCTGATCGTCACCACGGACCGCCTGTCGGCCTTCGATGTCGTCATGAACGAGCCTATCCCCGGCAAGGGCAAGGTCCTTAACCAGATGAGCGATTTCTGGTTCGAGAAACTGGGCCATATCGTGCCGAACCACCTGACCGGCGTGGCGCCGGAATCCGTGGTGGCGCCCGGGGAAGTGGAGCAAGTGCAAGGCCGCGCCGTCGTGGCCAAGCGCTTGCAACCGATCATGGTCGAGGCAGTCGTGCGCGGCTACATCATCGGTTCGGGCTGGAAAGATTACCAGGACACGGGCAGCATCTGCGGCATCAAGCTGCCAGCGGGCCTGCAACAGGCGGAAAAACTGCCGGAACCGATCTTCACCCCGGCGGCCAAGGCCGAGCTGGGCGAGCATGACGAAAACATCAGCTTTGCTGAAATGGAAGAGCGCATCGGCGCGGAACTGGCCGCCAAGATGCGCGACGTCGCCATTCAACTCTACAAGACGGCCGCCGAATACGCGGCCACGCGCGGCATCATCATCGCCGACACCAAGTTCGAATTCGGCCTGGACGACAATGGCGTCATGCATTTGATGGATGAAGTGCTGACGGCCGACTCGTCGCGCTTCTGGCCTGCGGATTCCTACCAGCCTGGCATTTCGCCGCCGTCGTTCGACAAGCAATTCGTGCGCGACTATCTGGAAACGCTGACCTGGGGCAAGACCGCGCCGGCGCCAGCGCTGCCGGCCGACGTCATCGAAAAAACCCAGGCCAAGTATTTTGAAGCCATCGAACGCCTGACGGGCGAGAAGCTGAAGGCCTGAGATGACTGAGCAAAACAAGCCGCTGGTCGGCGTCATCATGGGGTCGTCCTCGGACTGGGACGTGATGCAGAACGCGGTCGCCATGCTGAAGCAGTTTGGCGTGCCATACGAAGCGCAAGTCATTTCCGCGCACCGCATGCCCGACGAGATGTATGCGTACGCGAAAAGCGCGCGCGCGCGCGGCTTGCGCGCCATCATCGCCGGTGCAGGCGGCGCGGCCCACCTGCCTGGCATGGTGGCCGCGATGACCATCGTGCCCGTGCTGGGCGTGCCCGTGCCATCGAAATACCTGCGCGGCGAAGATTCCATGCTGTCCATCCTGCAAATGCCCAAGGGCGTGCCGGTGGCCACCTTCGCCATCGGCGAAGCGGGCGCGGCGAATGCGGCGCTGACGGCCGTGGCCATGCTTGCCGCCAACGACGACGCCCTGGCCGAGCGCCTGGAAGCGTTCCGTGCCACGCAAACGGCCGCCGCCAAGGCCATGGTCTTGCCTGACTAATGTGTTTGAGAAATAATGAATAGTAAATCGACTTCCCCATTGCTGCCTGCCGCCCATCCACCGGCGTGGCTGGGCGTGATGGGCGGCGGCCAGCTCGGCCGCATGTTTGCCCAGGCCGCCCAGAGCATCGGTTATCAAGTAGCCGTACTGGAACCGTCCGACGCCTGCCCTGCGGGGCAGGTGGCGCAGCGCCTCATCAATGCCGGCTACAGCGATGTGGCCGGTCTCGACGCTCTGGCCGCGCAATGCCTGGCCATCACCACGGAATTTGAAAACGTGCCGGCCGACAGCCTGTCGCGCCTGGCCGAACGCGTGTTCGTGGCGCCGAACGCCCATGGCGTCTCGGTGGCGCAAGACCGCATCGCGGAAAAGCGTTTCTTTGTCGACTGTGCGGCCAAATCGGGCGTGCTGCCGGCGCCGCACATGGTGATCGCCACGCAGCTTGACATCGATGCCATCGGCGACGATTTGCTGCCCGGTATCTTGAAAACCGTGCGCATGGGCTATGACGGCAAGGGCCAGTTCCGCGTGCGCACGCGCGACGATGTGCGTGCCGCGTTTGCGGAAATGGGCGAAGTAACTTGTCTGCTGGAAAAGATGCTGCCGCTGGCGTATGAAGTGTCGGTGCTGACGGCGCGCGGCGTGGATGGCGAATCGGTCGTCTATCCGATCGCCGAAAACGTGCACCGCGACGGCGTCTTGTTTACCACCACCGTGCCGGGCCCGAACGTGTCCGACGATTGCGCCGCCAAGGCGCAGCGGGCGGCGCAAGCCATGGTGGCAGAACTCGGTTACGTCGGCGTGCTGTGCATCGAATTTTTCGTGCTGGAAGATGGCAGCCTGGTGGTCAATGAAATGGCGCCGCGCCCGCACAACAGCGGTCATTACACGATGGATGCCTGCGTCACCAGCCAGTTCGCGCAGCAGGTGCGGGCGATGGCGCGCTTGCCGCTGGGCGACGTGCGCCAGCATTCGCCTGCCGTGATGCTCAACATCCTCGGCGACGCCTGGTTTGCCGACGACAGCGACGTGGTCACTGAACCGGCGTGGGACCAGGTGCTGGCGCTGCCGGGCGCTTGCCTGCATCTGTATGGCAAGGACGATCCGCGCCGTGGCCGCAAGATGGGCCATTTGACCTTCATCGCCGCCAGCTTGCCGCAGGCGCAGCAGCGCCTGCGCGACGCTTGCCTGATCCTGGGAATCGCGCCGTGAGCGTGCCCCCACAAGACCTGGCGGCGGCCGCTGCCGTGCTGGAAAGGGGCGGCCTCGTCGCTTTCCCGACGGAAACCGTGTATGGCCTGGGCGCCGATGCGGAAAACCCGGCCGCCGTGGCGCGCATCTACGAAGCCAAGGGCCGTCCCTCGGACCATCCCGTGATCGTGCATGTGGCGCCCGGCGCCGACCTGGCGCACTGGTCCGACGATATCCCGCAGGAAGCGCAGCAACTGGTGGCCGCCTTCTGGCCCGGTCCGCTGACGCTGATCGTCAAGCGTGCCGCGCATATCCCCGACGCTGTCTCCGGCGGCCAGGATACGGTGGGTCTGCGCTGCCCGTCGCACCCGGTGGCTATCGAATTGCTACGCACTTTCAAGGGTGGCAAGGGTGGCCTGGCAGCGCCGTCGGCGAACAAATTCGGCAACGTCAGCCCGACGACGGCGCAGCACGTGCGCGATGAATTTGCTGCGGAACTCGACAGCGGCTTGCTGGGCCTGGTGCTCGACGGCGGGCAGAGCGACGTGGGCATCGAGTCGACCATCGTCGACCTGTCGCGGCTGGCCACGCACGGTCCCGTGCTGTTGCGTCCCGGCCATATCAGCAGCGAGCAGATCGCCGCCGTCATCGGTCGCGCACCGGCTGTTGCCGACGCGGCCGCGCCGCGTGCCTCGGGCACGCTGGAATCGCATTACGCACCGCATACGCCTGTTGCGATGCAGCACAGCGATGACGTGAGCGCCACCTTGAACCGCCTGCTCAACGACGGGCGCCGCGTGGCCCTGATCCACTACTCGGATCTGCCGCCGGCCAGCGCCAGCGTACGCCTGGCCGCCAACCCGGAAAATTACGCACATGCGCTGTATGCCTCGCTGCGCACGATGGACCAGGTCGGCGCCGAGCTGATACTCGTCGAAGCGCCACCGACCGGCCCCGCTTGGCTGGGTGTCAACGACCGTTTGCGGCGTGCCGCTTTCGGCTCAAGTGGTATCTTGCAGCAATTCCTGTCCGTCTGAAAAAAGCCCCGCAAGGGGCTTTTTATTGATGCAGCGCAATAGCAATGCTTGCCACGAAACATAGTAAATCCTCCATAATTCAGCGGATCGCCCGGCCATGACGGGGCGCCGGCGATGTTGTTATTTCGTTGATTTTTAAAACATATTTTCTATACAAGCCTGAGGAACGATGGCATATTAGTTGGGTAGCGAATAGCACGCCCGTTCGTTTAGAAACCAGAAAAAAGACCGAGGAGACAAAATGCATCAAACAAAATTCGCGCTGGCCGTGCTGGCTGCGGCTGTCCTGGCAGGTTGCGGCGGCGCCAGTGGCGGTGATCAAGCCTTGAAAGTCAAATACACGGCGCAGGTGTCGTTCGGCGACAGCCTGTCCGATGTCGGTTCGTATGCCGTGGGCACGGTGCAGGCCAAAGGTGGCGGCAAGTTCACCATCAATGGCGACAATACCAAGATCAATCCTGAACTGACGGGCAAGAACTGGACCGAGCACCTGGCCGCGCAATTCGGCCTGGCCGCGCCATGCGCCGCCGAGACGGGTCTGGAGGGGAATGCGGCGCAAGGCCTTTCCGTACCGCGCGTCAAGCATGCTGGCTGCTACGGCTACGCCATGGGCGGTTCGCGCGTGACCAACCCCGTCGGTCCGAACAATAAATTGACGGGCAGTGCGCTGGGCGCCCTGACCGTGCCCGTGGTGACGCAGATCGCGAACCACCTGGCCGTTTCCGGCGGCAAGTTCAGCGGCACGGAAGCCGTTTTCGTGATGGCCGGCGGCAATGACGTGCTGTTCCAGCTGGGCGCATTGCAAGCGGGCGCGACCGCTGCTGGCAAGGCTGCTGGCGCGGCCGCCGGCGCCCAGGCGTTCGCCACCAATTTGACCATGGCCCTGGCGGCCGGCGCCCCCAACCCCACCACGGCAGCAGCTGCCATCGGCGCCGCCATCAAGACGGCCAGCGCTGCGCCGGGCGCCACGTCGGAGGCCATCGTCGGCGCCGCCGTGCAAGCCGCGGTCATTGCCGGCAATACGGCGGTCGCTTCGGCTAGCGTGTATGGTCCGCTGGTCACCAAGGCGCAAGCCGATGCGACGGTGACGGGTAACGCTGCCGGCGCCAAGGCCGGTGCCGATTACGCCGTGGCCCAAGGGCCTGCACTGGTTGCCGCGATGAAACAAGCGGGTACCGAACTGGTGGCGCTGGTCAAGGACCAGATCATCGCCAAGGGCGCCAACTATGTCATCGTCAACAATCTGCCGGACGTGGCCGGTACGCCATCGGGCCTGAGCAAGGACGCCAATACCAAGGCGCTCATCAATGCCATGGTCAGCGCCTTCAATGGCGAACTGAGCGGCGGCCTGAGCGCCAACGCGAAAGTCTTGCTGGTCGACGTGTTTGCCGTCAGCCATGACCAGGCCACCAACCCTGGCCCGTATGGCTTGACCAACGTCAGCGAGACGGCGTGCGACTTGAGCGCGCCAGGCAATATTCTGGGCAGCTCGCTGGTCTGCAATGGCTCGAACCTGAAAGCGGGCGACGTCAGCCATTACTCGTATGCCGACGATGTGCATCCTACGCCGTTCAACAACCTGTTGCTGGCCCGTTATGTGGCCAAGGACATGGTCGTGCGGGGCTGGCTGTAAGGAATCGCCGCGCCAGCTGCGTCCCCTGGGCGTGGCTGGCGCTGGCAGCGACAAGACTGGATAGCCCAGCTATCCGCACATAATGATCAGGAGACAAGATGAAAAATCGTTTGAATACCGCTGTACGCGTGCTGGCAGCCGCCGCCGC
The DNA here is from genome assembly GCF_051380835.1 of Janthinobacterium aestuarii. Lineage (NCBI taxonomy): Bacteria > Pseudomonadati > Pseudomonadota > Betaproteobacteria > Burkholderiales > Oxalobacteraceae > Janthinobacterium > Janthinobacterium aestuarii. The sequence goes on from NZ_JBNYXU010000001.1 coordinate 39,685, forward strand.
GATGGCCATGGCGACGGGCGCTTCGGCGCAAAGCGCAGGCACCTGGATGGTCAAGGCTGGCCTCAACAAGATTACGCCGCACGTGGACAGTGGTGACATTTCCGCGCCGGCGCTGCCGAACACCAAGGCCGACGTCAAGCCGGATACCAAGCCCATCCTGACCTTTGCCTACATGATCACGGACAATATTTCCGCTGAAATGATCTTGGGCGTGCCGTACAAGCATGACTTGATCGGCGATGGTTCCATCAAGGGTACGGGCAAGCTGGGGACGGCGGAAGCCTTGCCGCCGACGGCTTTCATCCAGTACCGTTTCTTCCAGCCCAATGCGATGATCCGCCCTTACGTGGGCGCGGGCTTGACGTATGCCTATTTCCAGAAGGAAAAAGGCTCGGGCCAGATGACGGCCTTGCTGGATCCGGGTGGATCGCCCGTCACCTACCGCCTGGACAACAAGCTGGCGGGCAGCCTGGTGGTCGGCAGCACCCTGGCCTTCAACGAACGCTGGTTTGCCGACGTGGCCGTGGTCAAGACCTTCCTGAAAACCAAGGCGAAATTCTCGACGGGGCAGACGCAGAGCATTACGCTCGATCCGCTCGCCGTGAGTGTCAGCATCGGGTATAACTTTACCCTGTAAAACAAAAAATCCGCCTCGGCGGATTTTTTTTGTCCCGCTCAGGCTGGCGGTGTATTGAACTTTCCATTGTGGAAGATCAAAGGCGGCTGCGCGGCAAACGCGCATTGTTCCACTTCGCCCACGAAAATGACGTGGTCGCCTTCCGGATAGCGGCTGCGGTTGTGGCATTCGAACCAGGCCGATGCGCCTTTCAGGATGGGCTGGCCCGTGCGCGACAGCTCGTATTCGACGTCGTCGAACGGGTTCGGCGTGCGGCGTGAAAAGCGCGTGGCCAGTTCCGCCTGCTCGGCCCCCAGCACGTTGATGACGTAATGCGAGTTGCCGCTGAAGATGGGCATGCTGTTCGCCACGGAACCGAGGCTCCACAGCACCAGTGGCGGCGACAGCGAGACGGAATTGAAGGAACTGGCCGTCAAGCCGCGGAAACTGCCGTCGGCCAGGCGCGTCGTAATGACCGTCACGCCGGTGGCAAACTGCGACAGCGCCTGGCGGAAATGTGCCGTATCGAATTCTTGTGCTGGTGCGCGGGGGGAGCGTGTGTTCATGGGTGACCTGTCTATTTGCTGACATTATGCCAAAAATCGGCCGCGCCAGCGCAATCGTGGCCGGCATGCCCCTTATGTGCGGTGCACCACGCACCGTTTCAAGCGGCGCTGCAGGCCATGGCGCTTTGCGTTACAGTAATGAAATGATACGTCGCAGAGGCGTTGCGGGAGGACATCATGCATCAACAGACGGAAGTGGCGGTATTCGGTGGTGGCTGTTTCTGGTGCCTCGATGCCGTGTACGGGGAAGTGCGCGGCGTGACGCGCGTCGAGGCCGGCTACACGGGTGGCAGCGTAGCCGACCCCACATATGAACAGGTGTGCACGGGCGAGACGGGCCACGCGGAAGTGGTGCGCCTGGAGTTCGATCCCGCCGTCATCAGTTATCACGACTTGCTGGAAATCTTTTTTACCCTGCACGACCCTACCACCGTGAACCGGCAAGGCAACGATGTCGGTACGCAATTTCGCTCCGTCATCCATTACCAGTCGGCGGAGCAGGAAAAGGTGGCGCGCAAGGTGCTCGCCGAGATGGCCTGCGTGTGGGATGCGCCCATCGTCACGCAACTGGCGCCGGCAGCAAGCTTTTATCCGGCCGAGGAGTGCCACCAGAATTATGTCGAGCAGCATCCCTTGCAGGGCTATTGCGCGCTGGTCGTCGCGCCCAAGGTGGAGAAATTCCGCGCCATGTATGCGGGGCGCCTGAAGTAGGCGCCCCGTGCGCCTGTCAGTTCGCCAGCACGGGCGCCGGCCTGGCATCCTGCGTATACATGTAGTTGCGCGACCAGGGCAGTGCGGAAGAACGCCGGCCCGCCTTTACGCAGACGATCTGGTACAGACTGATCAAATCTTGCTCGAAGGCATAGGCGCAGCCGGCCAGGTAGACGTGCCAGATGCGGAAGCGCCGTTCGCCCGCCAATGGACGGATCTGCTCGGCATGGGCTTCGAAATTTTCCGTCCACAGGGCGCACGTGCGCGCATAGTGGCGCCGCAGGTTTTCCACGTCCAGCACTTCCAGTCCACCCTGCTGCATGGTTTTCAGGACATTGCCGATGTGCGCCAGCTCGCCATGCGGGAACACATATTTTTCGATGAATTCGCCGCCGCCGTACGGCGTTTCGCCATTGTCCGGATCGGTCGAGGTGATGCCGTGGTTCATCGCCATGCCGTCGGGCGCCAGCAATTTGTTGATGATGGAAAAGTAGTCGGGCAAATGCTTCAATCCCACGTGCTCGAACATGCCCACGCTGGTGATGCGGTCGAACTGGCCCGTCACGTCGCGGTAATCTTGCAGGCGGATGTCGATCAGGTGCGCCAGGCCGGCCGCCGCCACGCGCTCGCGCGCCAGCGCGTACTGGTTTTCCGACAGGGTCACGCCCACGCAGCGGGCGCCATATTGCTGCGCGGCACGAATCACGAGCGCCCCCCAGCCGCAGCCGATGTCGAGCAGGGTCTGGCCCGGCTGTAGCTGGATTTTCTTCAGGATATGCTCGATCTTCTTGATTTGCGCCTGTGCCAGGGTTTCATCGCCCTGTTCGAAATAGGCGCAGGAATACACGAGGCCGGGGTCGAGAAACTGTTCATAAAACGCATTCGACACGTCGTAGTGGTAGCGGATGGCTTCCGCATCCTTGCTCTTGTCGTGCGTAAAGCTGCGCACGATGCGGGCCAGCTTGCCTTCCGGTTTCAAGGTATTGCGCGCCAGGGCATTGCAGATGGAAATCATGTCCTGGGCCGTGCCCTTGACCTCGATATTGCCTTCCACATAGGCCGAACCCAGATTCGCCAGCGAGGGGTTCAGCAGATAGCGGGCCGAGGCGACGGTCGGCAGGCGGATGGTGACCCGCGGCGCTTCGCTGGACAGGTCGACGTGCTGGCCGTTCCACAATTCTATGCGTAGCGGCAAGGCGGTCTTGCTGCGGATGCTGGCGATCCAGGACTTGAGTTGGTTTTGTACAAACAAAATGGCCTCCAATGAAGCGGCCCCAGCCGGGGCTGCAAATTGAGAAACAATATTATTTAGTAACTTCTGCCTTCATAGCCTACACCTATATTGACCAGCTTGCTTTGCGCCGCCCCGGTTATTCTGCTTACGGTTGCAAGCGTTGCATGCTCCATTGCCCGTCAGCACCGCGCGTAAACACGATGCGGTCATGGAAGCGCGAACGGCGCCCCTGCCAGAATTCGATGCGCTCCGGCTGCAAGCGGTAGCCGCCCCAGTGGGCCGGGCGCGGCGGCTGCGAGTCGCCGACGGCGGCCGCCACGGCTTCGTAATTGCTTTCCAGCACGGCACGGTCGGCGATGGGGGCGCTTTGTTGCGAGGCAATCGCCGATAGCCGGCTTTGCAGGGGACGCACATTGAAATACTCGTCGCTCTCGGCCGCCGTGGTTTTCACCACCGTGCCCTCGATGCGCACTTGCCGCTCCAGTTCGCGCCAGAAGAACAGCAGGGCCGCGTTTGGATTGTGTTGCAGATGCTGGCCCTTGTCGCTGTTGTAATTCGTGTACCAGGTAAAGCCCCGCTCATCGAACTGCTTGATCAGCACGATGCGCGAGCTGGGCTTGCCTTCGGGACTGACGGTAGACAAGCTCATGGCGTTCGGTTCGCTGACCTGGGACTTGAGTGCTTCATCGAACCATTTTTCGAATTGCGCGATCGGGTCGCGCTGTACGTCGTCCTCGGACAAGAGCCTTTGCACATAGTCGATGCGCATGGCGGCCAGGGTGACGGCGTCGTGCACGGGGACGGCGGGAGCGGCCGCGTCAGGCACATCGGGCGCGATGCCGCGGCGGCGCTGCATGGCCGTGCCCAGCTGCTCCATTTGTTGCGCGCTGAACAGGCGCTTGGCCATGGGCGCCAGCTGGCCCTCTTCCTTGCTCATGTGAGCCTGGTAGGCGGCAACGTAGGCGGCCACGCCATCGGCGGGCAGCTGCGTGCCCGTGCCGGCCGCGATGGCGTCCAGTTCCGGGCGCAGGGTCAGCCAGGCCTGATCCATGCGCTGGTGGTCGGCCAGGATTTCCGGTACCAGGGTCGCCAGCAGGGCGGCATCGTCGCCCGTGGCAGTCGCTTGCAGCATGGGCATCAAGTCCTGCTCTTCATCGTCATGGTGCAGATGGGCGGCTTTATTGAAATATTGCAACACCGCCTTGGCCGCCTGCTGCGCGTCCGTCGTGTTGCCGTGCTGTGCCAAATGGCCCAGCAGGTTTTGCAGGGTCGTCAGCTGCTTGCGGATTTTGTCGTGGCAATGCTTGAGCACGGCGATGGGCTGGTCAAAGCCGGGAACGGAGTCGAACAGGGGAGAGGTCATGGCGAGTTCTCGTGATGGGCAGTGTGGGGGCGCGGCGACAGTGCTGCTTGTCGCTGTGTCAATTCGGCTATTTTAGAATATCCGTCAGCGCAGTGTCCGTTAAAATGGCGCCATGCATACCTCCACCAATGAACTAATTTCCATGGACTTGACCGAGATCGATTTTGAGCGGCGTTTCGGCGGCATCGCCCGGCTGTACGGCGCGCCGGCTTTGGCCCGTTTCCGCGCCGCCCATGTGTGTGTGATCGGCGTGGGCGGCGTCGGTTCCTGGATCGTCGAAGCGCTGGCGCGCAGCGCCATCGGCCGCCTGACCCTGATCGATCTCGACAATGTTGCCGAATCGAACATCAACCGCCAGATCCAGGCCATGAGCGACACCATCGGCCAGGCCAAGATCACGGCCCTGGCCGAACGCATCGAACTGATCAACCCGTTTTGCCAGGTCACGCAGATCGAGGATTTTATTACCCCCGATAATCTGGACCAATTGCTGGGCGGGCGCGATTTCGACTACCTGGTCGACGCGATCGACAATGCCAAGGCGAAAGCGGCCGTGATCGCATATTGCCGCGCGCGCAACATTCCCATGCTGACCATCGGCAGCGCGGGCGGGCAGACGGACCCGACCCTGATCGCCGTGCGCGACCTGTCGAAAACGGAACAGGAACCGCTGCTCAAGAGAGTACGCAAACTGTTGCGTACCGAATATGGTTTCCCCCGTGGCGTGAAAAACAAATTCAATGTCGACGCCGTGTTTTCCATGGAACCGTTGAGCACGCCCGAGAGCGCCGAAGCGTGCGCCATCGATGGCAGCGCGCCCGCCGGCGTGACGGGCCTGAACTGCGCCGGCTTCGGCTCCAGCGTGGTGGTGACGGCCAGCTTCGGCATGGTGGCGGCCGCGCATGCGCTGAAAAGCTTGCGCCAGGACAAATTGGCCGCCTTGCCGGACGCCGCCTAGGTCAGTTGCCTAAGTCACGCTGCATGTATCAGCTTCCTGCTGGCCAGGATGCGGTAGTCGCCGCTGCTCTTGAGCGATTCCACCAGCACCAGCTCATCCGCCAGCCAGGCGATGGGCGCGAAGTCCCCGATGGCCGGCGGCGGCGCCTGACGCGCCAGGGTCACGTGCGGCGTAAAACGGTCGTGCTCGAAGCGGGGCGCCAGCCCCTGTTCCGCCAGGCGCTGCATGCAGGCCGTGCGCAAGTCCAGCAAGGCGAGAGAAGGCTGCGCCAGGGCGGCCCAGGCCAGCGCCAGCTTCGTAAAATGGCTGGCGTGATCGAACAGCAGGGGCATGGGATGCGCCGGCAATTGCGCCAGAATATCCAGCAGGGCCGACAGGTCGCCGGCGGGGCGCTGGCCCAGGAAGGCCAGGGTCAGGTGCAGCTTGTCCGGACGCACGGGTTTGCCTTCCAGGCGCGCCTGCCAGGCGGCCAGGGCCGCGCGCGTGGCCGCATCGGGCCACAGCGCGTAAAACAGGCGGGGGCAATGTGTGTCGGGCGACAAGTTTTTCCTATCGTTGCGGCGGTTTGCTATTATTGGCGTTCCCTGCCCACTTGCACTGGCAGGGATCTTACCGAAACTCACTGAAAGAATACATCATGACGCGTAGCTCCGTTTTGTTTGCCCTGATCTGCTCCGTCGCCGCGTCGCTGGCGCAGGCACAGGCGCCAGCGCCTGTTCCCGCCTCCGCCGTCTCGCTGAGCCCAGGCCCTGTCGCCGATAAATTGATTCTGATCGACAACAAGGTCGGCACGGGCAAGGAAGCGTCCGTCGGCAGTAACGTCACCGTGCACTACACGGGCTGGCTGTACCGTCCGCTGGCGAAAGATTCGCGCGGCAAGAAGTTCGACAGCTCCGTCGGTCGTGGCCCGTTTGACTTTCCGCTCGGCAAGGGCATGGTCATCAAGGGGTGGGACCAGGGCGTGGCCGGCATGAAAGTGGGCGGCAAGCGCACCCTGATCATTCCAGGCGAACTGGCCTACGGCCCGCGCGGCGCCGGCAATGGCGACATTCCGCCGAACTCGGCACTGATCTTCGATGTGGAATTGCTGGACGTGAAGTAATTGTTCAGTTTGGCGGCTGCGCATGCCCGCGCTGCCGCCATTTACGCTCTGAAACGCGGTAGACTGGGTTCTTCTGAAATTGCTGTGGAGACCACACCCATGAATATCGCCAACGACGTCACTGAACTGATCGGCAATACCCCCCTGGTGCGCATCAACCGCATCGCTGCCGGCAGTGTGGCCACCATCCTGGCCAAACTCGAATTCTACAATCCCGCGCACAGCGTCAAGGACCGCATCGGCCTGGCCATGATCGTCGCCGCGGAAGCCGCAGGCAAGATCCATTCCGATACCGTCATCGTCGAGCCCACCAGCGGCAACACGGGCATCGCGCTGGCCATGGTGTGCGCCGCGCGCGGCTACCGCTGCACCCTCGTCATGCCCGACACCATGAGCCGCGAACGCCGCATCCTGCTGCGCGCCTATGGCGCCGAACTGGTGCTCACGCCCGGCAGCGAAGGCATGCTGGGCGCCATCCGCAAGGCCGAGGAACTGGTGGCGGCCGACCCGCGCTACCTGATGCTGCAGCAATTCAACAATCCCGCCAATCCCGCCATCCACCGCGCCACGACGGCCGAGGAAATCTGGCGCGACACGGATGGGCAAGTGGACATCGTCGTCGCCGGCGTGGGCACGGGCGGCACGATTACCGGCATCGGCGAGGTGCTGAAGGAACGCAAGCCCGGCTTGCAGGTGATCGCCGTGGAACCGGAAGCGTCGCCGATGCTGTCGAAGGGTACCAAGGGACCGCATCCGATCCAGGGCATCGGCGCCGGTTTCGTGCCGCAGATCTTGAACACGGCCATCTACGACGAAATCATTTGCGTCAAGAACGACGACGCCTTCGCCACGGCGCGCCTGGCCGCCAGCGATGAAGGCTTGTTGGTCGGCATCTCGTCGGGTGCCGCCCTGTGGGCAGCCCTGCAAGTGGCGCGCCGTCCGGAAAACGCGGGCAAGCACATCGTCACCATCATTCCATCGTTCGGCGAGCGCTACCTGAGTACCGCTTTGTACGCGGGCCTGGGCGACTAGGAACGCCGAACCAAACCTACTGCGCGTCGTAATTTGCGGCCTGCGATGCTCACTGTACCTTCGTACAGTTGCGCTTCTCGACCACAACTTCCTTCCGCTCGCTACGGTTTTGTTCGGCGTTGTAAAGCCAGTTACGGCTGCCGCGCTGGCAACAGTAGGGACACGTCGATCGCCTCCGCCAGCGCCCGGTTGCCTGCGTCGCCCGGGTGCAGGTGGTCGCCCGAGTCGTAGGCGGGCAGCAGGCGCAGCGGGTGCTCAGGGTCGCGCGCCAACGCGTCGAAGTCGAGCACGGCATCAAAGCTGCCGCTGGCGCGTAGCCACGCGTTCAATTGCTGGCGCAGCGCATCTTTTTCTGGCTGGTAATAGTTGCTCAAGGGCGTGCCGGGCAGGGCGCCTTCGAATGGCGTCAGGGTGGCAGCGATCACGCGCACGCCGCGGCTGCGCGCCTGGGCGATCAGTTGGGTGTAGCCGTTTGTTAACTCTTCCAATGTCGGCCGTTTTTGCCGTGGCGCAAACGCCGTGCCGGGCCAGCTGATGTCATTGATTCCCAACAAGACGACCACCGTGCGCACGCCAGGCTGCGCCAGCACGTCGCGTTCAAAACGGGCCAGGGCATTGTCTCCCATGCCGTCGGACAACAGCCGCGCACCGGAAATGCCCGCATTGATCACGGCCACGCCGTGCGGCGCCAGGCGCCGGGCCAGGAAATCGGGCCAGCGCGCATCCATCCCCAGGCTGGCAGTGGCGCCATCGCTAATCGAATCGCCGAGGATGGCCACCGCTTGCGCCCCCTGCGCCGCTTCCACCTGTATGGCGCTGAGCAAGAGACGCGCCGTGGTGGTCTGTACGCCGGGCGCGTCATCGATGCGCGCGGCCCGCGTCTGATCCTGCGGGGCGATCCACGCCGTCTCGCGCCCATCCCAGTGAAACGTGGCGACGGGACTGGCCTGCGGCAGGTGGATGCTCACCGTCAGCCGGGCCAGGTCCGGCACGGACAGCTCGACGGGATCGCTGACGAGCGGCGCGCCCGGCGCCACGCTGGCCGCCGGCTGGCCGGAAAACGTCAGCGTGCGCAGGCTGCCGGGTTCGATGGCTGAACCGGAGGTGGCCAGGGCCACGGTGGCCGCGCCGATGCGCAGCGGCACCTTGCCGTACGCATTCGACAGCACGATGCGCACGCGCGGGCCGCCCACGCTGAGGCGCGCCACCTGGCGCACGGTCTGCCCGTGCAGCACGGTGGGCACATTGCTGGGGAACAGGAAATCGCTGCGCCACACGGCTTGGGGGCTGGCCGTCCAGCTGGCCAGCCAGGAGGTTGCGGGATCGACCGCATGCGCGGCGGGAGCACTCAGCGCCAGGCTCAGCAGGATGGCGGGGAGGAGGGACAATCGTTGCATGGCGGCTCGCTTCATCAAGGGGAATGTCAGCATGATGAAAGCAAAGCCATTTATGCACTAGACTATCTCATCGAAGAACATTTATGAGTTGAATTCACAATGGCCAGACTGGAAGTGAACCGCTCCGGCGAGCTGGAAGTATTTGTGCGCGTGGTCGAGCTGGGCGGTTTTTCCGCCGCCGCGCGCGCCTGCGGCATGACGCCGTCGGCCGTCAGCAAGCTCGTCTCGCGGCTGGAAGAGCGCCTGGGGGCGCGCCTGCTGAACCGCTCCACGCGCCAGTTGCAGCTGACGGCCGAGGGCTGCGGCCTGTACGAACGGGGGCAGCAGGTGCTGGCGGCGCTGGACGAGGCCGAGCGCTGCGCCGGCGTGCAGGACGTGCCGCGCGGCAGAATCAAGGTCAATGCAAACGTGCCGTTCGGCCAGCATTTTTTGTTGCCGCTGGCGCCCCTGTTTCTCGAACGCTATCCGGAGGTGACGCTCGACATCGTGCTCACGGATGCCGTCGTCGATATCCTCGAGCAGCGCACGGACGTGGCCGTGCGGGCCGGTCCACTGAAAAGTTCCAGCCTGCTGGCGCGCAAGCTGGGCCAGACGCGCATGGTCATCGTGGCGGCACCAGGCTACTTGGCGCGGCGCGGCACGCCGTTGGCTGCCACCGATCTGGCCGCACACAATCTGCTCGACGCCAATTATGCGCGCGCCCGCTCGGGCTGGCCGCTGCGCCTGCCCGAAGGCGACATCGTCGTGCCCGTCACTGGCAATGCACAGGCCAGCGATGGCGAAGCCTTGCGGCAACTGGCGCTGGCGGGACTGGGTCTGGCGCGCCTGGCCGCCTTCCAGGTGCGCGCCGATATTGCGGCCGGCCGGCTGCAGGCCGTGCTGGAAGAGTTCAACCCGGGCGACAGCGAGGAAATGCATGCCGTGTTCGTGGGGCAAGGCGGGCATGTGCCGCTGCGCGTGCGCGTCTTTCTCGACTTCCTGGCGCAGCACGTCGAGCTGGAGTGATGCGATAGGCTGCATCCGGACACGGCCGCGCAGTACAATATCGGACGGGCCGCAATGGTTCGGCCCGTATTGTGCCTTTGAATGGAAATATGTTCCTGGTAAAACCTGAACGCCGCCGCCTGCTGCAGGTGGGCGCAACCGTGGCTGTCATCGCGCTGGGCCTGGCTTCGCGCGCCTTTCCCCAATTCGTCCCCGCCGTGCTCGGCAAGTATCCGGGCGACGCCCTGTGGGCCATGATGATCGTCTTTGCGCTGGGCATCGTCGCCACGCGCATGCGCACGTGGCAGCTGGCGCTGACGGCCTTGCTGATCTGCTTTGCCGTGGAATTCGGCCAGCTATACCAGGCGCCGTGGATCGTCGCGTTGCGCGCGCATCCGCTGGGGCACCTGGTGCTGGGCTCCGCCTTCGGCTGGGTCGACCTGATCGCCTACACGGCGGGCGTGGCGATCGCGGCGCTGGTCGATAAAGCGGCGCTGTTCAAGCGCCGCTAAGCTTTGATATGTGGGGCCAGACCTGACAGGACTAGCCCCATAAGTATCACTTGACGTTACCTTCGGCATCGCGCACTTCCACGGGCGCCAGTTTCAGCTTCGACAATTGCGGGGCGATCTTCGCCTTGTCGCCCACGCCGATGACGATCAGCTTTTCCGGCTGCAGGTATTTTTTCGCCACCTGCTGCACCTGCTTGTCCGTCACGCTGGCAAAGCGCTGCGGCAAGGTCGTGTAGTAGTCGAGGCCCAGGCCGTAGATATACGTGTTGGCCATGCTGGCGCTGATGCTGGCATTCGTCTCGAACTGGCCCGGCAAGGACAGCACTTGCGAGTTGCGCGCATTCGCCAGTTCTTGGCGAGCCAAGGGCTTGGCGATCATGGCGCGGATTTCCCTGACGGTTTCTGACACGGCCGGGCCCGTCACATCGGTGCGCACGCTGGCGGCAATCGAGAACGGTCCAGGCTGATTGCGGTACTGGAATTGCGAGCGCACGCCATACGTGTACCCCTTTTCTTCGCGCAAGTTGGTGTTCAGGCGGCTGGTAAACAAGCCGCCCAGGGCCGCGTTCATCACTTGCAGCGGCGCGTAATCGGGCGTGGCGCGCGGCACGGCGATGGTCGACAGGCGCACGGCCGTTTGCGGTGCGCCCGGCTTGTCGACCAAAATCAATTTTGCCTTCGTCGTCTGCGGCGCCGCGGCCACGGACGGCGCCACCGTGCCTGCCTTCCAGCTGCCGAACTTCGCTTCGGCCAGCGCCTTCAATTCCGCCTCGCCGATATCACCCGAAACGATCAGCGCCGCATTGTTTGGCAGGTAATGCTGCTGCCAGAAACCTTGCAGGTCGGCGCGGCTGGCCGCTTTCAAGGCTGCTTCCGTGCCCAGCTGGATGTAGCCATATGGATGCTGCGGGCCGTACAGGGCCGCCGCCTCCACGCGGGCCGCCACGGCGCCCGCGTTTTCGCGCTGCTGCGCCAGTTCGCCGATGCGGCTGGCGCGCTGGCGCTCGACTTCTTCCTGGGGGAATTGCGGGTGCAGCACCACGTCGGCCAGCACGTCGAGCGCTTGCGGGAACGTCGCTTTGAGCGACGTCAGCTGGGCGAACGAGGCGTCCACGCCGGAACCGGCATTGAGCAGGGCGCCCAGTTGCGCCACGTCGTCGGCGATTTGCGGCGCGCTGCGCGTACTGGTGCCTTCCTGCAGCAATTGCGCCGTAAAGCTCGACAAGCCCGGCTGCGCCAGCGGATTGGCGCCCGAGCCGCTCTTGATGACCAGCTGGCTGGACACGAGCGGCACGGCGCCGTTGTAGTGGTGGATCACGGTCAAACCGTTCGCCAGGGTGAACGATTTTCCTTGCGGTAAAACAATCTTCGGCGCGGGGCCGGCCTTTGGCACGGCATTGCGCCATGGCTCGTCCGCATTGATGGCCGTGCCTGGCGCAGGCTTGACCTTGCCCGGCGCCGGCGTCGGCACTTCCGCGCCCAGGTCCGGCGTGCCGGGCACGCCATAGACGACCACGCGCGACTGGTTCTTCAGGTACTGGTCGACGGCGCGCTGCACGCCAGCCGCCGTCACCTGGCGGTAGCGTTCGATATCCTTGGCCAGGTGGCCAGGGTCGCCCACGTATTGGTTGTATTCGTTGAGCAAGTTGGCCACGCCGTGGCCCCCCATTTTTTCCACCTGGCTCAGCATGTTGGTCTCGATGCTGTTGCGCGCCCGTTCCAGTTCCTTCTCGGTCGGGCCCTTGGCGCGCAATTGTTCCAGCTCGGCCTGCAAGGCTTGCTCGATTTCCTCGGGCTTGCGGCCCGGGCGTGCCGTCGCATCGATGGTGAAAATCGACGTGAGGGCGTTCGAACCCTGGCTGGCACCCACATCCTGGGCGATCTGCTTGTCGTACACGAGGGATTTATATAAACGGCTGGACTTGCCGCCGGCCAGGATGTGCGCGGCCATCGACAGTTCCGCGTCATCCCTGGTGTAGGCGGACGGCGTCAGCCAGGCCATGAAGACACGCGGCAACTCGACCCGGTCCTGCACCACGACGCGGCGTTCCTGCGTGATGGGCGGCGTCACGACATCGGGTTTCGGCACGGCCGGGCCGCTCTTGAAGCTGCCAAAATATTTGTTGACCAGTTCCTTGGTCTTCGCCTTGTCGATATCGCCCGCGATCACGAGGCTGGCGTTGTTGGGGCCATAGTATTTGCTGAAGAAATCCTTGATGTCGGCCAGTTTCGCGTTCTGGATGTCCGCGTGCGAACCGATGACGCTGGCGTAGTACGGGTGGGTCTTGGGAAACAGCTGGTGGTACAGCGCTTCCTGCACGATGCCGTACGGCGCATTCTCCACGCTCTGGCGGCGCTCGTTGCGCACCACGTCCTGCTGGTTCGTCAGCGCCGTCTGGTCGAGCACATCGAGCAGGTAGCCCATGCGGTCGGAATGCGTCCACAGTGCCAGTTCCAGCTGGTTCGACGGTACCGTGTCGAAATAATTGGTGCGGTCGAAATCCGTGCTGCCGTTCGAATCGGTGGCACCCGCGCCTTCGAGCAACTGGTCGGCCATGCCGCGCGGCACGTGCTTGGTGGCGGCAAACATCATGTGCTCGAACAGATGCGCAAAGCCCGTCAGCCCCGGCGCTTCATTCGCCGGTCCCACGTGGTACCAGATGTTGACGGCCGTGACGGGCAATTTATGGTCTTCCACGAGGATGATGTCGAGGCCGTTCGGCAAGGTGTATTTTTCGTAGGCGATATTGGGCACGGCCGTGGCGCCCGTCGTGACGGCCGCATCTGCGGCATGGACGAGGGTGAGCGGGGCGCCGTACAGCGACAGCAACAGGGCGGGAATGGCCAGCAGTTTGATTGGTTTCATGCATGCTTCCAGGGATGGGTGGAAAAACGCTGCGGCTCGCTCGTGGCTGGCGCAGCGCGACGTTACTACGGTCGTTGCTACAGTTTATACAGCAGGGCCGCGCCACCGAGCACCAGCAGCGCGCAGGCGATGGAGACGATGGCGGCCGCGCCCAGCAAGCGCCATTCGCGCGGAGAAAACCAAGCGGCGGACAGGGGCGCTTGCGGCACAGGCTGGGGCACGGCCGCAGGCAAACCGCCCGCCGCGCGCGCCTGTGCCGCCAGCGCCTGCGTGGCAGAATCCAGCAGGGCCAGCTGGCGCTCGACGGTTTCCGCCAGCACGGCTTCGTTCAGCGCCACGAGGGCGAATATGGGGTCATCGACGTCGACCTTGATGCCCGTCTTGTCGAACACGTGGCTGCGCAGTTTGTGCTGGTCCATCTACCACTGCACCTTGTCGAGCTGTTCGAAGATGTCGCGGTAGACGACCTTGATGCGCTGCTTTTCCATGATGTTGAACTTGTCGTTCTGCAGCACTTCCTGCATCGTCAGGCGCGCCGTGTTCATTTTCTTGACGTCCGCGCCAAAGGTATCGGGATTGCGCTGGCTCAGGGTGATGCTGCCTTTCACGCGCGCGCGGTTGTCGCTGTACGACTGCGATTCGACGAATTGCTTGCCGGACGCCGATTGCAGCAGGCCGAAGTGTTCGTTTTGCCACAGCACCAGCGGCACTTTCGTCGATTGGGCCGTCGCGACAAAACCCGTGGCCGTGTCGTGCAGGGTATCGCCGCCGCCGACGATGGTGTGGATGTACACCTTGCGGCCCGATTCTTCCAGCAGCGAGAAACAGTCGTTTTCCAGCAAGTAGCCCATCAGCGGCGAAAACGTGTTCGCGCCATTGTCGATCACGCAGTTGCCATCCGTGTCGAGAATGTCGATCATCAGGGCGTCGAAGCGTTTCGGGTCGATGTTGCGCGCATCCGTCATCACGGGCACATGCTTGACCTGCATCGCCTTGTAGCGCGAGAACGTGGCGTTTTCCTGATCGGTGTCATAGCAGCGCAAAGGCGTGTCGTCCTTGCCGCCTATCCATTGGGCCAGCAGGGTCGAGACGAGGGTCTTGCCGATGCCGCCCTTGCCCTGCAGGATGAAATGTACCGTGTTTTGCATTGCGACTACTCCAAGTTGTTGCGTCAGTGACAATCAAAGATCCGTGACAGCGTCGACTGGCATTTTTACCACAATCCTTTGCAAATATGCCATGCGGAACAGCGAATCTGGTTATGATGTTAATCAGGATACCATTGATGTAGAGCAAGTTTTGTGTGAAAAATGCACCCCAGCGTATGAATGAGGACGCAGTGCCGATCTCCAGTCTCGATAAAGCCGACATTGACCGTCTGAATCAGCAGGCCCTGTCTTGCCTGGTCGGCAACCGCCGCCAGGCGCGCCGGCTGGCGCAGATGGCGCTGGCGGCGGCGCAACGGCAACAGTATGCGCGCGGCGGCGCGTATGCGGAACTCAATCATTGCTGGCTCGCGTATTACGCGGGCGAGGCCGAACCGTCATGCGAGCGCCTGGGCGCGTATTTCCAGCACAGCGGCGACCTGGAAGGGGGCATGGAAGTGGCCGCCCTGCAGGGCGCGTATGCGAGCCGGCGCGGCGATTTTGCCGATGCCGAGCAGCATTTCCTGCTGGCGCGCAGCCAGGCCGCGCAGATCCCCGACTCGCTGCACAAGTTCATGCTGTACGCGCGCCTGGGCGTCGATGCCCTGAACCGTGGCGATACGCAGGACGGCCCGCGCAATTTCCTGCTGGCGCTCGACATCGCCGAGCGCTTCGGCAGCCCCGCGCACCGGGTCAACAGCCTGTCGAACCTGGCGTCGTCGCAGCATGACCTGGGCAACGATGAAGACGCGATTCCCCTGCTGGTCGAGGCGCTCGAGATCATCGGCACGCAAAAGCTCAAATACCAGCAAACCATCGTCTCGGCCAATCTGGCCATGTGTCTGTTGGCCACTGGCAAGCCGGCCGAGGCGCTGGCGCTGGTGGAACCGTTTTACGAGTGGCCGGAAGAAGACCTGGCCGTGCGCGCCTTTCTGTTCTGCATCGCCGCCCACGCGGCCATCCTGTTGCGCCAGCCCGACAGTGCCCTGCAATTGCTGTTGCGGGCCGAGGAGTACGCGCGCCGGGGTCAGGATCTGGAAGAGCAGATGCATGCGTGGCTGGTGCGCGGCAAGCTGGACCTGCACGCGGGCCAGACGGCGCAGGCGCTGGCGTCGCTGACGCAGGCGCACAGCCTGCTGAGCTGGACGCGCAATCCGTTTCACCAGCAGCAGATCCTGCGGGGACTGGCCGACATCAACGCCCAGCTGGGCGAATGGCAGGCCGCGTATGGCTTCCTGCAGCAATATCAGGCAGCCTACGAGGCCAGCAGCAAGTCGGCGCGCGCCTCGCGCAGCCTGATGCGCAACCTGGAAAAGGAAATGCACAGCCTGAAGGCCGAGCGCGACAAGGCGCTGGAACTGCAGGCGGCGCGCGAATCGGAAAACGTCAAGCTCGAGCACCTGAACCGTGAACTGGCGCACCAGATCCTGCACGTCAATTCCCTGCAGGACAGCCTGAAGGAACAGGCAATGCGCGACCATCTGACGGGGCTGTACAACCGCCGCCATTTTGAAACCTGCCTCAATGCCATCCTGCACGAGGCCGACGCGGATGCGCCCGTGGCCATCGCCATCATCGACCTGGATTTTTTCAAGCGCGTCAACGACACCTACGGGCACAACTTTGGCGATGAAGTGCTGATCCAGTTCGCGCGCCTGGTGGAAGGCCAGCTGCGCGGCACCGATATGGTCTGCCGCTATGGCGGCGAGGAATTCTGCCTGCTGTTGCGCGAAGCCGACAGCCTTATCGCCGCGTACAAGATCGACGATATCGCCGCGCGCTACCGCCAGCTGCTGATCCAGCAGGCGCCGCACAGCTTGACGGGCTGCACCTTTTCGGCCGGCATCGCCGAGTATCCGCGCCACGGCGCCGGCCGCCACGAATTGCTGATGCGCGCCGACAGCGCGCTGTACGCGGCCAAGCAGGCGGGCCGCGACCGCGCCTGCATCGCCGACGCTACTGAATAAAGCGCAGCAGTTCGCGCAGCGCGTGCGCCACGGCCTGCTCGCGCACAGCCTGGCGGTCGCCGGCAAACACGAGCCGCTGCGTCTGGATGCGCTCGTCCATGGCCCAGCCGAAGCAGACGGTGCCGACGGGCTTGCCCGGCACGCCGCCTGTGGGGCCGGCGATGCCTGTGGTCGAGACGGCCACCTGCGCTTCGCTGTGGGCCAGGGTGCCTTGCGCCATGGCGGCGGCCACTTCCTCGCTGACGGCGCCGTGTGCGGCGATCAGTTCGGCGGGCACGCCCAGCATGTTGCTCTTGGCTGCGTTGGAATAGGTGACGAAGCCCCGTTCGAACCAGGCGCTCGAGCCCGAGATATCGGTGACGGCCTGCGCCACGCCGCCGCCCGTGCACGATTCGGCCGTGGCCAGCAGCAGGCCTTTCGCCTGCAAGGCCAGGCCGAGCGCGGTGGAGAGGGGGACGAGTTCGTTGCTCATGGATGACTCCTGCATGCGGTGAAAATGGTGGCAAGACTGTAGCATGGCCAATGGTAAAAGAAACTTTCCCCGGTCACAGCGAAAATGCGTACACTCTTTTATACATTTGCTACCACTTCGGGCCGGCAGGCGCTCTGTCGCTGCGCCACCCTGGTGCGCATCGCCCGAACAGGCAAGCGGCATGGTGCCGCGCCTTCGTATGCATTATCTTTACTCGGTTGTCATGGCAATTCTGAACTGGACCTGGTGGCATCATCCTGGCCCCTTGCGCCGCCCCGCGCGCGGCGCTGCTCGCCGCTCCCTGCGCTGGGGCTGGCTATTGCTGCTTCTGGGCGTGCTGTGCGCCGATGCGCGATCGCAGGTGCCGGGGGAGCTGGAACGCCAGGTCAAGGCCGCGTATCTGTACAAGTTTGCCGGCTATGTCGAGTGGCCAGACGGCAGCTTTGCCCGGCCCGACTCGCCGCTGGTGATCGGCGTGGCGGGCGCCGATGCGCTGGCCGAGCAGCTCGAGCAGAGCGTGGCCGGGCATAGTGTCCACGGCCGCGTCGTGCAGGTGAAAAAAGTGCGCCGCGGCGAAGCGCTGGCCGGGCTGCACGTGCTGTACCTGGGCGCGCTGGAGAAAACGGCGCTGCAGGAGATGCTGGCCGCCAGCCGTGGCCTGGCGTTGCTGACGGTGTCCGATTCGGATGAGGTCTACGCGATGGGCAGCATGATCAATTTTGTGATGGCCGAAGACAAGGTCCGCTTCGACGTGGCCTTGAAACCCGTGGCGCAGGCGCATATCCGCATCAGCGCGCGCATGCTGCTGGCCGCCTACCGCGTGCAGACTGGGGGCGCCTAGATGATCAGACTGCGTTCCATCCGCCACAAGCTGATGTCGGTGGTCTTGCTGACCACCCTGGTGGCGCTCGTCATTTCGCTGGGCACCATCGTCGTCTACGACTTGCGCGCCTACCACCGCAATCTGGTGGCCGACATCAGTACCCAGGCCGAGCTGCTCGGGCATATGAGTTCGGCCGCGCTGGCCTTCGACGACGAGCGCCTGGCACTGGAAAACCTCAATTTGATGCGCATCCGTCCGCGCGTGACGGCCGGCGCCCTGTACAAGGCCGACGGCAGCCTGTTTGCCAGCTACCGCGCGCATCAGCATGTGGGCGAGCTGCCGGCGAAGGCGGGCAAGGAAGGCGTCAGCATCGCGGGCAAATCCGTCGAATTGTTCAAGCCCATCGTCGACAATGGCGAATTGCTGGGCACCGTGTATCTGCGCGCCGATTACGAGCTGGCCGGCCGCACGGCCGATTACCTGGCCATCGCGCTGAGCGTGACGGTGCTGGCGCTGCTGGTGGCCCTGCTGCTGCTGCGCCGCCTCGATTTCGTCATCACGCAGCCGATCCTCGACATCGCCGACGTGGCGCGCGAAGTGATCGAGACGGGCGACTACTCGCGCCGCGCGCGCAAGCTCAGCGTCGACGAAGTGGCGCAGCTGGTCGATTCCTTCAACAAGATGCTGGCCGAGATCGAGCTGCGCACGCAGGCGCTGGAGCGCTCGAACGGCGAGCTGGCGCGCGAAGGCGAGCAGCGCGCCGAGGCGCAGCAGGAAGTCATGCGCCTGAACCAGGAACTGGAAGTGCGCGTGCACGAGCGCACGATGCAGCTGGAAATGACGAATGGCGAACTGGCCATGGCGATGGAAGAGGCGCGCAGCGCCAACTATGCCAAGTCGGCGTTTTTGTCGTCGATGAGCCATGAATTGCGCACGCCGCTCAACGCCATCCTGGGCTTCGCGCAAATCCTCAGTTCCGACCGCCTGCCGTCGACCCTGGAACAAAAGAAGGAGTTCGCCGGCCATATCCTGAAATCGGGGCGCCACCTGCTGACACTGATCAATGAAATCCTCGACCTGGCCAAGGTGGAGTCGGGCACCGTCAGCCTGTCGCTCGAACCGGTGGGCCTGGACGCCATCTTGCAGGAATGCCGCGACATGATCGCGCCGCTGGCCAGCCAGCGCGGCATCGGCATGACCTTCCCTGACGCCTGCCCCCTGAACGTGCTGGCAGACCGCACGCGCCTCAAGCAAATCCTGTTGAACCTGTTGTCGAATGCGCTCAAGTACAACCGCGAGCAGGGGCAGGTAGCCATCGATTGTGCGCCGCAGGCGGGCGGGCGGGCGCGCATCAGCGTGCGCGATACGGGCGTGGGCCTCGACGTCGAACAGGTGGCGCTGCTGTTCCAGCCTTTCAACCGGCTGGGACAGGAGGGCGGCACGGAAGAAGGCAGTGGCATCGGCCTGGTGGTCACCAAGCGCCTGGTGGAGCTGATGGATGGCAGCATCGGCGTGACCAGCGCGCCCGGCGAGGGCAGCACCTTCTGGATCGAGCTGCGCGTGGTCGATGCCTTGCCCATGCCTGCGGCTCCCGCCTTGCCGCGGCCGGACCTGGCCGGGGCGCTGCTCGATCACAGCGCCCCCGTGACCTTGCTGTACGTGGAAGATAATCCCGCCAACCTGACCCTGGTCGAGGAAATCGTGCGCTACTGCCCGCAATTGCAGCTGTTGACGGCCACCGATGGCCGTCTGGGCGTGGAAATGGCGCGCACGCACCTGCCGCAGCTGATCCTGATGGACATCAACCTGCCGAACGTGAATGGCACGGATGCGCTGAAACTGCTGCGCGCCGATCCGCGCACGGCGCACATCCCCGTCATCGCCCTGACGGCCAACGCCATGCCGGGCGACGTCGAGCGCAGCATGGCGCTGGGCTTCTACCGCTACCTGACCAAGCCGATCAACCTCGATGAATTTACCGAGGCGATCAACAGCACCCTGGCCTATGTGGCGCAGCAGCGCCGGCAGAAGGGAACAGGCGCGCCATGATCAGCCAGGCCGATATCTACGCGGCGAAAATTCTCCTCGTCGACGACCAGGAAGTCAATCTGCGCCTGCTCGAGCATTTGCTGCAAAGCGGCGGCTACACGGCCATCACCAGCACCCTCGATGCGCGCGCCGTGGCCGGCCTGCACCAGCGCCACCAGTTCGATCTGATCATCCTCGACCTGGTGATGCCCGGCATGAGCGGCTACGAGGTGATGGATGCCCTGCGTCCGCTGGAGCTGGAAGGCTACCTGCCCGTGCTGGTGATCGCCGCCGACCCGGACGCCAAGCTGGCGGCGCTGGAAGCGGGCGCGCGCGACTTCATCAGCAAGCCCTTCGATGCCCTGGAGGTGCTCACGCGCATCCGCAACATGCTCGAAGTGCGGCTGCTGCACCGCGCTGCGCGCCACTACAACACCCTGCTCGAACGAACGGTGGGCCAGCGCACGGCCGAACTGCAGCGCTTTCGCGGCGCCATGGACGCCACCACGGACGCCATTTTCCTCGTCGACGTGGTGGGCATGAACCTGGTCGACGTCAACGACGGCGCTTGCCGCCTGCTCGGCTATGCGCGCAACGAACTGCTGGCGCTGGCGCCGGGCACCTTGCTGCCATCGCCGCCGGCCCCGCCGCTGGCCGCGCTGCCGGGCGGCCCTGCCCATCTGGCCACGGAAGTGACGGAGTGCGAACTGGTGCGGCGCGACCTGAGCCTGATCCCCGTGGAACTGGGTTGGCACTGGTATGCGCAAGCGCCCGTGACGGGCGGCTATTCTGGCACCCCTGGCGCGGGCGGCCTGCTGCTGATCGCCGTGGCGCGCGACATCAGCGAGCGGCGCCAGGCGCAGGAGCGCCTCAAGCACCTGGCCCATTACGATGGCTTGACGGGGCTGCCGAACCGCAGCCTGTTCTACCAGACCCTGGCCCAGGCCGTGGAACTGGCGCAAGAGAAAAGCTGGCGCATCGTGGTGCTGTTCATCGCGCTCGACCGTTTTAAAAGCATCAACGACACGCTGGGCGCGGCGCTGGGCGACGAGCTGCTGCGCCAGTTCAGCAACCGCCTCGTCGAATGCGTGCGCCTGCGCGACACGGTGGGGCGATTGGGCAACGACGAATTCGCGCTGATATTGACGATGAGCCGCAACCAGCAGGAAGCCGTGGCTGTGGCCAACCAGGTGCGCGAAACCCTGAGGGCGCCATTCGACTTGCGCGGCCACGCGGCCACCCTGACGGCCAGCATCGGCATCGCCATGTATCCGGACGACGCCACCGACCCGGAAACCCTGATCAAATACGCGAATACGGCCATGGGCGGCGCCAAGCAGGCGGGCCGCGACGGCTACCGCTTTTTCACGGCCGGGATGAACGTGCAGGTGCTGGCGCGCCTGGACCTGGAACTGGCGCTGCGCCATGCGCTCGAACACGACCAGTTCATCCTGTACTACCAGCCCAAGGTGGATTTGCGCACGGGCCGCATCAGCGGCGTGGAAGCGCTGCTGCGCTGGCGCCGTCCCGGCTACGGCCTGGTGGCGCCCGCCGAATTCGTGCCCGTGCTGGAAGACACGGGACTGATCGTGCGCGTGGGCGCCTGGGTGATCCAGGCCGCCTGCCGCCAGATCGCCGAATGGCGCGACAGCGAAGTGGGGCCAGTGCACGTGGCCGTCAATGTATCGAGCCGCCAGTTTGCCGAAGGCGACCTGGAAGGCGAAGTGACGCGCGCGCTGGCGCATCACAACGTGGCACCGGAATTGCTGGAACTGGAACTGACGGAAACGGCGCTGATGTCGAACGCCGAGCGCACCATCGTCGTGCTGGGCAAACTGAAGAAAATCGGCGTGAAGGTGGCGATCGACGATTTCGGCACCGGCTACTCGAGCCTCGCGTATCTGCAGCGCTTCCCCATCGACAAGCTGAAGATCGACATCGCCTTCGTACGCAACATCACCAGCAACCCGAACGACGCGGCCATCGCGCTGGCCATCGTCAGCATGGCGCACAGCCTGAAACTGAGCGTCGTGGCCGAGGGCGTGGAATCGCGCCCGCAGCTCGAATACCTGCGGCGCAACCGCTGCGACGAGATCCAGGGCTTTTATTTCAGCCGCGCCCTGCCGGCGCTGGAACTGGGGCAGATGATCGTCGCCGGCGCCGGCCTGCCGCCCGGCCACGACCCGGCCGCGCAGCCGGCGCAGACGCTGCTCATCGTCGATGACGACGTCAACGTGCTGTCCTCATTGCACCGCCTGTTCCGTCCCGAGGGCTATCAGATTCTTACGGCCAGCACGCCGGCCGAAGGGTTTGAAATGCTGGCCCTGCACCGGGTGCACGTGATCGTCTGCGACCAGCGCATGCCGAGCATGAGCGGCACGGAATTCCTCAGTAAAGTAAAAGAGCTGTACCCGGAAACCATCCGCATCATCCTCTCCGGCTACACGGGCCTGGAAGCCGTGCTCGACTCGATCAACCGGGGCGCCATCTACCGTTTTTATACGAAACCGTGGGACGATACCCAGCTGCGCGACAACATCCGCCTGGCCTTCCAGCACTACTGGATGGTGAACCAGCCGGGGCTGGCGCGGGTGGCGGTCCGCTAGCCGTCCTTATGCGCTGAAATGGTCGAAGGAAGACAGCTGCAGATCGAGCGGCTGCCCGGCCGCATCCACCAGCCGCAAGCCGGCTTTGGCCTCGATGCTGCCCACGCGCGTGGCTGGTGTGGCGCAGCTGGCCGCCAGGGCGGCGATGGCGTCGCGCGAGGAAGCTGGCGCCGTGAAGCACAATTCATAGTCGTCGCCGCCGGCGGCCGTGTAGCGGCGGCGCAGGTCGGTCGCTTGCTGCGCCAGCACTGGGCCGGCAGGCAGGGCGTCCACGTCGAGCGTGGCGCCCACCTGTGACGCTTTCAATATGTGACCCAAATCGCCCACCAGCCCATCCGAAATGTCGATGGCCGCATGCGCGAGGCCCGCTTCGGCCAGCGCGCAGCCGAGCGCCACGCGCGGCGTCGGCGTGTGCATGCGCGCGCCTGCCATGGCCAGGTCGGCTGGCGACAATGCCTGTTCCTTGCGGTAGCCGGCCAAGGCCAGGCGCGCGTCGCCCAGGGTGCCGCTGACCCAGATGTCGTCACCCGCCACGGCCGCGCTGCGGCGCAGGGCCTGGCCCGGCGCCAGCTCGCCAAACACGGTGATGCAGATATTCAAAGGGCCCTTGGTGGTGTCGCCTCCGATGAGTTCGCAATTAAACGCGTCGGCCAGCGCAAACAGGCCTTCGGCAAAGCCGGCCAGCCAGGCGCGCTCCGCTTGCGGCAGGGCCAGGGCCAACGTAAATGCCACGGGACGCGCGCCCATGGCGGCCAGGTCGGACAGGTTCACGGCCAGGCTTTTGTGGCCGAGCATGCGGGCGTCGGCGCCGGCAAAGAAGTGCCGGTCCTCGACCAGCATGTCCGACGAGATGGCGATCTGCTTGCCCGCGCCGGGCGTGATCAGCGCGCAATCGTCGCCGATGCCCAGGGTGGCGCGGCCGGGGCGCTGGCGCACGAAATATTGTTTGATCAGGTCGAATTCGGAAAGCGCGTCGTGTGGGGCCATGGCGTGGTCAGTTCGTTGAGTGAGGTTGTGGCCCGGCTATTATAGGCTGGCATACAATAGGCGCCTTTGCCACTGCCGATCCGCTTGCCATGCCCATCCTCGATATTCACTTCTTGCTGCAATCCTGGCTCGACCACGGCTGGCTGCGCGACCCGCAAGCCGTCGGCTTGCGCACCTTCGAAGCGCAGGAGCTGGCGGCGCGCGGCTTCGACGCCATCAGCGACGGCGGCCAGCTGTGCCTGTACGAAGATGCGCGCCTGTTCCGCCGCGCCGGCCGGCCCGTGCCGGCGTCGTTCAAAGTGTATCTGCAGCGCGGCCAGCTGGGCGCGAATGGCCTGGAACTCGGTTATCAGGTGCATCTGGCCGGTTTTCTGCGTGCGGCGCGGCAGCCCTTGCCGGCATGTCGCGTGCTGCTGGAACACGGTGGCCGCAGCGGCGCCCTGCTGTTCGACAACGGACTGGTGCTGCAGTTCGCCACCAATTTGCGCGGCAAGCCCCGTCATTACTATCTGACCCTGGTCGAGGGACATGTGGCCGATGCCCAGCTGCCGGACCGCGACAGCGATATCGACTTGCGCGCGGCCAGCGCGCGCCATGTCCAGGCCATCTACGACAGCCGCGACCCTGCCGAACTGCAGCGACTGGCGCGGCGCGGCAATGCGGCGCTGCGCGAGCTGGCGAGTCTGCTCGCCTAGCCTTTCTTTGCCTGCGCCATGCCGTGCAGCAGCTTGGCCAGCAACTGGTCGAGCTGGCGCTGTTCGTCCGCATTGAGCGCCGAGAGCATGGCGCGCTCGTTTTCCACGTGCAGCAGCACGAGCTTTTCTATCAGTTCCAATCCCTTTTGTGTCAGGGCCACCAGCACGCCGCGCCGGTCCGTCGGATGCTTCTGGCGTTCGATCAGGCCGGCCGCTTCCAGCCGGTCGATGCGGTTGGTCATGCCGCCCGAAGACAGCATGGCCGCCTCGTACAGGGCCGTCGGCGTCAGGCTGTAGGGCGTGCCCGAGCGGCGCAAGGTCGCCAGCACGTCGAATTCGCCCGGCTGCAAGCCGTGTTCGGCGAACAGCGGATTGAGCCAGTCGCGCGCCATCAGTTGCGCCACCGTGCCCAGCTGGCCTACCAGCTGCATGGCGCGCGTATCCATCTGCGGCAGTTCGCGCTGCCATTGTGCGGCGGCAAATTGCGCGCGCGCGTGTTCTTGCGGGGTAGTTGTCATGGGCTATCCATTTATCTGGACATCAAGATAGATTTCTATCTTTATGTTAAGATACTTTTCATCGAGTCATATTTGATGACGCATTAAACCATGTGCCTCCCAGCGAGGCAAGGACTATCCCATGCCTTCCGCCCGACCTGCCGCATCTCTTTCTGCTTCAGCTTCTTCGGCCCTGCTGGTGGCCGCCATCATCCTGCTGGGCTTGAACCTGCGGCCCATCCTGGCCGCCATCGGCCCCTTGCTCGACAGCATCCAGGCCGGCACAGGCCTCAGCAATGCCGATGCGGGCTTGCTGACCACGGTGCCCGTGTTCGCCATGGGGCTGTGCGCACTGGCGGGCGCGCAGCTGCAGCGCCGGCTGGGCGTGGCGCGCGGCATCTCGCTGGGCATCGCCATCATCGCTGCCGCCTGCGCGCTGCGCTGGCCCCTGCATGGCAGCGGCGGCTTGATCGCCACGGCGGCCCTGGGCGGCCTGGGCATCGCGCTGGTGCAGGCGCTGCTGCCCGCTTTCATCAAGCGCCATTTCCCCGAGCGGGCGGGCCAGCTGATGGGCTTTTACACGACGGGCATCATGGGCGGCGCGGCCATTGCCGCCGCGTCCGCTTCACCGCTGGCGCAAGTGCTGGGCTGGCAGGCGCTGCTAGCCCTGTGGGCGCTGCCGGCCGTGGCCGCCGCGCTGCTGTGGCGCCGTGCATCGGCCGCGTGCGTGGAGGTGCCCGGCGGCGCGGGCGCCAGCCTGCCCGTGGGCAGTGGCCGCGCCTGGCTGTTGATGGTGTTCTTTGGCATCGGCACGGGCGCGTACACGCTGGTGCTGGCCTGGCTGCCGCCGTTTTACACGGAGCTGGGCTGGAGCGCGGCCGACAGCGGCTTGCTGCTCGGTGGCCTGACCCTCGTGGAAGTGCTGGCGGGACTGGTGATTTCCAGCATCATCCACCGTTTTCCCGACCGCCGCATCCTGTTGCTGTCCGTATTGCTGGCCGTGCTGGGCGGCCTGGCCTGCCTGATTGTGGCGCCCGCGCAACTGGCGTTGCCCGCCGTGATATTACTGGGCTGCGGCATCGGCGCTTTGTTCCCCTTGTCGCTGATCGTCAGCATGGACCACGTGCGGGATCCGGCCGGCGCCGGCGCACTGCTCGGTTTCGTGCAGGGCGGCGGCTACATCATCGCCAGCAGCATGCCGTTCATCGCCGGCCTGATCCGCCAGCACTCGTCCAGCCTGGCCCAGGCGTGGATGGTGATGGCGGCCGGCATCGTGGTGCTGCTGCTGATCGCCGTGCGTTTCGCGCCGGGGGCGCGGCTGGCCAATGCCCGCTAAGGTGCGCGTGCCGTGTGCCGGCAGCTGATATATTTCGCCCATGCACATCGTCGACCACTATTTGGCAGGATTGCGCCAGGCCTTGCCACCGGAGCCGCTGGCGGAGCTGGCGCTGGCCAGCGGCGCCAGCGCGGCGCAACTGGCCAGCTTGCGCCACACGTATCCGCTGTGCCCGGACAGCCTGCTGCGCTTGCTGGGCCAGTACAACGGCACCTATTATCAGGCGTACGCCGGCGGCATGGTGCTGGTGTACATGCTGGGCTCGGACGTGTTCGAGTATCCGTATTACCTGAGTTCCGTCGAGCAGATCCTCAAGGACGGGCAGGCGAACCAGCGCAGCATCGCCGATATCTATGGCCATTACCTGGAGGAAGATCCCGGTATCGTCGACGTGCGCATCGACGCCGGTATCCAGCAAGGCCAGCGCCTGTGTTTTTCGCATTGCATGAACAATGGCGGCTCCTCGCGGCTGTATGTCGATTTCACGCCCACGGGGTCGGGCAAGGTCGGGCAGGTCGTGCGCTTCCTGCACGATCCCGACAATTACCAGGTCATCGCCGACAGCTTCGACGCTTATCTGCAAATGCTGATCGATGGCGGCTATGCATTCCTGATCGAGGACTATTTTGAATAGTCGCGCCACGCCGCCATCCCTGCTGCCCGCCAACCGCCGCATCGTGCTGTCCGGCGAGGATGCGCTGCGCATCCTGCGCGAGATCGAATTCCTGCTGCAGTCGCTGCAGCACATCGGCCGCCATTATTATCCCGACGGCGACGATGACGGCGCCGATGCCCGGCGCCGCGCGCAGTATTGCGCGGAGACGACGCGCTTCATCGACGCGCAGCAGGCGACGACGCGCCTGGCGCTGATGCGCCGCATTTTGTCCGCGCCGTTCGACGACACCCTGGGTGCGGACGAGATGGATGATATCGAGCGCGCCGTCGCCGCGCTGCCGCTGTGGCGTGCTCCCGGTCAGTGATCACAAAAACTAATTGAAATGTAAAATTCGATAGTTTTTCCTGTTGAGGACGTTTGGGCCGCCGGACGGCCTTACAATGCTAGGTTATGCGTTTTCGTGATATCAGACTGTGGCTAGCGGAAAATACCTAGCTAATTGAAAGAATCGGTCTGATAAAATCCGGAACACCCGATCGACCAAACAGGAAGGCAGCACAGCATGGATTCGTCATCTGATAAAAAAGAAGAATTGCGTCAACAATTGCGCTTGGCCGCACTCGAGTATCACGAGTGCCCGCGCCCCGGCAAAATCAGCGTGACGCCGACCAAACAACTGACCAACCAGCGCGACCTGGCACTGGCCTACTCGCCAGGCGTGGCGGCACCGTGCGAAGAAATCGTCATCGATCCGGCCAATGCCTATAAATATACGGCGCGCGGCAACCTGGTGGCCGTCATCACCAACGGCACGGCCGTGCTGGGACTGGGCAATATCGGTCCGCTGGCCGCCAAGCCGGTGATGGAAGGCAAGGGCGTGCTGTTCAAGAAATTCGCCGGCATCGACGTCTTCGACATCGAGATCAACGAATCGGATCCCGATAAACTGGTCGACATCATCGCCTCGCTGGAACCGACCTTCGGCGGCGTGAACCTGGAAGACATCAAGGCCCCTGAATGCTTCTACATCGAGCGCCAGCTGCGCGACCGCATGAAGATTCCCGTCTTCCATGACGACCAGCACGGCACCGCCATCATCGTCGGCGCGGCCATCCTGAACGGCCTGAAAGCCGTCGGCAAGAAAATCGAGGACTGCAAACTGGTCGTCTCGGGCGCGGGTGCTGCGGCGCTGGCCTGCCTGGACCTGATCGTCGACCTGGGCTTCCCGCTCAAAAACATCTACGTCACCGACCTGGCCGGCGTCGTCTACAAGGGCCGCACGGAACTGATGGACCCGGACAAGGAACGCTTCGCGCAAGACACGCCGCTGCGTACCCTGGCCGAGATCATCCCGGACGCCGACATTTTCCTCGGCGTTTCCGCAGGCGGCGTGCTGAAGCAAGACATGGTGCGCAAGATGGCGCCGAACCCGCTGATCCTGGCGCTGGCCAACCCGAATCCGGAAATCCTGCCGGAAGAAGTCAAGGCCGTACGCAGCGACGCCATCATCGCCACGGGCCGTTCGGATTACCCGAACCAGGTCAACAACGTGCTGTGCTTCCCGTACATCTTCCGCGGCGCCCTCGATTGCGGCGCGACGACGATCACGCGCGAAATGGAAATCGCCGTCGTGCACGCGATTGCCGACCTGGCGCATGCCGAGCAGTCCGACATCGTGGCCACCACGTACGGCATCAGCAACCTGTCGTTCGGTCCTGAATACCTGATCCCGATGCCGTTCGATCCGCGTCTGCTGATCAAGATCGCGCCGGCCGTTGCCAAGGCGGCCGAGGATTCCGGCGTCGCCACGCGTCCGATCAAGGACTTGCAAGCGTACGCGGACAGCCTGCAGCAATTCGTCTACCGCAGCGGCACCTTCATGAAGCCGCTGTTCCTGATGGCCAAATCCACGCCGGCCGAACTCAAACGCATCGTCTACGCCGAAGGCGAAGAAGAGCGCGTGCTGCGTGCCGTGCAAGTGGTGGTCGATGAAAAACTGGCGCGTCCTATCCTGGTCGGCCGTCCACCGGTGCTCGAAGCGCGCATCCAGAAGTTCGGCCTGCGCCTCAAGCAAGGCGTCGACTTCGACGTCATCAACCCGGATTTCGACGAGCGCTATCGCGATTACTGGAACACGTATTACGCGATGACGAGCCGCAAGGGCGTCACCGAGGAATACGCGAAGCTGGAAATGCGCCGCCGCCACACCCTGATCGGTTCGATGATGATCCACAAGGGCGACGCCGACGGCATGATCTGCGGCACCTTCGGCACGACCCAGCTGCACCTGAAATACATCGACCAGGTGCTGGGCAAGCGCGCCGGCAGCAATGTGTATGCGGCCATGAACGTCCTGATCATGCCGGAGCGCCAGCTGGTGATGGTCGACACGCACGTCAATGAAAACCCGGACGCCGAGCAGCTGGCCGAGATCACCATCATGGCCGCCGAAGAGATGACCCGTTTCGGTTTGTCGCCGCGCGCGGCCCTGTTGTCGCACTCGAACTTCGGTTCCAGCGACAGCGCCTCGGCGCAAAAAATGCGCGCCGCCCTGGCCATCGTCAAGGACCGCGCGCCGGACCTGGAAATCGACGGCGAAATGCACGGCGATACGGCCCTCGACAGCAAGCTGCGTCACAAACTGATGCCAAATTCGGCACTGAAGAACGACGCCAACCTGCTCGTCATGCCGAATATCGAATCGGCCAACATCGCCTATAACCTGGTGAAAACGGCGGCCGGCAACGGCATCGCCGTGGGCCCGATCCTGCTCGGCTGCGCCAAGCCCGTGCACATTTTGACGCCATCGGCCACCGTGCGCCGCATCGTCAACATGACGGCGCTCTGTGTCGTTGACGCAGTCGCCCAGCGCAAAGTCTAAGGCTGTCGCTGTCAGTTAAAAGCCGCGTCATCCGCAGGGGTGGCGCGGCTTTTTGACGTCAGTGCGCCATCAGCACCGGTAGCTTCATCTGGCGCAAGACCGTTTCCGTCACGCCGCCCAGTAAAATTTCGCGGAAGCGCGCATGGCCGTAGCCGCCCATCACCAGCAAGTCCGCATGCACTTCGGCGGCCATGGCCAGCAGGGCCGCCCCGACGTCGCCCGTGGTGACGGCGGGGCGCACTTCGACGGGCACGCCATGGCGGCTCAGGTAGGCGGCGATGTCGGCGCCCGGGTGGCGGGCCGGCTGCGCATGGCCGGCCGGCGGGTGCAGCAGGGCCAGCACCACCCGGCGCGCCGCGCGCAAGAGGGGCAGGGCGTGGCCGATGGCGCGCGTCGCTTCCATGCTGCCATCCCAGGCCACCACGACGGTATTGTCGATTTGCGCAAACTGGCCGCTGCGCGGCCCGATCAGCACGGGACGGGCCGCGTTGAGCATCACGTAGGGCAGCAGGTCGCTCATGGCGCCGGGCAGCGTCTCGCTGTCGTCGTGCTGGCTCAGTACCGTCAAGTCGCTGTAGCGGGCGCTGACGGCCATGCCGCCATCTTCATCGTCTTCGATCAGGCGCCGCTCGAGCGAGACGGCGCCGGCCTGGCGCGCCAGTTTTTCAAACTGGTCGAGCGCCTGCTCCGCCTGCCCGTGCAGGGCGTTGATCTGCGCCGCCGCGCATGCCGCGGTTGTTTTCCAGGGTAAAGCGCGACACGCCCGTCATGGCTGCGCCGATCAGGTGCGCCTGGTGCGCGTGCGCCAGCCGTGCCGCGATGGCGATGCGCTGCGGCGCATGGCGCGACAGGTCGGCGTGGACGAGGATGGATTGATAAGCCATGTTGTCATTCGCTAGTCAGGATGGCAACAAGGCTAGAACGGCAACACGGGCAAGTCCAGCATTGCCGTGCTGGCGGGCGTTTTTCTTATGCCGCGCTTGATGTGCGTCAAAAAAACGCGGGCGGTGGCCATCTGCAAGGCCGTCGCCAGGAAATTGCGAGCTGTTTGATGTGCATCAAAATGCTCGGCTCGCTGTCGGCCATAATGGCATCGAACTCCTTGCCCTTCCAGTGGTCTGCATCGGCGCCGGCGCCATCTGTCCGGCACTGTTTTGTGTGACGCAACAACGCTGGCCGTGGCGGGAGTTCACTTTTCAAGTGGCCGCGTGGCTTTCCTCTTTCTCTGCCCAGCGCAGCCGGATGGCGTTGATGGCCGGCAATTGCTGTATAAACAGCTCGACCAGCCGCGCATCGAAATGGCTGCCTTGTTGCGCTTGTAAATAGCCCACGGCGTCCGTCACCGACCACGCGCGCTTGTACGGGCGCACCGAGGTCAGCGCGTCGAAGACGTCGGCCACGGCGATGATGCGTCCCGCCAGCGGGATCGCCTCGCCCGCCAAGCCGTTCGGGTAGCCGCTGCCATCCCATTTTTCATGGTGCGACAGGGCGATCTCGCGGGCCAGCGCCAGCATGCCGCCTGCGGCATGTTCGCCGATGATGTCGGCGCCGATGCGCGCGTGCGTCTGCATGACGGTCCATTCGTCCGCGTCGAGCTTGCCCGGCTTTTGCAGGATGCGGTCGGGGATGCCGATCTTGCCCACGTCGTGCATGGGCGCCGCGTGCAGCAGGTCGTCTGCGGCGGCCTCGTCCATGCCGGCGGCCACGCCCAGCAGGCGTGCGTAATGGCTCATGCGGATCACGTGCAAGCCCGTTTCATTGTCCTTGTACTCGGCCGCCAGGCCCAGGCGCTGGACGATCTGCAGCCGCGTTTCCTTCAGTTCGTCGATGCGCACCAGCGACAGATGCGTGCGCACGCGGGCACGCACGATGGCAGGGCTGAGCGGCTTGGTGATGTAATCGACGGCGCCCGCTTCAAAACCGCTCAGTTCGTCGCGCATGTCGTTCAGGGCCGTGACGAAAATGACGGGGATGGCGGCCGTCAGCGGCGCCGCTTTCAGCTGGCGGCAGGTGTCGTGGCCGCTCATGCCTGGCATCATCACGTCGAGCAGGATCAGGGCCGGGCGTTCCTGCTGCGCCAGTTCCAGGGCCCGTGCGCCATCCTTGGCGAACAGCAGCGCGTAGTCGTTCTGCAAGATCTGGCGCAGCAATTGCAAATTGGCCGCTTCATCGTCGACGACGAGAATCACGGGTCTGGCTCGTGCATTCATGGGGACTCCGGGGCGAAGGTGGGCAGCAGGCCGTGCAGGAGCGACTGTGCCAAGGGGAAATCAAAGTCGTCGATGGCGTGCAGCAGCGGCGCCAGCGCATCCGCTTGCGCGCCCATGGCGTGCTGCAATTGTGCTTGCGCCGCGTCATCGAGTTCGCCGCGCTGCAAGGCCTGCAGCAGGGCGCTTGCCGCTTGCCGGGCGGCGGGCGCGTCGATGGCGCTCGTCGTTGTCTCTGGTAATGCAGGCGGCGCCAGCCGGGCGATGGCGGCCAGGGCCGCCGGCCATTGCGTCAGCAGCTTGCCCAGCGTCTCATCGAGCTGCGGCGCCGTGGCGGGGCCAGGGCTGGCACACGCTTGTTCCAAAGTCGCCAGGCTGGCGGCCAGCTGTTCCAGGCCGAGGTTGGCCGCCGCGCCGCGCAGCCGGTGGCTTTGCGGCAGGAGCACCGCGTGGTCGCGTGCCTCGATGGCGGCCAGCAGGGCAGGCGGCACGCGCGGATGTTCGCGTCCGAAACGGGCCAGCGCCGCGCGGTAGGCGCTGTCGTTGCCGGCCCAGCGCTGCAGGGCGCCCGCATGGTGCAGCACTCTTCCTCCAGCGGGCGCGGGGCTGTCATCGGCAGGATCCGCCGTCAGGCCCAGCACGCGGGCGATTTCCTGCGACAGTGCCTGCCATTCGACGGGCTTGATGGCGAAACCGTCCATGCCGGCTGCCCGTGCCGCCTTGCGGTGCGCATCGAGCACGCTGGCCGTCATGGCGATCACGGGCACGCGCGGGCGGCCGTCGCGCAGGGCGGCGGCGCGGATGGCTTGCGTGGCGGCCAGGCCATCCATGCGCGGCATTTGCAAGTCCAGCAGCAGAATGTCGAAGTCGTTCTGCTGCGTCAGCTGCAAGGCTTCCACGCCATCGCCTGCCGTGATCACCGTGTGGCCGCGCTTGCCCAGCAGCAGACTCAGCAGTTCCAGGTTTTGCGGCACGTCGTCGGCGGCCAGCACGCGCAGGGGCGGCAGGCGCACGCTGCGGCGTTCGCTGGCGGGCAGCGCCGCCTGGCGTGCCGGCAACAAGGGCAGCATGATATGGAATACGCTGCCGTGCGGCACGCTGGCGTCGGCCCAGATGCGCCCCTGCATCAGGGTCACCAGCTGCCTGCTGATGGTGGTGCCCAGGCCCGTGCCGCCAAAGCGCCGCGTGGTCGAAGCGTCCGCTTGCACGAAGGGGTCAAAAATGGCATCGCGCCGTTCCGCGGCGATACCGATGCCGCTGTCCCGCACCAGCAGGTGCAGCTGGCCACCGTCGAGGCGCGCCGCCAGGCTGACACCGCCGCTGGCCGTGAACTTGATGGCGTTGTCGAGCAGGTTGCCCAGCACCTGCCGCATGCGCAATTCGTCGCCATGCAGCACGGCCGGCAGTTGCGGATCGTACTGCACCTCCATGCGCAAACCCTTGTTGCGCGCATGGATGCCATACGTGGACGCCAGTTCATCGACCAGCGCCAGCAGGCTGTAGTCGCGCATTTCCAGCACCACGGCGCCTTTGTCCAGCTTGGCCGTATCGAGCACTTCGTTGAGCAGGCGCAACAGCGAGCGGCCGGACTGCCGCACGGTATTGAGGTGGCGCCGCTGCTCCGGTGCCAGCGGCGAGTCGAGCAGCACATCGGTGAAACCGAGGATGGAATTCATCGGCGTGCGGATTTCATGGCTCATGTTGGCGACAAAGCTGGCCCGCGTGGCGGCCGCCAGCTCCGCTTTTTCCTTGGCCTTGCGCAAGTCTTCCTCCATCTGCCGCCGTTCGCTGATATCGAGGATGACGCCGTCGACCCAGCGCACGGCGCCTGCCGCATCGTGCACGACTGTGCCCCGCTCCCACAGCCAGCGGGCCGTGCCGTCGGCATGCAGCAGCCGGTATTCCAGCAGGTAGGGCTCGCCGCTGGCCACGCTGCGGTTGAAGACGTCGACGACGTAGGCGCGCTCTTCGCTGGCAATCAGGCCCGTGATGCTGCGGCGCGGTGTTGCGCCGAGAAAGTCGGCGGGCGGATAGCCGGTGACGGCTTCCACGCCATCGCTGATGAACAGCATGGGCTGGTTTTCCGCCGTGGTGCAGCGGAAGGCGATGCCGGGAATATTGCCGATCAGCGAGCGCAACTGTTGCTCGCTTTCGCGCAGGGCGGCCAGCATGGCGCGCCGTTCGCTGATGTCCGTAATGAACAGCACATACAAATCCTGGTCGGCCAGGCGCGCGCTGGCCACCGAACGCTGCACGGCGACCGGTATGCCATCCTTGCGCAGGTAGACGATTTCCTCGCTGGACTGGAAAGCGCCAGCCTCGCCCGTGCGCAGGTAGTGCAGCAGGCCGTGCTGTTCCGACTGGCGCACGTCGCTGACCAGCACGCTGACATGGCGGCCGACAATTTCCGCCGGCCGCCAGCCGAGGATGCGCTCGGCGGCGCCGTTGAAGTCGATGATGCTGCCGTGCCGATTGATGGTGATGACGCCGTCGACCGTGCTCGTCAGCAGCGAACGGGTCCAGTGTTCGCTCTGGTTCAGGTGGCGAAACAGTTCGCGGTAGCGCAAGATGCCCACGGCCGAGGCGACCAGTATCGTCAGGGCAATGGTCAGCAGGGTCACGCTGATCACCAGCATGGGCCGGTTGGCATCGGCATCATTGCCCGGGGGAATCGTCCCCACGAAGCGGGCCGCCTGCATGCCCATGTAATGCATCCCGGCAATTGCGCAACCCATGACGCAGGCGCTGATCAGCGTGCGTTGCGACGAGGGCACGCGGCTGCTCCAGCCGCGCAAGCCGAAACGTATCCACAGGGCCAGGGTGGCCAGCGCGACGGCAACGATGAGCGACAGCACGAACAGCAGCGGATCGTAGCGCAGCGACAGCCCCATGCGCATGGCCTGCATGCCCGTGTAATGCATGGCGCCGATGCCCAGGCCCACCAGCAAGCCGCTGCGCAGCAGCAGCGGCGCCGTGACGGCGCGCCGGCTGATGGTGGCCAGTGCCACGAACGAGGCCGCCACGCTGGGCACGATGGACAGCAAGGTCAGGCCCGGATCGTAGGCAACGCTGGTGCCCAGCTCGAAGGCCAGCATGCCGATGAAGTGCATGGCCCACACGCCGCAGCCCAGCGCCAGGCTGCCGGCCAGCAGGCACAGCAAGTGCAAGCGGCGGCTGATGCTCGCCTGCGCGCGGCTGTACGCCGTCATCTGGAAAGCCATCCACGACGTAAAAATGGCGATCACGAGCGACAGCAGCACGAGACCCGGCGCATGCTGGCCGTGGTGCAGCTGGGCCGGATCGGCGGGAAGGTGGAACAGGTGCTGGACGCTGGCAGGTATCATCGTAGGCAAACAGGTGGCGCGTTGGGCGCCGGCATGGACGCCTGCCGCCACTGCGGGTGATCGATGCGAATTACCTTACCAGATTTCAGGAAACAAATATCTTAATTGTAATTATTTTCCGTGTCGTGCAAGCGATTCCCGAGCGGGATAGGTGGGTCGCGGACTTGCCGTGCCCGTGGAATGGCGATGCTGGCGAGGAAGTTGCCATCAAGAATTGTGTGGTTTTTTTGCAAGGTGCGACGCCTTGCCGGGTGTCGTGCTACATTCGCGTCCTGTTTTTTCTGAAAGGATGACGATGCCTTTAAGTGACAACTTCTTGCGGCATAATCAGCAAGCCTGGGATGCCCAGGCTGTACAGAACAGCCCATGGTCGCAGCCTGTCGACCGCGCCACCATCGCCGCAGCGCGCGCCGGGCAGTGGCAAATCCATTTGACGCCCGGCCCCTTGCCGGCCGGCTGGCTGGGCGATGTGCAAGGCACGCGTATCCTGTGCCTGGCCGGTGCCGGCGGGCAGCAGGCGCCCGTGCTGGCCGCGGCCGGCGCACACGTGACCGTGTTCGATTTGTCTGAGCAGCAACTGGCGAAAGACCGCATGGTGGCTGAACGCGACGGCTTGCACCTGGCCACCGTGCAGGGTGACATGCGCGACCTGCGCCGCTTTGCCGACGCCAGTTTCGACCTCATCGTGCACCCCGTGTCGAACCAGTACGTGCCCGACATCGCTCCCGTGTGGCGCGAATGCGCACGCGTGCTGGCGGATGGCGGCGTGTTGCTGAGCAGTTTCTTCAATCCGGCCGTGTTCATCGGCGACCGCGATCCGCAATGGGCAAAGCAGGGCTTGATACGTCCCCGTTTTATGCTGCCGTATTCGGATGTGGAGGATATGCCAGCCGATGCGCTGGCGGCCCGCATGGACAGGGGCGAGGCGCTGATCTTCGGCCATGGCCTGGACAGCCAGATCGGCGGCCAGCTGGCGGCGGGTTTCGTGCTGGCAGGCTACCACGAGGAAATGCATCCTCACCCGCGCTTTGAAATTGAAAAATACCTGCCCAGCTTTATCGCCACGCGCGCCGTCAGGCTGGCGCGCGCGATAGCTTAGTTATAGGGCTGCAGATCGAGCCATACGGCATACGCCAGGCGCTTGCCGTTCCACAGGCCGCCGCCACGGATGACGGCATCGCATGAGGTCAGTTGGCCGACCAGGTCCATGCGGCCCAGGTTGCGGCGCAGGCGCAGGGCGTCGTTGTGCGACAGGTAGCCGACCAGCAGGCCGTCGATGAAGACGGCGATGGCCTTGTCCTGGAACGGGTTGGCATCGTCGCAGACGAGCAGGGCCAGGCATTTTTCTTCCGCATTGCCGGGACCGTGCTCGCCGGCCAGCTTGGCGATGGCGGGCTGGTACATCGCTTCGTTTTCCACCTCTGACGCAAAGCGCCCCTCATCGCTCCAGTGGTGCGCAGGGGCGCCGGGAGGAATCGCCGGCACGTACTGGCGCACCGAGACGAGCGGCTTGTGCAGCGGTTTGACGGGCGTGCGGCCGCTGAAGACGTAGTACAGCAGGGCGGTGACGATCACGATGGCAAGCAGGTAAAGCATGGTATCTCTCTGATTTCTAAGGGGGGAGCCGGGCTCGCGGGCGCGCCGCGCGGCGTTGCCGCTACTATAGCAAGTTCGCCGCCTGGTCCCGCGTAAATCTGCCCATGATTTGCCGCCGGCGCCGCAGTGCCAGCGGGTCGCTCAGCACGATCGGCGAGGCGCCCGTCAAGCCGGAATAATACTGGCCGTGCCGGCGCAGCACGATGGCGTAGTCGCGCAGCGCGTGGCCGTGCGCCAGCATGCGCGCGTCGCAATCGACCTCGATGGCAAAGCGCAGCCGGTGCAGTTGCCACCACAGGGGCAGGTTCCACGGCATGAGAATAATCAATGCGTACGCCACGGTCAGCAGCAGCGGATCGCGCGCAGCCAGCCGGCATTGTTCGTGCGCCAGCAGCAGCGCTTGTTGCTGCGGCAGAATCAATCGCAGCCAGACGGGCATCACGATGCGCGGCCGCAGCAGTCCCGCCACGCAGGGACCGATGCCGCCGCTCAGGAAGACGGGCGTGCCCAGCAAGGTGCTCTTTTGCCAGCGGCGCTGGTGCGACAGCAGCCAGACGCTGCGCAGCAGCAATATCAACAGCATGCCCGTCGACAAGACAAACCAGCCCAGCTTCAGCTGCGCCTGTTCCGTCGGCATGGCCGCCAGCACGCCGGGCAGCCATGCCGGCGGCAGGAGGACGGACGCGGCGATGGCAGCCAGCCACAGCCAGCGCGTCGTGCGGCCGCGCCGCTGCAGCAGGCGCTCGGCGCCCCAGGCGGCAGCGCTCAACAGCAGCGCCAGCGCCATGCTGCAAACCAGCCAGACCGGCACTAGCGTGTCAACGCCATGCCGACCGAGGCGGGCGCCGTGTGCTTGAAACCGAATTGCGCGTACAAGTCTTGCGCCTGGCCGTCGGCGATCAGGCTGACGTACGCACTTTCCGGCACCTCCGTCTCGATGAATTGCATGATCTCGCGCATGATGCGTTTGCCCAGGCCCTTGCCCTGGTGGGCCGGCAGCACGGCGATATCGGTGACCTGGAAGAAGCAGCCGCCATCGCCGATGACGCGGCCGATACCCACCACCTCGTCGCCATGCAGGATTTGCACGGCAAACAGCGAGTTCGGCAAGCCCTTGGCCGCCGCTGCCGTGCTTTTCGCGCTCATGCCGGCGGCGACGCGCAGGTGCTGGTAGGTGGCGCTGGAGGGGATGGCCAGGCGGGTGGTGTAGGACGATGCTGCGGTCAAGGCGGTCTCCTGTGCAATATGGATGGAATGGCCATTATAGGCGGCACGCTTTATTCGCCGCGCGCTATGTTGTCCGGGGCCCTTTTGCGCTATGGTGGCGTCATCCATCTATTTGTTGAAAGCACGCCATGTCCGCAGGATTTACCGCCACCGAGTTGTCCGTCATTAATGAAGACGACGCCCTGATCACCACCCTGGCCGCGCCAGCTGGCAAAGGCGAGCCCGTCTACCTGATGCTGCAGCGCGCCGACGAATACGACGAGCAGGACGTGGCCATGGGCATGGACGAGCCCTACATCGAATACGGCGGCCAGGAATTCGCCTGGTATGGCCACATGCACGCCGTGATTTTGCATCCGAACCGATTGTCCGTGCAGATGGATGCCGAGGCCGCCATGCAAATGGATGACGACGGCCAGATCGACGTGCGTTTCAACTTGACGCCCGAGCGCTACGCCCAGTTGCAGCAGGCGCTGCGCACCACTTTCGAGGGCTGTGATTATTATCGCGAGGAACGTTGATCTGCGGGGACGGCGCCGGCCAGCTGGCCGGCTTGCTGCCCATGCGGGCGCTGACGTAAAAAAACCCGCAGCATCTGGCGATGGGCGGGCTTGATCAGGTGCGACTAAAGTGTTCTGTGGTGCCGGGAGCCGGAATCGAACCGGCACGCTGTTTCCAGCGCGGGATTTTGAGTCCCGTGCGTCTACCTATTCCGCCATCCCGGCAACGCGAGACGCATTATCACTGATTTGTCACAATCTGGCAAGTTTTATGCTTGGCGCGTGATTTGCGCAAGCATGGCGAGTCCTTGAACGCGCCGATTCCAGCGCAAGAAGCGGAGTGCAGCGCCTGGCCTGCCGCCCTATCGTATTCCTTCATTCACCTGGAGGGATATCCCATGAAGCAACTGGAAAACAAGGTCGCCATCATCACGGGCGCCAGCTCGGGCATTGGCCATGCGGCGGCGCAGCTGTTTGCCCGCCATGGCGCGCGGCTGGTGCTGGTGGCGCGGCGGCAGACGGAACTCGATGCGCTCGTGGCGCAACTGGCGGACGGCGGCGCGCAAGCCGTGGCTTGCGTGGGCGATGTGGGCGACGCGGCGTGCGCGCAAGGGGCCGTGGCGCTGGCGCTGCAACGCTTTGGCGGCCTCGATATCGCTTTGAATAATGCGGGCACCCTGGGGCCCATGGGGCCCACGCAGGAAGTTGCCCTGGAAGACTGGCGGGCGACGGTCGATACCAATCTCACGAGCGCCTTCCTGGCGGCCAAATACCAGCTGCCTGCCATGGCGGCGCGCGGCGGCGGCTCGCTGATTTTCACGTCCACGTTTGTCGGCCATACCTTGGGCATGCCCGGCATGGCGGCGTATGCGGCCAGCAAGGCGGGCGTGATCGGCTTGACGAAGGCTCTGGCGGCCGAGTATGGCGCGGCGGGCATCCGCGTGAATGCCTTGTTGCCAGGCGGTACCGATACACCGTTGGGGCGGCAAGTGGCCAATACGCCCGAGGCGCGGGCCTTCGTGGCGGGACTGCACGCATTGAAACGCCTGGCCTCGCCGGACGAGATCGCCCGTTCGGCGCTGTATCTGGCCTCCGATGCATCGAGCTTTACTACCGGCACGGCGCTGCTGGCCGACGGTGGCGTGTCCATCGTGCGCACCTAAGTCGGCTTGAAACGCCGACGGCCCGGGGATGAGCCGGGCCGTCGGTGTTGTACTGCTACATCAAGCTCAGTTGTGAGCCGAGTTCAGCTGGCGCGCGATGATGTCGTGGTTGAGCCAGACGACCGGTGCTGGCGGTTCCGACATGGTGTGGAACATCAGCGGGCCCGTGCCTTCCAGAACCAGCGAGCTCAGGTGGTCGGTGATCAGTTCCTTGCGGTCCTTGTGCAGCTTGGTGATGTCGTCCGAGGTGCCGATCATGACGTCGGCCAGCTCTGGCGTGTTGTCCATCGGCCAGGCGGCGAAGTTGCGGAATTGCACGCTGGTCGCGTCGCCATTGTAGGCGGCGATACGGTCGAGCAAGTCTTGCAGCGAAACGCCGTCTTCCAGCAAGCCCTGGCAGATTTTCCATTGCTCTTCGGCCCAGGCGCTGCCGCCTTCTTTTTTCAGTGCGTCGAGCAGCGGGAACAGCGACAGTTCCACGCCGACGAAAATGTCGGACGAGTTCGTGCGGATTTCCGGGCAATTGAAGACGGTGGCCTTGATGCCTTTGTCCCACGCGGCCTTGGCCACGTTTTCCAGGCGTATCTTCGCCAGGCCTTGCGTGTAGTTGCTGTAGGTTTGCCACTGGTACTTGCCGTCGATCAGGATCTCGGTGCCGTGGTAGCCGTAGGCGCTGTAGCGCACCTGGCCGCCCGTTTGCTCGATGCGGGCGCGGATGGCGGCGCTGCCGTCGATCAGGTGCTGCAGGGTGTTGGCCGTGACTTCGTCGAAGTTCATCAGGATCAGCTTGCCCAGGTCGCTGTCGAGCAGGGCGCGCGAGGACATGAAGCGCTCGCCGCGGCCTTTGTAGATGCGGTTGGCGATCGCCAGGAAAACTTTGACCTTTGGAATGCCGCCGGCCATGGTGTGGGCGAAATACACATTGCTGCCGTCAGGAATCAGGCTGTCCAGCTCGGCCATGGCTTTGGCCACGGAAGCGCTGAAGCGGGCGATGCCGGCTTCACGGCAGCGCTCGATCTGCGCCCAGTCCAGCTTGTCTTCTTGCCAGCTCTTCAGGGTCATGTCGGCCAGCAGCGCCGTCGGCGTCGGTTCGCCGGCTGGCGCGTCGAGGTCGAAACCGGCCATCAGCGGCACGTTGATGATGCGGCCGCCCAGGTTGGCTTCCGCTTCGGCCAGCTCTTCCGCGTTCAGCGGGCGCAGCGCCATGTTTTCATCGCGGCGGCCGACCGTCATGCCGACGATATTCATGCCCGCCTTGCGCGCTTCGTCCAGCAAGCCATTTACATAGCCGCGGCCGAACAGCTCGCCGAACAGCACAAAGGTGTCGCCCTTGCGGAAGATATTTTTTTGCGGGATGTCTCTTAAGGACGTGATCTCGGTCATGGTGTCAATTCATTCTAAAATTAGCAGGGCAGATGGCTGGTGCGACTGCCCGCTGGTTCAACATAGTTGTAAATTATGCGCCATTTCAGCGAGGAAAATTCTGTTGCGAACGATTCTCGTCTGGAATGGCATCTTCTTCTGCATGCAGCTCTTATTCTTTCGCCATGGCGTATTTTACGCTGCCACGGCGCACAGCGCCTGCGGACAGGGTCAGATAAGCCCGGAAGGCGCCGATATTACCTCAGCTTGGCCACCCAGGTCAGAAAAATTGATCTAAAACAAATCCTGCTGGCCCGACACGAGGCGCGAAAAATCGTCGCCCAGGAACGGCAGGATGGCGTCGGCCACCGGTTGCAGCTGGCGCGTCAGGTAATGGTGGTAGTCGATGGGCGAACGCTGCGTTTCCAGCGGTTCCGGCCCCGCCACCGTGATGACATAGCTGATCCAGCCGCCATTCTGGTATTGCAGCGGCCGGCCCTGCGACTTGTTGTAGGCGTCGGCCGTGCGCGCCGCGCGCACGTGGGGCGGCACGTTGCGCCGGTAATCATCGAGCGGACGGCGCAGGCGCTTGCGGTAGACCAATAAAGCGTCGAATTCGCCGCGCACGGTGCGCGTCACGTAGTCACGCACATAGTCCTGATAGGCGGCGCGCTGGAAGATGCGGCGGTACAAGTCCTGCTGGAATTGCTGCGCCAGCGGCGTCCAGTCGCTGCGCACCGTTTCCAGGCCCTTGTAGACCATCTCCTCGCTGCCATCGGGTTTGCCGACCAGGCCCGCATAGCGCTTCTTGCTGCCTTCTTCCGAGCCGCGGATGGTGGGCATCAGGAAACGCCGGT
This sequence comes from Janthinobacterium aestuarii, assembly GCF_051380835.1. NCBI lineage: Bacteria > Pseudomonadati > Pseudomonadota > Betaproteobacteria > Burkholderiales > Oxalobacteraceae > Janthinobacterium > Janthinobacterium aestuarii. The sequence continues at coordinate 81,335 of NZ_JBNYXU010000001.1, forward strand.
AATGCGTCTCGAATTCCAGCTCCAGCGCATTCTCGAGGCCGAATTCGTCGCGCAAGTATGTATTCCACCAGGTATTCACGTGTGTCACCAGGGTGCGGCCGATCTTGCCCGCCTCTTCATCCGTATGCGCCGTTTTCAGCCACACAAACGTGGAATCCGTGTCGCCATAGATCACCTGATAACCGTGTCCGGTGATCAATTCGCGCGTGCGGTGCATGATGTCATGGCCGCGCAGGGTGATCGACGACGCCAGGCGCGGATCGAAAAAGCGGCAGCCGCTCGATCCCAGCACGCCATAGAACGCGTTCATGATGATTTTTAGCGCTTGCGACAGCGGCGCGTTGCGTTCGCGCTTGGCCGTTTCGCGCCCCTGCCACACCTGCTTCACGATGGCTGGCAGGCAATGTTTGATGCGTGAAAACTGCGCGCCCCGGTAGCCGGGCACGGTATCGGCTTCATCGCCACCCGTGCCCACCACCAGGCCCACGGGGTCGATGAGGAAGGTGCGGATGATGGACGGGTACAGGCTTTTGTAGTCGAGCACGAGCACGGAATCGTACAGGCCCGACTGGGAATCCATGACGAAGCCGCCCGGGCTGTTTTCGCCGGAGACATCGCCCAGGTTGGGCGCCACATAACCCTGCCGGTGCATCAGCGGCAAGTACAAATGCTCGAAGGCGGCCACGGAGCCGCCGCTGCGGTCGGCCGCCAGGCCCGTCACGCTGGCCCGTTCCAGCAAGAAGGTCAGCAACTCGGTTTTCGCGAAGATGCGCGTGACCAGTTCGCAATCCTTGAGGTTGTAGCGGGCCAGCGCCGGCTTGTCTTCGCGGAAACGCCGGTCGATCTCGGCCATGCGCTGGTAGGGGTTGTCGATGGACTTGCCTTCGCCCAAGAGCGTCTGCGCCACGTTTTCCAGGCTGAACGAAGAAAAATTCCACGTCGCCGATTTCAAGGCTTCGATACCGTCGATGATCAACCGTCCCGCAGCGGCCGCAAAATAGTGTTCCTGTTTGCCGCCGTGTTCGCGCCATTCCATGACGGCGCCGCCGCGTCCCAGTTTCAATGGCACCTGGCAGCGCTCGGCGTGCTGGCGCAGCACGCGCAAGTCGAACTGCACCAGGTTCCAGCCGATGATGGCGTCGGGATCGTGGCGCTCCATCCAGATGTTCAGGCGCTCGAGGATTTGTGCGCGGCTGTCGCAGTATTCGAGGTCGAAGTCCAGGGCGTCATCGCCGCCGTTTGGCGGCCCCAGCATGTAGACCTGGCGCTGGCCGCAGCCTTCCAGGGCCAGCGAATACAGTTCGCCATGCGCCGTCGTCTCGATATCGAGCGACACCAGTTTTAATGTGGGGCGGTAGCCGGGCGCCGGTTTCAGCTGTACTTCAGTTTCTCCGCTGAACGTGACCGGCGCCGTGATGAAACGCTCCATCAGGTAGCGCTCGGGCGGACGGATGTCGGCTTCGTACACGTCGACGCCGTGCGCGCGCAACTGCTTTTCCAGCTTCAGCAAATGCCGGTATTGCTTGCAGTACAGGCCCAGTACGGGACGGTGGTGAAAATCGCACAGCGACAGGGGCCGCAGCTCCGCATGGCGTTCGCCGCGCAGCAGCTGTTGCGCCTGTTCCTGTTGCTCCATGGGAAGGAAGGCGACGGCCGTCTGTACGGGCAGGCGCACGTGGCGGGGCCCGGCATCCGTTGCCAGCCAGAAATCGACTTCCGTGCCGGCGCTCGTGTCGCGCCAGTGGCGGGTCAGGATGAAGCCCTGTTCGGGCGTGTGCTGGGTGTTGCCTGTCATGGTGCCGTGAGTGTCGGATGTGCTGGCCTGCACATTACAGCAAGCTGACGCAGGGCGGGGACGGTTGCGGCTATAATTTTCTGCATCGAAGACGATAACAAGAGCGCGCCGCGCCACCCACCCCGGAGACAGCATGCAAGCAATCAGTTATGTACACGGCGCCCACGAGACGCCGTTGATCGGTGCTACCATAGGCGCCTACCTGGACGGCATTGCCGCCCGCTATGGCCAGCACGACGCCCTGATCGTGGCGCACCAGAACGTGCGCTGGACGTATCTTGAATTCCAGCAGCGCGTGCACCGGCTGGCCGCCGGCTTGCTGAAACTGGGCTTGCAGCCTGGTGACCGGGTCGGCATCTGGTCGCAAAATTGCGCCGAATGGGTATTGACCCAGTTTGCCACGGCGAAAGCCGGCTTGATCATGGTCAACATCAACCCCGCCTACCGGCGCTCGGAACTCGAATACGTGCTCGACAAGGTGCAATGCAGCGCGCTGATCCTGTCGCCCAGCTTCAAGTCCAGCGACTATCTGGCCATTGTGCAGGACGTGGTGCCGGAAATCGCCCGTTCGCGCGCCGGCGCCCTGCAGTCGCCGCGCCTACCGCAGTTGCGCCACGTCATCCGCCTGGGCGCGGCCGCCACGCCGGGCATGCACAACTTTGACGCCCTGATGGACGGCATTGCCGACGCCGACCTGGCGCACCTGGAAGAAGTGAGCGCTGGCTTGCAATTTGACGACGCCGTCAACATTCAGTTCACGTCCGGCACGACGGGCGCGCCGAAAGGCGCCACCTTGACGCATCACAATATCCTGAACAACGGCTTTTTTATTGGCGAAGCCATGCGCCTCACCGAACAGGACCGCCTGTGCATACCCGTGCCCCTGTACCACTGCTTCGGTATGGTGCTGGGCAATCTGGCCTGCGTCACGCATGGCGCGGCCATGGTGTTTCCCGGCGAAGGCTTCGATCCGAAAGCCGTGCTGGAAACCGTGCAAGCGGAGCGCTGCACGGGCTTGCATGGCGTGCCGACCATGTTCATCGCCATCCTCGACCATCCCGACTTCAAGCAATACGATCTGTCGAACTTGCGTACCGGCATCATGGCCGGTTCGCCATGCCCGATGGAAGTCATGACGCGGGTCATCGAATTGATGCATATGGCCGAGATCACGATTGCGTATGGCATGACGGAAACGTCGCCCGTCAGCTTCCAGACGTCGATCGAGGACCCGCGCGAAATGCGCGTGTCGTCCATCGGCCGGGTCCACCCGCACCTGGAAGTGAAAATCATCGATGCGGAAGGCCGGATCGTGCCGCGCGGCGAGAAGGGCGAATTGCTCACGCGCGGCTATTCCGTGATGCAGGGCTACTGGGGCGATCCTGAAAAAACCGGCGAGGCCATCGACGCGGCGCGCTGGATGCACACGGGCGACCTGGCCGTGATCGACGCCAACGGCTTTTGCAGCATCGTCGGCCGTTCGAAGGACATGGTGATACGCGGCGGCGAAAACATCTACCCGCGCGAAGTCGAGGAATTCCTGTACCGCCACCCGAGCGTGCTCGACGTGCAGTGCGTGGGCGTGCCGGACGCCAAGTATGGCGAAGAGTTATGCGCTTGCATTATCTTGCGGCCCGGCACACAGGCCACCAGCGACGACATCCGCGCTTTTTGCGATGGACAGATCGCCTATTACAAGATTCCCCGCTACGTGCGTTTCGTCGAGGAATTCCCCATGACGGTGACGGGCAAGATCCAGAAATATGTCTTGCGCAAGCAGGTGGCGACGGATCTGGGCTTGAGCACGGAGTAGGGTTTTCGCCAGCCCATAAAAAACACCGGGATGCTCGCGCGGCCCGGTGTTTTTTATGGATTCAGCGTAAAGCTCAAGCCATGGCGGCCATCGCGGCTTGCGGTGCGCGCGCTGGCGTGCGGCGGCGCAGGAATGCCAGCAAGCCCAGGCCGGCCAGCAGCATGGCGTAGGTGCCTGGTTCCGGCACGGCCGACACGTTGACCGTGTTGAAGCCGGCACCGTTCATCGCGACGTGGCCATAATTGATCGAGCTGACCGAATTGGCGATCAGCGTGCCGTTCATGTCGCCCGAACCCGAGAATGCGCTGTTCGGCGCCAGGATGCTGCCGTTGATGCCGACGTTCTGCAGGTTGGTGGTGGTGGCGTTGGCGAAGTTGAACAGCGTGCGGTTGGCGAAGCTGGCGAAATTGTCGAAGCCGCCGCTCATGGTGATGTTGGTGGCCGTGCCGTTGATGATGATGCTGGCCGTGCTTTTCAGCGAGGACAGGTCCAGGGTCAGGTTATGCAGGTTCGACGCGTCGATGTTGAAAATATTCACGTCGGCGTTGACATTGCCTACCAGGGTCATGTTGCCGTATTGCGAGATCACGGTGCCGTTCGATTGCAGCTTGGCCACGTCACCCGACAGGGTCGCCAATTGCTGCTTGGCGCCCGCGAAGTCCAGGGTGGACGCGTTGCCTTTGCTGATGTTGTTGGTTGGGAACCATTGTGGTGCCGTCAGGGTGGCATTGGGGTTGCTGACGCCGTACACGGCCGAACCGCCGAGCGTGCCCCAGCCCGTGTTCAGGTTGCCGCCAGCAACGACGGAATTGACGGCGCTGCCTGGCTTTTTGTTCGTGCCAACGTTGTAGTTGTCCAGGTAGATATTGCCGCCAGCGGCGATGCTGCCACCGACGCTGGTAAAGCCGCTGGCGCCGCTGCTGCCGATGTTGCCGAAGATGAAGGCCGAGTAGCCATTGGCGACGCCAAGGTCAACCACGGTAGCCTGGGCCGACGCGCTGAAGGAGAAAGCGAACAGGGCGGCGCTGATGAGCGGCAAGGTGCGGGTAGCAAATAATTTCATGGACAATCTCATAGTAAATTGGGGGACGATTAGGGCGGGAAAGCAAGACACCGCTATCGCGCAGTCCGCTATTATAATATAAAAAGCAATTCTAGTTCAATTTAGGTAATTAACTATATTTTAAGGCAACACTTTTCCTACGGGCAGCAATTGTCTGGCGGACATAAAAAAACCGGGCTGGCCCGGTTTTTTTTGCTGCTTACCTGACGCGCTGGTACAGGCGGAAACGTTCCACGTCATCCGTGGGGCGGCGCCCTTCCCACAGCTTGATCCAGTCCGCGCCGTGATGCTCGGGCAGCTTTTCCTTGTTGTCGGGAACCTTGATGCTGTCTTGCAGCAAGAACACATCGCATTCCTGCTGCCCTACGCTGGCAAACGGCAGGTGGCCGAAGTAGGCGAACGAGGCGCGCTGGGCGGCGCCGACGTTGCTGTTGATGCACTTGCTGCCTGGCGGCAGGTGGACGGAAATCTGGTGCGCCACGCTGGCGTAGCTCTTGCTGTAGTTCAGCGGCGGCAGGAACAAGGTCATGATCAGCACCCAGATCAGGATCAGGCCGCCGGACGACAGCACCACGGCGCGCCACAGTACGGCCGGCTGGCGCGAGATGCGCCAGTGCACGAGCGCCACCCAGCCCGCGCTGGCGCAGGCGGCGACGAAGAAGGCCAGCAAGTCCAGCTCGGGCTTGAAGCCGGGCATGAGTTTCAGGGCGTTATGCGACAGTTTCGGCGGCCAGCCCGTCAGGATGGCGAACCAGAACAGCCACAGCGCGAGGGCGCAGATGGTCAGCACCATCACGGAGAACCAGTCGATGGCGTTGATGGCGCCCCGTTTCATGGTCAGCAAGCCGAACGCGGCCATCACGGCCAGCGGCGGCAGCAGCGGCAGCAGCTGACTCGGGTCGGGATCGGGATGGCACAGGCCCAGGATGGCCAGCATGGCGACAAAGGTCAGCGGCACGACGATGTGCAGCACGTGGTGCTGGCGGCGCCAGGCATACACGGCCCAGGCGGCGAAAGGCCAGGCGGGCCAGAAGAACCAGATGCCGACACGCAAGAAATACTGCAGGCTGATCAGGCTCGGAGCGCTGAGCTGGCGCCAATTCCATTCCATCCACGCTTGCAGCGGCGAATGGCCGTAAGGACGCAGCCATTCGCCCGGCAGCAGCCAGACGAGGGTCAGCGCGGCGCCGATCACGATGGCCAGCGCCAGGTGGCGCACGCTGCGCAGCAGCGGCAGGCGCAGGAAGACGGTGCACAGCAGCAGGGAGATGCTCAGCGCCGCCGGCGTGATCCAGCCGCGCGCGAGGGTCAGGCCGCCCAGCGCCAGGCCCAGCAGCGCTGCATTGCGCACGGACGGGCCTTCCACGTAGCGCACGGCGCGGTACAGCAAATAGGCCATCAGGGACACGTACAGCGCTTCGGCCGTGATGTCGTGGCTGTGCTGCAGCAAGCCCAGGCAGCCCAGGTAGATGAGGACGGCGGCATCGGCCAGGGTGCGGCCGAAGTCGTCCGGCTCGGGCTGGCCGCCGAAGGCCAGGCGCAGCGGCTGGGCGTCGTTGCGGCGGCCCAGGTTGAAGGCCGTGTACCAGACAGACAGGGTGCTGACGACGAAGATGCCGATGGTCGACATGCGCGCGCCGAAGACGTCGCCGTCGATCCAGCCGAACAGTTTGATGAAGATGGCGCCCAGCCAGAAGGCCAGCGGGCCTTCATCGGGCTGCGACAGGCCGGCGATGTTGGGCCACAGCCAGTCGTTCAGGCCGCCATGCGCCATGGTCCACATGATGCCGAAACTGGCGGCGTCATCGTTCTTCCACGGTTCGCGGCCGATCAGGCCAGGCAGGATGTACAGCAGGCCGAGTGCAAACAAGGCCCATCGTGGCAGCGCGAGTGTGGCAGCGGCGGGAAGGCGGACTGGCTTCATCGATAGTTGTATCAGAATAGTGGCAAGACGCGACGAATGGCGTCGGGTATGCGCGAGTATAAAGTAAAGCGGCCAAAGACAAAAAAGGCAGCCGTGGCTGCCTTTTCTCTGGTAGCCGAAGCTGCCCTTTTTTGCCGCAAAGCGGCAAAAATTAGCCTGCTGCGACTGCGGTTTTCGAACCAACCGAACCGAACTTCTGACGGAACTTCTCGACGCGACCAGCGGTATCGACGATTTTGTGCTTGCCCGTGAAGAATGGGTGCGATTCAGCCGAAACCTCGATCTTCACCAGTGGGTATTCTTTACCGTCGTGGGTGATTTTTTCGCGGGTTTGGATGGTCGAGCGGGTGACGAATTTGAAATCGCACGACAGATCGTGGAAAACAACTTCGCGGTATTCTGGATGGGTATCGACTTTCATGGTCTTCTCTCTAGTTTGGTAGCCAAACAGCACTTCGTCGGTCGTCCAGCTTCTTGACCCGATTGCCGATCACTTGCCAGGGTTTAAAATAATGCAACCGCAGATTATATAGCGCTTTCTGGCTGGAGGCAATAAAAAAGCCGCTCAATGAGCGGCTTGGGCCGGTAGTACATTGATATGTGCCACCGAGGGGAGGGAAACCGTAGCGAGCAGGCCCGATATACGGCCGAGTAGCGCAGCTGTACGAAGGTACAGCGAGCAACACAGGCCGTAGAGCGGGACGCGCAGTAGGTTTACCCCCCTCGGCGCATCATGTCGAAGAACTCGGCGTTATTTTTCGTGGCTTTCATCTTGTCCAGAATGAACTCCATCGCCTCGATCTCGTCCATCGAGTATAGCAACTTGCGCAGGATCCAGATTTTTTGCAGTTCGTTCGGCTTGATCAGCAGTTCTTCGCGGCGGGTACCCGATTTGTTCAGGTTGATTGCCGGGTAGACGCGTTTCTCGGCCAGACGGCGTTCCAGATGCACTTCCATGTTGCCGGTACCCTTGAATTCTTCAAAGATCACGTCATCCATGCGCGAACCCGTTTCGATCAGCGCCGTGGCGATGATGGTCAGCGAGCCGCCTTCTTCGATATTGCGCGCGGCGCCGAAGAAGCGTTTTGGACGTTGCAGCGCGTTCGCGTCGACACCGCCGGTCAGGACCTTGCCCGAGGCAGGGATGACGGTGTTGTAGGCGCGGGCCAGACGGGTGATCGAGTCGAGCAGGATGACCACGTCTTTTTTCATTTCGACCAGGCGCTTGGCTTTTTCCAGCACCATCTCGGCCACTTGCACGTGGCGCGTGGCCGGCTCGTCGAAGGTCGAGGCGACGACTTCGCCGCGCACGGAGCGTTGCATTTCGGTCACTTCTTCCGGACGTTCGTCAATCAGCAGCACGATCAGGGTGATATCCGGGTGATTTGCCGTGATCGCATGCGCGATGTGCTGCAGGATCACGGATTTACCGGATTTCGGCGACGCCACCAGCAAGCCGCGCTGGCCTTTGCCGATCGGGGCGATCAGGTCGATGATGCGGCCGGTGATGTTTTCCTGGCCATTCATTTCACGTTCCAGGCGCAGCGGCTCGTTCGGGTGCAGCGGCGTCAGGTTTTCAAACAGGATGCGGTGTTTCGACATCTCCGGCGATTCGCCGTTGACCTTGTCGACTTTGACCAATGCGAAATAGCGTTCGCCATCTTTCGGGGTCCGTACCTCGCCTTCGATCGAATCGCCGGTGTGCAGATTGAAGCGGCGGATTTGCGAAGGGGAGATGTAAATGTCGTCGGTGGACGCCATGTAGCTGGCGTCGGGCGAGCGCAGGAAGCCGAAGCCGTCGGGCAGCACTTCCAGGGCGCCATCGCCAAAAATCTGTTCGCCGGACTTGGCGCGTTTTTTCAGGATAGCGAACATCAGCTCCTGTTTGCGCAAGCGGGCTGCGTTGTCAATGTCAAGACCGATCGCCATCTCAAGCAGGGCGGATACGTGTAGGGCCTTTAGTTCGGATAAATGCATATGTGTTGAGTGTCCCGAGACGGGATGTAAAGGTAGGGGAGGGGACTGCGTGGCGTTGATTAATTATTGGGGAAGGCTGTGCACGAATGAGGGAAAAGCCGCTTCCCGGTTGTTCAGTCAGGCGGCGCTGCGGGCGCAGCGCTGCCCATCATACATTAAATATTGCTGTCGACGAAAGCGGTCAACTGGCCCTTGGCCATGGCGCCTACTTTTTGAGCAGCTGCAACACCATCCTTGAACAGGATCAGGGTCGGGATGCCGCGGATGCCGAACTTGGCAGGTACTGCCTGGTTGGCGTCCACGTCCATCTTGGCGATCTGGATGCGGCCGGCGTATTCCTTGGCCACTTCTTCCAGGATCGGGGCGATGGCCTTGCAGGGACCGCACCATTCTGCCCAGAAGTCGACCAGTACTGGCAACTCGGATTTCAGGACGTCTGCTTCAAAAGATGCATCGCTAATGTGTTTGATATTTTCGCTCATATTTTCCTCAAATGAGGGTGGGATCAATAATGCCTGGAATTAACCATACGCTGGTTCGCCATCCATGCTTCCTGGAATGCAGTTAGAAGATGGGGACAATGGGCACGACTTCAATGTTCTTGGAAGGTGCGACCAGAGGTATGCAGGCGGGGATGGCTGAAATAATAACCCATTTTTTCAAAGCGTGGCGATTATTGCAGAAAAACTTGAGGCATATCGCCAGCATATCGCTTCCGCAGGCGCCTGCAGGGCGGCAAAGCCGCATGCCTGCTGGCCTGCAGCGCCATGCCCGTCTCCCCGGCCTGGTCTTGTGATCAGGCTTGCGCGCCGGCCTGACGCGCCGTGTGCTGCAGTTGCAAGTTCACCATCAGCTGCAATTCCGCGCTTTCCATCGGCTTGCGGAAGGTGCCCAATATATGCAGGCCGTTGGCCATGGCCAGGCGCTCGGCCGCCAGGCGCACGGCCGAATGCAGGCCCGACAGCAGGACCACGCCGCCGCGGAAGCCGTTTTCAGCCGCCATGCGCAAGAATTCGATACCGTCGATGTCGGGCATGGACAGGTCGCAGATCAGCAGGTCGGGCTGGTGCTGCTTCAGGGTCGACAGCGCCTGTTCGCTGTGCGACTCGCAGCGGATGTCGAACGGGCCCATCTGCTCGAGCATGTCGCTGAGCACGTCGAGCATGAAAACGTCGTCGTCCAGCAGCAGCACGCGCAACGGCGCCAGGCCTGCTTCATTGTGTTCCCCGCTTGTTTGGTTTGGTGCAGTGTTCATCGTCATGTCTTTCTGTTGATATGCATCGCTGTCGATGCCGAAACCTTGCCATAGCGTAATTTGGCGGTAGCTAATCGTCATTGGCAAAGCTGGTGTTATTCATGATTTGTTCGGTAATCTGTTCCAGCAGGGGCCACAGGCGCGCGACGATGCGCCGTGCCCGCTCCGCCTCGTCGGCCGGTTCGCCCGGCGCCAGGGTTTCCAGGTTGTGGCACAGCTCGGCCAATCCCAGGGCGCCCACGGTGCGCGCCGACGATTTGATGCGGTGCCCCAGTTCGCGCACCTGGTGCACGTCGCCGCGCGCCAGGGCGGCATCCATGTCGCCAAAACCATCCTGCGTGGTCTGCAGGAACTTGAAGGCGAACTTGCGCACCTTTTCCGGGTTGTAGCCCAGCAACTTGGCCAGGATGGACAGGTCGATCACCTGCGGGTCGCCGGCCAGGGTGGTCTTGAAGGCGGGCGCGGCACGGCTGCGCGCCGGTGGCTGCGGCATCTCGCGGGCCGGCAGCCAGCTGGCGATGGTCTGGTACATCATGGCCGGCTGGATAGGCTTGGAAATGAAATCGTCCATGCCCGCGTCCAGGCACCGCACGCGGTCTTCGCTCGTGGCCGTGGCTGTCATGGCCAGCACGCGCAAATGCGCCAGCTGCGGGTCGGCGCGAATGTGGCGCGTCGCTTGCAAGCCATCCATCAGCGGCATCTGCACGTCCATCAGCACGCAGTCGAACTGCGTCTGGCGCAGCAAATCGAGCGCTTCCTCGCCATTGTTGGCCAGGCAGACGGAGGCGCCCGCTTCTTCCAGCAATTCCAGCGCCACTTGCTGGTTGAACGTATTGTCTTCCACCAGCAGGATGCGCGCATGCTTGAGCGTGCGCATCACCAGAGCCGCGTCGGCGCTGGCGCGCATGGCCGCCGCCGTCTGCACCATGCTGTCGAGCATGGCCGGTGCCGCCTGGTCGGAAATGCCCAGGTTGGCCGTGAACCAGAAGGTGCTGCCGGCGCCGGGGCGGCTGTCGACGCCCACGTCGCCGCCCATCAGCTGCGCCAGCTGCTTGCAGATGGCCAGGCCCAGGCCCGTGCCGCCATACTCGCGCGTGGTGGAGGTGTCGGCCTGCTGGAAGGACTGGAAAAGCTTGCTCATTTCATCCTGCGACAGGCCGATGCCGTGGTCGCACACTTCAAAGCGCACCAGGCAGTGTTTCGCGTCCGCCACGACCTTGCGCACTTTCACGGTAATGCTGCCCTGTTCGCTGAACTTGATGGCGTTATTGGCGTAGTTGATCAGCACTTGCCCCAGGCGCAGCGGGTCGCCCACGAGTACTGCCGGCAATTGCGGGTCGATTTCAAACAGCAGTTCCAGGTTCTTGCCGGCGGCGCGCGGCGCCACCACCGTCATCAGGGTTTGCACGACATGGTCGAAACTGAAGTTGACGCGCTCGATCTCCAGCTTGCCCGCCTCGATTTTCGAGATGTCGAGGATATCGTCGATGATGCCCAGCAAGTGTTCTCCGGCAAAACGGATTTTTTCCAGGTAATCGCGCTGGCGCGGTTCCAGGTCGGTTTTCAGGGCCAGATACGCCATGCCGATCACGCCATTCATCGGCGTGCGGATTTCATGGCTCATGTTGGCCAGGAATTGCCCCTTTGCCAGGCTCGCTTCTTCGGCCACCTGCTTGGCCTGGTCGAGCTGTTCGGTGCGCTGCGCCACGCGCTCTTCCAGATGTTCATTGAGTTCACGCAAGGCGCTTTCGCTGCGCTTGTGATACGTGATGTCGGTCAGGCTGGCCACCACCATGCCCACCTTGCCGTACTCATCGCGGATGGCCTCGGTATTTACGGACAGCCACGACAGGCTGCCGTCGGGCTGCTGCACGCCCATCAGCACGTCGCGCATGGCGACACCCGTCGACAGGGTGATGTGCACGGGATGGCTGCGCTGGTCGAAGGGGGAGCCGTCCTCGTGGATGGCTTGCCACAGGCTGTTGCCGGCCGGACTGGCCGCCAGCATGCGCTCGGCGGCGGCGTTGCTTTCCAGGATGTGGCCGTGGCTGTCCTGCACCACCAGGCCGTTCGTCACGGCGCCGAAGACGGACGCCATGCGCTGGCTCGAGTTCGACAGCGCGATCGACGCCTGGCGCCGTTCCGTGATGTCGGTGATCATTGCCAGGGTGCCGCCCGGCTCGCCGTTGTCCGACTGGATGCTGGTGCTCGACAGCAAGCCCCACAGGCTGGACTGGTCCTTGCGGAAGAAGCGGAAATCGACCTGGTCAGGCTGGCTGGCGAAGCTGCCGTGGCTGGCCAGGCGGCGCTGCATCAGCAGCTGGCTGTCGCGATCCATGAAGTCGAGCAGGGGACGGCCCAGCATTTCCTGCACCGTGTAGCCGAGCATGTGCGCCATCTTCGGATTGACGAAGGTGGTCTTGCCGTCCGCACCCGTCATCCAGATGCCTTCGGCGGCCGTCTGCACGATCAGGCGGTAGCGTTCCGAGCTGGCGTGCAGCGCTTCCTCGGCGCGTTGCCGCTGCGTCATGTCGCGCAGCGAGACAATGGAAAACACTTGCCCGGCCATGCGCAGCGGCGACAGGCTGACCTTGGCAGGAAAATGCGTGCCGTCGCGGCGGCGCGCCATCATTACCCGGCCCGGCAGGCTGTGCCGCGCTTGCGGGTCGCCCACGGAATGGCTGGCCGTGCTTTCCGGTACCAATTGCTCCAGCGACATACCTGTCAATTCGGCCAGCGGATAGCCGAAGCAGCGCGCGCCGATCTGGTTGGCGTAATGCACCTTGCCCTCGACGTCGGCCACCAGCATGGCTTCGGGCGCCGCTTCCAGCATCGAGCGCATGCGCGATTGCTCGTCCTGCTTGCGTTCGCTGATATCGCAGATGATGCCGCTGGCCTGCGTGGCGGCGCCATCCGAAGCGCGTGTCAGCACGGCGCCGCGCGCCAGCAGCCAGCGCCAGTGGCCGTCGCTGTGGCGCAAACGGAATTCGCAATTGAAGGTGCCGGGTGCCTGGCCATCCAGATGCTGGCGAAATGCCAGGCTCAGGCGCGCGCGGTCGTCGCGGTGCACTTCGGCCAGCCACTCGTCCAGTGTATGGTCGAGTTTGGCGCTCTTGTCGCCCAGTACGTCCTGGTACTGGGGCGCGAACTGCAGCCGCCCGGACTGGCGCCGCCAGGTCCAGCCAGCCAATGCCGCGCCGCGCAAGGCTTGCCCGGCATCCTGTTCGGCCAGGGTGTGTGCGGGCAGGAGCAGGCGGCGCAACTGTTGCCGCAGCCGCCATGCTTGCCAGCAAGCCACTCCCGCCAGGGCGGTGGCGCTGGCGGCAGCGTACGGCCACAGCACTGTTGGCGCCATGCCGTGTACCGCCGCCTGCACCGGCAACGAAAGCGCCATGCCTGCCGCCAGCATCGTATGAGCGAGCCGGTGCAGCGCAGGGCGCCGGGGGCGTGATGCGCTGAAACTCGTGTGGCTGCAATACGACAAATGCATCCCTTTCTGGGGCATGATGGAACTGGGCTGACAGTGCATGATGCGCGCTCAAATAAACGCCTGCGGCGCTTTCTGGCGGCAACTATATCATCGAATATTTGCTCGCAGTAGTTAAGTTCTGAAACAGCCAAAACGGGATTTTTTTTGCCCCGGAATGGCTGTTTTTTTCGCGATTTGGTGAGAATCCGAGAGAAAGTTGGCGCGAAATCGTGCTACGGAATCAGCGATCTGCAGAACACCTGATAAAACCGTAGCGAGCGGCAGCGATTTGTGGACGAGAAGCGCAGCTGTGCTGAGGCACAGCGAGCATCACAGGCCGCAAAGCGCGACGCGCAGTAGGTTTTTCCAGGTGTTCTTAAGTGAAGCTGCCGGCAAACTGATAGCGGTGTCCGGGATGCCACATGGTGGCGATCGAGGCGATCTTGCCGCCCGAGCGCGTCTGGCGGCGCAGCACCAGGCATGGCTGTTTCGTGTCGATGGCCAGCATTTCGGCGATGTCGCGCGGCGCAGACAGCGCTTCGATGCTGTAGGTAGCGCCTTGCAGGGGCGCGGCCGCCATCAGGTATTCGTTCGGCGTGATGCTGGAAAAATCCTGTGTCATGTAGTCGGGCGCGCACTCGGGATTGACCCAGCGGTCTTCCACCTGGATCGGCACGCCGTTTTCAAAATGCACGATCAGCGAATGAAACAGCGGGTGCTCGGGCGGCAGGCCGAATTGCTTGGCCAGCAAGTCGGACGCCTTGGTGCGTTCCAGCAATTGCAAGCTGCTGCGGTGGATATGGCCGCGCGCGCGCACTTCATCGGCGATACTCTTGATTTCCAACAGTGTCGCCTGGTATTTTTGCTGCGCCACATAAGTGCCGGAACCCTGGCGCCGGGTCAGCACCTGTTCGCTCGTCAGTTCGCGCACGGCGCGGTTGACCGTCATGCGCGAGACGCCGAATTGTTTTACGAGGGCTTGCTCGGACGGAATCACGTCGCCTTCCTTCCAGCGTCCGGCGGCGATACCGGCCAGCAGAAAATCCTTGATGCGCTGGAAAATGGGCGTATTTTCTTGTGTATTGTGATCGTCCAATGCGGTTTCTCCGAGGCGCGGGCAGGGCGCGCCGCCGGCTGGCGGCGCGATGGCCGATTTTAGCACCGAGCACGATGCCTGCCGCCAGCCTTTTTTGAATTCAAAAGCAAGCGCCGGAGTGTGGCGCGCGCGGGTGCTGGCTATGCTGGTGACTTGGAGCCTATCCCAGTAGGGAGCGTCTTCTGCTGGCAGTTCATCAGGAGCGCGGACAAGGCGTGAGGAGGACGCGTGGCGAGCCACGCGACGACGAGCAACGCCGTCCCCGCTTCTGAGGGGCGCCAGCAGGGGATGTATTCATCTACTGGGATAGGCTCTTAATATTGACTTGCACGGAGTTCGCCATGGAACACGCTTACCTGACTGACGATGAACGCTGGGATGCCCTGCAGCGGCGCACGCCCGATGCCGACGGCGTCTTTTATTACTCGGTGCGCACGACGGGCGTGTATTGCCGGCCCTCCTGCGCCGCGCGCCCCGCCTTGCGCCGCAACGTGGCCTTCCACGCCAGTTGCGAGCAAGCGGAGGCGGCCGGCTTTCGCCCCTGTTTGCGCTGCAAGCCGAACCTGCCGCCGCTGGCCCAGCGCCAGGCGGCCATCGTGGCCGACATCTGCCGTTTGATCGACGCCAGCGACGAGCTGCCCGATCTGGATGCGCTGGCGCAGGCCGCCGGCATGAGCCGCTTTCACTTCCACCGCGTCTTCAAGGCGCACACGGGCATCACGCCGAAAGCGTACGCGGCGGCGCGGCGCGGCGAGCGCCTGAAGGCCGGCTTGCAGGGCGCGGCAAACGTCACGGAAACCTTGTATGCGGCCGGCTTCAATTCCAGCGGCCGCCTGTATGCGGCCACGGCGGGTTTGCTGGGCATGACGCCGGGAGCCTTTCGCGCCGGCGGCAGCGGCGCCGTGATCCGTTTTGCGATTGGCGCCTGCTCGCTGGGCGCCATTCTCGTGGCCAGCACGGACAAGGGCATTTGCGCCATTCTCATCGATGACGATCCGGAAGTGCTGCTGCGCGACTTGCAGGACCGTTTTCCTCAAGCCGAGCTGCGCGGCGCGGAAGCCGACTATGAACAGACGGTGGCGCAGGTGGTCGGCCTGGTCGAGGCGCCGGGCCTGGGACTGGACTTGCCGCTCGACGTGCGCGGCACCGTGTTCCAGCAGCGCGTCTGGCAAGCCTTGCGCGAGATTCCCGCCGGCAGCACGGTCAGCTATGCCGAGCTGGCGCGGCGCATCGGCGCCCCGCAAGGCGCGCGCGCCGTGGCCGGTGCCTGCGCGGCCAATGCGCTGGCCGTCGCCATTCCCTGCCACCGGGTGGTGCGCAACGATGGCGCGCTGTCCGGCTACCGCTGGGGCGTGGAGCGCAAGCAGGCGCTGCTCGAGCGCGAGGGCGAGCGGTGAGGGCGCTCGATTGGCAGCGGATCGAAGATGAGCTGAATGCGCATGGCTGCGCCGTCCTGCCGGGCTTGCTCAATCCCGCGCAGTGCGCGGCGCTGGCGGCACAGTACGACGACGCGTCGCGCTTTCGCAGCCGTGTGGTGATGCAGCGCCACGGTTTTGGACAGGGCGAGTACCAGTATTGGGCGCATCCGCTGCCGGATGTGGTGCCCGCCTTGCGCACGGGCTTGTATCCTCCCTTGGCGGCGATTGCCAACCGCTGGCACGCCGCCATGGGCATCGAGACGCGCTTTCCGTCCAGCCACGTCGACTTCCTCGCGCGCTGCCATGCGGCCGGGCAAACCCTGCCCACGCCTTTGTTGCTGCGCTACCGCGAGGGCGATTACAACTGTTTGCACCAGGACCTGTATGGCGAGCACGTGTTTCCGCTGCAGCTGGCCGTGTTGCTGTCGCGCCCGCAAGACGATTTCACGGGTGGCGAGTTCGTGCTGACGGAGCAGCGCCCGCGCATGCAGTCGCGCGCCGAGGTCGTGCCGCTGGCGCAGGGCGACGCCGTCCTCTTTCCCGTTGCGCTGCGCCCCGTGAACGGCACGCGCGGCAGTTACCGCGTGAACATGCGCCACGGCGTGTCGCGCCTGCGTTCGGGCTTGCGTCACACCCTGGGCATCATTTTCCATGATGCGAGCTGAGCAGTACGTGTGATCCTTGAGTTTCCAGGATTACATGGCATGATGGCTACTCCTTGTCACTCTTTCATTTCCGCCATGTCCGCGTTGCTCCGCCTGTTGTGCCTGTTGACCATTTTCCTGCTGCCCGCAGCCCATGCGGACGATGGCGTGCCCGGGCTCGTTGCGGAGGCCGGGACCGTCGTGGCGCCATCGCAGCTTGCGGCGGCCAGGACGGCGCCGCTGATGTTTGCCAACCGCAAGGTGTTCGTCTTCCGCGCCGCGCTGGCCGGCTATCCGCCCGATGAGCGGGCCATCGGAGCGCAGCGCCGTCTGGAAAGCGTACTGGCGAAAAACGGCCCGTTGCAGGCGAGCACGCGCATGATTCCCGAAGGCACGCAAGTGCTGCTCGATGGCGTGCAGCTGTTCGTCGTCGTGCCCGGCGACGTCAACCTGCTGGCGGGCGACACGACGGAAAGCGTGGCGAAAACGGCGGCCGCCGAGCTGAGCAAGGCTGTGTTTGACTACCGCGAGCAGAGCAGCTGGCGCTACCTGGCCATCGCCGCCGCCGTGTGCGCGGCCGCCACCCTCGTATTCTGGCTCGTGTGGATGGGCCTGACGCGCTTTTACCGCTGGGCCAAGCGCCGCAGCGGCATCTTGCTGGCTTCGCGCCTGCGCGACGTGCGCCTGAAAAACGTGCGCGTGCTCGACGCCGAGCACTACATCGCCTTCGCGTATCAACTGTTGAGCGCCGTGCTGTGGGGCTTGCGCCTGATGGCCACCTATCTGTGGGCCGCCTTCGTGCTGGGCCGTTTGCCGTACACGCGTTCCTGGGGCGAAAGCCTGAGCGGCTATCTGTTCGACGTGGCCGCCGACGTCTTCCACGCCATCATCGGCGCCTTGCCGGGGCTGGTGCTGGTGTGCGTGATCTTTGCCATCGCGCGCCTGATCGCCGCCACGGCCGCCTCGCTGTTCAAGCGCGTGGAAAGCGGCGAATTGCAAATCGGCTGGCTGGACAAGGACACGGCCCTGCCGACGCGCCGCATCGCCAGCGTGGTGATCTGGCTGTTCGCGCTGGCCATGGCGTATCCGTATCTGCCCGGCTCGCACACGGCCGCCTTCCAGGGCCTGTCCGTGCTGGTCGGCCTGATGGTGTCGATCGGCGCGTCGAGCATCGTGGGGCAGGGGGCGAGCGGCCTGATCCTGATGTACACGCGCGCCCTGCGCAAGGGTGAATATGTGCGCGTGGGCGACAGCGAGGGCACGGTGGTCGACGTGGGCATGTTCGAGACGCGCTTGCGCACGGGCCTGGGCGAAGAGGTCGCCTTGCCGAACGCGTGGGTGATGTCGCAAACGACGAAGAATTACTCACGCGCCCAGCCCGGCGGCGGCTTCGTGCTCGACTCCACCGTCACCATCGGCTACGCGACGCCGTGGCGGCAAGTGCACGCCATGCTGGAGCTGGCCGCGTCGCGCACGCCGGAACTGTCCACTTCGCCAAAACCGTACGTGATGCAGCTGGCCTTGCAGGATTACTACGTGCAATACCGTCTCGTCGCCTACGCCAGTGCCGAAGTCCCGCGCCAGCGCGCCGAAGTGCTGAACCGCTTGCACCAGAACATCATCGACGTCTTCAACGAATTCGACGTGCAGATTACCTCGCCGCACTACATCGATGACCCGAAAGAGTCGCAGGTGGTGCCGCCGGAGGAGTGGTTCAGGGCGCCGGCGAAGCGGGGGGAGGAATCGACTGAAGCGGCTCCGCCCAAGCCTTGAAGGCCAGCAGTGGTCTGATCGTTATGGGGAAATCACACGCGCTATCGTGGTTTTTCCTCGGGCGCGCAGGTATTTCACCGGCAATCTTGAAGCAGGGGAGGCCCGCCTCTGTCATGACGGCGGCATGGCCCATGCGCGAACACGCCGAGATATCGACACTCGTCAGCGTGGCAAGCAGGAATAACAGTGTGTCACGCTATTGCATGGCGATTCTCGCATTATTTGATGAGCGAATGTTCCGGGCAGTTATCCTGTCTCCACGTTTCCGAGTCGCTGCCAACTGCAATGATTTTTCGTTCACCAACGGAGGTGGCAACGATACAGAATTTCCCTCTATAACCATAGGTAGGGTCGCATCCTGGAACAGCATCCACGCCATGTCAATCTCGCCCTTGGTTAGCGGGCGAACTTTGTCCTTCACTTTGACCTGTTTCACGGACGAGCCGACATCTTTGTCGGTCGTCTTGATGCCATCGAGCTGGACGACCTTGATGGCTGGCGTCGCGTGTTTTGGCGCGGCGGCGCAGCATGGCGATTTATCCGCGTGCGGCAGGAACTCTGCCTGGGTAATCTGTTCCTCGCGCTTGCTGGCAATTCGCCCCGTGCGCCCCTTCGCATCCGTCGTCCACGTCCACGTTTCGCCATTGCTCAAGGTGAGGCGGTAATCGGCGTGCGCCAGCGGCACCTTGTTTTGCGAGACGGATTCCAGTTGCTCGTCATAGCCGCAGCACCAGCATTCGTCGGCCTGGCCGGCCAGGCGGTGCAGTTCGCAGCCGCTTGTCGCGTTGCGCAGGGTGGCGCCGAGCACGGGCTGGCCATTGGCGCTGAACGTGACGATCATGCTGTCGAAGCGCGCGCCCAGGCTTTTCTTCTGGTGGGCCACGAGCTTGAAGAACACGTCGCACGCGGTGGTGCTGATGACATGGGGCCTGGCCATGGAGACTCCGTGACAAAACGCCAGCGTAGGACAGCGGCGGCGGGGAGATATTGACTGGGCGCAAGGCGCGCGCGCTTTGACCATTTTGCCAATTTCTATACACTCGTCTTTTCATTCATTGACTTTAAAGACCTGGAGATGGAAATGCCGACCCTGCCCTTGCGCCGTACCCTGCTCACGCTCGCCTGCCTGGGCGCTCTTGGCCACGCTCATGCCGATACGGTCATCGATAACGCCAATGGCTACACGCTCGATGCAAACGGCAAGGTGGTACGCTTCACGGCATTGGCTTTTGACGACGCTGGAAAACTGCTCGCCGTCGGCAGCGCCGCGCAGGTGAAACGCAAGGCGGCCAAGGGCGCGACCCACGTCGACGTGCAGGGAAAAACCGTGCTGCCTGGCCTGATCGACGCGCATGGCCACGTGTTCGGTCTTGGGACCATCGCCAGCGGCGTGATGCTGTACGGTTCCGCGTCGCTGCCGGCCGCCGTGCAAGCCGTGGGCGACTTCGCGCGCGCGCATCCGGAACGCAGCTGGGTCGTCGGCAATGGCTGGAACCAGGAAATCTGGAAGCTGGGGCGCTTTCCCACGGCGGCGGAACTCGATGAGGCGGAAAGCGCGCGGCCCGTGTGGCTGCGCAGGGTCGATGGCCACGCGGGCTGGGCCAACAGCCGCGCGCTGGCGCTGGCCGGCATCACGCGCGCCACACCGGACCCGGCGGGCGGCAAGATCGTTCGCGACGCGGACGGCAATGCCACCGGCGTGCTGGTCGACAGTGCCATGGACTTGATGGACGCCGTGCTGCCCAAGCCGGGCGACGTGGAAAACCGCGCCGCCCTTGATGGCGCGCTGGCGCAGCTGTCGCAGGTGGGCCTGACCAGCGTGCACGATGCGGGCATCGGCCAGATGCAGGACCGTCTGTTCCGCGACTATGCGGATCACGGCAAGCTGACGGTGCGCGTGTACGGCATGATTGCCGACACGACGGAAGACTTCGACGCGCTGTCGAAAAATGGTCCCTTGACGAGCTATGCGCGCGATATGTACGCCTTGCGCGCCGTGAAACTGCTGTCCGACGGCGCCCTGGGCAGCCGCGGGGCGGCCTTGCTGGCGCCGTACAGCGACGATCCCTCTACCCGCGGCCTGTTGTTCTACCCGGACGCCGCCATGCGCGCGAAGATGGAAAAAGCCATGCGCGCCGGCTACCAGGTGAACGTGCACGCCATCGGCGACGCGGGCAACCATCAAATTCTCGACGGCTATGCAGCCTTGACCGCGCAATACCGCAGCGTGGGTCTGCGCCACCGCATGGAGCATGCGCAGGTGGTGCAGTTGATTGACATCCCCCGTTTCAAAGCGCTGGGCATCGTCCCTTCGATGCAGCCGACGCACGCCACGTCCGACCAGAACATGGCGGAGCAGCGCGTGGGCCACGAGCGCATCAAGGGCGCGTATGCATGGCGCACCTTCCTCAAGCAAGGCTCGCGCATCGCCTGCGGATCGGACTTCCCCATCGAGGCGCCGAACCCGTTCGAGGGCATCCACGCGGCCGTCACGCGGCAAAATAGCGAGGGTTTCCCGGCCGGCGGCTGGTATCCGCAGCAAGTCATGACGGTGACGGAAGCGCTGCGCTGCTTCACCTTGGACGCGGCCTGGGCGGCGCACCAGGAAAAGGTCATCGGCACGCTGGAAGCGGGCAAATGGGCGGATTTCATCATCGTCGACCAGGACCTGTTCACCGTGGCGCCAACCGCGATTGGCAAGACGCAGGTGCTGCAGACGTGGGTGGCGGGCAAGCGCGTGTACGAGAAAAAATAGACGGTTTCCGTTTGCAAAAACCTGTTGACTTGGTTGTATAGACAACCTATGCTGGGAGCACTAGGGCGGGCCAGGTACGCCCGCTCGCACCCTACGAGGAGACAGCATGAACAGCACAATGGACACCGATCCACGCTTTGATGCCAGCCGTACCATCCGCGCCCCGCGCGGCACGGTCATGGCTTGCAAGAGTTGGCAGGCCGAAGCGGCCTATCGCATGTTGCAAAACAACCTGGACCCGGAAGTGGCGGAAAATCCGCAGCACCTGGTCGTCTACGGCGGCATCGGCCGCGCGGCCCGCAACTGGGCCTGCTTCGACCAGATCCTCGCGTCCTTGCGCGAACTGGAAGACGACCAGACCCTGCTGATCCAGTCCGGCAAGCCGGTGGGCGTGTTCCAGACCCACGCGGACGCGCCGCGCGTGCTGATCGCCAATTCCAACCTGGTGCCGAAATGGGCGAACTGGGAACACTTCAACGAACTCGATCGCCAGGGCCTGTTCATGTACGGCCAGATGACGGCCGGCAGCTGGATCTATATCGGCACGCAGGGCATCGTGCAGGGTACGTATGAAACCTTCGCCGAGGCGGGCCGCCAGCATTTCGGCGGCGACTGGGGCGGGCGCTGGATTCTGACGGCGGGCTTGGGCGGCATGGGCGGCGCGCAGCCGCTGGCCGCCACCATGGCGGGCGCCGTCTCGCTCAATATCGAATGCCAGCAAAGCAGCATCGACTTCCGTCTGCGCACGCGCTACCTGGACAAGCAGGCGGCCAGCCTGGATGAAGCCCTGGAACTGGTCAAATACCATACCGAACGCAAGGAAGCGATTTCCATTGGCCTCTTGGGCAACGCGGCCGAAGTACTGCCGGAACTGGTGCGCCGCGCCAAGGCGGGCGGCCTGGTGCCGGATCTGGTGACGGACCAGACGTCCGCGCATGACCTGGTCAACGGCTATCTGCCGCGCGGCTGGAGCGTGTCGGACTGGAAGGCGGCGCAGCAAGACCCGCAGCGCCACGCGCGCCTGACGGTGGCGGCCGCCGATTCCTGCGCCGCCCACGTGCAAGCCATGCTCGATTTCCACGCCATGGGCGTGCACACTGTCGATTACGGCAACAACATCCGCCAGGTGGCGTTCGACCAGGGCGTGCAGAACGCCTTCGACTTCCCCGGCTTCGTGCCCGCCTACATTCGCCCGCAATTTTGCGAAGGGCGCGGGCCGTTCCGCTGGGTGGCCCTGTCGGGCGACCCGGAAGACATCCATAAAACGGATGCGAAGATCAAGGAGCTGTTCCCGCACCACAAGCAGGTGCACCACTGGCTGGACATGGCACGCGAGCGCATCGCCTTCCAGGGCCTGCCGGCGCGCATCTGCTGGCTGGGACTGGGCGAGCGCCACATCGCCGGCCTGGCCTTCAACGAAATGGTGCGCACGGGCGAGCTGAAGGCGCCCATCGTCATCGGCCGCGACCACCTCGATACGGGTTCCGTCGCCAGCCCGAACCGCGAGACGGAAAGCATGAAAGACGGCACGGACGCCGTCTCCGACTGGCCGCTGCTCAACGCCATGCTGAACACGGCCGGCGGCGCCACCTGGGTCTCGCTGCACCATGGCGGCGGCGTGGGAATGGGGTATTCTCAGCATGCGGGCATGGTCATCGTGGCCGACGGCAGTGAAGCGGCGGCGAAACGCCTGGCTAGAGTGCTGGTCAACGACAGCGGCTCGGGCGTGATGCGCCATGCCGATGCCGGCTACGAAACAGCGGCCGCCTGCGCCAAGCGCAACAACCTGAACCTGCCGATGCTTAATACGAAGTGAAAGCAAACATGACACAGCACTCCAAAAGTTGGACCCTGAAACCGGGCGCGATGACCCTGGGCGACCTGCGCGCCGTGTGGGCCGCACCCGCGAAACTGATCCTCGCCGCCGAGGCCTATCCCGTCATCGAAGCGTCGGCCGCCGCCGTGCAAGCCATCGTCGCCAAGGGTGATGCGGCCTACGGCATCAACACGGGTTTCGGCCTGCTGGCCAAGACGCGCATCCCCGATGAAAAGCTCGAACAATTGCAGCGCAACCTGATCCTGTCGCACTCCGTCGGCACGGGTGAACTGCTGTCGGACGCCGTCGTGCGCCTGATCATGCTGATGAAGATCGGCAGCCTGGCACGCGGCTTTTCCGGCGTGCGCCCGCTGATCGTCGACACCCTGATCGCCCTGTACAACGCCGGCATCATGCCGGCCATTCCCGCCAAGGGTTCCGTGGGCGCCTCGGGCGACCTGGCGCCGTTGTCGCACATGACCCTGGCCATGCTGGGTGTGGGCGAGGTGCGCATCAACGGCGAATTGATGGCGGCGCCCGAGGCGCTGGCGCAGGCAGGCATCGCGCCCGTCGTGCTGGCGGCGAAAGAGGGCCTGGCGCTGATCAACGGCACGCAAGTGTCGAACGCGCTGGCGCTGCATGGCCTGTTCATGGCCGAGCGCCTGCTGGAAGCGGCCATGGTCACGGGTGCGCTGTCGCTCGATGCGGCCAAGGGCAGCGACTCGCCTTTCGACGCGCGTGTGCATGCCGTGCGCGGGCAGCCGGGGCAGATACTGGCCGCGCAGATGTACCGCCAGTTGGTGGCGCACAGCGCGATCCGCGCCTCGCACCTGGAAGGCGACGAGCGCGTTCAGGATCCGTACAGCCTGCGCTGCCAGCCGCAAGTCATGGGCGCCTGCCTGGACCTGATCGGTAACGTCGGCCGCACCCTGCTGATCGAAGCCAATGCCGTCACGGACAATCCGCTGATCTTCCAGGATGGCCCGAACGGGCAGGCGGAAATCGTCTCCGGTGGTAATTTCCACGCCGAGCCGGTGGCTTTTGCGGCCGACACGCTGGCGCTGGCGATTGCTGAAATCGGCGCGCTGGCCGAGCGCCGCATCGCGCTGCTGATCGACGCCACGCTTTCCGGCTTGCCGCCCTTCCTCGTGCGCGACCCGGGCGTCAATTCCGGCTTCATGATCGCCCACGTGACGGCGGCCGCGCTGGCGTCGGAAAACAAGTCGCTCGCCCATCCGGCCAGCGTCGACAGCCTGCCCACTTCCGCCAACCAGGAAGACCACGTGAGCATGGCCACGTTCGCCGGGCGCCGCCTGGACGACATGGCGCACAACACGGCCGTCATCGTCGGCATCGAGCTGCTGGCCGCCGCGCAGGGCATCGATTTCCACCGTCCGCTGAAAACCTCGCCGCACCTCGAGCACGTGCACCATCAGTTGCGCCAGAAAGTGCCGTTCTTCGACGCCGACCGTTTCTTCGCGCCCGATATCGAGGCGGCCAAGCAGATGGTGCTGCATGGTGAGTTGAGCAGCACGTGCAAGAATTTGTTCGCCCCGCTGTACGCCTGAGCGGGCGCAAGGAGACAGGCATGGATTTCCGCTTCAACGAAGGCAGCATCCCGCTGCTCGTGTCGATGCCCCACGTGGGCACCGACATACCCGACGATATCGCCGCGCGCATGACGCCGCAGGCCTTGATCAAGGCCGATACGGACTGGCATCTGCGCGAACTGTATGGCTTTTTGCAAGAGATGGATGCGTCCGTGCTGTCGGCGCGCTGGTCGCGCTACACCATCGACTTGAACCGCCCGCAGGAAGACACGAATCTGTATCCGGGCCAGGATACGACGGGCTTGCTGCCCAGCGATACCTTCCATCGCGAGCCGCTGTACCTGGCCGGCAAGGAGCCCGATGCGGCCGATGTGCAGCGCCGGCTGCAGCGCTACTGGGCGCCGTATCATGCGCAGCTGCGCGCGGAACTGGACCGTCTGCTGCGCGTGCATGGCGCCGTGGTGCTGTGGGACGCCCATTCCATCGCCTCGCGCGTGCCGCGCTTCTTTGACGGCAAGCTGCCCGACCTGAACTTCGGCACGGCCGATGGCGCCAGCTGCGATGGCGGCCTGACGTCGGCCGTGGTCGATATCGCGCGCGCGCAGGATGCATTTGCCGTGGCCTTGAATGGCCGCTTCAAGGGCGGCCACATCACGCGCCATTACGGCCAGCCGGACAGCCGCGTGCATGCGATCCAGCTGGAGATGTGCCAGTGCCTGTACATGGACGAGACGACGCCGTTTGGTTACCGGCCCGACCTGGCGGCGCAAGTGCAGCCGCTGCTGCGCCAGATGATGGAAGCGGCCGTGGCATGGGTGGCGCGTTGAGCGGCTGCTTGTTTGCGCGCCACGCGCTGCTGCCGCAAGGCTGGCGCCGCGACGTGCTGCTGGAATGGGACGCGGCCGGCGATCTGACGGCGGTGGCGGACAACACCGCAGCGCCGCCTGGCGCGGAAGTGGCCGAATATGTCTTGCCCGGCATGGTCAACCTGCATTCGCATGCGTTCCAGCGGGCGCTGGGCGGCATGACGGAAGTCGCCGGCGATGGCTTGGACAGCTTCTGGACCTGGCGCGAGCTGATGTACCGCTTCGCGCATCACATCACGCCGCAGCAGATGGAAACTATCGCCGCGCAGCTGTTTGCCGAATGCCTGCGCCATGGCTACACGGCTGTCTGCGAATTCCACTACCTGCAGCGCGGTGCGGCCGGCGCGCTGTATGCGCGTCCTGCGGAAACGGCCGAACGGGTGCTGGCCGCGGCGCGCATCAGCGGCATCGGCCTGACCATGCTGCCCGTGCTGTACAGCCATGCGGGCTTTGGCGAGCAACCGTTGAAAGCGGAGCAGGCACGCTTTCGCACCGGTGCGGACGATGTCTTGCGCATCGTCGAAGCGCTGGCGCCGCAGCGTGGCGGGCAGGTGGAGGTGGGCTTTGCGCCCCATTCCCTGCGCGCGGCCGGCGTGGCGCAGATCCGCGAAGTGGCGCAAGCGCTGCCCGCGGACCGCCCCATCCATATCCACATCGCCGAGCAGCAGGGCGAGGTGCGCCAGTGCCTGGACTATAGCGGCCGGCGCCCGGTGCAGTATCTGTACGACCAGGTCGACGTCGATGCGCGCTGGTGCCTCGTGCATGCCACACACGTGCAGCCCGATGAAGTGGCGCTGATGGCGGCCAGCGGCGCCGTGGCAGGCCTGTGCCCGACGACGGAGGCGAACCTGGGCGACGGCCTGTTCCCGCTGGCCGAATTCGTCGCCGCCGGCGGGCGTTTCGGCGTCGGCAGCGACAGCCACGTGTCGCAGTCGCCGGTGGAGGAATTGCGCTGGCTCGAATATGGCCAGCGCTTGCAGCGCCAGCAGCGTAATGTGGCCGCCACTCCGGATGAGCGGCATGTGGGCGACTATCTGTGGAAAACGGCCTTGCGGGGCGGCGCGCAGGCGGCCGGGCGCAAGCTCGGTGCCCTGGCGCCGGGCTGCCGCGCCGACTTGCTGGTGCTCGACGACGCGCATGTAAACCTGTGCGGCGTGGCCATCGCCGATGTGCTGGGCAGCGTACTTTTCTGCGGCAACGATAATCTGGTGCGCGACGTGCTGTGCGGCGGCCAGTGGCAGGTGCGCGATGGGCGCCACGTGGCGCAGGACGCTATCGCCAACGCCTACAAGCGCACCCTGGCGCAACTGAGGGCGCTCTGATGGCGACCTTCATCCCGCAGGAATACCTGCGCGCCGCGCCGTGGAAAAACGGCGGCGGCAGCACGACGGAAATCGCGATTGCTCCCCCGGGTGCCGGCTTCGACGATTTCGACTGGCGCATCAGCCTGGCGACGATCACGGCCAGCGGGCCATTTTCCAGCTTTCCCGGCATCGACCGCAGCCTGATGCTGGTCGATGGCGACAGCGTGCAACTGACGCTCGATGGCGCGCGCAAGGTGACCTTGAGCCCGGCGCAACCGATGCTGTGGTTTCCCGGCGAAGCTGCCGTGGTTGCGCAGGTCAAGGGGCCGACGACGGATTTCAATGTGATGACGCGGCGCGACCGCTGCCGCCACCAGCTGGAAAAGATCACGGCGCCGGGCAAGCTGGCGCGGCGCAGCGCGGCGACCCTGCTGTTCGTCGCCGGCGAAGGCCACGTGCTGGCATGCGGTGGCGAGCAGCAGTTCGCGCTGGCCCGCCATGACGCGCTGCTGCTGGACGCCGACGATGCGCCGGACTGGCGGCTCGACGCCTTGCAGCGCACGGCCGTGTTCCGTGTCGACCTGTTCATCTAGGAGGGAACACACATGCAAGACTGGGATATGGTCATCCACAACGTTCACCTGGCCACCATGGAGCACGGCTATGGCGAACTGCTGGACGCGGCCATCGCCGTCAAGGATGGCCGCATCGCGTGGTTGGGCCCCGGCGACGAGCTGCCGGCCAGCGGCGCGGTGCTGCACGACGGCCAGGGCTGCTGGCTGACGCCCGGCCTGATCGACTGCCACACGCACATCGTCCACGCGGGCAACCGCAGCGACGAATTCGAGGCGCGCCTGAATGGCGCCAGCTATGAAGACATCAGCCGCGCCGGCGGCGGCATCATGTCCACCGTGCGCGCCACGCGCGCGGCCAGCGACGACGAATTGCTGCGCCAAAGCCTGCCCCGCGTGCTGGCGCTGCTGGCCGAGGGCGTGACCACGATCGAGATCAAGTCCGGCTATGGCCTCGATGCGGACAGCGAGGCGAAGATGCTGCGCGTGGCGCGCAGGATAGGAAAGCAGCTGCCCCTGTCCGTGCGCACCACCTTCCTCGGCGCGCACGCGCTGCCGCCCGAATATGCGGGCCGCCCCGACGCGTATATCGAGCTGCTGTGCGCGCGGATGCTGCCCCAGTTGGCGAACGATGGATTGGTTGATGCCGTCGACGCGTTTTGCGAACGCATCGGCTTTACGCCGGCGCAAACGCAGCGCATGTTTGACGCGGCACGGGCGCTGGGGTTACCCGTGAAGCTGCATGCGGAGCAGCTGTCGGACCTGGGTGGCGCGGCGCTGGTGGCGCGCTACGATGGCTTGTCGGCCGACCACCTGGAATTCCTGTCGGAAGAGGGCGTCGCCGCCATGGCGCAACACGGCACGGTGGCCGTGCTGCTGCCGGGCGCGTATTACTTTTTGCGTGAGACGCAGCCGCCGCCTGTCGCGGCATTGCGCGCGGCCGGCGTGCCGATGGCCGTATCCACCGATTGCAACCCGGGTACGTCGCCGATGACGTCCTTGCTGCTGGCGATGAACATGGCATGTACGCTGTGGCGCTTGACGCCGCAGGAAGCGCTGGCCGGCTGCACGATTCATGCGGCGCGCGCGCTGGGCTTGCAGGATCGGACGGGCAGCCTGGTGGTGGGCAAGCGCGCCGATTTCGCCCTGTGGCGCATCGCGCGCCCGGCCGACCTGGCGTATGCGCTGGGCCTGAACCCGTGCGCGGGCGTGGTGCATGGCGGTGTCTGGCGCGCGCCGGTGGTAAGCTTGCCGGATTGATCATCCGTCCTGGAGCGCCGCGTGCGTGTTGTTTACCTGTTGTTATTGCTAGTCTTCGCCGCCGCGCCCGCGCATGCACAGGATGGCGGCACCTTGAAGGTGGGCTCGAAGCGCTTTACGGAATCGTATATCCTCGGCGAAATCATCCAGCAGAGCGCCGCGCCGCACGTCAAGGCGCAGCACCGCCAGGGCCTGGGCAACACGGCCATCGTGCTGGCCGCCCTGCAGGCGGGCAGCATCGACGTGTATGCCGAATACATGGGCACCATCGGCAGCGAAATCCTCAAGCATGACAAAGCCATCGACCTGGCGCAGATGCGGCGCGAGCTGGCGGCGCTGGGCCTGGGCGTGGCCGTGCCGCTGGGCTTTAACAATACGTATGCGCTGGCAGTGCGCAACGATGAAAAATCCATCGCCAGCCTGGCGCAGCTGGCCCAGTACCCGGCCCTGAAATTCGGCCTGTCGCATGAATTCATCGGCCGGGTCGATGGCTGGCCAGGCCTGGCCAAGCGTTATGGCTTGCCGCAGCGCCCGCGCGGCCTCGATCACGGCATCGCCTATGAAGCGCTGGCGCAGCGCCAGGTGGACGTGATCGACATCTATTCGACGGACGCGAAGATCCGCCAGTACGGCTTGCGCGTGCTGGCCGACACGCAGCAATACTTTCCCCGCTATGACGCCATGCTCCTGTACCGGCTCGACGTGCCGCAGCGTTTCCCCGCCGCCTGGCTGGCGTTGCAAGGGTTGCAGGGACGCATCAGCGAGAGCGACATGATCGCCATGAATGCGGCCGTGGAAGTCGATGGCAAGCGTTTTTCCGACGTGGCGCGGCAGTGGCTGGCTTCCGGCACGCAGGCGGAAAAACCGGCCGCCACGCGCGGCAAGCTGCTCGATAACATCATCGGCGACGACTTGTGGCCCCTGACGCGTCAGCATGTGACCCTGGTGCTGCTGTCGGTGGCTTTGGCGTGTCTGATCGGTATTCCGCTGGGCGTGCTGGCGGCGTTTTCGGCACCGCTGCGTCAGACGGTGCTGGCCTTCGTCGGCGTGCTGCAGACGGTGCCTTCTCTGGCCTTGCTGGCGATATTGATACCCGTGCTGGGCATGATCGGCACCGTGCCGGCGCTGGTGGCGCTATTCGTGTACGCGCTGCTGCCCATCGTGCGCAACACGTGCACGGGCATCTTGCAGGTGCCGCAAGGCTTGCGCATGGCGGCGCTGGCGCTGGGCTTGAGCCGGCGCGACCGCCTGCTGCACGTGGACTTGCCGCTGGCCTTGCCCGTGATGCTGGCGGGCGTGAAAACGGCGGCCGTGATGAGCGTGGGCACGGCCACCATCGCCGCTTTCATCGGCGCGGGCGGTTATGGCGAACGCATCACCATCGGACTGGCGCTCAATGACAACGACATGCTGCTGGCCGGCGCGATCCCCGCAGCCGTGCTGGCCCTGCTGACGCAAGGCTTGTTCGAGCTGGTGGAGCGCTGGGCCGTGGCCGGCCGACGGCGCTGACGGCATCACGGTTACAGCGAGTGCAGTTTGGAGCGCACCGAGACGACGGCCTGGTGCAGGATGCGTTCGGCCTGGAAGTCGTTCTCGCGCTGTTCGGCGATGGCTTGCAAGTCGCGTGTGTAGCGCTCCAGGCGGGAGCGCAGGTAGGCGCGGTAGATTTTCATGACGAGCGGTTTGGCAGAAACATTCATGATGTGGCTCCCGTATGCGATTCGTTCATTGATTCGTTCATTGTGTGTGAGCGCATTGCCGCCATTTTGCGTCGCATCAAACGCCAGCGTGCCGTCACTTTGGCGCGTTTGATCTTCCGCAATGTCCCCCAGGCCGAAGATGCCACACTGAATTTTCCCTGCTCGCCTGGTCATCATCAGCCGCAGGCCCTGATTCCCTCAAGCATACTCAAGGAGCGTCGCATGGTCATTTTTGCCGTGGTTGCTGGCTGCATCGCCTGCCTGACAGTGTACCAAATCTATAAAAAATCGCAGGGTGGCAGTGGGGTTGCGCAACAACATATCGGCCTGCACGGCACATTGATTGAGCCACGGAAATAATCAGTGTCATCCGAGCGACACTGGGTGACACTTGGTTAGCGGATTTAAGTCAAATGTAAGGCCCGGTAAGCAAATGTAAAGGTCTGCGCCATCGCAAGCGGCAGCGTTTATATTGATAACCGTTGATTGCATTCTCCCCCTCCCACTTGACAATGGGTTCTACCCCGCGGTGCCGCTAGCCCGCGGGGATTTTTTTGGGAACTTACTGCGCGGCGCGCCTTGCGGCCTGCGATGCTCACTGTATCTTCGTACAGCTCCGCTTCTCGGCCACAAATCACATCCGCTCGCTACAGTTCCCCTCCAATCAGGCAAGCTTTGGAGTGCCTGCCGACAATTGCGTCAAGGCATCGCCAGCGACCCGGCAGATGCGCCAGTCCGGCATCACGTCCGCGCCCATGCCCTTGTAGAAGTTGATCGCGTTTTCATTCCAGTCCAGCACCGACCATTCGAAGCGGCCGCAATCGCGTTCGACGGCCAGTTGCGCCAGCGCCACCAGCATCTGCTTGCCATAGCCCCTGCCGCGCACCGATTGCTTCACGTACAGGTCTTCCAGGTACAAGCCCTTGCGGCACAGGAAGGTGGAAAAATTATGGAAGAACAGGGCGAAGGTCACGACTTCACCATTTTCCGTGCCGACCAGCGCTTCGCATGCGGGATGGGCGCCGAACAGGCTGTCGTGCAGCATGGCTTCCTTGGCGATCATCATGTGTTCGAGTTTTTCAAACACGGCCAGTTCATGGATCATGCCGAAGATGGCGGCCACGTCGGATGCGGTTGCGGGACGGATGGCGAGGGAGGAAGAGGTGCTCATGTTGCCTTTGCTGATGGAGTGGTGGAAAGGGAAGCAATGGTACTCGTCTTGCGCGCGCCCGACGTCAGGGCCCAGGCCACGCTGGACAGGCACAGCACCATGCCCACCCATTCGATGGCGGCGGGCCGGTAGTGTTCGAACTGTACCGACAGCAGCACGGAAATGACGGGCGTGACGACGCCGATATACACGGTCTTTTGCGTGCCGATGCGGGCGATTAACGTGAAATACGCGCTGAAGGCGATCACCGAGCCGAAGATGGCCAGGTACACCAATCCCATCCAGTAACTGGGGCGCGTGGGCAGCTGCCAGGACTGGCCCGTGGCGATGGCCCAGGCGGCCACCATCAAGGTGCCCCATAGCATGGTCCAGGCCATGGTCAGCATCACGTTGCCCGAATGTTTGCGCACTTTCATGACGAGGGCGTTGCCTGCCGTGCTCGATACGGTAGCGACCAGCGCCAGGATAAAACCGAGTAGAAAATGGCCATTGCCGCCGCCCAGAATATCTTGCAGCGCCGCACCGATGGACTGGTAAAACAGCAGCACGATGCCGCAGATGGCGACGAATGCCGCACAGCAGGTGCTCCAGGTGATCGGTGTGCCGAAGGCGATGCGGTTGAGCAACGGCGTCCAGAACACCATCAGCGCAAACAGCACGCTGACGAGGGCCGACACCAGGTATTGCTCCGAGCTGTAGGTGCACACATAGCTGAGGGCAAACGAGGCCAGGCCTTGCAGCAGCATCCATTTTTGCGCGCGCCACGGCAGGCGCAGGCGGTCGCCGCGCACGGCGCACCAGGCAAACAGGGTGGCCGACGCGAGGCCGAAGCGGTAGACCACGGAAACGGCGGGGGCGACGTCGCCCAGCTGCAAGGTGATGGCCCAGAAGGTGGAGCCCCAGATCAGGCAGGCAATGATGAACAGGAGAGGAGAGGACATCGCGCAAGTATACGGGCATCGCGCGGGGATGGCGAGTGCGGTCGAGTTTGCTCACTGTGGCGTCAGGAGACAGCCGGGATTGAGCCAGCGCAGTGCTTCTGGAAAATATTGAATTTATGAAAATATTTACTTTATTATCAAGTAAATATTTTCCGGATTGCATCTTTGAAAGGGGAGTGCCATGCCAGCCTCACTGCAGATCAAAGTATGGAGCGTGCTTGTGTATGTCGTCGTGACGGCTGCGATTGCCATCTGGCTGCCCCCTTCAGTCTTGCTCGCTGCCGGCGCATTCGGCTGAGCGCCTGCGCCGGCAAGCGGATCAGTGCGTGACGCGGGTCTTGCGGCCGTCCGACAGCAGGCGCACGCGCTCGCCCGGGCGGAACAGCTCGTCGGCGTCCTGCACGATGGCACGCATGTCGCCATTGTCCAGGCGCACGGTGATTTCCAGGCCGGGCTTGTTCGAGGCATTCGCTTCGATGCTCTTGCCGGCCATGCCGCCAGCGACGGCGCCGAGGATGCTGGCCGCGATGGCGCCCTTGCCGCCACCGACTGTCGAGCCGGCCACGCCGCCCAGCGCCGCGCCAGCCAGCACGCCCGTGCCCGTTTCGCCCTTGTCGATGGTTACCTGGCGCACGGACTCAACCGTACCCATGCGGACCGATTGTTCATTCTGCGCCTGGCGCGCGTTGTAGACATTTGCCGAGTTCGGTTGTACGGCGCAGCCGATCAGGGTGGCGAGCAATGCCACTGCAATAATTGGTGCTTTCATGTGGGACTCCCTTGGACAAAAGTTGGTTGCCGATTGCGTCGACCGGCAGATCATGACTTATCATAAGGACACTTTCTGCAGATACCTAGTTGCGAATAGTAAAAATCTGTTACCGGCCCCGCGTGACCGCTTGCCGCTCAATACGCCAGCCGCAGGCGCCGGTACAAAAATCCCAGCACGAACAGCGGGCCCACCAGCAAAAAGCGCAAGTCGTCGAGGAACGACGGTTTCTTGCCTTCGATCTGGTGGCCGATGAACTGGCCTATCCAGGCCAGCACGAACAGCGCCAGCGACACGGGCAGGATGGTCAGCGCCGGCATGAGCAACAGCAGGCCCAGCATGGCGGCCAGCATCGCCAGCATGCCCGCCGCAAACGGGCGCGACAGCTTGTAATAATAGTATAAGGCCAGAACACTGCCGAGCAGCGCCACGCTGGGATGCACGCTCCACAGCAGCCCCAGCAAGCTGAAAACGATCAGCGGCACACACACGATATGCACCCATTCATTGACGTGATTGCGGTGGCTTTCGCCATACTGGGCCAGCAGGGTGTCGATGGTGCGCATGGGCGGTCTCGTGGGCAGGAAGGTTGTGCGGGAATTCTACACCGTCGCGTGGCCGGGTAAAATGGTCCTTCGTTTTCCCTTCCGGACCGACCATTGAATAGCCCAGTCATCCTGCCAGAGCAAGCCGCAGATGCGCGCAAGCGCTGTTTCGATCCCGTCGTCGACGCCGGTACGCGCTTGCTGATACTGGGCAGCCTGCCCGGTGAAAAATCGCTGGCGCACAGGCAGTACTATGCGCATCCGCAAAACAGGTTCTGGATGCTGCTGGGCGAGGTGCTGGGCGTGGATTTGAAGAGCCAGCCCTATGAGGAACGTCTGGCGACCTTGCTGGCGCACGGCGTGGGCTTGTGGGACGTGGTGGCGCAGGCGCAGCGCACGGGCAGCCTGGACAGCAACATCCGCGCCCGCGATGACAACGACCTGCTGGCCCTGGCCGCCAGCCTGCCGCAGCTGCAGACCATCGCCTTCAACGGCGGCACGGCCGCGAAGCTGGGCATCAAGGTGCTGGGCGAACACGCGCAGCGCTACCGCATCGTCAGCTTGCCGTCGAGCAGCCCCGCCTATACCTTGGCGTATGCGCAGAAATTGCAGGCATGGCTGGCTTTGCGCCGGTGAGGTCAGGTGGCAAGCCTGTGCAGGAGGCGCTGCGCCTGTTCCTGCCGGTACTGGCGCCGCCAGAACCAGGCGATGCAGATCAGGCCGGCCAGGGATGGCGCCAGCTGCGTCCAGGGCTGGCCCATGCGCAGCAGGTTGCCCGCGGCGGCTGAAAGCATGGCGAACAGCGAGGCGAGCAGCTTGTAGATATGTTCATAGCGCCATAACATGCGATGCCAGCGGCGGGGAAAGGCCCAGCGCACGCCGTCGTAGGCAAGGATGGTGGCCAGGCCACCCAGCGATGACAGTACGACGATGGCTTGCTGTCCGGAAGCATCGTGCTGCAGACGCAACAGGATCAACCCGCCCGCCACCAGCGCCGCTGCCGTCATCGCGCCATCGACGGCTTGCGGACCGGCTTCGCGCGTGTAGATGGCGCGCCAGCCACTCAGCAGCTGGTACAGCACCAGCACCGTCAGCACGGCAAAGACGGGGCGATAGTCAAACAGCAGATTGCCGATGGCGGCCGTGGCGCAGACCAGCAAGGTCAGCCACGCGAACAGCCTGCCGCGGCGGCGGTGCTGCGGCGTGCCCTTGGCGGTAGCCAGCAGAAACAAGCCCAGGCCGATGGCGGCACTGCCGGCCAGCACATGGGTGGCAATATTGATCAGTTGCGGCTGGGGCATGCGCATCTCCGGACGGTGCGCCAGGCTGGTCGCACGCTAACGGGAGATGGTATCTTGATAACTGCCGCTTGTCGAGATGACGGGGGAGGGGCTTACGCCGGCGCGTACGGCTGCGCTTCCAGCGGCTGTCCCTTGGCATCGAATTTCAGCGCCACGGACAGTTGCGTCACGCCGATGGTAGCCAGCGCATCGCAGATGTCGTCGACTTCGTCCTGCAAGTCGGCGGCCAGGTCCAGCGGCTTGTCGGCGCTGTGCAGCAGTTCGCCAGCCGCCGTGCTGACGTTGACGCGCAGCAGCATTTCGCCATGTTCATCGGCCGGGCCGACGACCACGGAGACGTCGCCGGCGTCCACCTTGTTTTCCGCCAATGCATGGTTGATGCCGGACATCATCTGCAGCATCGCGTACTCGCTCATGCCTTGTTCCTTGCCGCCGTGGAACAGATCCTGGTAGAGGAAGCTCACTTCCAGGGGGCTGCCGGCCGGCGCCAGGCAGCGCTTGACGAGCTCGCCCACTTCCGTCGTCCACTGCTGGTAGCGGGCCATGCGCGCGTCGAACCAGGCGTCGAGCGCCGCTTCGTCCTTCGGTTCCGCATAGAACGGGTCGTCCACGCGTTTCAAGGCAAAGCCCAGCAGGAAACGTAGTTCGACGGCCGTGTCCTGCGGACCGAAGGCCGTTTCGCTCCAGCCGACGATGCTGCTTTCCAGGCCCGGCGTGGCGACGATTTTCTTGTCCGTCATCGAGCTATAGGCATCGCGCACCATCTCGTGCAAATGGCTATAGGTGATGCGGTCGATCTCGTCGAGGTCGTAGGCATGGCTCATCAGGACCACCTTGGCCTTGGCGCTTTCCAGTTCTGCCTGTTGGAAACTTTTCACCAGCGCTTCGAAAGCGTCCTGGTCCTGGAAGCTGTCCGCTTCTTTCAGGCCGCCCGTGCTTTGCACCAGCAGGGGCACGACGAAGGCGTTGATTTCCATGGCCGGGGCATTGTCGCGGCGGATCACGGAAATGGATGCCGCTTCCTCGATGTGGCTGCGCAGGTACTGGTAGGCGCCCACGTCTTCGTACTTGGCGCGCTCGATGGCGTCGTACAGGATTTCATCCTTCTTTTGATTCAAGGCCTTGCGGATCAGGCGTCCGAACTCGACGGCTTGCTCGGCCAGCACCGTGCCCTGCGATTCGCTGTCTTCCTGCTCCGCCAGGTTCAGGGCCATCGTGCACAGCATGCGCGTGACGGATTCATCCTTGTCTTCAGGCGTGTTGGCGGATTTACGGGGGACAGGGCGCTTATTTTTGGGCATGGCGATCAACAGGTTAAGAAATACGGGTCAGGCAAACGGAAACGGGCGCCATGGCTCAGGCCAGGCGCCGGGACAGATCATACAGGCGGACGCGGCCGCCTGATACCTCAATGGTCGGTATCGAACATCTCGTGCAATTCGTCGAGCAGGTCGGCGGCTTCTTCCTGCGACAGGCCGAGATGCTGGCAGGCAAGTTCTCCGCCCTTGTCCCACTCGAGCGAGGTACTGTTGCCATGGTAGCGCTGAATGCCCTTTTCGGCCAGCAGCGACAGGGCGACGAGCGAGCGGATGGCGTCGTCCGTGGACGGGTCGGCCAGCACCGTGTAGTCGTGGTGATGCAAAATCGCCCAGGAAACGTCGGAGGACAGGCCCCAGTTGCGCGCCAGCAAGCAGCCGATGGCCGCGTGGTTGGTCTGGTGGCGCGCGTCTTCCAGTGTCGTAAAACAATTGTGCGCATCGTTGGCCGCCGCCGCGTACGTGTTGACGTAGTCGGGGAAGCGGTTCATCAGCAGGGGCACGCCGATATCGCAGAACAGGCCGAAGGTGTGGGCGATGTCGGGCGGGGCGATGCGCAGCTTGCGCGAAGTAAATACCAAGGCGCGCGCGCGCTTGGCCGACACATCCCAGAAGTTGGTCAGTTCCACGCCTTCCGCTTCCAGCGCCTGGCGTGCCAGCAAGCCCGTCATCATGGCGCTGCACTGGTTGATCCCAAGAAAGTTGATGCCTTGCTCGACGGACTTGGCCTTGCGCGCGGCGCCATAGAATGGCGAGTTGGCCAATTTCAGCAGGGCGCCGGACATGCCGACGTCATCGGCGATGATGCGCGCGATGCGGCGCGGCGACGGGTCTTGTTCCGCCAGTTCGCGCTGCAAGTCGACCAGCAGGCTGGGACGCGGCGGGATACGGATGGAGCGCATCAGGGCGTCAACCGGATCTTCCTGCACTACCTGCTTTTGCGCTGCCGCTCTCATCATTACGCTTTCATCATCATTTTTGTGCCCGCTGCTTATTCTGTGCGCGCTGCCGCTGCCCGCTGCATGAGCGTCTGGCGCAGTGCCCGACGATTATCGCTGTTTATGCACGGCAATAGTTCATCTCTGCAATATTTTGTCGCAAAAATCTCCGTTTGGGCCTGCTCCAGCTGCGATTTTTGTCATTTTACGACGCTGCCCATCGCGATATTTGTGATGGAAAGGTCAAGTTTTATTTGTTTTCAAGACGAAGCGAGGCGTGTGGCGGGATGCGCGGCGGTACAATTGCCCGATGAAAAAAATCCTCGCGGGTATCGATTTTGCGGATGATTCCAGCAGCGTGGCGCGCCAGCTGATCGGCGTGACCGTGCTGGTCGACGGTGTGGGCGGGCGCATCGTGGAAACGGAAGCGTATGACCGGCTGGACCCAGCTTCGCACACGTATGGCGGCATGACGCCGCGCAATGCGGCCATGTTCGGCCCGCCCGCGCACGCCTATGTCTACCGCTCGTACGGCATCCACTGGTGCCTGAACTTTGTGTGCCGCGAAGCGGGGCATGGGGCGGGCGTGCTGATCCGGGCCATCGAACCGCTCGTGGGGCTCGATGCCATGCGCGAACGGCGCGGCGTCGAGGATGCGCGGCTGCTGTGTTCGGGGCCGGGCAAGGTGTGCCAGGCGCTCGGTGTCACGCATATGCACAACCGGCTGGCGCTCGATGCGCCGCCATTCATGCTGCTGGCGCGCGAGGAAGAGGTGACGGTACACGCTGGCCCGCGCATCGGTATTTCCAAGGCGATGGAGACGCCGTGGCGCTTCGTGCTTGCCGGTTCGCCTCACTTGAGCAAACCGATGCGCGCGCCGGCCAGCTAGCTGCGCCGGCGCTGTGGCGCCGTGTTTGCGCCATGCAAGCCGGGCATGCCGCGCAGCGGGCTATGCAGTGCGCGCCGCTCCTGCGGCGTTCTTGCCGGATGCCGGAACGCTTCCTCGTCAGTCGAGGCGGGCTGCGCGGGCGCCAGCGGGTCGAGGGTGAACACGGCCACGGCCGCCGACAATTTGACGGCCTGGTCCTGCAAACTGGCCGCCGCTGCCGCCGCCTGTTCCACGAGGGCCGCATTTTGCTGGGTGACGTCATCCATTTGCGTGACGGCCTGATTCACTTCCGTGATGCCCGACGCCTGCTCCGCACTGGCCTCTTTCACGCGCTGGATAATTGCATTGACTTGCTGCACTGATGCCACGATGGCGCCCATGCTGTCGCCCGCTTGCTGCACGGCCACGCTGCCGCCATCGATGGTGGTGACCGAGGTGGCGATCAGGGTCTTGATTTCCTTGGCGGCCTGGGCCGAGCGCTGCGCCAGGGTGCGCACTTCGGACGCGACCACGGCAAAGCCGCGGCCCTGTTCGCCCGCGCGCGCCGCTTCCACTGCCGCGTTCAGCGCGAGGATATTGGTCTGGAAGGAAATACCGTCGATCACACCGATAATATCCACGATCTGACGCGAATTGGCGCGTATTGTCGCCATCGTCGTCACCGCTTGCTGCATCGACGCGCCCCCTTGCACGGCCAGGGTCGATGCTTGCCCCGCCAGCTCGCAGGCCAGCTGGGCGTTGTCGGCATTGTCATTGACGGCTTGTGTCAGTGCTTCCATAGCGCTCGACGTTTCTTCCAGCGAACTTGCCTGCATTTCCGTGCGCGCCGATAAGTCCAGGTTGCCGGTGGCAATTTCGCGCGAGGCCGTGTCGATCGATTGCACGGCGTTCATGATGGTGCGCAAGGTCTGGTTCAGGTGGGCGATGGTCTGGTCCAGCACGCGCGACGTGGCGGCGATTTCGTCATTGCCCTGCTTGGGCGCGCCCGCCATCAGCTTGCCCGCCGCCAGGTCTTGCACGGCGTCGGCAATGCCGCGGATTTCCACCAGCATGGCGCGCCGTACCAGCATGGTCACGACGATGGAAACGAGGATAGACAGCAGCACCGTCAGCAGCAAGCTCCAGCCCAGGCTGCGGAACTCGGCGCTGGCCGTCGCATGGGCCTCGCTGCTGAGGCTTGTTTCCAGGGCCGACAGTTGCGCCAGCTGCGTGTTGAGCTGGACGAATTGCGTTTCCGCCTTGAGCATGGAATTGGTGGCGATCGACTGGTCCATCTGCGCCATTTCCATGGTTTCCAGCACGGCCTTGCGATAGCCGGCCAGTGCCGTGATGGCCGCATCGACGAGGGTGCGCTCGGCGCCCGTGGCCGTGGCGCGCAGCGTGGCCAGCTGGGCGCCGATGGCCGCGTGGCGCGCCTTGATCTGTTGCTCCAATGTATCGAGGCGGGCCTTGGCGAAGCTGCCGTTCGTCCACGACAGCAGCTGGTACATATTGCCGTGTACTTGCCTGGCATCTCCTAGTACGTCGGCGGTCGCCTTCAAATGCGTGATGCGTACCCGCACCATGTTTTCCAGCGAGGCATTTTGCCGCACCATGCCATACCAGGCGCCGCTCGAGCTGAGTATCAGCAGCAGCAAGACCAGGGTGGGCGCCAGCAATAATTTTGGTCCGATGCGTAATTGATTGAGCATGCTTGACTCCTGGCGATGGCTGTTCAAACCGCAGGCGGCGCATGGCGTGCGCGCGCGCCGCCCCCGTCTTATTTTTTGTAGATGCCTGCTTCCAGCACCACATCATTGACGCGCAGAATGTAGGTGGTCTTCGGCTCGATCTTGCCGCTGACGGGATTCTTGTACTGGTAATCGACCCAGCCCTTGCCCTGCTTTTGTGCCAGCTCAATGATTTCACGGCGATATTTCTTGCCGTTCGCATCGGGCACATCCGTCAAATCCTTGCCCACGATGGAAGGATTGATGGGGTGGGCCAGCACGATGCCCGTCTTGATGTCGCGCATGTCCACATACAGCGAGCCCTGCACGAAGTCCGGGTCTTTCGCCGTGATTTTCTTCATCATTTCTTCCTTGCCATGCACCTTCATGAAGGCGGCGCCCCGTTCGGCCATGGCGATTGCATCTTTTTCCGTTGGTTCGACCGCGGCACTGACGCTGCCGCCGGCAAATGCCAGGCACAGCAGGCTACCCGTGAATAAGCGTTTCATGAAAGCTCCTTGTGATATCGAGGGAAGTGTTGCCAAGACGTAATTTACGTCGCCGAAGTCCGTCTCAGCTTGCGTTGGAACAAACTAAGGTGTTGCTTGTAGGCAGCGTGCAACGTATCGACGGCTTGTTGATATGCAGCAATTTGGTTCCGAATGGCAAGAATTATGATGACTTTCACAGCATGCCGGGGTGGCCTGGCATGCGGGAGAAAAAGGCTGGGATTGGCCGATATACGGCCGATTTCATGAAAGTTATCGCTATTTACAGGCAAGGAGCCGATCGTGTCCGCACTCATTACCGAGCCGTTTTCACCCAAGTTCAAGCCGTATACGCGGCAAACCATTCAGCAGGCGCGGCAGTGGGAATGGCTGCCGGAAGAGCAGCGTGTAGCCGTGCAAGTGGTGTCGCATGTCTTGCCGTTTCGCACCAATGAATATGTGCTTGATCAATTGATCGACTGGAACAACATCCCTGACGACCCCATCTACCGCCTCGTCTTTCCCCACCGCGACATGCTGCCACCCGAGCAGTACGCGCACCTGCGCGACTTGGTGCTGGTGCAGCGCGACAAGGCGGCCATTGATGCCTATGTGCATGGCTTGCGCCTGGGCATGAATCCCCATCCTGCCGGGCAGATGACGCATAACGTGCCCCGGGTCAACGACGCGCCCGTGCGCGGCCTGCAGCATAAATATGCGCAAACAGTGCTGTTCTTCCCCAGCGCGGGCCAGACCTGCCACGCGTATTGCACTTTCTGTTTCCGCTGGCCCCAGTTCGTCGGCATGGACGACATGAAGTTCGATGCGCGCGAGTCGCATGAGCTGGCTGCTTACCTGAAACTGCATCCGGAAGTGACGGACGTGCTGATCACGGGCGGCGACCCGATGATCATGAATACGCGGCAACTGGCCGCCTACCTGGAGCCGCTGCTGGCGCCGGGCCTGGAACACATCCAGAATATTCGCATCGGCACCAAGGCGGTGGCGTATTGGCCGCAGCGCTTCGTGTCCGACCGCGATGCGGATGACTTGATGCGCCTGTTCGAGCGCATCGTCAAGGCGGGCAAGAACCTGGCCGTGATGGGCCATTACAGTCATGCCGTCGAGTTGCGCCAGAACATTGCCCAGCAAGCCGTGAAACGCATCGTCTCCACGGGCGCCACCTTGCGCATGCAGGGGCCGCTGATCCGCCACATCAACGAAGACCCGGCAAGCTGGGCCGAGCTGTGGCAGACGGGCACGCGCCTGGGGGCGATTCCGTATTACATGTTCGTCGAACGGGACACGGGTCCGCGCGGCTATTTCGAGTTGCCCTTGGCAAAGGCGCACGAGATTTTCCAGGCCGCCTACCAGATGGTGTCGGGCCTGTCGCGCACGGTGCGGGGACCGTCCATGAGCGCCTTCCCCGGCAAGGTCGTCATCGACGGCATCGTCACCATCAATGGCGAAAAACTGTTTGCCCTGCAATTTTTGCAGGCGCGTAACCCGGACTGGGTGCGCCGGCCGTTTTATGCCAAGTTCGATGCGGAAGCGACATGGCTGGATCATTTGAAGCCGGCATTCGGCCACGACAAGTTTTTCTTTGAAATTGATGAGCCCGTGCCGCAACTGCCGCATAAAATCATCCGCCTGGCACGGGCCGCCTGAGCATGCACGCGGCCGTTGCGCCTGCCCGCTCCGGCGTGGCCGTGTTTTGCCTGGTATTCCTGCCGTTCGCGCTCGGGCATTATCTGTCGTGCCTGCTGCGCGGCGTCAATGCCGTGTTGACGGCCGAGTTGCTGGGCGCCATCGCCCTGACGCCAACCCAGCTGGGCCTGCTGACCAGCGCCTTTTTTCTCGCCTTTGCGCTGGTGCAACTGCCGATCGGCATGGCGCTCGACCGCTACGGTCCCCGCGCGCTGCAACTGTGGCTGCTGGCGCTGGCCGCCCTGGGCGTGTGGCTGTTCAGCCGGGGCCACAGCTTTGCCGAGCTGATGTGGGCGCGCGCCTTGATGGGAGCGGGCCTGGGCGGCTGTTTCATGGCCGCCGTGAAAGCGGTCTCGTGCGCCATCGCCCCATCGCGCCTGCCGTCCGTACATGGCTATCTGATCGCCGTGGGCGGCCTCGGTGCGGCCACGGCCACCATGCCCGTCAAGCTGGCCCTGCACTACACGGATTGGCGCGGCGTGTTCCTGGGCCTGGCGCTGGCGGCGCTGGCCATCGGCTTGCTGATCCGCCTGCTGTCGCCGGCCCTGCCCGCACCTGCCGCGGTCAAGAGCAAGGTCAGCGTCTGGAGCGTATACCGCGATCCCGGCTTTCGCCGCACCATCGCGCTGATCCTGCTGCCGCACACGGTGTTCTTTGGCGTGCAGGGCTTGTGGATAGGCCGCTGGCTGGCCGACGTGGGCGGCTTGTCTGGCGATAACGTCGCGTATTTGTTGTACCTGGGCATGGCGGCCGTCATCTTCGGCGCCATCGGCATGGGCATGCTGACGGAATGGGCCGGGCGGCGCGCGATTGAACCCATGCAGGTGGCGGCCGCCGGCATCGTCCTGTTTGTCGGCGTGCAAGTGGCGATGGCATGCAATGTGGTGCCGAGCCTGCCTTTGCTGTCCGTGCTGTTTACCTTGCTGGGCACGGTGACGGGCCTCGAGTATGCGATCGTCGCGCAAAGCATGCCGGCCAGCCTGACGGGCAGGGCGGCCACCTGCCTCAATTTGCTCATTTTTACGGGCGCCTTCCTGGTGCAGGCGGGCTTTGGCCTGATTCTCGGCTGCTGGCCTTTGAACAGCCAGCAGCAGTATCCGCCGCAGGCCTACCAGGCGGCGTTTGGCGTGCTGGCGGCCTTGCAACTGCCGGGACTTGCGATGTTTTTCATTGACCGCTACAGGCGTGCCGGGCCATCCGGTAAAATGGCAGCCTGCACAGCGGCAATGATCAACTCCAAGGAAGACTATGAAACTCGTTCGTTATGGACGTCCAGGCAAGGAAAAACCGGGCCTGATCGATGAAGAAGGCAAACTGCGCGACCTGTCCGGCGTGATTGCCGATATTGACGGCGCACAACTGTCCGACAAGGCCCTGCGCAAGCTGGCCAAGCTCGACGAAAAGACCTTGCCCCTGGTGCGCGGCAATCCACGCTTCGGCGTGCCGCTGGCGAAAGTTGGCAAGTTCATCGGCATCGGCCTCAATTATGCGGATCATGCAGCCGAGTCCGGCATGGCTATCCCCGCCGAACCCATCGTGTTCATGAAGGCCATTACTTGCCTGAATGGCCCGGACGACCATGTCGTGCTGCCAAAAGGCTCGAAAAAGACGGATTGGGAAGTGGAACTGGGCGTGATCATCGGCACGCGCGCGCAATACGTGAGCGAAGAGGACGCCTTGAAATACGTGGCCGGCTATTGCGTCGTCAACGACATTTCCGAACGCTCGTTCCAGCTGGAACGGGGCGGCCAGTGGGACAAGGGCAAGGGCTGCGACACATTTGGCCCCGTCGGCCCGTGGCTGGTGACGCGCGATGAAGTCATCGACGAGCAGGACCTGGACCTGTACCTGGAAGTCAACGGCAAGCGCATGCAGACCGGCAATACGCAAACCATGATCTTCACGGTGGCGCAGATCGTCAGCTATTTGTCGCAATTCA
Organism: Janthinobacterium aestuarii; assembly: GCF_051380835.1. NCBI lineage: Bacteria > Pseudomonadati > Pseudomonadota > Betaproteobacteria > Burkholderiales > Oxalobacteraceae > Janthinobacterium > Janthinobacterium aestuarii. The sequence continues at coordinate 125,098 of NZ_JBNYXU010000001.1, forward strand.
TGACCCTGGAACCGGGCGACGTCATCGCCACAGGCACGCCGCCGGGCGTGGGCCAGGGCCGCAAGCCGCAGCGTTTCCTGAAAAAAGGCGACAGCATGCGCCTGGGTATTGCCGGCCTCGGCGAACAGCAGCAGGACGTGGTCGCCTGGACCGCCTGATGGCCGGTTGCGATATCGACCGTTTGCCGCCGCTGCCGCTGGACCAGCTGGACCCGCAGCAGCGCGCGGCCGCGCAAGCCATCATCGACGGTCCGCGCGGGGCGCTGTACGGCCCCTTCGTGCCGCTGATCCGCAGCCCCGAGCTGATGGAAACGGCGCAGCGCATGGGAGAGTACTTGCGCTACCGCAGCGCCATCGGCACGCGCCTGTCGGAACTGGCGATCCTGGTGACGGCGCGCCAGTGCGACCAGCAAGTCGAGTGGGCCATCCACGCGCCGCTGGCCGTGCAGAACGGCATTGCGCAAGCGGCCGTGGACGCCATTGCGGAACGGCGCGTACCGCTTGCCCTGAAGGAAGATGAGCAAGCCGTGCACGACTTTTGCATCGAGCTGCAGCAGAACAAGCGGATCAGCGACGCCACGTATGCGCGGGCGCTGGCGCTGTTCGGCGAGCACGGCGTGGTCGACTTGATGGGTGTCAATGGCTATTACACCTTCCTGGCCATGGTGATGAATGGCGCGCAGACGGCCGTACCGGCGTTGGGCGTGCCGCCCTTGCCCGCCTGATGAGAGGAGTGTAGAGGAGTTCTTCGGCAAAGATGGACAAAGTGTAATGAAGTTGCAATTATTCAATATATAATTTTACTTCCCTTCCATTGCCAACAAGCTCAATGAAAACTCGTCCGTGCTTCACCCTGATGGGCCGCGCCTTCCTGGCGCTGGCCCTTTCTTTTTGCCCGTTGATGACGGTGCGTGCGCTGGCCGCCGAGACGGCCGCCAGCGCCAGCGCTTCCGCCCTGGAAAACTCCGTCGTCAAGGTGTTTTCCACCCTGCGCGGGCCTGATCCGTACAAGCCCTGGAGCAAGGCCGCGCCGCAAGAGGTGACGGGCTCCGGCGTCGTCATCGAAGGCCGCCGCATCCTCACCAATGCGCACGTGGTCGGCTATGCCAGCCAGGTGCAGATCCAGGCCAACGGCGCCGGCGACAAGATCCCGGCAACCGTGCTGGCCATCTCGCGCGGCATGGACCTGGCCTTGCTGAAAATCGACGACGACAGTTTTTTCGCCAGCCACAAAGCCGTGCCGCGCGCCAATGTCTTGCCCGACGTGCGCGATGCCGTGCTCGCGTATGGCTATCCGACGGGCGGCACGTCATTGTCGATCACCAAGGGCATCGTTTCGCGCATCGAATTCGTGCGCTACAACTTCCCCGTCTCCGGCCTGCGCATCCAGATCGATGCGGCCATCAACCCGGGCAATAGCGGTGGCCCCGTGATTGCCGGCGACAAGATGATCGGCCTGGCCTTTGCCGGCATGCTCAATGCGCAAAACATCGGCTACATCATCCCCAACGAGGAAATCGAGCTGTTCCTGCGCGACCAGGAGAGCGGCGCGCCCAAGGGCAAGCCGGCCATGCGCGACGTGACGCAAACGCTGGAAAACCCCGCGCTGCGCACTTATTTGAAGCTGGCCAAGGGCGTCGAGGGCGCCGTCGTGATGTCGCCGGCCAGCAAGGATGCGGCTTATCCGCTCAAGGAGTGGGATGTCATCACGCATATCGGCGACTTTCCGATCGATAACCAGGGCATGGTCAAGCTGAATGCCAACAGCCGTGTGCGCTTCCAGTACCGGGTGCAGCAACTGGCGAAAAACGGCGAATTGCCGTTGACGGTGGTGCGCCAGGGCGCTCCCCTGAAAATCAAGGTACCCGTCTCGGCCGCGCATCCGATGCTGATCGCCGGGCTGCAGGGCAATTACCCGTCCTATTTCATCTTCGGTCCGATGGTGTTTTCGCGCGCCACCACGGAATTCATGGCAGCGCCAAATGGCAACCCGGCGATCCTGGGCGGCATGGCGTTTGCCGGCAATCCGCTGGCCACGCGGCGCGGCGATGCGCCCGATAGCGAGCGCGATGAGCTGGTGGTGATCGCCGCACCCTTCTTCCCGCACAAGCTGATGAATGGCTACAGCACCCGTTTCTTCTCGGTCGTCGATTCCGTCAATGGCGTGCGCGTGCGCAGCCTGGCGCATCTGGTGTCCTTGCTGCGCGACCAGACCGATGACTTGCTCACATTCCGCTTCCAGCAGCGCGATGCGGAAATGGTCGTCGTGCCCCGCAAGGACATGTTGGCAGCGACGGAATCGATACTGACGGACAACGGCATCCGCTCGGAAGCGTCGCCCGACATGCTGAAAATCTGGAATGAAAAAACGCCGGCGAACTGATCGTTCCCGGCGTTTCGCAAGACAACAGGCGCGGCGCACACCGCGCCTGTTTTATTTTATGCCAGCACTTTTTTCAGCCACGCGCCGATGGCGTCGATCTCTTCCTGGCACAGCGAGTGCTGCATCATGTATTCGTGCCATTCTACCTTGTAACCCATGCCGGTGAGCAAGTCGCGCGACTGCTGTGCGCGGGCGACCGGTACCACGGGGTCGGCCGTGCCGTGCGCCATGAAGACCGGCGTCTGCAGGCTTGCCGGCGTGCGCTCGGCTGCCGTCTTGTCGGCCAGCGGCAGATAGCCGGACAGGCACATCAGGCCGGCCAGCGGTTCCGCGTGGCGCAAGCCCGTTTGCAAGGTCATGGCGCAGCCTTGCGAGAAGCCGGCCAGGATGATGCGGCTGGCGGGAATGCCGCGCGCCTTTTCGCGCGCGATCAGTGCTTCGATCTGCGCCTGCGAGGCGCGCAAGCCGGCCTCATCTTCGCGGCGCACGAGGTCGTTCACGAGGATGTCATACCAGGCGCGCATCACATAACCGTTGTTGATGGTGACGGGCATGGTGCCGGCGCTGGGGAAAATGAAGCGGATGGCGGGGTAGCCGCGCAAATCGAGTTCTTTTACCAGGGGCACGAAGTCGTTGCCGTCGGCACCCAGGCCGTGCATCCAGATGATGGAGACGGTGGGATTCGGTGCGCTGTCGAGTTCTATGGTTTCCAGCAAGTTGCTCATGTGTTTTCCTCTGGTAATGGTTGCGCCGGACGCAGCGCTGATTTGGGACGGAAGGCCTTGCAGATGGCCGGATCGGTTTCCATGTAGGGGCCACCGATGAGGTCGATGCAATATGGCACGGCGGCAAAGATGCCGTTCACCAGTTGCACGCCAGCGGCGTCTTTCAAGCCTTCCAGGGTTTCCTTGATGGCTTTCGGCTGGCCCGGCAAGTTCATGATCAGGGCGGCGCGCTCGGGCGTCTCGCGGATCACGGCCACCTGGCGCGACAGGATCGCCGTCGGCACGAATTGCAGGCTGATCTGGCGCATCTGTTCGCCGAAACCGGGCATTTCCTTGGTCCCGACGGACAAGGTGGCGTCCGGCGTGACGTCGCGCCGCGCCGGTCCTGTGCCGCCCGTCGTCAGGATCAGATGGCAGTGGCTCAGATCGACCATGTCGATCAGGGTGTTTTCAATTTGCGAGCGCTCATCCGGGATCAACCGTTTTTCCAGGCGGAATGGCGTGCGGATGGCGGCGGACAGCCAGCTTTCCAGGGCCGGGATGCCCAGGTCTTCATATACGCCGCCGCTGGCGCGGTCCGAGATCGACACGAGGCCGATAATCAATTCGTCTTCTATCGTGGTCATGGGGCACCTGTCTATGTCGTAAAAAAACCGGGCTGATCCCGGTTTTTCGTCAATGCTGGGGTCAGACCCCAGTTTTTTACTCGTCGTCTTCGCCTTCAACGTCATCTTCGTCGGCATCTTTCTTGCCGCCGTTTTTCTTCTTGGCGATCTCTTTCAAGATCTGGAAGATTTCGCGGTAGGCTTTTGGCGGCTTGTTCTCGGCCTGCTCCTTGCGGGCATTGCGGATCAGGGTGCGCAGGTGCTGCACGTCCAGTTCCGGGTTTTCCGACAGCAAGACGGTCAGTGCCTTGTCGTCCGTCAACAGCTTGTCGCGGCGGCGTTCCATCGCGTGCATATTGGCGGTGTCGGCTTTCGACAAGCCTTTCCAGCTATCGATGGTGCGTTGGATGGCGGCAACTTCTTCTTCATCCAGGGTGCGCATCTTCTTGCCCACGTATTGCAGCTGGCGGCGGCGGCCTTCGTGATCCTTGATTTGCTGGCATTCGAGAATAGCGTCGCGCACGTCTTCCGGCATCGGGACGCGCTTGACGCGGTCGCGTGCTTCATTGACGAGTTCTTCGCCCAGCTTTTGCAGGACGGTCATCTGGCGTTTGAGTTCCGATTTCGACGGACGTTCATATTCCTGTTCGAATTCGGTCGATTGGAAGCCGCAAGCTCCCCGGTTTGGATTTGGCATGATATATAAGGCGGGAGAGGACTTGTGGACCGCTCCTGTAAACTGTAAACGACTGCTATGATAACCTTTTTAGCGGCTTTCCGAAGAAAACAGCGCATGAACGACTCCGTATTTACCCATAGTCAAGAGCAATTGCAGCAACTAGCCCGTGATGTGTTGTCTTTTGCGCGGGAAGCGGGCGGCACCGACGCTGCCGTCGAAGTCAGCGAAGGCGGTGGCCTGTCCGTTTCTGTACGAAAAGGCAAGATCGAGACGATCGAGCAAAACAAGGACAAGGGCATGGGCGTGACCGTGTTTGTCGGCAAGAAGCGCGGCAATGCCAGCACCTCCGACTTTTCGCCGTCCGCCCTGCGCGCCACGGTGGATGCCGCCTACAACATCGCCCGCTTCACGGCAGAGGACGATTGTGCCGGCTTGGCCGACGCCGACATGCTGGAAATGTCCCCCCGCGACTTGCAACTGTTCTATCCGTGGCTCATTTCCACCGAGGAAGCCGTCGCACTGGCCCAGCGGGCCGAAGCGGCCGCGTTTGCCGTCGACCCGCGCATCACCAACAGCGAGGGCGCCAGCGTGCACGTGCAGCAATCGCACTTTGTGTCCGCCAATTCGCGCGGCTTCATCGGCGGCTACCCGTTTTCGCGCCACACCCTGTCCGTGGCGCCCATCGCCGGCAAGGGCGCCAAGATGCAGCGTGACGACTGGTATTCGTCCGTGCGCGACGCCGCCAAAATGTCGAGCCCGGAAGCCATCGGCCGTTACGCCGCCGAGCGCGCCCTGTCGCGCCTGAATGCGCGTAAACTCGGCACGCGTACTTGCCCCGTGCTGTTCGAGGCACCGCTGGCGGCCGGCTTGCTCGGTACCTATGTGCAAGCGACCTCGGGCGGTGCCCTGTACCGCAAGTCCACGTTCCTGAACGACTCGCTGGGCACGCAAGTGCTGCCGTCGCACGTGCAGATATTCGAAGACCCGCACGTGATCGGCGGCGTCGGTTCGGCGCCGTTCGACGAAGAGGGCGTGAAAACCGTCAGCCGCGACGTCGTCAAGGATGGCGTGGTGCAAGGCTATTTCCTGTCGACTTACACGGCCCGCAAGCTGGGCATGCAGACGACGGGCAACGCGGGCGGTTCGCACAATCTGTACCTGACCTCGAAGCTGACGGGCGCCAGCGACGATTTTGTCGCCATGTTGAAAAAGCTGGGTACGGGCTTGCTGGTGACGGAACTGATGGGGCAAGGAACCAATTACGTGACGGGCGACTATTCACGCGGCGCGTCCGGTTTCTGGGTAGAAAATGGCGTCATTCAATACCCGGTGGAAGAAATCACCATCGCCGGCAACATGAAGGACATGCTGCGCAACATCGTGGCCGTGGGCGCCGACGCCTTGCGCCGCGGCACCAAAGAGACTGGGTCCATCCTCATCGAGAGCATGGTGGTGGCCGGCGGTTGACGTTGTTATTTGCTTGACTCAAGGCGCCGCTGGCGCCTTTTTTCATGGGCATGTGTTTTTTTAGTAGTGATCAGCTCGTCATACGGATGAAATATTGCCTTCGTATGATGTCGCCATCGGACGTTATCTGCGCAATTTAGATGCTTTTAATGTAAGTAAGCCGAACTTCGTGATATTTCATACAAGATGCGAATCTTGCCGTGACGCGTTGTTGTTGATCCAACCTGCATAGTGAACTCTCCATGACCGACTCCCGTACCCGCATCGCCCGCGCGGTGGCCCTGATGTGTGCCATGACCGCCGTGTTCGCCAATCAGGCCCAAGCCCATGGCGATGCGCTCGCTGTCCCCGTTTCCGCCAGCGACGCTATTGATACCCCGCAAGCCGTGATCGTCACTGGCACGCGCGGCAGCAACCGTACGCAATTCGACACCATGGCGCCCGTGGATGTGTTCAACCGCGAAGATATCGGCGCCGTCGAGTCGTCGGACTTGAACGACGTGCTGGCGCAACTGGTTCCCTCGTACGTGGTGCAGCGCTTGCCGATGGCTGACGGGCAAGTCTTCGTGCGTCCTGCTACCCTGCGCGGCCTGTCGCCTGACCAGACTTTGGTGCTGATTAACGGCAAGCGTTTCCACCGCAGCGCCCTGTTGGGTGCGCGCGGCGCGCAGGCGCCCGACCTGGCGCAGATTCCCGTGTCCGCCATCAAGCGCATCGAAGTGCTGCGCGACGGCGCCTCGGCGCAGTACGGTTCCGACGCGATCGCCGGCGTGATCAACATCATTCTCGACGACACGCCCGGTACGGAAATCTCCGTGCACCACTCGCAATATTCGGAAGGCGATGGCAAGGGCAATGAGATCAACCTGAAGACGGGCTTTGCCTTTGGCGAGACGGGCAAGGTGACGATTTTCGGCGCGCTGGCCCAGTCCGACCCTACTTCGCGCACGCGCCAGCGGGCCGACGCCATCGCTTTCCAGAACGCCCACCCGGAACTCAAGGTGCCCAATCCCGTGCAGCGCTGGGGCCAGCCTGAACTCGACAGCAAGCGCATCGGCTTCAATGCCGGCATGGCCCTGTCCGACACGATGGAATTGTACGGTTTCGGCCTGTTCAGCCGCAGCGACGGCACCTCGGACTTTAACTGGAGGAATCCCGACACCAGCACAGGCGCCTATAAAACCAGCAGCTTGTTCCCCGGCTGGGATTTGCGCAGGCTGTATCCGCTCGGCTTCAGCCCCAGCTATTCGAACGACCAGGACGACTTGCAGTTGGTCGCCGGTGTGCGTGGTCACTTCAATGATCGCTTCGGCTGGGATGTGAGCGCTTCCTACGGCCGCAACCGCATCGATTACAACTTGGCCAATTCCATCAATGCCTCGATGGGGCCAGCCAGCCCGACGGCCTTCTACCTGGGCCAGTTGTCGCAGGCGGAAAAGATTCTCAACGCCAACTTCAACTATGAATTGCCCGTGACCTCCTTGCCGCAACCGGTCAACATCGCCTTCGGCGCGGAAGCGCGCAACGAAACCTATGGCGTGAAGGCGGGCGATGCGGCGTCCTGGACGGTGGGGCCGGGCGCGGCCATCGGTCTCGACGCGAACGCCAACGGCGCCCCCGGTTTCAGCGACCGCCAGGCGGGCAGTTGGGGCCAGGATAGCTATGCGGCCTATCTGGACGTGGAAGTGCCCGTCACGAAGACCCTGAGTCTGGGCGGCGCGGCCCGCTATGAGCATTTCTCGGAATTTGGCAGCACCGTCAACGGCAAGTTGTCCGCCCGCTACGCGCTGAGCGAAGACCTGGCCTTGCGCGGCTCCTACTCGACAGGTTTCCGTGCGCCAACGCCTGGCCAGTCGAATACCAACAGCACAAACCAGGGCCTCGACACCAAGACCCTGCTGTTGTTTACCAGCGGCCGCCTGGCCAACAACGATCCGCTGGCCATCCTGCTCGGTGCGCAGGCGCTGAAGCCGGAAAAATCGAAGAACCTGTCGCTGGGTTTTACCTGGAAGACGCCGGCCGGTTTCTCCGGTTCCGTCGATGTGTATGACATCAAGGTCAGCGACCGCTTCAGCACGTCCGCCGCATTCGCCGTGCCGGCCGGCGTGGCCAATCCCTTGCGTTACACCTCGGTCAGCTATTTCACGAATGACTTCGATACCACCACGCGCGGCATCGATATCGTGGGCAGCCACCTGAGCCGTATCGGCGACGGCAAGTTGAACCTGACCCTGGCGTATAACTACAACACGACGAAAGTCGATGGCGGCAAGTCCAGCCTGGTGACCAATCCAGCCCAGCGCCAGGTGTTCGAAGAGCGCCTGCCGCGGCAGAAAGCCACCATCAGCGGCAACTATGACCTCGGCAGCTGGAATACGCTGGCCCGCGTGCGCTACTACGGCGCGTGGACGGACAATTCCGGCAATGCCACGGGCGATATCTTCCAGCGCTTTGGCGCCATGCAATTTCTCGACCTGGCTGTCAGCTACAAGATCAACGACAAGCAATCGATCCGTGCTGGCGTCGACAACGTGCTGGACAAGTATCCTGATGAGGCAAGCTTCCAGGCCAGCCGCGGTCTGATCTATTCGCGCAACGCACCTTACGACACGGACGGCCGCAATCTGTACGTCGAATACAAAGTGAAATTTTAAGGGGAGATGACGATGAATCCACAACGCCGCGCCCTGTTGCGCGCGGGTACACTGGCGGCGGCGCTGCCTTTGACGGTGGGTGCAGGATCGGCGGCCGCTGCGTCTGGTTTGGCTCCACCTTTGCCAGCGGTGCCGGCCGGCACCTCGCCGGAAGCCTTGGCCAGCAACCAGGCTTATTGGCAGGCGGTCGCCGCGCAATACGACACGGCTGATGCCATCGTGCAACTCGACAATGCTTACTGGGGTTCGATGGCCAGGCCAGTGCTGCGTCATTACGAGCAGCAACTGGCCATGGTCAACCGCGATAACGCCTGGTATGCGCGCATGCGTTTTCCGGCCGACGTCGAGGCGGCGCGCGCGGCGGCGGCCAGGGCGCTGGGCGTGGCTATCGATGAAATCGTGCTGACGCGGGGCGCCACGGAAGCGCTGCAAGTCTTGATCGCCGGCTATAACCGCTTGCAGCCCGGCGATGCGGTGTTATACGCGGACATCGATTACGACAATATGATTACCGTCACGCGCTGGTTGCAGCAGCGGCGCGGTGCCCAGGTGGTCCATATCGACATGCCGGAACCGTTTACGCATGACAACGTCGTTGCCGCCTATGTTGCCGCCATGGAGCGTCATCCGACCTTGAAACTGATGCTGCTGACACATGTCAATCACCGTAACGGCATGGTCTTGCCCGTGGCCGAGATCAGCCGTCTGGCGCGCGCGCGCGGTATCGATGTCATCGTCGATACGGCGCACGGTTTTGGCCAGCTGGACATGACGATCCCCGATTTGCAGGCGGACTTTGCCGGCATCAACTTGCACAAATGGATAGGTGCACCCGTCGGCGTGGGCGCTGCCTACATCAAGCGGGGCAGGGTGGCCGATATCGATCCCTGGCTGGGAGAAAAGGCGGGCGACGATATCCGCACCCGCGTGCACACGGGCACGGTGAATTTCGCCGCCTACCTGAGCTTGCCAGCGGCGCTGGACTTGCATGCGCAGATCGGCGTGGCCAACAAGCAGGCGCGGCTGCGGCTGCTGCGCAACCGCTGGGTGGAAGCGGCACACGGCATCGATGGCATCGAGGTGCTGGCATCGAGCGATCCGCGCCTGACGAGCGCCATCGCCTCGTTCCGCTTGAAAGGCAAGACCAGCGTGGCCGACAGTTATGCCCTGTCGAAAAAGCTGGTGCGGGAACACGGCATCTTTGCCGTGCCGCGCGACGGTCTTGCCAGTGGTGCGTGCGTGCGCGTCACGCCAGGCATCTTTACACCGGAGTCGCATCTGGACCGGCTGGCCGATGCCCTGCGCAAGGTGGCCAAGGGCTGAGTTTGCTTCGGCAGGGGGGGGGCTCAGTACTCTTCCCAATCGGTATCGGCGACCACGGCCAGTGCCCCCGCCTTGCCTGCTTTCCTGGCGGGGACGGCAGTGGCCGTGACGCGTGGCGCGGCGGCAAGCTTGGCTGGCGCGCGTGCCGGAGCGCGGATGGTTTGCACCTGCGCCGGCGGCAGCGCCGGCGTGCCGTCGAGCTTGAACACGCTGACGGCTTCGGCCAGGATGCCGGCCTGATCCTGAAGGGTTTCGGACGCGGCGGCCGCCTCTTCCACGAGGGCCGCATTTTGTTGTGTCACGGCATCCATTTCCGTGATGGCCTGGTTGATCTGTTCAATGCCCGCTTCCTGCTCGTTGCTGGCGGACGTGATCTCGGCCATGATGTCCGTGACGCGCCGCACGCTGCTGACGATCTCTTCCATGGTACTGCCCGCCTGGTTCACGAGGCTGCTGCCGAGGTTGACCTGGTGCACGGAGTCGTCGATGAGGATCTTGATTTCCTTCGCGGCGGAGGCGGAGCGGTGGGCCAGGTTGCGCACTTCCGTGGCGACCACGGCAAAGCCCCGTCCCTGCTCGCCCGCCCTCGCCGCTTCCACGGCCGCATTCAGGGCCAGGATATTGGTCTGGAAAGCAATGCCGTCGATGACACCGATGATGTCGGCGATTTTCTTCGACGAGGCAGTGATGGAGTCCATGGTCGTGATCACTTCGGCCACTACCTGCCCGCCCTTGCTGGCCACGCTGGAGGCCGATTGCGCCATCTGGTTGGCCTGGCGCGCATTTTCGCCATTCTGCTTGACGGTCGACGTCAGTTCCTCCATCGACGATGCCGTTTCTTCCAGCGAGCTGGCTTGCTGTTCCGTGCGCGACGACAGGTCCATATTGCCGGAGGCGATTTCACGCGAGCCGTGGGCGATGGCATCCGTGCCATGGCGCACGCGGGCCACGATGCCTTGCAGATTGTCATTCATCTCTTTCAAGGCCCGCAGCAGCAGGCCCGTTTCATCGTTGCCGCGCGCGTCGATGGTAACCGACAAGTCGCCGGCTGCCACCCGTTGCGCCACCTTGACGGCTTCGGCTATGGGGCGGCTGATCGAGCGGCTGATCAGCATGGCCAGTGTAATGGCAATGGCCGTCGCGGCGACCGACAGGGACAGGGACAGGATGATGGCCATGCGCCCATCGGCGGCGGCTTGCTTGCCTTCGCTTTCCATCAGCAATTCCTGGAAGTTGGCCATGGCCGCCAGTGCAGTCAGGAATTTTTCTTGCGGATAACGCAGCTGCGTCAGCAGGAAAATGCCCGCCGTTTCCGATTTGCCTTCTTGTAACAGCTTGATATTCGCATCGCGCGTCTTGCCATAGGCTTCGTGGCCGTTCGCCACGGCCTGGAACAGCTCCTGGCCTTTGGGTGTGTTGACCAGGGCTTTCAGGCGCGCCAGCAGTTCCACGTTCTTTTTGACCGACGCCTGTACCTTGGCTACGGAACTGCTGACTTCGTCAGCATCGTTGGCGCCGATGATGGCGATGCCCAAGATACGGGCCTGGACATTGACTTCGAACTGTATCGCATTGGATAGCATGACCTTGGCATAGCGGTCATTGAGGATTTTTTCCGTCGAGGCATTGATGTTGCGGATGCGGCTAATGGAAACAAATGCCACCATGATAAGCAGGACAATGATCAGGCCGAAACTGAAGGCCAGGCGGGTACTGATTTTAAGCTTGGACATAAGTCATTCATCCTTGGCGGAAAGCGGAAAGCGGAAAGCGTGCGCTGGGCATCGTTCTGCGGACAGGCGGCGTCCGTCCGCGACGATGCTGATGCGGTCAGTTTTGCGTTACAGAGAGCTAGCTCGGCAGGTATGGGGCCGTGATGTCAAGGGCAATGCCATGGATGCGCATTGCAGAGCGCCGGCGACGGGGCCAGCGGCGTATTCTTGAGGGGCCGCACAGAATGGCACGGTCCGATTTTGTTGTTCAGTGTAGGACGATAATTTCTGGCAAGCAAGATGTTCGCGCAAAAAATTACCGGGCCAGCAACGCTTGCCGCGCGGGCAAAAAAAATGCCCCGGCGAGCGGGGCATGGGGTCAAGCGGGCCGGTGTGGCCCTGGCGCTCAGGCGCGCAAGGTAGAGAGGATAGGCTGCAGCACGGCCGCGCCCAGAGCGGCGCTGCGGGCGCCGCTCCAGCCCGTTTGCGGGTCGGGATCGTTGGCGTTGTCCTTGAACGGCAATTCCAGGGTCAGCGACAGGCAGCCGAAGGCGTGGGTGATGTGGGGCGAACCCATGGTCAGCACTTCCGGCGTGAACGGGCCGTCTTCGTAGCCGTGCTCATCCTGGAAGTCGGGGCTGGCCACCTTGAAGTCGGCGATGAAGCGGTCTTGCTCGGCCTTTTGTGCAGGCGTGAAATTTTCCAGCGCATCGCTGCCGGCCACAAAGACGTAAGGCAAGCCTTCGTCGCCATGCACGTCGAGGAACAGGTCGCAGCCGATTTCATGCATTTTCTGTTTCACCAGGAATACTTCCGGGCTGCGCTCCATCGTCGGCGTCATCCATTCGCGGTTCAGGTTGGCGCCAGCCGCGTTGGTGCGCAGGTTGCCATGCACGGAACCGTCCGGGTTCATGTTCGGCACCACGTAGAAGACGGCGTCCTGCAGGCACTGGCGGGCAAACGGATTGGCCTGGTCCAGCAAGGCTTCGAGCATGCCTTCGACAAACCATTCGGCCATCGTTTCACCGGGATGCTGGCGCGCGATGACCCAGACTTTTTTCTCGGCATCGGCGTCGCCGACGACCAGCAAGTTCATGTCGCGGCCTTCGACGGTGCTGCCCAGGTCGATCAGGCGCACCAGCGGCGACGCTTGCGCGCTGTCGATCAGGGCCAGATGGCGGTCCCATGGATACGGCTCGAAGTAGGCGTAGTACACGCTTTCTTCTTCCGGCGTATGTTCGATCGTCATCACGGTGCCGTCAAAGCTGGTCGGCACGCGGAACCAGGTTTCGCGGTCGTAGCTGGCGACGGCCTGGTAATCTTTCCAGCCGTCCGGGTAGGCCGACTTGCCTGCGTTCATGAAGCGGATCGTGCACGCCTCGCCTTGCGCGCCTTGCAGGCGGAAGTAAAACCACTGCGTGATGTCGGCGTGGGAATCCTTGCGGATGTTCAGCTCGATGGAGTGGGCATCGTCGGCGCGCAGCACCTCGATCGCGCCGGCGTCGAATTGCTGGCTGATTTTAATGGTCATGAGTGTTCCTGATAAAAACGTATGGGTTTTGCATCGTGTGCAATGGCGCGATGATACCTGTTTTGCGGTGGCCTTTGTGCTGGCGCAAGCGATGACGGACATGCTTTGCTAACGTGGAAGCTCCAACACGGGGAGATCATCATGGATGACAACGGCAAACACATACGCGAACTGGAAAAGAAAGTCAGCGCCCTCAGCGACGCCCTGGCGCACCTGGGCAAGGGCACGACCTTGCAGGAATTGCTGCGCATCATACGTTTCCCCGGCTATACGACGCCGGCCGAATACACGTTCAACGTCGCCATCCTCGACACCATGCTGGTGCAGGTCAATGCGCTGGAAAAGCTGGGGCAGGATTTGTTGGCAGGGGCCAAGCAAGTAGTGGTGAAACAGTGAACGCCTGAGAAAATGCCCATGGCGGCGTTGCGTGGCCTTGGCGTACTAGTCGTACTGCCTGCGGCCACGCGCCTGGCCCTGAACATTTTTCAGACGTTCAAGTAGTCAGACCGCCAAATCGTTCGTAGAACCACGGCTCGACGTCCGGCGCCTGCTCATCCTCGCGCCGCAAGGTGGCCAGGATATGTTCCTCGGCCGCCGCATACGTGATGCGGTACAGGTCGCGCGCCAGCGCATACGCTTGCGTGCCGGGCCACGGTTCGGGCAGCAGTTCGACGGGCAGTTGCGGGTCGTGCAACTGCACGCGGCGGTAGGCGTGCGTCAGCAGCGAGCGGATGACGAACGCCTGCTCCGCGTCGAACACGGGTTCTTCTTGCAGCAGGGTCAGCAGCGGCTGGAAGCTGGCGATGAATTTTTCGTAGCCGGCCATTACTTCCGACAAGTCCCAGCAGTCCCCCACCATGTCGCGCAGGGGGCGCGTGCTCACGCCCGGCAATTCCGTGGTGTGGCAGACGTACAGCTTGCCCTGCACCTCGTTGCGCACGAGGATATCTTCCAGCGCTTCCGCATTGCTGGCGGGGTGGCCAAAGATGCCGGGAGAAATCAAACCATAGCCGGCCCACAATAATTCCTTGCGTAGTGCCCCCCGCTCGGCGGCGCCAATGCTGCCGGCCGGTCCGATCACCAGGGTCCAGCTGCCATCCCAATGCACGACCAGCGGCGCATAGATGCGGCGGTAGGCGCGTTCGAAGCGGGCCAGCGCCTCCGGACGTATCGTATAGGCACTGCGGCGGCCGTCGCGCTGCGAGCTGAGCCAGCCTTCCTGCGCCAGGCGGAACACGCTGGTACGCAATAAGCGGTCGTTGACGCCGAATGGCGCCAGCAGTTCGATCAGGCTGCCCAGCCAGATGGCGCCGCCGCGCGGCACGATGGCGTCGCCAAAGATGGTCATCACCAGGGACTTCGAGCGCGGTGGGTCGCTTTCCAGGAAATCGGCTATCCATGCCGTGCAGCGGGTGTTCTTCATGTGGTTCCGGTCTGGCCGTGTTGCGGTCTGTTCAATAAAAGCAGCAGTTTACTTGGCTGCGCGGGTAGCGCGGCAATAATTTGCCGGAAGCGCTGGTGGCACTCCATGGTGTTTTCTCATAAGCAATATCATACGCACAAAAAAGCTGCACAAGATACGAAATTTTAAAATGATTCATATCAAGTGTATGCAAATCGTTTTTTGTATCGTATTATCTGTTTATCGCACCGCGTTGCTGCGCAAAATCAAAGACATGGGAGACACATCATGTACGCACAAATGGTTGAAACCGGCCTCAAGAACGTCCGTTCCCTCGACGACATGGGTCAAGAAGAGCGCGCTTTCCAGGCGCGCATCGACGAAGGTATCAAGATCGAGGCCAAGGACTGGATGCCGGACGCCTACCGCAAGACCCTGATCCGCCAGATTTCGCAGCACGCACACTCGGAAATCGTCGGCCAATTGCCCGAAGGTAACTGGGTCACGCGCGCCCCGACCCTGAAACGCAAATCCATCCTGCTGGCGAAGATTCAGGACGAAGCGGGCCACGGCCTGTACCTGTACAGCGCCGCGGAAACCCTGGGCGTATCGCGCGACGACTTGCTGGCTGCCTTGCACTCGGGCAAAGCCAAGTATTCGAGCATCTTCAACTATCCCACCTTGTCGTGGGCCGACATGGGTGCCATCGGCTGGCTCGTCGACGGCTCGGCCATCATCAACCAGATTCCCCTGTGCCGCTGCTCGTATGGTCCGTATGCGCGCGCCATGATCCGCGTCTGCAAGGAAGAATCATTCCATGCGCGCCAGGGCTACGACATCATGATGTCGCTGTGCAAGGGCACGCCCGAGCAGAAAGCCATGGCGCAGGATGCACTGAACCGCTGGTGGTGGCCATCCTTGATGATGTTCGGCCCGTCCGACGCCGCCTCCGTCAACAGCGCCCAGTCGGCGCAATGGCGCATCAAGCTGTTCTCGAACGACGAACTGCGCCAGCGCATGGTCGACCAGACCGTGCCGCAAATCGAATACCTGGGCTTGACCGTGCCCGATCCCGACCTGAAGTTCAATGCGGAAACGAGCCATTATGAATTCGGCGAGATCGACTGGTCCGAGTTCAACAACGTCCTGAAGGGCAATGGCCCGTGCAACCGCGAACGCCTGCAAACGCGCGTGAAAGCGTACGAAGACGGCGCATGGTTCCGCGATGCCTTGGTCGCGTATGCAGACAAGCAAGCTGCTAACAAAGCGGCTGCGTAAATACATAAGACAGATAGGGGATAGCAACATGAGCAAAGAATGGCCATTGTGGGAAGTTTTCATCCGCAGCCAGCACGGCCTGGCGCACAAGCATGTGGGCAGCCTGCACGCTTCCGACGCCACCATGGCGGTCAACCATGCGCGCGACGTCTACACGCGCCGCAATGAAGGCGTGAGTATCTGGGTGGTGCGCGCGGCCGATATCGTCGCCAGCAGTCCCGGCGACAAGGGCGCCCTGTTCGAACCGTCGAACAGCAAGGTGTACCGCCATCCCACCTTCTTCCCGATGCCGGAAGAAGTCAAGAATTTGTGATGGGAGCGCCTGCAATGGATGACAAGGTCAATTACCTCTTGCGCCTGGGCGACAACGCCCTGATCCTCAGCCAGCAGCTGTCGCAGCTGTGCGGCAAGGGGCCGGCGCTGGAAGAAGACATGGCGCTGACCAATGTGGCGCTGGACTTGCTGGGCCAGACGCGCTTGTGGTTCAGCTATGCGGCCGAGCTGGAAAACGCGGGCCGCGACGAGGACGACATCGCCTTTTTGCGCGACGCCCACGATTTCAAGAACTGCCTGCTGGTCGAACAGCCGAACGGCAATTACGCCGACACCATGATGCGCCAGTTCTTCTTCGACAGCTGGCACTACTTCCAGCTGCTGGAACTGACGAAATCGGCGGACGCGCGCATCGTCGAAGTGGCGCAAAAGTCGATCAAGGAAGTGACTTATCACTTGCGCCGCAGCGGCGACCTGATCGTGCGCCTCGGCGACGGTACTGCCGACAGCCACGCGAAAACGCAGGCCGCCGCCGACAAGCTGTGGATGTACACGGGCGAGATGTTCACATACGACGCCGTCGACCAGGCCATGGTCGCCGCCGGCATCGCGCCGCCATCGGACGTGCTGCGCCGGGCTTTCCTCGAACACGTGGCCGAGATCTTCGCCGAAGCCACCTTGACCATGCCTGCGCCCGACGCCTGGATGCAAAAAGGCGGCAAGCAGGGCACGCACACGGAGCACCTGGGCTTTATTCTGGCCGAGATGCAGTTCCTGCAGCGCGCCTATCCCGGGGCGGAGTGGTAATGAACACGGCCACGGCAGCGCTGGACGCCGCCCAGGTCTGGGCCTGGCTCGGCGACGTGCCGGACCCGGAAATCCCCGTCATTTCGGTGGTGGACCTGGGCATCGTGCGCGCCGTCGATGTGGTGGCTGGCGACGAATGCATCGTGACGATCACGCCAACGTATTCGGGCTGCCCGGCCATGCAGGTGATCGCCGACGCCGTCACGGAGGCCTTGCGCAGCCATGGCGTGGCCAAGGTGACCTTGGTGAACCAGCTGGCGCCCGCCTGGACGACGGACTGGATGAGCGAAGCGGGCAAGGTCAAGCTGAAAGGCTATGGCATCGCCCCGCCGCAGCAGCAGGTGATCGACATCAGCGGCCTGCGTGGTGGCGTCAAGCGCCAGGCCATGCCCAAGCTGGACGTGACCTGCCCGAACTGCGGCTCGACGCACACGCAGCTGACCAGCCAGTTCGGCTCCACGCCGTGCAAGGCCCTGTATAAATGCATGGCTTGCCGCGAACCGTTTGACTACTTCAAGTGCCACTAAAAAAATCAGGCACACGTTCCGAAGAAACTGGAGATGAAGCATGAGTAAATTTTATCCGCTGTGCGTAGCCAACGTGCGCAACGAAACGCGCGACACCATCGCCGTCACGTTCGACGTGCCATTTGAGTTGCAGCAGCAGTTCCGTTTCCAGCAGGGCCAGCACCTGACCCTGCGCGCCAATATCAATGCGGAAGACGTGCGCCGCTCGTACTCGATCTGTTCGGCGGTGCAGGACGGCACGCTGCGCGTGGCCATCAAGCGCACGCCCGGCGGCGCCTTTTCCACCTGGGCCAACGATACACTAAAGGCCGGCGCCACCATCGAGGTGATGCCGCCCATGGGGCACTTCAACGTGCCGCTCGATTGTGTCAACCGCAAGCACTACCTGGCCTTTGCGGCCGGCAGCGGCATCACGCCCATCCTCTCCATCATCAAGACGACCCTGCTGACGGAACCCCTGAGCCGCTTTACCCTGTTCTACGGCAACCGCGCCTCGTCGTCCGTCATCTTCAAGGAAGAATTGACGGACTTGAAGGATGTGTACCTCGAGCGTCTGAACCTCGTCTACGTGATGAGCCGCGAGCAGCAGGACATCGAATTGTTCAACGGCCGCATCACGCAGGAAAAATGCGAACAGTTCCTGCAGCACTGGATCAAGGTGGAAGACTACGACAATGCGTTTATCTGCGGCCCGGAAGACATGATGCAGGGCGTCTCCGCCGCCCTGCAGGCGGCCGGCATGCCGAAGCAGAACATCAAGATCGAACTGTTCGCGGCCAGCATCCCGAAAAACGCCCACAAGCCGCGCGCTCAGCTGGCCGCCGACGCCGTGCAGGAAACGGAAGTGACCGTCATCATGGACGGCAACCACACCACCTTCACGATGGACAAGGACAAGGAATCCATCCTCGACGCGGGCCTGCGCGCCGGGCTGGACATGCGCTACTCGTGCAAGGGCGGCGTATGCTCGACCTGCCGCTGCAAGATCCTCGACGGCAAGGTCGAAATGGACGTCAACTACGCGCTGGAAGACTACGAAGTGGCGCGCGGCTTCGTCCTCAGCTGCCAGAGTTTTCCGCTGACCGACAAGGTCGTGGTCGATTTCGACCAGGCAGAATAAGCCGGCGCAGGGCACGCGCCCTGCCGTACCCATTACAAAAGCGAGACGCCATGACCTACCAAAACATCCTCTTCACCATCGAGCAGGGTATCGCCACCCTGACCCTGAACCGTCCCGACAAGCTCAATAGCTTTACGCAATCCATGCACGAGGAAGTGCGCGACGCGATTGCGAAAGTCAATGCGGACAGCACCGTGCGCGTGTTCGTGCTGACGGGCGCGGGCCGCGGTTTTTGCGCGGGCCAGGATTTGTCCGACCGCGCTGTGGAACCGGGTTCGAAAGGCGTGGATCTGGGCGAATCGGTGGAAAAGAACTATGCGCCGCTGGTGCTGGCCTTGAAGGCTTTGCCCATGCCCGTGATTTGCGCCGTCAATGGAGTGGCCGCTGGCGCGGGCGCCAATCTGGCGCTGGCCTGCGACATCGTCATCGCCGGCAAATCGGCCAGTTTCGTCGAAGTGTTTTGCAAGTTGGGCCTGATCCCGGACACGGGCGGCACCTTCTTCCTGCCACGCCTGATCGGTTCCGCGCGCGCCATGGGCCTGGCCATGCTCGGTGAAAAACTGACGGCGGAAAAAGCGGAAGACTGGGGCCTGATCTGGAAATGCGTGGACGACGCGCAGCTGGCCGAAGAAGCGCGCAAGCTGGCCGTGCACTTTTCCACGGCGCCGACCAAGGGTCTGGCCTGCACCAAGCAGGCGCTGGCCGCCAGTGGCGCCAATACCCTGCCGCAGCAGCTTGCGCTGGAAGCGCGCATGATGAGCGATCTCGGTAACAGCGACGATTACCGCGAAGGTGTGGCCGCCTTCATGGAAAAGCGCGCACCGCAATTCAAGGGACATTGATATGGCAGCTTTGGACAACAACAGTATCGTCGCCGTCATCGGCAGCGGCGCCATGGGCGCCGGCATCGCGCAGGTGGCCGCAGCTGCCGGCTACCGCGTCAAGTTGTACGACACGCGCGCGGAAGCCGTCAGCAAGGCGCTGGCCGACATTGCGAAAATGTACTCGAAGCTGGCCGAAAAGGGCCGCATGACGCAAGGCGATGCGGCCGCCGCCACGGCGCGCCTGCAGGCGGCCGGCAGCCTGGCCGATGTGAGCGATTGCGCCCTGGTGGTGGAAGCGATCGTGGAAAACCTCGACGTCAAGCGCGGCCTGTTCGCCGAACTCGAAGCACTCGTTGCCGACGACTGCATCCTGGCGACGAATACCTCGTCGATTTCCGTCACGGCGATTGCCGCCAAGCTGCGCCGCCCGGAGCGCCTGGTCGGCATGCATTTCTTTAATCCCGTGCCCCTGATGGCGCTGGTTGAAGTGATCAGTGGCCTGGCCACCAGCGAGCAGGTGGCCGCCACCGTCTACGACACGTCCATCGCCTGGGGCAAGAACCCCGTGCATGCGAAATCGACGCCCGGCTTCATCGTCAACCGCGTCGCCCGTCCGTTCTATGCGGAAGGCTGGCGCCTGTTGAACGAGCAAGCCGGCGACGCCGCCACTATCGACGCGGTGCTGCGCGAAGCGGGCGGTTTCCGCATGGGGCCCTTCGAATTGATGGACCTGATCGGCCATGACGTGAATTTCTCCGTCACGCAATCCGTGTTCGGCGCCTACTTCAGTGACCCGCGCTTCACGCCTTCCGTGTTGCAACAGGAAATGGTCAACGCCGGCTTCCTCGGCCGCAAATCGGGCCGCGGCTTTTACCCGTACGGCGAAGGCGCCAGCGCGCCTGTGGCGCAGGCGGAGAGCGCGCGGCCGACACCGGAATTCGTCGCCCTGTCGGCCGCCATCGGCGGCGATGGCCGTGGCCATAGCGGCATCATCCACAGCCTGGTGCAGCGGCTGGAGCAGGCCGGCATCACCGTCAGCCGCCGCGTGATGCAGGAAGGCCAGGCGCACGACGAAGCGCCGGCCCTGCATTGCCATGGCGCCGCGATTTATCTCACCGATGGCCGCAGCGCCACCCAGCGCGCGCACGACAACCAGCATCCGGATACGGTGCTGTTCGACCTGGCGCTCGATTACGCCGGTGCCAAACGTATCGCCGTGGCCCGTGCCGACCAGTGCAGCGACGCCGCCTACGCGGCCGTCGTCGGCCTGTTCCAGGCGGCCGGTTTCATCGTCACGCGCCTGGACGACGTGCCTGGCCTGGCCGTCATGCGCACGGTCGCCATGCTGGCCAATGAAGCGGCCGACGCCGTCAATCAGGGCGTGTGCACGGTGGCCGCCGTCGATATCGCCATGCAGAAGGGCGTCAATTATCCGCGCGGACCGCTGGCCTGGGCCGATGCCGTCGGCGTCCAGCACATCGTCACCGTATTGCAGCACCTGGCGCTGGGCTATGGCGAAGACCGCTACCGGGTCTCGCCGCTGCTGCGCCGAAAACTCGCCAATGGAGCACCGTTTCATGCCGAATGATATGTCAAATAAGGACCACAACATGACCGCGCAAGCCCTGGCCGAAGCGGCCGCCGCCTCGATGCTGTCGCGCGATAACGCCACCGCCGCCATGGGCATCGCTCTGGCCGACGTGGGCCCCGGCCATGCGCGCATGACGATGACGGTGCGCGCCGACATGCTCAACGGCCACCAGACCTGCCACGGCGGTTTCATCTTCGCCCTGGCCGACAGCGCCTTCGCCTTTGCCTGCAACAGCTACAACATGAACACCGTGGGCGCCGGCTGCACCATCGACTACCTGGCGCCGGGCCGCGAGGGCGACGTGCTGACGGCGCACGCCGTCGAGCAGGCGCTGGCGGGCAAGAGCGGCGTCTATGACGTCAAGGTCAGCAATCAGGAAGGCCGTGCCATTGCGCTCTTCCGCGGCAAGTCGATCCGCGTGGCCGGTGAAGTGATTAGCAATTGAAGTGACAAGAGCAGGTTTGAACTGCCGGTAGCAATTACACAGTGATAGAAACGATTCAGGAGACAATGATGGTCCAACGTACGCCTTCCCCGAATGACCTCGAGCCGATCGAGCGCGCCAGCAAGGATGAACTGCAGGCGCTGCAGCTCGAACGCATGAAATGGACGCTCAAGCACGCGTATGACAACGTGCCCCATTACCGCGCCGCTTTTGACGAAGCGGGCGTGCATCCGGACGACCTCAAATCCCTGGCGGACCTGGCCAAATTCCCGTTCACCGATAAAAAAGTCTTGCGCGACAATTACCCGTTCGGCCTGTTCGCCGTGCCGCGCGAGCAAGTGGTGCGCATCCACGCGTCGAGCGGCACCACGGGCAAGGCCACGGTGGTCGGCTACACGCAAAACGACATCGATACCTGGGCCAACGTGGTAGCGCGTTCGATCCGTGCAGGCGGCGGGCGCGCCGGTGACATGGTGCATATCTCCTACGGCTACGGCCTGTTCACGGGTGGCCTGGGCGCGCACTACGGCGCCGAGCGCCTGGGTTGCACGGTCATCCCGATGTCGGGCGGGCAGACGGAAAAGCAGGTGCAATTGATCCAGGATTTCAAGCCATCGATCATCATGGTCACGCCATCGTACATGCTCAACATCATCGAGGAATTCACGCGCCAGGGCCTGGACCCGGCGGAATCGTCGCTGAAGGTGGGCATCTTCGGTGCCGAACCGTGGACGGACGCCATGCGTTCTGAAATCGAGGCGCGCGCCGGCATCGACGCCGTCGACATCTATGGCCTGTCCGAAGTGATGGGCCCTGGCGTAGCGTCCGAGTGCATCGAGAGCAAGGACGGCCCCGTCATCTGGGAAGACCATTTTTACCCGGAGATTATCGACCCGGAAACGGGCGAAGTGCTGCCGGACGGCGCGGAGGGCGAACTGGTGTTTACCTCCTTGTCGAAAGAAGCGCTGCCCATCATCCGCTACCGCACGCGCGACCTGACCCGTTTGCTGCCGCCGACGTCGCGCTCGATGCGCCGCATCGGCAAGATCACGGGCCGTTCCGACGACATGCTGATCATCCGCGGCGTGAACGTCTTTCCCACGCAGATCGAAGAGCTGATCCTCAAGATGCCGCGTCTGGCGCCGCAATACCAGCTGGTGGTCACGCGCGACGGCCACCTCGACAAACTGGAAGTGATCGCCGAGCTGCGCATCGACCTGACCGCCACCATCTCGGCCAGCGAAACGGACGCGCTGGCGCGCGAACTGGAACACCGCATCAAGACCCACGTGGGGGTGAGCACGCGCGTGCGCCTGGTGGCCGCTGCCGGCATCGAACGCACCTTGACGGGCAAGGCCCGCCGCGTGGTCGACCAGCGCCCGAAGATTTTCTCCTGATAGCCCGACAAGGAAGCAAACATGAACGAAGCCTTTATCTGTGACGTCGTACGTACCCCGTTTGGCCGCTACGGCGGCGCCCTGGCCAGTGTGCGCGCGGACGACCTGGGCGCGCTGCCGATCGCCGCGCTGATCGCCCGCAACCCGTCCGTCGACTGGTCCGCCATCGACGACGTGTTTTACGGCTGCGCCAACCAGGCGGGCGAAGACAACCGCAACGTGGGCCGCATGGCCGCGCTGCTGGCCGGCTTGCCGGCGGCCGTACCGGCCAACACCATCAACCGCCTGTGCGGTTCCAGCCTGGATGCCGTGGGCATGGCTGCCCGCTCCATCAAGGCTGGCGAAGCGGAGCTGATCATTGCCGGCGGCGTGGAAAGCATGACGCGCGCGCCTTTCGTGATGGGCAAGGCCGATAGCGCGTTTTCGCGCGCGGCGAAAATCGAGGACACGACCCTGGGCTGGCGTTTTGTGAACGGCAAGATGAAGGCGCAGTACGGCATCGACACCATGCCGGAAACGGCGGAAAACGTGGCCGTGGAGTTCGGCATCAGCCGCGCCGACCAGGATGCCCTGGCCTTGCGCAGCCAGCAGCGCTGGGCCGCCGCCCACGCTGCCGGTGTGTTCGAGCGCGAAATCGTGCCCGTCGCCGTGCCGCAAAAAAAGGGCGATCCGAAGATGGTCACCAGCGACGAACATCCGCGTGCGGATACCTCGCTGGAGATGCTGGCAAAGCTCAAGGGCGTGGTCAAGCCGGATGGCACAGTCACGGCCGGCAATGCATCGGGCTTGAACGACGGCGCCTGCGCCATCTTGCTGGCGTCCGCCGCCGCCGTCGATAAATACAAATTGACGCCGCGCGCAAAAGTGCTGGGCATGGCCACGGCCGGCCTGGCGCCGCGCATCATGGGCTTTGGCCCATCGCCCGCGTCGCGCAAGGTGTTGGCGCAAACGGGCCTCACTATCGAGCAGATGGACGTCATCGAACTCAATGAAGCGTTTGCGGCCCAGGCGCTGGCCGTCACGCGCGACCTGGGCCTGGCGGACGATGCGGCCCACGTGAACCCGAATGGCGGCGCGATCGCCATCGGCCACCCGCTGGGCGCATCGGGCGCGCGCCTGGTGATGGCAGCCCTGAACCAGCTGGAGCGGACTAGCGGGCGCTATGCGCTGTGCACCATGTGCATCGGCGTGGGGCAGGGGATTGCTGTCGTGATTGAACGCGTATAAACGCGTAAAGCTAAGTAAAAACAAAAGGCGCAGGCTTGTAAGAAAAGCGCCAACCAAAATTGACCGTAGTGCCAACCTGGTGGAGACCATAATGATTGCCAATATCTTCAAGAAAACCCTGATCGCCGGCGTGCTGGCCATGTCCGCAGCGGGTGCGTATGCGGCCGAGAACATCAAGATCGGTTCCGTGCTGTCCGTCACGGGACCGGCCGCCTTCCTGGGCGACCCTGAACTCAAAACCCTGCAGCTGTACATCGAGAAGATCAATGCGGCCGGCGGCGTCCTGGGACGCAAGCTGGAACTCGTGCATTACGACGACGGCAGCGATGCGGCCAAGGCCAACGGCTTTACCAAGCGTTTGATCGAGTCCGACAAAGTCGATGTGCTGATCGGCGGCACGACCACCGGCGCGACGATGGCAATGGCGCCGCTGGTGGAGCGCGCCAGCATGCCGTTCATCTCGCTGGCGGGCGCCGTGGTGATCATCGACCCGGTCAAGAAATGGGTCTTCAAGACACCGCATACGGACCGCATGGCGGCCGAGAAGGTGTTCGAGGACATGAAGAAACGCGGCATCAGCAAGGTGGGCCTGCTGTCGGAAACGAGCGGCTTTGGCGCCTCGGGCCGCAAGGAATCGCAAATCGTCGCCTCGAAATACGGCATCACCCTGGTGGCTGACGAAACCTACGGCCCGAAAGACACGGACATCACGGCGCAGCTGACCCGCATCAAGAACACCAAGGGTGTGCAAGCCGTCTTCGTTTTCGGCCTGGGCCAGGGGCCGGCAGTCGTGACCAAGAACTATGGCCAGCTGGGCATGGCCGCGCTGCCGTTGTACCAGTCGCATGGCGTGGCGTCCGACGAATACCTGAAACTGTCGGGCAAGTCCGCCGAAGGCGTGCGCCTGCCAACGCCAGCCCTCTTGATCGGTGCCATGCTGCCGGACAGCGACGCCCAGAAGGCAGTCGTCGTCGGCTACGACAAGACGTATAAAGACCGCTACAAGATCGATCCATCGACCTTTGGCGGCTATGCGCTCGACGCCCTGAACCTGTCGGTGGACGCCATCAAGCGCGCCGGCGGCACGGACCGCGAAAAAGTGCGCGCGGCGCTGGAATCGACCAAGGGTTTTGTGGGCACCACCGGTGTCTTCAACATGTCGGCCAAAGACCACATGGGCCTGGATCTGTCGGCGTTCCGCATGGTGGAAGTGAAGAACGGCGAATGGCAATTGTCGAAGTGATGTTCGAAACAAGGTAAGCCAGAAGTACCTGCGCGAGGCCGCCCCCGAAGCGGCCCGCGCATCGCCGAACATATTGGAGACACCATGGAAGTCGCACAATTTCTACAATTTCTGTATTCCGGGATGACGGTCGGTTCCGCCTATGCGCTGGCGGCGCTGGGCTTTACCATCATCTACAACACCAGCGGCGTGATCAATTTCGCACAAGGTGAATTCATCATGCTGGGCGGGATGCTGGCCGCCGTGATGTCGGCCGCCGGCGTGCCGCTGCCAGTGGCCATCATTGTGGCCGTCATCGCCACCGGCATCATTGGCCTGCTGATGGAAAAAACCGTGATCGAGCCGGCGCAAAACGCGCAGGTCATCACGCTGTTGATCATCACCATCGGCGCCTCGCTCGTGCTTCGCGGCCTCGTGCAAATCTGGCTGGGCAAGGATACGCATTCGCTGCCAGCGTTTTCCGGCGACGCGCCGATCGAATTTTTGGGCGCCAGCCTGCTGCCGCAAAGCCTGTGGGTGCTGGGCGTGACGGTCATCATCGTGCTGGTGCTGGGCTGGTTCTTCGGTCGCACCCTGATGGGCAAGGCCATGCTTGCCACCTCGCACAACAAGCTGGCCGCGCAACTGGTGGGCATCAACACGCGCAAGGTACTGCTGTTCTCGTTCGGCCTGTCGGCACTGCTGGGTGCTGCCGGCGGCATCCTCGTCGCACCGATCACTTACACGTCCTACGACGCGGGCATCATGCTGGGCCTGAAAGGCTTTGTCGCCGCTGTTCTCGGTGGCCTCGGTGGCGGCGCGGGCGCGATTGCCGGTGGCCTGATCCTCGGCATCGCCGAAGCCATGACGGCCGGCTACATCTCGTCGGCGTATAAAGACGCGGTGCCCTTCGTGCTGATTCTGTTGATCCTGTTCTTCCTGCCGCAAGGCTTGTTTGGCGCTAAAAATTCGGAGCGTGTATGAAGAATTTATTTACCCGCTCGCGCCACGGCGGTCTGCTGGTGCTGGCGCTGATCCTGGCCATCCTGCCCCTGTTCCTTACCAACGCGTTCTACTATGACGTGGCGATCCGCATCGCGCTGAACGCCATCGTCGTCATCGGCCTGAACCTGTTGATGGGCTACACGGGCCAGATCAGCCTCGGCCACGCGGGTTTCTATGGCCTGGGCGCGTATGCGTCGGCCGTGCTGACCACGCACTACGGCTGGCCGCCGCTGGCCGCCCTGGTCGCCGGCGCCATCGCCACGGGACTGCTGGCGCTGCTGCTGGCCCGCCCCGTCTTGAAACTCAAGGGCCATACCCTGGCCATGGCCACCCTGGGCCTGGGCATCATCATTTCCATCGTCATCAACAACGAGACGCAGTGGACGGGTGGCCCGGACGGCATCGGCGTCTCCGCCTTCAGTGTCGCCGGCCTGGAAATCGCCGGTGAAAAATCGTGGTACCTGGTGTGCGCCGTACTGCTGTTGCTGGTCACGTGGCTGGCCCTGAACCTGATCGACTCGCCCGTCGGCCGCGCGCTGCAAGCGATTCACGGTTCGGAAGTGGCGGCCCGCGTCGTCGGCGTCGATACGACCCGCTTCAAGGTGCGCGTGTTCGTGCTGTCGGCCGTCATTGCCAGCATCGCGGGCAGCATCAGCGCCCATTACATCGGGTTCATCACGCCCAACCTGGCCGGCTTCTTCCACTCGATCGAGCTGGTGACGATGGTGGTGGTGGGCGGCATGGCATCGATCTTCGGTTCCATCATCGGTGCGGCGCTGCTGACAATTCTGCCGCAGCTGCTGTCCAGTTTTGAAGGCTGGGAAACGGTGGTGTTTGGCGTGATCCTGATGGCGACCATGATCTTCATGCCCAAGGGCCTGGTACCGAGCCTGGCCAGCCGTTCGCGCAAGCGGGCAGGGGTGCCGCAGGCACCCAAAGCCCCTGAAGGCGCGGCAAAACCACCGGCACAGGAGGTCTGAGATGCTGACGATTAACAACCTGAGCAAGAGCTTCGGCGGCGTGCACGCGGTGCAGGACGTCAGCTTTACCGTCAAGGAAGGCAATATCCACTCCGTGATCGGGCCGAACGGGGCCGGCAAGACGACTCTGTTCAACCTGATCACCGGCGTCTACACGCCGACCAGGGGCGAGATTTTGCTCAATGGCGAGAACGTGGCCGCCATGTCGCCCGATGCGCTGGCGCGGCGCGGCATGAGCCGCACCTTCCAGAACCTGCAGGTGTGCATGAACATGACGGCCATCGACAACGTGATGGTGGGTGCGCATCTGCGGCTGAACCAGAACCTGTTCGCCTCCATGCTGCGTTTGCCGTCCGTGCGCCGCGCCGATGCGGCCTGCCGTGATGAAGCGGCCAGCCTGATGGAATTCGTCGGCGTGGGCCGGCATGTCGATGACGAGGCGGGGCAGATGTCGTACGGCGCATTGAAGCGCCTGGAAATCGCCCGCGCGCTGGCAGCCAAGCCGAAGGTACTGCTGCTCGATGAGCCGGCGGCCGGCTTGAACCACACGGAGACAGGCGAGATCGAAGCCCTGATCCGCAAGGTGGCGCAATCGGGCGTGACGGTGGTGCTGGTCGAGCATGACATGAAACTGGTGATGAATCTGTCGGACCATATCCTGGTACTCGACTATGGCAAGAAGCTGGCCGAAGGGACCGCCGCCGAAGTGCGCGCGAACCCCGACGTGGTGGCGGCATATCTGGGAGTGGCGGCATGATGAAGATGGAAAAACCTCAGACACCGCTGGTGCTCGATATCGCCGGCCTGACCAGCCACTATGGCCGCATCCAGGCCTTGCACGGCATCGACCTGCAAGTGCGCCAGGGCCAGCTGGTGGCGCTGGTGGGCGCGAATGGCGCCGGCAAGACGACCCTGCTGCGGGCCATCTCCGGCGTGCAGCCGATCAGCGCCGGCAGCATCGCCTTCGCCGGCCAGGACGTCAGCCGCATGAGCGCCGACAAGCGCGTGCGCGTCGGCATTTGCCAGGTGCCGGAAGGGCGCCAAGTATTCGGCCCCATGACGGTGGAAGACAATCTGCGCCTGGGCGCGTTTACCCGTCCGCCGCAAGACGTGGCCGGTGACATGGAGCGCATGTACGGCCTGTTCCCGATCCTGAAGGAAAAGCGCTTGCTGCTGGCCGGGACGCTATCGGGCGGACAGCAGCAGATGCTGGCCATGGCGCGCGCGCTGATGGGCCGTCCGCAACTGCTGCTGCTCGACGAACCGAGCATGGGCCTGGCACCCTTGCTGATCGCGGAAATCTTCCGCATCGTGGCCGAACTGCGCGACCAGGGCATCACCATCTTCCTCGTCGAGCAGAACGCGCATGCGGCCCTGTCGATTGCCGACGTGGGTTATGTGATCGAGACGGGGGCCATCACCTTGTCCGGTCCCGGTCCCGAATTGCTGCATAACGAGCAGGTGCAGAGCGCCTACTTGGGTATGTGATGACGTAGGTCGGATTAGCGCTTGCGCGTAATCCGACGTCAGCCGCTACGGCTGGCAATAATGTTTTGGAGAGCAATATGGTCAAAGTCTACGAAATCAACGGCGTCACCCCCGTCGTCCACCCCAGCGCCTATGTGCACCCGTCGGCCGTGCTGATCGGCGACGTGATCGTCGGTCCGCGCTGCTATATCGGCCCGCTGGCCTCGATCCGCGGCGACTTTGGCCGCCTGATCCTGGAAGAAGGCGCCAACCTGCAGGACACGTGCGTCATGCACGGCTTTCCCGGCTGCGACACGGTGGTTGAAGTCGACGGCCATGTGGGCCATGGCGCCGTGCTGCACGGTTGCCGCATCGGCCGCAATGCGCTCGTCGGCATGAACGCGGTGGTAATGGACAACGCCGTCATCGG
The DNA here is from genome assembly GCF_051380835.1 of Janthinobacterium aestuarii. Lineage (NCBI taxonomy): Bacteria > Pseudomonadati > Pseudomonadota > Betaproteobacteria > Burkholderiales > Oxalobacteraceae > Janthinobacterium > Janthinobacterium aestuarii. The sequence goes on from NZ_JBNYXU010000001.1 coordinate 154,171, forward strand.
CGAGGAATCCATCGTCGCGGCCATGAGTTTCGTCAAGGCGGGCATGATCGTCGCGCCGCGCAGCATGGTGGTGGGCACGCCCGCCAGGATCATCCGCGCGTTGACCGATGATGAAATCCAATGGAAAAGCTCGGGCACGGGCCAGTACCACGAACTGGCCGTGCGCTCCATGCAGACGATGCGCGAGGTGGAAGCCCTGACGGAAGTCGAGGCCGGCCGCCAGCGCCTGAATTTCGAATCCGCATTGCCGCTGCACTTGCACAAGAACGCAGCGGCGCAGTAAACCAATATGGACGTAGGTCGGATTAGCGGGGCAGCGCCCCGCGTAATCCGACACTACCACCAACGTCACCACACCCTCGTTTTACGGAGAAACCACATGGCTCAAATATCCACCCTGCAAAGCCTGATCGCCGGCCGCTGGCTGGGCGACAGCGCCGCCGTGCCCCTGCACAGCGCCTTGAACAACCGCGTCATCTATCACACGCATGCGGAAAAGATCGACTTCGACGAAGCCGTCACGTATGCGCGCAAGACGGGCGTGCTGGGCCTGATGGCGCTGGACTTCCAGCAGCGCGCCGCGCGCCTGAAGGCGCTGGCCCTGTACCTGGTCGAGCGCAAGGAAGAGCTGTATGCGATCTCGCATTTGTCGGGCGCCACGCGCGCCGACAGCTGGGTCGACATCGAAGGCGGCACGGGTACCCTGTTTGCCTACGCCAGCATGGGCAGCCACGAGCTGCCGTCGTCGAATGTGCTGCACGAAGGCCCGGCCATCGCGCTGGGCAAGAAGGGCGGTTTCGCCGGCACGCACATCCTGGTGCCGCGCGGCGGCCTGGCCGTGCACATCAACGCCTTCAACTTCCCCGTCTGGGGCTTGCTGGAAAAATTCGCGCCCAGCTTCCTGGCGGCCATGCCCTGCATCGCCAAGCCGGCCACGGCAACGAGCTACCTGACGCAAGCCGTCGTGCGCATGATGCATGAATCGGGCTTGCTGCCGGCCGGCAGTTTGCAGCTGGTGATCGGCTCCACGGGCGACTTGCTGGACCGCCTGAATGGCCAGGATTTCGTCACCTTTACGGGTTCGGCCGCCACGGCCGCCAAGCTGCGCACCAATCCGAACCTGATCGCCCAGTCCGTGCCTTTCAATGGCGAAGCCGATTCGCTCAACTGCGCCATCCTGGCGCCGGACGTCACGCCCGACGACGTGGAATTCGACCTGTTCGTCAAGGAAGTCGTGCGCGAGATGACGGGCAAGTCGGGCCAGAAGTGCACGGCGATTCGCCGCATCATCGTGCCCGAGCACCTGATGGACGCCGTCGGCACGCGCCTGCGCGAGCGCCTGGCCAAGGTGGTGGTGGGCGATCCATCCATCGAAGGTGTGCGCATGGGGGCGCTGGCGTCGAAAGAGCAGCAGAACGACGTGGCTGAACGTGTCGCCACCCTGTCGCAGGGTAACGAGGTGGTGTTCGGCGCGGCCGACGGTTTCAGTCCCCTCGGTGATGGCGCCCTTGACGGCAGCTTCTTCTCGCCGACCTTGCTGATGTGCCGCGACGCCTTCGGCAACGACGCCGTGCATGATGTGGAAGCGTTCGGCCCCGTCAGCACCATGATGGGCTACCACGATATCGACGAAGCGCTGGCTCTGGCCGCGCGCGGCAAGGGCAGCCTGGTGAGCACCCTGGTGACGCGCGATCCGAAGATCGCCGCGCGCGTGGTGCCGCAAGTGGCGGCCACGCATGGCCGCGTGCACGTGCTCGAGCGCGTGGCTTCCGTCGATTCGACGGGCCATGGCTCGCCCTTGCCGCAACTGAAGCACGGCGGCCCTGGCCGCGCGGGCGGCGGCGAAGAGCTGGGCGGCGTGCGCGCCGTGCGCCACTACCTGCAACGGGCGGCCGTGCAAGGCTCGCCGACCATGCTGGCGGCCATCACCGGCGAGTACGTGCGCGGCGCGGACGTCAACGAAAGCCCGATCCACCCGTTCCGCAAGCATTTCGAGGATTTGAAGACGGGCGACTCGCTGCTCACGCACCGCCGCACCGTCAGCGAAGCGGACATCGTCGCCTTCGGCGGCATCTCGGGCGACTTCTTCTACATGCACTTCGACGAAATCGCGGCCAAGGAATCGCAGTTCGGCAAGCGCATCGCCCACGGCTACTTCGTGCTGTCGGCCGCCGCCGGCCTGTTCGTTTCGCCTGGCGTCGGTCCCGTGCTGGCCAACTATGGCCTGGACAACCTGCGCTTCGTCGCGCCGGTGGCGATTGGCGACACCATCCGCGCCCGCCTGACGTGCAAGCGCAAGGTCGACCGCAACCGCAAGGACGTCTTTGGCGTGGGCCAGGGCGTGGTCGCGTGGGACGTGCAGGTGACGAACCAGAACGAGGAACTGGTGGCCAGCTACGATATTCTGACCCTGGTCTCGAAGCGCGAATAAGCGTCTGCTGCAGCACTGATGTGAACGGCGCCGCCCGCGATCTTCGCGCGGGCGGCGCTTTTTTTATTCCAGTTCTTTTCGTCTTGAATTATCCATAAGTGTATGAAAAATATAGCGTAAGTGTGGTTTCGCACGGCGTGCTATTTAGATAAACCCCTCTAGAACGCGTGCTTTTTTCGTGAAAAGAGGCGAATTCGCTCATTGCCTCAAGAAAACTTTCCAACGTAAAACCTTTTCTCTGTAGCATGGTTTTACTCACTGGTCACGCCGCCATGCACGCTCCTCGAAGCGATGGCGGCGCGAAAAAACGGACCCGGCCTTTTACGGCCGGTGAGCCATCGACCTCGAGCCCAACTCCACGTTCACCGCTACGGGTATTTAATTACTATGAATAAACACGTCCTGCTTTTCCTGTTGGCCATGCCCTTGGCCATCAGCCATGCCTATGCCGAAGAACCCACCGGCCCCGCGGTCAAGATCAGCGGTTACGGTACTGCCGCCCTGACCATGACCGATACCGATAACGCGCAGTTCGCGCGCCCGAACCAGGCTGCCGGCGCCGGCCGCACTGCCCGCACGGGCGTCGATTCCAACCTGGGACTGCAGGCCAATGTCACCGTCAATCCATGGCTGTCGGCCACCGTGCAGGGCCTGGCACGCAAGGACGGCGAGGACGATTTCGGCGCCGAACTGGCGTGGGCCTTCGCCAAGGCCAAGGTATCGGACAGCTTCAGCGTGCGCGTCGGCCGCATGGGCCTGCCCGTCTTCATGATTTCCGATTACCGCAACGTCGGCTATGCCAACACCATGCTGCGTCCACCCGGCGAAATGTATTCGCAGGTTCCCCTCAACAGCATCGACGGCATCGACGGCACTTACCAGTTCAGCGCGGGCGACACCAGCGTCACGACGCAGCTGGCGCTGGGCCGCACCAAGGCCACCCTGGCCACGGGCCCCGCTTCGACCGTGCAGGTGGAAGGCAAGTCCATTGTCGCCCTCAACGTGGTGGCCGAGCACGGTCCCGTCACCGTGCGCTTCGGCCGTGCCGAGACCAAGCTGACGATCAACGATTCGCCGAGCCTGAACACCTTGATGGGCAGCTTGCGCGCGGCCGGCAGCGGCTACAGGATCGCCCAGCTGGGCGCCCTGGCCGATGCGCTGGAAGTCAAGGACAAGAAGGCGTCATTCACGTCCGTGGGGCTGGGCCTGGACTGGAACAACGTGCTGCTGCAGTCCGAATATGCGAAGCGCAAGACGGACAGCTATGTCAGCGACAGCACCTCGTGGTACGTGATGGGCGGCTACCGCATCGGCGCCTTTTTGCCCTACTACAGCCACGCCAGCCTGAAAGCCGATGGCCGCGTGAACAACACCGTGCCCGCATCCTGCCCGGCCGGTTATCCGGCCGCCTGCACGCCGACCCTGCGCGCCCTGTCGGCCGGCGTCGATACCCTGGCCACCACGCGCAACCAGCTCGAGCAATCGACGGACAGCATCGGCGTGCGCTGGGATTTCCACCGTTCGGCCGCGCTGAAAGTGCAGATCGACCGCATCAGACCGAAGAATGGCCCGGGCCTGTTCGTGCAAGCCAAGCCAGGCTTCCATGGCCCTGTCACGGTGGCTGCCGCCGCCATCGATTTCGTTTTCTAAGGAGCGCCGCATGAAACCTTACATTTTTGCGGCTGCCTTGCTGACGCTGTCGACCGCTGTTCCCGCCATGGCCGAAGTGGTCGTGGTGGTCAATCCGAAGAGTGCCGCCGGCGCCATGACGAATGAACAGGTGGCGCAATTCTTCCTCGGCAAATCGACGGCCATGACGCCGATCGACCAGCCGGAAAGTGCTCCTGTGCGCGCCGAGTTCTACAAGAAGGTGACGGACAAGGAACCGTCGCAAGCAAAGGCCCTGTGGTCCAAGCTGGTCTTCACGGGCAAGGCCACCTTGCCGAAGGAAGTGGCCAATAGCGCCGACGTGAAGAAGGCCGTGGCCGCCGATCCGAAAGCCATCGGCTATATCGAAAAGAGCGCCGTCGACGCCAGCGTCAAAGTGGTGCTGACGGCGCCATAAAGCCGGCCCGGGCCGCGTACCATGCGGCGGCCCGGTACACATACCATCAGGAGACAGCAATGAGCATCAAACGCAAGATATGGGCGCTGCCTGCCGTCTCGGCCGTGATTTTCGGGCTGGGGCTGGCCGTCAGCGCCTATCTGTCCACGGCCACGCTCAATTCCATCCACGCTACCGAAAGCGCCGACTATCCCGTGCTCGACATGGCGAAGTCGCTGACCCTGGACGTGGCCGCCATCGGTGACGCCCTGCGCGACGCCGTCAGCGAAGGCGACAAGGAGCGTATCGGGCAAGTCGGCGGCCAGGCCGTCAAGCTGCGCGAAAAATTGGCCGCCTTTGCGGCGATTCCCGGCCAGCGCGAGCAGGGCCAGCGCCTGACCAGGGAATTCAATGCCTACTATGCGCCGGCACTGAGCGCGGCGCGCATCATGCTGGAAATGGAAGAGGGCGACCCGCAAGCGACCGTGGCGCGCATGCAGGGCGCGCTGGCGGTGCTCAACACGGACCTGGCAAAGACCAACGAACAGGCGCAATTGCAATTCAAGCAGGGCATCGAGCGCAGCGCAGCGAATGTGCGCAATGCGCTCAATACCAGCATCGCCGTGGCGCTGGCCGTCATCGTCTGCCTGGTGGCCGTCTCGCATTTCGTCGTGCGCGCCATCTGGCAGCAGCTGGGCGGCGAACCCGAATACGCGCGCCAGATCGCGCGCGCCGTGGCCGATGGCGACCTCTCGATGCACATTGTGACCGAGGCGGGCGACCAGGCCAGCCTGCTGGCGGCGTTAAAGGAGATGCGTGGCCGGCTGGCCGGCATGGTGTCCGGTATCAAGGCGTCGGCCGAAACCATCCAGGTGGCCAGCGCGGAAATCGCCCAGGGAAATGCGGATCTGGCCGCGCGCACGGAATCGCAGGCGGGCAGCCTGGATCAGACAGCGCGCAGCATGGACAGCCTGACTTCCACCGTGCGCGACAACGCCGCCAACGCGGGCCAGGCGCACGAACTGGTGGTGTCGGCATCGTCGGTGGCCGTGAAGGGCGGGCAAGTGGTCAGCCAGGTGGTCACCACCATGGGCGAGATCAACGATTCCTCGAAGCGCATCGTCGACATCATCGGCGTCATCGACGGCATCGCCTTCCAGACGAACATCCTGGCCTTGAACGCGGCCGTGGAAGCGGCGCGCGCCGGCGAACAGGGGCGCGGCTTTGCCGTGGTGGCGTCCGAAGTGCGCAACCTGGCGCAGCGCAGCGCGGCAGCGGCGCGCGAGATCAAGCAACTGATCGGCGATTCGGTGGCCAAGGTGAACGTCGGTTCGAAGCTGGTCGACGAGGCGGGGCTGACCATGGGCCACATCGTCGATTCCGTGAAAAAGGTGGCCGACATCATGGCCGAGATCAGCGCCGCCAGCCAGGCGCAAAGCGCCGGCATCGGCGACATCGGCGTGGCCATCGGCAGCATGGACCAGATGACGCAGCAAAACTCCGCGCTGGTGGAAGAAGCGTCGGCGGCGGCAGAGTCGCTGCAGGAACAGGCCGTGCAGCTGGGCACGGCGCTGGCCGTGTTCAAGCTGGCGCAGGGCGGGGCTGTGTCGGATTACGCGCAAGGTGCTCCTGCGGCGTACCTGGCGTTGCGGTGATGTCGGATTACGCGCCAGGCGCTAATCCGACCTACCGGGCATTGGTGTGTGCGTAGGTTGGATTAGCGCAGCGTAATCCAACACCCGGCTTAAACCTGCAGCCCGAACGGATCGTCGATGCTGTGCGCCGGCTGGGTGAACCAGCGCGGACCGGTTTCCGTCATGTAAAAATGGTCTTCGTGGCGGATGCCGAATTCGCCGGGGATGCAGATCATTGGTTCGTTCGAGAAGCACATGCCCACGTCTAGCGGCGTGGTGTCATTGCCCACCAGGTAAGGCCACTCGTGGATATCGAGGCCGATGCCGTGCCCCGTGCGGTGCGGCAGGCCTGGCAGCTTGTAGCCGGGGCCGTAGCCGTCTGCCTCCAGTGACACGCGGGCGGCGCGGTCCACGTCGCCGCAGGGCACGCCCAGCCGGGCGGCGGCGAAGGCGGCGGCCTGCGCGGCCTTTTCGCTGTTCCACACGCTGCGCTGGCGTTCGCTGATGGCGCCAAACACATAGGTGCGCGTGATGTCGGAGATGTAGTTCATCACCTGGCAACCCGTGTCGATCAGCACCGTGTCGCCCGCCTTCAGGGTTTGCACGTAGTTGACGCCATGCGGATAAGCCGTCGCCTCGCCGAACAGCACGATGCAGAAATACGAGCGGGGCGCCCCCACCTTGCGGTGCGCGCGCTGGATGAATTCTTCCACTTCCACCGTCGTGATGCCTTCGACCAGCATGCTGGCCGTGGCCACGTGCACGGCCAGGGTCATGTCCATCACGCGCTGCATCAGGGCGATTTCCGCCGGGGACTTGCGGCTGCGACAGTAGGCCGTGACGGCGCGCGCGTTTTCCAGCGCATAGCCGGGGGCCAGCGGCTTGATGCCGTCGTAGATGAAGAAGGCGGCGCTTTCGCAGATGCCCACGCGCGGCGGCGCAGCCGCATCCTGAGCCACGCCCATGCGCGCCAGCACGTCGACGAACAGCTGATACGGGCTTTCATGCTCTTCCCAGCAATTGACACGGCCTTCGATGAGCATGAAGCCTTGCAAGGTGCTTTCCTCGAACGCGGGGGCGATATATTCGATGTCGCCGCTGGCCGGCAGGATGGCGCCCACCATGCGTTCGCTGGCATACCATTTGGTGCCCGTGAAATAGGTGAGGTTGGCGCCCGCGTTCAGGTAGATCGCGGCGATGCCCTGCTGGCGCATGAACGCTTGCGCCCTGGCGATGCGTTGCGCATGTTCGTCCTTGCCGATGGCGACCATGCCGCCCGTCATGTCCGACAGCGATGCCAATGCCTGTTCGATGGAAGTGCCACCTATGCTCATGCCTGCTCCTTTGTTCGATGCTGAATATGGAATGCGGGCATGATATCAGTTCGCGCCTTTCGGCTTGAGCCCGGGCGCGCCGCCGGCCGCATCGGGCGGGGCCAGGACCAGGTCGTGCGGATACGTGAAGTGCCAGTCCGCGTAGCGCTGTTTGCGGCGCAGGCTGGCGTCTTCGTCGAGAAAATTGTCCTGCTTGATGGGCAGTTGCGGCGACAGCGAATGGATGCCGACGATGCGTCCCTCCTGCCGCAGCAGCCCCCATTCCGCCTTGCCCGTGACGGGATCCGCATACACGCGGCGCAGATGCCGCCGGGCGTTGGCAAAGCGGGGGTCGCGCAGCAGTTCCTGCAGGGTCAATGGATAGCGGGGCCGCCCGTCGCCCGGCGTGCTGTCGTAGTAGCGGCCCAGCGCATTGCGGAATTCATGGCCGATGAACAGCAGCTCGCGCTCCTTGTCGCGTCGCGCGGCCGTGGCATGCAATTCGCTGGCCAATACCAGGCCCACGCCCATGAAGGCCACCAGCATCAGGGTCCAGATATACGCGAAGCCCCGTGCGCGGCGCCGAAAATCAGAGCTGCTCAAAGGGGATGCCCTCGCGCGTCTTGCCCTTGGCGCCGCTGCGCACGTCGGCCACGCCGCCGATCTCGCCATTGGGCGAAGGGATCAATTGCCAGGTGGCGGCGGATTCCGTGACGGGATCGAGCGGCACGCTGCGGAAGTAATGGTGGGTCACCAGGTCGGCCAGCGCGGCCGGATACTCGCCCTTGTCGGCATAGTATTTATCGAGGCCGCTCCTGAGCACCTGCAGGTTTTCCTTCAGGGCGACTTCCTTCGACTTTTCCACGGAACCGAAATAGCGGGGGATGGCGATCGTCAGCAGCAGCGAGATGATCGCCAGCACCACCAGCAGTTCGACCAGGGTAAAGCCGCGGCGTAGAGAAGAGGCAGGCATCGGGTTCACCATTGATTGAGCGGCACGCCGTTCAGGCCCACCTTGGTCGAGCGCGAGGCGACGTCGAACACGTCTTCGCCTTCGCTGGGATTGTCGGGCGGCGAGGCATAGGCGCGCTTGCTCCAGCTGTCCGCCGCGCTGCCTTCTTCCCTGGGCTGGAACGGGTCGCGCGGCAAGCGGCGAAGGAAATAGATATTCTGCTTGGACGGGCTGCGCTGGTCGGGCACGCCCTCGACCAGTTCCTCGAGTTTTTTCGGATAGCCGGAGGCGCCCAGCGACAGCTTGATGCGGCCATTGTCCGAAGCGCGCTTGTAGGCATCGATCGCTTCGCGCATCTCGATCAGGGCGCTGCGCAATTGCTGTTCCTTGGACCGTTGCAAGGCCACCTGCGCCATCGGCACGGCCACCGTGGCCAGGGTCGCCATGATGGCCAGGGTGATCATCAGCTCGATGAAGGTAAATCCCCTTGGTTTCACTGGCCACCTTTGCCTGATTTTTCGCCGGCGGCGGGCGCTTCGTCGCCGCCCGTCATGGGCGAGCCGGTGCGTGGCGCGGCCTGCTCGGGCGCGGCGATCGCTTCGGGAGAACCGCCCACGCTGGCACGGCCGCCCACGGATGCCTCGGTGCCGGAATTGAATTCGGCCGTCATCAGGTCCGGGCGGCGGATGCTGCGCAGCAGGCGCGGCGTGATCGACAGCACGATCTCGCTGCGCATGGCGTCGTCCTTCTGGCTGCCGAACAGGCGGTTCAGCACGGGCAGTTCGCCCACGCCCGGCACCTTGTTGGCCGTGCCCCGGTCTTCATCGCTGATCAGGCCGGCCAGCACCTGGGTCTCGCCATCCTTCAGGCGCAGCACGGTGGACGCGCTGCGCGTGCCGATCTGGTATGCCTGCGTGCCCGTCTTGCTGATCACTTCCTTGACGACGTTCGACACTTCCAGGTTGATCTTGATGGCTACTTCGTCGTCCAGGTAGACGTTCGGTTCCACGTCGAGTTTCAGGCCCACGTCGATGTAGTTGACGCTGTCGGAGCTGACGCCGTTATTCGTCGTGACGGTGATGACGGGCACGCGGTCGCCGATGAGGATCTTGGCTTTTTCCTTGTTGCGCACGCGGATGCGCGGGTTGGCGAGGATATTGCTGTCGCTATCCGTCTTGTTGGCGTTCAGGGTGACGCCGCCGATGCCCAGGTTGATATTGTCGCCATTGATGCGGTGCAGGTCCGCCACCTTCAGGCCGCCCAGGCCTCCCGTGCTGCCTGCGACGCCGGCCAAGGTCAGGCTGGCCTGGTCCGGCCAGCGCACGCCCAGTTCCATCAGGCGCGTGCGCTTGACTTCCAGCACCTCGACTTCCAGCATCACTTCCGGGTCGGCCAGGTCCTGCACGTTGATGATGCGCTCGGCCATGCGCACCATTTCCGGCGTATCGCGCAGCATGATGATGCCCAGGCGTTCATCGGTGACGACGTCCTTGGCCTTGAGCAGGGTCTTGATGGAAAACGCCACCGTTTTGACGTCCGCATTGGCCAGAAAGAAGGTGCGCACCACGAGCTGCTGGTAATCCTTCACCTTTTGCGGCGTGTTCGGGTAGATCGTGATCGACTTGTCGCTGGTGACGCTTTGCTCCAGCTGGTTCGCGCCCAGCAGCATGGCAATCGCCTCTTCGATGCTGGTGTCGCGCACGGAAATGGTAGCGCGCAGGGCCGGGTCGACTTCCTTGTCGAAGACGAAGTTCAGGCCCGACACCTTGCTGATGAAATCGAACACGGAGCGCAGCGGCGCGTCGCGAAACTCGAGGGTGACTGGTTTCCTGTAGGCGGCCGCCAGCTTGCCGTCGGCCGGCAGGCTTTTCGACTGCGCTTCGCCGATGCGGCTTTTCAGGGCCAGCGCCTCGCGCTGCGCGGGGCGTTCCTGCAGCACATGGCGCAAGGCTTCCTGCGCCTGCGCGACATTCGCTTCGCCACCGCGCTGGTAGCTGGCCTGCGCTTCCTGCACCAGCTTGCGGTGCTGTTCATCCTGCGCCACGCCGGCCAGGCCACGCTGCGCCACGTCGTTGCTGGCGTCCAGCGCCAACGCCTGCTGGTACAGTGCCAGCGCTTCGGGCAGCCTGCCCTGCTGGCGCAGCGCCTCGGCGCGGCCATTCAGCTTGTTCAGCGCGCGCATCCTGCCATTCGTGACGGCGATACGGTACTTGGCGTTGCTCGGTTCGGCCTGCGCCGCCTGTTCCAGCAGGGCCAGGCCCTGTTCCGTGCGGCCCGCGCCCAGCATGGCCTGGCCATCGTTGTAGGCCTGGTTGCCGGCGCAGGCGGCCAGCAGGGACAGCATCGGCAGCAGGGTGATGAAATTACGAGACATACGTGCGGCGCATCGTTTCAATTGAGGTCCCCTACGGCGAGTGTCTGTTTCTGGTTGAGCGGCAGATAGGTAAATTGCAGGGCGCCCTGCACCACGCCGTCGAAGCGGTAACGCTCTTCAAGCGTGTCGCCGGGGCGCGCCACTACGTTGCGTTCGCCCGCTTGCAGGAAGTAGGCCGCCTTGCCTTCATCGACAAAGCGGCCCAGGAATTGAAATGGCAGCGGTGGCGGCGCGTTCGCGTCGACGCGGGCGGCAGGCAGCGCGGCCTGGGCCGCCTGCTGGTCGAGCATGATCTTTTTCGGCGTCTCCGGCTGCCAGCTTTGCTTGGCGAACAGGGTGGCCGCTTCCTCGTCGTCGAGGCCCCGGCGCGGTTCGATGGCCAGTGCGCGATTGGTTTGCGGAGCGGCAGTGGCGACGACGAGGGGGGGCGGCGCCACCCGCTCCACCTGGCGCGTGGTGGCCGTGGCCGGTCCCACGATACTGCCTTCGTCCTCTGGCGCGAACAGGGCGGCCACCAAGGTCGCCACGGCGGCGCCTCCGAGTACGGCTTTTTTCATCGGCGCACCTCCGCCTTCTTCACCAGCAGGATGAACTGGATGCGCGCGTCGATCTCGCCCGCCTCGATCTGCTCGCGCTTGAAGAGCACGGAGTCGAGCGTCAGAGTGGGCAGCGCCTGCAGGGCGTCGACGATAAAGGTTTGCAGCTGCGCGTATTCGGCCTTGACGGGCAGGGTGATCTGGTAGCGCAAAAAGGCCGTGTTGCCGTCTTCCTGCGGTTTGTAGTCGGCCTTGGCCAGGGTGACGCCGCTCTTTTGCGCCACTTCCAGCAAGGCCTTCAACTGGTCGGGAATGCTGTCATGCGCGGGCAGGTAGGCGTGAAAGGCGGCCAGGCTGTCGGCATCCGCATCGAGCGTGACGGGTGCCGGCGGCAGCACTGCCTGTCTGGCGGCAGTGGCCAGTTGCGCCGCCAGTTGCTGCTGGCGCGTGCCCAAGGCATCGCCCTGCTGCATGGCGAAAGCGGCCAGCGCCAGGCAGGCTGCGCCGATGGCACTGGGCCAGCCCAGCATGCGCCACAGCCGCTGCGCTTCCCACGCCAGGCGCGGCGGCATATGCAGCTGCAGGCGTGCGCGGGCCACGGGCGTGCCGGCTTTCAATACGGGTTTTATTGCCGCCATTGCGCCTCCAGCTGAAAACGGTAAGGGTGTTCGGGGGCGTTCGCATTCATCTCGTGCTTGAGCAGATACACGGAACTGAACATGGGCTGCTGGTTCAGGAAGGCCAGGTAATTGAGCATGTCCTGCGGCGTTTCCCCTTCGGCGGCGATCTTCAGGACGCTGGCGCCATCCTGTCCCTGCTGTGCGTTCAGATCCAGTCCCAGCAGGGCCACGCGCACGTCGCGCGGCGCCTGCACCGTTTTGACCAGGCGGGTGACGGGCAGATTGAGCTGGCGCACGGCGGCAGCTACCTGTTTCAGTTCGAGGTCGCGTTCGCGCTGCTGGCTCGCCGAAAGGGGGGCGCGCACGGGACGCGCTGGCTGCAGCTGCGCCAGTTGCGCTTCCAGGCGCCGGGTTTCCTGCGCCTGCACCAGCCAGTACACGGCGGCCGGCAGCAGCATCAAGCCGCCCGCCAGGCACAGGGCCAGGCGCCAGCCCTTGAAGGCTTGTATTGCGCCGGGTGGCAGGAATTCCAGGCGGCTCAGGCCCATGCGGCCTCCCGCATCAGGTGGGCGCCGCTGGCCACGGCGACGGGCACGAAGCGTTCGGGCACGTTCGTTTGCGGCACGCCGCTCAAGTCGATCAGCGCCACCTGGTCGATGGCGTCGAGCTGCGGCGCGCGCAAGTTCCAGCGCCGCCACGCCCGGTCCAGTTCATCACCCCAGGCGACGTCGCAGGGCTGGCTATGCAGGGCCGTGATGCGCCCGCCGCTCGTCGTTGCCAGCAGCAGCCTGCCCGCTTCCACCAGGGCTAAGGCGGCAGGCTTGGCACTGGCGATGCTGCGCCAGGCCGGTCCGGCGATCGGTTCGATGGACAGGCAGCGCCGGCCATGCGCTGCCGCCGCATCCTGCACGCCTTGCAGCAGGGCCGCATCGATGCCGCATGCCAGGCGCGGCTTGCCATAGGGCGCGTCGTCGGCGGCCAGGCGCCAGGCGCGTGCGCCCTCGCCATACACGGCGCTGAACTGGCTGTGCAGGAAGCGCTGTGCGCTGGCCCTGTCAAGCAGGGCCCCGCTCCATGGCACCATTTGCATGGCGCACCAGCGGCTGGCCAGGCTGACGGCCAGCGGCAGTTTTTTGCCGCCATCCTGTTCGAGCCAGCCGCGCAGGGCCGCCAGTGCCACTTCCCAGCTGGCGTCGGGATTCGCAATGGGCTGGTGGAAGGCGCTGTCGGGCAAGGGACGGCCGGCACGGCGCAGCACGCCGTGCAGCCCGTGCGGCGCCAGGTGCAGGCACACGGTGGCGCGGGCAAGGCGTTCAATAAGTGACACGATTGAGCTCCGCTAAAGTGGTTTCGCCGCGCCGCACCAGGTCCAGGCCCGCTTCGCGCGCCAGACGGAAACCGTTGCGCGCCGCTTCTTCCTTCATCTGGCTCAGGGGCGCGCGCGTGCAGATCATTTCGCGCATCGCGTCGCTGAGCATCAAGACTTCGGCGACGGCCTTGCGGCCCTTGTAGCCGGTGCCGCGGCAATGGCCGCAGCCCTTGCCGGCCATGAATTGCCAGTCCTGCACCTGGTGCAGGGCCAGGCCGCTGTCGCGCAGCTGCTGCGCATCGGCCAGCACTTCGGCGCTGGCGTCGACGGCGCAATGGGCGCAATTGAGGCGCAGCAGGCGCTGCGCCACGATGCCGTTCAGCGCGGCCGCAAAGCTGTAGGCATCGACGCCCATGTGCAGGAAGCGGCCGACCACATCGAAGACGTTGTTCGCATGCACGGTGGTAAACACCAGGTGACCCGTGAGGGCGGCCTGCACGGCGATCTGCGCCGTTTCATCGTCGCGGATTTCGCCGATCATGATTTTGTCGGGGTCATGGCGCAGGATGGAACGCAGGCCGCGCGCAAACGTCAGCCCCTTCTTTTCGTTGACGGGAATTTGCAGCACGCGCGGCAAGCGGTATTCGACGGGGTCTTCGATGGTGACGATCTTGTCGCGTCCCGTGTTGATTTCCGTGATGGCCGCGTACAGGGTGGTGGTCTTGCCGGAACCCGTGGGTCCCGTCACCAGCAGCATGCCGTGCGGCTTGGCGGCCAGGCGGCGGATCTGTTCGATGGCGTCCTCGTTCAGGCCCAGGCTTTCCAGGCGCAGCGCCTGCGCCGCTTCCGTCAGCGCGCGCCGGTCCAGCAGGCGCAGCACGGCGTCCTCGCCAAAGATATTGGGCATGATGGAGACACGGAAATCGATCTCCGCCCCTTTCACGCGCACCTTGAAGCGGCCATCCTGCGGGATGCGGCGCTCGGCGATGTCGAGATCGGCCATGACCTTGATGCGCGAGATGATCTGCTCGGCCATCGCCAGCCCCTGTACCTGGCCCGCCTGCACCAGCACGCCGTCGACGCGGTATTTGATGACCAGGCTGGCCACGTCGCATTCGAGGTGGATGTCGCTGGCCTGGAATTTCAGGGCGTCGTAGATGGTGGAGTTCACCAGTTTGACCACCGGGCTGCTGTCCTCGCTGATGCGGATCAGGGAGATGTCCTCGATGCTCTGGTCCAGCCCTGGAATGTCATCCCCATGCTGCATTTCCTGCATCGCCTGCTGCACGCTTTCTTGTTGCAGCAGATAGGCGGCCAGGTCGTCCGGATGCGCCAGCGCCACCGTGAAGGGCGTGGACAGGGCGAAGTCGGCCCACTGCAGCAAGTCTTCGGCAAACGGGTTGCCGATGACGAGCACGGGCGGCGCGCCGGGAACGCCTGGCTGCAGCAGCACGCAGTCGCGTTGGGCGCAATCCGTGTAGGGCAGCAGGTCAAATGCGGGCAAGGCGGCCTGCAGCTCGGCCATCGTCCAGGCCGGGTAGCGGAACAGGGCGGCCAGCTGGCGCAAAAAGACTTCGGGCGGCAGGGCCGCCGTTTCCTGCAGCACGGCCATCTGCGGGCGGCCCTGTTCCAGCGCGCTGGCGTGGGCGCGGCGCAGCATGGCGGCATCGAGCACGGCCCGTTCTTCGTCGCGTGCGTTCATGGCATGCTCCTCACGATAAGCTCCCGGCCAGTTCAAAGATCGGCATGTACATCAGCACCACCACGCCGCCGATGACGACGCCGATGATGGTCATCAAGAGCGGTTCGAGCAGGCGCGACGCCCAGTCCACCCAGCGGGCGAATTCCTCGTCGTGGAACTTGGCCGAGCGTTCCAGCATGTCGCCCAGTCGGCCCGTGTTTTCTCCCACTTTCAGCAGCGATTGGGCCACCGGCGTGGCCATGCCGGCCTGTTCCAGCGCGGTGGAAAACGGCATGCCTTCCTGCACCGAGCGGCGGGCCTGCGCCAGCTGCTCCTGCTGCGCCGGCAGCAGCATGGGCGCGACCATGGCCAGCGCCTTGTGCAGGGGGATGCCGGCGTGCAGCAGCAGGCTCAGGGCGCGGTAGAAGCGGGCCAGGCGAAATTCCGCCGCCTTCCCGGCCAGCACGGGCAGGCGCAAGAGGCGCAGCACCAGCGCCATGCGCATGGCGCGGTTGGCGATGCCGAAGACCACGGCGCCGACCACGGCGGCCAGCGCGCCGGCGCACAGCAGCGGATGCGCGGCCAGGGTCTGGCCAAAGCCGAGCAGCATTTGCGACATCCAGGGAATCTCGCGGCCCGAGCTTTCGTAGACGACGCTGAATTTGGGCACCACGTAGCCGAGCAGGAACAGGGTCACCAGGCCGCCGACGACGAGCAGCATGCACGGGTAGATGGCGGCGGAAATGAGTTTTTTGCGGATGGCGTCGAACTGCAGCTGGTAGCCGACGAAGCGCGCCAGCGCCTCGGGCAGGTTGCCCGAGCGTTCGGCCGCATGCACGGTGGTGATGTAAATGTCGGGGAAGATGTCGGGGAAACCGGCCAGGGTGTCGGAAAAGCTTAGGCCCTGTTGCAGGGTGAGCACGATGGCGGCCAGGGTGGCCTTTGCGCTTGGCCGCGTTTCCTTGTTATGCAGGGTGGCCATGGCCTCGCCCAGGTTCAGGCCCGCTTCGAGCAGGGCCAGCAACTCCTGGCTGAATTGCAGCAGGGGCAGTCCCTGTTTGCCGGGACGAAGCGCGGCGCCCGCGTCCTGCGCGGCGCCAGCGTCGACGGCCAGCACGCGCCAGCCGCCACGCACGGCCGCGCGGATCGCCTCGGCCTCGCTGGCGGCGTCGATGGCCAGCGCCTGGCTACCCGCCGGGCCCTGCACCTGGAGGTGGAACTGCATCGTCGGCTCAGGCGAGCATGGTGATGGCCTGGGGCGTGAAAATGGGGTGATGTGAAAAGGGGACAGCGCGTGCGGACAAGGTCGAAGTAGGCATCGGTCAGGAACAATCCAAAAAAAAGTTCAATTCGTCGCGGGTACCGGCAGCAGGCAAGAGGCAATCACTGCCTCAGGGTAGACTGGAATTGCCAGGAAATCAATCGTGCCGTGCGGGCAAGCCTTGTATCGATGGCTTGCCCGCATGTTCAGCCGCTTACTGGGTAACCAGGCTGACCTTGTCGATCACGAACGAGGTTTGCAGCGATGCATCCTCGGTCGCGGCAAACGAGATCTGCACGGTCTGGCCCTTGTAGGCGATCAGGTCGAAGGTGCGGATCTGGTAGCCGGCGGCCTTGTTCACGTTCGAGTACGAAGCCAGGGTGCCCAGCACCGTACCGGCGCTGTTCTTCACGGTGACGGCCAGCTTGTCGTACACGGTGCTGCCCGTTTCGGCCGTGTCGATATGCAGCGCGAAGCTCAAGCTGGCGGACGTGGCGGCGGCGGGAATGGCCACGCTTTGCGTCAGCGATTCGCTGGCCGTGGTGCCATTGCCGCCCAGCCAGGCGTACTTCGTGCCTTCGTACGCGGTTTGGCCCGTGAAGGTGCCGATGGCGCCCGTGGTGCCGCTCCAGCCCGTGGCGCCGGACTCGAAGCCGCCGTTCGTCACGCGCTCGGTGGCGCTGCTCGTGCCGACCGTCAGGGTGGCGTTGTTCGACGTGGCCGTCACGGCAGGCGACGAGGAATCCGTCACCGTTGCCTTGAAGACGGCGCCGCTGTCGGCCGCCACGGTCGTGAAGCTGTAGGCTGGCGACGTGGCGCCGCTGATCACGGCGCCGTTGCGGTACCACTTGTAGGTGTAGGGTGCCGTGCCGCCGCCCGCGCCCACGGCGAACGAGGCGGTGGCGCCCGGTGCGACGGTAATGCTGGCCGGCTGGCTGGTGATCGTCACCGCGCCGCCCGTCGTCGATTCATCGACGTCGGTGCCCACGTTGATGGCCGCATACGCGCGCTTGACGGCGATCGCCTCGGCGCTGCCCACGCCATACAATTCCTCGGCCGCCTGCAGCACCTTGTTGCGCGCGTCGGCATAGTTGGTCGACGAGGTGAACTTGGTGGTGGCTGCCTTGAACCAGATGCGGTAAGCCTTGTCGCTGCCGATACCGGTCATGGCCAGCGGGCTCTTGTTCAGGTAGGAGCTGTAGTAGTCGCTGCTGGACGTGGAGTTCGAACCTTGCGACAGGAAGTAGAACATGCGGTTGTTCGGGCCGCTGCTGTAGTGGACGTCGAGGTTCTTGATGGAGCTGCTCCACGCATTCGGGCTGCTGCCATCCTTGCTCGGCTTGTACAACCAACGCAGCGGCTGGCCATTCTTGGCGATTTCCTTGCCCGTCATCCAATCGTTGCCCGTGTTGGGAATCGTGGTGCCCGTGCCGCCGGCGCGCGCATACGCTTCCACCATTTCGCCGGCGATGTCCGAGCTCGATTCGTTCAAGCCGCCCGACTCCTGCGAGTAGATCAGGCCCGAGGTGGCGTCCGTGATGCCGTGGCCCATTTCATGGCCGATCACGTCGATGGAACCGAGGTTGTTGAACGAGCTGCCGCCGTCGCCGATGTACATGCACTTGCAGCTGCTGTCGTAGTAGGCGTTGTCGTAGGCCGTATTGACGTGGGCGGCGATGTGGGTGGCCGTGTTGTTGCCGTCCAGGCTGGACCAGCCCAGCACATTCTTGTGCGTGTCGTAGGTGTTCATCAAGCCCCACATCGCGTTCACGGCCGCCGTCTGGCCGTTGGCGTTGGTGGTGCTGCCGCCGTTGATGTATTGCTGGCCGTCGCCCCAGGTATTGCTGGTGCTGCTGTACACGCTGCCCGAGGTGGTGCCGTGGTTGGCATTCGTGATGGCCATGCCGCCGAAGCTGCCGCCCGTGCCGCGGCTGGGGTCCTTCATGGTGTAGGTGCTGCCGGTGAGCGTGGTGTTGAGCGGTACCTGGCCGTTGTACTGGCTGTTGCCGATGCCGGCGACGGTCTTCAGGGCTTTCCATTGACGCAGGATGCGGCCATCCTTGGCGCTGACGACGGTGTCGTAGTAGACCGGCTTGCTGCCGCTGATCATGCGCGTCTGCACCAGGTAGGCCAGCTCGTAGTGGTCGACCACGTCCTGCACGTCAAGGGCGTTCAGCGCGGCTTCCGATTTATTTTCGGCACCGGCCACGCGCACGGTTTTCATGACGGGGTAGATCAGCAACTGGGCATGCGGCGGCACGTGGTCGACGCCTCGCACGCCAATGTTATTCACGGCGGCGGCGATGGCGGCGGCGGCGCTGACGGCCGGCGTGGTGTCGATATCGGTGGTGGCGCTGCGGGTGACGGAATTGACGCCGCCGCTACCGAGGCCGGACGCGCGGTCCGACACGGATTCGCTGACGATGTCGCCGGCGCTGTTGCTGACCACGACCGTTTCGGAACCGAAGACGGGCAAGCCCTTGTAGGTGTGCTGTACGCGGCTCACGCGCGTGCCGCTGACGCCAGGATGCTGGGCGCCGACGGCAAAGCCATGTTCGGTATTCAGGCCACGGCTGCGCGCTTGCGCGGCCAGTTTGTTGACCAGGCTGGCGGTCTCTTGTGGAGAAGCCAGGGCGACCGGGGCAGCCATCAGGGTCTGTGGCAGCGGCGTGGCGGCGTCTGCCGTGGTGGCCATCAGCGGCAGGGCGGCGATGGATGCGGCAACTATTGTCAAACGTAAATTCATTTCTGCTCCAGGGTATCGGTTAAGGAAATGGTGAATGAGCTGGCCGCGATGCCTGATGGCCACCCCGGCGTGCCTGGCGGCGGGCGGATAGCCTGCCGTTTTGTGGTGGCATGACGCCGGGTAGGGGGACACTAAACTTGTCGAGATCGCCATGTCAAAAAATTCAAGAAATGGGTCACTCCGCGATTTTTTGTTAAGAATTGAACATTTACCGGCGTCGCATCGTTGGAAAGTTTGATCTACCACAAGCTGCAACTTTTGTTATGGACTACTTCCCCTAATGGAGCGTTCTGTTGGAAAAACACTGTTGCCTTTTCTAAATGTTGCGATCTACACTAGCTCTTCGCGTTGTTCCCTGCGGACCACGCGAAGACAAAAAAAGCGCACGCGGCAATGACCGCGTCCAGATACAGCGCATCGGGAAAAAAAATCGGGAGTTTCACATGACGTCAGTTCTGTTTTCTGCTGTTGGTTTCAGCCATTTCCCCTCTGGAGCGGCATTCATGCTGCATCCGCCTTCCTAGCCGCCGCCAGCCGGCTCTTCCCCCCCGCGAGGGGGTTCTTTTCCGCGAGTCCGCCCGCGCCGCCCGGCGTGGCCGCTGGCGCAGTGCATCCTTTTTTCAGGAAGGGTTGCCGGCTCCTGGTGCGTGCACCGGAATCACCGGCCCGAAGAACTATGCTTTCGATAGCGACCAAAGTGGAACAGATCGTGATGGAATCGGCCTTTCTCAGCGAGGGATTGGGCCGTGGCTTGCTGAACCTGTCGGAACTGGCGCGCCAACTGCAACCGCAATTGCAGAGCGACCTGTGGAAACCGGTGGGGCAGGCCGCCGTGGTGATGGCGCTGCGCCGCCTGGCCGAGCGGATGCCGCAGCAGAAAAGCGGCGAGATCGTGCTGGCGCACCGCGCGGGAGAGCTGTCCACACGCAGCGAATTGATGATTTTTACCTACCGCTATTCCGACCAGACCTATGACTGCCAGCGCCAGTTGCTGGCGCTGGCCGCGCCCCAGCGGGGCACCTTCATTACCGTGACGCGCGGCGTCAACGAGGTGATGGTGATCTGCAGCCGTTCGCTGCATGCGCTGGTGGAAGAGGTTTTCGGCGAAGAGCAGGAACTGGCGCGCCTGGAGCGCGTGACGGCCGTGACCCTGCACCTGGCGCCCGAAACCTGCTATACGCCGGGCGTGTACCACGCCATCCTCAAGCGCCTGGCGTGGGAGCGGATTAACCTGATCAACATCATCTGCACGTATACGGAACTGACCTTGCTGCTGGAGGCGTCGCAGACGGGGGCGGCTTATTCCGTGCTGTCGAAAATCGTCGCGCAATGAAAAAGGCTCTGTCTCCGCTAAGTAGGGGAAGTCCAGGAATCTTCCTGTGTCCCTGCTGTCCGACTGTGTATACCAGACAACGGGAGCCTTCCATGCAGCCAGCCCAATGGAAAACGTTCATCGCCCAGTTCGCCGAATTGAACCGCCGCCAGCGCCTGGCGGGCATCACCCTGCTGCGCGGGGTCGCACCGCAAGACGTAATCGTGGCACTGGTCGAAAGCGTGGCCCGGCAGCGATTGCACTGTCCTGCCTGCAACAGCAACCATGCTCACCGGCATGGCCATGCACACGGGTTGCAGCGATACCGTTGCGTGCCGTGCGGGCGCACCTTCAATACGCTCACCGGCACGCCGCTGGCGCGCCTGCGTCACAAGAACTTGTGGCTCGCCTATGCCGATTGCCTGCTGGCATCGGATTCCGTGCGCAAGGCGGCCAGTCAGCTAGGAGTGCACCGCAACACCACGTTTCGCTGGCGCCACCGGTTTTTATCGTTGGCAAAGACAGACCGGCCGCATGGCCTGCACGGCATCGCCGAGGCCGACGAGTTATATCTGCTGGAATCGGAAAAGGGAGCGCGGCAGATGACGCGTCCGGCGCGCCGCCGAGGCGGCCATGCCCACAAGCGCGGCATTTCCAATGAACAGGTCTGCATCCTGGTGGCGCGCGACCGCACGGGCCAGACCCTCGATTTCGTCACGGGCAAAGGGGTGTTGACGAAGGCGCATCTGCATCACTGTTTGTTGCCCTTCATCGATAAGGACGTGCTGCTGGTCACCGACGGCCATGCCGCCTATCGGGCTTTTGCTCGGGAAGCGGGCATCAGCCACCAGGCCGTCAACTTGCGCGCCGGCATCCGCGTGCAGGGCGCCGCTCACGTGCAGAACGTCAACGCCTATCACAGCCGCTTGCGGGAATGGCTACGGCCGTTTCACGGCGTGGCGACGCGCTACCTATTGAATTACCTGGGCTGGCGCTGGATACTCGACGCCGGGCGTATCCGCTCGCCTGAAACGTTATTGAAAGCAACAATGGGAGCATTCCCACATCTGACGGTGACATAACCATGAAAAACGCCCCGCTGCAGCGATGCAGCGGGGCGTCCGAAGGCGAAGGCGCCGTTTATTTTTTCAGCTGCGTACGCACGCGGGCGATCGCGGCGCGTACCTGGCGTGGCGCGGTGCCGCCCACGTGGTCACGTGCTGCAACGGAGCCTTCCAGGGTCAGCACGGCAAACACGTCTTCGTCCGTCAACGGGGAAAACGCGCGCAGCTGCTCTAGCGACAGGTCGGCCAGGTCGCAAGCGGCGTCGACACAGGCGCGCACAGCCAGGGCCACCGCTTCATGGGCGTCGCGGAACGGCAAGCCCTTCTTGACCAGGTAGTCGGCCAGGTCGGTTGCCGTCGCGTAGCCCTGCAGGGCCGCCGCGCGCATCGCTTCCGGTTTCACCGTGATGCCGCCTGCCATGTCGGCGAAGATGCGCAGGGTGTCGATGACGGTGTCGACGGTGTCGAACAGCGGTTCCTTGTCTTCCTGGTTGTCCTTGTTGTAGGCCAGCGGCTGGCCTTTCATCAGGGTCAAGAGGCCAGTCAAGTGGCCATAGACGCGGCCCGTCTTGCCACGCGCCAGTTCCGGCACGTCCGGATTTTTCTTTTGCGGCATGATCGACGAGCCGGTGCAGAAGCGGTCGGCGATGTCGATGAAACCGATGCGTGGGCTCATCCAGATCACCAGCTCTTCGGCCATGCGCGACACGTGCATCATCAGCACGGCGGAGGCGGCGCAAAATTCGATGGCGAAGTCGCGGTCCGAGACGGCGTCGAGCGAGTTGTGGCACACGTCGTCAAAGCCCAGCGTTTTGGCTACGCGCAGGCGGTCGATCGGGAAGGTGGTGCCGGCCAGGGCGGCGGCGCCCAGCGGCAGGCGGTTGACGCGCTTGCGGCAGTCGGCCATGCGTTCGGCATCGCGGCCGAACATTTCGACATACGCCAGCATGTGATGGCCGAACGTGATCGGCTGTGCCACCTGCATGTGGGTAAAGCCCGGCATGATGGTGTCGGCATGCTGCTCGGCCAGATCCGTCAGCGCGCTGCGGAAGGTCGCCAGCAGGGCGGTGATGTCGTCGATGGCGGAGCGCACGTACAGGCGGATGTCGGTGGCCACCTGGTCGTTGCGCGAGCGGCCCGTGTGCAGGCGCTTGCCCGCATCGCCTACCAGTTCGGTCAGGCGTTTTTCAATATTCAGGTGGACGTCTTCCAGGTCCAGCAGCCATTCGAACTGGCCGCTGGCGATTTCCTGCGAGATTTGCGCCATGCCGCGCTGGATTTCCGCGTAGTCGGCCGGGCTGATGATGGCTTGCGCATGCAGCATTTCCGCATGGGCCAGCGAACCTTCGATGTCGAACAGCGCCAGGCGCTTGTCAAAAAATACAGAAGCTGTGTAGCGCTTGACGAGGTCCGAGACCGGTTCGGAAAACCGGGCCGACCAGGCTTCGCCCTTTTTGGAGAATTGATCAGTCATGAAAGAAGTCCTTTAGTGTACGGCGATTATAAACAAGGTTGGCCGGCGGTAGGGCTTTTAGGGGCTTGCAGGGCGCTGAAATGGCCAGGAATGGGGCTGGCAAGCCTCAAATGCCACGGCGATGGCCTGTTGCGCGTTCTATCCGGGCTGTTTGTATTCTGTCCAGCGAATCGGGCGTTTTGTCGCAATCCGATGGCAGGTCAGGGGGGATCGGCCTACAGTTTAATCATCGCAGCACACAACCAGCCACTCAAAGGACACCATCATGAACATCGCTAAAAACATGGAAGCCATCTTCGTTGCCATTATCGCCGTCGCTGCCGCCACCAGCCTGGCCACCGCCGCCGTGCCGAAGTTCCGCGCCGCACCGGCGCCCATCACCGCCAGCGCCGATCAAGCCACCATGCACACCGTGTACGTCAGCGCCAAGCGTTTGAGCGCGGAAGAAAAAGCCGCCCTGTAAGCGCGGCCATGTAATCGAGGCAGAATCAGCAGCATCCGTAGTCACCATCGCACCAGCAGCAAGCAGTACAGCATCAGCGGCAATCGGAACGGGCGGCGCCCCCGTTTTCTTTTCAGCCCAGGCGGAACGCGAGCTTCCCGCCATCCTCAGCATTTTTCAGCCTGCCATCGGCATCGGTCAATGGCGTGCTCCGTTTTACTGCCAGTGCATCAGGCAGGGCGGTATCAATAGCAGCAGCGCCAGCACCAGGTAGATCAGCTGCAGCGGGATCATCCACTTGGCCCACGTGATCCACGGCACGCGCGCCAGCGCCAGCACGCCGACGGTGATGCCGGACGTGGGGATCATCGGCGTGGTGAATTCGCCGAACTGGAAAGCCAGGATGGCCGTCTGGCGCGTCACGCCCACCAGGTCGGCCAGCGGCGCCATGATGGGCATGGTCAGCGCCGCCTGGCCGCTGCCGGAATGGATGAAGAAGTTGATCACCGACTGCATGAAAAACATCTTTTGCGCGGCGAAGACAGGGCTAGACGAGGCCACCAGCGGCGTCAATGCATGCAGCATGGTGTCGATAATCTGCGCGTCGCGCGCCAGGATCATGGTGCCGCGCGCCAGCGCGATGACCAGCGCCACGCTGACCATGTCGCGCGCACCCTGCACGAAGGACGCCACCAGGCTGTCCATGTCGAGCCGGCCAACCAGGCCGACGACGATGGCCATCACCAGGAACAGGGCGGCGATTTCATCGATGAACCAGTCGTACTTGACGACGCCGACGACCATCGTCAGCAAGGTCGCCATGAAAATCCACAACACCGCACGGTGCGTGCGCGTCATGCCGGCAAAGCTGTCGAGGTCCATCGAGTGCTCGCTGCGTTTTTCGATGTCGAGCAGGTAGGTCGGGCTTTTTTCCGGATGGCGCTTGATGCGCGCCGCGTACCACATCAAGAACACGATGCTGACCGCCGTGGCGATGGCCCACACGATCAGTCGGTAGCCGATGCCGGAAAAGATCGGCACGCCCGCGATGCCCTGCGCGATGCCGACATTGAACGGATTCAAAAAAGCGGCGGAAAAACCCACCTGCGAGCCGATGAAGGGAATCGACACGCCCGTGATGGTGTCGTAGCCCAGGGCCAGGGCCAGCGGCACGAAGATCAGGATGAAGGGAATCGCTTCCTCGTTCATGCCGAAAGTGGCGCCGCCCAGCGAAAACATGGTGAAAAAGACGGGAATGATGGCGGCGCGCACGAAGCGCGAACTGGTGTGCGCCTTGGCGATGGCCTTGATCAGCGAATCGAAGGCTTCCGTTTTTTGCAGCACGGCGAAGGCGCCGCCGACGATCAGCACGAAGCCGATGATCAGGCTGGCGTCGACAAAGCCCTTGATGGGCGCCATCATCAGCGCTGCGAGGCCCTGCGGCTTGTTGTCGACATAGTGAAACGTGCCGGGGATGATCAGCTGTTTGCCGTTTACCAGCTGGGTATCGAATTTCCCGCCCGGCACCAGCCAGGTCGCCACGGCGATCATGGCCAGGATGCCGCACAGCAGGACGAAGGTATTTGGGAGCTTGAATTTTCTCATGGGCGTCACTTATTGGCTCAGCAGGCTGCCGCCGCGGTAGGCAACGGCGCCTGCGACCTTGCCCACGTTCATGCCGCGCAAAACGTGGCGGTGGGCGCTGCGCGCAAAAAAGACGCCGGCAACGGTGCAGCGCAAGGTTGTCGTCTCGCCGCTGACCGGATCGATCAGGTCGGCCACCGCGTCGCCTGCGGACAGCACGTCGCCCATTTCGCGCAGGTAAACCAGCACGCCGTGATGCGGCGCGAGGATCGGTTCCACGCCGGCCAGCGGCGTCGGCTCGCATTGCGGCACGGGCAGGTTGTCGCCGGCGCCGCCGATTTCCAGCACGCCCTCGATGGCGAGAAAACGCAGCAGGGCGGCAGCGTCGCGCTCGGCCAGGGCGTAGCTCACTTCCACTTCGCCGCGCAGTTCGACGGTGGTCGACAGGCAGGCGGCGGGAATCGGATAGCGGCCGCCGAAGTGCGCGTCGAGGTCCCACCACAAGCGGCTGCACGCTTCATCGAACGGCTCCTCTCCGGCCGCCAGTTCCAGCAGCACGGCGCGCGCGCCCAGGAGCGCGGACAGGGGCGCGATCTGCGCCGCCAGCGGCGTGCCCGTATAGATGTGCAGGGCCGCCTCGTTATCGCAGTGCAGGTCGAGCACGATGTCGGCGTCGATGGCCATGCCCAGCAGGGTTTTCTTCAAGGTTTCCGCATCCGTGCCCGGCCGCCAGGCGGCGACGGCGGCGCGTGCATGCTCGCGTATCAGCGCCACGTTGGTTTGCGCATCCTGTCCCAGCTGGCCAGCCAGCGTGGTTTTCAGTTCATCGGCCACGTGGCGGTAGGCGCGGTTGAAGTTGATGCCCGTGGTCAGGTCGAAGCGGCCGAACGGTGCGCCATGGATGGCTTGCGCCAGGCCGATCGGGTTGGCAGCCGGCACCAGGATGATTTCGCCGTGGATCTTGCCGGCCGCTTCCAGCGCCAGCAGTTCGCGGCGCAAAAACTGCGACACCAGCATGCCCGGGACCTCGTCCGCGTGCAGGGCCGCCTGGATGTAGACCTTCTTGCCGCTGCGGCTAGTGGCGGCCGCGGTGCCGAAGTGGAAGCTGCTCAATTGGCAGGACATGCTGGCGTGCGCGGTGGAGATGGGATGCTGTTGTACTTGCATGGTAGGCGCCCCGGAAAGGTGTATGGTTGATGGATTTCGGTCGATTATGTAGCAATATTTTCACGAAGTAAATCAATGAAAATCCTTTTACAAATATTTGTTGAGTTTTCTTTTTGATATGAGTACAGTAAGTTCCAGCGACCCGATTTCGCCTTTCGCCAGTGATCCGCAGTACCCAAGAATACAGGCCGCCAGTGATATGAGAGCATCCGCCAGTCCTGCCCGCAGTAGCGTCCCTACGCCAGTGGCCACCACGCTGGCGTCGCCCGATGCCGCGTTCGCGCAATCGCCGCTGGGGCAGGCGCTGATGCACGTGCTGGCCAGCGGCTCGGCTTCGCAGCGGCAGATCGCCGATTACCTGCTGCGCAACCAGATGCGCGTGACGGCGCTGGGCATCGAGGAACTGGCCGACAGCTGCCAGGTGTCGACGGCCACCATCAGCCGCTTCGCGCGCGATATCGGCCAGAAGAATTATTCGGCCATGCGCGGCGCCATGGCGGAGACCTTGCAGGCGCTGTTACAGCCGGTCGACAAACTGCGCCGCACGATAGAACGGCGCGCGCGCGCCACCTCGCCCATCACGCAAAGCCTGGAATATGCGGCCGCGAACATCGCCGCCACGTCCGATGCCCTGTCGCCGCCCGCCATGCAGGCCGTGGTGCGCCGCCTGACGCGCGCCAAGGTCGTGTATGTGATGGGCTTTGGCCTGTCGGCCAACCTGGCGGGCATGCTGGTGCAGCATCTGCAGCCGTTTTGCCCGCATGTGGTGGAGGTGGCGGGCATCGGCGGCTCGGAAGTGGCGGCCGGCCACCTGGTCAACCTGACGGCGCACGACGTGCTGGTGGTGATCTCGTTCCCCCGCTACACGCTCGACTGCATCGGCCTGACCAGCTTCGCGCGCGACCGCGGCGCCTGCATCGTGGCGCTCACCGACTCGCCCGCGTCGCCCCTGGCCGAACTGGCCGACCACGCACTGTATGCGCAGAGCACGCATCCCGTCCTGCCTAGCAGCGCCAGCACGGCGCTGGCCATGATCGAGGCGCTGGCCGTGGCGCTGATGGTATCGAACAGGAAGAACGTAGAAAAAGCGGGCCGCTTGAGCGAAGTCATCGCCGCCTATCTGTATGGCGGCGAACATGGCGTGCAGGGGCCGCGCAAAGCAGCTTCAAAGCAACGCAAGGCAGTCTTGAAATCATTATAAAAATCAGGCATCAACATCCGGGGGAGAATAACAATGCAGATGAAAAGACAGGAGGGCGGCTCCTTGCCACGCGAGTCGGTGCTGGCACAAGGCGTGCGCCTCGCGCTGGCTGCCTTGAGCGTGTCGGCGGCGCTGGGCATGCTGGCCGGCGGCGCGCAGGCACAGGAGCAGGCGCAGGAGCAAGGTGCGGAAGCGGCGCCGAAAAAAATGCAGCGCGTGGAGATCACGGGTTCGGCCATCAAGCGCCTGGAATCGGAAACGGCGCTGCCCGTGCAGATCATCACGCGCGCCGAGATCGAAAAGGCAGGCGTGACGACGGCGGCCGAGTTGATGGCGCGCGTGTCGGCCAACGTGGGGGGCCTGACGGACGGCGCCAGCATCAACGTGGGCGGCGACCAGCGCGGATTCAACAGCGCCAACCTGCGCGGCGTGGGCACCTCGTCGACCCTGGTGCTGCTCAATGGCCGGCGCATGGCCAACTTTGCCTCGCCCGGCGACGATGCGGGCGTGGACTTGAACAACATCCCGGCCGCCGCCCTGCAGCGCGTGGAAGTGCTGCTCGACGGCGCTTCGGCCCTGTACGGCACGGATGCCATCGGCGGCGTCATCAATTTCATCACGCGCAAGGATTACCAGGGCGTGGAGCTGAACGTCTATGGCAGCCGCACCGATGAAGGGGGCGCGGGCAAGCGCACGGCCAGCATCACGGCCGGCACGGGCGACCTGGCTGCGGATGGCTACAATATCTTCGCCGTGGTCGACCTGCAAAAAACGGACGGTCTGCGCTCCTCGCAGCGCAAGTTCATCCCGAACCTGCAGATTCCGCAGCGCCTCGGGCATTTGCTGTCGAACTTTACCAGCCCGGCGAATATCCGCCTGTCCAGCGCCCAGCGCGATCACCTGCAGGACAACGGCTTCCTGCTCAATGGCCAGCCGATCACCAACCGCCAGATCAATTTTGGGATTCCGAACTGCGCGCCGCCGGCCAATCTCTACCTGCCGGCGGGCACGGGTGGCGTCGATGCCTGTACCTACGACTACATGGGCGACACGGAGCTGTATCCGAAGACGGACAAACAGAACCTGCTCACGCGCGGCGTGCTGAAACTGAATAACGATCACCAGCTGTACGCGGAAGTGGCGCTGAGCCGTTCGCGCAGCCATTACGTGGGGTCGTCGGCGCGCGTGATCGGCTACCTCGATTACAGCAAGGTGCCGCAGCTGGCCAATGCGGGCTTCGACACGCTGCTCGATGACGATGGCAAGCAGGTGGAGCGCGAACTGGAGCTGCGCATGCGGCTGAACGAGGCGGGCATGCGCACCAGCGAGCTGACCAGCGAAAGCCAGCGCTTCGTCGTGGGCGCCACCGGCACGCTCGCCGGCTGGGATTACGACGTGGGTTTCAATCACAGCGTCAACGTCGTCAAGGACCGCGATACCCACGGCTACGTCCTGTACGACAAGCTGCAGGCAGGGATCGCCGCCGGCGACATCAATCCCTTCGGGCCCTCCAGCGCGAAAGGCCGGGCGCTGCTCGACAGCATCCAGGTCGACGACGAGGTGCGCCATGCGCGCGGCGTCATGGACTCGCTCGACTTCAAGGTATCGCGCGCCTTGATGCCCATGGGCGGCGGCGACATGGCGCTGGCCGTGGGCGGCGAAGTGCGTCGCGAGCGCACCGAGTTCCGTCCGTCGGCACTGCTGATGAGCGACAATATCAACAACGATGCGGCGCCGGAAGGCGGCAAGGGCACCAGCGACAGCCGCAATGTACAAGCCGTCTACGGCGAATTGCTGCTGCCGTTGACCAGGCAATGGCAGGCGCAGCTGTCTGGCCGCTACGATCATTATGAGCAGGTGGGCGGCGCCCTCAGTCCCAAGGTCGGCCTGACCTACATGCCCAGCAAGCAGGTGCTGTTGCGCGCTTCGGCCGGCAAGGGCTTCCGCGCGCCGTCGATGTCGGACTTGCACCGTCCTACCGTCTACAGCAGCACGGCGACCCTGCCCGATCCCGTGCTGTGCGCCACTGTGGACAACAATTATGCCGATTGTGCGCAGAACTGGGATACGCGCCGCTACAGCAACGACAAGCTGAAACCGGAGCGCAGCCGCCAGTTCTCGGCCGGCCTGGTGCTCGAACCGAGCCGGCACTGGACCTTCAGTGCCGATTACTGGACCATCAGGCGCACGGACCTGATCAGCGAAATCGGCGACGACATCATCCTGGGCAACCTGGCCAAGTACGGCAACCTCGTGCACCGCAACGAGGACAATGAAATCGACTATATCGAGCTGCGCAAGGAAAACCGCGGCGCGCAAAAAGCTGCGGGCATCGATATCACGGCTGACCTGCATGGCGTGACAACGGCGTGGGGACGCTTTGGCGGCCACCTGAGCGGCACGTATGTGCTGGGCTCAAAAATCCAGACCAGTCCCGGCGACGATTTCATCAGCAATCTCAATCGCTTCGTCACGGACGGCGTGGTGCAGCGCTGGCGCCACACGATCACACTCGATTGGGACAGCGGCCCGTATTCGGCCAGCCTGTCGAACACGTATTCGAGCGGCTACCGGGATCAGAACTCGGCCATCAACATCGATGACGGCAGCGTGGTCAAGCCGAACCGGGTGAAGGCGTACACCTTGTGGGACATGTCGGCGGCATATGCGGTGAGCCAGCAGTTCAAGCTGCGCGCGGGCATACAGAATCTGTTCAATACCAGTCCGCCTTACTCGAACCAGGCCTACTTTTTCCTGTCCGGCTATGATCCCAGCTACACGGACCCGCGTGGCCGGCGCTTTTATGCGAGCGCCAATTACAGCTTCAAGTAAAAAAACCGGGGATACCGCAACAACGCTGTCATATGCGGCAGGTACTATCGTCATTCGATGGAGTTGGGTTGCAAGCAGCAGTGTTGGCAGCAAGGGCGCGCGCCTGTATCGACAAGTGTGCGCCACTTTCCTTGTATTCGAAAGGCACCATGAAATCATCTTCAAGCCTGTATCACACCTTCCGCGCCGCGCTACTGTTCGTGCTGGCATTGTGCAGCGTCCATGCCGTGGCGGCGCCCGCAGGCAGTGCCATCGGCAGCGCGCCGCAGGGCACCCTCGTCATCATTGGCGGCGGCCTGCGGGCCGACAATGCCGAAGTCTGGCAGCGCATCGTCAAGCTGTCGGGCGGGCCTGGCGCGCGCATCGCCGTGCTGGCATCGGCCGCGATGAACCCGGAAAAATCCGGTGAAAGCATCATCAGGAAACTCAATCAATATGGCGCCGACGCCTTTTTCGTGCCGCTGGCCGTCAAGCTGGCCAACCGCGATTACCGCAAGGCGGCCGAAGATCCCGCCATCGTCACGCAGATCAAGTCGGCCACCGGCATCTATTTTGCCGGCGGCGACCAGGGGCGCATCACGCAAGCCCTGCTGCGCCCGGACGGCAGCCGTACGGCCGCGCTGGAAGCCATCTGGTCGGTCTACCGCAACGGCGGCGTGATCGCCGGTTCCAGCGCCGGCGCGGCCATCATGAGCACGACCATGTTCTACGACGCCAAACCGGTGCTCGACATGCTCAAGATGGGCGTCACGGATGGCCGCGAGATCGCGCCGGGGCTGGGCTTCATCGGCAGCGACGTTTTTGTCGACCAGCATCTGCTGGTGCGCGGACGCTTCGCCCGCATGATCCCCGTGATGCTGAAAAAAGGCTATCACCTGGGACTGGGCATCGATGAAAACAGCGCCATGGTGGTCGATGCCATGCGCGATGTGGAAGTCATCGGCTACAGCGGCGCGCTGCTGATCGATCTGTCTGGCGCCATCAGCGACCGTGGCGTGAAAAATTTCAATATCAGCAATGCGGCCATCAGCTATCTGGACCGGGGCGACAAATTCAACCTCGTCACGCGCGTGTTTACACCGTCGCCGGACAAGGCCGACAACAAGCTCGATCCGAACCAGCCCGACATGCGCGAACCCGTGTTTACCAACGATATCCTCGGCAACAACGCCGTGCTCGACCTGATGGGCAATTTGATCGACAACGCGCAGCAGGAAGCCATCGGCATCGCCTTCGGCAACCCGCGCGACCCGTACCCGGACCTGGGCTTCGAGTTCCGCTTCAGTAAAACCGTCAACAGCGTCGGCTACAGCTCGACCGAGGCGGAAGCGTACTCGGTGCTGAAGCTGCGCCTCGACATTCGCCCGATCCAGCTGCGCCAGCCGTTGTACCGCTACAAGTAAGCTGCGCGCTACCTCCGCCAGCGCGGCCACGCGGCGATCGTCAGGGCCCGCAGCAGCCACTCTACAGGGCCGTAAGCGTGGCCGCGCAGCCACCAGCGGCTCAGGGGCAGCTGCACGCCAAAGATGATGGCGGCCAGCGCCAGGGCACCGAGCGGCGAGACGCTGCCCATCAGCCGCATGCCATACGCGAGGAACAGCACGGCGCAGATGGCCGACTGCAGCAGGTAGTTCGACAGGGCCATGCGGCCCGTGTCGGCCAGCAGCGCAAACAGCGTGCCGTCGCGCAGGCGCTCGAACAGAGATAGCGCCAATGCCAGGTAGGCGCCCGCCAGCAGCGGCGCGGTAGCCAGGCCAACGGCCAGTCCCGCCACCTGCCATGCCTGGCTGTCGCCATACACGGAAGTCCACGCATAGAAGGCGGCGCCGGGTAATCCCGCCAGCGCGCCGGTCCACAGCAGGCGGCGGCGCAGCGGCAGATAGTCGTTTGCATGCAGCAGCATTTCGCGCTTGCCGGCGGCCAGGCCGCACAGGAACATGGCGAGCGCGCACGGGGCCTGCACCAGCAGCAGGACGAGCCAGATGTCACCGAGTTCGCGCAGGTGCTGATGGACGACGGCAGCTGGCGTGGCGCGGTAGGCGGCCAGCGCGCTTGCCGCTTTTTGCGCCATCGCCACGGCGTTGTCCGCGGCGTCGCCCGCCGGCTGCAGGCTTTGCAGCCAGGCCATGCCTGCCCAGAACGCCACGCAGACGGCGACGAGCGTCAACGCCAGGGACAATGCCTGGCGTTCGCCGCAGCGGTGCAGCGCCAGCAGCACGATACCCAGCAGAGCGTAGGTGGTCAGTATGTCGCCATGAAACAGGAACACGGCGTGCAGGGCGCCGATCAGCCACAGGCCTGCTTGCCGGCGCAGCATGCGCGGCACGAACGGTGCGCCAGCGCGCGCGGCCGCCTGCATCTGCAGGGTGAAGCTGTAGCCGAACAAAAAGGAAAACAGCAGGTAGAACTTGGTCTCGAACAGCAGGGCGACGAGAAAGTGCGTGGCGCGGTCCACGCCGCCGTAGAAGGCAGGATCGGTCAGGCCCAGGCCGAACCAGGGCGTGGCGAAGGCGCCGATATTGACGACCAAAATGCCGAACAGGGCGCAGCCGCGCAGGGCATCGACGTCGGCGATGCGCGCGGGCTGGTTTTTCATGGCGGCGTTCATGCCAGGGCAGGGCGCAGGAAGCGCGCCAATAACAGATGCAGGCTGGCCCGCTGCGCCAGCGGCGCGTAATCGGGATCGACGGCAACCCGGTTGAAGATGCCATCGATCAGCGCGGCGATCCAGGCGGCCGTTTGCGCGGCGTCCAGCGCGGCGTCAACCTGGCCTTGCGCGGCCGCCTCTTCCAGCAAGGTTTGCAGGCCGCCGCGCAGGCTGGCGTCGTTGCGCGCCACCCTGGCCGCGATGTCCGTATCGCGCATCGCTTCGGCGGCAATGTCCAGCGCCAGTCCCGCAAAGTCCGCGTCGGCCGCCAGCGCCAGCACCAGGTCCATGCAGTCGAGCAGGGCGCCGTACGCATCGGCGCTGCCTTGCACGCCGGCGAAATAGGCGGCCGTTTCGCTGCCTTCCTGGTCGACGATGGCGGCGATGATCGCTTGCTTGGTGGGGAAGTAATGGAACAGGTTACCGGGACTCATGCCCGCCTGCGCGCAGATGGCGGCGGTGCTGGTCTGGTGAAAGCCCTTGCGCGCAAAGCAGCTGCGCGCGGCGGCGAGAATGGCGTCGCGGCGCGCCGCGTGTTTATCGGGATCGATGGTGCGCATGCTTTACCCTTTAATTAATAGACTAGTCAATCTAATATAGGCCGATTGCCTTGCCGGGTCAAGCAAATCGCGTGAAATGGCCGCTTTGCACGTCCCCTTCCGGTCGCTACAATGTGCCGCAGCGGTTTTTCCCGCGCCTGCCGGCAGGCCCGCCGATTGTTTGGAAAACCGATCCCTTCACCTGTTTTTCTACCGTTT
This sequence comes from Janthinobacterium aestuarii, assembly GCF_051380835.1. Classification (NCBI taxonomy): domain Bacteria; kingdom Pseudomonadati; phylum Pseudomonadota; class Betaproteobacteria; order Burkholderiales; family Oxalobacteraceae; genus Janthinobacterium; species Janthinobacterium aestuarii. The sequence goes on from NZ_JBNYXU010000001.1 coordinate 187,553, forward strand.
TAGGAATGACATGCAGCAGACCCCGATTCGATCCTTCCTTTGCGCGCTGGCGCTGGCCGCCGGCATCGCCCCTGCCGCGCAGGCAGCCAGTGCCGCCCAGCCGGCCACCATGCGCCTCGATTACCAGCACAGCGGCAATGCACTGGGCGAGCATTACGCGGTCGAGCGCGTGCTGGTCGAGCCCCTGCCATGGCCGGGCAACCTGGCGCGGCCCATCGACGACAGCAACCGCGGCAACAATATGCTGGAAGTGGTCGACATCAAGTCGGGCAAGGTGCTGTACTCGCGCGGCTTTTCCACCATCTTCGGCGAGTGGGCCAGCACGGACGAAGCGAAAACCACCACGCGCGCGTTCCAGGAATCCGTGCGCTTCCCGCAGCCCGAGCAGCCCGTGCGCGTGCGCATCCTCAAGCGCGACGAGCGCGGCCTGTTTTCCATTGTGTGGAGTACCGATGTCGATCCGGCCGCGCAGGATGTGATCCGCAAGCAGCCACCGGCGCCCGTCAAGCCGATCCCGATCCGCATCAGCGGCCCATCTTCCGGCAAGGTCGACCTCCTGATCATGGGCGATGGCTATACGGCCGCCGAAATGGGCAAGTTCGAAGCGACGGCGCGCAAGCTGGCCGAGCACCTGTTTACCGTGTCGCCATTTCGCGAGCGGGCCAATGACTTCAATGTGTGGGCCATGGCCGCGCCGACCCCGGAGTCGGGCGTGTCGCGTCCGTCGACGGGCGTGCACCACGCGTCGCCCTTGGGTACACGCTACGACATCTTCGGCAGCGAGCGCTATGTGCTGACGACGGACAACCGCGCGCTGCGCGACCTGGCGCAGTATGCGCCGTATGAATTCATCGAAATCCTCGTCAATAACGATACCTACGGCGGTGGCGGCATCTTCGGCCAGTTCAGCACGGCGGCGGCGAACAACGACTGGGCCAATTACCTGTTCGTGCACGAATTCGGCCACCATTTCGCCGGCCTGGCCGACGAGTACTACACCTCGCCCGTGGCCTACCAATCGAACGGCGAACGCCAGGAACCGTGGGAGCCGAACGCCACGGCGCTGCGCGATCCGGCCAAGCTGAAATGGAATAACCATGTGAAGGCGGGCACGCCGCTGCCGACGCCATGGCCGAAGGAAGCGTACGACAGCCATGCGCGCGAATACCAGAAGCAGCGCGCGGCCCTGCGCGTGGCCAACCGCCCGGAAAGCGAAATGAGCACCTTGTTCAAGGCCGACCTTGCGTACACGCAGCAGTTGTTCTCGAAAGCGCCGCAGCGCCATGCGGTGGGCGCCTTCGAAGGCGCGCACTACGAGTCGTCCGGCTACTACCGGCCCGAGATGCAATGCATCATGTTCGACCGCAGCGAGACGTTCTGCTCCGTATGCCAGGATGGCATCAGCACCATCATCGACCTGTATTCGCGTCCGGCATCGGCGCCGGGCAAATAAGACCGCTCCTGTCATTCCAGCAGTGCATGGGGGCCATGTTGCATCGCAATAGCATGGCCCTGATTTTTCCCGATTCCCGCCTGGCGCCTCGCACCAAGTCGCCCCACCGCTTGTTTTCCAGGCAATCCCCCTTCTTTTTGTACGGCCGCTTTTCTGTGCGCCAGCCCCACGAAGTTATCAAACAAGCACTGCGATTCGCTTGCTTGTCAATTAGTTCATTTAAATAATATTGATGTAGAATTTGATGTATATCAATGTTGCATTGCCGCAATCGCACTTATAGTTGACCTAGCTCAAAACGATAAGCATGCGGACCGGACTCATCGCGAATCACGTATCTAAATGCTGTAGAGTAATTTTCGCCCTGTACCAGTTCCCCGAGAATGCACTGGTGCTGGCCTCGAATTTCAGTGACGGAAGCCAGATTCATGAAGATGCAGCCCCCCGCGCCTGACGCGTGCAGTACCCTCCATCCCCACACTCCGATTGCCTTGCCGTATGCGCGCGCCGGCGGCGTTACCCTGGCCATGTGCGCTGCCGCCATGCGCGCCGGCGCCGTGCGTAGCGTGCATGCGGCCACGCCGTGGCCCGCCCTGCGTCCAGTCCCGGCATGACGGCCGGCTTGCGCCCACCCTTGCCTTTGCAGGGCAAGCGGGGGCTGGTGGTGGGCATCGCCAACGCGCAAAGCATCGCCTGGGGCTGCGCCAACGCCCTGCGCGCGGCCGGTGCGGAACTGGCCGTCACCTGGCTCAATGACAAGGCCAGGCCGCACGTGGAGCCGCTGGCGCAGCAAGTGCAGGCGTCCATCATGGCGCCGCTCGACGTGGCCGTGCCGGGGCAATTGGAGGCGCTGTTCGCGCAGATCGAACGGCAATGGGGACGCATCGACTTCGTCGTCCATTCCATCGCCTATGCGCCGAAACACGATTTGCATGGCCGCGTGACGGACAGTTCCGCCGACGGCTTTGCGCAGGCGATGGATGTCTCCTGCCACTCCTTCATGCGCATGGCGAAACTGGCCGAACCGCTGATGCCGGACGGCGGCAGCTTGATGACCATGAGTTATCTGGGCGCCGAGGAAGTCATCGCCGACTACGGCCTGATGGGGCCCGTGAAGGCGGCGCTGGAAGCGTCCGTGCGTTACCTGGCCGCCGAACTGGGCCCGCAAGGCATCAGAGTCAACGCCATTTCGCCTGGGCCACTGGAAACGCGGGCCGCTTCCGGCATCGCCCATTTCGACCGCCTGATGGCCGACGCCATCGAACGTTCGCCCATGCGCCGCCTGGCCACCATCGAGGACGTGGGCGCGCTGTGCGCCTTCCTCGCCGGCGACGGCGCGCGCGCCATCACGGGCGGCACCCTGTACGTCGATGGCGGCTACAACATTCTGAATTGACTGGAAGATGATGACCATGGCTGTTTTTACCTTGCCACACCGCGCCATGCTGGCCGCACTGGCAGCCACGCTGGCCCTGGCCGGCTGCGCCTCGATGGCGCCGGCGTATGCGCCACCGCCGCTGCCCGTGGCGGCGCAGTATCCGGAAACCGATCCGGCCGGCGCGCACGCGCCCGACGTCGCCTGGCAAAGCTACTTTGCCGATCCGCGCCTGCAGGCGCTCATTGCGCAGGCGCTGGCCAGCAACCGCGACATCCGCATCGCCGCGTTGCGCGTGGAAGAGGCGCGCGCCGCGTATGGCATCCAGCGCGCGGAGCAATTTCCCACCATCGCGCTGGGCGCCTCCGGCAGCCGCGCACGCGTGCCAGCTGATCTGAGTCCGACGGGCCGCGCCATGACGAGCGCGCAATACCAGGCGGGCTTGAACGTGAGCGCCTGGGAACTCGATTTCTGGGGCCGGGTGCGCAGCCTGAAAGACAGCGCGCTGCAAACCCTGCTGGCCAGCGACGAGGCGCGCCGCGCCGTCGGCGTGGCTCTGGTGGCGCAGGTGGCCAATGGCTACCTGGGCTTGCGTGAACTCGACGAAAGGGTGGAACTGGCGCGCGCCACCGTCGACAGCCGCGCCGAATCGCTGCGCATTTTTACGCGCCGCTTCGAGGTAGGCTCGATTTCCAAGCTGGACCTGACGCAGGTGGAAACCCTGCTCAGCCAGGCCCTCTCGCTGTCGGCCCAGCTGGAACAGGCGCGCGCCGTGCAGGCGCACGCGCTGGCGCAATTGGTGGGCGGCCCCGTCGACCTGGCGCCGGTGGCTGGTGAGGTGCGCCGCTTCGACGACGCCAGCGTGCTGCAGCCGCTGCATGCGGGCTTGCCCTCGGCTTTACTCACGCAGCGTCCCGACCTGATCGCGGCCGAACACCAGCTGCGCGCCGCGCAAGCCAATATCGGCGCCGCGCGCGCCGCCTTCTTCCCGACGATTTCGCTGACGGCCGCCTACGGCACGGCCAGCGCGGAATTGAACGGTTTGTTCGACTCGGGCAGCGGCGCCTGGAATCTCGCGCCGCGCCTGGTGCTGCCGATTTTCGATGCGGGCCGTTTGCGCGCCAATATGGACCTGGCCGAGGTGCGCCGCGACGTGGCCGTGGCCAATTATGAAAAGAGCGTGCAGGGCGCGTTCCGCGAAGTGGCCGACGCGCTGTCGAACCGGCGCTGGCTGGCGCTGCAGGTCGACATCGGCAAGACGACGTTGGCCGCGCAGAGCGAACGGGCGCGCCTGGCCAAGCTGCGCTACGACAATGGCGCCGCGCCCTATCTGGAAGTGCTCGACGCGCAGCGCGACTTGCTGACGGTGGAGCAGCAACTGGTGCAGACGCGCCGCGCGCTGCTGTCGAGCCAGGTCAGCCTGTATGCGGCCCTGGGGGGCGGTGCGCCCGTCGCCTCCGCCGCTGTTTCCACCCACTAATTTGATCGCCCCGATACCATGAATGCTCAACTGAAGAAAAAACTCATCCCCGCGGCGCTGGTCGTGGCCGTTCTCGTGCTGGGCTATGTGGTCTGGCAAAAAATGCGTCCCACGGGTCCTGGCGAAGGTTTTGTCAGCGGCAATGGCCGCATCGAAGCGACGGAAATCGACGTCGCCACGAAGCTGGCCGGCCGGGTCAAGGAGATCCTCGTGCGCGAGGGCGACTTCGTCAAGGCGGGCCAGCCGCTGGCCACCATGCAGGTGGACTCGCTGGCGGCCCAGCGCGACGAGGCGCGCGCGCGCCAGCAGCAGGCATCCGACGCCGTGGTGGGCGCGCAGGCGCAGGTGGCCGTGCGCGAGAGCGACAAGGCGGCCGCGCTGGCCATGGTGGCGCAGCGCGAAAGCGAACTCGATGCGGCCAAGCGCCGCCTGGCCCGTTCCGACACCCTGTCGAAAGAGGGCGCGTCCTCGGTGCAGGAACTCGACGACGACCGTGCCCGCGTGCGCAGCGTGGCCGCCGCCCTGAATGCGGCCAGGGCGCAGGTGACGGCGGCGCAGGCGGCCATCGACGCGGCCAAGGCGCAGGTGGTCGGCTCGCGCTCCGCCGTCGTGGCGGCCGAGGCGACGACGGCGCGCATCGATGCGGACCTGGCCGATGGTCAGCTGGCGGCGCCGCGCGACGGCCGCGTGCAATACCTGGTGGCGCAGCAGGGCGAAGTGCTGGCCGGCGGCGGCAAGGTGCTCAACCTGGTCGACCTGTCGGACGTCTACATGACCTTCTTCCTGCCCGAGACGGCGGCCGGCAAGGTGGCGCTGGGCGGCGAAGTGCGTATCATCCTCGACGCGGCGCCCCAGTACGTGATTCCCGCGACGATCTCGTTTGTCGCCGCCAGCGCGCAGTTCACGCCGAAGACGGTGGAAACGGCCAGCGAACGCCAGAAACTGATGTTCCGCGTAAAAGCGCAGATCAGCCGCGAACTGCTGCAAAAGCATCTGGCCCTCGTCAAAGTGGGCTTGCCCGGCGTGGCCTGGGTGCGTCTCGATACCAAGCAGGCCTGGCCCGCTGAATTGACGGCGAAGGTTCCGCAGTGACCATGGACGTGAACAATTCCGTCGTCAGCATCCGCGGCGTCAGCCAGCATTACGGCAAGACGGTGGCGCTGGACGGCATCGATCTCGATGTGCCGGCCGGCCGCATGGTGGGCTTGATCGGTCCAGATGGCGTGGGCAAATCGAGTTTGCTGTCGCTGGTGGCGGGCGCGCGCGCCGTGCAGCAGGGCAGCGTGATGGCGCTCGGCGGCGACATGCGCGATGCGCGCCACCGCGACGACGTTTGCCCCCGCATCGCCTACATGCCGCAAGGGCTGGGCAAGAACCTGTATCCGACCCTGTCGGTCGAGGAAAACCTGCAGTTTTTCGCGCGCCTGTTCGGTCACGACGCGGCCGAGCGCCGCCGCCGCATCGACCAGTTGACCCGCAGCACAGGCTTGCAATCGTTCCTCGCGCGCCCGGCCGGCAAGCTGTCGGGCGGCATGAAGCAGAAGCTGGGCCTGTGCTGCGCGCTGATCCACGATCCCGACCTGCTGATTCTCGACGAGCCGACTACCGGCGTCGATCCGCTGGCGCGGGCCCAGTTCTGGGACCTGATCGCCGGCATCCGCGTGCAGCGCCCGCAAATGAGCGTGATGGTGGCCACGGCCTACATGGACGAGGCGCAGCGCTTCGATTGGCTGGTCGCCATGGATGACGGCAAGGTGCTCGATACGGGCACGCCGGCCGAACTGCTGGCGCGCACGGACAGCGGCAACCTGGAAGCGGCTTTCATCAAGCTGCTGCCCGAAGCGAAGCGCGCGGGCCACCAGCCCGTCGTCATCACGCCGCTCGATGCTGCCAGCGCGCAGGACGTCGCCATCGAGGCGCAAGACCTGACCATGCGCTTTGGCGATTTTACGGCCGTCGACCACGTGAATTTCCGCATCGGACGCGGCGAAATCTTCGGCTTCCTGGGCTCGAACGGCTGCGGCAAGTCGACCACCATGAAGATGCTCACGGGCTTGCTGCCGGCCACGGAAGGCAAGGCCTGGCTGTTCGGCAAGCAGGTCGATTCCAGCGATATCGACACGCGCCGCCGGGTCGGCTACATGTCGCAGGCGTTCTCGCTGTACAGCGAACTGACGGTGCGCCAGAACCTCGTGCTGCACGCGCGCCTGTTCCACGTGCCAGAAGGCGAGATACCTGCGCGCATCGACGAGATGGCGCAGCGCTTCGACCTGCGCGCGGTGATGGACGACTTGCCCGACAGCCTGCCGCTGGGCATACGCCAGCGCTTGTCGCTGGCCGTGGCCATGGTGCACAAGCCGGAAATGCTGATCCTCGACGAACCGACATCCGGCGTCGACCCGATCGCGCGCGACAATTTCTGGCGCCTGATGATCGAGCTGGCGCGGCGCGACCGCGTCACCATTTTCATCTCCACCCACTTCATGAACGAGGCCGAGCGCTGCGACCGCATCTCGCTGATGCATGCGGGGAAAGTGCTGGTCAGCGATGCGCCGGCCGAACTGGTGCGCAAGAAGGGCGCGCCTTCGCTGGAAGCGGCTTTCATCGCCTACCTGGAAGAGGCGGGCGGCGGCACGGCGCCGGCGGCGCAGGAAAGCGAGGCGCCCGCGCAGAAGGCGGAAGCGGCCGCGCCGCCGCAGCAGGAACAACATCGGCGCAGCCGCTTCAGCCTGGGCCGCATGCTCAGCTACATGTGGCGCGAAACCCTGGAATTGCGCCGCGATCCCGTGCGCCTGACCCTGGCGCTGGGCGGCTCCGTGCTGTTGCTGTTCGTCATCGGCTTCGGCATCAGCCTCGATGTGGAAGACTTGAGTTACGCGGTGCTCGACCACGACCAGACCACGTTGAGCCAGAATTACACGAACAACCTGGCCGGCTCGCGCTATTTCATCGAGCGAGCGCCCCTGCGCGACTATGCCGATATCGACAAGCGCATGCGCAGCGGCGAACTGTCGCTGGCCATCGAGATCCCGCCCGGCTTCGCGCGCGATGTGCAGCGCGGCGCGCCGGCCCAAGTGGGCGCATGGATCGACGGCGCCATGCCGATGCGCGCGGAAACCGTGCAAGGCTACGTGCAGGGCATGCACCAGCTGTGGCTGGCCGACCAGGCCTTGCACCGCTATGGCATCACGATGAGCAACCCCGTCGCCATCCAGACGCGCTATCGCTACAACCCGGACGTGAAAAGCCTGCCCGCGATGGTGCCGGCCGTGATTCCCTTGCTGCTGCTGATGCTGCCGGCCATGCTGGCGGCGCTGTCCGTCGTGCGCGAAAAGGAACTCGGTTCCATCATCAACCTGTACGTGACGCCCGTCACGCGCCTGGAATTCTTGCTCGGCAAGCAGGTGCCCTACGTCGTGCTGGCCATGTTCAACTTCCTTCTCATGGCGCTGCTGGCCGTCACCGCTTTCGGCGTGCCGGTCAAGGGCAGCTTGGCGACCCTGATCGGCGCCACCTTCATCTTCAATATCTGCGCTACCGGCATCGGCCTGTTCGCCTCGACGTTTACGCGCAGCCAGATCGCGGCCCTGTTCGTGACCATGATCGGCACCATGATCCCGGCCATCCAGTTTTCCGGCCTGCTCAATCCCGTCTCGTCGATGGAAGGCGTGGGCAAGGCCATCGGCCTGATGTACCCGGCCACGCACATGCTCAACATCAGCCGGGGCGTGTTCAACAAGGCGCTGGGATTGGGCGACCTGCACGCCTCGTTCTGGCCCCTGATCGTGGCGATCCCCGTGATCCTCGGCGTGACCGTGGCGCTGCTGAAGAAGCAGGAGAGCTGATATGCGCCACCTTGAAAACATCTACCGCCTGGGCGTCAAGGAAATCTGGAGCCTGATCCGCGACCCGATGATGCTGATCCTGATCCTCTACACGTTCACTTTGGCCATCTACGTGGCCGCCACGGCCAAGCCGGAAACCCTGCACATGGCGTCGATCGCCATCGTCGACGAAGATGGCTCGCCCCTGTCCGGGCGCATCGCCTCGGCCTTCTTCCCGCCCCAGTTCACGCCGCCGGCCATGATCAACCAGAGCCAGGTCGACGCGGGCCTGGACGCGGGCCAGTACACGTTCGTGCTGACGATCCCAACCAAGCTGCAGGCCGATGTGCTGGGCGGACGCCAGGCGGAACTGCAGCTGAACGTGGACGCCACGCGCATGAGCCAGGCCTTCAGCGGCAGCGGCTACATCCAGCAGATCGTCGCCGGCGAGATATCGGAATTCGCCAAGCGCTACCGGGGCGCAACCGTCTCGCCCGTGGAGCTGGTGATGCGCGCGCGCTTCAACCCGTCGCTGAGCCAGGCCTGGTTTGGCTCGCTGATGGAGCTCATCAACCAGGTGACGATGCTGTCGATCATTTTGACGGGCGCGGCGCTGATACGCGAGCGCGAACACGGCACCATCGAGCACTTGCTGGTGATGCCCGTGACGCCTGCCGAAATCATGCTGGGCAAGGTCTGGTCCATGGGTCTCGTGGTGCTGCTGGCCGCCGCCCTGTCGCTGAACCTCGTGGTGCGCGGCATGCTGCACGTGCCCATCGAAGGCTCGATCGCGCTGTTCCTGTGCGGCGCGGCCCTGCACCTGTTCGCCACCACGTCGATGGGTATTTTCCTCGCCACCGTGGCACGCAGCATGCCGCAGTTCGGCATGCTCCTGATCCTCGTGCTGCTGCCGCTGCAGATGCTCTCGGGCGGCAGCACGCCGCGCGAAAGCATGCCTGAACTGGTGCAGAACATCATGCTGATCGCCCCGACCACGCATTTCGTCGAATTGAGCCAGGCGATCCTGTACCGGGGCGCCGGCATCGACGTCGTGTGGAAACCGTTCCTGGCCCTGCTGGCCATCGGCACGGCCCTGTTCACGTTTGCCCTTGCCCGTTTTCGCAAGACCATCAGCCAGATGGCGTAGCTCCCGCGCCGGAATGGTCCGGCGTTTTTTGCATGAAAAGGATAGCCATGAAAACCGAAGCTGCACCATTTTTCTCCACCGGCGGCTTGCCGTCGCTGGGCGTGCTGGGCGACTATGCGCGCGATTCGTGGCAGCGCATTGTGCTGTACGCGGACGTGATGCGCCGGCGCGGCAACCAGTACCAGGAACACATGGCCGAGGAAGTGCCGAACGTGCTGGACTTCCCCGCCGAACTGGTGATGTCGGGCCTGGAGCTGGCGCGTCCCGTCAACTACGGCCTGGCGCGCATCCTGACGCCCGATGCGCCCGAACCAGATCCATCGAAACGCCCGTTCGTCGTCGTCGATCCGCGCGCGGGACACGGTCCCGGCATCGGCGGCTTCAAGGCCGAGAGCGAGATCGGCGTGGCCCTGCGCGCCGGCCATCCGTGCTACTTCATCGGCTTCCTGCCCGATCCCGTTCCGGGGCAGACGGTGGAGGACGTGATGCACGCCGAAGCGGCCTTCCTGGAAAAAGTCATCGCCCTGCATCCGCTCAGCGAGGGCAAGCCCGTCGTCATCGGCAATTGCCAGGCGGGCTGGCAAATCCTCATGACGGCGGCCATGCGCCCGGAACTGTTCGGCCCCATCATCGTGGCCGGCGCGCCCGTGTCGTACTGGGCCGGCTGGCATGGCCGCAATCCGATGCGCTACGCGGGCGGCCTGATGGGCGGAAGCTGGGCCACGGCGCTGGCGGGCGACCTGGGTAACGGCCGCTTCGACGGCGCCAGCCTGGTACAGAATTTCGAAAAGCTCAACCCGGCCAACACGCTGTGGAGCAAGCAGTACAACCTGTACGCGAACATCGATACGGAAGCGCCCCGTTACCTGGAATTTGAAAAATACTGGGGCGGCCACGTTTTCCTCAACGACGTCGAGATGCAGTACATCGTCGACAATCTGTTCATCGGCAACCGCCTGGCCACGGCCGAATTGATCACTTCCGACGGCGTGCGCCTGGACTTGCGCAATATCCGCTCGCCCATCGTCGTGTTCTGCTCGAACGGCGACAACATCACGCCGCCGCCGCAGGCGCTGGGCTGGATCACGGACCTGTACCGCGACGACAAGGATGTGCTGATGCACGACCAGACCATCGTCTACGCCGTGCATGACAGCATCGGCCACCTGGGCATTTTCGTCTCGGCCAAGGTGGGGCACAAGGAACACCAGAAATTCGCCAGCAATATCGACCTGATCAACCTGCTGCCGGCGGGTATCTACGAAGCGAGGATCGTCGACAAGACGCCCGATACGCCGAACGCGGATCTGGCCAGCGGCGACTACGTGCTGCAGGTCGAGCACCGCGGCATCGACGACGTGCGCGCCATCGTGCAACCGAGCGTGGAAAACGACCGCAAGTTCGCCGCCGCCGCGCGCGTGTCTGAAGTGAACCTGGCCCTGTACCGCACGTTTGCGCAGCCATGGGTGCGCGCCATGGTCACGCCGCAGACGGCGCGGTTTTTGCAGCTGGCGCACCCGCTGCGCGTGTCGTACGAGCGCTGGACTGACCACAATCCGCTGGCCAGGCTGGTGGCCAGGGAGGCGGAAAAAGTGCGCGCCCAGCGCCAGCCGGTAGCGCCCGACAACCCGCTGCTGGCCATGCAGGAAGCCATCTCCGGCGCCATTACGGCCGGCTTGAACGGCTGGCGCGACTGGCGCGATACGGTACAGGAAACCACTTTCGACCTGGTGTACGGTTCGCCGCTGGTGCAGGCACTGACGGGACAAGCGATCGGCGATACGACGCCGCCGCGTCCCCATCCCGGCATCTCGCCCGAGCATTGCGAATACGTGCGCTGCGAAACGCGCAAGATGGACGAGGACATGCAGCGGGGCGGCCTGGTGGAAGCGGCCGTGCGCGCGCTGTTCTATATCTACCGCTTTCGCATGATCGCCGACGAGCGGAGGGTCAACCTGGCCCTCAAACTGATCAAGCCGCAATACCGGCAGGACGTCGGCATGGAGGAGTTCCGCGGTATCGTGCGCCAGCAGGCGCGCCTGATGCTGCATGATTTCGATGCCGCCATCGCCGCCTTGCCGGCCTTGCTGTCGCGCGCCGACCCTGACGACATCGGTGCGCTGGCCGAGTGGCTGCAGCAAGTGCTGCAAGTACCCGAGGCGCCGACGCCGGACGAGGAAGCGAGCCTGCAGCAGATGCTGGACGTCTTCGACCGCGCGGTCAAGGATCAAACGAAGGCACAAACGCCGGCCGTGCGCGCATCCGCTACCGGGCCAAAAGCCAAACCGGCCAAACACATTACCCCTGTATAGAAGACCACGATGACTACTCCCCAAGACGATGATTTGAATATCGTACGCAACCGCACCTTCGACCAGATCGCCATCGGCGACACGGCCAGCATCACGCGCACCCTGAGCATGGACGATATCGCCCTGTTCGCGGTGATGTCGGGCGATGACAACCCGCAGCACCTCGATACGGAATTTGCCGCCGCCACCCGCTACCAAGGCGTGATCGCGCACGGCATGTGGGGCGCGTCCCTCATTTCCGCCGTGCTGGGCACGCGCCTGCCCGGTGCCGGCACCGTCTACACGGGCCAGACCCTGCGCTTTTTGCAGCCCGTGCGCGTGGGCGATACCCTGGCCATCAGCGTCACCGTCACGGCGCTGGAACCGCGCAGCCGCCACGTGACCCTGGCTTGTCGCTGTGTCAACCAGCATGGCGCCGTGGTGCTTGAGGGCGAGGCGCAAGTGATCGCGCCCGCCGAGCAGATCGAACGGGCGCGCGCCACCTTGCCCGAAGTACGCCTGCATAACGGCGACGGCACGCGGCGTCTGCTCGAGCATGCGCGCACCCTGGGCCCGATCAGGGTGGCCGTGATCCATCCTTGCGATGAACTGAGCCTGTCCGGCGCGCTTGACGCCTATGCGGCCGGCCTGATCACCCCCGTGCTGGTGGCGCCGCGCGCGCGCCTGGAAGCGGTGGCGGCCGAAGCGGGCCTGAGCCTGGAAGGCATCGCCATCGACGACGTCGAACATAGCCATGCGGCCGCTGCGCGCGGCGCCGAACTGGCGGGCAAGGGCGAAGTGGAAGCCTTGATGAAGGGCAGCCTGCACACGGATGAACTGATGTCGGCCGTGCTGTCGGCCAGCGCAGGCCTGCGCACCAAGCGCCGCATCAGCCACTGTTTCCTGATGCAGACACCCGCGTATCCGCGCCCCTTCATCATCACTGACGCGGCCATCAATATCGCGCCGAACTTGGCGATGAAGGCCGACATCGTGCGCAACGCCATCGACCTGGCGCACGTGATCGGCGTGGCCTGCCCGCGCGTGGCCATCCTGGCCGCCGTGGAAACGGTGAATGCGGACATGCCGGCCACCCTGGACGCGGCCGCCCTGTGCAAGATGGCCGACCGTGGCCAGATCACGGGCGCCATCCTCGACGGTCCGCTGGCTTTCGATAACGCCGTGTCGATCGCCGCCGCCACCGTCAAGGGCATCGTCTCGGAAGTGGCGGGCCGCGCCGATATCCTGCTGGTGCCCGACCTGGAAAGCGGCAATATGCTGGCCAAGCAGCTCGAATACATGGGCGACGCGGACAGCGCCGGCATCGTGCTGGGCGCGAAAATCCCCGTCATCCTCACCAGCCGCGCCGACTCGCGCGCCAGCCGCATCGCCTCGTGCGCCATCGCCGTGATGCTGGCCAACCATTACCGGAGCACGCCGCCATGAGCGCGCCAATTACCCATGCCGATGGCACCCTGATCCTCGTGCTCAATTGCGGTTCGTCGAGCATCAAGTTCGCCCTGTTCGAGCAGACGGGCGGCGTGCTGCCGCAGCAGGCGCAATGGAGCGGCAAGGTCGAAGGCATCGGCCGCGAAAACGCCGCCTACCGCGCCGGCGGCCTGCCGGCCGTCGCTCTGCAGCTCGATCCGCAGCAGCCTCATCACGCGGCGCTCGAATACATCCGCGCACAAGTGGTGGCGCAGCTGGACGGGCGTCCCTTGCGCGCCGTGGCGCACCGCGTGGTGCATGGTGGCAGCAAGTATTTCGCGCCCGTGCGCATCGATTTCAAAGTGCTGGCCGACCTGAAAAGTTATGTGCCGCTCGCGCCCCTGCACCAGCCGTTCGCGCTCGAGGCGATCGAGGTGCTGCTCGAATCGCGGCCCGACATCGCCCAGGTGGCGTGCTTCGACACGGCCTTTCACCACACGGTGCCGCAGGTCGAGCAGATGCTGGCCCTGCCTTACGACGCGTGGGAGCGGGGCTTGCGCCGCTACGGTTTCCACGGTCTGTCGTACGAATACCAGTCGCTGGTGCTGGAGCAGCGCTTCGGCGCCGTCGCGCGCGGCAAGGTCATCGTGGCCCATCTGGGTAGCGGCGCCAGCCTGTGCGCGATGGACAATTTGCACAGCGTGGCCACCACCATGGGCTTTTCCGCGTTGGACGGCCTGATGATGGGCACGCGCTGCGGTTCGCTCGATCCGGGCGCCGTGATCTATCTGATGGAGATCGAAAAACTGTCGCTGGAAAAAGTGGCGCACGTGCTGTACCACGAGTCGGGCTTGCTGGGCGTATCGGGCGTGTCGGCCGACCCGCCGGTCTTGCTGGCGCAGCAGGACCGGCAGGATGCCACGGGCGAGCGCATCCGCGCCGCGCTGGCTTTATATATCCGCCGCATCGTGCGCGAGATCGGCGCCCTGACGGCCGTGCTCGGTGGACTGGACATGCTGGTGTTTACGGCCGGTATCGGCGAGCACAGCGCCGAGCTGCGCCTGCGCATCTGCGACGAGCTGGGGTTTATCGGCCCAGTACTCGACGGGGAGGCCAATGCGCGTAACGCCAGCCGTATCTCCACCGATGCCAGCCGCATCGTCGTGGGCGTGGAGCCGGCCAACGAGGAATGGGTGGCTGCCCGCCACGCGGCGCTGGCCGTGGGCACATGAGGATATGAGACCTGCATCGCACCCAATGGGAAATTTGCTGATTTGCACATATTTTCCGTTGAGTGCGCTAACGCACTGTGTGGTTTGCCCGTTATCTTTACTATGAAGTCATGCCATTGCGCTACATCAAGAAACAGCGCGATGCCTGGCAAATTTTGAACATTTTGCCCGCCTTTAGTAAGAATAAAATTAAACCATATTGAAAGGTCTCATCATGAACAAATTACTCGCCACCCTGATCGCTACCCTGTTTGCCACCGCTGCCATCGCGCAAACGGCGCCAGCTACCCCAGCCGTTGCCAGCGCCCAGGCGTCTGCGCAGCATGACATCAACAAGGCCGCCAACAAGGAAGCCAAAGTCGATGCCAAGGCTGACGCCAACGTCGCCAAGGCCGAAATGAAGGCCGACGAAAAGAAAGCCGACGCCCAGCACAAGGCAAATAAAACCAAGGCCAAGGCCCACGACAAAGTGGTCGACGCCGATCCGGAAGACAAGATGAAGGCGCAAGCCAAGGCTGACAAAGCTGCCGCCAAGGCCGATGCGAAAGCGCACAAGGCCAGCGTGAATGCGGACGCCAAAGTGGCCAAGGAAAAAGTGGAAGCGAACCAGGATAAAGCCATCGCCGCCACCAAAACGGAAGAAGCCAAGGCCAAGGCCGACGCTGAAGTCAAGGCCGCCGCCGCCAAGTAATGCACCGTTTGCAGGCTTCGGCCTGCAAGCCCACAAGACAGCTTCGGCTGTCTTTTTTTTCGTCCGCCACTTTTCCTTGGTACCGCTTGTCAGTCTTGATCTCGCGCAAGTGCTCCTCTTTTCGCCGTGCCATAGTGAATTGGCACATAGACGAAGGAGACATCATGAGCACCGCTAAAACGAAAAAATCGCCGGCCACCGGTTTGGCCGAAGACATGCCTGCCATGCCGGTCGAGGGCGATGTGCAGGCCGATGCCCGGGCGGCGGATGCCATGCCGGGGCCGCGCCTGGGCGTGTCGTACGCGGACCAGGCGGCGCTCGCCCAGGGCGCGGCCGCCGTGAATGCCGGCGACATGCCGGGCGGCGGCATGCAGCAGCCATCGCAGGGCATGGCGGGCGCCAGTTGCATGCAGGTGGGCGTTGGCGGTGGCATGGGAGGCGATGGTAGCGGCATGGGCGGCGGCGGTGATGGAGGGCAGGGGGGCGGCACCCCGCAGAAGCGCACCTGCGCCACGATGGACGTGCATCGCCGCCTGCTCACCGAAGATCCGTCGTACGCGAACGTGCGCGCGGATATTGAAAACCTGGCGGGGCTCTACGAGGGCGACGGCAGCATTGCCGGGCGTTCCGGCGTGACGCACATTCCGGTGGTGGTGCATGTGGTGTGGAATACGGCCGAGCAGAATATCTCGGATGCGCAGATCGCCAGCCAGATCGATGTGCTCAATCGCGACTTCCGGCGCGTCAATCCCGATGTCAACAGCACGCCGGCGCCATTCCTGCCGTTGACGGCCGATGCGCGCGTGGAGTTCGCGCTGGCCACGACCGATCCGCATGGCGCGGCCACCAGCGGCATCGAGCGGCGCCAGACGACGGTGGCCTCGTTTGGCGCGGACGATGCGGTCAAGTCGCAGGCGACGGGCGGCATGGATGCCTGGCCGGCCGACAGCTACCTGAATATCTGGGTGTGCCAGTTGGGCGGCGGCTTGCTCGGTTACGCGCAGTTTCCCGGCGGCCCGGTCGCCACCGATGGCGTGGTGATCCTGCAATCGGCCTTTGGCACGACCGGCACGGCGGCGCCGCCGTTCCACCTGGGGCGCACGGCCACGCATGAAATCGGCCACTGGCTGAATTTGAATCATATCTGGGGCGACGACGGCACCGGCTGCTCGGGCACGGACAACGTGGCCGATACGCCGAACCAGGGCGGGCCGAACATGGGCCAGCCTTCGTTTCCCCAGGTGTCGTGCAGTAACGGGCCGAATGGCGACATGTTCATGAACTACATGGATTACGTCGACGATCCCGCCATGTTCATGTTCACGGCAGGCCAGGTGGCGCGCATGCAGGCTTGCCTCGATGGCCCGCGCGCCAGCATCGGCACGGGGGGCGCAGGAACGGGCGCCACGCCGCGCCAGAGCTCCTCTCCCGTCGTGGCCTGGGGGGCAAGCCGCCTCGATGTCTTCGTCGTTGGCACGGACCGCGCGCTTTACCACAAGGCCTGGAATGGCACGGCCTGGGCGCCGTCCGTCAGCGGCTATGAAGGGCAGGGCGGCATCTGTACCAGTGCGCCGCAGGTGGTGTCGTGGGGGCCGAACCGGCTCGACGTGTTCGTCACGGGCACCGACAGCGGCTTGTTCCATCAGTGGTGGAACGGCACGGCCTGGGGACCGTCGCTGACGGGCTATGAAGCGATGGGCGGCCTGTGCGTGGGCGACCCGCGCGCCGTCGCCTGGGGGCCGAACCGCCTCGACGTGTTTGTCGTCGGCACGGACCGCGGCCTGTATCACAAATGGTGGAACGGATCCGCCTGGGGGCCGTCGCTGATCGGTTACGAAGCCATGGGCGGCATCTGCCTGGGCCAGCCGGAAGCCGTGGCGTGGGGGCCGAACCGCCTCGATATCTTCGTCGTCGGCATGGACCGGGCCCTGTACCACAAGTGGTGGGACGGCACGGCCTGGGGACCGTCGCTGACGGGCTATGAACGCCTGGGCGGCATCTGCACCTCGTCGCCGAAGGCCGTGGCGTGGGGGCCGGACCGTCTCGACGTCTTCGTTACGGGCACCGATGGCGCGCTGTACCATAAATGGTGGGACGGCGCGAAATGGGGACCGTCCATCGACGGCTTCGAGCGCCTGGGCGGTATCTGCGTGGGCGAGGTGGAAGCCCTGTCGTGGGCACCCGACCGGCTCGACCTGTTCGTCATCGGCACGGACAGCGCCCTGTATCACAAGGCCTGGAATGGCACGGCCTGGTCGCCTTCCCTGACGGGCTTTGACAACCTGGGCGGCGTGTGTACTTCGCGTCCGCGCGCCACGGCCTGGGCGCCGGACCGCCTCGACGTGTTTGTCACGGGCACGAATGGCGCGCTGTTCCACAAGGCGTGGAACGGCACGGCCTGGTCGCCCTCCGTGAGCGGCTATGAAAACCTGGGCGGCATGGTATCGTGCTTCTGAGGGAGGGATCGCCATGCACGGCATGACAACGGCACTGCCCAGCGGCAGCTGGACGCACTCGTTCGAGGAGGATGCGGACGGCATCGAGGTGTACCGGCCCACCGCCACGTTCGCGTTCCCGCCCAGCCGCAAGGGACGCAAGGTGCTGGAATTCGGCGTGCCCGCCGGCGCCATGGCGCAAGGGGCGGCGACCTTGACGCCGATGGCGCCCGGCCCCGACGACCGGCCCCGCGCCGGCCCCGTGACCCGGCTCGTACCCCTGGGCATGGGCCGCTATGCACTCGGTGACGGCGCCGGGGCGCATGACGTGATCGATATCGTTGAAGCGACGCCCGACGTGCTGCGCCTGTCGCGGCGCTAAGCCTGGCCGCGCAGCTTGTGCGCAAGCGCCGTGCGGTTGCCCACGTCCAGCTTCTGATAGATCGCATGCAGCTGGTTGCGCACGGTGGCCGGCGACTTACCCAGTTCCCTGGCGATGCTTTTGTAGGGCAAGCCTTCGGCCGCCATGGCCGCGACCAGCCGCTCGGCCGGGGTCAAACGCTGCATGGCCGCCTGCCTGAAACGTTGTTTCTCATCGCTGTTCTCCTGTCCGTGGGCGGCATGCCGGTGGCATGCCTGCAGGGATAACGGGGAAGCGAGGTGTATCTGCAAAACTATCTGTAAAACTATTTTTCCTGCTGCGATAGGCGAAAAAAAAGACAGGCGAACCTGTCTTTTCGTGTGGCGCGATGCCGGTCAGCCGATGGCCGCCATCGACACCGGTTTCAGCTTGGCCGCCAGCGCCTTGCCCTTCTTGGCGCGCTTGCCAAAGTGGTCGGCCAGGGCCGTGGCGCCCAGCGACGCATCCTGCGGTTTCGAGGCCCGGCCGATGCCGGAGACGACCACGCCGCGCTGGGTGATCGGCTGCACGGCCAGTAGCTTGTCCTTGGCATCGAGGTCGATCAGCTTGACGCCGGTGCCGCCCTTGGACAGGGTTTTCATTTCATCGAGGCCGAACACCAGCAGGCGCGCGCCTTCCGTCAGGCAGGCCAGGGCGCTGGCCGCCTCGGCGATCACTTTCGGTTCGAGCGGCACGTCGCCGCCGTCCAGGGTGATGAAGGCCTTGCCGCCTTTCAGGCGGCTGACCATGTCGCCCGCCTTGGCGATGAAGCCGTAGCCGGCGCTCGACGCCAGCAGCAGGTTGGTGGCGCCATTGCCCGCAAAGTAGTGCAAGATGCGCACGGCGTTGCCCGGGGTGCCGCCGCTCAGGTCGCACAAGGTCGTGATCGGCACGCCGTCGCCACGTGCGTTGGGTAGCGCCGAGACGGGAACCGAGTAAATCTTGCCGTTGTTGCCAAAGCCCAGCAGGGTGTCGACCGTGCGGCATTCGAAGGCGCCATGCAGGCTGTCGCCCGCCTTGAACGTGAATTGCGCCGCGTCGTGGCCGATGCCGGTACGCGCGCGCACCCAGCCTTTTTCCGAAATGATGACGGTGACCGGTTCATCGACCACCTTCTGTTCCGCCACGGCTTTCTGCGCTTCCTCGATCAGGGTGCGGCGCGCGTCGCCGAACTGCTTGGCATCCGCTTCGATTTCGCGGATGATGGCGCGCTTCATCGAGCCCGGGTTGTCGAGCAGGTCTTGCAGGGACTTTTCTTCCTTGCGTAGCTCGGCCAGTTCCTGCTGGATCTTGATCGTTTCCAGGCGCGCCAGCTGGCGCAAACGGATTTCCAGGATGTCGTCGGCCTGGCGCTCGGACAGATTGAACGCGTCGATCAGGGCCGCCTTCGGTTCATCCGAATTGCGGATGATCTGGATCACCTTGTCGATATTGAGCAGGATCGCTTCGCGCCCTTCCAGGATATGGATGCGGTCCTTGACCTTGCCCAGTTTGTAGCCGGTGCGGCGCGTGACGGTCTCGAAGCGGAAGTCGATCCACTCGCGCAGGATGTCGCCCAGGCCTTTCTGGCGTGGACGGCCGTCGCCGCCTATCATCACCAGGTTGATCGAGGTCGACGATTCCAGCGACGTATGCGCCAGCAGCATCAGCATGAATTCCGTCTGGTCCTGATTCTTCGACTTCGGCTCGAACACGAGGCGCACGGGGGCGGCACGACCCGATTCGTCGCGGATGGTGTCGAGCGAATTGAGGATCAGTGCTTTCAATGCCACCTGGTCCGGCGACAGCGCCTTCTTGCCCAGCTTGATCTTCGGATTTGTCAGCTCCTCGATTTCTTCCAGCACTTTTTGCGAGGAAGTACCGGGCGGCAGTTCTGTCACGACGGCTTGCCACTGGCCGCGCGCCAGCTCTTCGATCTTCCAGCGCGCGCGCACCTTCATGCTGCCACGGCCGCTCGCGTACATGTCCTGGATCTGCGATGGAGGCGTGATGATCTGGCCGCCGCCGGGGAAGTCGGGGCCGGGAATGATGGCCATCAGCTCGGCGTGCGTCATCTTCGGATCGCGGATCATGGCGACAGCCGCTTTCGCCACTTCCGCCAGATTGTGCGACGGGATTTCCGTCGCCAGGCCCACGGCGATGCCGGAGGCGCCGTTCAGCAGCACCATTGGCAGGCGGGCCGGCAGCAGCTTCGGTTCTTCCGTCGAACCGTCGTAGTTGGGCTGGAAGTCCACCGTGCCCATGCCGATTTCATCCATCAGCAGTTTGGCGATCGGCGTCAGACGCGCTTCCGTGTAACGCATGGCCGCCGCGCCGTCGCCGTCGCGCGAGCCGAAGTTGCCCTGGCCATCGATCAGCGGGTAGCGCAGCGAGAAATCCTGCGCCATGCGCACCAGCGCGTCGTACACGGACTGGTCGCCGTGAGGATGCAATTTACCGAGCACGTCGCCGACAACGGCCGCCGATTTGCGCGGCTTCGCCGTGGAGTTCAGGCCCAGCTCATTCATCGCATACAGGATGCGGCGCTGCACGGGCTTCTGGCCGTCGCACACGTCGGGCAGGGCGCGGCCCTTGACGACGGAGATGGCGTAATCGAGATAGGCGCGCTCGGCAAAGGTGGACAGGGTCAGCGCTTCGCCGTCGAATACCGGTTCATCCGGCTCGATCGGCTCAGGCTGGGCATCGTCAAATAAATTGGTTTGTGTGGACATGGCGCTTGTTTCGGTGTTGAGTGGTTGCGGTTGAATTCGTGGGGCTGATTATGACAGCCGGGATTTGGAAAAGGACTTGCCGTACGTCAGATACATATAGCGCAAGGTCAGATACAGCACGGCCAGGGCCAGTTCGACGCTGTGATGCATCATCGGCATGGCGCGGATGGCCGGGGCGTGGCCGGCCAGCACGACGCTGGCGAGGGACGGCACCAGCACCACCGGCCAGATCGTCTTCCATTTGAAATCGGTGGGGGAAAACAGCAAGCCGGCGCACGACCAGGCATACAGCGCGGCGCCGACGAGGGCGGCCGGCAACTGCTGCACATACAGCAAGGACAGCAAGCCCGCGCAGCCGAACAGCCATGCGGCGCGCAGGCGGGGCAAGAGCGCTTCGGGGAAGCCGCAATCGCCATACAGGCCGGTGGCGCAGCGCAGGGCCAGCGCCGCCAGGCAAAACATCAGCGGCATGGCATCGCCGATGGCCAGCGCCGCCTGGCCTTTGCCGCTCATGAACATGGCCGCGAACAGCGACAGGCCCAGGCACAGGAGCAGCAGCATGCCATGCAGCAGTTGGCGGTTCATCGCATACGCGAGCAGGGCCGACGCGCATAAGCCGGCCGCGGTAACGAGGCGCATGGTGTCGCTGTGCTCGGGCAGGAACAGCAGCAAGGCCAGTACGAGGTAGGGCGCGATCCAGCCCAGTTGCCGCAAGCCGGGCCGCTGCCACAGCACAGGCAGGCGTTCCTGCAGCGCTTCCTGCAGCGAGTCGAGCCGCGCGAACAGGGGCGCCGGCCAGCGCAAGGCATGCATGGCCAGCAGGGAAAAGGCCAGCGCCTGGAAGCCCAGCAGGCTGGCATAGGCCGCCGTGTCGCCGAGCTTGAAGCCGGCCGCATCGAGCACGCCCGCGAGCATGAAGTGCAGCACGAAACCGAGGCCGCCCGAGGCCAACGCCGTCTGCTTGAAGTAGCGCTTCGCATGGACGGCGTGTTCCCACCGTTCGAACAGGTCCGTATCGAGTTTGTAAGCGAGCATCTCGCCGTGCTGCCAACGTATCGTGTGCAGCAGTTCACGCAGCTGCAGCGTAAATTTTTGGTCGAACAGCTGGCGCGCGTAGGCGCTTGGCGGCTGTTGCGACATGATGCAGTCCAGGCCCGGGTAGCTGTCGCGGTTGTCGCTGAAATGGGCGAATGAGCGGTCGGCCCGGTAGCGCTGCACGGCAGCGCGCACCAGATCTCCATGGCTGCGCGCCAGGTAGGAAAAATCGCGGTCCCAGCCCAGCTGCTCGAACAGGGCCTGGCGCAGCGCCAGGTCATAGCCGGCGCTGGCGCAGTAGCGCAGCGCGCACAGCTCGAATTCCTCGCGCACGTCGAGGTTGAGCATGGCGTCGTCCTGCAGGATGCCGGCCACTACCTCGCTGGCATCCGCATGCCGCGACTGCTCCAGGAATGCCTGCCACAGGCTGGCCGCTTCCTGTGCCGGATCGATGGCGACCACGCCCCATAGTTCCGGCGGCGGTGCGGGCTCCAGGGCAATGACGCCCCACAGTTCTGCAGGCGGCTCCTGCGCTTCCTGCGCGGGTTCGTCGATCACGCCCCACAGCTCGGCCGCTTCCATGGGCGGCGCTTCTGGCGCTTGCGCCTCTACCGTTTTGGCCTCGGCCGCTTGCGCTTCCGGGAATTCCTCTGTAAACAGGTGCGCATGGCGCAGCGCGTATTCATAGGCGTCGCGCAGCTCCTGGAAGGCGGCCGGATCGTCGTCGGGACGCGTCACCTTCAGGCGCTTTGCATACGCGCGCTTGAGGGTGCGCTCGTCGCCCGTCGGCTCCGTGCCCAGGATTGCCCACAGGCTGCGCTGTCCGTTGTCCATGCCGCCGTCCATTTACAGGAAGCTCTCGCTCTCGACCCGGCGCAGCACCTCGTCGAGCGCCTGGCGCGCCTTGCGGATGGTGTTCGGGTCCTGCGTTTCCAGCGCGGCCTGGAAATTGGCCGTGTGCGCAGCCAGATACTGGCGCACGTCGCCCAGCGACTGTTCGTACAGCCGGTCGGCGCGCGTGACCAGGGTGCGGTTTTCCAGCTGCTCGCGTGGGTGGATCTTCAGGTCGGCCAGTTCCGCAAAGCGCTGCTCGATCTGTTCCGGCGTCATCACGCCCGCGTTGTCGCTGATGATCATCTTGTGGCGTTCCTGCGTGGCCAGCACCGTCACTTCCGCTTCCAGCACGCCGCTGATATCATAGGTGAAGCGCACGTCGATGCCGATCTCGCCCGCTTTTTTCGCGGGTATCGGGAAGCTGATCTTGCCGAGGAAGACGTTGTCGGCCACCAGGCGCGATTCGCCCTGGAAGATCGCCACGTTGATTTCCTTCTGGTTGTCGTAGATGGTGGTGATGTTTTCCGTGCGCGAGACGGGCACCACGGAATTGCGCTCGATGATGGGCAGGTAATGCCCGCCTTCATACTGGTTCGCGCCGACCTGGCGCGAAATGGAAATGCCCAGCGAGTATGGCGCCACGTCCGTCATGACCACTTCGTCGAGGGCCGCGTCGCGCATTTTCAGGCCCGCCTGCACGGCGGCGCCCAGCGCCACAGCTTCGTCCGGGTCCAGGTGGATGGCGGGGAAGCGGCCGAACATGCGCGACACGAGTTTGCGCACCAGCGGCATGCGCGTGGCGCCGCCGGCCAGCACCACTTCATTCAATTCCGCGGCGCGGATGGTGGCGTCGCGCAGCGCCCGTTCCACTGGCAGGCGCAGGCGGGCCAGCAGGGGCTCGCACAATTGCGCCAGCTTGTCTTCGCCGATCTCCCAGCTGTATTCCTTGTCCTGGTAGCGCGTAGCCATGCGCACGGACGGCTGGTCCGACAGCAGGCGCTTGACGCGCTCGGCCTCATCGCGCAGCTGCTGCTGCTGGCGCGGGTCGAGCAGGCGGCTGCCGACGGCGTCGCGCAGGCCGCTGCCGTCCAGGAAGGCGTCGACCAGCACGGTAACGAAGTCTTCGCCGCCGAGGAAATTGTCACCGGCTGATGCGCGCACCTCCATCACGCCTTCGAACAGCTCCAGGATCGACACGTCGAACGTGCCGCCGCCCAGGTCGAAGACGAGGAATTTGCTTTCCTGTTCCTTGTCGCGGATGCCGTAGGCCAGCGCGGCGGCCGTCGGCTCGTTCAGCAACCGCTCCACGCGCAAGCCCGCCAGCTGGCCGGCGATGCGGGTGGCTTTGCGCTGCGCGTCGCTGAAATACGCGGGCACGGTGATGATGGCTTCCTCGACCTTGTGGCCGAGGAAGGCTTCGGCATCTTCCTTCAGCGCGCGCAGCACCATCGACGACAGTTCTTCCGGACGGAATTGCTGCGTGCCGAGGGTGATCTTCTTTTCGCTGCCCATGTAGCGCTTGAAGACGGCCGCCGTCAGTTGCGGGTGCGTCTGCAGGCGCTCGCGCGCGGCGCGGCCCACGAGCACGGTGCCGTCGTCATCGATGCTCACGCATGATGGCGTCAGGTGCTCGCCGAGCGCATTCGGGATGATGGAAGCCTTGCCGTCGCGCCAGATGGCGACCAGGCTGTTGGTGGTGCCCAGGTCGATGCCGATGATCATCAGATATCCGCCTCCGCCTCATTGCCGTGTTCTTCGATCCAGGCGCGGCGTCCTGCCGCTTCGCCCTTGCCCATCAACATATTGAAGCGCGAGGCCGAAGCCATGTGGTCGACTTCACCGAGCGTGACGGGCAGCAAACGGCGCGTGTCCGGGTTCATCGTCGTTTCCCACAGCTGCTCGGCGTTCATCTCGCCCAGGCCCTTGAAGCGCGAGATCGACCAGGCGCCCTGTTTCACGCCTTCCTTGCGCAGCTTGTCTTCGATGGCCACCAGTTCGCCGTCGTCGAGCGCGTAGATTTTCTGGATCGGCTTCTTGCCGCGCGCGGGCGCGTCGACCCGGTACAAAGGCGGGCGGGCGATGCAGATGTGGCCCTTGTTGATCAGGGCGGGGAAGTGCTTGAAGAATAAGGTCAGCAGCAGTACCTGGATGTGCGAGCCATCCACGTCCGCATCGGACAGGATGCAGATTTTGCCGTAGCGCAGGCCGGACAGGTCGGGTGTATCGCCCACGTTGTGCGGGTCGACGCCGATGGCCACGGCGATATCGTGGATCTCGTTATTGGCAAACAGGCGGTCGCGGTCGGTCTCCCACGAGTTCAGCACCTTGCCGCGCAGGGGCAGAATCGCCTGGAATTCCTTGTCGCGGCCCATCTTGGCCGAACCGCCCGCCGAGTCGCCCTCGACGAGGAACAGTTCATTGCGCGCGATGTCCGACGATTCGCAGTCGGTCAGCTTGCCGGGCAGGACGGCGACGCCCGAGGATTTTTTCTTTTCCACTTTTTGCAGCGAGCGCTGGCGCGACTGCGCCTGCTTGATCACCAGCTCGGCCAGCTTCTTGCCGTAGTCGACGTGCTGGTTCAGCCACAGTTCCAGCGGCGGCTTGGTGAAGGTCGAGACAAGGCGCACGGCGTCGCGCGAGTTCAGGCGTTCCTTGATCTGGCCCTGGAATTGCGGGTCCAGCACTTTTGCCGACAGCACGAACGAGGCGCGCGCGAACACGTCTTCCGGCAGCAGCTTCACGCCTTTCGGCAGCAGCGAGTGCATTTCGACGAAGTTTTTCACGGCGCCGAACAGGCCGTCGCGCAAGCCCGATTCGTGCGTGCCGCCATTCGAGGTGGGGATGAGGTTGACGTACGATTCGCGCACGATGGCGCCTTCTTCCGTCCACGCCACCACCCACGCCGCGCCTTCGCCTTCGGCAAAGCCTTCCGAGTCCGGACCCGCGTATTGCGCGCCTTCGAACAGGGGAATCAGGGTTTCGCCATTCGATACCTGCGCCAGCGTTTCGGTCAGGTAGCCGCGCAAGCCTTCCGCGTACTGCCACGTCTGCGTGTCGCCCGTTTTCGCGTTGGTGAGGGTGACGGTGACGCCCGGCAGCAGTACGGCTTTCGAGCGCAGCAGGCGTTGCAGCTCCGTTTGCGAGATGTTCGGCGAATCAAAATATTTTGCATCGGGCCAGGCCGTAACGCGCGTGCCGGACTTCTTGCCGTCGCGCGGGGCGGGGCGGGAATTCAATGGCTCGATCACGTCGCCATTCGCAAACACCATGTGGTGCAAGCCGTTGCCGTCGCTTTCCTTGCGCCAGACGGTGATTTCCAGGCGCGTCGACAGCGCATTGGTAACGGACACGCCGACGCCGTGCAGACCGCCCGAGAACGCGTAGGCGCCGCCCGAACCCTTGTCGAACTTGCCGCCCGCGTGCAGCCGTGTAAACACGATTTCCACGGTCGGCACGCCTTCTTCCGGGTGCAGGCCGACGGGAATGCCGCGGCCATTGTCTTCGACGGTGATGCTGCCATCCGTGTTTTGCGTGACGGCGATATGCGTGCAATGACCGCCCAGCGCCTCGTCGGAGGCATTGTCGATCACTTCCTGAATGATGTGCAGCGGATTTTCAGTGCGGGTGTACATCCCCGGGCGCTGCTTGACGGGTTCCAGTCCTTTCAGGACACGGATGGATGATTCGCTGTAGTCGGATGCTGGTTTTTTAGTGGCCATACGTGTTCAAGCTAAGTAAAGACAGTGGTTGGAACGCCAGGCCAAGGCACTGCGGGCGCAATGACAGCGGCGGCGATAACTGTATGAATATACAGTATATCCCGTCCAGCGTCACTGGGGGAGGGCAGTGCGGCAGGCCAGGCGTCCTTGTGCGGACGCTCGCGCATTCTATCTTGTCCCGCGAG
The DNA here is from genome assembly GCF_051380835.1 of Janthinobacterium aestuarii. Classification (NCBI taxonomy): domain Bacteria; kingdom Pseudomonadati; phylum Pseudomonadota; class Betaproteobacteria; order Burkholderiales; family Oxalobacteraceae; genus Janthinobacterium; species Janthinobacterium aestuarii. The sequence goes on from NZ_JBNYXU010000001.1 coordinate 213,793, forward strand.
CAATAGCGCTACTCCAGGGCAACAACAGTGCGCCTCAGGCGTGGTTTTACGCCAATTGTGCTGGATTTTATGCGGTAAAGCCCCCGTTTTTACATCTTGTTTACATGCGCCTCCCCAGTCTTTACGAATTTTTTAGACCCTTTTGGCTAATCTGCTCACTATCAAAACAAACCTGTATGAGGGTGGGAATGGATCTCGTGTATCTCGGCTTGATTGCCGTGTTTTTCGTCCTGGCGGCCGGCTTCGCCGTCGCCTGCGACAAATTAGGGAGCGTCAAATGAACGCGTTTTATGTGCTGGGCGCCGTCGTCTCGGCTGGTTTGCTCGTCTACCTGCTGGTGGCGCTGCTGAAGGCGGAGGAACTGTGATGACGACGCAATCGATACTGTTATTGGTGGCTTTCCTGGCCGTGCTGCTGGCCGCCGGCTATCCGCTGGGCCTGTACATGGCCAAGGTGGCCGGCGATGCGCCCGTGCGCGGCCTGGGCTGGCTGCAAAAGCTGGAAAACCTGCTGTACCGCTGGTCCGGCCTGCCCGTCGACAAGGCCATGGGCTGGAAAAGCTATGCCATCGCCCTGATCGTCTTCAATACCGTGGGCGCCGTCTTCGTCTACGGCCTGCAGCGCCTGCAGGGCTTTTTACCGTTGAATCCACAGGGCCTGGGCGCCGTCAGCCCCGATTCCTCGTTCAATACCACCGTCAGCTTCGTCGCCAATACCAACTGGCAGGGCTACGGCGGCGAACAGACCATGAGCTACCTGACCCAGATGCTGGGCATGGCATGCCAGAACTTCTTTTCGGCTGCCACCGGCATCGCCGTGATCTTCGCGCTGGTGCGCGGCTTCGCCTCGCGCTCGGGCAAATCGATCGGCAATTTCTGGGTCGACCTCGTGCGCTCGACCCTGTACGTCCTGCTGCCGCTGTCGCTGGCCCTGTCCGTCGTCTTCATGGGCGAAGGCATGATCCAGAATTTTTCCGCCTACAAGGAAGTGACCCTGCTCGACCACGTGGCGTATGAAACGCCGAAGGTGACAGCCGACGGCCAGCCCGTGCTGGATGCGGCCGGCAAGCCCGTGATGGAAGCGCAAGTGGCTGCGACGCAGACGATCGCCATGGGCCCCGTCGCGTCGCAGGAATCGATCAAGCTGCTGGGCACGAATGGCGGCGGCTTCTTCAACGCCAATTCTTCGCATCCGTATGAAAACCCGACCGTGCTGTCGAACTTCCTGCAGATGCTGGCCATCTTCATCATTCCCGCCGGCCTGTGCTTCACCTTCGGCCGCATGGTGGGCGACCTGCGCCAGGGCTGGGCCGTGCTGGCCGCCATGACACTGATCTTCGTCCTCATGACGGCCGGCGTGATGAGCGCCGAGCAGCAAGCCAATCCATCCTTGCAAGCGCTGGGCGTGGACCAGCAGGCCAGCAGCCTGCAATCGGGCGGCAATATGGAAGGCAAGGAAACGCGCTTCGGCATCAGCTCCTCGACCCTGTTCGCGGCGGTGACGACGGCCGCATCGTGCGGCGCCGTCAATTCCATGCACGACTCGTACATGCCTTTGGGCGGCATGGTGCCGCTGCTGCTGATGCAGTTCGGCGAAGTGATTTTCGGCGGCGTGGGCACGGGCCTGTACGGCATGCTGATGTTCGCCATCCTGGCCGTCTTCATCGCCGGCCTGATGATAGGCCGCACGCCTGAATACCTGGGCAAGAAAATCCAGGCCTATGAAATGAAGATGGTCTCGCTGGCCATCCTGATCACGCCAGCCCTGGTGCTGACGGGCACGGCGATCGCCGTGATGGTCGAACCGGGCAAGATCGGCGTGGCCAACCCGGGCGCGCATGGTTTTTCCGAAATCCTGTACGCGTTCACGTCGGCCGCCAACAACAACGGCAGCGCGTTTGCCGGCCTGTCCGCCAACACGCCGTTCTACAACGTGATGCTGGCGATCGCCATGTGGTTCGGCCGCTTCGGCGTGATCGTGCCCGTGCTGGCGGTGGCCGGTTCGCTGGCGGCCAAGCAGCGCCTGTCGGCCAATGCCGGCACCATGCCCACGCACGGCCCCATGTTCATCGGCCTGCTGATCGGCGTCGTCGTGCTCGTCGGTGTATTGAATTACGTTCCCGCGCTGGCCCTGGGCCCGATCGTCGAACACTTGCAACTTTTCATCAAATAAGAGGCTACCATGTCACGCACAAGCCTGACTTTGTTCGATTCCGCACTGATCGGCCCCGCCGTCGTCGATGCGTTCAAAAAACTCGACCCGCGCACGCAGTGGCGCAGCCCCGTGATGTTCGTCGTCTACGTGGGCAGCATCATCACGACCCTGCTGGCGACCCAGGCCGGGATCAGCGGCGGCCAGGGCGAAGCGCCATTCGGCTTCATCGTCGCCGTTGCCGTGTGGCTGTGGTTTACCGTGCTGTTCGCGAACTTCGCCGAAGCGCTGGCCGAAGGCCGCAGCAAGGCGCAGGCGGCCTCGCTGCGCGCCCTGAAGCAAACGGTGATGGCAAAGAAAATGCAAACGCCGAAATACGGCACTTCCTGGCTGCCCACGCCGGCCACCGACCTGCGCAAGGGCATGACGGTGCTGGTCGAAGCCGGCGACGTGATTCCCGCCGACGGCGAAGTGACGGCCGGCGTGGCTTCCGTCGATGAAAGCGCCATTACGGGCGAATCGGCGCCAGTCATCCGCGAGTCGGGCGGCGACTTTTCCGCCGTGACGGGCGGCACCCGCGTGCTGTCGGACTGGCTGCTGGTGCGTGTCTCCGTCAACCCCGGTGAAGCCTTCATCGACCGCATGATCGCCATGGTTGAAGGCGCCAAGCGCCAGAAGACGCCGAACGAGATCGCCCTGACGATTCTGCTCGTGGCCCTGTCGATCGTCTTCCTGATCGTCACCGTGACCCTGCTGCCGTACTCGCTGTTTTCCGTGGCGGCGGCCGGCAGTGGCACGCCCGTGACGATCACGGTGCTGATCGCGCTGCTCGTCTGCTTGATTCCGACCACCATCGGCGGTTTGTTGTCCGCCATCGGCGTGGCAGGCATGAGCCGCATGATGCAGGCCAATGTGATCGCCACGTCGGGCCGCGCCGTGGAAGCGGCCGGCGACGTGGACGTGCTGCTGCTCGATAAAACGGGCACCATCACCCTGGGCAACCGCCAGGCGTCGAGCTTTGTGCCTGCGCCCGGCGTGACGGAGCAGCAGCTGGCCGACGCGGCGCAGCTGGCCTCGCTGGCCGATGAAACGCCGGAAGGGCGCAGCATCGTCGTGCTGGCCAAGCAGAAGTTCAACATCCGCGAACGCGAAATGGCCAGCCTGCACGCTACCTTCGTGCCCTTCACGGCGCAAACGCGCATGAGCGGCGTCGATATCGCGGGCGAACAGCAGGTGCGCCAGTTGCGCAAGGGCGCGGCCGATTCCATGAAAAAGTATGTGGAAGTGCTGGGCCAACCGTATCCCGATGAAGTGGCGCGTGCCGTCGACGACATCGCGCGCCGCGGCAGCACGCCGCTGGTGGTGGTCGACGATGGCCGTGTCATGGGCGCTGTGGAGCTGAAAGATATCGTCAAGGGCGGCATCAAGGAGCGCTTCGCGGAATTGCGCCGCATGGGCATCAAGACCGTCATGATCACGGGCGACAACAAGCTGACGGCTGCCGCGATTGCGGCCGAGGCGGGCGTGGATGATTTCCTCGCCGAAGCGACGCCGGAAGACAAGCTGAAACTGATCCGCAGCTACCAGTCCGAAGGCCGCCTGGTGGCGATGACGGGCGACGGCACCAACGATGCCCCGGCGCTGGCACAGGCCGACGTGGCCGTGGCCATGAATTCGGGCACGCAGGCGGCCAAGGAAGCGGGCAATATGGTCGACCTCGATTCAAATCCGACCAAGCTGCTGGAAATCGTTGAAATCGGCAAGCAGATGCTGATGACGCGCGGCTCGCTGACGACGTTCTCGATTTCGAACGACATCGCCAAGTACTTCGCCATCATCCCGGCCGCCTTCGTGGGCACCTATCCGCAACTGAAGGCGCTGGACATCATGCACCTGGCCAGCCCCGCCTCGGCCATCATGTCGGCCGTGATCTTCAATGCGCTGATCATCGTCGTGCTGATTCCGCTGGCCCTGAAAGGCGTGCAATATCGGGCCATCGGCGCGGCCAGCCTGTTGCGCCGCAATCTGCTGATCTACGGCCTGGGCGGCATCGTCCTGCCCTTCATCGGGATCAAGCTGATCGACATGCTGCTGTCCGCACTCAATTTAGTCTAAAGGAACCATCATGAGCACCATCGTACGTCCCGCCCTGGTCCTGTTTGCCGCCCTGACCGTGATCTGCGGCGTCGTCTATCCATTCGCCACGGCCGGCATCGGCCAGCTGGCTTTCAGCGATGAAGTCAACGGCAGCATCGTCGAGCGTGGCGGAAAACCCGTCGGCTCGACCCTGATCGGCCAGTCCTTCACATCGCCCAAGTACTTCTGGGGCCGTCCATCGGCCACCGCGCCGATGGCGAACAACGGCGCCGGTTCGGGCGGCTCGAACCAGGGACCGACCAATCCGGCCCTGGTGGACGCCGTCAAGGCGCGCATCGCCGCCCTGAAGGAAGCGGATCCCGGCAACACGCGCGCTATTCCCGTCGACCTGGTAACGGCGTCGGGCAGCGGCCTTGATCCGGAAATCAGCCTGGCCGGCGCCCTGTACCAGGCGCCGCGCGTAGCCCGCGTGCGCACCATGCCGCTGGCGCAGGTGGAAAACGCCATCGCCAAGGTGCAGAAAACCGCATATATCGGCTTTTTCGGTGAACCGCGCGTGAATGTGCTGGAACTGAACCTGGCGCTCGATGCCATGGCGAAGTAAGCTGGCGACGGCGCGTAGGTCGGCTTAGCGCAGCGTAAGCCGACATCACCTCCGGCCCGGCCAGGCCAACAACGTTGTCGGATTACGCGCTTGCGCGCCTCGGAGGCCCCGCTAATCCGACCTACGTGGTGACGTCGCTGCTTGACGCCACGGCAAAATAACAAGATAGCATTACGCAAGAAGATTAAAATACAACATGCTCCCCAACGACAGCCAACGCCCCGACCCTGATACCCTGCTGGCGCAAGTGCAGGCGCAGGAAAAGAAAGCCGCGCGCGGCCGGCTGCGCATTTATTTTGGCGCCTCGGCCGGCGTCGGCAAGACCTATGCGATGCTGGCGGCCGCGCGCAAATTGCTGGCCGATGGCCAGGACTTGCTGGTGGGCGTGGTGGAGACGCATGGGCGCCAGGATACGGCGGCCCAGCTTGACGGGCTGCCCGTGCTGCCCCTGAAGGCCATCGAGTACCGGGGCAAGACCCTGTACGAGTTCGACCTCGATGAAGCGCTGCGCCGCGCGCCGCCTTTGATACTGATGGATGAACTGGCCCATTCGAACGTGGCCGGTTCGCGCCATCCGAAGCGCTGGCAGGATGTCGAGGAATTGCTGGCGGCCGGCATCGACGTGCTGTCGACCGTCAACGTGCAGCATCTGGAAAGCCTCAATGACGTGGTGGGGGGGATCACGGGCGTGCGCGTGGCCGAAACCCTGCCCGACACGGTATTCGACCGCGCCGATGAAGTGGTGCTGGTCGATGTCCCCGCCGATGAACTGCTGCGCCGTCTGAAGCAGGGCAAGGTGTACCAGCCGTTGCAGGCCGAGCGGGCGTCGCAGCATTTTTTCCGCAAGGGCAATCTGATCGCCTTGCGCGAACTGGCCTTGCGCCGCACGGCGGACCGGGTACAGGACGATGTGCAGGCTTACCGCGTCGAGAAATCGATCAACCCCGTATGGAAGACGGGCGCCGCGCTGCTGGCCTGCGTGGGGCCGCACGCGGGGGGCGAGCACGTGATCCGCAGTACGGCGCGCCTGGCCAGCCAGCTGAATGCGGAATGGCATGCGCTGTACGTGGAAACGCCGCGTTTGCAGCGCCTGCCGGCGGGCCAGCGCGAGCGTATTTTGAAAACCCTGAAACTGGCGCAGGACCTGGGCGCGCGCACGGCCATTGTGCCGTCGGCCGACATCGCCGGCGCCGTGGTCGAGTATGCGCGCAGCGCGAATATCTCGAAAGTCATCGTGGGCCGCGGCCGAACCAGTGCGCTGGCGCGCCTGTGGCATGTGCCGCCGGCCGCGCGCATGGCCAGCCTGGCGCCCGATATCGATCTGATCGAGGTGGGCTTGCCGCCAGCCGATGCGGCGCCCCGGCGCGCAAGCGGCGACGATGCGGAAGCGCCGCGCCGGTCCTCGCGCCATTGGCGCTACATCGTGGCCGCCGGCGTCAGCCTGGCCACGGCCCTCGCTTCGGTTCCATTGCAACCGTACCTGGACCTGGCCAATATCGCCATGCTGTCCCTGCTGACGGTGGTGCTGGTGGCCGTGCGCCTGGGGCGCGGGCCGGCGGCGCTGGCCAGCCTGGTGGGCGTGGCCAGCTTCGATTTCATCTTCGTGCCGCCCCGTTTCTCGTTTGCCGTGGGCGATTTCCAGTATGTGATCACGTTTGGCGTGATGCTGGCCGTGGGCCTGATCACGGGCCATCTGACGGCCGGCCTGCGTTTCCAGGCGCGCGTGGCATCGCACCGCGAAGCGCGCGCCCGCGCCTTGTACGAATTTTCGCGCGAGCTGTCCGGCGTGCTGCAGACGGAGCAGATTTTCGACATCACGAAAAGCGCCATCGAACGGGCTTTCCGCGCGCGCGCCACCTTGCTGTTGCCCGATGACGAAGGCAGCTTGCAAGCCCCGAACGGCGGCGAGGCGCTCGATATCGGCATCGCCCAGTGGGCCTTCGACCATGCGCAGGCGGCGGGGACTGGCACCGACACCTTGCCGGCTTCCCCCATTTTCTACTTGCCGCTGATCGCGCCCATGCGCACGCGGGGCGTATTGGCGCTGCTGCCGCTCGAGGGCGCGCAGCGCGGGCGCTGGCTGCTGGTGCCGGAACAGCGCCAGCACCTCGATACCTTTGCCGCGCTGGCGGCCATCGCCCTCGAGCGCGTGCACTACATCGACGTGGCCCAGGGCGCGCTGCTGCAGATGGAGTCCGAGCGGCTGCGCAATTCGCTGCTGGCGGCCCTGTCGCACGATTTGCGCACGCCCTTGACGTCGCTGGTGGGCCTGGCCGAATCGCTGGCCCTGTCGCGGCCCGCGCTGTCGCCCGCGCAGCTGGACATGGCGCGCTCGCTGCAGTCCGAAACCGTGCGCATGAGCGCCCTGGTGGCGAACTTGCTGGACATGGCGCGCATCGAGAGCGGCCAGGTGCGGCTGAACCTGCAATGGCAGGCGCTGGAAGAAGTGGTGGGCAGCGCGCTGCGCGCCAGCGGCCCGCAATTGCAGCAGCATGCCGTGCAGACGCAGCTGGCGCCGGACCTGCCGCTGGTGCGCTACGACGCCGTGCTGGTCGAGCGCGTGCTGTGCAACCTGCTGGAAAACGCGGCCAAGTACACGCCGCCCGGCAGCACCATCACGGTCGCGGCCGGGGTGCACGGCCAGTTCCTGCAGGTGACGGTGTTTGACGATGGCCCGGGCTTGCCGCCGGGCCGCGAAGAAGCCATCTTTGAAAAATTCACGCGCGGCGAGCGCGAATCGAACAAGCCGGGTGTCGGCCTGGGGCTGGCCATTTGCCGCGCCATCGTCGAAGCCCACGGCGGCACCATCCACGCGCAGCCGCACGCGCCGGGACAGGGCGCCGCCATCGTCTTCAGCCTGCCGCTGGGCACGCCCCCGGCGCCGCCGGAGCTCGAGCTCGATGACGCCAACGACCATGAAACAGGAAAACCAATATGAACGAACCTTCCGCCACCGCCTTGCTGGTCGAGGATGAACCGCAAATCCGCCGCTTCGTGCGCGCCGCGCTGGAAGACGAGGGCTGGCAGATTTTCGAGTCCGCCACCATGCAGCGGGGCTTGATCGATGCCGGCACGCGGCGGCCCGACCTGATCGTGCTGGACCTGGGACTGCCCGATGGTGATGGCATCGATTTCATCGCCGACATCCGCAAATGGTCGGCCGTGCCCATCATCGTGCTGTCGGCGCGTGTTGACGAGCAGGACAAGATCCGCGCGCTCGACGCGGGCGCCGATGACTATCTGACCAAGCCGTTCGGCGTGGGCGAATTGCTGGCCCGCGTGCGCGCCACCTTGCGCCGCCAGCGCCAGCCCGCCGCCAGCGACGATGGCGTGGTGCAGTTTGGCGACGTGCGCGTCGACCTGAAGGACCGGCTGGTCACGCGCAACAAGCAGCTGGTGCACATGACGCCGACGGAATTCCGTTTGCTGTCCGTGCTCGTGAAGAACGCGGGCAGGGTGGTCACCAATCCGCAGCTGCTGCGTGAAGTGTGGGGGCCGTCGAACAGCGAAAACGGCCACTATCTGCGCATCTACATGGGCCATCTGCGCCAGAAGCTGGAAGCCGATCCGGCCCAGCCGCAGTACCTGCTGACGGAAACGGCCGTCGGCTACCGGCTGCTGCCGCCGCTCTAACACCTTTGTGTCCCCTGTTTGAAAACAGGCGCCGCGCGCGCCAGGGGGGACACTTTACTTGAAATTTTTGCAGCGATTTTTTTGCAGCGGCGGGCCAGCTGCGCCATGTTGGCAAAGGCCCATACCACCGATGAAGAAGAACAACCATGAACAAAATGCTACTTGCACTTGCCGTCGCCACAGCCTTGACGGGCAGCCTGGCCCACGCGGACGAGGCCAAGCCCGATAATGAAGTGAGCTTCAACGTGGCCGGCGTATCCGACTACCGCTACCGCGGCATCTCGCAGACGCGCTTGAAACCGGCGCTGCAGGGCGGCGTCGACTATGTCAACAACCCCACTGGCCTGTACGCGGGCGCCTGGGCCTCCACCATCAAGTGGACCAAGGACGCGGGCGGCAGCGGCGACGTGGAAGTGGACCTGTATGCGGGCAAGCGCGGCCAGTTGGGCAGTGATGTTGGCTATGACGTGGGCGTGCTCGCCTATGTGTATGCGGACAACGGCTTGAAGCACGTCGCCGGCCTGGCCGACGCGGACACGCAGGAAGTCTACGGCCAGTTGTCGTATGGCCCCGCCTATATCAAGTATTCGCACGCCGTCTCGAACCTGTTCGGCATCGTCAACAGCAAGAACAGCGGCTACCTGGACATCGGCGCGAATATCGATCTGACGAACGGCTGGACCGGAAATCTGCACGCGGGCCACCAGAAGGTCAAGAACAATGATGCATCGAGCTACACGGACTGGAAAGTGGGCGTCACGCGCGACTTCGGCATGGTGACGGGCGCTCTGGCCGTGATCGGCACGAACGCGGGAAAATCGGCCTATGCCTCGCCCGTGAATGGCAAATTCATGGGCAAGACGGCGCTGCAGCTGACGGTCAGCAAGACGTTTTAATTGACAGAGAGGAGAGGCGGCGCATGCGCCGCCTTTTTTGCGTGCTCTAGGCGGGCAGGTTGAAAACGGCGCAGTACAGCTGCCCCGGGCTGACCACGCGGGCGGCCGGGATCTGCGCGGCCAGCGCATGGGCGGGTGCCGCTTGCGTGTCCGTTGCCAGCAGCACGCGCAGGCCCGGATTGACGCTGCGCGCATGTGCGATGCGGCGCGCCAGGCCTGATTGTGCGGCGCCGTTGACGACACCGTCGAGCGGCACCACCAGCACGCGCGCGGCGATCAGGGCCGAACGGCTGCCCATGGAGTCGCGGCCTTCGCTGTCGATGACGATGTCGTGGTAGCAGTGCACCAGGTGTTCCAGCTCCGGCTGCAAACCCTTGGCGCTGATGGCGCGCGCCATCAGGCGCGGCCGCGTCAGGCTGCCGTGCATGGCGCCGTCGTGCATATTCCTGGCCTGCGCCATGGCGCCCTGGCGCGGATCGGCATCGAGCAGCAAGACCTTGCGTCCGGCCAGCGCGCGCGAGGCGGCCAGCCGCCCGGCCAGGATGGATTTCTCCATCCCTCCGCGTTCATCCGTGATGGCGATGATCATCTTGGCGCACGGCTGGCATGATGTTGGCAGGGGAAACCAGCTGCAGCAGACAGCCTTCGCGCGGCTCTTCCCTGTCGCTGGCCGTCCATACGGGCAGTTCCATCAGGGGCTCGAGTGCCGCGGCCAGGGTGGCCTGGCCGGCGGCCGACATGGGCGTCATCGGCAGGCGCAAGGCGTTGCGCACCTTGCCCTGCATGGCCAGCGCTGCTTTGACGGGAGCGGGATTCGGTTCGGCAAACAGCAGGCGGATGACGGGCAGCATGATCTTGAACAGGGCGCCGGCGGCGCCGTGGCGGCCCTGCCTGACGAGGTGGTACAACTGCGCATAAAGGTCGGGGCGCACCTGGGCGGCGGCCGACATGGCGCCATGGCCGCCCATGGACAGGCTGGCCAGCAGCAGCGCATCGTCGCCGCACAAGACGTCCAGGCGCGTGTCGAGCAGCAGTTCGCCCAGCTGCTGCAGCTTGCCGCCGGCTTCCTTGATGGCGACGAAGTGCGAGTCGCACGCCAGCAGGGCGGCCGTTTGCGGTTCGATATTGACGCCCGTGCGGGCCGGCACGTTGTACAGCACGATGGACTGGTCGGTGGCGGCGGCGATGGCCTGGAAGTGGCGCACGATGCCGTCCTGCGAAGGGCGCACATAGGCGGGGGCGGAGACCAACAGGCCCGCCAGCGGATGGTCGTTGTAGCGCTGCACCGTGGCGACGACGCTGCGCGTATCGCTGCCGCCTATCCCCATCACGACGGGGAAGCGGGGACCGACGGCTTCGAGCACGCTATCGAGCAGCATGGTCTGTTCGGCGGCGCTCAGCATGGTCGCTTCGCCCGTGGTGCCGCATACCACCAAGCCATCGATGCCGCTGGCGGCCAGTTCGCACGCGAGCTGCTGGGCCGCGTCGAAGTCGATGTCGCCGTCGCCATCCCGGAAGGGCGTGATCATCGGCACCCAGATGCCCTGAAAGTGCGTGGTGATGCGCATCGAGGACATCGCCTGCTCGCAGGAATACTGGTTCATAGCGATTTCCCCTGGCTGATGCGGCCAAATTCGGCCGCCGGCAGCAGGCGCATGACGGCATCCATGGTCAGGCGCAGGGCAGGTTCCGTCACGCACAGCCATACTTTCATGCGCTCGGCGTGGTCGACCGCCTCGACGCGCATGAACGACAGCATGCCGCCGCACGTCCTGACGACCAGCTGGCGCAGCTCGGCCAGGCAGGCTTTGTCGACCGTGATATGCATGAGGAAAGTGGGCAGGCGCGGGTGGCGGTGGGGCAGGGCTTGATGTGCGGACAGGCGTGAATGGGGTTCCATGGTGGCTTTGCAGCGGTGGTTGAGGTACGTTCAAGATTAGCAGCGGGGGCGTAAAGATTCTCTAAAAAGCGGGGCCGCCAGCGTAAATGGGGCGTATGCGTTTGCCGCCGGCGTGTTGCGTGGATGCCCCGCAGGTATGCTTTTGTTACAAAATTGAATCGTGCTTTTGAAGGCAGGGGTTTATATTGAAACCGTTCTCCGCTTTCAGTCAGCCCCGCCATGTCAGACGAAAAAGATCCCCAGCAGCCCCCGTCCACCGACCCAGCGCCGCCAGAGCCAGCACCGGCGCGGCCCGACAGGGTCGGCCGCCGGGCGCCTGATGACGAGCACCGCGCGCGCGACGCCGCCCCCCGCTACCTGAAGGATAACGATACGCCGCTGGCGCTAGCCTGGCGGGTGATCTCGTCGCGCTACCGCTCCATGCGCGACAAGGCCAGCCGCGATTTTATGCGGCGCACCCTGCGCATCGGCATCTCGGCGCGCATTTTCCACCCCGAGACGGGCGCCACTGGGCTGCGCAGCAAGAACCTGCAATACCTGGAAGAGTCGATCGCGCAGTGGGTCATGTCGCGCGACGTGCTGGTGTTCATGATCCCGACCGTCAATACCAACGGCCAGCTACACCCGAGTAACATCACCCTGCGCCACTATGCGCGCCACCTCGACGGCCTGGTGCTGCAGGGTGGCGCCGACGTTTCGCCGCAGACGTATTCCGAGGCGGCCACGCGGCCCGAATGGAACGGCGACCGCGCGCGCGACCTGTACGAACTGGAACTGCTGCACGAATTCGTCGATGCGGGCAAACCCGTGCTGGGCATATGCCGCGGCTGCCAATTGATCAACGTGGGCTTTGGCGGCACCCTGTACCAGGACATCGCTTCGGACGTGGAAGGCGCCGCCTCGCACGTCAACGATCTGTATGACCGTCACCGCCACACCATCGTCTTCCCGAAAGGCTCTTCGCTGGCCGGCATGTTCCCGAAGGCGGGGGAGGCGCTCGTCAATTCCATCCACCACCAGTCGGTCAAGGACCTGGGGCGCGACGTCACCGTGGAAGCGTATTCGCAAGGGGATAATATCGTCGAAGCCATCCGCTACCAGCGGGCGCGTTTTGTCATGGGCTTGCAGTGGCACCCGGAATTCCATTCGGCGGGCGGTGTCGAGCTGCTCGATTGCACGCCTATCCTCGATAATTTCTTGCGCGCGGCGCGGGAGACGCGGTTTTGAGTACGCACCTGATGCGCCGGCGCATGGTACTGGTCGGCCTGCTGGCGCTGCCCCTGGCGGGCTTGCGCGCGGCGCCGCGCCCGCATGACGGCCCGCTGGCGTTTGCGCTGACGTCCGCCGCGCGGGCCCGCATGCTCAAGGCGAAGGTGGCGCCGGCCATTGCGGAACAGGTGCTCAAGGCGGCGCGCAAGGATGCGGCGCGGCCCGTGCACCTGATGGCCGAAGTGCGCACGGGCGGCTTGCTGAAGGGAGAGGGCGGACGCGAGACCAGCCAGCAGGCGCAGGAAGACTGGCGCCAGGCGCGCTTGCAGGCCCTGGCTTGGCGGCTGTCGGGCGAGATGGCGCATTTCGAGGCGGCGCGCCAGCTGCTGCTGGTCTGGAGCGGCAGTTATCAGCCCTCGTTCAGTCCCGTCGACGAAACGGAACTGGCCAGCCTGTTGATGGGCTTTGACCTGGTGCAGGAGCGCTTGAACGGCGTCGAACGCGAGCAGGTGCAGGCGTTTTGCCGCACCCTGGCGAACGGGTATCTGAGTGATCCCATCAAGGTGGGCGGCCCGTCCACGGCGCGTAACAACTGGCACAGCCACCGCATCAAGATCGGCACGGCCGCCGCGTATGTCACGGGCGACGCCTTGCTGATCGCGCGCGCGAAGGAGCGCTTCCTGGCGCACGTGCCGCGCAATATCGGCGCCGGCGGCGTGCCCTTCGACTTCGAGCAGCGCGACGCCCTGCACTACACCACCTACAGCCTGGAGCCGCTGCTGACGACGGCGCTGATGGCGCAGGCGCATGGCGACGACTGGTATGGCGCGCCGGAAGCGAAGCGCCTTGCCGAGGCGCTGGCCTGGTTGTCACCGTATGCGCAGGGCAAAAAAACGCACGAGGAATTCGCGAAAAGCGCCGTGCCCTTCGACCGCAAGCGCGTGGCGGCCGGCGAAAAGGGCTTTACGGGGAATTGGGAACCGAAGGGCGCCGCCAATGTGTATTTGCTGGCGGCGCGCTTCGATCCTGCTTACCTGTCCCTGGCGCTGGAATTGCGTCCGCCAGCCTGGGCGCTGGCGCTGTATGGCAACTGATTAAAACTTCGTGCGCAAGGTCAGCATGACATTGCGCGGTTCGCCGTAAAAGCCCGTCTGGAACAGGCCCAGGCCCGTGAAGTGCTTTTTACCCGTCAGGTTGTTCACGTTCAGGCTGGCCGTTGTGTTCTTGCTGATTTCGTAGCGGGCCAACAGGTTGACCAGGGCAAAGCCGCCTTGTTCAATGCGCGCATAGTCATTGGCGGCCGGGTTCCAGATATGGCCGTAGTAGCCGCTTTGCCAGTTGACGCCACCACCCACGGTGATTTTATTCAGGCTGGCCGGCAGGCGCCATGTCCCCTGCACGCGCAGCAGGTGCGGCGGCTGCGTCGTTTGCAGCATGGTGGAAAACACTTCCTGCCCATCCTTGTCGCGGATACGCGTATAGGTATAGCCGGCGCTCAGTTTCACATCGTTCAGCACTTCGCCGGTCACTTCCATTTCCAGGCCGCGGCTGGTGACGCCGTCGATGCCTTCATACGCCTCCTCGCCATTGACCTCGCCCACATAGTTGGCCACGTTGCTCTGGCGGATCTGGTACAGCGAGGCGCTGGCGTTGACTTTACCTTCCAGGAATTCGGCTTTCATGCCCGCCTCGAAACCCTTGCCACGCACGGGGGTGAGGAAGTTGCGGTTCCTGTCGCGGTTGCTTTGCGGCGCGAAGATGCTCGTGTAGCTGCCGAAGAGGGAATAGGTTTTGTCCAGGTCATACACGACGCCCGCATACGGCGTGATGACCTTGCTTTCATCGATACGCGAGGTGATGCGCGCCGTGCCGCTGTCGAAGAAGCTGCGGTCCTGGTCCTGCTTGTAGTTGCTCACGCGGGCGCCGACGATGACGGACAGCGCATCCAGGGGACGCAGGCGCAGCGCGCCATACAGGCCGCTCTGGCGTGTCTTGTCGTTGTCGTTGCCCAGGCGCGTGAACGCCGGTTCCGCGTACTGGCCGCGCCAGTCGAAGTAGCTGCCTTCCACGGGCGGGTAGACGGATTCGTAGACGGGACCGTCCTGCTTCGCGCTGGAATGGGAATAGCCGATCATCGCTTCGTGGCGGCGGCCGAAGGCCGTAAATGGTCCGCTGGCGTCCACGTTGACGGTGGTCTGGCGGCGGTCGCCCTTGTATTTACCCATGAAGAAGTAGGCGCCTTCGCCCGTGACGGGATCGGGATTGCCGCCGCTGGCCGAACCGAGCACGCTGTCATGCTTGCTGCGCAGCTGGTTGGCGCTCAATTTCAGTTTCCACCCGTTGGCGAACGTATGTTCGAGCGACGAGAACAGCGTGGTGTTCTGCATGTCGCGGCGGCTCCAGTCCGTGGCCGGGTTCCACGAGGTGGGAAAATCCGTGCGCGAGCCGTCGGCCAGCAGCACGGGGAAGCCCGTCCAGGTCGAGCCGCGCGGCTTGTAGTCCTGGTGCGTGAAGCCGGCCGTCAGCAGGGTGACGGGTGTCAGGTCCGCCTCGATGATGCCGTAGGCGACGGACTTCTGCTGCGTGTAGCGGTCCAGGTGGGAATGCTTGTCCTGGTAGGCGCCCACCAGTCGGCCGCGCACCGTGCTGCTGTCGTTGAGGGGTCCGGAGACATCGGCTTCGCCGCGGTAGTTGTCCCACGATCCCGCGCCCAGGGTGGCCGAGCCCTCGAAGGCTGCGGTGGGGCGCTTGCGCACCATGTTGACGGTGGCCGACGGGTCGCCCGAGCCGCTCATCAAGCCCGTTGCACCCTTGAGCACTTCGATGCGGTCGTAGATGGCCATGTCGCTGTTCGTCGTGCCCCAGTCGTAGACGCCGTCATAGATGGCCGACACGCCGTCGTACTGGAAATTGGTGACGGCAAAGCCGCGCGCCCAGAAGCTCCAGCGGTCGCTGTCATAGTTTTGCACGTTGACGCCATTGACGTTCTTCATGACGTCGGAGACGGCATTGCTGTTCTGGTCATCCATCTGCTGGCGCGTGACGATGGTCAGCGACTGTGGCGTTTCGCGCTGCGTCAGGGCCAGGCCCGTGGCGCCGCTGGCGGGGCCGCCCGTATAGCTGCCCGTGCCGCTGGTGGCGGCGCTGCGTTCGGCCGCCGCCACCACCGTGACGCCGCCCATGACGGCCACGCCGCGGCTGTCCGCCGAAGGGGCACCGGCGCTGGCGGGGATTTTCTGCAGCAGGTAGCCGCCATTCGCCTGCGGCACGGCTTGCAGGCCGCTGCCGGCCAGCAGCACGCGGAAACCATCGTGCACGCCATAGCTGCCTTGCAGGCCGGCGCTGCGCAAGCCCTGCGTGGCGTCGCTGGAGAACGACAATAAAATGGCGCTGTCGCTGCCGAAGCGCGTCAGCACGTCGCCCAGCACACCGGCGGGAATGCTGTAGGTGCGCACTTGCCGGGTTTGTGCCTGGGCCGATGCCGGCAGGGCCAGTGCCATGCCGATCTGCGACAGGGCGCAGGCGAGGACGGTGCGGGTAAGGAGGGAACGCGAAGCGTGGTGCATGGAATAAAACCTTTCGTGGATGCGCAAGATGGAGACTGCCTATCTTCCAGGTCACGCAAGCACGGAGAAACAGCTCACTTTGCAGAAAATATTTTTCAGCGGGCCGCCAGTTCTATCCTGACGACTTGATGGCCCCAGAAGCGCGTGACAGTATGGCGCCGCAGCTGCAGGCTGGCGCCGACGGCGTCGAGGATGGCATCGATATCGGCCAGCGGGTAGGAGCCGGAGACGCGCAGGCCGGCGATGGCGGGCGCGCAGGTCAATGGATGGTCGCTGTAGCGCGACAGCTCGGCGAGGAAATCGGCCAGGCGCATGTCGTGCGCCACGAGCATGCCATTGAGCCACGCGCCGCCATACGGCGCCAGGGCCTGGCGGTGCACGCCCGTGCCGTCGAAATGGGCGCCTTCGCCGGGACGCAGCACCAGGCGCTGCGCGCCATCATCGGCCAGCACGGCGACGGCCCCTTCGAGCACGCCGGCGCAGGCGTATTGCTCGTGCAGGCGCACGGTGAAACGCGTGCCCAGCGCCTGCAGGCTGCCGTGCGGCGTACCGACGAAGAAGGGGCGCTGCGCCGCATCCTTGCCGGTGGCGATGAAGATTTCACCGGCCAGCAGTTCGATGCGGCGCTGTACGCCGTCGTAAGCGATATTGACGGCGCTATTGGTATTGAGCGTGAGCTGCGTGCCGTCATCGAGGGTCACGACGCGGCGCTGGTTGACGGCCGTGCGGTAGTCGGCCATCCAGCCGCGCCATGGGCTGCGGCGTTCGAACGCATACAGCGAGGCGCCGCAGGCCAGCAGCAGTGCCAGGGTTTTGACGGCGTGGCGGCGCGGCGCGTTCGCTTGCACGCAGGCGCGCAGCAGGGTCGCGTGCACGGCGGACGGCAGGTGTTCGTGCTGCGTTTGCAGCTGCTGCCACGCCTGCGTGGCGCTGCCGGCGCGCTGCAGATGGCGTTTCACGGTGGCCAGCGAGATGCCGAGCTGGCGCGCGATGTCTTCCTGCGGCAGTTCGTCGAACTGGCGTAGCAAAAAAGCCCGTTTCACGGGAGGCGGCAAGCCGTCGAGCATGCGGTCGAGTTCAAACACGGTGGCCAGCAGCAGCGCCCGATCCTCGGGCGACGGCGCATGCAGGGGCGGCAGCTGCGCCAGCACGTCGAGGTAAGCCTGTTCCAGTTTCTGGCGGCGGTAATGGTTGAACAGCACGCGCTGGGCGACAGTGGCGAGAAAGGCGCGCGGTTCGCGCGCGGCGACGGCGTCTTCGCGGTCGAGCAGGCGCATGAAGGTGTCCTGCGCCACATCGGCCGCGCACGCCGTGCTGCCCAGTTTCTTGCGCAGCCAGCCCTGCAGCCAGCCGTGGTGGTTGGCATACAGTGTCGCGATGTCCTGGCGTTGTAACGGCTTTGCCAGCGGCATCGCATTCCCCCTTGCATGGCCAACCCGGTGGGCTGGCGTTTTTAAACAATAATAAGAATCATTCTCACTTATTGTAACAAGCAGGGGATGGCGCTGTAAATGACGGGGAGGCGCGGTGTGGTTTTTTGGGTTGAAGAGAGGGTAGGTCGGACTAGGTGGGGCCGCCGAGGTCCGAAGGACCGTAATCCGACGCCAGCACTGGCGCTAACAATGTTGTCGGATTACGCCCTACGGGCTAATCCGACCTACGTTTCCAGGCTGAGCAGCCTTAGTAGTTCATCGGCTCGCCGCGAAAACATCTGATGGCCGAATCGACCATGCCCTCGGCGCTGCCCTGCAAGCTGTGCTGCTTGCGCAGGTATTGCGCGTCGCTCCATTGCTTGGCCACGTCCGACAGGTGTTTCAGTGCCGGCGTGCTGCCCAGCGCCTCGGCGTGCGGTTCCATCTTGCGCAGGGTGGTCATGATGTCTTCACGCAGCGACATCGTCTCGTAGGTTTTCGGATGCGTGATGGCGCCGTCGAGGCCGAAGCGGCAAGCCTGGAAGCGGTTGTAGTTATACACGAGGTAATCGTCTTCGACTGGTGGCACCTCCTTGCGTTCGAGCAGGTAGCGGCACAGGGCCTGCAGGTAGGCGGCCAGCGCGGCGGCCCGTTCCACCGTCAGCGGCGTGTCGCACACGCGCAGTTCGATGGTGCCGAATTCCGGCTTGGGACGGATATCCCAGTAAAAATCCTTCATGCTCTTGATGATGCCCGTGTTCTCCATCTTGGCGAAATACTCGTTGGAGAACTGGTCCCAGCTCAGGGTGAACGGCGCGCGCCCGCTCATGGGAAACGCGAACACGGAGTTCAGGCGGGCCGAATCGAACAGGGTGTCGCGGCCCTGCACGTAGGGCGAGGAAGCCGACAGGGCGATGAAGTGGGGGATGTAGCGGTTCAGCGAATGCAGCAGGAACATGGCGTCGTCGCCCGAGGCGCAGCCGATGTGCACGTGCTGGCCGAAGATGGTGAACTGCTTGGCCAGGTAGCCGTACAGCTCCGAAATCTCCTGGAAGCGGGGCTTGGAAAAGATCTTTTGCGACGACCATTGCTGGAACGGGTGCGTGCCGCCGCCCGCGATGCCGATATTGAGCTTGTCGCCGGCCGTGATCAATGTGTCGCGGATTTCCTGCAATTGCGCCAGCAGGGGGCCGTGATGCGTGTGCACGCTCGAGTTGATCTCGATCATGCTCTCGGTGATTTCCGGCGTGACGTTGCCGGGGAACGGTTTTTTATTCAGCAGATGCAGCAGGTCGGGGCTGGCGGCCGTCAAGTCGTAGTCCGACAGGTTCACCAGTTGCAGTTCGAGTTCGACGCCGAAGGTCAGCGCGGCCGATTGGCCAAAGGGTTCCAGCGGCATTTAGCGCTCCTTGATTTCATGGGTTTCTTTGGCCAGCATCAGCACGCGCTGCACCAGCACGGGGCCGACCAGTTCCAGGCCCAGCGTGATGGCGGCCAGGGCGTTCAATTCGTCGCCGAAGTTCACGCCGTGCTGGCGCGCGTGTTCGAGCAGCAGGATGATGAAGACGGAAACGGGCGTCAGCGCCACGCCCGTCAGCACGCCCTTGCGCCAGGAAATGCCGCTCACGTGCGAAAACGCGGCCACGCCGGCGACCTTCGTCAGCAAGCGTCCGCCGACGACGGCCAGGGCAAGGCCCGCGCCGGCCGTCACGCTGGCCCATTCCAGGGTCGAGGCGGCATACACGAACAGCAGCACCGTCAGCAGCTCGCCCATGGCGCCGAAATTGCGCTGCGCCTGGCTGAAGGCGACACGGCGGTGGCGCGCCACCAGGCCGAAGGTGAGCGTGGCCAGCAGCGGCGACAGGCTGGTGGTGTAGGTCAGGGCGACGAGCAGCATCACCGACAGCGCGAACGCCACGGTGGCATCCTGCGCCATATTGCCCAGGCGGCGCAGCATGGCCGGCACGACGATGCCGAAGACGGTGCCGGCGGCCACCGAGGCGGCCAGCACGGCGGCGCTGCTGCTGCTCGCCTCGATCAGGTCGGTGGAGCTCTGGAACATCCAGAAGCCGACGATGATGTTGAACGTGAAGACGGCCAGCACGCAATTCAAGGCCGTGAGGTGGACGATGCGCTCCGTGACCTGGCCCGAGCTGCGTTCCTCGTTGATGACGCGCATGATGGTGGCCGGCGAGGTGGACATGGCCAGCGATGCCAGCAGCAGCGCCGTCATCGAGGTGCTGCCGAATTCGATGCCGATGAAGTAGACGACGGCAAAGGTCAGCAGGGATTCGACCAGGCCCGTGACGGCGATCCACGGATTGTTCTTCAGCCAGCGCAGATTGATGCGGTAGCCCACCTCGAACAGGATCAGGCCGAAGGCCACGTCGGCCAGCACCAGCATGGGACCGGCGTCCGTCTGCGGCAGGATGCCCACCTGTGTCTGCGCGAGGACGAATCCGATCACGCCGTAAAAACTGATGCGCGGCAGGCCAGTCCAGCGGTGGCCGAATTCGCCCACCACCCAGGCCAGGGTAATGGCGAACGGCCAGGACAGGTCGGCGGCGATCGAGATCAGACTTTGCATGCTCATTCCTTTGAAAATGGCGCTGGCACCGGCCGGCAGCACGGGGGCTGGCGCGGCAATGTCGTGGTGCAGCGATGGTGCATTGTTTGCGCAGAGCGATGCGCCGATTCTACCGGAGCAGAAGGCGCGCACGATGTGCGCAATCGAACAGTGTCGCGGCCATGGCGGCCGCGCACAGGATGCAGCAGGTTGGGCAGGGCTGGTATCAGCGTATGGTACCCGCCCGCAGCGGAGATGCTCCGCACGGTAGTGCCGTGTCGCAGTGTACGGCATGGCGGCCCCCTGCCGCCATGGACTTTTTGTTGGGCGCTTTTATTTACTGAGCAGACGCATGCCCCGCTCCAGCCCGTCGATCGACAGAGGGAACATGCGGTTGTTCATCAACTGCCGCATCACGCCGATCGATTGGCGGTACTGCCACAATCCCTCCGATTCGGGATTGAGCCAGATGAATTTCGGGAACGCCTGGGTAAAGCGCGCCAGCCACGTCGATCCCGCTTCCTCGTTGTTGTATTCGACGCTGCCGCCCGGCTGCAGGATTTCATAGGGGCTCATGGTGGCGTCGCCGACGAAGATCAGCTTGGTGTCGGGCGGGTATTTGCGCAGCACGTCCCAGGTGGGAAAACGCTCGGCGTTACGGCGCCGGTTGTTCTTCCACAGGTAATCGTAGACGCAGTTATGGAAGTAAAAGAACTCCATGTTCTTGAATTCCGTCTTCGCCGCCGAGAACAGCTCCTCGGTGCGCTCGATATGGTCATCCATGCTGCCGCCCACGTCGAGCAGCATCAGCACCTTGATGCGGTTCTTGCGCTCGGGCCGCATCCTGATGTCGAGGTAGCCCGCATTGTTCGCCGTGGCGGCGATGGTGGCGTCCAGCGCCAGTTCGTCTTCCGCCCCTTCGCGCGCGAACTTGCGCAGGCGGCGCAGCGCCACCTTGATGTTGCGCGTGCCCAGTTCGCGCTCGCCGTCGTAATCCTTGTAGCTGCGCGCTTCCCATACTTTCACGGCCGTGCGGTTGCCGCCCTTGCCGCCGATGCGGATGCCTTCCGGATTCGTGCCGCCGTTGCCGAACGGCGACGTGCCGCCCGTGCCTATCCACTTGCTGCCGCCCTCGTGGCGCTCCTTCTGCTCCTTCAGCAGTTCGTTCAGGCGGTCCATCAGCTTGTCGTAGCCGAATTTTTCCAGCTGCGCCTTCTGCTCCTCGGACAGCTCGCGCTGCATGCGCTTGAGCAGCCAGTCGAGCGGAATCGCCGCGTTCGTGTCGAAGGCCGCGTTGACGCCCTTGAAATACTGGGCAAACGCGCGGTCGAACTTGTCGAAATGGGCTTCATCCTTGACCAGGGTCAGGCGCGACAGATAGTAAAAATCATCCATCGAAGCGTCGATGACGTTCTTTTGCAGCGCCTCAAGCAAGGTCAAAAATTCCTTGATCGAGACCGGAATCTTCGCGTCCTTGAGCGTGAAGAAGAAATCGATCAGCATGGCGACCGCTCTCCCGCGCGGGGCAGTGCGGCGATGGGGCGCTGCGCCAGTTTGTAGCGCAGGTGGGCGGCGATTTCCGGCCACTCGCCGCGCGTGATGCTGTACATGACGGTGTCGCGCACGGTGCCGTCGCGGCGTAGCGCATGGTGGCGCAGCACGCCATCCTTTTTCGCGCCCAGGCGTTCGATGGCCGCCTGCGAGGCGTGGTTGAAATTATCGGTGCGCAGGCCCACCAGCGCGCAGCCGAGCGTGTCGAAGGCGTGCGCCAGCAGCAGCAATTTGCAGGTGGTGTTGACGTGGCTGCGCTGGCAGCGCTTCGCATACCAGGTGTAGCCGATTTCCAGGCGCCCGATGGCCGGTACCACGTCGTGGTAGCTGGTGGTGCCGAGCACCTCGCCGCTGGCCGCGTCGACGACGGCAAAGGCGAAGCGCGAAGGGCGCATCTCGACGCCCTTGAAAATGTACTGGTCCACCTGGTCCGGCTCGGGCACGGAGGTGACGCGCAGATTCCACAGTTCGCCATCCATGGCCGCCGCGCGCAGGCCGGCCGCATGGTGCGGCGCCAGCGCTTCGAGGCGGATGCCGTGCAGTTCCAGGGGGACGAAGACCTTGTCGGGGCTGATGTCGTTCACCGGCGCTCCTTAGCGGTTGGTGCGCGACATGAACATCAGACGCTCGAACAGGTGCACGTCCTGCTCGTTTTTCAGCAGCGCCCCGTGCAGCGGCGGCACGACGGCCTTGTTGTCCTTGCTGCGCAAGGCTTCGGCCGGGATGTCCTCGGCCAGCAGGAGTTTCAACCAGTCGAGGAATTCCGACGTCGACGGTTTTTTCTTCAGACCCGGCACGTCGCGCACTTCATAGAAGGTTTGCAGCGCCTGCGCCAGCAATTCCTGTTTCAGGTGCGGGTAGTGGACGGCGACGATCTGCTCCATCGTGTCCTTGTCCGGGAATTTGATGTAGTGGAAGAAGCAGCGGCGCAAAAAGGCGTCCGGCAATTCCTTCTCGTTGTTCGAGGTGATGATGACGAGCGGGCGGTGGCGCGCCGTGACCATTTCGCGCGTCTCGTACACGTAGAACTCCATGCGGTCCAGTTCGCGCAGCAGGTCGTTCGGGAATTCGATGTCGGCCTTGTCGATTTCATCGATCAAGAGTACCACCGGTTTGGGCGCCGTGAACGCCTGCCACAGCACGCCCTTGACGATGTAGTTCTGGATGTCGCGCACGCGCTCGTCGCCCAGCTGCGAATCGCGCAGGCGCGAGACGGCGTCGTATTCGTACAGGCCCTGCTGCGCCTTGGTAGTCGATTTGATATGCCATTGCATCAGCGGCATGTTCAGCGCGGCGGCCACTTCCTCGGCCAGCATGGTCTTGCCCGTGCCCGGTTCTCCCTTGATCAGCAGCGGGCGTTGCAGGGTCAGCGCCGCATTCACGGCCAGTTTCAGGTCGGCGGTGGCGACATAGCTGTCGGAACCTTCGAAGCGTTGGCCTTGCTGGGGGTGCTGTGCTTGCATGAGCGGTCTGCCAAAGTAGGGAAATGGTGAGTATAAACAGAACTGTGGCCCAGCGTCACGCGGACGGCCTGTGCCTGCGTGCCTACAATGCGGGTTTTATAGGTGGACTTGCAAGAATATCTTGGCTAGAATCGGCAAGCAGCAGATTAATTGGCAACCTTAATTGTCAACACATAAAATCAAAAAAAACCAGCTCTGGCGTTTCTCCGATTACCTTTGTTCACATTGCCACTATGAAAAAAATATTTGCACTTCTCGTGCTTGCCGGCATAGCAAATGCCGTCACAGCGGCTGACATTGTAGGAAACGCCAAGGCAGCCCCTGCCAAGGTGGAAATGTGTATCGGCTGCCACGGCATTCCCGGTTACAAGGCAACCTTCCCTGAAGTATTCCAGGTGCCGATGATCGGCGGCCAGCCGGCAAAATATATCGAGAATGCGCTGCAAGCCTACAAGAAGGGCGACCGCAAGCACCCCAGCATGAAGGGCATCGCCAGCAGCCTGTCGGACCAGGATATCGCCGATGTCGCCGCGTATTATGCGCAACAAGCCAAGACGAACTGAGGACCAGCCCGATGAAAAAATTACTCGCCGCCCTCGTTTGCGCCACCGTCTCGTTTTCCGCCAGCGCCGCCGGCAATATCAACACGGGCAAGGCCCTGGCCGAAAAATACAGCTGCGCCACCTGCCACGGCAAGGATTACAGTTCGCCCATCGACCCGTCGTACCCGAAACTGGCGGGCCAGCACAAGGATTACCTGGAACATGCGCTGACCGCGTATAAACGGGGCGACAAGGCCAACGGCCGCAACAACGCCATCATGACGGGCCAGGTAAAACCGCTGAGCAACCAGGACATCAAGGACCTGGCCGCTTATCTGCACAGCTTGCCGAGCAGCCTGGTGACCCATCGCTGAGCGGTAACGCCGGCTCAGGCTTTCAGCCCCACCCGGCGAGCAAGTTTATGCAAATTGCTGGCATCGAGTCCCAACTGCCGCGCCGCAGCGGCCCAGTTATCCTGATGCAGCACCAGCGCTTGCCGGATCGCCTGGCGCTGGCTCGCTTCCACGATCTGATGCATCGATAGCAGCGGCGCCGCCGGTGTGCCGCACGCGGCTGGCGCCAGCGGCAGCGCGTCCGTGCCGGCCGGCGCTTCCAGCGCATCGAGGTCGAG
The DNA here is from genome assembly GCF_051380835.1 of Janthinobacterium aestuarii. Lineage (NCBI taxonomy): Bacteria > Pseudomonadati > Pseudomonadota > Betaproteobacteria > Burkholderiales > Oxalobacteraceae > Janthinobacterium > Janthinobacterium aestuarii. Next base: position 238,014 of record NZ_JBNYXU010000001.1, read on the forward strand.
CATATCCGTTTCCAGGGTCACGATGTCCTTGCGGTCCGCGCCGCGTATCACGGCTTTCAGCGCGGCCCGGCTGATCACATGTTCCAGTTCGCGCACATTGCCCGGCCAGCGGTAGTGGCACAAGGCGTTTTCCGCCGCGGCGGACAGGCGCAGGCTGCGTAAGCCCAGGCGCGCGCGGTTCAGTTCCAGGAATCCCCCGGCCAGCAGCAGCACGTCATTGCCCCGCTCGCGCAGCGGCGGAATCGGCACGGGATAGACGGATAAACGGTGATACAGGTCGGCGCGGAACGAGCCGTCGCGCACGTGTTCGCGCAAGCTGCGGTTGGTGGCGGCGATCACGCGCACGTTGACCCGGCGCGGCCGGTCCGCGCCCAGGCGCTGGATTTCCCCATTTTGCAAGGTGCGCAGCAGCTTGGCCTGTATCGACAATGGCAATTCGCCCACTTCATCGAGAAACAGGGTGCCTCCTTCGGCCGCCTCGAAGCGCCCGGGCCGGTCGCTGACGGCGCCGGAAAACGCACCGCGCACATGGCCGAACAATTCGCTTTCGGCCAGGGACTCGGGCAAAGCCGCGCAATTGACATGGATCAAAGGCTTGCCCGCGCGGCGCGACAGCCGGTGCAGGCGGTGCGCGCACAATTCCTTGCCCACGCCCGTCTCTCCCAGCAGCAGAACGGGCAGCTCGGAATCGGCCACCACCTGCAATTCGTGCAGCAAGTGCGTGATGGCGCTGCTCTGGCCCACGAAATCGTGTTCCTCGCGCGGCGCTTGCGCGTCGGCCAGCATGGCGCCGCCCGACAGGCGCAGGGCGCGGATTTCCGTCTCCAGGCGGGTCACGCGCACGGCCGCCTCGATGGCGCAGGCCAGTTCGCCCAGGTCGCGCTGCGCTTGCGTATCGAAGGTGCCCACCTGCAGCGCGTCGAGCGTGATCACGCCCCAGCGTTCGCCTTCCAGGTCCAGCGCCATGCCCATGCAGTCGTGCACGGGCAGCGGCTCGCCGGCCCGCTCGGCGATCAGGCCATCGTAGGGATCGGGCAGCGAGCTGTCGTGGTGGAAGCACAGCACGCCGCGCCGCTGCAGGATGGCGGCCAGGCGCGGATGGTCGGCGACGGCGAAGCGGCGTCCCAGCGCGTCGTTGGCCAGGCCGGCCATCGCCACGGGGCGCAAATGCTCGCCGTCGAGCTTGAGCAAGGCCACGGCCTCGCAGCCGAAGTGGGCGCGCAGGCTGCCGACGAGGCGCTGCAGGCGCACGGCCACGGGCAGGTCGGCGACCAGGTCGGTGAGTAGCAGCAGGTGGATGGCGGTGGTGGTCATAAGTACCATGCAGGGTACAACGGACCATGCTTGAAAAGGGTCATATCGACCCTGCATTTTTCAAATCGTTGATTTAAAACAAGTTTTTCCTGGCACACGGATTGCCTAGGTAAGGGTGCCGAACCGGCATACAAGACCAAGGAAAGCTTGATGAAAACGACTCCCTCCCTCCGCGCCATTGCCGCCGCCGTCTGCGTACTGGCCATGCCCCTGTCCGTGCAAGCCCAGGCGAGCCTGCCGGCCAGCGCCGCCGCCACCGCCGCCAAACCCGCCACCGCCGCGGTCAAGCGCTATGAACTGCAAACCAATATCGTCGACGGCAAGATGGTGTTCATCGACGCCAAGGGCCAGGTCAACCCCGTACTGGCGGCCAAGGTGGGTGACACGGTGGAACTCGTGCTGAAAAGCGGCGAAGGCGCCGAGCACGATCTGCTGATCCCGGAATTGAATGTGGCCTCGGCCAAGTTCAGCGCCAACAGCGGCAGCACCACCGTGCGCTTCAAGGTCACGCGCGCCGGCACGTTCACCTATTACTGCTCGATCCCCGGCCACCGCCAGATCGGCATGGAAGGCAAGCTGGAAGTGACCGGCACCTCGCTGGCCGAAGCCGGAACACCGAAGGCCGCTGGCGCTGGCGCCGGCAGCGCTGCCAGCGAATCGAGCCAGGCCGCGGCGCTGGCCCTGTACACGCCCGCGCCGTCGCCGATGCGCGGCCCCGATCCCTCGGCCGTCAGCGTGGCGGCCAATCCGGCCTCCGTGCCGACCGCCATCGGCGCGCGCGCGCCGCAAACCCTGAAATACCGGATGGAGACGGTGGAACTGCCGGGCAAGCTCGATGACGGCACCAGTTTTACCTACTGGACCTTCAACCGCCAGGTGCCCGGCCCGATGCTGCGCGCGAAGGTGGGCGACACGGTGGAGCTGACCCTGTTCAACGCCAAGGACAGCAAGATGATCCACTCGATCGACCTGCACGCCGTGACGGGCGGCCATGGCGGCGGACAGCACACGCAGGTGGCACCGGGGCAGGAAAAAACCGTCACTTTCAAGGCGCTCAATCCGGGCCTGTATGTGTACCACTGCGCCACGCCGCTGGTGCCGCAGCATATCGCGGCCGGCATGTACGGCATGATCCTGGTCGAACCGGAAGGCGGACTCTCAAAAGTCGACCGCGAGTACTACGTGATGCAGGGCGAGATGTACACGGGCCGTCCGCACGGCGCACCCGTGCACCAGGAACCGAACCTGGAAAAAATGGCCAATGAGCTGCCCGACTACTACGTCTTCAACGGCGAAGTGGGCGCGCTGAGCAAGACGCACAAATTGCAGGCGAAAGTTGGAGAAACGGTGCGCATCTATTTCGGCGTCGGCGGTCCGAACAAGATTTCATCGTTCCACATCATCGGCGAGATCTTCGACAAGGTGTACAGCGAAGGCTCGATCAGCAGCCCGAAACACGACGTGCAAACCACCCTGGTGGCACCGGGCGGCGCGACCATCGTCGAACTCAAGGTACAGCATCCTGGCAGCTATCTGCTGGTCGACCATGCGCTGTCGCGCGCCGGCAAGGGCGCCGTGGGCGTGCTGGAAGTGACTGGCGAACCCGTACCCGGCGTCTACCACGCTGGTGCCCGTCAATAAACCCCATTCATCATCAAGGAACCATTATGGAAATGATCGACCAATCCCTGGGCCAGCTGGCCCGACGCATCCCCGGCGCCACGCGCCTGTTCGATGCCCACCGCCTGGATTTCTGCTGCGGCGGCAACAAGACCCTGCGCGCGGCGGCCGAAGCGGCCGGCGTGGACACGGCGCCCATCGTCAAGGAACTGCAAGTGCTGGCAGGGCGGACTGACGCCAGCGGCGAGCGTGACTGGCAGGAAGCTTCGGCCACCGAGCTGGTGGAACACATCCTGTCGCGTTACCACGCCGTGCACCGCGAACAGCTGCCCGAGCTGATACGCCTGGCGCGCAAGGTCGAGCAGGTGCATGGCGACCGCGCCGACTGTCCGCACGGGCTGGCGGAACACCTGTCGGCCATGGCGCAGGAGCTGGAAAGCCATATGCGCAAGGAAGAAGACGTGCTGTTCCCCATGATCGTGCGCGGCCAGGGCCCCCGGGCCGGCGCGCCCATCAACGTGATGCGCATGGAGCACGACGACCATGGCGTGGCCTTGCGCGCGATGGAGGAAATGACGCACGACATCACCGCGCCGGCCGGCGCCTGCACCACCTGGCGCGCGCTGTACACGGGCTTGCGCACCTTCCGCGAAGACCTGATGGCGCACATCCATACTGAAAACAATATCCTGTTCGAGCGCTTTGCGCCGGCCGTGGTGCACTGACAAAGGAAAGACCCATGGGTCCCTACAAAAAACTCTGGTTCACCCTGATCGGTGTGCTGATCGTGACGTTTTCGCTGCTCGGCTACTACGGCGCCGAAGTGTACCGGCAGGCGCCGCCGATCCCCGCGCAGGTGCTGGCGCAGGATGGTCGGCAACTGTTCGACCGCGAGGGCATCCTCGATGGCCAAACGGCCTGGCAATCGGTCGGCGGCATGCAGCTCGGCTCCATCTGGGGCCACGGCGCCTACCAGGCGCCCGACTGGACGGCCGACTGGCTGCACCGCGAACTGACGGCCTGGCTGGAACTGGCCGCGCAAGAGCAGCATGGCAAGGCGTACGCGGCGCTCGACGGTCCCGCGCAGGCGGCGCTGCGCGAAGCGCTCAAAATCGAATACCGCGGCAACCGGGCCGATGATGCGCAAGTGCTGCGCCTGTCGCCGCGCCGCGTGCAAGCGATTGCCAACACGGCGCACTATTACGACCAGCTGTTTTCCGATGCGCCGGCGCTGCAAAAAAGCCGCGAACACTTCGCCATGAAGGAAAACACCCTGCCCAGCGCCGAGCGGCGCGCACAGATGACGCAGTTCTTCTTCTGGACAGCGTGGGCTGCCGCCACCGAGCGTCCTGGCCAGAAAGTGACCTATACGAACAACTGGCCGCACGAACCGCTGATCGGCAACCAGCCCAGCGGCGAAAACCTCGTCTGGTCGGTTGCCAGCGTGGTGGTGCTGCTGGCCGGCGTGGGCTTCCTCGTCTGGGGCTGGGCCTTCTTGCGCGACCATGACGAAGCGCTGCCTGCAGCCGGTCCGCGCGACCCGCTTACCACTTTCGCGCTGACGCCTTCGCAGCGGGGACTGGGCAAGTACCTGTTCCTGGTGGTGGCGCTGTTCATCTTCCAGGTCTTCATCGGCGGCTTCACGGCGCACTACACGGTGGAAGGGCAGCAGTTCTACGGCATTGACGTGTCGCGCTGGTTCCCGTATGCGCTCACGCGCACCTGGCATATTCAGGCCGCGCTGTTCTGGATCGCCACCGGCTTCCTGGCCGCCGGCCTGTTCCTCGCGCCCCTGATCAATGGAGGCAAGGACCCCAAGTGGCAGCGCCTCGGTGTCGACGTGCTGTTCTGGGCCCTCGTCGCCGTGGTGGTCGGCTCCTTCATCGGCAACTACCTGGCCATCGCGCAAGTGATGCCGCCCGAGTGGAATTTCTGGCTCGGCCATCAGGGTTATGAATATGTGGACCTGGGACGCTTGTGGCAGATTGGTAAATACGTGGGCATTTTGCTGTGGCTCGTCTTGATGCTGCGCGGTGTCGTGCCGGCCCTGCGCAAGCCGGGCGGCGACAAGAACCTGCTGGCGCTCTTGACCGCATCCGTGGGCGCCATCGGCCTGTTCTACGGCGCCGGCCTGTTCTACGGCGAGCGCACGCACCTGTCCGTGATGGAGTACTGGCGCTGGTGGGTGGTGCACCTGTGGGTGGAAGGTTTCTTTGAAGTGTTCGCCACGACGGCGCTGGCCTTCATCTTCTCGACCCTGGGCCTGGTGTCGGTGCGCATGGCCACGGCGGCCAGCCTGGCGTCGGCCTCGCTGTTCATGCTGGGCGGGATACCCGGCACTTTCCACCACCTGTACTTCGCCGGCACCACCACGCCCGTGATGGCCATCGGCGCGAGCTTCAGCGCGCTGGAAGTGGTGCCGCTGATCGTGCTGGGGCATGAAGCGTGGGAAAACTGGCGCCTGAAGGAACGCGCGCCATGGATGGAAAACCTGCGCTGGCCGCTCATGTGCTTTGTCGCCGTCGCCTTCTGGAACATGCTGGGCGCCGGCGTGCTGGGCTTCATGATCAATCCGCCCGTCGCCCTGTACTACATCCAGGGCCTGAACACGACCCCCGTGCATGCGCATGCGGCGCTGTTCGGCGTGTACGGTTTCCTGGCGCTGGGCTTTACCTTGCTGGTGCTGCGCTATCTGCGCCCCGACTACCGCTTCAGCCCTGCCTTGATGAAGACGGCGTTCTGGGGCTTGAACGTGGGCCTGGTGCTGATGATCTTTACCAGCTTGCTGCCGATAGGCATCATCCAGTTCCACGCCAGCGTGACGGAAGGCCTGTGGTATGCGCGCAGCGAAGCGTTCATGCAGCAGCCACTGCTGCAGAATCTGCGCTGGATACGTACCTTCGGCGACGTGGTCTTCATCGGCGGCGCCATCGCCATGGCGCTGCAGGTGGTGCTGGGATTGATGGACAAGGCGAAGGCACCCGCGCTGCCACAGGCGGTACGGCCAGCCTGATCGGTTGCTGCGCCGCCGAGTGTTGTTGATCGATCTTCCGAAGCCGTGCTAGCCACGGCTTTTTTCATATAGGGCCAGGAAGACGAGGCCGGCGACCAGCGGGATATTTTTCGTCAGCGGCCCGAAAGGGTGTATCAGGAATTCCGGCAGGAAGACGGCGATCACCAGTGTATAGCCGGCCACCAGCGCGCACTGCATCCACCATAGCAACGGCCTGGCATGGAACAGCGAGGCGATGCCCATGGCCAGGTCGGCCAGGCAGGAGGCGGCAAACACGTGTTCCGTATGCAGTGTGATGCCGCTGCGGCGCAGCCATGCGAGCGATTCGGCATGCGGATACAGATACCAGGACACAAACGCCGTCCATAGCCAGATAAAGGCCATACCGAGGCGCATGGCCCAGTACAGCCCTTGCAGCTTGGCTGGCGTCATGGCGCGGGCTTGGCAACCATCAGCCAGTAGACCAGCATGAGTGCGGCAAATGCGGGCACGCCAAGCCAGAACCAGCAGCGCGCATAGAACCAGTACAGGCGCGGCAGCGGTGTGCCCGTGTCGTCAGCCAGGCGGGCCAGGCTGCGCATGCGGATCTGCAGCCATACCACGGGTAGCCAGCAGGCGCCGGCCACCGCATACAGCAGCATCGAGGCGAGGACCCAGCCGGACAGGATCGGATAGCCGGCCAGGTGCGCCAGGGCCAGTCCGGACAGCGGCTGGACAATGACGGCCGGCGTGGTGAACAGCCAGTCGGCCAGCACGGTCTTTTCGGCCGACAGGCGGATCGTACGCACCTCGCCACCCCGGTCGTTGATCCACTTGAAGAAAGCGATGCCGATGCCGGTGCCAAACAGGATGGTGGCGCTGAGGATATGCAGCCATTTGACGAACAGGTACCAGCTCATGCCGGTACCTCGGTCACGTCATGGCCTTGCAGCGCGGCCAGGTAATTTTCCACCGTGAGCAGGCCGACACAGGGCATTGCGCCGCGCGGTAGCGGCACGCCACCGGTGCTGGCGCTGGCCAACCGGTTCGCCAGCGCGATCGACGCGCCGCACGGGATATGCGGGCCGTGGTTTTGCGCCGCCAGCAATTGCCAGGTCAGCGTCAGCGGCAGGCCATCGAGTCCCGTGCCTTCCAGCGTCACGAACATCGCGCCTTTGTCGCTGACCACCGGTTCCACCAATTGGCTGATGGCGTGCAATGGCCTGACCAGTGGCAGCAGGCTGCGCAACAGGCCCAGGCGCACCAGTTGCGCGGCGGCCCAGACGAACATATGGCCGGGCGCACCGGCAAAACCGGCGTGAAAAGTGACGGTCTCGAGGCCCGGATAGCGTTGCGGGAACAGCGCCAGGTCGGGCACGTCGCAGCTGCCCAGCAAGCGCCCTCCCACGGGCGCGGCAAAGCGGTGGCGTTTCAGGTCGAGCCAGCCGTGCGTGGTCTGCTGGCTGCCGGCAACCAGGCGCTGGAACGGTTTGCCACAGTACGAGAAGATGCCTGCCATGGTGGCGATACCCGGCGCGCGGGCGCCGGAGGCGATGCCGTGGCGGATCGATGTGAGCTGGCGAAAGCGCGGCAGGTAGCGGTCCACCACGGCCGAGGACAGCGCTGGCAGCGAGCTGGCGCCGCTGGTGACGAACACGCCGCGCTGGCGCGCGAAGTCGTCGAGGCTGGCGATGCCGGCGACAAAATCGCGGCCGTCGGCCAGGTCGATATAGTTGGCGCCGGCCTCGATCGCCGCACGGGCGACGCGGTAATCCTGGCCTTGGAACGGGCCGGCGGTATGGATCAGTGTATCGACGCCCAGTTCGGCCAGGCGCCGCGCCAGATCAGGTGCATCGGCATCGAGCGCCAGTGCTTGCCGCGGCGGCAAGCCCAATTGCGCCGCCAGTGCCCGGGCCCTGGCGGCGTCGCGCCCGGTCACCAGCAGATGGATATTCTGATTGCCGGCTAGCGCCTGGCAAATGCGCGTGCCGAAAAAACCGTAACCGCCGAGTACGAGAATGGTGTGATGGGCCAAGATATCCTTCAGTGGCTGAGTTTCTTGGCAACATGATACTACCTGATCAGCGGCGCCACACGCAGTCTATGTAGGCTTCCGTATCCGGCGGCAAGCCCGAGCGCTGCGAAGCCCAGATCATCTGGCCCAGGCATTCCATCACTTCATGCTGGGCGGCATGGGCCGAATCGAGGCGCTGGGTCAGCTGCTGGACGGCCGGGCGGATGCCGCGCGGCTGGTCCACCTGCACCTGCTCCGTGATCGACAGATGCATGGACAGGTGCAGGAACGGATTGGCCTGGCCCCCTTCGACGGAGTAGTCGCGCGCCAGCGCCGCTTCGACGTCGGAGAGCTCGTTTTCATACTCGGGGTGTTCGAGGATCCAGTCGAGCGCGATGGCTTCCATCGGCGTGAGGATGTCATGGGCGCGGTGCTTGCGCAAAGTATCGCAAAAGAAGCGGCGCACATCGTCGGAAGAGGGGTTGAACATGGCTGAATGGCTATGGCTAAAGGGCAGCCGGCATTGTACCGCGTACGTCAATGAAGGGCATCGAGGATGCCCTTTTTGCCGTCTGACGCCCGCTTTCGTGACCCGATAGTCACCGAAATTTAATACCCTGCAGTAAGTATTATCCACTACCGCCACAGCCCGGCGGCGCCAAATAACGGTGATAAAATCGCCGCTCTTGATATTTGCTCTGGACACGATGACGATTTTGTTGTCACTCCGTGCTTCCATTGCCCGCACCTTTGCCACCAGATCTTGCTCCTGGTTTATCCCGGAGCGCGGCAGCATGCCTATCACCATCGACATCGAGCTGTCCGGCCGCCCTGGCGTTCCGGCTGGCCGGCTGTTTGCATTCCATGCAGCGATGGTGCCGTCACGGTGGCGCGCAAGAATCATCCTTCAGTATTCATAAACGGAGTTACGTATGCGTAAATCGCTATTACTTTTGATGTCGTGCCTGATCCTGTCGGCATGTAACAAGACCCCTCCGGCCTCGTCCGAAAAACCGGTCGACGTGCTGCTGATCGGCGCCGGCACCATGAGCGCCACCCTGGGCAGCATGCTCAAGGAACTCGACCCGTCGCTGACGATGGAAATGGTCGAGCGCCTCGATTCCGTGGCCGCCGAAAGCTCGGACGCGATGAACAACGCTGGCACGGGCCACTCGGCGTTTGCCGAACTGAACTACACGCCGGAAGCGGCCGATGGCAGCATCGAGACCAAGAAAGCCGTTGCCATCAACGAGCAATTCGAAATCTCCAAGCAATTCTGGGCCTATCAGGTCGCCAACAAGCACCTGGGCGCGCCGCAAACCTTCATCAACAACGTGCCGCACATGGCCTTTGTCTGGGGCGACGACAATATTTCCTTTTTGAAGAAGCGCTATGCCGCGCTGCAAAAGGAAAATCTGTTCAAGGGCATGCTGTTCTCGGAAGACCAGGCGCAGATCGAGCAGTGGGCACCGCTCGTCATGCAAGGCCGTGACAAGGGCCAGAAAGTGGCCGCGACGCGCATGGAAATCGGTACCGACGTCAATTTCGGCAACCTCACGCGCGGTCTCGTGAAATACCTGACGGACAGCCACGGCATGACTTTGCACCTGCGCCACCAGGTGGAAGACATCCAGCGCGGCGCCGATGGCGTGTGGAACGTGACGGTGAAAGACCTGGCCGCCGGCAAGGAAAAAATCATGCGCGCCAAGTTCGTCTTCATCGGCGCCGGCGGCGGTTCGCTGCCGCTGCTGGAAAAATCGGGCATTCCTGAAGCCAAGGGCTACGGCGGCGTGCCGGTCGGCGGCCAATGGCTGGTGACGACCAATCCGGAACTGGTGGCGGCGCATGCGGCCAAGGTCTACGGCAAGGCGTCCGTCGGTTCGCCGCCGATGTCCGTGCCGCATCTGGACACGCGCATCATCGATGGCAAGAAAGCCCTGCTGTTTGGCCCGTTTGCCACCTTCTCGACCAAGTTCCTGAAAAACGGTTCGTGGATCGACTTGCCTGCCTCGATCGGCACGGGCAACGTGAAACCGATGCTGCAAGCCGGCTACGACAATATTCCACTGACGAAATACTTGGTCGAGCAAGTGATGAACACGCCGGAAGACCGTTTGAAAACCCTGCGCGAATACCTGCCGAACGCCAAGATGGAAGACTGGACCTTGCAAAACGCGGGCCAGCGCGTGCAGATCGTCAAGGATGACCCTGTCAAAGGCGGCTTGCTGCAGTTCGGCACGGAAGTCGTCGGCGCCGCCGATGGCAGCATCGTTGCCCTGCTGGGCGCATCGCCGGGTGCTTCGACCGCGCCGCCGATCATGATCAAGGTGCTGCAAACGGCATTCAAGAGCCGCCTGGCCACGCCGGAGTGGCAAGCGAAGATGCTGGAAATGGTGCCGTCGTACGGCCAAAAGCTGAACAACGATCCGGCCCTGGCCAACAAAATCCGCCACTACAGCAGCAATATCCTGGGCCTCAAAGCCATCACCCTGGATGTTCCCGCCGCTGCGCCAGCTGCGGCAGCAAACTAAGTCAGCCTGACCGGCAGGGGAGTTTCCTGCCGGCATGAAAAAAGGGGCAGCCTGTTCAGGCTGCCCCTTTTGCGTGGGAGAGTGCGTTCATTGCGGCGGACTACTCCTTGCCCGGCAGAATCAGCTCCGGCGTACACCCTTCGGCGGCAATGCCGTCGCAAGGCTTGGCCACAGCCGTACCGTCCTGTGCCCGTGGCGCATGGGGCTGGCGCAGGTAGCGCGACGTGTGGCGGTGCGCTTGCTGTGCGTTGCCATGCACGGGCCAGGTCAGGAAGCGGGACAGCTCCTGCAAGGCGCGCTGGTACACATCGCGTTTAAATTCAATGACGACATCGAGCGGGACCCAGTATTCATGCCAGCGCCAGGCGTCGAACTCGGGATGGTCGGTCAGGCGCAGATTGACGTCGTTATCGCGCGCGCACATTCTCAGCAGAAACCAAATCTGCTTCTGGCCACGGTAATGGCCGCGAATCTCGCGCTTGATGAAGTGGTCTGGCACTTCATAGCGCAGCCAGTCGCGGGTGCGGCCGACAATTTTGACGTGTTCCTGTCTGAGTCCGATTTCCTCTTCAAGTTCGCGAAACATGGCTTGTTCCGGTGTTTCGCCATATTTGATACCGCCTTGCGGAAACTGCCATGAGTGCTCGCGCACCCGCTTGCCCCACCACACCTCGTTCTGGGCGTTTAGCAGGATGATGCCGACGTTGGGCCGAAACCCTTCACGGTCGAGCATAATGCACCTCAAACTTTCTGCGACAGAGCGTCCTTTTTTACATAATTACCCACAACTTCGCAAGCCGGTGACCTTTTCGGGGTGCGAAAAGCGCCGGAATCGCACCAATTGAGCGCATTTGTGTAAAGTATGGACGCATCAGCCAGCTAATCCTTTAAAATTAGGTTGATTATAACCCTCTCTTTTTAAAAAGAATTCACCGTTATGCGCGCCTCCCGTTTTTTTATTTCCACACTTAAAGATGCACCTTCTGACGCGGAAATCGTCAGTCACCAATTGATGATGCGTGCAGGCATGATCAAACGCCTCGGTTCCGGCATCTATACCTATATGCCGATGGGCTTGCGCGTGATCCGCAAGGTGGAAGCCATCATCCGTGACGAGATGAACAAAGCCGCCGCCATCGAACTGCTGATGCCGCTCGTGCAGCCGGCCGAACTGTGGCAAGAGACGGGCCGCTGGACCAAGATGGGCGACGAACTGATGCGCGTGAAAGACCGCCACGGCCGCGAATACGCGATCCAGCCGACGTCGGAAGAAGTCATCACGGACGTCGTGCGCACGGAAATCAAGTCCTACCGCCAGCTGCCGTTGAATTTTTATCATATCCAGACCAAGTTCCGCGACGAGCGCCGCCCACGCTTCGGCCTGATGCGCGGCCGCGAATTTACGATGAAGGACGCCTACTCGTTCGACCGCGACCTGGCCGGCATGCAAGCGTCGTACAAGGTCATGTTTGACGCCTACACGCGCATCTTCACGCGTTTCGGCCTGAAATTCCGCGCCGTGGCCGCCGATAACGGCGCCATCGGCGGTTCCGGTTCGCATGAATTCCACGTCATCGCCCACACGGGCGAAGACGCGCTCGTGTACTGCCCGACGTCCGACTACGCGGCCAACATGGAAGCGGCCGAAGCGCTGCCGCCAGCGGGCGAGCGCCCGGCTGCCGCCCAGGCACTGACGAAAACGGCCACGCCGGATACCGTCAAGTGCGAAACCGTGGCTACCCTGCTGGGTATCGAGCTGTCGCGCACCGTGAAAACCATCGCCCTGACCGTGGAAACGACGGGCAAGGACGAGAAAGTCACGAAACAGCATTTCATGCTGCTGCTGCGCGGCGACCATGAATTGAACGAGATCAAGGTGGGCAAGGTTGCCGGCCTGGCCGGTCACCGTTTCTCGACGGAAGCGGAAATTCTGGAAGTCTACGGCACGATTCCCGGCTATCTGGGCCCGATCGGCACCAAAGCACCGGTCACCGTGGTGGCGGACCGCACGGTTGCCCACATGAGCGACTTCGTTTGCGGCGCGAATGACGCCGGTTTCCACTACACGGGCGCCAACTGGGGCCGCGACGTGGCCGAGCCTGCCATCGTGGCCGATTTGCGCAACGTCGTCGCCGGCGACGCTTCGCCGGACGGCCAGGGCGCACTGGCCATCGAGCGCGGCATCGAAGTGGGCCACGTGTTCCAGCTGGGTACGGCGTACTCGGAAAGCATGAAAGCCACTTTCCTCGATGAAAACGGCAAGCCTGCGCCGCTGCAGATGGGTTGCTACGGCATCGGCGTGACGCGCATCCTGGGCGCCGCCATCGAACAGAACTTCGATGACAAGGGCATCATCTGGCCAGCGTCGATCGCGCCGTTCGAGGTCGTGCTGTGCCCGATGGGCATGGAGCGCAGCGAACTGGTCAAGGAAGAGACGGAGAAGCTGTACGCGGCCCTGCAAGGCGCTGGCGTGGACGTCATCGTCGACGACCGTGGCTTGCGTCCAGGCGCCATGTTCGCCGACTGGGAGCTGATCGGCGTGCCGCACCGCATCGTCATCGGCGAGCGCGGCCTGAAAGAAGGCAAGCTGGAATACCAGGGCCGCCGCGACGCGGAAGCGACTGGCGTGGCGCCGGACGAGATCGTCGCCTTCATCCAGGGCCAAATGGCGCAGTGAAGCGTCTATCAGTAAGCAAGACGGCTGGCGCGCTCGCGCTGGCCGCCAGCCTGGCCTGCGTCTCTCCGGCGCAGGCCGGCAACCAGAAGGAGGAGGCGCTGGCCGACTCCGTCCGCCTGGCCCTGTCGCATGCGATCCGCGACGAACGCCCGCCGCAACCCAAATTTGCCACGCCTGCCGACTTGCAGCGCTACCAGCAATGGCTGGCGCAGATGTCGTCGCGCCTGCAGCGCAAGCTGCCGGACGCCCAGCTGCGCACGGAATTCCTGGAAACCGTATGGTACGAATCGCGCCGAGCGGGCCTGGAGCCGGCCCTCGTGCTGGGTCTGATCCAGGTCGAGTCGGCCTACCGCAAATACGCCGTCTCGCTGGCCGGCGCGCGCGGCTACATGCAGGTGATGCCATTCTGGACTGGCGTCATCGGCGATCATGACCGCAGCAAGCTGTTTCATATGCAGACGAATCTGCGCTACGGCTGCGCGATTCTGCGCATGTACCTGGACATGGAAAAGGGCGATTTGTACCTGGCGCTGGGGCGTTACAACGGCAGCCGGGGACGGGCCGAGTATCCGAATGCGGTGCGGGCGGCTTGGCGGCAGTGGGAATTCAAATGAAGGCTGGGGTCAGACCCCCGGCAGCGTTGGCGCAGAGCTCTGTGTTAACGGTGTCGAGGGTCTGACCCCAAAATGCCAAAAAAAATGCCCCGCTCGCGGATGCGGCGGGGCACTCACACGGCGCAAAACGCCCTGTGCGTATCTGATTATTTCAAATGATCGGAGATCAGTTTGGTCATTTCAAACATGGAGACTTGGGCTTTGCCGCCGAAAACTGCTTTCAGCTTGTCGTCCGCATTGATCATGCGGCGGTTGGCCGGATCTTGCAGATCGAGTTTTTTGATGTAATCCCATACCTTTTTGGTCACTTCCGTGCGCGGCAGTGGTGCTGCGCCAACAACGGCGGCCAGATCTTTCGATGGCGTCATTGCTTTCATGAATGCTGCGTTTGGCTTGCGTGGTGTTGCCGGTGCTGCCGCTTTCTTCGCCGCTGCAGGTTTAGCTGCCGCTTTGGCTGCGGGTGCTGCTTTCTTGGCGGCTGCAGGCTTGGCTGCTGCTGCTTTGGCTGGCGCTGCTACTGGGGTTTTTTTGGCTGTTGCCATCTTCGAGCCTCCTTAACAAACACATGGGAAATTGCGCAATTAATCGCACGGCTAATATTGGTGTGGATTTACCTAGTATGCAAGTGTTTTTCACGTTTTCACGAGGAAAAAGCAGGGAAATGGCAATGCTGTCGCCCGGGCGCACCGCTTGGGAGCGCAGAACGGCGTTTTTGCCCGTAAATGGCATGGTTGCTGGCTATGCGGGGAGGGGCGCTGCGGGGGCGGGAAGAAAGGATGCCGGACACATGAAAATGCAATCCGGCATTATTTAGAACGATGTTTTTTGACTTGAACTACGTCTCACGCGGCGTAAAAAAGGCCTTCAAAATCACAGCGAGCGGATGGTAATTGTGGCCGAGAAGCGCAACCGTACTAAAGTACGGTGAGCATCGCCGGCCGCAAAGACCACCGCGCAGCGGATTTTGAAGCCTTACCTCATGCCAGGCATCATGCCTTTCATACTGCGCATCATCTTCATCATGCCGCCGCCCGACAATTTCTTCATCATCGTCTGCATTTGCTCGAATTGCGTCAGCATGCGGTTCACTTCCTGCACCTGCACGCCGGCGCCGGCGGCGATGCGGCGCTTGCGCGTGGCCTTGATCAGTTCAGGCTTGGCGCGTTCCTGCGGCGTCATCGAGTCGATGATGCCGCACATGCGGCGCACCTGTTTGTCGGCTTGATCCATGTTCTTGCCGCCAGCCGCCTGCTGGAACTGGGCCGGCAGCTTGTCCATCAGGTTGGCCATGCCGCCCATTTTCTTCATCTGGCCCAGTTGCGCCTTGAAGTCGTTCATGTCGAACTTGCCGCCGACCTTGATTTTCTGCGCCAGATCGGCCGCCGCCTTGCTGTCGACGCCCTTGCGCGCTTCTTCCACCAGGGCGAGGATGTCGCCCATGCCCAGGATGCGGTTGGCCATGCGGGTCGGGTCGAACGCTTCCAGGCCGTCGAGTTTTTCCGAGACACCGGCAAACTTGATCGGTTTGCCCGTGATGTGGCGCACGGACAGGGCCGCACCGCCGCGCGCATCGCCATCGAGCTTGGTCAGCACGATACCGGTCAGCGGCAGCGCATCGTTAAAGGCTTTGGCCGTGTTGATGGCGTCCTGGCCCAGCATGGCGTCGACGACAAACAGGGTTTCGATCGGTTTCACGGCGCCGTGGACGGCGGCGATTTCGCGCATCATCTCTTCGTCGATACCGAGACGGCCCGCCGTATCGATGATCAGCACATCGTGGTAATGCTTTTTCGCCCAGTCCAGCGCGGCCAGCGCGATATCGACCGGCTTGTCCGTGCTGGTGGACGGGAAGAAGTCGGCGCCCACCTGGGCGGTGACCGATTGCAGCTGGGCGATCGCGGCTGGACGGTACACGTCGGCCGAGACGGTCAGTACTTTCTTTTTCTTTTCTTCCTTCAGGTACTTCGCCAGCTTGCCGACGGTGGTGGTTTTACCCACACCCTGCAGACCGGCCATCAGGATGATGGCGGGCGGCTGCTGCGCAAAGCTGATCTGCGACGCTTCCGGTCCCAGGTCGGCGCCCATCAGGGCGGCCAGCTCGCGCTGCACCACGCCCACCAGGGCCTGGCCCGGCGTGAGCGAGGAAATGACATCCTCGCCCATGGCTTTTTCTTTGACTTTGGCGATGAATTCGCGCACGGCGGGCAGGGCGACGTCGGCTTCGAGCAGCGCCAGGCGCACTTCGCGCAGCATGTCGGCGGTGTTCGCTTCGGTCAGGCGCGCCTCGCCGCGCATGGTCTTGACGACTTTGGCAAGCCGTTGGGTGAGATTATCTAGCATGATGAACCTGCAATGAAAAGCTTGGGAGTGGGCGGCGCAAGCCGGACGATGGGCGCCATTTTACCTTATCGCGGGTTGTCGGCGGTCCCGCGCTGCGCCGCCTGGCGGTTGGCCTGCTTTTGAATTACTTGGTATTTCTGGCAATGCCGCGATTGCATGAATGGCAGGAACGCGGTTAAAATGAGAATAATTCTTATTTACATTCTCGGGTGCCGTACGCCCGGGCGGAAAGGGATGCCATGTCGGCCGCCGATTTTGCACAGCAACAAGACCTGCACGCGCTCTACAGCAGCCATCACGGCTGGCTGCAGGGCTGGCTGCGGCATAAGCTGGGCAATGCGGGCGAGGCAGCGGACCTGGCGCAAGACACCTTCGTCAGCGTGCTGACGGCCGATGCCGCGCCGCGGATCCGCGAAGCGCGGCCTTTCCTGGCCACCATCGCGCGCCGCCTGGTGGCGCACCGCCACCGCCGGCAACTGCTGGAAGACGCCTATCTGGAAGCGCTGGCTTGCCTGCCGCCCGAAGTGGCGCCCGCGCCGGAGGAACGGCTGCTGGCGCTGGAAGCCTTGCAGGAAATCGATCAGGCCCTTGCTGGCTTGCCCGCGCCCGTGCGCACGGCGTTCCTGCTGGCGCAACTGGAAGGGCTCAGCTATGCCGAGATCGCCGCGCGCCTGAACGTGTCGGCCAGCTCGGTCAAGCAATACCTGACGCGCGCCAACCGCCAGGTGTTTTTCTCGCTGCCGGCATGAGCACGTTGGAGAGTGCTGCGGCCCCGGCGGCCATCCGCGAGGAGGTGCAGCAGCAGGCGGCCGAGTGGCTGACCATGCTGATGTCGGGCGAGATGGATTCGGCGCAACAGGCCGCATGGCAGCGCTGGCGCGAGGCCGATCCGGAACATGAGCGGGCCTGGCGGCATATCGAAGCCGTGTCGCAGCGCTTCAACGGCTTGCACCGCGGTGCGGCCGCGCAGGCGCTGGCCGGCACGCAGCAGAAAGCCGTCAACGGCAAGCGGCGCCAGTTGCTGGCGTGGCGGCCGGCGGCGGCATGCTGGCCGCGCAGACGGATGCCTGGGATGGCGTGCGCGTCCTGCGTGCCGACTACCGCACGGCCACGGGCGAGCGGCGTGAGGTGGTGCTGGACGATGGCAGTGTGCTCAGCCTGAATACGGGATCGGCCGTGAACGTGCGTTTCGATGCCAGCCGCCGCCTGATCGAGCTGCTGGCTGGCGAAATCCTCGTCGCCAGCGGCCATGGCGCCGGCGGCGGCGCGCCGCTGGAAGTGGCCACGCGCGAAGGTCTGGTGCGCGCGCTGGGCACGCGCTTTGCCGTGCGCCAGCAGGATGACTACAGCACCGTGGACGTGTTTGACAGCGCCGTTGAAATCCGCCCCCGCGACGGCAGCGGCGCCCCCTTGCTGCTGGCGGCCGGGCGCGGCGTGGCATTTTCCCGCCACGCGCTGGACGCGCCGCACGCCCTCGGTGCGTATGCGGACGCCTGGTCGCGCGGGCAACTGATCGTCGACGACGTGACCTTGGGCGATTTCCTGGCCGACCTGGCCCGCTACCGCCCCGGCGTGATCGACTGCGAGCCGCAAGTGGCCCAGCTGCGCCTGTCGGGCGTGTTCCCGCTGGCCGACACCCAGCGCATTTTGAACATGCTGCCCAACTCCCTGCCCGTGCAGGTGCGCAGCCGCACGCGCTACTGGGTGACGGTCGAACCGGCCATGTCATTAAAAAATATTTAGCCATCCGGCTGCCCGTTTTTTGTTTTCGCGGCACCTACAGAGTAGGGCGCCTGTTTTTCACCGTCTGATGACGCCACCACTATCAGGAACTTGCATGTCTCGCGCTTTGAACTTTGTCAGTTTGCCATCTCCTCATTCCGCACTGCGTCCGCTGGCGCAAGCGGCTGCGGCCCTGTGCCTGGCCGCCAGCCTGCCGGCCATCGCGCAGCAGGCGCCAGCCGCTCCCGCCGCCGAACAGACCATGCTCGGCGTGTCCGTCACGGCGGGGCGCGATGCGACAACGGAAGGCAGCGGCTCGTATACGACGGGCGTGAGCAATACGGCAACCAAGCTGAACCTGTCTCTGCGCGAAACGCCGCAGTCGGTCAGCGTGCTGACGCGCCAGCAGATCGACGACCTGGGCATCACGACCCTGGACGACGCCGTGCAGTCGATCACGGGACTGGTCATGCAAAAGGGCAACTTCACGGGCGATTCGGGCAGTTTCAGCGCACGCGGCTTTCCAATCGATAACATCCTGTTCGATGGCTTGCCTACCAGCCTGGGCGCGAACGGCACCTTCAATGGCGACAATGACGACCTGGCCATCTACGACCGCATCGAAGTGGTGCGCGGCGCCACGGGCTTGATGACGGGCAGCGGCACGCCCAGCGCGGCGATCAACATGGTGCGCAAGCGTCCGACGGCCACGCCGCAAGCGTCATTCTCGGCCAGCGTGGGCAGCTGGAGCAACTACCGCTTGGAAGCCGATGCGGCCAACGCGCTCAACGAAGCGAAGACCCTGCGCGGGCGCATCGTCGTGACGGTGCAGGACAAGAAGGATTTTGTCGACGTGCTGCATGGCCGCAACCACCAGCTGTACGGCATCATCGAAGCGGACCTGCGCCCCGACACCACCTTGACGGTGGGCGCGCATTACCGCAAGACGGACAACGACGGCGTCTCGACGGGCGTGGTGACGGCCGCGGACGGCCGCTTTTTGGATTTGCCCCGCTCGACTTACCTGGGCAGCGACTTCGATGGCTGGCGCCAGACGGATAAAACCATCTTCGCCGAACTGGAACACCGCTTTGCCAATGGCTGGAAGGCCAAGCTGGCAGCCACGCGCAAGACGCCCGAGATCGACACGACGTTTTCCGGCATCAACCGCCGCGGCGACACCCTGCGCTTCAATTCGCAAAGCTACCGCGCCGAGCTGGCCAACACCAGCTATGACGCCTATGCGAGCGGCAGCTACAGCCTGTTCGGCCGCGAGCACGAGCTGACCGTCGGCGCCAGCCACCGCCGTTCGTCGAAAAACAGCTATGGCGGCTGGGCGCCGTACAGCTGGGGCGCGGCGGCGCCGGTGCTCGACCCGTTCAACTGGGATGCGGGCAGCGTGGCGCGTCCCGTCATCAATTACGCGCAGTGGGGCACGGCCAGCATCACCGAACAAAGCGGCGTGTATGCGGGCACGCGCATGCGCCTGGCCGAGCCGCTGTCGCTGGTGCTGGGCGGGCGCGTGAGCTGGTACAAGGACGATGCCGGCTACTCGGTGGCGCGCGAATTCACGCCGTACGCCGGCGTCGTGTATGACCTCGACAAGCAGCATTCCGTGTACGCCAGCTGGACCGAAATCTTCCAGCCGCAAGCGGCCACCGACGCCAATGCGCAGCCATTGAAGCCGATCAGCGGCACCAACTATGAAGCGGGCGTGAAGGGCGAATACTTCGGCGGCGCCCTCAATGCCAGCGCGGCCGTGTTCCAGATCCGCCAGCAAAACCGGGGCGTGGACGACCTGGCCGGCCCGGATCCCTGCCCCGGCAGCACCTGGGGCTATTGCCAGCGCGCGTCGGGCGAAGTGCGCAGCGAAGGCGTGGAGCTGGACGTGGCGGGCGCGCTGACGCCCGACTGGCAGCTGTCGGCCGGTTTTACCTATGTGAAGGCGCAATTCAAGCGCGACAGCGACCCGGCCAATGTCGGCAAGGACTTCAACAGCCGCTATCCGCGCCAGCAGCTCAAGCTGGCCACCAGCTACCGCCTGTCCGGCGCGGCGCAGGGCTGGCGCGTCGGCGCTTCCGTGTACGGGCAGGGCGCGACCGAGTCGAAGGAAGGCACCTACCATCTGCGCCAGGGCCGCTACGCGATCGTGGGCTTGAACGCGGCGTGGCAGATCGACAGCCGCGCCGAGCTGCGCCTGAACGTGAACAATGCGCTCGACAAGCACTATTACCAGAGCATCTATTCCGATGTCTTCGGCAACATGGTAGGCGCGCCGCGCAACCTGATGCTGACCTTGAACTACAAACTGTAAACAACCGCTTTTGAATGATCTATCTTGATGAAGGATGCATGGCTTATGGAAGTGCAGTTGAATCTGGCCCGCGACGGTGTGAGCCAGCGTATGCCACAGGGAGCGCCGCGATGATGAAATCGGCCCACATGATGTTGTTCTCGCGCGTGCTCGCCGCCATCTTTGGCGGCTATGCACTGACGTCCGGCGTGGCCGTGCTGCTGGCGGCCGTGCTGCCGCTGTCGCGCGCCGAAGCCGTGCTGACGGCTACCCTGAGCGCCTTCGTCGTCTATACCTGCGCCGTCATCTGGGTCTTTGCCGTGCAGGACCTGCGCCGCGCCTGGCTCGGCATGCTGCTGCCGGCCCTCGCCTGCGGCGGCATCGGCATGCTGCTGTCGCGGGGTGCCGCATGAACGCCGTCAAGGTAGACAAAGTGGCCAAGACGCCGCAGCAGGGCGGCTTGCGCCAGGCCATGGCCTGGCTGCATACATGGAGCGGGCTGTGGATTTCCTGGCTGCTGTTTGCCATTTTCCTGACCGGCACCCTGGCCGTCTTCGACGAACCGATCACCCACTGGATGACGCCCGAACATGCACTGGAAGAGGCGGCGCATGCGAACGATCCGCCGCTGCCGAAGGTCACGGACCGTGGGCACCGCCTGGAACTGGCGCTCGACTTCATGGCGAAGGAACACCCGAAGGCGGACATGTGGGAAATCTGGCCCGTGCAGCGTCCCGGCCACGGCCTGTCCGCCTACTGGTTCCAGCCCGCCGGCGGCTATGGCTCGGCGGACCTCGATCCGCTGACGGGCGCCGTCATCGAACATGCGCGCGAGGCAACGGAGCGCGAAACCATCGGCGGCCACCATTTCGTCGATTTTCACTACGAGCTGCACGCGGGACGCATCGGCGTGTGGGTCGTCGCCATCACCACCATGATCATGCTGGTGGCGCTGGTGAGCGGCGTCATCACGCACAAGCGCATCTTCAAGGATTTCTTCACCTTCCGCCCGGCCAAGGGCCAGCGTTCGTGGCTCGACGCGCACAACGCGGTGGCCGTGCTGACGCTGCCGTTCCAGTTCATGATCGCCTACACGGGGCTGGCGTTCTTCAGCGATGACTATGTGCCGGCCCCCGTGGTGGCGCAATACGGCATGGACAACGCCAAGAAAGCCTTCCTGGCCGACTGGAACGATGTGGGCAAGCCCGCGAAGACAGGCCAGCCGCTGGCCATTCCCGCGCTGGAATCGTTCACGCTGCGCGCCGAGCAGGCCATCGGCCAGGAAATCCGCGCCGTGGTGCTGGATAACCCGAATGACGCCTCCATGCGCGTGTGCATGTACGGCTGGAATGAAGAGACGGACACGATGGAACGCATCAGCGCCAACACGGGCAGGGCCTGCTATGCGCTGGCCACGGGCGAACAGGTCGCCTTGCGCCGTCCCGGCGAGTCGGACACGGGCGGCGCGGGCCTGACGCGCGCCGTCATGTCGAACCTGCACATGGCGGGCTTCGGCGGCACGCCGATGCGCTGGCTGTATTTCTTCTGCGGCCTGGCCGGCACGGCCATGATGGGCACGGGCGCCATCCTCTTCATGGTCAAGCGCCGCCAGAAGTCCGGCGGCGAGTTCGGCGCCTACACGCAGCGCGTGTACCGCACCGTCGCATGCCTGAACGTGGCGGCGATTGCCGGCCTGTCCATCGCCTGCGTGGGCTTCCTGTGGGCCAACCGCCTGATTCCCGTCGGCATCGAGCACCGCGCCGGCTGGGAATTGCGCGCCTTCTTCGGCGTGTGGTTTGTGATGCTGGCGCATGCCTGCCTGCGCGTGGAAAAGCGCGCGTGGATCGAGCAACTGGGCTTGCTGGCGGCCCTGTGCCTGCTGCTGCCGGTGCTCAATGTACTGAGCACCGGCGACAACATGGCGGCGCAGGTCGCGCGCGGCGACTGGGAAAGCGCCGGCGTGGAACTGTGCAGCATGGCCTTCGGCCTGCTGGCCGCCTGGGGCGCGTGGAAAGTCCACAAGCGCAAGGAAAAACCGGCCAGCAAGGCCGCCGCCAGGGAAAGCGCCGCGCCCTCGGCCAGCCTGCACGTCACTACGGAAGGACAGTCATGATCCATACCATCCTGTGCGCGCTGGGCCTGTCGTATGCGGGCATGGCCAGCCTCTCCTTGGCGATGGACCGCCACCATGGCCAGGTCTGGGGCAGGGACGCGGCGCCGAACGTGCGGCGCGCGCTGCAGCTGGCGGGCGCGGTGTTGCTGGCGCTGGCCATCTGGCCCTGCGTAGCCGGCTGGAGCGCCACCGTCGGCGTCGTCGCCTGGCTCGGCTTCATATCGGCCGGCGCGCTGCTGGTGGCCCTGCTGCTGCCGTATGCGCCCCGCTTGCTGTTTCGTAGTTCCCTGCTGGCAGCCGTCGCCGCGCTGGCAGGTCTTGTGACGTTCCTGCGGTGATATTCACCGCCATTTTCAAGGATAGACCGATGCACTTTTCACGTTTGGCGACACCGATTGATGTTTTGAATGTATTGAAAGCGGCTGCCTGATGGCGGCCCGCCTGCCTTCACGCCGCGCCCGCATCCTGGGCGGCGTGGTCTTGCTGGCGCTGTTCGGCGCCGGCGCCCTATGGGCCACGCGCGGCCCGAAAACCGTGTTCGACACGGCGCCCGTCAAGCGCGGCAATATCGAAGCCAGCGTCACGGCCATCGGCACCCTGCAGCCGCAAACCTATGTCGACGTGGGCGCGCAGGTGTCGGGCCAGATCACGCGCTTGCACGTGCAGCCGGGCAGCGACGTCGATAAAGGCCAGCTGCTGGCCGAGATCGACCCCAGCGTGCAGCAAGCCACGGTCGATGCGGGCCGCGCCGCGCTGGCGGGCTTGCGCGCGCAGCTGGCCGACCAGCAGGCGCAGCACCGGCTGGCGGGCCAGCAGCACGTGCGCCAGAAGCAGATGGCCAAGTTCGATTCGACACCGCTGGCCGACCTGGAAACGGCTGAAGCCACCCTGGCCTCGGCCGGCGCCAAGATCGACCACCTGAAGGCGCAGATCGACCAGACTCAGGCCAGCCTGAAGGCGGACGAGGCGCGCCTCGGCTACACGCGCATCTATGCGCCGATGTCCGGCAAGGTGGTGGGACTGGACGCGAAGGAAGGGCAGACCCTGAACGCCACGTACCAGACGCCGAACATCCTGCGCATCGCTGATTTGTCGGCCATGACGGTGTGGACGGAAGTGTCGGAAGCGGACGTGCGCCGCGTGCGACCGGACATGCCCGTGTACTTCACCACTCTGGGCGGCGACCAGCGGCGCTGGAGCGGCAAGGTGCGCCAAGTGCTGCCGGCGCCGCCAGTGCCCGGCGGTTCCGCCGCCGGCACGGCCCTGGCGCCGTCGACCAGCAAGGTGATCTTGTATACAGTGCTGTTCGACGTCGATAACGCCGATGGCGAACTGATGCCGCAGATGACGGCGCAGGTGGTGTTTGTCACGGCCGCGGCGAACAATGTGCTGGCCGTGCCCTTGCCGGCCCTGAAACCGTCGACCGAAGAAGGCGCCAAGCCGGGGCAGTTCACGGCCCGCGTGATGGATGCGGACGGCAAGGTCGATACGCGCGCCGTCACCGTCGGCGTGCGCAACCGCCTCAGCGCGGAAGTGCTGCAAGGCTTGCGCGAAGGCGAATTGCTGGTCACGGGCGAGCAGCCATCGAACAGCGGCGCCAGCAGGTTCCAGCTGTGAGCGCGATGAGCGAGGCCAGGTCGCTGGGACAAGCAGGAGAACCTGACCAGCCGGCGCCATTGATTGAACTTGCCGGCATCCGCAAGCGCTACGGCGGCCACGATGGCGCGCCGGCCGTGGAAGTGCTGCGCGGCCTGACCTTGTCGATTGGCGCCGGCGAATTCGTCGCCATCGTCGGCGCGTCCGGTTCCGGCAAGTCGACCCTCATGCATTTGCTGGGATGCCTGGACAGGCCCAGCGACGGCACGTACCGCTTCGCCGGCCAGGACGTGGCCAGCCTGAACCCCGATGAACTGGCGTGGCTGCGGCGCGAAGCGTTCGGTTTCGTCTTCCAGGGGTATCACCTGATCGCCACGGAATCGGCGCGCGAAAACGTGGAAGTGCCGGCCCTGTACGCGGGCATGCCGGCAGCGGCCCGCCATGCGCGTTCCGCAGCGCTGCTCAAGCGCCTGGGTCTCGGTGAACGTTTGGATCATCGGCCGAATCAATTGTCGGGCGGGCAGCAGCAGCGTGTGTCGATCGCGCGCGCCCTGATGAATGGCGGGCGCATTATCCTCGCCGATGAACCGACGGGGGCGTTAGATAGCGGCAGCGGCGCCGAAGTCATGGCCCTGCTGGGCGAACTGGCCGACGCGGGCCACACCATCATCCTCATTACGCATGACCGCAAGGTGGCGGCCCAGGCGCGCCGCGTGATCGAGATCAGCGATGGCGAAATCGTCGAAGATTCGGGTGCCATCGCCATTCCCGCCACGTCGACGGCCCTGCCGCCGCTGGACATGTCGCGCGCCGCCCACGACACAGGCGCGTCGCTGGGCACGGAGTTGCTCGACGCGGCCCGCGCGGCATGGCGCGTGCTGTGGATCAACCGCTTCCGCACGGGCTTGACCCTGCTGGGCATCGTCATCGGCGTCGCTTCCGTGATCGTCATGCTGGCCATCGGCCTGGGCACGCGCCAGCAGGTGATGGCGCAGCTGGGGGCGTTCGGCTCGAATCTGCTGTACATGGCGTCGCGCGGCGAAAGCTCGCGCATTCCCGGGCGCAGCATCACCCTGGCCGACCTCGATGCGCTCAAGGACGTGCCGGGCATTTCCCACGTGCTGCCTAACGTCACGGGCAACAAGGTGATACGCCACGGCAACCTCGACGTGCAGACCTATGTGCGCGGCACGGGACCGACCCTGCCGCAGATCCAGACCTGGCCCGTGGCCAAGGGCGGCTTCTTTACCGAGGAAGACGAGCGCGAGATGGCGACCGTGGCCGTGCTGGGTGCGCGCCTGGCCGAAAAGCTGATGCCCGACGTGCCCAATCCCGTCGGGCAGAGCATCCTGATCGGCAACGTGCCGTTCCAGGTGATCGGCGTGATGAGCGCGAAAGGCGCGCTGACGGGCGAGAAGGATGAAGACGACGTGCTGCTGCTGCCGTTTTCCACGGCCGGCATCCGCGTCTTCGGCCAGCGCGAGCCCACCTACACGGTGATGGCGGTGGACGACGTCAAGCGCGTGACGGAGGTGGAGGCGGCCGTCGACGCCACCATGTTCGAGCGCCACCGCATCCGCGACTACGGCATCAGCAACGCGGCCGCGTCGATCGCCGCCGAAGCCAAGACGCAGGACAACATGACCATGATGCTCAGCCTGATCGCTGCCGTCTCGCTGGTGGTGGGCGGCATCGGCGTCATGAACGTGATGCTGATGACGGTGCGCGAGCGCACGCGCGAAATCGGCATCCGCATGGCGACGGGCGCGCGCCGGCGCGATATCCTGCGCCAGTTCCTCACCGAAGCCGTGCTGGTGTCGGTGGTGGGCGGCGTGGCCGGCATCGTGGTCGGCGTGACGGTGGCCGGCTTGCTGCTGGTATGGGACGTGCCGGTGATCTTTTCCCTGAGCGCCATCGCCGGCGCGTTTGCCTGCGCCGTGGTGACGGGGCTGGTGTTTGGCTTCATGCCGGCGCGCAAGGCGTCGGGACTCGATCCGGTGGTGGCGCTGGCGGGACAGTAATAACAGGCAGTAATAACAACGCCGGCAGCGTGGCTGCCGGCAAAAAAATGTTGCCCTGGCTCCAGCACGCGGTACTATCTCCTGATAATAAAAGCAGTGTTTCGCGTAGTTTTGCCCTTGCGGGCACACACCAACCACCACAGGAGAACCCGATGCAGAAAAAATCAACCCTGAAGACCGGTATCGCCGCCGCCCTCGTGCTGGCCTTCGGCATGGGCGCCGCCCAGGCGCAGGCGCAGGAAGTCGTGCGCCTGGGTAATTTGAAATTCGCCCATTACGGTGCCGTGTCCTACATCAAGGAAATCGCGCCCAAGTGCGGCATCAAGGTCGAAGAGCATATCTTCGCCAAGGGGCTCGACGTGATGCAGGCGATCATCGCGGGCGAGCTGGACGTGGGCGCGACGGCGTCCGAAGCAGCCATTTCCGGCCGCGCCGGCGGCGCGCCGATCTACGTGGTGGCCGGCTTTGCCAAGGGCGGCGCGCGCCTGGTGGGCGGGGCGGGGCAAAAGATCACCAGCGTCAAGGAACTCAAGGGCAAGCGCGTGGGCGTGACGCGCGGCGGCATCCAGGAAGTGTTGCTGCTGGCCGAACTGTCGCAGGCGGGCCTGACGTATTCGGAAACCAAGGGCAAGGACGTGCAACTGGTGTTCCTCGCCTACGCCGACTTGAACCAGGCGCTGATGGGCAAGAATATCGACGCCATGATGCAGTCCGAGCCGCAATCGTCGCAGGCGATCAACAAGGGTTTTGGCACCGAGGTCATCAAACCGTACGACACGCCGATCGGCGAGCCCGTGCGGACCATGGTGATGACGGAAAAGTTCTACAAGGAACGCCGTCCCGTGGCGGAAAAATTCATGCGCTGCTTCGTCGAAGCGACCAAGACCTTTATCGACAACAAGGCGACGGCGGAAAAATATGTGCGCGAAGTCGTGTTCCGCGGCCAGATCACGAAGGATGACTTCGACGACGCGATCAGCAATTCGCCGTATTCGTATGACATCTCGCCCGAGCATATCCAGATCACCACGGACGTGATGGTGAAAACGGGCGTGGGCCGCATGACGAAGCCGCCCGTGGCCAAGGACTGGGTCAAGACGGACTTGCTGGAGCAGGCGAAAAAGAGCCTGAACGTGAAGTAAATCAGGCAACCATGAAAAAAACCTCCGCACCAGCGATGGCGCGGAGGTTTTTTTGTGGAGGAATGGCCTTAGCGGGCGTTAAAACCCATCCAGCCTTTTTCCGTCTGGCGGAAGCTCAGCGTGTAGATGCGGGTCAGCTCATCGCCTTTCTTCAACTGGCGGCTGATGATGGCGCCGTAATTGTCTTGCACGAGCTGGTCTGACCATTGCATCAGGTTATCGAAACGCTCGGCCGTCATCGCCGCCTGGCGCGCCAGCAGCGGCGCGGGAATCGCCTTCTTTTCCAGCTGCTGCACCCAGAATTCGCGGAAGACCTTGTTCTCTCCGCCCATGCCGCGCGCCATCAGGCCCAGGCCCATGGTCATGCCCACGGTGCCGTCCGTTTTCGCCTCAGCCTCGAGTTTGTCGGCCACGTCGGCCAGCAATTCCAGGTAGCCCACCTTGGCGCGCAGCACGGCCGAGCCCTTGATTTCGTACTGTTCGTTCTCTTTCCAGCCGTTCAGCTTTTCCAGCTTCGCGATGTCGAAGTACTCCTTGTACAGGTCATAGCTTTGGATGGACGTGCGGAAATACTCCTCGTACGTGGATTGCGAGGGCGCATCTTTCATGCAGCCGCTTAATACGGTGCACGCGGCCAGCAGGAGAAAGGTCCAGGAAATTTTTTTGAAAGAAAACATGGCGGTGGGGGGGCGAGTGGCGAAAAGTGAAAGATTGTTGCTCTATGGACATAATTATAGGGCTGGCTCATCCAGATGGCAACGTGGCCGTGACGCGGCGGCGGTGCGCCGCAGGAAAGATTGCCGAAATCTTGAGGGTGCGCCACCCCGCCGCGCCCGAGGCGCGATATCATGGCAGGCTTGCGGTATCGGCTGGCGGCGAATTGCCTGCAGCCCATACTGTCGCTTGAATCGCGCTTGCCGGCTATGGTGTAAACTTAAACTATGCAGATCTATTTCTTTTTCATCGCCGCCCTGTTGTATGCGGCGTGCGCGGTGCTTCCCTCGTCCCGTGCCCGGCTCATTGCCGGCCTGACCGGCGTCGCCTGGCTGGCGCACGCCGCTACCTTGTGGTTCGACCTGATGGCGCCGGGCACCTTGCGCTTCGGTTTTTCCGCCATGCTGTCGGCCGCGCTGTGGGTTTCCGTGGGCGCCTACTGGATAGAGAACCGCAATTTCAGCCTGGATGGATTGCGCCGCATGGTCATGCCCAGCGCCGTCCTCGCCATCGGCCTGGCCTGGGCCTTTCCTGGCAGCCAGGTCAGCATGGAAGGCAAGTCGGCCGTCTTCGGCTGGCATATTGCCGTGGCCGTGCTCGCCTACAGCACCCTGACGATTGCCGCCTTTCACGCCGTGCTGATGGCGCTGCAGGAATCGCGTCTGCACACGCGCAGCGAAAGCCGCGGCTTCATCGGCACGGCGCTGGACCAGCTGCCAGCCCTGCTGACGATGGAAAAACTGCTGTTCCGCATGATCGGCCTGGGTTTTATTTTGCTCAGCCTGACCGTGCTGTCGGGCATCGTGTTTTCTGAGCAACTGTTCGGCAAGGCCCTCAACTGGGATCACAAATCCGTGTTTACCATGCTGTCGTGGCTGCTGTTTGCCTCGCTGCTGGCAGGCCGCCGCTTTCGCGGCTGGCGCGGCAAGACGGCCCTGAGTTTTACCCTGGCCGGTTTCGCCACCTTGCTGCTGGCCTATGTCGGCAGCCGTTTTGTACTGGAAGTGGTTTTACACCGAGGATTCGCATGACACGTGTTTTATTCTGGCTGGCGCTGGTGTTCCTGGTGCTGTTTGCTATCCGCAGCAAGATCCGTGGCATGCAGCAGCGCGCCCGCGCGCAGCAGCAACAGCAGCCGAATCCGTTTGCGCCGCCCGGCCGGCCGCAGGAATTGCCTGATGCCGAGCTGATGCTGTGCTGCGCCCATTGCGGCGTGTACTATCCGGCCTCGGAGAACGTGCAGGCCAAGGGCCACGATTACTGCAGCCACGCGCACGCCACCTTGTAAGGGCAGGCCGGCGCGCCGTTGCTCATCCGTATCGTAACGTCCTCCGGCCTCCGTCCGGCGTAGCATCTGCAAGAGGCGGTTCGCCGCCGCCATTGCGGAAAGGCGCGCTTCCATGTCCCGTCCCAGTCCCAGCCAGCATTCTGCCGCCGATATGCCGCCGGCGCCGCAACTGAGCGGCAATTCGCTTCCCATGCAGGCGCTGCGCGCGCAGATCGGCCGCATCGCCGGCTGTGGCGCGCCGGTGGCCATCCGCGGCGAATCGGGCACGGGCAAGGAACTGGCGGCGCGTGCCATCCATGCGCAGGGCGCGCGCGCCAGCTTCCCGTTTATCGCCGTCAACTGCGGCGCCATTCCCGAAGCGCTGATGGAAGCGGAATTCTTCGGCTGCCGCCCGGGCGCCTATACGGGCGCGCTGCACGAGCGCCAGGGTTTGTTCCAGGCGGCCCATGGCGGCAGTCTGCTGCTCGACGAAGTGGACGATCTGCCGCTGGCCATGCAGGTAAAACTGTTGCGTGTGCTGCAGGAGCGCCGCGTACGCAAGCTGGGCGGCAGTACCGACGAAGCCGTCGATGTGCGCATCCTGTGCGCGAGCCAGCATGGCCTGGCGCGCGGCGTGGCCGCCGGCACGTTTCGCCAGGACCTGTTTTACCGCCTGCATGTGATCGAGCTGGCGCTGCCGCCGCTGCGCGAGCGGCGCGGCGATCTGCAGGTATTATGTGAGGTGATCCTCGCGCGCCTGTCGCCACGCCGGGCCGTGAGCCTGGCGCCGCCCGTGCTGGCGGCCCTGGCCGCGTATGCGTTTCCCGGCAATGTGCGCGAATTGGAAAACGTGCTGGAGCGGGCACTGGCGTTTGCCGACGGCGGCGTGATCGCGCTCGACGGGCTGGCCTTGCCATCCACGGCGGGCACTATGCCTTTGCGGGCGGCACCGGCATTGCCGGCCTTGCCGGAACGGCAACTGTGCCTGCCCGGCATGGCGGCGCCTGGCGTGGCCCCCGTCCTGCCGCTCGACGTGTATTTGCGCCAGGCCGAGCGCGACATGATCATGCTGGCGCTGGTGCAGGCGCGCTACCACCGGGCACGGGCGGCCCGCCAGCTGGGCTTGAGCGTGCGCCAGTTGCGTTACCGCATGCAGAAATTGACGATACAGGAAGCTTTACTTGATGAGCGTATGGACGATAGATGAAGACGGCTGGTGCGACGGCGCGCTGCGCTATGACTCGCCGCACCACGATGCGCGCCCGGACGGTACGCAAGTCGACTTGCTGGTGATCCATAACATCAGCTTGCCGGGCGGCCACTTTGGCGGACCGCATGTGTCGGACTTGTTTACGGGCCGGGTAGATTATAATGCCGATCCTTCTTTCGCCGACCTGCGTGGCTTGCAGGTGTCGGCGCACTTTTTTGTGCGGCGCGATGGTGCGCTGCTGCAATATGTTTCTACTGATCAACGTGCCTGGCATGCGGGCGCGTCCATGTTCGAAGGACGCCCTCAATGCAATGGCTATTCCATCGGTATCGAAATGGAAGGCGCGGACGATGTGCCCTTCCAGCGGCGGCAATACCATGTGCTGGCGTCGCTGACGGCGGCGCTGGTGGCGCGCTACGGGCTGTCGCAAGTGCGCGGCCACGAGCATATCGCGCCGGGGAGGAAGACGGATCCGGGGCCGTTTTTTGACTGGTATTTTTATCAAAAATGCTGGCTGGAAACCTTGCGCGGGCAGCCTGCGTTAGCGCTTACTTCGCGGGGATTGGGCTTTCCATCCACACCCTGAAAAGTCAACCGAAATCGTATATGAAAATACAAAAAATTACGCCGACGGATGCCGGAAAACTATTGCATCACCCTCCGATGGGTACTACAATTAGTGCAGAAGTTGGATGTAAAGACTATATGTAGTGCCATCACAGACGTTTTCAGAATTATTGTCAAAGCTACCCGGATTGCTGATAAAGCACTGGAACTGGCGGTTTATCACCCTTGATCGTGTTTCGCGCCAGCCGGGCAGTGCGGTGTGGCGAGATGGATACTGAGCTGTTTTATGCACTATGAATTTACTATTTAGCAACAAATACCTGAAGAAACCCTGACCATCGGGCGTTCTATTCAACAACACACGCGGCAGCAAAACTGCAGGCTGACTTTAGCTGACAACGGGAGCTTCAATGCAATCACCACAAGATATTTCCATCCATCCAACGCCAGTATCGCCAGCGCCAGGCGCGGCCAACAGCGTGGCGAGCACGGGCGCGGCATTGGGCGACTATCGCATCATCCGCCGCAACGGCGCAGTGGTGGCATTTGAGCCTTCGAAGATCGCGATCGCCATGACCAAGGCGTTTTTGGCCGTTAACGGCGGCCAGGGCGCCGCCTCGGCACGCATCCGCGAACTGGTGGAACAACTGACGGACGGCGTCGTCGCCGCGCTGGTGCGCCGCCATCCGGGCGGCGGCACCTTCCATATCGAAGACGTGCAAGACCAGGTGGAACTGTCGTTGATGCGTTCGGGCGAGCACGACGTGGCGCGTGCCTACGTGCTGTACCGCGCCAAGCACATGGAAGAGCGCCGCCTGCAGAAGGAAGCGCAAGGCGCGTCCGCGCAAGTGACCGCGCCCCAGCTGAACGTCACCGACAACGGCGTGCGCCGCCTGCTGGACATGCAGGAAGTGCGCGATCTGATCAACGCCGCCTGCGCCGGCCTGGAAAAGCACGTCGATGCCGACGCCATCCTGGCTGAAACCGTGAAAAACCTGTACGACGGCGTGCCTGTCGAAGAGCTGCACAAGTCGGCCATCCTGGCGGCGCGCGCGCTGATGGAAAAAGATCCGGCCTACAGCCAGGTCACGGCCCGCATCCTGCTGCATACGGTGCGCAAGGAAGTGTTCGGCAAGGAAGTGCCGCAAGCGGCCGCTGCCGCCGAATACCTGACGTATTTCCCGCAATACATTGCCAAGGGTATCGCCGCTGAGCTGCTGAACCCGGTCCTTGCCAGTTTCGACCTGGAGCGCCTGGCGAAAGCCATCGTGGCCGACCGCGACTTGCAATTCGGCTACATCGGCCTGCAAACCCTGTACGACCGCTACTTCCTGCACATCCAGGACGTGCGCATCGAAATGCCGCAAGCGTTCTACATGCGCGTGGCCATGGGCCTGGCGCTGAACGAAGCGGACCGCGAAGCGCGCGCCATCGAGTTCTACAGCCTGCTGTCCTCGTTCGACTTCATGAGCTCGACGCCGACCCTGTTCAACTCGGGCACCCTGCGCTCGCAGCTGTCGTCGTGCTACCTGAGCACCGTCTCCGATGACCTGGAAGGCATCTACGACGCCATCAAGGACAATGCGCTGCTGGCCAAGTTTGCCGGCGGCCTGGGCAACGACTGGACGCCAGTGCGCGCCCTGGGCGCCCACATCAAGGGCACCAACGGCAAGTCGCAAGGCGTGGTGCCGTTCCTGAAAGTGGTCAACGACACGGCCGTGGCAGTCAACCAGGGCGGCAAGCGCAAGGGCGCCGTCTGCGCCTACCTGGAAACCTGGCACATGGATATCGAGGAATTCCTCGACCTGCGCAAGAACACTGGCGACGACCGCCGCCGCACGCACGACATGAACACGGCAAACTGGATTCCCGACATGTTCATGAAGCGCGTCATGGAAAAAGGCGATTGGACCCTGTTCTCGCCATCGGACACGCCAGACCTGCACGACAAGGTCGGCAAGGCTTTTGAACAGGCTTACCTGGGCTACGAAGCCAAGGCCGCCGCCGGCGAAATCCGCGTCTTCAAAAAGATCGCCGCGCTGGACCTGTGGCGCAAGATGCTGTCGATGCTGTTTGAAACGGGCCACCCATGGATCACGTTCAAGGATCCTTGCAACATCCGCAGCCCGCAGTCGCACGTCGGCGTCGTGCACAGCTCGAACCTGTGCACGGAAATCACGCTGAACACGGGCCCTGACGAAATCGCCGTCTGCAACCTCGGTTCCGTCAACATGCCGGCGCACATGAAGGAAGGCAAGCTCGATCACGTCAAGCTGGCCAAGACCGTGCGCACCGCCATGCGCATGCTTGACAACGTCATCGACATCAATTACTACGCCGTCGACAAGGCGCGCAATTCGAACATGCGCCACCGTCCGGTCGGCATGGGCGTGATGGGCTTCCAGGACTGCCTGCACATGATGCGCATCCCGTTCGCCTCGGACGCCGCCGTATCGTTTGCCGACACCTCGATGGAAGCCGTCTGCTACTACGCCTACCTGGCGTCGACGGAACTGGCCGAAGAGCGCGGCCGCTATGAGTCGTACGCCGGTTCGCTGTGGGACCGTGGCATCCTGCCGCAGGATTCGGTGAAACTGCTGGCCGAAGAGCGCGGCGGCTATCTGGAAGTCGATTCCTCGTCGGCCATGGACTGGACCCCGGTGCGCGAACGCATCGCCAAGTTCGGCATGCGCAACTCGAACTGCGTGGCGATCGCCCCGACGGCGACGATTTCGAACATCATCGGCGTGTCGGCCTGTATCGAGCCGACGTTCCAGAACCTGTACGTGAAATCGAACCTGTCGGGCGAATTCACCGAGATCAACGGCTACCTGGTGCGCGACCTGAAGGCGCGCGACCTGTGGGATGAAGTCATGATCTCGGACCTGAAGTACTTCGACGGCTCGCTGGTGAAGATCGACCGCATCCCGCAAGACCTGCGCGACATCTACGCCACCGCCTTTGAAGTGTCGCCAAGCTGGCTCGTGGAAGCGGCTTCGCGTCGCCAGAAGTGGATCGACCAGGCCCAGTCGCTGAACATCTACATGGCTGGCGCATCGGGCAAGAAACTGGACGAGACCTACAAGCTGGCATGGCTGCGTGGCCTGAAAACCACCTACTACCTGCGTACCATCGCCGCTACCCACATGGAGAAATCGACCTCCAAGACGGGTGCCCTGAACGCCGTGGCAGTCGATGGCGGCATGTCGGCCAGCGCGCAAAGCACCCAGGCAGCGGTCGTGGCGGCAGCAGCTGTAGCCGTGGCGCCGGTAGTGGCAGCGGCAGCGGACGACGCCGATGGCGAAGCCTGCTACCTGCGCCCAGGTGATGACGGTTTCGAAGAGTGCGAAGCCTGCCAGTAAGATTTTAGTTGTCAGCCCAGAGCGTCTGGGCTGATTCAATGTTGTCAATGTCCGCATTGTCCGATTCAACGGGCCTGTTGCGGACCGCCGGCCCGCCGGCATGGAAAGGAAGAAGAATATGTCGTTGTCCTGGGATGATGAAACCACGTCGGCAGCTGTGCCGCGTCCGGCGCAGCAAGCGCCACTGGGTAATACCGAATTGAACCTGCCGGCAGGTGCCGAGCCGTCCGAAGCGAACGCCGAGCAAGTGGCGCGCCGCGTGAATGCCGACGACAAGCGCATCATCAACGGCAAGACGGACGTCAACCAGCTGGTGCCGTTCAAGTACAAATGGGCATGGGACAAATACCTGGCCGGCTGCGCCAACCACTGGATGCCGCAGGAAGTGAACATGCAGCGCGATATCGAGCTGTGGAAGAATCCGAACGGCCTGACGGACGACGAGCGCCGCTTGGTCAAGCGCAACCTGGGCTTCTTCGTGACGGCCGACTCGCTGGCCGCCAACAACATCGTGCTGGGCACCTACCGCCACATCACGGCGCCCGAGTGCCGCCAGTACCTGCTGCGCCAGGCGTTCGAGGAAGCGATCCACACGCACGCTTACCAGTACATCGTCGAATCGCTGGGCCTGGACGAAGGCGAGATCTTCAACGCCTACAACGAAGTCAAGTCGATCCGCGACAAGGATGAATTCCTGATCCCGTTCATCAACACCCTGACCGACCCGGCATTCGTCACCGGCACGGTGGAAAACGATCAGAAGCTGCTCAAATCGCTGATCGTGTTTGCCTGCCTGATGGAAGGCCTGTTCTTCTACGTGGGCTTCACGCAGATCCTGGCGCTGGGCCGCCAGAACAAGATGATGGGCGCGGCGGAACAGTACCAGTACATCCTGCGCGACGAATCGATGCACTGCAACTTCGGCATCGACTTGATCAACACGATCAAGATGGAAAACCCGCAGCTGTGGACGGCCGCCTTCCGCGAAGAGATCAAGGATCTGTTCATGAAGGCCGTGGAACTGGAATACGCGTACGCCGAAGACACCATGCCGCGCGGCGTGCTGGGTCTGAACGCACCAATGTTCAAGGGCTATTTGCGCTTCATCGCCAACCGCCGCGCGCAGCAGATCGGCATCGAGCCGCTGTTCGCCCAGGAAGAAAATCCATTCCCGTGGATGAGCGAAATGATCGACATGAAGAAGGAACGCAACTTCTTCGAGACGCGCGTGACGGAATACCAGACCGGCGGCGCGCTGAACTGGGAATAAGCCAGCCGATAGCGTCACAAGTCATATGACAAAGGCCTCGCGGATGCGGGGCCTTTTGCTATCTGGAGAACTTATTGCACCGGGCTCACACGGTCGGAATGGTGCCGCCGTCGATCACATACTCGGCGCCGTGGATCGACGCGGCGCGGTCCGAGGCCAGAAAGGCGACCAGTTCGGCCACTTCTTCCGGCGTGCCCGGGCGGCCGATGGGAATGCCGCCCAGCGTCTGCATCAGCTTCTGGCGGGCCGCCTCTTCGTCGATGCCCGTGTGGTCGGCCCAGCGCCGTATCATCGCGTGGGCCGCCGTGGTTTCAATAAAGCCCGGTGAGACGGTATTGATGCGGATGCCCTGCGGACCGAATTCCTTCGATAATCCCTTGCTGTCGTTGCTCAGCGCAGCCTTGGCGGCCGCATACGCCAGCGTCGAGTCATACAGCGGCAGGCTGCGCTGGATAGACGAGATGTGGATGATCACGCCGTATTGGCGTGCCACCATCGTCGGCAGCAGGGCGCGGTCGAGGCGCACGGCGGCAAGCAGGTTGCCATTGAGCGCGCCTTCCCAGGCATCGTCGTCCAGGGCTAGCGCACCGCCGCCCGCGGCCGTCGAGCCGCGCACGTTATTGATCAGGATATCGACCCCGCCCAGGCTGGCCAGCACTTCCTTGATCACCGTGTCGGTTCCCGCGCGGGTACGCAGATCGGCCGCGATGAAATGCACGCCGGCCGGCAAGCTGCTGCTGGCGGAGCGCGCCGTGGTCGCCATTTGCGCGCCGCGCTCAAGCATCAGTTTCAGCGTTGCCGCGCCCATGCCCTTCGTGCCGCCCGTGATCAGCACACTCTTGTCCTTGAAGTCGGTATTCATGCGCCGATCTCCAGGGTCTGGATGCGGTTGTTGGCGAGCGTGAAGGCAAAGCGCAGCTCCAGCGGGCTGCCGGGGAAACTGCCGCTGACGCTGCCGGTGATCACGCAGCGCGCGCCCTGGGTGTCGGCCGAGATGGGGCTGACGGTGGCGCCGTACTGCTTGCTGCCAGCTTCTTTCCAGGCCTGGATGGCGGCATGGCCTGCGTGGGACCGGCCTTCGTCGTGAACGACGCCATCGGCGGCGAAGCATTGCGCCACGGCGTTGCTATCGTGATGGTTGTCGGCGCTAAAGTAATCGCCAACGATGGCCGGCATGAGGAGAGACATGGCGCTTCCTTTCGGTGGAGAGGTAGGGAGCGACCATCATATGGCGTTCAATTGCAGAGAAATAGTAGAGTAGGGGTGATAGGCTTTACACTTCAGGTTCATTATTGGCGGCGTGATCGCGCATGAAAAATAACTCTCTCGATGGCATCCGTACCTTTCTCGCGGTCGCCGAGCGCAAAAGTTTCAGCGCCGCGGCGCTGCAGCTTGGCGTGACGGTGACGGCCGTCAGCAAGGCGGTCAAGGTGATGGAGCGCCAGCATGGCGTGCTGCTCTTCAAGCGCAATACGCGCAATGTCGCCTTCACCGAAGCCGGCGCTGGCCTGTACGCCAGCCTGGCCGGCGCCACCCGGCAGATCGATGACGCCTTCGCCGCGCTGACCATGTTTCGTGACCGGCCCGCCGGCCATTTGCGGCTGACGGTGCCGCGCGCGCTGGGCGCGCTGGTGATGCGCGCATTGATACCGCGTTTTCGCAGCAGCTATCCTGACGTGACCATCGACCTGTCGCTCGACGATGGCGCCGTCGATCTGCTGGCGCACGGTTACGATGCGGGCATCCGCCTGGGACAGTCCGTGGAGCAGGAGATGGTGGCCGTGCGCCTGACGGGCGACTTGCGCTGGTCCGTGGTTGGCGCGCCCGGCTACTTCGAGCGGAAAGGGCGGCCGCTGATCCCGGAAGACCTGATGCGCCACGACACGCTGGCCTACCGCTTCCGCACTTCCGGCGCCTTGCACCGCTGGCGCTTCATGCGCGATGGCGAAGAATTTCTGGTGGAAGCCGGTGCGCCCCTGGTCGTCAACGACACCACGCTGATCGCCGATTTCGCGCGCTCGGGTCTGGGCCTGGCGTATATGCCGGATGTGGAAATCGAAGCTGACCTGGCCAGCGGCAGCTTGCTGCGGGTGCTGGAAAACTACGTTCCGCCGACGAGCGGATTGTTCCTGTATTTTCCTGCCCGTACCCAGAGCCAGCCCAAACTGCGCGCCTTCATCGATACGGCGCTGGCGCTCTCCCGGCCCGCGTCTTCCTGCGACACGCGCTAGCCTGGCCTGCTTTTTCCAGCCTGGCGCCATCATCCCGAGGACCGGCTGCGGCATCGCACGCTGCGTTTTTTCGCGCTGCTTTTTCATGAGGTGCAGTGGCGCGGTGGCGCAGAAAAGTGCGACCATTTTTTCGCCGCATCGCGCGCGCCGCGACGCATTTTTTTGATGGCGCCAATGCGCGCGGGACGGGGTGTAAATATCGTTTCCGGACACGCTGGCGGCGGCATTTGCCGCGCGATTGTGCGATAGCACGCGTATCGTGCAAAAAAGCGGGCGAAAACGTGTCGTGCCGGTTGCGCATTGACAAGGTTTTCGTGTACTTTATGAGATTGCAGATGCGAGCGTTAGAATGCGGGGTTTTTTAACCAGCGCGGTAGCGAAAAAACCTCGCAAAACAGGGATACAGATTTACACGGATATGCACAAAACCACACCGTTTTCGTCTGCCGCCGTGCCCGAATTTTTTCAGGCATGGCGGTTTTTTATTTGACGCATCGGTGTTGTGGCGAGCGCGATGCGAGGAGCGAAAAAACGCACGGCATCGAAAACGAATGACCGAATTCAGACTTTGCCACCAGCTGCGAGATAAAGCAGGGTGGCACCGACGATGGCTGAAGTGCTGCAAACGTGAGGAGTTGCAGCAGTTCAGCTGGTGCCGAATTCATTAGCGCAAACGACCGTTTGCGCCGATGAATAATTCGCCTGGCCTATCCCTGTGGTGGGTCGGACGGGTTTAAATCTTGTAGCTTAAATTTCTCATCTCAGATGAAGGAGAGACAAATGGCAACAGCCGCTAAGAAATCAGAAGTAAAGAAACCAGCCGCCAAGGCTGCTCCTGCCGCGAAGAAGCCGGTAGCCGCAGCGAAGACGGTTGCCGCTAAACCAGCTGCCAAAGCCGCAGCAAAACCAGCAGCGAAACCAGCCGCCAAAGCCGCAGCCAAGCCTGCAGCAAAAGTGGCTGCCAAGCCAGTAGCGAAAGCCGCAGCAAAACCAGCGGCCAAGGCAGCAGCGAAACCGGCAGCCAAGCCGGCCGCCAAGCCGGCAGCAAAAGCCGCAGCGAAACCGGCCGCCAAGGCAGCAGCCAAGCCTGTCGCGAAAAAAGCAGCAGCCAAACCGGCCGCCAAGCCAGCAGCGAAAGCCGCAGCAAAACCAGCGGCCAAAGCAGCAGCCAAGCCAGCAGTGAAAAAAGCCGCAGCGAAACCTGCAGCCAAGGCAGCAGCGAAGCCGGCAGCCAAAGCGGCAGCCAAGCCAGCAGCGAAAAAAGTCGTCGCCAAAGCAGCAGCGAAGCCGGCAGCAAAAGCTGCAGCCAAGCCAGCAGTGAAAAAAGCCGCAGCAAAACCTGCAGCCAAGGCAGCAGCGAAGCCGGCCGCCAAAGCGGCAGCCAAGCCAGCAGCGAAAAAAGTCGTCGCCAAGGCAGCAGCGAAGCCAGCAGCCAAAGCGGCAGCCAAGCCAGCAGCAAAAGCAGCAGCGAAGCCAGCGGCCAAGGCAGCAGCCAAGCCAGCAGCAAAAGCCGCAGCCAAGCCAGCGGCCAAGGTAGCAGCGAAGCCGGCAGCCAAGCCAGCAACTAAGGCGGCAGCCAAGCCAGCGGCCAAGGTAGCAGCGAAGCCAGCAGCGAAAGCGGCAGCGAAGCCTGCAGCCAAGGTAGCAGCGAAGCCAGCAGCCAAAGCGGCAGCCAAGCCAGCAGCGAAACCTGCTGCCAAGGTCGCAGCAAAACCGGCAGCCAAGCCAGCAGCAAAAGCTGCAGCGAAGCCAGCCGCCAAGGTCGCAGCAAAGCCGGCAGCGAAAGCAGCAGCGAAACCTGCCGCCAAGCCAGCCGCAGCGCCAGTCGTGGCAGCCGCACCAGCAGCAGCGCCGGCAGCAGCTCCAGCGGCACCAGCCG
This sequence comes from Janthinobacterium aestuarii, assembly GCF_051380835.1. Classification (NCBI taxonomy): domain Bacteria; kingdom Pseudomonadati; phylum Pseudomonadota; class Betaproteobacteria; order Burkholderiales; family Oxalobacteraceae; genus Janthinobacterium; species Janthinobacterium aestuarii. The sequence continues at coordinate 277,503 of NZ_JBNYXU010000001.1, forward strand.
CCGTGGCCGCCAAGCCAGCCGCCAAGAAGGCCGCGCCTAAAAAGGCCGCACCGAAGAAGGCAGCTCCTGTCGCCAAACCATCGGCACCTATCGCACCTGTAGCAAAAACCGTGTTGGCACCGGCTGCAGCCTGGCCATTCCCAACCAGCACCCGCCCATCGTAATTTCAACGATACGGGTGCCTGGATGAGGCAACACGCCGCTGTGTGACTCAATCACACAGCGGTTTTTTTTTGGAGAATTAGTCGTGCTGATCGTTATCCTTACATTGATCGTTGATACCATCGCTACCTTGCTGGGCGGCGTGCTGCTGCTGCGCTTCTGGATGCAGGCGGTGCGCGTGCGGCCCCCCTCGTCGGTGGCGCAATTCACGTTTCAATTGTCCGACTGGCTGGTGCGCCCTCTGCGCCGCGTGGTGCCGGGCGTGGGCGGGTATGACTGGGCCAGTCTGATCGGCGCCTTCCTGATCGTGCTGCTGGCCAGCTCGGTGCTGTTTATTTCCGGCTATCCCGTCGAAGTGGTGCTGCTCAAGTCGCTGCAACGCTTCCTGCAATGGATACTCTACGGTTTCATGGCCTTGCTGATCATCGAAGCCATCTTCAGCTGGGTCAACCCGCATGCGCCGCTGGCGCCGTTCGTACGGGCCCTGAATGAGCCGCTGCTGCGCCCGATCCGCAAGGTCGTGCCGCTGGTCGGCAGCCTGGATTTGTCGTTGCTGGTCGCGCTGATCCTGTTGCAGATCGCGCAGGTGCTGGTGGGGATGATTATTGTGGTGCGATGAGGGTGGCGTAGGTCGGGTTAGCGTAGCGTAACCCGACATCAGCACTTGCCATGCCAATGATGTTGTCGGATTACGCGCGACCTCGCCGCGCACATCCGAGCTACATATTAATAGCGGTAACCGAACGCCGCTTCAAACTGGTCGGCGATGCTCTCTGGCGTAAACACATGGTTTTGCGCGCCCTGGGTGGCGATCTTGATGGCGCCCAGCAGGCTGGCCAGGCGGCCGCTGGTTTCCCAGCCCAGGTCGTTGGTGATGCCGAAAAGCAAGCCGGCACGGTAGGCGTCGCCGCAGCCGGTCGGGTCCAGCACTTCCTTGGCGGCCACGACAGGAATGTCGATGCGCTTGCCGTCCGTATAGATTTCCGACCCTTTTTCGCCACGCGTGACGATCAGCGCTTCCAGGCGGCCGGCGATGTCCGGCAGGGTCAAGCCCGTGCGTTCCATCAACATTTCCATCTCATAATCGTTGGCCGACACATACGTGGCTTTGTTGATGAAGTCGATCAACTGTTCACCATTGAAGCGCGGCAACTGCTGACCCGGGTCGAACATGAAGGGGATGCCCAGCTCGGCCAGGTCGGCGGCGTGCTTGAGCATGCCCTGGTCGCCGTCCGGCGAAATGATGGCGACCTTGGCGGGGCCCGCGTTGGCGATCGGGTTTTCATGCGCAAACGACATGGCGCCCGGGTGGAAGGCATTGATCTGGTTATTGTCCGCGTCGGCCGTGACGAAGCACTGCGCGTTGTAGCTGTCGGCCTTGATCAGGATGTTGGCGGTGGAAATGCCCAGCTTTTGCAGGCGCTCCAGGTAGGCGGCGCTGTCTTGCCCCATGACGCCGACGATGCGCGGGTCGCCGCCCAGCATTTTCAAGCTGTAGGCGATATTGCCCGAGCAGCCGCCGAACTCCGTGCGCATGGTGGGCACGAGGAAGGACACGTTCACCTTGTGCAACTGGTCGGCCAGCAGCGATTCGCCGAAGCGGCCGGGGAATTGCATGATGGTGTCGGTGGCAAGCGAGCCGCAGATCAGCGATGTTTTGGTCATGATAGTGTCTGTTAAGGGTAAAAGATGGCGATATGGTAGCCAGACGCCGTGAGCTGGTTTAATGCAAAATACAGTTTGATGGTTTGTTCCGAGCGCGGCGCAAAGCCCTTGCTCACGTCGATATTGGCTGGCAGATAGTCGCGCGGCGCGATCACGCGGCGCACGACGGGCTTGTCGTTGGCGTCGTTGAGTATCAGTTCGATGCTGGGCCAGGCTTGCACGCTGCGGCTCTGGTTGCGCAGCAGCGAGACGTAGGAAAAGGTGTGGTCCTTGATGGTTTGCAATTCGCCTTGCTCGATGGCCAGCGCCTCGATCTGCGCCGGCAAGTCGACCTGGCAGCCGCTGAGCTTGCACAGCGCGACGAGGGTCGGCTTCCACTGCGGGAATTGCGCCGCCAGTGGATTGCGGAAGGTGGTCATTACTTGCAGGAATAATAACAGCAGCAATACGACCGAGCCGGCGGCCATGGCCACGCGCAAAGCCTTGCCGCTTTGTTCGCGGCGCCGTCCCAAGGTCACAAAGGCCGGCTCGTCGTCGCCTGGCGGCAATATGGCTTCTTCCTGCTCTTCGGCTGGTTCCGGCGCGACGGGTGCGGCGGGCAGCGCTTCGAAAGAGTGGTCGGTCAGCGTCGGTTCCCGGCGCGCGGGCGCGGGCTTGTCCAGACTGACTTTCTCGGTCGCAGGAAGCGCCGGCGCGGCGCCAGTTTCCAGATTCGGTTCGCGGCGGCTGTCGCGCAGATACGTGGCGAAGGCGGGTACGTCATCGACCTGGCGGCGCTTGAAGGGTGCCACCGGCTGGGGCAACGGTGCTTCGGGCAGTTCTGCCGGGGTTTCTTCAGGTTCAGGTCTATCGAGCGGTGCGGCGGCCGGTAGCTCTTCGGGCAGGGCCACGTCGAGGTCCAGCTCGATATGCTCGCCATCGTCTTCATCGGCCTTGAGCTGCGCCGTTTCCGGCAAGATGCCGAACGGGTCGAGCGAGGTGTCGAAGTCGAGGGAATAAATGGGTTCGTCGTCCGTGGCGGACGGCAGGCTGTTGTCGGCCGGATAACTGGCCGGCAGCGGGGCGGCAGTGCCGGGGGCCAATGTTAAAAACGGCGATGCCGCGGCTGGATCGACCAGTGCGGCATTGCCGTCAAACACTTCCCTGCACGTGCCACAGCGCACGATGCCCCCACGTAACTTCAATTGGTCAGCAGCGACCCGAAATATCGTGTTGCAATGGGGGCATTTGGTGGCGAGGGCCATTGCTGTGCTTATGTACCTTCCGCGCGGGGCGCAGGCGCTTGCGTTGCACCCAGGCGGCCATGCAGTGCCACCCAGCCGTCTTGCTCGGCCCACACGCCCAGTTGGATGAACGGTGCGTAGGCAGCGGCCACTTCTTCCGCCTGGCGTGCCAGCACGCCGGACAGGATCAGCGCGCCGCCATCGGCGACACGGCCGGAGAGCATCGGCGCCATCAGCTTCAATGGGCTCGACAGGATGTTGGCGACGACGATGTCAAACTTGGCCGTGGCGTGTGCCGAAGTGGCAAACGTGTCCGGCAAGAAATATTCGATCTCGCACTGGTTGCGTTCGGCATTGTCGCGCGCCGATTCGATCGCCTGCGGGTCGATATCGACGCCGGCCACCGTTTGCGCGCCAAGCTTCTTGGCTACCATGGCCAGGATGCCGGAACCGCAACCGTAGTCGAGCACGGTCTTGCCTGGAGCGGGGTTCGCTTCCAGCCATTCCATGCAAAGACGCGTGGTCGGATGGCTGCCCGTGCCGAAGGCCAGGCCAGGGTCCAGTTCCAGGATCAGGCCGTCAGGATCCGGTGCCTCGTGCCAGCTGGGCACGACCCAGATATTCTTGCCGATGTGAATCGGCGCGAATTGCGATTGGGTCAGGCGCACCCAGTCCTGCTCTTCCACTGAACGCATGGCAAAGGCGGGCACTTCCGTCATGCCGATCGCCTGGGCCGCGGCGGCCACGATGGCGGCCTGGTCGGCGTCGACGTCGGTCAGCGCCACCACGCGGCTGCGTTCCCACGCCGCTTCTTTCGGTTCCATGCCGGGTTCGCCAAACAGGGGCTGCTCGGCATCCGTGCCTTCATCGGCGTCTTCCACCGACACCGACAGGGCGCCCGCTTCCATCAACGCGTCGGACATGGCCTCGGCGTTGTCACGGGCGATTTCGATGACGATTTCCGTCCAGCTCATGCGCCCGCCTTGATTTCGGACTTCTTGGCGATGCTGGGGCTGCCGCCATTCAGGTTCTTGCCCAGGTCCGGCATGTCGGCCAGCTTCTGTTCCAGATAGTGAATGTTGGTGCCGCCTTCGATGAAGCGCGCGTCGATCATCAGTTCGCGGTGCAGGGCGATATTCGTGTTGATGCCTTCGACCACCATTTCGGACAGGGCGATCTGCATGCGGCGGATCGCTTGCTCGCGCGTGGCGCCGTAAGCGATCACTTTGCCGATCATCGAGTCGTAGTGCGGCGGCACGTAGTAGCCGGCGTAGGCGTGCGAGTCAACGCGGATGCCAGGGCCGCCAGGTGCATGCCACGACACGATCTTGCCTGGCGATGGCGTGAACTTGAATGGATCTTCGGCGTTGATGCGGCACTCGATGGCGTGGCCCGACAGCAAGACGTCGCGCTGGCGGAAACGCAGTTTTTCGCCGGCGGCGATGCGGATCTGCTCTTGCACGATGTCGATGCCGGTGATCATCTCGGTGACCGGATGTTCCACCTGCACGCGGGTATTCATTTCAATGAAATAGAACTCGCCGTTTTCGTACAGGAACTCAAACGTGCCGGCGCCGCGGTAGCCGATCTTGCGGCAAGCTTCGGCGCAACGGTCGCCGATTTTCTCGATCAGCTTGCGCGGGATGCCCGGCGCTGGCGCTTCTTCGATCACTTTCTGGTGGCGGCGCTGCATGGAGCAGTCGCGCTCGCCCAGCCAGACGGCGTTCTTGTGTTCGTCGGCAAGGATCTGGATTTCCACGTGGCGCGGATTTTCCAGGTACTTCTCCATATACACTTCAGGGTTGCCGAAAGCCGTGCCGGCTTCCGTCTTGGTCATCGCCACGGCGTTGATCAGGGCCGCTTCCGTGTGCACGACGCGCATGCCGCGGCCGCCACCGCCGCCGGCGGCCTTGATGATGACCGGGTAGCCGATCTTGCGGGCAATTTGCACGATCGCTTTCGGGTCGTCGGGCAACGCGCCTTCCGAGCCCGGTACGCACGGTACGCCGGCCTTGATCATGGTTTGCTTGGCCGATACTTTATCGCCCATCAAACGGATCGATTCGGAGCGGGGGCCGATGAAGACGAAGCCCGATTTCTCGACGCGTTCGGCGAAGTCGGCATTTTCCGACAGGAAGCCATAGCCAGGGTGAATCGCTTGCGCATCCGTCACTTCAGCGGCGCTGATGATGGCGGGCATGTTCAGATAGCTCAGGGACGACTGTGCCGGGCCGATACAAACGGATTCGTCGGCCAGCTTGACGTATTTCGCGTCCTTGTCGGCTTCGGAGTGGACTACAACCGTTTTAATGCCCATTTCGCGGCAGGCGCGCTGAATACGGAGGGCAATTTCACCACGGTTGGCAATCAGGATTTTTTCAAACATGGTAGGTTCGCGTATGTCTGTGAGAGCCGGCGAGCCGGCGAAACAACAAGTGTGAGGGGCTAAAACTGCAAACGGCCGTTGCCGGCCGTGTGGACTGGGTTTTAGCCGATCACAAACAAGGGTTGACCGAATTCGACCGGTTGGCCGTTTTCGACCAGGATCTGGGTCACGACACCGGCTTTGTCGGAGTCGATTTCATTCAGGAGCTTCATCGCTTCGATGATGCACAGGGTATCACCTTCCTTGACGGTCGAGCCCACTTCAACATAGGCGGCGCTGCCAGGAGCGGACGAGCGGTAGAAGGTACCGACCATCGGCGACTTGACCACATAGCCCGTTGGCTCGGCGGCGACCACGACGGCGGCGGCCGCAGCGGGAGCGGCGGCTGGCGCGGCTGGCTGGTATTGGGCTTGCATGCCTTGCGGCTGCATCATGACCATCTGGTTTTGCGGCATGGCCGACGATTTGACGATGCGAACCTTGCTTTCGCCTTCGGTAACTTCCAGCTCTGCGATATCCGATTCGGCGACCAGGTCGATCAAGGTCTTGAGTTTTCGTAGATCCATGTAAAACCCCTAGGAATGTAGTTTGTTTTTTGAGTGATGCGGTGATGTCCAAGAACCTATCGCCGCGCTAAATGCGTGCAGATCGCGTAGATTAACGTTTTTTAAGCGCAAAGTCGATGGCAAACCGATATCCATCGATACCCAGCCCGCAGATCGTCCCCTGCGCGATCGCGCTGAGAAATGAGTGATGTCGAAACGTCTCGCGTTGATAAATATTCGAGATATGGACTTCCACGAACGGGATGGCGACCCCGGCCAGCGCATCGCGCAAGGCAACGCTGGTATGGGTCAGGCCGCCCGGATTGATGACGATGGCATCGATCCCTTCCGCTCGCGCGGCATGGATGCGGTCGATCAGCGCGCCTTCGTGGTTGCTTTGAAAGCAGACCAGGTCGGCGCCGGCCGCCATGGCTTGCGCCATTGCAGCCTGCTCGATATCGGCCAAGGTGCTGGCGCCGTAGACCTCAGGCTCGCGCGTTCCCAGCAAATTCAGGTTGGGACCGTTGAGCAGAAGGAGGTTTTTTGCCATGTATGGAAGACCGTTTTAGCGAAAGTTCCGCATTTTGCCGCCAAAGATACGCATTGGCAAGAGAAAAAAGCACGCTCCGAATTTACAATTTATCCAGATCGGCGCGCAACTGATCAAATTTCAAGCGGCCCAGATAGGTCTTTTTGACTTCGCCATCGGCGCCGATCAGCACCGTAAAGGGCAAACCGCCCGTGGCATTGCCAAAATGGCGCGACAGGTCGGTACCGCTCATGCCGGACACATACACGGGATAGGCGATCTTGACCTTGCTGGCAAAGGTGGCAATATTGCTGGCCGAATCGATGCCGATGCCGATCACCTGCAGATTTTTCGCTGCATAGTGGCCTTGCACTTCGGACAACTCCGGCATCTCTTCCACGCATGGCGGGCACCACGGCGCCCAGAAATTGACCAGCAAGTTCTTGCCTTTCCATTGCGACAACGCTTGCGTGGCGCCGGCCGCGTCGGGCAGGGACAGCGCATACAGCTCGTTGACGGGGCCCGTCGCGCCAGGCGCGATGGTGCTCGTCAGCGGCCCCGCTTCTTTGGCTTTTTCCTTGCTCAAACCGACGTAAGCGCCCATGCCGCCAAACATCAGCGCCACGATGGCGCAGGCGATCCAATTCTTTTTTGTCATAACTTTATCTATATCAATGTTAGTCGGCAGCCGGCACGCCATCGGCGAGGCTGGCGGCCAGCAGGCTGCGCAGCCCGGCAATGTCGGTGCGCAGCACCTTGCCGTCCGCCTTGGCTTTCAGCGCGCCGCGCATATCGTCGAGCTCATACATGGCCGCGTGCACGCCTTCGTTTTTCCACAAGAAACTGGCTGTCTCGACCGCATCATAACGCGCTCCCTTGAAATGCGGGCTTTCCGACATGTCGAGCACGACATTTTTATTCAGCAGGAAGATGTGGATTTCCTTGGCGCTCTCGGCAAACAGCTGCAAATAGATCTCGTCGTGCGGGCCGGCCGTGCCATTGAGCACGGGACCGCTGAGCAGGGGATGAAATTGTTGCAACGCTTCCATGACCTGCAGCGCGATCGTGCGCAGCTGGAACAGCCGCGCCGGCTGGCTGTCGGCCAGGAACAGGGCATTGTATTGCCGCACCTGCTCCTCGATCATGTCGTTGTCAGGCAGGATATTGGGCCGGTTCGGCGCGTCGCCGAGGACTTGCCGCGCCGCCTTGCGCTTGGCGCTGCCATAGTCGGCCCCATCCTGCGCCACGAGGCGCGCGGCAGCGGCGGCGATTTCCAGGCGCAACTGCGCGCTATCGTCAAATGCATCGTTCGTCATGAGCGAGATGATACTCCGAAGCGGAAAAAGTCATGGCGTCAGGTAAAATCCTGCACTTGCTGTTTTTTATCTCACCGTCTTACTTACTTAAGCGTGCGCCTTTCGCACTGATCACATGCATATTCATATTCTCGGCATTTGCGGTACCTTCATGGGCGGCCTGGCTGTCCTGGCCAAGGAAGCCGGCCATAAAGTTACCGGTTGCGATGCCAACGTGTATCCGCCGATGAGCACCCAGCTGGAATCGCAGGGAATCGAACTGATCCAGGGTTTCGATCCGGAACAGACCAAGCTGAACCCGGACTTGTATGTGATTGGCAATGTGGTCTCGCGCGGCAACCCGCTGGTGGAAGAAATCCTCAACCGCAGCCTGCCGTATGTGTCCGGCCCGCAGTGGATCGGCGAACACATCTTGCGTGACAAATGGGTGCTGGCCGTGGCTGGCACGCACGGCAAGACGACCACGTCGGCCATGCTGGCCTGGATACTCGAAGACGTGGGTTACGCGCCGGGCTTCCTGATCGGCGGCGTGCCGATGAACTTTGGCATTTCCGCCCGCCTCAGCGGCACAATCGACGGCAAGAGCGCCGAATCGGACTTCTTCGTCATCGAAGCGGACGAATACGACACGGCCTTCTTCGACAAGCGCAGCAAGTTCGTGCATTACCACGCGAAGACGGCCATCATGAATAATTTGGAATATGATCACGCTGACATCTTCCCCGATCTGCACGCGATCGAGACGCAATTCCACCACCTGGTGCGCACCGTGCCCGGCATCGGCCGCCTCGTGTTCAACGGCGACGAAGCGTCGCTGCAGCGCGTGCTGGCGCGCGGTTGCTGGAGTGAAAAGGAAAGTTTTGGTCAAGATGCCAATTGGCAACTGCAAGAGCAGGCCGATGGCAGCTTCGACGTGTTCTTCAATGGCAAGCAGGAAGGCCATGTGGCGTGGGCGCTTACTGGCAAGCACAACCGCAGCAATGCGCTGGCGGCCATCGCCGCCGCGCGCCACGTGGGTGTACCCATAGCCCAGGCGTGCGCTTCGCTGGCCACGTTCGAGAGCGTCAAGCGCCGCATGGAAGTGCGCGGCGTCGTCAACGACATCACCGTGTACGATGATTTCGCGCACCACCCGACGGCCATTGCCACCACCGTGGGCGGCCTGCGCCAGAAGATAGGCAACAGCGCCCGCATCCTGGCCGTGCTGGAACCGCGCTCGAACACGATGAAGCTGGGTGCCATGAAAGATGCGCTGCCGGGCAGCCTCAAGGATGCCGACCTCGTCTTCGGTTTCGGCAGCCAGCAAGCGCTGGGCTGGAGCCTGGGCGACGCGCTGGCGCCGCTCGGCAAGATTGCCGGCGCCTACGAAGACATCGATACCCTGGTGGCGGCCGTGGCGGCAAGCGCCCGTCCCGGCGACCAGATCGTGGTCATGAGCAACGGCGGCTTTGGCGGCGTGCACCAGAAATTGCTGGAGGCCCTGGGCCGATGATTCTGTACCTGCATGGATTTCGCTCGTCGCCCCTGTCGATGAAGTCGCGCCTGCTGGCCGCGCAGATGCAAGCGCTGGGCCGCGAAGCACAGTGGCTGTGCCCGCAATTGCCGGCTTCGCCGAAACTGGCCATAGCACTGGCGCTGTCGCTGGTCAAGGATGTGGCGCCGGCCGAGCTGACGATAATCGGCTCCTCGCTGGGCGGCTATTACGCCACCTGGCTGGCCGAGCAGCTCGGTTGCCGCGCGGTATTGCTCAATCCTGCCATCGTGCCCTTGATCGACCTGGAACAGCATGTGGGCGTGACGACGGAATTCCATTCGGACAAGCCGTTCGAGTTCAAGCGCGAGTACATCGACGAGCTGCGCACGTTTGCCGTAGAGAAAATTACTGAGCCGCAACGCTATTTCCTGATTGCCGCCACCGGCGATGAAGTGCTCGACTACCGCGACATGGTGGCGCATTATCAGGGGGCGCGGCAGTTGGTCATCGACGGCAGCGACCATGGCATCAGCGGATTTGCCGACTACCTGGCGCCCGTGCTGGCCTTTTGCGGCATCGATGCGGACGCTGCCCAGTGAGGCCGGGGTCGCTGCGGCAGGCGCAATGGCATGCGCACGTAAATGCCGTCAATGCGCCGAAGGCCTTGCGCCACTGGCTCACGGGCGGCGGTTCGCTGACGGCCAAGCTGAAAGCGCATAGCCAGGCATTTCGCGTGCAATGTTTGCATCAGGAAACGGCACGTTGCTTGAGCGACGAGGCCGCCATCATCGGTTTGCACCGCGCGGGCCGCGTGTGGGAACGTGAAGTGCTGTTGCGTTGTGATGATAAACCGGCCGTGTTTGGCCACACCGTCGTGCCCATGCAGGCGACGGCCACGGACTGGCCTTTGTTTTCCGCGCTGGGCGAGCGTTCGCTGGGCACGACCCTGTTTGGCGACCGCATGGTACGCCGCGGCGAACTGGAATTTGCCCGTCTGCGCGCTGGGCACCCGCTGGTGCAGCGGGCGCAGGCGGCGCTGGCATTCGAAGGGCGGCGCGCCGACGGGCAGGCGCTGTTTTTTGCCCGCCGCTGCCTGTATCAGCGTCACCAGGGCTTGCTGCTGGTAACGGAAGTATTTTTGCCGGCGGTGCTGGAGTTGACGTCCGTCACTCGCACCGTTGCAACCGACACATTAATAAACAAAGCATAACAATGAATCTATTTTTTGAAGAATCCGGCGATTTCAAGGTCGGCACGGTCCTGTCGCAAGCGGGTGAAGCGTACCAGGTCGAAATGGCCAGCGGCAAGCGCACCAAGGTCAAGATCAAGGACGTGCTGCTGCAGTATGAAAAGCCGGCCCCGGCCGAGCTGCTCGAGCAAGCCAAGGCGGTTGCGGCCGAGATCGACCTCGATTTCCTGTGGGAAGTGGCGGGCGAAGACGAGTTCGGCTTTGCCGAGCTGGGCGCCGAGTATTTCGGCCACGCACCGTTGCCGCCGGAAGCGGCCGGCCTGATCCTGGCCCTGCATTCGGCGCCCGTGTATTTCTACAAGAAGGGCCGTGGCCGCTACAAGGCGGCGCCGGAAGCATCGCTGAAGGCGGCTCTGGCCGGTATCGAAAAGAAAAAGCAGCAGGCGCTGGTGCAGGCGGGCTATGTGGAAGAGCTGAAACAGAACCGCTTGCCCGCTTCGATGCAGCCCATGGTGCTGCAACTGCTGTTCAAGCCGGACAAGAACACGATTGAATACAAGGCGCTGGAAGCGGCGTGCACGGAATTGCACACGACGCCGCCGCGGCTGATGCTGGCTGTCGGTGGTATTGCTTCGCCGAAAGACTTGCACCTGTCGAAGTTCCTGTTTGAAAATTTCCCGAAAGGCGCCGGCTTCCCGAGCGTGCCCGTGCCGTCCGTGACGGCCAAGTTGCCGCTGGCCGACGTGGCCGCCTTCTCGATCGACGACGTGACCACGACCGAGATCGACGATGCCTTCTCCGTGCAGCCGCTGCCCGATGGCACCGTGAAAGTGGGTATCCACATCGCCGCGCCTGGCCTGGGCATCCGTCCGGAAGACGTGATCGACAAGATGGCGCGCCAGCGCATGTCGACCGTCTACATGCCGGGCGACAAGATCACCATGCTGCCGGACGAAATCGTCAACGCCTTCACCCTGGCGGAAGGCGCGACGTGCCCGGCCCTGTCGCTGTATGCGACCCTGGATCCGAAAGCGGACTGGGCCGTGGTCAGCACGCAGACGCGCGCCGAACTGGTGCCGATCGCCAGCAATTTGCGCCATAACCAGCTCGACGACCTGGTCAACGAGGAAACCCTGGCCAGCGGCGAGGGCGAGTATCCGCACAAGGCCGATTTTGCCGTGCTGTGGCAATGGGCGCAGCAGCTGGAACAGGGCCGCATGAAGAAGCGCGAAGCGTTTGGCCTGAAGCCGGAACAGAATAACCGCGTCGATTTCAACTTCTATGTGGAAAATGACATCGTCACCGTGGCGCGCCGCAAGCGTGGCGCGCCGCTCGACAAGATCGTCGCCGAGCTGATGATTTTTGCCAACAGCACGTGGGGCAAGATGCTGCACGACCATGGCGTGCCCGGCATCTATCGCAGCCAGGGCGGCGGCAGCGGCAATAGCTGGGCGGCAAAGATGCAGGTGCGCATGGTTACCCATGCGGCGCCGCATCAGGGCCTGGGCGTCGATCAATACGCGTGGAGCACTTCGCCACTGCGCCGCTACACCGATCTGGTGAACCAGTGGCAAATCATCGCCTGCGCCGAGCATGGCGTGACGGCGCCGCTGGTGGCCCCGTTCAAGCCGCGCGATGCGAATCTGTTCGCCATCGTTTCGGCGTTTGACGCCGCGTATGCCGCGTATGGCGATTTCCAGTCGAACATGGAACGCTACTGGTGCTTGCGCTGGCTGCACCAGGAAAACGCGCGCCAGGTCGATGCCGTCGTCCTGAAAGACGAAATCCTGCGCCTGGTCGACATTCCGCTGGTCATCAAGCTGCCGGGCATGCCGTCGGTGGCGCGTGGGGCCCAGGTGAAACTGGACTTGCTGCGCTGGGATGAGGTCGACCTGAGCATCGAAGCGCGCCTGCTGGAAATCGCCGCCGTTCCCGATGCGACGGCCGATGCCGAGCTCGACTACGAAGAAGAGGCGGGCGACGACGTGGCCGATGAAGGCGCCGTGGCAGCGGAAGCCTCGCCGGAAGCGGCGAACCAGGTCAGCGACGCCGATGCGGAAGTGGCGGAACTGGCCAGTGAAGACGTGGTCAGCGAGCCCGAGGTCAAATAAGGCGCCAATCAGGCTGCAAAGGCGGTGCTGAAAATTGTTGCCGGCACTGTCCTTTGACGTAGAATTCAGCCATCTTGTATGGTGTGTTTGTTGCGAACTGGGTTGCGCGTGAAGTCTTTCCGAGAGAATCGTTTCCTGATGATAGCCGTGGCGGTATCGCTGCTGGCCCACGGCGCCTTGCTGGCGATGCATTTTGTCGCCCCGGCCCCGCAGCGGGCCGTCGCCACCGATCCCGGCCTGGAAGTGATCCTGGTCAACGCCAAGCATGCGGACAAGCCGCTGAAGGCCGACGCCCTGGCGCAAGCTAACCTCGACGGTGGCGGACAAGCCGACAAGGGCCGCGCCAAGTCGCCCTTGCCCGACATGCGCAAGGTGGAAGAGGGCGACAGCGTCAAGGCCAGCGCCCGGCGCATCGCCGAACTCGAGCAGAAGCAGCAGGAACTGCTGACGCAGGCGGCCAGGCCAACGCCTTACAGCGCCGCGCCCGTCACGGAAAAGGACAAGCCCAATCCCCTGGCCACCGGCTCGGACTTGATGGAAAGCAGCAAGGCCATCGCCCGCATGGCGGCCGAGATCAGCCAGACCGTGGAAGACCAGAACAAGCGTCCGCGCAAGACGTTCATTACGCCCAGCACGCAAGAGGTCGGCTATGCCATGTATTACAAGACCTTGCAAAAGCGCATCGAGGAAATCGGCACCCTGAATTTTCCGCAAAAGAATGGCCGCAAGATGTATGGCGAACTGGTCGTCTACATCCCCATCTTCCAGGACGGCACGATTTACCAGAAAGAGGGGGGCGCCCGCGTGGAGAAAAGCTCGGGCAATCCGGCACTCGATGCGGCGGCCCTGGCCATCGTGCGCCGCGCGGCGCCGTTTGGTCGTTTCCCACCGAACATGTTGTCGAGTGACAAGGATGACCTGTGGGTGGTGATTACCCGCTTCAAATTTACGCGTGAAGAAAAAATGGAAGCTAACCTGACTGGCGGCAGCAATTGAACAAGCAAGCAATGAATCCCGATCAATATTGTGTCTTCGGCAATCCCATCGCCCACAGCAAGTCCCCCCTGATCCACGCCGCGTTTGCCCTGCAGACTGGCGAGCCCATCGTCTATGATCGCCGGCTGGCGCCGCTCGACGGCTTTGCCCTGGCGGCCCGCACGTTTGCCGCCGAGGGCGGCAAGGGCGCGAACGTGACGGTACCCTTCAAGCTGGACGCGTGCGCGCTGGCCACGGAGCTGACGCCGCGCGCGCAAGCGGCCGGCGCCGTCAACACCCTGCGTTTCGATGGCGACACGATTCTTGGCGACAATACCGATGGCGCGGGCCTGGTGGCCGACATCGTGCGCAACGCTGGCGTGAAGGTCTCCGGCAAGCGTGTCCTGCTGCTGGGTGCGGGCGGTGCGGCGCGCGGCGTCGTGCTGCCCTTGCTGGAACAGGGACCGCAGGAAATCTTCATTGCCAACCGCACCGTGGCCACGGCCGAGGCGCTGGTGGCGCAGTTTACCGATGCGCTGGCCCACCCCGGCCAGCTGCGCGCCGGCGGCTTCACGCAGCCCGAAGGCGTTTTCGATATCGTCATCAATGCCACCTCGGCCAGCCTGGCGGGCGACTTGCCGCCCGTGCCGCCCGGTATCTTCGGCAGCCATACCCTGGCGCTGGACATGATGTATGGCGCCCAGCCCACCGTCTTCATGGACTTTGCCGCACAGCATGGCGCGCAGGTGCGCGATGGCCTGGGCATGCTGGTGGAGCAGGCGGCCGAAGCGTTTTACGTGTGGCGCGGCGTGCGGCCGCCGACGCAGGACTTGCTGGCGCAGCTGCGCAGTGCCCTGTGAGCGCCGGCAAGAAGGGCGCCCGCAAAAGCGCTAACCGCTACGGCTGGATCAAGTGGCTGTTCATCGTGCCCGTGCTGGCCTTTATCGTTGTGCAACTGTATTTCTTCCTGCAAATCTGGTGGTGGGTCGACCATAATCCGTCCAGCACGGCCTTCATGCGCGAACAGTTGTCTGTCTTGCAGGACAAGAATCCCAAGGCCACGATCAAGCATACGTGGGTGCCGTACAACCGCATCTCGAACAATTTGAAACGGGCCATCATCGCTTCGGAAGACGCGAATTTCTCCGAGCATGAAGGGGTGGACTGGGAAGCCTTGCAAAAGGCATATGAAAAAAACAGCAAGAAGCAGAAGGTCGTGGCGGGCGGCTCCACCATCACACAGCAGCTGGCGAAGAATCTGTTCCTGTCCGGTTCGCGCAGCTATGTGCGCAAGGGCCAGGAACTGATCATCACGTACATGCTGGAAAACCTGATGGAAAAGGAGCGCATTTTCGAGATTTATCTGAACGTGGTGGAGTTTGGCACGGGCACCTTTGGCGCCGAAGCGGCCGCGCGCCACTATTACCGGGTCAGCGCGGCGGGCCTGAGCGCGGGACAGGCGGCGAAACTGGCCGTGATGCTGCCGAATCCCCGCTTTTACGACCGTCACCGCGATACGGGCTACCTGAACCGGCGCACGGGCGTGATCCTGCGCCGCATGGGGGCGGCCGAATTGCCTTGATGGCAGCGGGCTTTCTTTTCATAAAGTTAAAGCTGCCTGATTGGCACTATTGCGGCGCAGCATCTTAATCGTCTCCCCTTGGTGCAACGCCGCACTTTTTCCGTGAAAAAGCGGTGCCGGGGGTGGTCGTGAAAAGGCCTTTGCGGGTACACTTGCGCTGTTTTCATTTTTGGCGCCAGCGCCAGCACATCACGATAACCCCACATCCGGCTGAGAGCGCGCATGATCAATGTCTTTGTATTACAGAATGGCCGGCTCAACCAGGTGCCGATCGACAGCCGCGCAGACCTCGAAAATGCCGAACCGGTGTGGGTCGACCTGACCGACCCTACCGATGATGAACGGGCCTGGGTCAAGGCCATCTACAACGTCACCCTGCCGGGCGAAGACGAAGTCAAGGATATCGAAGCGTCGGCCCGCTATTACGAAGCGGAAAACGGCGACTTGCACCTGCGCACGGATTTCCTGCGCGAAGAGGACGACGGCCCGTCGCGCGTCATCACCGTGGCTTTCATCCTTGCCCGCAAGATTTTGTTTTCCATGCATACGGACGACTTGCCCGTGTTTCGCCTGGTGCGCATGCGCGCCCGTTCGCGGCCAGGCTCGATTGCCGACTACATGGACGTGCTGCTCGACCTGTACGCCACCGATGCCGAATATTCGGCCGACGTGCTCGAAGGCATCTACCAGAACCTGGAAGAAGTCAGCACGCGCGTGCTGCAAAAGGAATTTACCGATGCGCACGCGGCCGAAGCGCTGAACGCGATTGCCCATGAGGAAGATCTGAACGGCCGTATCCGCCGCAACATGATGGATACGCGCCGCGCCGTGAGCTTTCTGATGCGCGGCCGCTTGCTCAATTCCGAGCAGTTCGAGGAAGCGCGGCAGATTTTGCGCGACATCGAATCGCTGGACGGCCACACCTCTTTCCTGTTCGACAAGATCAACTTCCTGATGGATGCCACCGTCGGTTTCATCAACATCAACCAGAACAAGATCATCAAGATCTTCTCGGTGGCCAGCGTAGCCTTCCTGCCGCCGACCCTGATCGCCAGCGTGTACGGCATGAACTTCAAGCTGATGCCGGAACTGGAATGGTCGTTCGGCTATCCCTGGGCCTGGGGCTTGATGATTACCAGCGCCATCGCGCCTTTCCTGTACTTCCGCCACCGCGGCTGGCTGAAATAAGCCGTATCGCAGCATCGCCGGGGCGCTTCCGCGCCCCGGTTTCAGCACGAGCGCAGCAATTTCAAAAATCGGCGATAATCACTGGTATTGTGTGGTATTGAATTGGTATTGCGTATTTGCTGATTCATGCCTGCCGCCTGCTGTGCAGAAAAGTATCGTCATTGAGGCGTTTTCTGCGTGGTAGCGTCCGTCTGTTCCACCTATGATCGTTACGATGCCGGCCTTGGCCGGCTGGCCGCCGCATTTCCCGTTACCGTTGTCTTCTGGAGAGTCCATGCCTGATACCGCTACCACCCCACCGCGCTTTACCCATCTGATCAGCGACTGCGATGGCGTGCTGATCGACAGCGAAGCCGTGGCCCTGCAAGCGCTGCTGGAATTGCTGGGGCCGCGCCTGCCGAACCTGCCCGAGGGCGTCACCCTGCAAGGCTTGATCGAGCCGCGCCTGGGCCAGCGCCTGGTGCCGCTGATGCAGGATATCTACAAGGAACTGGGTTTGCCGCAATTGCCGGCCGACGAGATCATGGCCATCGGCAATGCCGTCGATGCGGCTTGCGATGCGCAATTGCGCGCCGTGCCCGGCGTGGCGCAGGCGCTGGCCGCCATTCCGCTGCCCAAGGCCGTCGCTTCGAACAGCGTCAGCGCGCGCGTGCTGTCGGCGCTCGAGCGCACTGGCATGGCGCCGCTGTTCGACAAGCGCGTGTTCACGCCGGACCTGGTCGGCCACGCCAAGCCGCATCCGGGCGTCTACCTGGCGGCGGCAGCCGCCTTTGGCGTGCCGCCAAGCCAGTGCCTGGTGCTGGAAGACAGCGTCACGGGCGTGACGGCCGCTGTGGCGGCGGGCATGACGGTATTGGGATTCATCGGCGGCGGGCATATCGCGCCCGGCCAGGAAGCGCGCCTGAAGGCGGCCGGCGCGCATGTCGTGTTCAATGACATGGCCAAACTGCCGGCGCTGGTGGGCGCGGTGATGGACACCGCGACCGTGTAAAACGCTTATGCCAGTTTGGCAAATACCTTGCGCGCGGCGGCGATGGTGGCGTCGATGACGGCATCATCGTGCTGCGCCGAGACGAAGCCCGCTTCGAAGGCGGCGGGCGCGAAGTACACGCCTTCGTCCAGCATGGCGTGGAAGAAGGCGTTGAACCTGCTGCGGTCGCCGGCCATCATTTCCGCATAGCTGGTTGGTGGCGTTGCGCTGAAATAAATGCCGATCATGCCGCCGATGTAGTCGGCGCAGAAGACCACGCCGGCCTCTTTGGCGGCGGCGGTCAGGCCTTCGGCCAGGCGCTTGGCCGTGGCGCCCAGCTGCTCGTAGAAGCCCGGCTGCTGGATCAGTTTCAAGGTGGCCATGCCGGCAGCCACGGCGACCGGGTTGCCCGACAAGGTACCGGCCTGGTAGACGGCGCCCAGCGGCGCCATGTTGTGCATCAGCGCCGCGCTGCCGCCGAAGGCCGCCACCGGCATGCCGCCGCCGATCACCTTGCCCAGCGCCGTGAGGTCGGGCTTGATGCCGTACAGCGCCTGCGCGCCGCCCAGGGCCACGCGCAAGCCGCACATGACTTCATCGAAAATGAGCAGGGCGCCGTGCTGCGTGCACAGTTCGCGCATCGCCTGCAGGAATTCCGGCGTGGCTTTCACCAGGTTCATGTTGCCGGCCACCGGTTCGACGATGACGCAGGCGATTTCCGCGCCGAAGCTGTCGAAGGCGTCTTTCAGCTGCTCGACGTTGTTATAGTCGAGCACCAGGGTGTGCTTGACGAAGTCTTCCGGCACGCCGGCCGACGTCGGGTTGCCGAAGGTGAGCAGGCCGCTGCCCGCTTTCACCAGCAGCGAATCGGCGTGGCCGTGGTAGCAGCCCTCGAACTTGACGATCTTGTCGCGTCCCGTGGCGCCGCGCGCCAGGCGCAGGGCGCTCATGGTCGCTTCCGTGCCCGACGAGACCAGGCGTACCTGCTCGATCGACGGCACCAGGCGCGTGATTTCCTCGGCCATCAGCACTTCGCCTTCCGTCGGCGCGCCGAACGACAGGCCCAGCGCGGCCGCATCCTGCACCGCTTTCACCACTTCCGGATGGGCGTGGCCGACGATGGCAGGGCCCCAGGAGCCGATGTAGTCGATATAGCGCTTGCCGTCCGCGTCCCAGAAATACGGGCCTTCGGCGCGCGTGATGAAGCGCGGCGTGCCGCCCACGGAGCGGAAGGCGCGCACGGGCGAATTGACGCCGCCTGGCGTGGTTTTTTGTGCGCGGGCAAACAGGATGTCGTTCTGTGAAGTCGTCGTCATGATAATCGTGCCTTGAAAGTGGATCGTTGTCTGTGTCGTCTGGTCTTATTGTGCGCCGCGCTGGCGTTGCTGCCGGAACAGCCGGTTCGGCACCAGCTTGCCCATGCCGTGGCGCTGCGCGTGGGCCAGCGCGCCGGCCGTGAATTCCTGCGCCGCCACGACCACCTGCGGCACATCGTCTTCGTTTTCCGCCAGGGCCAGCAGGGCGGTGGCCGCTGCCGACAGGGTGCTGCCGGCGCCGTTGAAGATGCCGGGCAGGTGCTGCCATTCGTCGTGGCGCACCACGCCGTCCTCGCCGAACAGGGTATTGGCTCGCAGCTTGCCTTCGGCCGTGCCGGACTTGCTGGCGTCGGCCGGCATGCCGGTGACGAGCACGTATTCGCAGCCCAGGGCCACCAGGTAGTCGACGTCGTTTTGCAGGGTGTCGTCCGGATCGGCGTCGCGCCAGGTCTCGGCCAGGCGTTCCAGTTCCACCGGCGAGAGCACCAGCAGGGTCGTTTGCGGAATCAGGAGCTGGCGCACGGCCGTGAGGATGTCTTCGTCGTCCATGCCCTGTTCCGGCAGCGCCGAAATGAAGGGATCGAGGATCAGCGGCACGTCCGGATAGTCGGAGACGATTTCGGCGATGGCCGTGACGTTTTCCACGCTGCCCAGCGCGCCGATCTTGATGGCGGCCACGGACATGTCTTCCAGCAGCACGCGCGCCTGGTCGGAAACCCAGTCCGGGTCGACCGCCTGCACGTCTTCCACGCGGGCCGTATCGCTGATCAACAGGCCCGTGGTGACGGACAGGCCATGGCAGCCGAAGGCTGAAAAGGTGGCCAGGTCGGCCTGGATACCGATCGCGCCGACCGGATCGGACACGCCGAAGCTTAATATGAGGGGAGAAGTTTGGTTTTGCACGGCGGGTAGATTAAGATACCTAATTCAGCATTTTACTTGATTGAAGGGTGGCAGAACGTGAGTAGCAACGAAACAACGCAGCAATTCCAAACGTGGATGTGTCTTATTTGCGGCTGGGTTTATGATGAAGCGGCCGGCTTGCCCGACGAAGACATCGCTCCCGGCACGCGTTGGGCCGATGTTCCGATGAACTGGACCTGCCCTGAATGCGGCGCGCGCAAGGACGATTTCGAGATGGTGGCGCTGTAATCAATCAGGCCCACGGGATGCCGCTGCCGCACGCAGGTATCGCGGCTGCCTGTGCTATGGTATGAAAAATTGTCGAATAATCACATGACGCGATCCTTCTTGCCCGAGGCGCCGTCCGATGCCGTGTGCGCGAGCGTCACGATACTCGTCATCGACGACAGCGCGACGATACGCAGCGCGGCCGCGAAGATCCTGGGCGAGGCCGGTTATCGCGTGGTGGCGGCGGAAAACGGTTTCGAGGCCCTGGCCAAGATCGCCGATTGCCAGCCGGCGCTGATCGTGTGCGATATTGTGATGCCGCGCCTGGACGGCTACCGCACCTGTGCGCTGATCAAGGCCAGCGCCGCGTATCACGCCACGCCGGTGCTGATGCTGTCGTCGAAGGAAGGTTTGTTCGACCGCGCGCGCGGCGCCATGGCAGGCGCCAGCGCCTGCCTGGTCAAGCCGCTGGCGCGCGAGGCGCTGCTGGAGGCCGTGCGGCTGCACCTGGCCGGGCATTTTGAGTAGTGATTTATTGATTACAACGCAGCAAGGAAGCAGATGGCCATACACACAATTCTGATCGTCGATGACTCGCCGACAGAACGCTACTACCTGAGCGAGATGCTGGTGCGTGCCGGTTATGCCGTCCTCACGGCGCAGGACGGCGCCGACGCGCTGGCGCAGCTGAAGCAGGCCAGGCCAGACCTGATCCTGATGGACGTGGTGATGCCCGGTGCGAATGGCTTCCAGATCACGCGCGCCATCGCCCGCGATCCCGAACTGCAAGACGTGCCGGTGATTATCTGCTCGAGCAAGAGCCAGGAAACGGACCGCATCTGGGGCTTGCGCCAGGGCGCGCGCGATTACCTGGTCAAGCCGGTGGTTGAAGCCGAGCTGCTGGCCAAGATCGCCGCGATTTCCTGAGCATGCACACGATGCCAGGTCACGGCGTGCCTACAGCGGCCTTTCCGCCCGCCGCTGCCGCCATGCCATCTTTCGAGACGGGCGCGCGGCAGGGGCGCTTGCGCCAGTATCAGCTGCAATTGATCGAACGGATACAGGCCGCGCGCAGCGGCGCGCTGGCGGCGCGCAAGGAACTGGGCGTGATGCTCGGTGGCCGGCCTTGCCTGCTCGACCTGACGCAGCTCGGTGAAATCGTCATTGCCGCCGGTGTGCAGATCCAGGGCGTGCCGCTGGCGCAGGACTGGTACCTGGGCCTGGCGGCCATGCGCGGACGCCTGACGGGGGTCGTCGACCTGGCCCGTTACATGGGCGAACCGGCTTGCGTGCGCGGCAATCACTGCCGCATCATCACGTTTTCTCCCCGCCTGGGCCTCAACTGCGCATTGCTGGTCGAGCGTGTGCTGGGCTTGCGCCAGCTGCGCACGATGCAATCCGTGCCCTTGCCGGATACGCAGCCGTCCTGGGCCGCGCAGGCGCTGCGCGACAGCGAAGGGCAGCAGTGGCTGCGCCTGGACCTGGCGCAGCTGGCGCAATCGGAACGCTTTCTCGATGCCGGCTTTGGCGGCCTTGCCGTACACAAGGATATGTGCTGATGGGCGCCAATTCCCCCATCCTGGCGGCCAGCATGCCCGAAGCGGAGCACGCGCCCGGCGAGCCGGCATCGGCGGCCGACCTGCCGCTGCGCCTGCGCGATGCGCTGGGGCGGCGCAAGTCGCTGGCCAGCGCGCCGGTCAGCGACTTGAAGCTGCCGCTGATCGGCCACCTGCCGCTGCAAAAACAATTGAGCATCCTGTCGACGGTGATGGCCCTGAGCCTGGCCGCCAGCCTGCTGTTCGTGGGGCTGAACACGCGCAGCGGCAATATCGCCTCGGCGCAGACGCAGCTGGCCAGCGATGCGCTGATGCATTCGCAGCGCATCGGCAAGGCCGCGCCGAACGCCGTGCAGGGCAATCCGGAAGCGTTCCGCCAGCTCGAGGAAAGCCGCAATGAACTGAACCAGGATTTCCGCCTGATGCTGCGCGGCGGCACGTATCACGGGCGCGATATCGGCGAGTCGCGTGCCGCCCTGCTGGCGGCGGTGGCCGACGCGCGTAAAAAATGGGCCAGCAGCGACCGCGCGGCCAGCACCATCCTGCGCCTGAAACCGGAGCTGGGTGAATTCGACAAGACCTTGCAGCAGTTGAACGCGCTGTCGCCGGCGCTGCTGGCGCAGACCGAGGAAATCGCGGCCCTGAAGGTGCAGCGCGGCGGCAATGCGCGCGACCTGGCCGTCATCGGCCGCTTGATGATGCTGAGCCAGCGCATGAGCCGCAGCGCCAGCGAGTTCCTCTCGTCGGGCAGCATCAGCTCGGAAACGGCGTTTTCGCTGGGGCGCGACACGACGTATTTCCGCACCGCCGTCGAAGGCCTGCTCAATGGCAGCGTGTCGCTGCAGCTGGCGCCCACGCGCGACGCCGAACTGCGCGACCGGATGGTGGCGCTGAAAGCCAGTTTCGACACGTACCAGAAGCTGGTGTCGTCGATACTCGACCGCCTGGACAAATTCAGTTCGGCGAAAAGCGCAGAGCAGCTGATCTTCAACGAGAACGAAGACCTGCGCCAGCGTTTGACCCTGCTGCAGCAGATGTACCACGTGAACCAGGAAACCCTGGGCATCGCTTTCTGGATGATGGTCGGCGGCGTGCTGCTGACCCTGATCGCGGCGGCCGGCATCGGCAGGGTGCTGCTGCAGGACTCCGTCAACCGCACGCGCGACGCCGAGCGGCGGCGCCAGGAAGCGGAAATCCGGCGCCTGCAGTCGCAGGAAAAAGAGGAAGTGGCGAAGGCCAGGAATGAGCAGAACCAGGCGGCCATCCTGCGCCTGATGAACGAATTGCAGAAGGTGGCCGACGGCGACCTGACGGTGCAGGCCACCGTGTCGGAAGACATCACGGGCGCCATCGCCGATTCCGTCAACTACACGGTGGAGGAATTGCGCGGCCTGGTGGGGAGGGTGACGGCGACGGCCGAACAGGTCAACCGCGCTTCGACGCAGGCGCAAAGCATCTCGAGCAAGCTGCTGATCGCGTCGCAACAGCAGTCGCGCGAAATCCAGGGCGTCAGCGCCACCGTCGTCAAGATGGCCAATGCGATTACCGACGTGTCGAAGTCGGCCAGCGTCTCGGCCGACGTGGCGCGCCAGTCGGTGGCGGCGGCGCAGCAGGGTTCGACGGCGGTGGAAAACGCCATCAAGGGCATGCATGAAATCCGCGAGCAGATCCAGGATACGTCCAAGCGCATCAAGCGCCTGGGCGAATCGTCGCAGGAAATCGGCGAGATCACCGAGCTCATTTCCGACATCACCGAGCAGACCAACGTGCTGGCGCTGAACGCCGCCATCCAGGCCGCATCGGCCGGCGAGGCGGGGCGCGGCTTCTCGGTCGTGGCAGAGGAAGTGCAGCGCCTGGCCGAACGCTCGGCCGCCGCCGCCAAGCAGATCGGCGCGCTGGTGCGCACCATCCAGGCCGATACCCAGGATGCGACGCGGGCGATGGAAACGTCCACGCAGGGCGTGGTCGAGGGCGCGCGCCTGTCCGATGCGGCCGGCGCGGCCTTGAACGACATCAGCCAGGTGTCGAAACACCTGGCGGAACTGATCCAGGGTATCTCGTTCGCCACCGGTACGCAGGCCGGTTCGGCCAGCGGGGTGGCCTTGAATATCCAGCATATCCTGAGCGTGACGGAGCAGACCCAGGACGGCACGCAGCAAACGGCGCAGTCGATCCACAAGTTGTCGATGCTGGCACAGGAACTGAAAAATTCGGTGTCGCGCTTCCGCGTCGCCGCCTGAACGCCGCGCCAGTCCAGGGCGAATTCTTTACCGAGGCATGCATGAGCACACCAGATAGTCCACAGCAGTCCAAGCCGTTCGACAGCGAGCCTTTGTCGTGGGTGATGGTGGAAATCCGCGAGGCGCTGGGCCGCTCGAAAACAGCCCTGTTCGAAGCGGGTGGCCGCGAGCGCGAGGAACGCGCCACGGCCCTGCAGCATGCACGCTCGCATCTGCACCAGGCGCATGGCGCGCTGGTGATGGTGGACGTGGCCGGCGTCAGCCTGCTGACGGATGCCGCGGAACAGGCACTGGCGCGCTTTCGCGACGGCAGCCTCGAATACACGCTGGACCATGCGCAAGTCGTCGCCGAACTGTATCAAGCCTTGAGCGAATACCTGGAAGACCTGGTGGCCGGCACGCCGCCGCAGCCGGCGCGTTTGTTCCCTTATTACCGCGACCTGCAAACCATGCTGGGCGCCGAGCGCATCCACCCGGCCGACCTGTTTTTCCCGCCAGCGTCGACGCTGGAAGGGCACGCCATCGCGCTGGCGGAAGCACCGCCGGTGGCCGATTACCCGGCCTGGCGCGGGCGCTTTGAAAAGTCTTTGCTGCCCTTCCTGAAGGCGCAGGATGACGCGGCGCGGCGCCAGCATGCTGGCGACCTGCACGCCACCTTGACCCTGGTGGCCGACGCGCAGCAGGACGCGCCGGCGCGCACCTTCTGGTTCGCCATGCAGGCGTTTGCCGGGCTGGCGGCCAGCGGCGAAGGCATGGGCACGCTCAACGTCAAGCAGTTGTTTGGCCTGATCAACCTGCAGTTGCGCCGCCTGGCGCAGGGGACGGCCAGCCTGCCCGAGGCGATGCTGCGCGACGCCCTGTTCTTCATCGCCGCCGCACGCGAGCCGACGCCGGAGGCACGCCAGCTGCGCGCCGCTTTCGCCCTGGAAGGCATGCTGCCCGCCGACGTGGAAGCGCGGCGCTACGGTCAGGTCGACCAGGATGCCTTGCAAGGCGCCCGCACGGCCCTGGCGCAGGCGCGCGCCAGCTGGAGCCGCCTGGCGCAAGCCGACCTCGATCCTGCCCTGGGCACGGATTTCGACGAGGCGCTGCAACAGGTGGCCGCACATGTGGATACGCTGAAGCAGCCGGCCCTGGCCAGCCTGCTGCGCGAATGCGCGGCCGTGGCGCGGCAAGCCGTGGCCAGCGGGCGCAGTGGGGCCCTGGAAAATGAGATCGGCATGGCGCTGCTGTTTGCCGACACGGGCCTGGAGCAGCTGCGCCGCCTGCCCGACGATTTCGCCGGCAACGCGGAAACCATCGCCGCGCGCCTGCAAGCGCTGCTGGCTGGCGAAGCGCCGCCGCCCGTCACGGCAGGCGAGCTGTCGCGCCAGATCGAACAGGGCCAGACGGTGGCCGCGCTGGCCGAGGAAATGAAGACGGGCTTGCGTCAGGTGGAAAAGGTGCTCAACGCGTATTACGCGGATGCGGCGGGTACGGGGACGCTCGATGGCGTCGCGCCCGTGCTGGAGCAGTTGCAGCAGCAGCTGGCCGGGCTGGGACAGGAAGATGCGCGCGCCGCCATGCTGCAGGTCGATGCGGCCGTGCGGCAGCTGGCCCGGGACGACGCCAAGGCGGGGGCCAATGCGGAGGCGCACGCCGAGGCGCTCGACGAGATCGCGCAAAATGTCAGCGCGCTGGGCTTTTTTGCCGATATGCTGGGCCGCAACGCGCAGGCGGCCGGCGGGCGTTTCCATTTCGATGCGGCCGCCGGCACCTTCCGCGCGCTGCCATTTGAAAAAGTCGCCGCCGCCGGCCCCGTGCCCTTGCTCGACCAGGCACTGGCGCCCGCCGCGCCTGCCGGCATCGATGCCGCGCCGGCGGTGACCGATGTCGACGCGGAGATGCTCGACATCTTCATCGCCGAAGCGCGCGAAGTGCTGGCCTTCATCGACACCACCCTGGCCCTGCCGCGCGAGCAGGCCGCCAGCGGCGACCACCTGGCCATGCTGCGCCGCTCGTTCCATACCCTGAAAGGCAGCAGCCGCATGATCGGCCTGGCGCAGTTTGCCGAAGCGGCCGGCGCCATCGAACGCGTCATGAATACCTGGCTGGCCGAATCGCGCCCCGTCAGCGACGACTTGTTTACCTTGCTCAATTACGGCTGGTACCAGCTCAGCGAATGGGTGGCCGAACTGGAAGGCGGCGCGGGGCGCGAGCGCGAGGCCGGCATGCTGCTGATGGCGGCCGAGCGCGTGCGCGAAGGCGGACCGTTCGAACTGCGCAAGCCGCGCCCGGCCGCGCCGGTGGCCAGCAATGGCAATGTGATCGGACTGCCCTTGGCCACGGCGCCGACGCTGCACGAAGCGCCGGACGATCACCTCAAGCACGTGGGCGAATTGCGCATCAGCCTTCCCTTGTACAACATCTACCTGGCCGAGACGGATGAATTGCTGCGCGTGCTCACGCGCGACTTCGGCGAATGGCGTCATGAACAGCGCGCCGTCAGCGCGGAGGCGCTGCAAGCCGTGCACACCCTGGCGGGGACGTCGGGCACGGTGGGCTTTCAGTCCCTGCGCGACCTGGCGCACGCGCTGGAAACGGTGATTGAAACGGTGGTGCCGCCGCTGGCCGGCCTGCGCGCCGAACAGCACGACGTGCTGGAACAGGCCACGCAGCGCATCGGGCAAATGCTGCAGGCATTCGCGCTGGGTGACCTGGCGCCAACGCAGCCCGACATGATCGAAGCGCTCAACACCCTGTGGCGTGCCTTGACGGCGCCGCCCGGCGAGAGCAAGGAAGACCGGCTCGACGCCCTGTTCGCGGAAGCTTACGCCAGCATCGTCGGCGCGCCAGCGCAGCCCGCCGAGCCGGTCGCTGAGGTCCCGCTGCCGCAGCTCGAGACCTTGTTCGAGGCGACGTATGCGAGCATCGTCGCCGACGCACTGCAGCCGGAGGCTGCCGACGTGCCGGCACCGGTGCCGGCGCAGGACACTGGCGCCAGCGACGACCTGTTCGACGCCGGTTTCGAGCACGCGCCGCCATTGGAGCATGCGGCGCCGGAAGCGCCTGCGCCTGCCATCATGCCGGCCGATGCGGCCGCGCTGCTGGCGGCCAGCGCCGGCATCAGCGATGAACTCGACCTCGATCTCTTGTCCGTTTTCCTGGAAGAGGGCGCCGACTTGCTGCCGCAGATCGGCGAGGCGCTGCGCAGCTGGCAGCAGCAGCCGCACGACAGCGGCCAGGCGCAGATGCTGCTGCGCACCCTGCATACGGTCAAGGGCAGCGCGCGCATGGCCGGCGCCATGCGCCTGGGACAGCATGCGCATGAAATCGAGACACACATCGAAAACATGCTGCACGCGGGTACCGCCACGCCGCAAGCCTTCGAGGAATTGCTGGCCCATTACGACCATGCGCTGCACCTGTTCGAGCAGCTGCAGCAGCCCTTGCTGCCCTTGCCTGGCATGGAAGACACGCCGCCCGCCGAACCGAAGGCGGCGCTGGTGCGCGTGCGCGCCGATATTCTCGACCGCCTGGTGAACCAGGCCGGCGAAGTGTCGATCACGCGCTCCAAAATGGAAAATGAAGTGGGCGTGCTCGGTGCTTCGCTGTCCGAGTTTTCCGATAACCTGGCGCGCTTGCGGCGCCAGCTGCGCGAAGTGGAAATGCAGGCCGAATCGCAGATCGCCTCGCGCATGGCCGTCGGCAGCGAGCGCGAATTCGACCCGCTCGAATTCGACCGCTTTACGCGCCTGCAGGAACTCACGCGCATGATGGCCGAAAGCGTCAACGACGTGGCTTCGTTCCATGAAAACCTCAGTCACAGCGTCGATGCGGTGACGGACGACCTGGTGCTGCAGGCACGCCTGACGCGCGAGCTGCAGCGCGACCTGATGCAGATACGGATGGTGCCGTTTGCCAGCATCGCCGAACGGCTGTTCCGCGTGGCACGGCAAAGCGCCAAGGAAGTCGACAAGCGCGTCAACCTCGACATCCGCGGCGGTGGCGTGGAAATCGACCGCAGCGTGCTCGAACGCATGGCCGCGCCCTTCGAGCATTTGCTGCGCAACGCCATCGTGCATGGCGTCGAGCCGCGCGACGCGCGCCTGGCCGCAGGCAAGAGCGAGACGGGCGAGCTGCTGGTGCAGGTCAGCCAGCAGGGCAATGAAGTGGCGATCGCCTTTTCCGACGATGGCGCGGGCCTGGACCTGGAACGCATCCGCGCCAAGGCGCACGGCGCCGGCCTGGTGGCGACGGACGCGCCATTGACCGACGCGCAGGCGGCCGAACTGATTTTCACGCCCGGTTTTTCCACCGCCGACAGCCTGACGGAACTGGCCGGTCGCGGTTTTGGCATGGACATCGTGCGCTCCGAAGCGCTGGCCCTGGGCGGGCGCGTGGAAACGCTGACGCAGGCGGGCCTGGGCATGCGCTTCACCATCCACTTGCCGCTGACCCTGGCCGTCACGCAAGTGGTGCTGCTGGCGGCGAACGGCAAGACGTATGCCTTGCCATCGGTGCTGGTGGAGCAGGTGCTGCACCTGAAAGGAGAACAGCTGGAGCAGGTGCGGGAGGCCGGGCGCATCGAGTCGCACGGACAGTCGCTGGCGCTGCACCACCTGTCGTCCATGCTGGGCGAGACGCCGGCGGCGCAGGCCACGCAGCGTTATGCGCCCGTGCTGTTGCTGAGGAATGGCAATGACAGGCTGGCTTTGCAGGTCGATGACGTGGTGGGCAACCGCGAAGTCGTGGTCAAGCACGTGGGCCCGCAACTGGCGCGCATGCCGGGTATCGCCGGCGCCACGGTGCTGGGCACGGGCGATATCGTGCTGATCCTGAACCCGGTGGCGCTGGCGCAGCACTTGGAACACCATCCGGAACTGCTGTCGCAGTATGCGCTGGCCAGCAGCGAGCAGCATGCCGCTTCCAGCGCGCTGGCCACGCCAGCCGTGCGCGTGATGGTGGTCGACGATTCGCTGACGGTGCGCCGCGTGATGCAGCGCCTGTTCGAGCGTGAAGGCTACCAGGTGCTGCTGGCCAAGGATGGCCTCGATGCGCTGGAACAGCTGCATGCGCTGGAACCGGCCGCCATGCCGGCCCTGCTGCTGGTCGACGTGGAAATGCCGCGCATGGACGGTTTCGATTTGACGCGCAATGTGCGCAGCGACGACAAGACGCGCGCCATCCCCGTCATCATGATCACCTCGCGCAGCGCCGACAAGCACCGCGCGCACGCGTTCGAGCTGGGCGTGAGTGCGTATTTCGGCAAGCCGTTCCAGGAGGCGGAGTTGCTGGCGGAGGTGGGGCGGTTGTTGAGCGACGGCGTGGCGTAACCGGCGCCAATGCCAACAATGTTGTCGGATTACGCGGGGCCTTGCCCCGCTAATCCGACCTACGCCTGTTGACTGACGGCGTAACCCGACATCACCGTAATGCCAATCAATTACCTGATTACGCCACCACCTTCACCACGGCATAGCGCTCCAGGGTCTCCTTGCGCGCCTCGTCGTGCTGCACCAGCGGTTCCGGATAATCGCGTCCCAGCATGATGTTTTTTTGCTCGAGCAGCATGCGCGGCACGAGCCAGGGCGCGTGGATTTCCTTGTCGCCCAGCGCCTTCAGCTGTGGCAGGTAGCGGCGGATGAAGCGTCCGCTGGCATCGAATTTTTCCGACTGCGTGACGGGATTGAAGATGCGGAAGTAGGGCTGCGCGTCGCAGCCCGACGACGAAGCCCATTGCCAGCCGCCGTTGTTCGAGGCCAGGTCGAAGTCGTTCAGGTGCCGCGCGAAATACGCTTCGCCACGGCGCCAGTCGATGCCCAGATCCTTGATCAGAAAGCAGGCCGTGACCATGCGCAGGCGGTTGTGCATATAGCCCGTCTGGTTCAGCTGCGCCATGGCCGCGTCCACCAGCGGATAGCCGGTGCGCCCCTCGCACCAGGCGGCAAACGCGGCATCGGCATCAGGCCCCGTTTCCCAGGCGATGGCGTCGTAGGCCGGTTTGAAGGCGCCGCCTTCCACATGCGGGTTCTGGTACAAAATCATGGCGTAGAAATCACGCCAGATCAGTTCTGCCAGCCACACGGGCGCGCCATCGCCGCCACCGCCCCGGTCCATCAGGTCGACGATGGTGCGTACCAGGTAGCGTAGCGAGACGGTGCCGAAGCGCAGATGCATGGATAAATACGACGGTCCCTTCAGGGCGGGGAAATCGCGCGCCACGTCATAGCGGTCCACGCGCGGCAGAAAATCCTCGAACAGTTGGCTGGCGCCCGACATGCCGGTGGGGATGGCCAGTTCGGCCAGGTTGCTGGCCTCGAAACCGAGATCGCCCAGGGTGGGCAGGGGC
Organism: Janthinobacterium aestuarii; assembly: GCF_051380835.1. NCBI lineage: Bacteria > Pseudomonadati > Pseudomonadota > Betaproteobacteria > Burkholderiales > Oxalobacteraceae > Janthinobacterium > Janthinobacterium aestuarii. Next base: position 307,392 of record NZ_JBNYXU010000001.1, read on the forward strand.
GCCGGCGTGCCGGCGCGCGGCGGCGCCAGGCTGGCCGCATGCGGCTCGATATCGAATGGCGCCAGGCAGGCGGGTTCGGCACGCATTTTCTTCAGCCAGGCATTCTTGTATGGCGTGTAGACGGTGTAGGGCTTGGCCGAGAGCGTCAGCACTTCGTCCTTTTCAAAAATCACCTGGTCCTTGAAGCTGAACCACAGGCGCGCGTCGCGCGTGAGCGCGGCCGCTACCGTGGCGTCGCGGGCAATCGCTTGCGGCTCGTAGTCGTGGTTGGCAAAGACGGCGTCGGCGTTCAATTCGGCGGCCAGGCGCGGGATGGCCTCGGTCGCGTCCGCGTGCAGCACGATCAGGTCGCCGCCGAGCTGGCGCAGTTCGGCCGCCAGCTCGGCCACGCTGGCATGGATGAAGTCGACCCGCCGGTCGCGGCGCGGCAGCGCAGCCAGGATGGCGGTGTCGTACACGAAGACGCAATGCACGGCCTGGCTCTGGCGCAGGGCGTGATGCAGTGCAGCATGGTCAAATGCGCGCAGATCGCGCCGGAACCACACCAGGGAAGTCTTAATTGTCATTATTTCGCGTGTTCAGGGTCAAAGATAGGCTATTTTTTGCCGCCAACAGGGCTTTATGGCCGCTCGCGTCGTGCCTTTGGCGTCGCTGCGGCGGTAATTCAGTGTAAACTAGCGGGTATGTTCGCGGTACTTTATGTGCGACAGCGATTTTGCAATCAATTTTACAATTGGCATTGAAATGCGCCGGCAGGCATGGCGAATTGATCATTAATTTATAAGATAACAAGAATAACGCCTGGCACCACGGTGCGCGCCGCCCAAGATTCGCGGCAGCTTGCGCCAGGCGTACGATAGCGGGGTAAGCGAGACTTGCCAGCAAGCCCACAGAGAGAGCATCGCGTATGAAAAAGAGTAAAATCGACCAGACTCTACCAGGACATCGTCTGATGCAGGGTGTGGGAGAACCGGCCGCGACCGGTTCCTCCACCCTGAATCTGGCCAACCATTTCCTCATTGCGATGCCGGCCATGCAAGATCCGATCTTCGGCGGCACGGTCGTGTACGTGTGTGAACACAATGAAAACGGCGTGCTCGGCGTCGTCATCAACAAGCCCACCGACATGACCATGGAAGTGCTGTTCGACCGCATCGACCTGAAACTGGCGGCCGGCAGCGACACGCCCATCATCAACGAACCGATCATGTTCGGCGGCCCCGTGCAGGACGACCGCGGCTTCGTGCTGCATACGCCGGGCGCGCGCTATTCCTCGTCGCTGACGGTGACCGATGAAGTGGCGTTTACCACCTCGATCGACGTGCTCGAAGCCGTCGCCAAGGGCGATGGTCCCGAGCGCATGCTCGTCTCGATCGGCTACTCGGGCTGGAGCCCGGGCCAGCTGGAAGACGAGATCGGCCGCAACGGCTGGCTGACGGTCGGCGCCTCGGCCGACATCCTGTTCGATTTCCCCATCGAGCAGCGCTACGTGGCGGCCATCAAATTGCTCGGTATCGACCCTCTCATGCTGGCAAGCGAGGCTGGCCACGCATGAGGTGGATGCCATAAACCTACTGCGCAGCCCACTTTCGGGCATCCGTTGCTCGCTGTACCTTCGTACAGCTCCGCTACTCAACCCGACATTGAGCTTGCTCGCTACGGTTTCTGACACCACCTATGTTGATCTTTATTATGGAAAAATGCTGTGACGAGTAACGCCATCGACACCATCCTCGCCTTCGATTTCGGCTTGAAACGCATCGGCGTGGCCATCGGCAATACCATGATTTGCCAGGCCAAGCCGCTCAGCGTGATTACGGCCACGGCGAACGAGCCGAAGTTTGCCGCCATCGATAGCCTGATCAAGGAGTGGGGCGCCAGCCGCATCGTGGTGGGCTTGCCCAGCCATCCCGATGGCACGGAACACGAGATGAGCGCGCGCTGCCGCCGTTTCGCCAACCAGGTGCATGGCCGCTTCAACCTGCCCGTGGAACTGGTCGACGAGCGCTATTCCTCGGCCGTCATCGCCGCCAAGCGCGGCGAAGTCATCGACGACCGCGCCGCCGCCATCATCCTGCAACAGTATTTCGACGCGAATTATTAATCTGACCCTAGACTCCCTCCCTGAATGATTAAGAACTCTATGCCGCATCCTACGAATCCATCCCAACTCGACGCCGAAGCCCTGTACGGGGTCTTGCTGCAGCAAGTGCAGAGCGGCCTGGCGGGCATCCCCAACGTGGCCATCGTCGGCATCCATTCGGGCGGCGCCTGGCTGGCCGAACGCCTGGCGCGCGACCTGAATCTGCTCGACCGCCTGGGCGTGCTCGATGTGTCCTTCTACCGCGACGACTTCGCCCAGAAGGGCCTGCATGCGGACGTCAAGCCGACGCAGATCAGCTTTGACGTGGCCGGCGCCACCATCCTGCTGGTCGACGACGTGCTGTACACGGGCCGCACGACGCGCGCGGCCATCAATGAATTGTTCGACTATGGCCGTCCGGCGAAGATCATGCTGGCCGCCCTGGTCGACCGCGGCGAACGCCAGTTGCCGGTGGCCGCCGATTTCGTGGCCGCCTTCACTGCCGTGCCGCCGGGCCAGGCCCTGGTACTGAAGCAAGCCGACGATGGAAAATTCACGCTCACCATAGATACCCACCATGCTTAATCCGCAACTGAATAAACACGGCGAACTGCAACATCTGCTGACGATTGAAGGCTTGCCGAAGTCTATCGTCAACCACATCCTCGACACGGCTTCCTCGTTCGTCGGCATTTCCGACCGCGACGTAAAAAAGGTGCCGCTGATGCGCGGCAAAAGCGTTTTCAACCTGTTCTTTGAAAACTCCACGCGCACCCGCACCACCTTTGAAATCGCCTCGAAGCGCCTGTCGGCCGACGTCATCAACTTGAATATCCAGGCTTCGTCGGCCAGCAAGGGCGAATCCCTGCTCGACACCATCGACAACCTGTCGGCCATGCATGCCGACATGTTCGTCGTGCGCCACGCGCAGTCGGGCGCGCCCTACCTGATCGCCAAGCACCTGATCGACACCAAGCAGCCGCACGTCCACGTCGTCAACGCGGGCGACGGTCGCCACGCGCACCCGACCCAGGGCTTGCTCGACATGTACACGATCCGCCACTACAAGAAGGATTTCACCAACCTGACGGTGGCCATCGTGGGCGACATCCTGCACAGCCGCGTGGCCCGTTCCGACATCCACGCGCTGACCACCCTGGGCGTGCCGGAAGTGCGCGCCATCGGCCCACACACCCTGCTGCCGGGCGGCCTGGAACAGATGGGCGTGCGCACCTTCACCAACATGGATGAAGGCTTGAAAGGCGTCGACGTGATCATCATGCTGCGCCTGCAAAATGAACGCATGAGCGGCGCGCTGCTGCCGTCGGCGCAGGAATATTTCAAGAGCTACGGCTTGACGCCCGAGCGCCTGGCGCTGGCGAAACCGGACGCCATCGTCATGCATCCGGGCCCGATGAACCGCGGCGTGGAAATCGATTCGGCCGTGGCCGACGGTCCGCAGGCGGTGATCCTGCCGCAGGTGACGTTCGGTATCGCCGTGCGCATGGCGGTGATGAGTATTTTGGCTGGTAATCAGGGCTGATAGCCCAAGGACGAGTAAGCGAGCATGACGACACTACATATCAAGAACGGCCACCTGATCGACCCTGCCAACGGCATCGATGGCTTGCAAGACCTGTTTATCGCCGATGGCAAGGTGCTGGCCGTGGGCAGCGCCCCGGCCGGCTTCAAGGCTGACACCACGTTCGACGCGGCCGGCCTGGTGGTTTCCCCCGGCCTGGTCGACCTGTCCGCGCGCCTGCGCGAGCCGGGCTACGAATACAAGGCGACCCTGGAATCGGAGTTGCAGGCGGCGCTGCAAGGCGGCGTCACGAGCTTGGTCTGCCCGCCCGACACGGACCCCGTGCTGGACGAGCCGGGCCTGGTGGAGATGCTGAAATACCGCGCCAAGACGCAGAACAAGGCCCACGTACACCCGCTGGGCGCACTGACCATGGGCTTGAAGGGCAAGTCGCTGACGGAAATGGCGGAACTGACGGAAGCGGGCTGCATCGGCTTCGCGCAGGCGGAAGAGCCGATCGAAGACACTACCGTGTTGCTGCGCGCCATGCAGTACGCGAACACCTTCGGCTACACGGTCTGGCTGCGCCCGCAAGACCCGCACATCGGCCGCGGCGGCATCGCCCACAGCGGCCCGCTGGCCTCGCGCCTGGGCTTGTCCGGCGTGCCCGTGATGTCCGAAACCATCGCCCTGCACACGATTTTCGAATTGATGCGCGCCAGCCGCGCGCGCGTGCATCTGTGCCGCATTTCGTCGGCGGCGGGCCTGGAACTGATCCGCGCGGCCAAGGCTGAAGGTCTGCCCGTCACCTGCGACGTGGGCGTGCACCATGTGCACCTGACGGACGCCGACATCGGCTTCTTCGACCCGAACGCGAGGGTCACGCCGCCGTTCCGCAGCCAGCGCGACCGCGATGCGATCCGCGCCGGCCTGTTTGACGGCACGGTGGACGCCATGTGCTCGGACCATACGCCTGTCGACGATGATGAAAAACTGCTGCCGTTCGGCGAAGCGTCGCCCGGTGCCACGGGCCTGGAGCTGCTGCTGTCGCTGGCCCTGAAATGGGCCGACGACTACGCGCTGGGCCAGCCGCAGGCGGGCGCACGTCCGCTGGCGCGCGCCGTGGCCAAGGTCACGTCCGACGCGGCCCGTGTCGCAGGCATCCCGGCCGGCAGCCTGGCAGTGGGCGAAGCGGCCGATATCTGCGTCTTCGATCCCGCCGCGCGCTGGACCGTGTCGTCGGCCTCGCTGGCCAGCCAGGGCAAGCACACGCCTTTCCTCGGCTATGAGCTGAGCGGCATCGTCAAGGCGACCATCGTTGCCGGACAGGTGGCGTTTCAGCGTTAATTTTTTGTACTGGAGTGAAACTCCAGCATACTGCCGGGGTCAGTCCTTTCAGGAGCGGAATTCGCCCCATTGGGGCGGATTCCCCCGCCGGGTCTGACCCCGGAATTTGCTGTGGGTTTGCTTCTTTATCTGGTGTCATTTGAAACTTCTGCTTACCTACCGCCTCGCGCGCATCGCCATTCACCTGAGCTGCGGCATGGCCAAGAGCGCCGTGCTCTTTCCCTGGCTGGACCTGGAGGGACGCAACCGGCGCATCCGCCGCTGGTCGACGCAGCTGCTCGACATCTGCGGCGTGGACGTGGCGCAGCCCGCCGACAGCGTGCCGGCGCTCGACCATGCGATGGTGGTGGCGAACCACGTTTCGTGGCTCGACATCTTCGTCATCAATGCCGTCCACCCCTGCCGTTTCGTCGCCAAGGCGGAAATCCGCGCCTGGCCGATCCTGGGCTGGCTGGCGGGGCGCGCGGGCACCATCTTCATTTCGCGCGGCAGCAAGCGCGATCTGCGCTTGATCTTCCAGGGTCTGGTGGATAAATTGACGGCGGGCGAACGCATCGCGTTCTTCCCCGAAGGCACGACCGCCGCGCAAGGTCAGATCCTGCCGTTTCACGCCAATCTGTTCGAGGCGGCCATCGACGCGCAAGTGCCGGTGCAGCCGTTCGCGCTCGTGTATGTCGATGACAAGGGGGCTTTGCATCACGCCGTCGACTTTATCGGCGACATGAGTTTTGCGCAAAGCATGGTGGCGATCTTGAGCGGCCCGCCCATCACGGCGCGCCTGACCTGTCTGGCGCCGGTGGCGACGCTGGACGCGCACCGCCGCGAACTGGCGGCGGCAACGCAGGCGGCCGTGGCCGCCGCGCTGCCGCTGGAGACGGCCGCTTAATTCTTCACGTGCAGCCAGCGCGCATGCGCGGCGCGGGCCAGGTAGTCGAGAATGAAGCCGAGTATGCCGATCAGCACGATGGCGGCCATCAGTTCCGAATACGCGAGGCGGTCGCGGGTGTCGAGGATGAAGTAGCCGAGGCCCGCCGACACGCCCAGCATTTCCGCCGGCACCAGCACGATCCAGATGATGCCGATGGCCAGGCGCACACCCGTCAGGATGTCGGCCGTGATGCCCGGCAAAATCACCTTGAAGACGATTTCGCTGCGCGTGGCCGACAGGCTGCGCGCCAGCAGCAGCCAGTTCGGATCGAGCCGCGCCACGCCGGCCGCCGTATTGAGCAAAATCGGCCAGACGGCCGCAAACGCCAGCAGGAAGTACACGGGCGCGTCACCGACGCCGAGCACCATCACGGCGATCGGCATCCACGACAGCGGCGAAATCATGCGCAGCAGCTGGAACAGCGGCATGGCCGCACCGGAAAAGCTTTTCGACATGGCCACCAGCACACCGAGCGGCACGCCGATGACGATGGCCAGTCCCAGGCCCACGGCCACCCTTTGCAGGCTCAATACCACGTGCAGCCAGATATCCGCACCGCCCACTATCTCCCTGAACGCCAGTGCCGTGGGCAGCGGCGCAAATGCGGTGGCAATCGGCGTGGATTTCTCCAGCGCCGTTACGCCCATGGACCACAGCAGCAAGGCACAGGCCAGCCCCACGAGGGGCAGGCCGAACTTCGTGAACAACTTGCTCGCCATCGTCAGACCGCCACGGTTTCGCTGCGCAGCAGGTTGGCCGGCAAGCCGAAGGCGGCAGGGCCGCCGACCGCCGTGATGGCCTTGCGCACGAAGCGGTCATCGACCAGGTCGCGCGCGGCGAACTTCGGATCGAGGTTGGCCAGGAAGCGCGTATCGCCTTCGACCTTGGTGCGGCCGATGGCGCGCACCAGTTCTTCCGTGTACGAGGCAAACGGATACGGCTGGAAGTCGATGCGGCGCTGCTGCCAGTTCTTGTGCACGATCAGGCCCTGCTTTTCGTAGCCGGCGTAATCGGTGGTGGCCAGCACCTTGGTCAGCACCTGCAGCGGATGCGGCGTGTAGCGGTGCTCGCCCACGTTCGACAGCAGCTTGGCCGTGTCGACCTGGTTCGAGCGCGTCCACAGCTGCGCCTTGACGATGGCGTTGGTGACCTTTTGCGCCCATTCCGGACGCGTGTTGATGTCGCGCTCGGACAGGAAAGTGACGCAGCACGCATGGTTCTTCCACACGTCGCCAGAGAAGCGCAGGATCTTGCCGATGCCGGCGTTTTCCGCCGCCGCATTGAACGGTTCGGCCACGATGTAGCCGGCGATCGACTTGCTGGCCAGGGCCGAGACCATTTCGGCCGGCGCCAGCACGATCAGGTTGACTTCATTCGGCTTGATGGCGGCGTTGCGCGCGCGCGTGACCGGCGTCAAGCCATTCGAGGACAGGATCTGCTGCAGCAGGATGTTGTGGATCGAGTACCAGAACGGGATCGCGACCGTGCGCCCGCCCAGGTCGGAGACCTTGCTGATCTCGTTGGCCACCGTCAGCGCGGAGCCGTTGACGTGGTTCCAGGCGACGACTTTCGCGGGGAACTTGGCGCCATAGCGCACCCACAGGGTGGCCGGCGACAGCAGGTGAATCACGTTGACCTGGCCGGCGACGAAGGCTTCGATGATCTGCGCCCAACTGCGGAACAGCCGCGGCGTTTCCGCCTGCAAGCCTTCCGCTTCGAACATTTTACGGGCGTGGGCGACGAGCAGCGGGGTGGCGTCGGTGATCGGCAGGTAGCCGATTTTCACGGGCTGGTCGTCGCCTTTCGGTCCTTGCTGGGCCATGGCATCGCCGGCGAACAGCAGCGGCGAGGCGACGCTGGCCGTGGCCAGGGCCGACATGCGCAGGAAGTCGCGCCGTGTCAGGCCGCAGTCGCAATCAGACGAGGCGCAGATATGCAGGGGTTTGTTGTGATCTTCGAATGTCATGGGAATGTTCCGGTCGATTAATTGGTAGCAAAGGCAGGCGTTTGATCCTGCTTTTGCAGCGCCTGCAGGGCGTCGAGGATGTCCATCTTCAGGGCGATGACGTCGGCGCTGTGGCCGATGCGCGGCTGGTCGATGGAGACGGGCCATTCGCGCACGATGTTGCCCGGCTTGCCGCCCATGAGCAAGATGCGGTCGGCCACGAGAATCGCTTCATCGATATCGTGCGTGACGAGCAGCACGGCCGTGTGCCAGCGGTGCACCACGTCGACCAGCAACGATTGCATCTCGGCGCGCGTGATGGCGTCGAGCGCGGAAAACGGTTCGTCGGCGAACAGCAGTTCCGGTTCGCGCGCCAGCGCACGGGCCAGGGCCACGCGCTGCGCCATGCCGCCCGACAGCGCGGACGGATACAGTTTTTCGCGGCCCTTCAAGCCCACCGCTTCGATGGCTTGCGCCACGCGTGCCTGGTGCGCCTCGCGCGTGAGCTGCGGCTGGTGCTTGAAGTCCAGGCCGAAGCCTGCATTGCCCGTGACGTTCAGCCAGGGTAGCAAACTGGCTTGCTGGAAGACGAGCGCGCTGCGCGGGTCCGGTTCGCGCATGGGAGCGTCGAGGAATTGAATCTCGCCCGTGGACGGCGGTTGCAAGCCGGCCAGCACGCGCAGCAGGCTCGATTTGCCGCAGCCGCTGCCGCCCAGCAGGCAGACGATTTCGCGCTTGCGCACGCCCAGCGAGACGTGCTGGAACACGGGCGCCGTACCGGGGTAAGCGTAACTGAGATCCTGCGCCTGCAAGGCCCAATCAGCAACGCTCATGCCTGCGCTCCCGCTGCCTTGGCGGCCTGCTGGCTGTCGAACAGCTGCAAGGCCGCCTGCAATTGCGTCAGGCTGGGCGTGACGATGGGGATGAACGACGATTCGCGCCAGCGGCGGGCAAAGCCCTGCTGTTCGGCGTTCAGATAGGCGCGCCCGCCCATGGCTTGCAGTTCCAGCATCAGCGCCTGCTGCAGCACGTCGGCCAGCTGTATGCGCAGGCGGAACATGGCTGGCGCCTGCGTCTTGAAGCGGCCATCGTGCACGCCGGCCAGCAGGGTAGCGACGGCGCTTTCCAGTGTCGCTTGCAGCGCTTCGATACGTGGCGTGAGCTGGTTGCGCGAGCCGGCGGAAATTTGCGCCGCCTTTGCCAGGCTGGCGCGCGCCAGGCCGATCGACAGGCCGCACTGCATGCCGAGGAACGATGGACGCACCTGCGGCAGCCAGGCTGGCGCATTGTCGCTGATGATGTCGGCGGCCGGGATGTGCACCTGCGCCAGCTTGACGGATGCCGTATTGCTGCCGCGCAGGGCGATCAGGTCCAGGTCGTCGCTGCGCGTGACGCCTGCGCTGCCGCTGTCGAAGGCGATGATGACGGGTGGCGCGCCGTCGTTCGGCGCCACGGCGGCCGCCGCGACAAAGCCCGCCTTGCGCAAGTTCGTCACCCAGGCCAGGCCGCCGTCGACGAGCAAGCCGTCATCGTGGCGCGCGCCCGTGATTTGCAGCTGCTCGATGCCGGACAAGAATTTCATGGCGTTCGACAGGCCGCTGGCGCCTGCCTGCGTGCCTGCCAGCAGGCCGGGCAAGCGGCGCTCGGCCAGGGCGCGGTTCTCGCTTTGCAGCAGGAATTCGATGAAGCAGCGCTGGCCCCAGAAGACAAAGGCCACCGTCACCGATTGCTCGGCCACTTTGGCGATGGCGTCGATGGCGTCGCGCACGTCGCCGCCCGCGCCGCCGTATTCCTTCGGCACGCCGATGGCCAGCAGCTTGTCGCCAGCGAGGGCAGGTAAAACGGTTTCAGCCAGTTCCGACGATTGGTCGAGCTGGTCGGCGTGCATGTGCAGCCAGTGAGTGAGGTTCGCCATGTCAGACGGCGCCAGGCAGGTAGGGCGTCAATTGCGGATTGACGGGCGTGCCAGCCAGGCTGTTGGAGAAATTGCACAGGGTGGCCAGGCTGATGCCCAGCACGACTTCCAGCGCCTGCTGTTCGTTGTAGCCGGCGGCCAGGAAGGCTTGATATTCGCTGTCGGCCACGGCGCCGCGCGTGGCGATGACGGCCGTGGCAAAGGCGGCGACGGCGTCCAGTTTCGCATCGTTCGTCGGCTGGCCGCGCTGCAGGGCGCGCACCGTGTCGGGCGTCTGGCCTGCTTTTTTCAGCGAGATGGCGCTATGGCCGGCGATGCAGAAATCGCAGCCATGGATGCGCGCGGCCGTGATCTGCACCACTTCGCGTTCCATTAACGTCAGGCTGGCGCGCGCATTGATGCTTGATACGGTCAGATAGGTTTCCAGTGCCAGCGGGGCATTGGCCAGAACGCCGATCAGGTTGGGCAGGAAGCCATTGTTGGCGATGGCCTTTTCCACGAAGGGGCGGCTATCGGCCGGGGCGGTATCGAGAGTGTGCAGCGTCAGACGGGACATGGGGTACCTTGCTAAGTTAGTAAGTCACTCGGCCATTATATCGGCCATGCCGTGCAGGCAACAGACGTCAGCGTCGTCCTTTTGTGCTCGTTCGTCTGCGATTGTGCGATCCTTGATTTCGGCAGGCGCTTAGCTGGCCAGCTGGCGCAATCGCTGGTCGCGCCGGTAGGCGCCCGGCTGCTCGCCCGTGACCCTTTTGAAGGCGCGCGTGAAGGCGGCGTGCGAGCGGTAGCCCACCAGTTCGGCCGCGCGTTCGACGGAGACGCCGTCATGCAGCCGGCGCGCGGCGATCTTCATGCGCAGCAGAAGCAGGAACTGGGCCGGCGAGTGGCCGCTGGCGCTGGCGAAATGCTTGCAGAAGCTGGCGCGCGACATGCACGCCGCCTTGGCCATGTTCTCGATCGACCAGTCGGCGGCGGGGGCGTCGAGCATGCGTTCGAGCAGCGGCGAAAATGCGGGCTGGTGCAGCAGCGACAGCAGGCCGGCCGCCACCTGCTCGCCCTGCGCCACATGGCGGATCAGGTAAAAGAACAGCAGTTCGACCAGGCGCGCGATCAGCGGCGACGGCTGTTCCGGATCGCCGCCGGCCTCCGCCAGGATCAGGTCGAACAGCGCGGCGGCCGCGCTGAAGGCGGGCGCGTCGCCGCGTATCAGCAGATACGGCGGAAACGAGTCGACGATCAGCGCGGAGAGGGCGCCGCGAAATTGAAAGAAGCCGCAGGCCAGCGCCGTCGCCGGCTGCTCCGTGGGCGTTTGCAGCGGCAGCATCGCTTGCGCGCTGACCGCTTGCAGCGGGTCGCTGTGGGGGCTGAGAAAGTGCGGCAAGTCGCGCAGCAGGAAGACGCCGTCGCGCGGGCCGAGCGCGATCGGCGCCGCCCCGTTGAGGTGCAGATAGCAGTGGCCATCGAGCACCAGATGAAAGCTGCCCAGTTCCCGGCCCGCCGTGGACGCGCGCCAGCGGCCGCAGTACTGGCCCACATGCAGGACGGCGGTGTCGAGTTCCAGGCTGCCGAGCAGCCAGCGCGCCAGTCTGTCGGTATCAGGATGCATGGGATGGCAAAGGCAAAAGCTCCATCATACGGGCCAGGCGCGGCACAGCCAACGACCGATTTCGACTAAGCATATGCGCGCCGCGCTTGCCACTTAGCGTTTGCCGCTGTGCTGCTGGAACGTGGGGCAGTCGACCTGCAGCAGCGAGCGGTCTTCCAGGCACACGGCCGACAGTTTCCCGCCCCACACGCAGCCGCTATCGAGGCCGATCAGGTGCGGCCGCAATTGCAGTCCCAGCGCCGACCAGTGGCCGAAGACGATGGTGTCGCCGGCGCTGCGCCGGCCCGGCACGTCGAACCAGGGCAGCAGGCCGGAACCGGACGGCGGGCTGCCGCTTTCCTTCATCTTGAAGTCCATCACGCCGTCCGGCGTGCAAAAGCGCAGCCGCGTCATGGCGTTGACGATGCAGCGCAGCCGGTCGGCGCCCTGCAGGTCGTCGCTCCAGGCGGCCGGCTCGTTGCCGTACATGGTGCGCAGGAACGCCACCCAATCGTCGCTGCGCAGCATGCTGGACACCTCCCCGCTCAGGGACAGGGCCTGGGCCGCGCTCCATTGCGGCAGCAAGCCTGCATGCACGAGCACATGGCCATCGTGTTCCAGTGCCAGTGGCCGCTGGCGCAGCCAGTCGATCAATTCCGCGCGGTCGGGCGCATCGAGGATTTCAGCGAGGGTGTCGGACGCATGCTCTGGCCGGATGCCGTTGGCCACGGCCAGCAGGTGCAAGTCATGGTTGCCCAGGACGCTGTCGGCAAGGCCCTGCCGCGCCAGCGCGTGAATGTGGCGCAGGGTGGCCAGCGAGGCCGGGCCGCGATTGATCAAGTCGCCCGCGAACAGCAGGCGGTAAGGACCATCCGCTGCCGCCTGGATCCGTTCGATCAGTTCAACGGTTTGGTCGTGACAGCCTTGCAGATCGCCGATAAAATAAGTTTTCATATGTGCCGGGGTGAAGTGGACTACGCGCCTGCATTATAAGCATGCCTGCCCTATGGTGTTGGCGGCATTACCGGCAGATGCCCGATTGCGCGTATGGCCGGCGGGAAGAAAAACACGGGCGCCGATTATTCCGCATGGGGAGTTGATTCGGCTGCATGTCACGCTGTCCTATATCGGCAATAATCGGTCGGCATGCCGCACAGACACGCGGGAATACCATTTTATTCATGTTTATTCATTTTTCGTGTGTGCTTCCCGTATATTCTTCATTTAATCTTAATGTTGCTCCGCTAAATAAACCGGGGAGCATAATGAAATTGACGATAGATTATGCAATGGTGCGCAAATGTTTATGCAATGTAGTATATTCCACGTGATTTTATTATTTAGATGAATATAAAGGATGTATCAATGGATCTGTCTACGATGACGATGCTGGAATTGCGCAAACTGGAAGATAATGTCAAACAGGAATTGAACAGCCGCGAGCGCGAAGACTTGAACAAGGCGCGCGAACAGATCATGGCCATCGCGCAGCAGGCTGGCATTCCGCTGAAACAGCTGATACTCGATGGTTTGCACCCGCGCACGGGCAAAGTCGCGGTGCGTTACCGCCATCCTGACAATGCGACCGAACAATGGACAGGCCGTGGCCGCCAGCCGCTGTGGGTCAGGCAGTGGGTGGAATCGGGCAAGTCGATCGATCTGCTGCGCGTATAATTCGGTATACTCTTGGCGCAGTAGCAAGCTGTCACCTGCGCACTGCACCTTGCCAGGAACCTTATTGACCCTACCTATACCGGCCACACCATGCTTCCATTGTCCCAAACGATCTTCAAGGCCTACGATATTCGCGGCATCATCGCTAAAACCCTTGATGCCAGCGTGGCGCACAAGATCGGTCAGGCATTTGGCCAGGCCGCCCTGGCCAAGGGCGAGCAGCGGGTCGTGATCGGCCGCGATGGCCGTTTGTCGGGACCGGAATTGACGGCGGCGCTGGCGCAGGGCTTGCGAGCGGCAGGCGTCGACGTGATCGACCTGGGCGTGGTGGCCACGCCGATGGTTTATTTCGGCACGAATGTGCTCGACACGCGCTCCGGCATCATGGTCACGGGCAGCCACAATCCACCCGACTACAATGGCTTCAAGATGGTGCTGGCCGGCGAAGCGATCCACGGCGAAGCGATCCAGGCGCTGTACCACAGCATCGTCGCGCACGACGGCAGCGCCAGCGCCAAACCGGGCACCTATGCCACGCACGATATCCGCGCCGCCTACCTCGAGCGCATCCTGGGCGACGTCAAGCTGGCGCGCCCGATCAAGATCGCCGTCGACTGCGGCAATGGCGTGGCCGGCGCGTTCGCGGGCGACCTGTTCCGCGGCATGGGCTGCGAAGTCATCGAACTGTTCTGCGAAGTCGATGGCAATTTCCCGAACCACCATCCCGATCCGGCGCACCCGGAAAACCTGCAAGACCTGATCCGCTGCCTGGCCGAGACGGATGCGGAAATCGGCATCGCCTTCGACGGCGACGGCGACCGCCTGGGCGTGGTCACCAAGGATGGCCAGATCATCTACCCCGACCGCCAGATGATGCTGTTTGCCGCCGACGTGCTGACCCGCCATCCGGGCGCGCAGATTTTGTATGACGTCAAATGCACGCGCCATCTGGCGCCGTGGATCAGCAAGCATGGCGGCTTGCCGCTGATGTACAAGACGGGCCACTCGCTAGTGAAAGCCAAGCTGCGCGAGACAGGGGCGCCGCTGGGCGGCGAAATGAGCGGCCATATCTTCTTCAAGGACCGCTGGTACGGTTTCGACGACGGCATGTATTCGGCCGCACGCCTGCTGGAAATCCTCACGCGCGAAGCCGACCCTTCGGCTTTGCTGAACTCCCTTCCGCAGTCCGACAGCACGCCGGAACTGCATCTGGAACTGAAGGAAGGCGAGAACGTCGCGCTGATGGACATGCTGCGCCGCGACGCCGTTTTCCCCGGCAATGAACAGATCATCACCATCGACGGCTTGCGCGTGGAATACGCGGACGGCTTCGGCCTGGCCCGCTCGTCGAACACCACGCCGGTGATCGTCATGCGCTTCGAAGCGGAAACGCCGGCAGCGCTGGCGCGCATCCAGGGGCAGTTCAAGAGCGTGATCCTGGCCGCCAAACCTGACGCCGTACTGCCGTTCTGACAGCATGGCCGCTCAACCTGGCGCACAGGCGCCCTTGAAAATCCTGCTGGTGCGCGTGTCTTCGCTGGGCGACGTGCTGCATAACCTGCCGATGGTGGCGGACATCGCCCGCCATTTCCCGAACGCGACCATCGACTGGGTGGTCGAAGAGGGCTACACCAGCCTGGTGCGCCTGAACCCGCGTGTGAATACCATCTTGCCGTTCGCGCTGCGGCGCTGGCGCAAGAGCCTGGGCAAGAAAGAGACGCGCGCGGAAATCGCCGCCTTCTTCCGCAGCCTGCGCCAGACGCACTACGATTATGTGTTCGATACCCAGGGTTTGCTCAAGACGGGCATCATCATGGGCGCCGCGCGCCTGGCGCCGGGCGGACAGAAGGTCGGCCTGGCCAATGGCAGCGAAGGTTCCGGCTACGAAGGCATCTCGCGCATTTTTCACACGAAAAGCATCCCGCTCGATCCGCGCACGCATGCGGTAGCGCGCGGCCGCCTGGTGGCCGCCGCGGCGCTCGGCTACACGGTCGACACACCGGCCGATTTCGGCTTGCCGGAAGTGTCAGGCAGCGAGCCGCGCCCGGACTGGATGGGGGCAGCGCCCTACTGCGTGTATTTCCACGGTACGGCGCGCGACGCCAAGAAATGGGCGCCGGAAAACTGGATCGCCCTGGGCCAGGCGCTGGCACCGATGCCGATTTTGCTGCCCTGGGGTTCGCCCAAGGAAAAGGCGGAAGCGGAACAACTGGCGGCCGGCCTGCCGAACGCGCGCGTGCTGCCGAAGCTGTCGATGGGCGACGCCACCCTGCTGGCGCGCCACGCGGCGCTGGTGGTCGGCGTCGACACGGGGCTGACGCACATCGCGGCCGCCTTCGTGCGCCCGACGGTGGAAATCTATGCCGATTCGCCGCTGTGGAAAACGGAAGGCAACTGGTCGCCGAAAATCATCAACCTGGGCGATAAAGGCGCGCCGCCCGGCGTGCCGGAAGTGCTGGCCGCGGCACGGCGCCTGCTGGCAGACTATCCTCCCGCCTGACTTTAACATTCAATCATCATGCGACTTCTTTATACCCTCGCCTGGTGGCTGGCCTTGCCCCTGGTGCTGGCGCGGCTGTGGCTGCGCGGACGCCAGGAACCCGGCTACCGCCAGCACTGGGGCGAGCGCCTGGGTTTTTACGGGCGCCAGCCTGCGTCTGCTACAAACACCATCTGGCTGCACGCCGTCTCCGTCGGCGAGACGCGCGCGGCCGAGCCCCTGATCGATGCGCTGCTGGCCGCCTGGCCCGCGTGCCGCATCGTCCTCACGCACATGACGCCGACGGGGCGCGCGACCGGTAAATCCCTGTTCGCCAAACACGGTGCACGCCTCGTGCAAAGTTATCTGCCCTACGACACGGGCGCCATGCCGGCCCGTTTCATCCGCCATTTCGCGCCGCGCATCTGCATCCTGATGGAGACGGAAGTGTGGCCGAATCTGATCCACCAATGCAATCGCTACAAAGTGCCCGTGGTGCTTGCCAACGCGCGCCTGTCGCAGCGCTCGCTGGGCAAGGCGCAGCGCCTGGGCAAGCTGATTGCCGATGCGGCGCGCGGCATCACCCTGGTGGCGGCGCAGACGCAGGACGACGCCGATCGCGTGCGCCACCTGGGTGTGCAGGACGTCGTCGTCACGGGCAGCATCAAGTTCGACGTCGTCGTGCCCGAGGCGGCACTGGCGACGGGGGCGGCGCTGCGCAGCGCCATCGGCCAGCGTCCCGTGCTGCTGTGCGCCAGCACGCGTGAAGGGGAAGAGCAGCTGATCCTCGATGCGTATATTCGTGCCAGCTTGCCGGCGAATGCGCTGCTGCTGATCGTGCCGCGCCATCCGCAGCGCTTCGACGAGGTGGAAAAATTGATCGCGGCGCAGGGCCTGGCCGTGCAGCGCAGGTCCGGCCTGGCGCAGGATGCAGCCGTTGCTGCGGGCACGCAAGTGCTGCTGGGCGATTCGATGGGCGAGATGTTTGCGTATTACGCGGCCTGCGATTGCGCGTTTGTCGGCGGCAGCTTGCTGCCGCTGGGCGGGCAAAACCTGATCGAGCCGGCGGCCCTGGGCAAACCCGTGCTGATCGGCCCCCACACCTTCAATTTCGCGCTGGTCACCGAGCAGGCGATCGCCGCCGGCGGCGCCGCGCTGGTGGCCGATGCCGATGCGCTGATGGCGCAGGCGTCGGCCTTGCTGCAGGATCCCGCGCAGCTGGCGTCGATGGGGCAAAAGGCGTTGGCCTTCGCGGCGCAGCACCGGGGCGCCACGCCGCGCACTATCGCTGCCATCCAACCTTTGCTGCGATAGTTTAGTGCTGCGGGGTCTTGGCAGGAGTCAACTGATGCAGTGCCAGTTCATGCGTGAGCAACGTGCTGTATTGCTCGTCGTGCACTGTCAACAGCGCGCGCAGCGCTGCTTGTGCGCACTCTTGTGACAGAAGGTCATGCTGTTGACCATTCGGCTCACCGGTAATGCGGTGAGCATCCCTGATCCAACACAGCAGTTCATGGTCCAGGTACGTCTGGGGTGGCCCGTGTGGTGCGTGCGCCAGGGCCAGGTGCGCGATGGTCGCGAGCCATTGCCACTTGTTGCCGGAAGCGTAGCGTAGTAGCAGATAATGCTCACCCCTCGCTTCCAGCAAGGGGCGCAGTGTGGCGAAGGGAATGAACGCACCCTGACGCGATACCATTTGGCAGGCAAATTTCTGCATGCCTGGCGCTACGTCGCCTGCAGCTTGCAGGGCGATCGCGTCTTTATCGGATGGCGCAGCCTTGAACCAGGCGTTGTAGGCCGCCAGGCGCACGGATGGCAGCGTTGACTGCGTAAAGGCACGAATCAGCTCAAGATCTTCTGGCGCGCGCAGGCTGCCCAGCGACAGCAGGCTGACACGAATGGCCTGCGTGTTCGATGCCGGATTGGCCAGAATGGCGCGGTAGCTGATGCGTGCATCCTCTCCCATTGTTTGAAGGCAGGCGACGGCCAGGTAGCGTACCGACGCTTGGGCATCCAACAGGCTTGCCAACGCCAGCGCGCGCATATCCTGGCCGCCAGGCGCTTGCGTCAGCGACAATAACGCACTGGTACGTATCCGGCCGAAAGGCGACGACATCGCCTTGAGGTATAGCGCCGTTTGTACGTCGGGTGCGGTGCTGGCGCACAGCCTTAGCGCTTGCGTTGCCAGCACCATATCTCCGCGCGTGGCAAGCGCCATACCGATGTATTGTGCTCGATCGCCCAGACCGTACTGGTGCAGCATGTAGAAGCAGCTCCTGGCGACATGGACGTTCTTGCCACAGACGCCATCGAGCAAGTCTTGCACGCTCAGCAGTTCAAGTACGGTGCGTTCAAAGTGCAGCAGCCAGTCCGCATGGTCGCTCCTGCTCATTTCACGCAGGCGCAGAACGTTCGGTAGTATCTGCATTAACTGGGGGACTGGCGCCAGTGGCAATAGGTGCTGCATGGTGACACGCGCTGCATGGCGCACGGCAGGCACCCAGTCATTGAGGCGCACGATGACCAAGGGCAGCAGGTCTGTCCTGTCCAGAGCGGCACAGCGTTCCAGCGCGGCCTGTCGTTCATAGCCGGAATAATGGTTCAGTTCATCTTCCAGCGAGGGCTGGTCACTGGGCGCTGCAGGCAGTGGTTGGCTTGCTGGCGCGGCGGCAGCCTTGGCGCCAAACAGCATCTTGAAAATATTCATGGACGAAATGGGCAGGATGGAACATCCAGTATCCCATGCCTACGGCGCAGGCGGTAGTGCCGTCTCATTGGAACAAAACGGGCAACTCCTGCGAGCGCTTTCTGAGCGCCTGCTTGGCGCCATCGTAATCGGGATAAATCGATTCCACGGTGGCCCAGAAGCGGGGGCTGTGGTTCATTTCCAGCAGGTGCGACAGCTCGTGCGCCACCACGTAGTCGATCAGCGGCAGAGCGAAGTGGATCAGGCGCCAGTTCAGGCGGATCTTGCGCTCGATGGTGCAACTGCCCCAGCGTGTGCCGGCCGACGATAGCGACAGCGAATCGTAGCGCACGCCCAGCTTGTCCGCATATACGTCCAGGCGCGCCTCGAACAGCTGGCGCGCTTCGTGCTGGAACCAGCCCTTCACTTTTTCCTTCAATTGCTGCTCGCTGCCCGTGGGCGTGACCCAGACGTGCAGCTCATTCGTCTCGCGCTGGAAGCTGGCGCGGTGGCGCGGCGCCTGGTGCAATCGCAAGGTGATCTCGCCACCGAGGTAGGGCAGCACGGCGCCATCGACCCAGGCCACGGGCGGGCGCTGCTGGCGCTGCACCTTGCGCTCGCCCCGTTCCAGCAGCTTCGAGATGATCCAGCTTTGCTTGGCGCGGATGGCGTTGTCGATTTCGGCCAGGGTGACGCGCTTGGGTGCTGTCACGCGCAAGCCGTTATCGTCGATCATGAAGCCGATGGAACGGCGCGTGGAGCGGCGCAGCGCGAATTCAACGAGGTGGCTGCCCAGCTGCAGCTGGCGCAATGGCGGGCCATCGGCGGTGCGTGGCGGGGAAGGCAGGGGAGGCGGGGCAGGACGAACGATGGGCGGCGCTGGCGCCACTACCGGTGGCGCCACGGGCGGCGCTGGCGGTGCCGTGGGGCGCACCGCCGGGGGCGTGCTGGTCGAGACGTCATGCGCGAACAAATCCAGTTGCTGGTCGCCGACCTTGATGGTCTTCATCTGCTGGCGCAGCGTCGGCTCCTGGATGACCGCGCTGATGCCGTCTAGCCAGCGTTGTAGGCGTGAGGCGAAATGACGCGCATTTCTGATTCTATCCAATTTTCCACCTGTTGCATCATGCTGTCCGGGGTTTGCCCTTCCGGCGAAATCGGTTTGCCTATCGAGACGGTGATCAGTCCCGGGCGTTTGAGGAATGACTGCTTGGGCCAGCACTCGCCTGAATTGTGCGCAATCGGCACCACCACGGCGCCCGTGGCAATGGCCAGACGCGTGCCGCCGCTTTTGTACTTGCCCGCCTGGCCCACGGGAATGCGGGTCCCTTCAGGGAACATGATAATCCATTGGCCATCGGCCAGCCGGCGCTTGCCATGCGCGACGACGCTCTTGAACGCATGCTTGCCCTGTTTGCGGTCGATGGGGATCATGCGCAGCAGTGCCATGGCCCAGCCGAAGAAGGGGATGTACAAAATCTCCTTCTTGAACACATACACGAGCGGGCGTGGCAGGCTGGGAAGCAAGAAGATGGTTTCCCATGCCGACTGGTGTTTCGACAGCACGATGGCCGGCGCGTCGGGGAAGTTCTCGGCACCCTTGACTTCATAGCGGATGCCGCAAATGACCTTGGCACACCACAGGATAAACACGTTCCAGCGCGAGGTGACCCAATAGCGCTTGTTGTAGCTCAATGGCGCGGCAAAAAAGCACACGCAGGCCCAGACGATGGTGGCCACGATCATGATGATCATGAACAGCAGTGATCGCAGGAACAGGGAAATATTACGCAATGCGGTTCTCCGAAAATTAGATACTGAATGCTACGGTGGGCGCCGGTGCCGCTGGTGCCTTGAGCAGGTGGCTGACCACGGCGGCCAGGTCGGGGAAGACCTGGGTGCCAGGGGGCAGGCCACCCGTCTCGTTGGTTTTTTCGCCCTTGCCCGTCAATACCAGGTAGGGCACGCAGCCGCTGATGAAACCGGCCTGCAGGTCGCGCAGCGAATCGCCGACCGTGGGCACGCCTTTCAGGCTGGTGTTGTAGCGCTGCGAGATTTCATGGAACATGCCCGGTTTCGGCTTGCGGCAGTCGCAATTGTCCGCGCCCGCGTGCGGGCAAAAGAAGATGGCGTCGATATCGGCGCCCACCTGCTGCGCCAGGGTGTGCATCTTCTGGTGGATCGCGTTCAGCACCGTCATGTCGAAGTATTCGCGCGCGATGCCCGACTGGTTCGAGGCGATCACCACGCGATAGCCGGCCTGGTTCAGGCGGGCTATCGCTTCGAGCGAGCCGGGGATCGGCAGCCATTCGGCCGGCGACTTGATGAAGTCCGGCGAGTCATGATTAATGACGCCGTCGCGGTCGAGAATAATCAGTTTCAGCGCCGGGGTACCCATTATGCCGCCAGCTTGGAAATGTCGGCCACGCGGTTCATCATGCCGTGCAGGGACGACAGCAAGGCCAGGCGGTTGTTGCGCAGGGCGACATCCTCGGCCATCACCATCACGTCGTTGAAGAAGCCATCGACGTCGTCGCGCAGCTGCGCCAGGGTTTGCAGGGTGCTGGTGAAGTCGCCCTTGGCAAAGGCCGCGTCGACTTCCGGCTGCACGCGCGAGACGGCGGCGGCCAGTTTTTTCTCCGCTTCGTCCTGCAGCAGCGCCACGTTGACGCCGCCGGCGGCGACCTGGTTCACGGCTTCCTCGTTCTTTTTCAGGATGTTCGTGATGCGCTTGTTGGCGGCTGCCAGCGAGGCGCTTTCCGGCAAAGCGGCAAATGCCTGCACGGCTTCCAGGCGCTGCACGATGTCGTCCAGGCGGTCCGGGTTTTGCGCCACGACGGCTTCGATTTCATTCGGCGAGAAACCGCGCTCGCGCAGGATGCCGCGCAGGCGGTCCAGCATGAAGGTGGTCACATCCGCGATCGGGTCCTTGAAGCCGGGCACGGCTGCAAATTGCGCTGCCGCATCCGCCAGCAAGCCCTGGATCGACAATGGCAGGCGTTTTTCCAGCAGCATGCGCAGCACGCCCAGCGCGTGGCGGCGCAGCGCGAACGGGTCCTTGTCGCCCGTCGGCGCCAGGCCGATGGCCCAGATGCCGACCAGGGTTTCCAGCTTGTCGGCCAGGGCCACGGCGGTGCCGGTGGCAGTCGATGGCAGGCTGTCGCCGGCAAAGCGCGGCTGGTAGTGTTCGGAGGCGGCCAGCGCCACTTCTTCCGGTTCGCCGTCATGGCGCGCGTAGTACGTGCCCATGATGCCTTGCAGTTCGGGGAATTCGCCGACCATGTCGGTCAGCAGATCGGCCTTGGCCAGCAGGGCGCCGCGTTCGGCCAGTGCCACGTCGTACTGCAGCTTGGCGGCGATGGCGCCGGCCAGCGACTTGACGCGCTCTGTGCGTGCCGCTTGCGTGCCCAGCTTGTTGTGATAGACGACGTTAGCCAGCAGCGGCAGACGCGATGCCAGCGTTTTCTTCTTGTCCTGCTCGAAGAAGAACTTGGCGTCGGACAGGCGCGGGCGCACGACGCGCTCGTTGCCGCCGATGATGTGCTCGGGCGTGTCCGTCTCGATGTTCGAGACGATCAAAAAGCGCGAGCGCAGCTTGCCTTCGCTGTCGGTCAGCGCGAAATACTTCTGGTTCGTCTGCATGGTGAGGATCAGGCATTCCTGCGGCACGGCCAGGAATTCTTCCTCGAAGTGGCATTCATACACGACCGGCCATTCGACCAGGGCCGTCACTTCATCGAGCAGCGCTTCGGGCATCAGCACCTGGTCGGCACCCGCCTTGTCCAGCAGCTGGGCGCGGATGCGTTCCTTGCGTTCCTCGTTGCTGGCGATGACGCTGGCGTTGAGGATCAGCGATGGCGCGTAGTTTTCCGCGTGCGCGATGGCGATCGGTTCGCCGTCGGTCAGGAAGCGGTGGCCCAGGGTGGTGCGGCCGGCCGTCAAGCCCAGCAGGGTCAGTGGCAGGATATTGATGCCGTGCAGGGCGATCAGGCTGTGGGCAGGGCGCACGAATTGCACGGTGGTGCCGTCCGGGCGCTGATAGCTCATCAGCTTTGGAATCGGCAGCTTGGCGGCCGATTCGGTCAAGGCCGCTTGCGCGCCGGCGGCGAGCTGACTGCCCGGCGCCGTGTAGGTGTAGAAGAAGCTTTCAGCCTTGCCGTCGACAGCCCGTTCCAGGTCGGCTACCGTCAGGTCGGGGAAGCCCAGCGCGGCCAGTTTCTTGGCCAGCGGCGGCGTGCCGTTGCCGTTCGCGTCCAGCGCGACGGAGACGGGCAAGACTTTTTCGCGGATCGACTTATCGGGCGAGACTTCGCGCACATTGGTGATGGAGACGGCCAGGCGACGCGGCGAGGCGTAGCTGGTGGCGACGCTGTCGGCTTCGAGGAAGTCGCGCGATTTCAGGCCGTTGACGATGCCGGCCGTGAAGGCGGCGCCCAGTTTTGCCAGCGCTTTCGGCGGCAGTTCTTCGGTCAGCAGTTCGATGAGCAGTGTTTGGTTCATGGTGTTCTTGTCTGGTACGGCGGTGTATGAGCTAGGCGATCAAGCGGCGGCGGGTTGGTCTGCGGCGGGCAGCATCGGGAAACCGAGGCGTTCGCGCGAGTCGTAATACGCTTGCGCCACCAGGCGCGACAGGGTGCGCACGCGGCCGATGTAGGCGGCGCGTTCCGTCACCGAGATGGCGCCGCGCGCATCGAGCATATTGAAGCTGTGCGATGCCTTCATGATTTTCTCGTAGGCGGGCAGGGTCAGTTGCAGCTCGATCAAACGCTTCGCTTCCGCTTCGTAGTTGCCGAACTGTTCGAACAGCAGGTCCGTATTCGCGTGCTCGAAGTTGTAGGTCGATTGCTCCACTTCGTTCTGGTGGAAGACGTCGCCGTAGGTCAGCTTCTTCGTCACCGGTTCGCCGGCCGCGCCCTTTTCTTCCCACTCGGTCCACACCAGGTCATACACGTTTTCCACGCCTTGCAGATACATGGCCAGGCGTTCGATGCCGTAGGTGATCTCGCCCAGCACGGGCTTGCAATCGAGGCCGCCCACTTGCTGGAAGTAGGTAAATTGGGTCACTTCCATGCCGTTCAGCCAGACTTCCCAGCCCAGGCCCCAGGCACCCAGGGTCGGGCTTTCCCAGTCGTCTTCGACGAAGCGCACGTCATTCTGCTTCAAGTCCAGGCCCAGCGCGGCCAGCGAACCCAGATACAGGTCGAGGATGTTTTCCGGCGCCGGCTTCAAGACCACCTGGTACTGGTAGTAATGCTGCATGCGGTTCGGGTTTTCGCCATAGCGGCCATCTTTCGGGCGGCGCGACGGCTGCACATACGCGGCGCGCCAAGGCTCCGGGCCGATCGCGCGCAGGAAGGTGCCGGTGTGGAAAGTGCCGGCGCCGACTTCCATGTCGTAAGGCTGGAGCAGGGCGCAACCTTGCTTGTCCCAATAGGTTTGCAAGGTCAGGATAATTTGTTGAAATGTGAGCATCGTATGAGTTCGCCGCGCGGGAGGCTGCGCTTTGTTAAGGTTTGCTTGAAGCCCGGACGCATGCTTGGCAGCGCGTCCGGGCCGGGGTTTTGCTAATTTTAGCGGTTTTTACGGGCCCACTGTGACTCTTCGGGCGATATCGGCCGCTTATTGCTGCGTGGCGCGGCCGCGGCGGGCGGTACGCGACAGCAGGAAGGCCGTCAGCAGGGCCAGCGCGGCCAGGGCCAGCACCAGTTTATTGCCGTACAGAATGTATGGCGTCATGCCGCCCATGCCTTGCACCTTGGCCGCCAGGGTCGCTTGCTGCTCCGGCGGGAGCAGGCTTTGCACCACGCCCTTGCCGTCGATGACGGCGGTGGCGCCTGTGTTCGTCGAGCGCAGCATGGGGCGGCCCGTTTCCAGGCTGCGCATCTGCGAAATCTGCAAATGCTGCGGGATGGCGATCGAGTCGCCAAACCAGGCCAGGTTCGAGATATTGAGCAGCACGGACGCCGACTGCTTGCCATGGCGGTGGGCGCTGGCCAGCTGGCCGGCGATTTCTTCGCCAAACAAGTCTTCGTAGCAGATATTCGGCAGCACCAGCTGGTCGCGCACGGGCAAAGGCGCTTGTACTTCCGCGCCGCGGCCCATGTCGCCCAGCGGGATGGCCATCATGGCGACAAACCAGTGCAGGCCGGGCGGCACGAATTCGCCGAACGGCACCAGATGGTGCTTGCGGTACTGGTAGTAGGGGCCCGGCGTGGCGTTGGGCGTGATCCCCACGGCCGCATTGTAGAAGCGCTGCTGCTCGTCGAGCACGGGCATGCCAACCAAAATCGTGCTGCCCGTCTGCTGTGCATAGGTGCCCAGGCTATCGAGATAGCCGGGCGGCAGCTGGTGCGGCAGCACGGTGACGGCCGTTTCCGGCGTGGCGATCAGGTCGGCCGGCGCGCTGGTGATGGCGCTCTGGTACATCTGCAGGGCGCCCAGCACGAAGCCGGGGTCGAATTTCTGCTGCTGCGGAACGTTGCCTTGCAACAGACGCACCGTGATCGGGCGCCCGACAGGGTGCGTCCACGCCACATACTGCAAGCCGATGCCGGCCGCGTGCAGCGCGATGACGCCGCCCAGCGCAAACCAGCGCGTGCGGTGCGTGAGCAAGAGCAGGGCGCCGGCCGACAGCGCCGCCAGCCAGCCCAGGCCATACGAGCCGACGATGGGGGCAAAGCCGCCCAGCGGGCTGGTATTGTGGGCGTAGCCGGTGGCCAGCCACGGGAAACCCGTAAACAGCCAGCCGCGCGTCCATTCGAACAGGGTCCAGGTGGCGGGCAATACCAGCAAGGTCATGGCGGGCAGGGACAGCACCCAGCGCTGGCGCAGCCAGGCGGCCGCGCCCATGGCCAGGGCCACGTAAATGGCCATCAGGAGGGCCAGCAGGGCCACGGCGATGGCGGCGATCGGTGCGGCCATGTCGCCATAGCGGTGCATGGAGATATACAGCCAGTGCGTGCCGGCCGCGCACCAGCCGAAGCCGTAGGCCCAGCCGATCAGCGCGCCGGCCTTGACGTTCGATGCGCGCAGCACCTGGTAGAACAGCACGCCCAGGCTGAGGATTTGCAGCGGCCAGTAGCCGAAAGGGGCGAACGCCAGCACTGCGACGGCGCCGGCGATGGCGGCAGTCAGCATGCGCGCCCACGTGCTGCGGGGCGGTTTGGCGGGGGCGTTGGGATCGACGCGTCTGAAACGCATTTACAGCACGCGCATGTCAGAGTTCCAGTTCCGGCACGTTGGGCAGGCGCTCGACGAGCAGCACGTGCACCTGGCGCGCATCGGCGCGCAGTACCTCGAAGCGCAGATTACCCAGGTCGAAAATATCGCCCTTGTGCGCCATGCGGCCCAGGTACTTCGACACGAGGCCGCCGATGGTGTCGACGTCGTCGTCGACCAGGTGGCTGCCCACTTCTTCGTTGAACTGTTCGATCTCGGTCAGCGCCTTGACACGCCAGCGGGGGCCGAACTGGCCTTCCTTGAGCGAGAGGATATTGTCCTCGGCTTCGTCGAAGTCGTATTCATCCTCGATGTCGCCGACGATCTGTTCCAGCACGTCTTCGATGGTGATCAGGCCGGCGACGCCGCTGTATTCATCGACGACGATGGCCATGTGATTGTGGTTGGCGCGGAAATCGCGCAGCAGCACATTCAGGCGTTTCGATTCGGGGATGAAGATGGCGGGGCGCAGCATGTCGCGCACGTCGAAAGTTTCTTCTGCGTAATAACGCAGCAAGTCTTTCGCCAGCAGGATGCCGATGACCTTGTCGCGCTCGCCTTCGATCGCGGGGAAGCGCGAGTGGGCGGTCGACAGGACTTCCGGCATCCATTCCTCGATCGGCTTGCTGATGTCGATGACATCCATTTGCGAACGGGGAATCATGATGTCGCGCGCGCAGAGATCCGATACCTGGAACACGCCTTCGATCATCGACAGGGCGTCGGCGTCGATCAGCTTGCGTTCATGCGCATCGTGTAGAACTTCGAGCAATTCTGCACGGTTCTCTGGCTCGGGGGAAATGAGTGCGGTCAGGCGTTCAAACAGTGACCGGTGGGGCTTGACGTCAGTTCTGACGCCACTAGGGTGCTCGGGCATAGGAGGCGTGAGCCGTTGTTGCGAAGGGATATAGGATACACCAAAAGTGGGGCAATACCGGATTTCCCCGCTTTTGATGTAAATTTAATACGTTGAAGTGCGCCGTTGCGCGATGTTTTACGCCGCTTCCTGGCCCAGCACGCGCGCGCGCAAGGCCGCCACGTCCGCCTGCCAGTCGGCGAAATGCTCACTGTCCTGCCACAGCTGGCGCAGTTCCGACGATTCGGCCGTGATGCGCTCGAAGGCCAGGCGCGCTTTTTCCAGCAGCGGCGGCGTCACCTTCTTCTTGCAGGCGGCCACCCATTCGTCCACCTCGGCGGTGGCGGGATCGTCCTCGCCCTCGCCAGGCTGGCCCTGCAGGCGCGCGATCACTTCCAGCGCAGCCAGCGCTTCGGCGGCGAACGGCGCTTCCAGTTCCGCTTCCTGGCTGTCGATGACGTTGTCGAGCGTCGTCTCGACCAGTTCCAGGGTTTTATATTCGTGCAAATCCTGCGCCCAATCCATGGCGTAGTCGTTGCCGAAGGCGTCAGTGGCCCAAGTGCCCATAGTGTGTCCTTGTTGCGTGTGTGGTTGATGGTGCTATTGTGGCATGTAGGGTGTTGTCGGGTTACGGCGTGCCGCCTAACCCGACCTACGACTCCGCTTACGTTGTTGGGTGTTGTCGGGTTACGCCCTGCGGGCTAACCCGACCTACCCGGTATGTGCGGTTTATTTCTGGTCGGCGTAGGGATCGCTGATGCCGAGTTTTGCGAGGATGTCCGTTTCCAGGCCCTCCATCTCGGTGGCTTCCTCGTCATCCATGTGGTCGTAGCCTTGCGCATGCAGCACGCCGTGGACGATCAAATGGGCCGTGTGCTCTTCCACGCTCTTCTTTTGTTCCGCCGCTTCCTTTTCCAGCACGTCCGTGCACAGGATGATGTCGGCGCGCGTCGGCTCGTCGTCGCCCAGTTCTTCGCCTTCGTTGTAGGCGAACGTCAGCACGTTGGTGGCGTAGTCCTTTTCGCGGTAGTCGCGGTTCAGGGTGCGGCCTTCTTCCGCGTCGACGAAGCGGATGGTGAATTCGGCTGGCGCGAACAGGGCCGCCTTGACCCAGCGGCGCACTTTCGGGCGCGTGATCAGGGCTTCCAGGCGGGTGTCCGGGTATTGTACGGACAGGGACAGTTTATTTTTTTCTGACATTTTTGGCGGCAGCTGGTTTCAATAAGGAGGGCAGGTGGGCGGCATCGGCATTGGCCGCCTGCGCCGTTTCATAGGCATCGACGATGCGCGCGACGAGCGGATGGCGCACCACATCGGTGCTGTTAAATTGCGTGAAGCCGATGCCGCGCACGTCTTTCAACACGTGCACGGCGTCGATCAAGCCGCTCGTCTGACTCTTGTGCAGGTCGACTTGCGTCACGTCGCCCGTCACCACGGCCTTGCTGCCAAAGCCGATGCGCGTCAAAAACATCTTCATCTGTTCGACGGTGGTGTTTTGCGCTTCATCGAGGATGACGAAGGCGTGGTTCAATGTGCGTCCGCGCATATAGGCCAGCGGGGCGATCTCGATCACCTGTTTTTCAAATAGCTTCTGCGTGCGGTCAAAACCCAGCAAATCGTACAGCGCGTCGTACAGGGGACGCAGATACGGGTCGACCTTTTGCGCCAGGTCGCCCGGCAAGAAGCCCAGGCGCTCGCCCGCTTCGACGGCGGGGCGCGTCAAAATGATGCGCTTGACGGCATCGCGTTCGAGCGCGTCGACGGCGCAGGCGACGGCCAGATAGGTTTTACCCGTGCCGGCAGGACCGACGCCAAAGCTGATGTCGTGTTCAAGGATGTCGCGCAGGTAGGCGATCTGGTGCGGCGTGCGCCCGCGCAGGTCGGAGCGCCGCGTTTTCAGCACGGGGCTGGCGATGTCCGGCTCGACGAAGGTGCTGGCGGGCGCGTTGGCATGGTGTTCGGAGGCGGCGGACAGGCCCGCGCGCTGCTCCACCAGGGCCAGCTGCACTTCTTCGAGCGGCACGACCTTGTTGGCGATGGCGTAGAACTGCTCGAGGATTTCCACGGCGCGTTCGGCATTGCTGCCGCCGACGATGAATTTCTCGCCTCGGCGGAAAATCGTCACGTCGAGGGCGGCGGAAATCTGGCGCAGGTTTTCATCGAGCGGTCCGCACAGGTGCGCCAGGCGCGTGTTGTCGAGCGGCTCGGGGATGAAGTAATGCGGCTGTATCGGGGCTTTGGTTTTCAACTGGCTCTTTTCAATGCGGGTGCGCTGGCGACCAATTCGCCGCGCAGGGTGTAGGAATGGCTTTCGGTGATGTGCACGTCGACCAGCTGGCCGACCAGCTGCAGCGCGTCCGGGCCGGCGTCGAAGTTGACGACGCGGTTATTCTCCGTGCGGCCTTGCAGTTCGCTGTCATCGGTGTCCTTTTTGGAGCGGCCTTCGACGAGGATGGTTTGCACCGTGCCCACCATGGCCAGGCTGTACTTGCGCGTATTGGCGTCGATGGCCGCCTGCAGCTGCTGCAAACGGGCCAGTTTCACTTCATGCGGCGTGTCGTCTTCCAGGCTGGCGGCCGGCGTGCCGGGGCGCTTGCTGAAGATGAAGCTGTAGCTGTTGTCGAAGCCGACGTCCGCGATCAGCTTCATCATGGCGTCGAAGTCGGCTTGCGTCTCGCCGGGGAAACCGACGATGAAGTCGGACGAAATGGCCATGTTCGGGCGCACGGCGCGGATGCGGCGGATGATGGACTTGTATTCGAGGCCCGTGTAGCCGCGCTTCATGGCGCCGAGGACCTTGTCGGAGCCATGCTGCGCGGGCAGATATAAATGGTCGACCAGCTGCGGGATCTTCGCGTAGGCGTCGATCAGGCGCTGCGTGAATTCCTTCGGGTGGCTGGTGACGAAGCGCATGCGTTCGATGCCGGGAATGTCGGCCACGTATTCGAGCAGCAGGGCGAAGTCGGCGATCTCGCCGCCTTCCATCGCGCCCCGGTAGGCGTTCACGTTTTGCCCCAGCAGCGTGATTTCCTTGACGCCCTGGGCGGCCAGGCCCGCCACTTCCGTCAGCACGTCCTCGAAGCGGCGCGACACTTCCTCGCCGCGCGTGTAGGGTACGACGCAGTAGCTGCAGTATTTGCTGCAGCCTTCCATGATGGAGACAAACGCCGAAGCGCCTTCCACCTTGGCCGGCGGCATGTGGTCGAACTTTTCGATTTCCGGGAAGCTGATGTCCACTTGCGCATCGCCGCTGGCGCGGCGCAGTTCGATCATCTGCGGCAGGCGGTGCAGGGTTTGCGGGCCGAAGACCATGTCGACATACGGCGCGCGCTTGACGATGGCATCGCCTTCCTGCGACGCCACGCAGCCACCCACGCCGATCAGCAGGTGCGGCTTGGCCAGTTTCAGTTCGCGCAGCCGGCCCAGGTCGGAAAACACTTTTTCCTGCGCCTTTTCGCGCACGGAGCAGGTATTGAGCAGGATCACATCGGCATCTTCCGGCGTGTCGGTGCGTACCAGGCCATCGGAGGCGCCCAGCACATCGGCCATCTTGTCCGAGTCGTACTCGTTCATCTGGCAGCCGAAGGTTTTAATGAATACTTTTTTCTGCATGGAGTCGGGCGCTTATCGGTAAATGTGGCTGCAAATAAGTGTGGCGGAAAATAAGCTGGGCAGGCGGCTTGCGCCGTGCGCCGCTCTGGGCGGGAGGCGGTGGATGACCGGCCGGGCGCCTCTGGCTGCCCGGTGGCAGGCTCGCTGCAAGTTCAGGCCATAGTTTAGCGTAAATCGCGGGCACGGGCCATGTCGTGCTGACCTTGCAGACAAGATTGCCGCTTGTATATGCCGCCATGTGTCGTGATGTCCAAAAGCATTTATTGCTGTACGTCACCATTGATTTGTAACAAGTTGCTGCAAAGCCTTGTGTGCGCCCGCTGGCATCCTAATGTGTTGAAATAGCATCGTTGCCAAGCCAACCAGCAGCTTGATTGATATTTAACAATCAGGAAGTTTGCGCGAGGCGCAGATGCCGCGTATTTGGACTAGTATATTGCCTTATATGCAATTCATTTTGGTGGATTGCAGTGCTTTTTACTCACGCGGCAAGTTGCGTACGTTGGCTGGGCGTGGCTGTGCGAGTCCTGTGCGGGCAGTGCGATAAGGAGGAAGGGCGGGGGAAGGCTGAATCAGTGGGAAAGAGGTTTATTTAAACACTCTAAGCCAGCCTTAAGTTCGTATCGGCATTATTTTCTACATTCACCAGACGAGGAAAAATCATGGCACATCATGCATTAGCATCGCAAGAGAGTTACAACCCGAACCACCTGCTGGATATTCTGCTGAGCAAGATGCAGCTGAAGAACGATGCAGCCCTGTCGCGTCTGCTTGAGGTGGCGCCACCGGTCATCAGCAAGATCCGCCACCACCGCTTGCCGGTTGGCGCCTCGCTGCTGATCCGCATGCACGAAGTAACGGGCATGAGCATCCGCGACCTGCGCGACTTGATGGGCGACCGCCGCACCAAGTATCGTCTGTCCGACGCCCAGGGCCGTCCAAAAGCGGAAGACCGCGGCGATGCGCAAGAATCGAATTACGCGCACTGATGTGGCGGTTGTACGCTGACTGTGCCGCTTGCGTAGCTGCTGGCGGCAACAGGCTGGCGTGGACCGGGCAGCATGGACCGACCGTAGTACCCCTGACGGCTTTCGCTTCGCAGCGAGGGCCGTTTGCGTTTGCGGCGTTGTGAGGACATTGTTTAGCTCAGCAGTGCCGAGGTGATTTCATCGTAGCGCAGCTCCGTTTCGCGGAACAGCTGCAGATACGCGTCTTCGCCCAGGCCCAGCGCATCCCAGGCCACCGGCGAGACGCGCGGCACCATGTCGTCGCCTGCCTGCGCCAGGTCGAGCGCGCAAACAACCGCATTGGCCACGTGGATCAGCGAAGCGAGAAAGCCTGCCCCCGGCGTTTCCGGCTGCAGGTAGTTGCCCAGCGCCAGGCGCATGGTGTCGGAAAAATTCCAGTGTTCGGCCAGGGCCACGCCCGCCTGCACGTGGTCCACGCCCAGCACGGCCTGCTCCGCTTCGAGCAGGCTGCAATCGTGCGCGGCCTGGTGGACGATGGCTTGCGCGTAGTGCGCGGGAAAGCTGCTGACCAGCACCAGGCGGCCGATGTTGTGCAGCAAGCCGGCCGTGAACGCGTAATCCTGGTTGAAACGGATCTGCCGCGCCAGCACCTTGGCGCAGGCGGCTGTCGCCACCGAATGACGCCAGAAGGCCTTGTCGTCGAAACCGGGGCAGCGTCCTTCCGGGAAGCAACCGGTGATGGCGGCCGACGTGATCAGGCTGCGCGTCGTCTGGAAACCCAGGTAGGTGATCGCCTGCTGGATGGTGGTGGCCTTCACTTGCAAGCCATAGTGGGACGAGTTGGCCAGGCGCAGGGTTTTCGCCGTCAATGCCTGGTCGTACGACACTTTTTTGGCCAGCACGGAAATATCGACGTCTTCCTGGTCGATGCTGTTGAGCAGCTCCATGACGACGGCGGGCAGCGAAGGCAGGTCATCGAGGTGGGCGACAATATCGTCGAGCGTCAGCTGGGTGCTCATGCGGCCTCTCCCGTGCCCAGGCGGTAAGCCGTGACATAGCTGCGCAGCAAGGTGGTGGCCGCGTCCAGGGGATCGTCGGGATCATGCTTGCGGAACAGGTAGGCCAGCCGTTCGCTGTCGGCCGCCTGCTGCGCGGCGATTGCCTCCGGCGAAGGGGGCGGCGCCTGGATCGGCAGCATGCCGATGTTGTGGCGGGGCATCAGGGCCAGCATGTTTTCCGTCAATACCGCGCCTTGCGGCAATAGCACTTGTCCATGCGCATCAAGCAAGACATCCGACAAGATCATGCCGGGACGAACTTGTTCCAGGGGTAGATGTTGATGCGTGACCGCCATGACGACTCCTTAGATGATTGCGGGATATTACCATTGCCATGCCGCAATGTCTCAACCTGCATCAAAGTCCCTATCGAAAGTGGAAATACTGTAAATCTTGCCAATAAGCATGTCATACCGTACATTTGATTCAGGCCCTTGTATTGCCGACGTATCTGCGCCCGCGCCGCGGGCCGGCGGCTGGCCTGGCCCGGGGAGTGTTGATTGATGGCGAGTATCCAAGTCCGGCTGACCCTGCTTTTTGTCGTGATCGTCACCTTGGTGCTGGGCATTTCCGGCAGCTATACCCAATATACACTGAGCCAAGAACTCGAAGCGGGCAGTGCGCGCTTGCGCAGCGGCGTGCTCACGCGCCTGCAGACCAGCTTGCCTTCGGCACTGTGGGACCTCGACAAATCCAAGGTCGACAGTATCGTCGCGGCTGAAATGCT
Source organism: Janthinobacterium aestuarii (assembly GCF_051380835.1). Classification (NCBI taxonomy): domain Bacteria; kingdom Pseudomonadati; phylum Pseudomonadota; class Betaproteobacteria; order Burkholderiales; family Oxalobacteraceae; genus Janthinobacterium; species Janthinobacterium aestuarii. The sequence goes on from NZ_JBNYXU010000001.1 coordinate 339,995, forward strand.
GCCGCCGGAACTGGTTGGCATCCGCGTCTACGACGCCTCGGTCGGCCTGTTCGCGGGCGAGGTGCGCGACGCGGGCGGCACCCTGGTGCCTTTGAGCGCCGACGTGGCCACGGGCGGCACGCCCGTCGAGGCGCCGCTGGTGTTTCGCGACGCCGTGGCGGCGGCTACGGGCGGCAAGCCGGTGATCGTCGGCAAGGTCATCGTCAATTTCAGCCGCGCGCAGATCGATGCGGCCCTGCATGCCGAAGTGCGGCGCAAGGTGCTGGAAGTGTTGCTCCTTGACATCATCCTCGTGGGCGCTCTGGCGCTAAGCCTGCGCATCGTCTTCGAGCCACTGAAACAGTTGCGCGACGGCTTGTTCGACCTGGCCACGCGCGGCAGCGATGACGTCGAAGAGCTGCCGGAAAACCGGCGCGACGAACTGGGCGACGTGATCCGCGGCTTCAATGCCGTGCAGCGCAAGCTCAAGTCCATCATCGAAGGCAGCCGCGAGGCGGAAGACATGGCGCGCCGGTCCCAGCAGGCAACGGCGCAGGCCATGGACGAGCTGCGCCGCGCGCAGGAATCGTTGCTGCAATCGGAACGCCTGGCTTCGCTGGGCAGCCTGGTGGCTGGCGTGGCGCATGAAATCAACACCCCGGTCGGCATCGCCCTGACCAGCGCCTCGGTGCTGAAGGAAGCCACCGATGACATCAGCGCGGCCGTGGCCGGCGGCAGCGTGAAGAAGACCGACATCGTGCGCTACCTGGAAACGGCCGGCGAAAGCGCGCGGCTGATCATGAACAATGCCTACCGCGCCGCCCATCTGATCCACAGCTTCAAGCAGATCGCCGTCGACCAGGTCAGCGAGGCGCGCCGTTTGTTCGAATTGCGCGACTATATCGGCGAAGTGATTTCGAGCCTGCAGCCGACCCTGAAAAAGACGCGCATCAGCATCGATATCGACTGCCCGCCAGACATCATGCTCGACAGCTATCCGGGCGCATTGGCGCAGGTGCTGACCAACCTGGTGTTGAACTGCGTCGAGCATGCGTTTGATGCGGACATGGCCGGCAACATCCATATCGGCGTGCGCCGCGATGGCGACGCGATCGCCATGCAGGTGCGCGACAACGGCCGCGGCATCGCGCCCGACATGCTCGACCGCGTGTTCGATCCGTTTGTCACCACGCGGCGCGGGCAGGGCGGCACGGGACTGGGCTTGAATATCGTGTTCAACTTGATTGCCAAGCAATTTGGCGGCACCATCACGGTCAGCAGCACCTTGGGGCAGGGTGCGACGTTCCTGCTGCGCCTGCCCACGGTGACGCCGTTGACGGAAAGCACCAGCAGCCAGGCATAGGCAAGGAGACAGCATGGCACAAATAGAAGACAGTCAGCAAGTGGCGCTGTTGCGCGGGATTAATGTGGGCCGCGCCAAGCGCGTGGCCATGGCCGACCTGCGCAAGCTGCTGGGCGAGCTGGGTTTTGCGCAAGTGCGCACGGTACTCAACAGCGGCAACGTCGTGTATGACGGCGGCAAGGTAGCGCCGGCCGAGGCCGCTTCCCGCATCGAGGAAGCACTGGTGCTGAAACTGGGCGTGGCAGCCAGGGTGACGGTGCTGTCGGCCAGCCAGTTTGCCGAGCTGGTCGAACAAAACACCCTGGCGCCGGCGGCCGATGCGGCCCGCTTGCTGACCCTGGTGCTGAACAATCCGGCCGACGTCAAGCGCCTGGCGCCGCTTTTGCAGCAGTCGTGGCAGCCCGAAGCGCTGGCGCTGGGGCGCTGGGCCGCATATGCTTGGTGTCCCGATGGCGTGCTGGCCAGCAAGGTGGTGGCGGCGCTGGGCGTGCTGCTGGGCGACGGCGTCACGTCGCGCAACTGGGCCACCATGCAAAAACTGCATGCGCTGCTGAGCGGACCCGATGCGGCAGCCATATCTTCATTTTCCAAGGAGCACTGATGCCTTCCATTACCGGTACCTTCGACGTCACCATCACCCCGGAAACCTTGTCGGACACGGCCGCACAATCGGGGCTGGGGCGCTTGTCGCTCGACAAGCGCTACCACGGCGCCCTCGAGGCCAGCGCGCAGGGCGAGATGCTGAGCGCGCGCGCCAGCGTGACGGGCTCGGCAGGCTATGTGGCGCTGGAACGGGTGGAAGGCAGCCTGGACGGGCGCCACGGCAGTTTTTATTTGCAGCACAGCGGCACGATGACGCGCGGCGGCCCCGCCTTGTCGGTGACGGTGGTACCCGATACGGGGACGGAGCAGTTGCAAGGACTCAGGGGCAGCCTGGCCATCCGCATCGAGGACGGCAAGCATTATTATGATTTTACGTATGACATTGTTGAGACGCAATGAACTGGGATATCGTCAAGGGTGTCTTGATCGTGCTTGTCGCCATCAGCGTGGTGGTGACGGCCTTCGTGCTCATTTCCGCCTCGGGCCCGGACAAGGCGGGCTGCATCGCGCGGGCCCTGAAGTCGGGCATTCCGGTGGGGAACATCGAACGGGTCTGCCGCCTGCTGGACAAATGATGGCGCCATAACAAAACATTCCGCACCAGGCGGAATGTTCTTCAGCAGCGCCTTGCCAGTGCAGGCGCCGTCAATTATCGAATTTTTCCTGTTTTTCGCCGTGCAGGCTCAAGGCCACCAGGCCCAATCCCACCAGCAACATCGAGTACATGCTCGCTTCAGGCACGGGGGCCGGCATGTTGGCTTGCTGTGCGGGTGCGGCCGTCATGGGCCTCGGTGGCGCCAGGGCCACATGGCGCGCGCCACTGGTGCTCCAGTGCGGTGCCGCCGTCGCGCTGCTGCTGGCCAGCAGGCGTGCATACGGCAAGTCCGGCGTTTCCCAGCCGGGATTATTATTCAAGCTGATGCTTTCATCGATCGTCACGCGTTCGCCGGCTTCCTGCAGCTTGCCGGCTGTCGTGTCGCTGACTGCCGCCATGCTCCATGTGCTGGCCGACAGCGCCAGCCAGGCCATGCATAGCGACTGATAGATTCTCATCGTGCTCTCCCTGTGGTTCACCGTGCTGCGCAGCCGAAACCGGTTAGCGCATGGACGGACAATTCGCCCGTACGGGGGCGTATCATGGTTTTTCTGCTGTTCTCCCATTACAGCATAGATCGTGACAATTTTGATACGCTTATTTCCTCTTTATTACGAATATTTGTCATTTTGATAGCGTAAACATGATCGCTGCCGCACACTTTGCATAAGCACGCTATCGACGAAAAACACTGTTGTTTTTTTGCGCGAATCGCCAGCACGAAAACAATATATTGATTAGTATATTGTTTATCGCACGCTATTCAACATGACCGCCTGTGGGAGGGCAAGATGGAGACAGTCGCAACACAACACGCCGAATACAACCTCGACGCTATGCGTGGTTCGGCCTACAAGGCCAGCTCGCTGCTCAAGGCCATGGGCAATGCCGACCGCTTGATGCTGCTGTGCCAGCTGTCGCAGGGCGAGCATTGCGTCAGCGACCTCGAGCAAAAAGTGGGCATCGGCCAGCCGACCCTGTCGCAGCAGCTGGGCGTGTTGCGGGAAGAGATGCTGGTGGCCACGCGGCGCGACGGCAAGCAGATTTATTACCGCGTCGCCAGCGCGCCCGTGCTGGCCGTGCTGCAAGTGCTGTACGCGCAATTTTGCGCGCCGCGCACCCCGTTCAACGACGAAGCGGACTGACCCTGCCATGACCATCGACTGGCAGCACTTCACGCCGTGGGCCTCGCTGGCCGGCGGCATGCTGATCGGCCTGGCGGCTGCGCTATTGATCCTGTTCAATGGCCGCATCGCCGGCATCAGCGGCATCGTCGGCGGCTTGCTGCGTCCGCGCAGTGGCGACCTGGGCTGGCGCATTGCCTTTCTTGTCGGCCTGATCGGCACCCCTCTGCTGTACCCGTTGTGGCAAGCCTTGCCGCCCGTACAGATCGACGCAGGCACGCCGGCCCTGATCGTCGCGGGCCTGCTGGTGGGCGTGGGTGTGCGCTATGGCGCCGGCTGCACCAGCGGCCACGGCGTGTGCGGCTTGTCGCGCCTGTCTCCGCGTTCGCTGGCGGCCACCTGTGTCTTCATGGCAACCGGTTTCCTCACCGTCTATCTGTTGCGCCACGTATGAGTAAACTATTTCTTTCCCTGTTGAGCGGCCTCGTCTTTGGCCTGGGCCTGATCGCCTCCGGCATGTCCAACCCGGCCAAGGTACTCGCTTTCCTCGACCTGGCCGGCGCCTGGGATCCATCCTTGGCGCTGGTAATGGGCGGCGCCATCGGCGTGGCCTTGCCGGCCTTCTGGCTGGCCCGGCAGAGAACCAGGTCGCTGCTGGGCGAACCCATGCAGTTGCCGGCATCGCGGCGCATCGACCGGCGCTTGCTGCTGGGCAGCCTGGCCTTTGGCGCGGGCTGGGGCATCGCCGGTTTCTGTCCCGGTCCCGCCCTCGTGTCGCTGCTGGCGGGCCAGCCGAAAGCGTGGATGTTTGCCGGCGCCATGCTGGCCGGCATGGCCGTGTTTGAAGTGCTGGAGCGCCGCAAGCTGCCCGCGCCGGCCTGAGACGGTACAATCTGGCGCATCGCCACTTTGGATACCGCTTACATGAAGACCGAGATTTTCCGTGCCGGCGCGCGCGCCGCCCTGCTGTGCAGCGTGCTGGCACTGGCCGCCTGCGGCGGCCTGCTGAAGAAGGACGCGCCGCCCCCACCCCCGCCTGTGGCCGACGCCTTGCCCAATCCGCAAGTACTGCTGCTCGGTGAAGTGCATGACAATGCGCAAGGCCACCGCCTGCGCGTCGCAGAATTGCAGCGCCGCCTGGCGGCCGGCTGGCGTCCCGTGATTGTCATGGAGCAGTTCGACCGCGAAAACCAGGCCTTGCTGACGCGCGCCGCGCGCGAATGCGCCGACCCCGACTGCATCATTCGCGTAATGGAACAGCCGCGCTGGGACTGGAGCGTGTACCGTCCCGTGCTGGACCTCGTCATCAGCTACCAGCTGACCCTGGTCGCCGGCAATTTGTCGCCGGCCGATGCCTCGCGTATCGTGCGCGACGGCATCCAATGGTCGATGCCGCCCGCCATGGCGGCCACGTACCTGGCCGCACCCGTGCCGGCCGATATTCTGGAAGGGCAAAAGAAGGAAGTCCAGGCGGCCCGCTGCAACATGCTGCCCGACATGATGGTGGGTGGCGTCGTCAACGCCCAGGTGGCGCGCGATATCTGGATGGCCAAGCTGATCCGCGACCAGGCGCCGCGCGACGTGGTGCTGATCGCCGGCAATGAGCATGTGCGCAAGGATATCGGCGTACCCCGCTGGCTGAAGCTGGCCGACCCGCAGCTGAACGTGCGCAGCATCGGCTACCTGGAGCAGGGGACCACCGGCTACAAAGGCACGTTCGACCTGACGCAAACAATGCCGGCGCAGCCGCGCCCGGACCCGTGCGCCAAGTTCAAGAAATAATCACTGCTGCACCCGCACCAGGGCGCTGACCCGGCTTGCCGTATCGAGCAGTTTCGGCAAGCTGTGTTCCAGCAGATGCACCACGGACGGCCCCGCCGTCTGGCCGCTGACGTTGATCGCCGCCACCACCTTGCCGGCCCGGTCGAACACGGGCGCGGCCAGGGCGATCAAGCCCTGTTCCAGCTCTTCCTGCACCAGGCACCAGCCCTGGCGCCGCACTTGCGCAATCTCTTCCATCAAGACGTCGATATCGACCTTGGTCGCCGGCGTGATTTTCAGCAGCGCCATCTTCGACAGCCGTTCGCGCAGCGCGTCGGGCGCCAGGCCCGACAGTAAAACCCGTCCCATCGAGGTGCAGTAGGCGGGCAGGCGGCTGCCGATGCCCAGGTTGATCGACATGGTGCGGTGCGCGGACAGGCGCACGACATACACGATGTCGTCGCCGTCGAGCACGGTGGCCGAGCACGACTGGCGCAAGGTCTGCATCAATTCTTCCAGCAGCGGCTGCGCCTGCGTCCACACGGGCAAGGATGACAGATAGGCGTAACCGAGGTCCAGCACCTTGGGTGTCAAACGGAACAGCCGCCCATCCGCTTCCACATAACCGAGATGCAGCAAGGTGTGCAGGATGCGCCGCGCCCCCGCGCGCGTCAGCTGCGCCCGTTCCGCCACTTCGCTCAGGGTCTGTTGCGGCGCGTCCGCGCCGAAGCTGCGCAGCACGGCCAGGCCCCGCGCGAACGATTGCACATAGCTATCGCCGGGACGCGGCGCACCGTCGGCATCGGCGGTTTCTTCGGCGGGAACGGAGGTGCTGCTGCGTGCGGTCATGGCAATTCCAATTGGTCAAGGTGGCAATTATAGCCATGGCGCTGGCGAAAACGGCAAATTGACAAGCGCTCCGATCAGGCATATTCTCACGAATAAGTTCTAAATACGAATATTTGTTCGTTATACGAACAAATGGCCGATGTATTTGATTGGGAGGAGACCGCAATGATCGACAAACTGCGTTCCAGCGTGCTTGATGCGCTGGCCGATATCCACGATGGCGCCACCGTCATGATTGGCGGCTTTGGCGGCGCGGGCCAGCCGGCCGAGCTGATCGACGGTTTGATCGCCCAGGGCGCGCGCGAACTCGTCATCGTCAACAACAATGCGGGCAATGGCGACACGGGCCTGGCTGCCCTGCTGAAAAACGGGCAGGTGCGCAAGATCATCTGCTCGTTCCCCCGCCAGGCCGATTCCCACGTCTTCGACGCGCTGTACCGCGCGGGCAAGCTGGAGCTGGAGCTGGTGCCACAGGGCAACCTGGCCGAGCGCATCCGCGCCGCCGGCGCCGGCATCGGCGGCTTTTTCACGCCCACCGGTTATGGCACGGACTTGGCCAAGGGCAAGGAAACGCGTGAGATCGATGGCCGCATGTATGTGTTCGAGTCGCCGATCCACGCCGATTTCGCGCTGATCAAGGCGGAGCAGGGCGACCGCTGGGGCAACCTGACTTATCGCAAGACGGCGCGCAACTTCGGCCCGATCATGGCCATGGCCGCCAAGGTCAGCATTGCTTCCGTGCATGAAGTTGCTGAACTGGGCAGCATCGATCCCGAGCACGTCATCACGCCGGGCCTGTTCGTGCAGCGCATCGTGCAAGTGCCGCGCACGGCCACCGGCCCCGCCGGCTTCAAAGCTGCCTGAGGAGTATCAAGTGAACAAATGGAATCGAGACCAAATGGCGGCCCGCGTGGCGGCCGACATCCATGAAGGCAGTGTCGTCAACCTCGGTATCGGCTTGCCGACCCTGGTGGCGAACCACTTGCCGGCTGGCGCGGACATCATCCTGCACAGCGAAAACGGCGTGATCGGCATGGGCCCCGCGCCCGCGCCCGGCGAGGAAGACTACGACCTGATCAATGCGGGCAAGCAGCCCGTCACCCTGCTGCCCGGCGGCAGCTATTTTCACCATGCCGACAGCTTCGCCATGATGCGCGGCGGCCACCTCGACATCTGCGTGCTGGGCGCGTTTCAAGTATCCGCCACGGGCGACCTGGCCAACTGGCACACGGGCGCGCCGGACGCCATTCCCGCCGTGGGCGGGGCCATGGACCTGGCCATCGGCGCGAAAAAAACCTGGGTCATGATGGAATTGCTGACCAAGACGGGTGAAAGCAAGCTGGTGCAGGCCTGCACCTATCCGCTCACGGGCATCGGGTGCGTCAGCCGCATCTACAGCGACCTGGCCGTGCTCGACTTGGGGCCAAATGGCGCCAAGGTCGTCGAACTGGTCGATGGCTTGAGTTTTGAACAGCTGCAAGCGTTGACGGCCGTGCCGCTGGCGGACGGACGTTAATTCAGTATCAATACGCAAACCACTTTCTTGGAGGAAAGAACATGACCCACGCTTATATCTGTGACGCCCAGCGCACGCCATTCGGCCGCTATGGCGGCGGACTCGCTGGCGTGCGCGCCGACGACCTGGGCGCCGAGCCCATCCGTGCCTTGATGGCGCGCAATCCGAACGTGGACTGGACTGCCGTCACCGACGTGCTGTACGGCTGCGCCAACCAGGCGGGCGAGGATAACCGCAACGTGGCGCGCATGGCCGCCCTGCTGGCGGGCTTGCCCGACAGCGTGCCGGGCGCCACCCTGAACCGCCTGTGCGGTTCGGGCCTGGACGCCATCGGCAGCGCCGCGCGTTTCATCAAGAGCGGCGAGGCGGGATTGATGATTGCCGGCGGCGTGGAAAGCATGAGCCGCGCGCCATTTGTCATGGGCAAGGCCGGCAGCGCCTTTTCGCGCGGCATGAAAATGGAAGACACGACCATCGGCTGGCGCTTCATCAACCCCTTGATGAAGGCGCAGTACGGCGTCGATTCGATGCCGGAAACGGCGGAAAACGTGGCCGTCGACTTTGGCATCAGCCGCGCGGACCAGGATGCGTTCGCCCTGGCCAGCCAGGTCAAGGCCCTGGCGGCGCAGCAGGCTGGCGTGTTCGACAGTGAAATCTGCCCCGTCAGCATCGCGCAAAAGAAAGGCGAGCCCGTCATCGTTGCCCGCGACGAGCATCCGCGCGCCACCACCCTGGACACCCTGGCCAAATTGAAACCCGTCGTGCGCGCGGACGGTACGATTACCGCCGGCAACGCCTCCGGCGTCAACGATGGCGCGGCGGCCCTGCTGCTGGCCGACGAGGCGAACGCGGCCCGTTTTGGCCTGACGCCGCGCGCCAGGGTCGTGGCCATGGCGACGGCCGGCGTGGCGCCGCGCATCATGGGCATCGGCCCCGCGCCCGCCACCCTGAAAGTGCTGGCCATGACGGGTTTGACCCTGGCCGACTTCGACGTCATCGAATTGAACGAAGCGTTTGCCGCCCAGGGCCTGGCCGTGCTGCGCCAGCTGGGCTTGCCCGATGACGATGCGCGCGTCAACCCGAATGGCGGCGCGATTGCCCTCGGCCACCCGCTGGGCGCCTCCGGTGCGCGCCTGGCCATGACGGCCGTCAATCAGCTGCACCGCACGGGCGGCCGCTATGCGCTCTGCACCATGTGCATCGGCGTGGGGCAGGGTATTGCGCTGGTGCTGGAACGGGTCTGATTCGACGCGCCCGCAGGCGAAAAATAGTTGCCGGCGATACGTATTAACCCGTATGTCGGGCGGCTTTTGGACCCCGATCAAGGGCGTATGATGCAAAACCAGCCCGGGCAACCGGGCTGGCGTTGGCTTTTCACACGAACAAGAAGACTGATATGACATCCCACGATACTCCGCATGACGTTGCGCAGCTGACTTCCCAGCAGCGCATCAAGGCCATCATTGGCGCTTCCTCCGGCAACCTGGTCGAATGGTTCGACTTCTACATTTACTCGTTTTGCGCGCTGTACTTTTCGCACGCGTTCTTCCCCTCCGGTAACCCGACGACGCAGCTGCTGCAGACGGCCGGCATCTTCGCCGCCGGCTTCCTCATGCGTCCCGTGGGCGGCTGGCTGTTCGGCCGCATCGCCGACAAATACGGCCGCCGCCAGTCGATGATGATTTCCGTGCTGATGATGTGCGGCGGTTCCCTGATGATCGCCGTGCTGCCGACCTATGAAACCATCGGCGCCTTCGCCCCGTTCCTGCTGCTCGTGGCACGATTGTTCCAGGGCCTGTCCGTGGGCGGCGAATACGGTACCAGCGCCACCTACATGAGCGAAGTGTCGGAATCGGGCAAGCGCGGCTTCTTCGCCTCGTTCCAGTACGTGACCCTGATCGGCGGCCAGCTGCTGGCCTTGCTGGTGCTGGTGGTCTTGCAGCAACTGCTGACCCTGGAAGAGCTGCGTGCCTGGGGCTGGCGCATCCCATTCGTGTTTGGCGCCCTGGCGGCTCTGGTGTCGCTGAACCTGCGTAAATCCCTGACGGAAACGACCACCGCCAGCGAGCGCAAGGACAAGGATGCGGGCAGCTTGCGCGGCTTGCTCAAGCACAAGCGCGCCTTCATCACGGTGCTCGGCTTTACGGCCGGCGGCTCGCTCGTGTTCTACACGTTTACCACCTACATGCAGAAATACCTGGTCAACACGGCCGGCATGGACACCAAGACGGCCAGCGCCGTCATGACCTGCGCCTTGCTGGTGTACATGATTTTGCAACCGGTATTCGGCGCCTTGTCCGACCGCATCGGCCGCCGTACCTCGATGCTGTTCTTCGGCGGCCTGGCCACCCTGTGCGTGCTGCCGATCATGCATGCCTTGAAGGACATCACCAGCCCGTACGCGGCGTTTGGCCTGATCGTCATCGCCCTGGCCATCATCAGCTTCTACACGTCGATCAGCGGCTTGATCAAGGCGGAAATGTTCCCCGTCGAAGTGCGCGCGCTGGGCGTGGGCCTGTCGTATGCGGTCGCCAACGCCATGTTCGGCGGTTCGGCCGAATATGTGGCGCTGCAATTCAAGGCCTGGCACGTGGAAGAGTATTTCTACTGGTACGTGACCATCATGTGCCTGATTTCCTTCATCGTCGCCATCCGCATGCCGGACCCGAGCCGCTCGGGCCTGCTGAAGTAACGTTGTCGTAAAATGGGGGACACTGCGGTGTCCCTTTTTCATCACCGCCTTTTTATCGTGCCGATCAGGAGTTTTCATGTCGTATGTCATTCCCGCACCGATCCAGCCCAGCGTTCCCGTCACGGGCAGTGCCGACAGCTTTCCCGTCCACCGCATCTATTGCGTGGGCCGCAACTATGTCGACCACGCCAAGGAAATGGGCCACACGGGCCGCGAGGCGCCGTTTTTCTTCATGAAACCAAACGATGCCGTGCTGCCCGTGCCTGCTGGCACGACGGGTGAACTGCCGTACCCGGCGCAGACGCAGGATTTCCAGCACGAGATGGAACTGGTGGTGGCCATCGGCAAGGGCGGCAGCGATATCGGCGTGGCCGACGCGCTGAGCCACGTGTGGGGCTATGCGATCGGCCTGGACATGACGCGCCGCGACGTGCAGGGCGCGGCGAAAAAGCAGGGCCGTCCGTGGGATACGGGCAAGGCCTTCGAGCACTCGGCGCCCATCGGTTCCATCACCCCGGCCGCGCAGGCGGGTGACATTGGCCATGCCGCCATCACCCTGCACGTGAACGGCGAGCTGCGCCAGGCGAGCACCATCGACATGCTGATCTGGAACGTGGCCGAAACCATCGCCGACCTGTCGACCTATTTCACTTTGCAGCCGGGCGATCTGATCTACACGGGCACGCCGGCCGGCGTGGCGGCCGTGCAGCGCGGGGACGAGCTGGCGGGCGCCATCGATGGCCTGGATACCTTGCGCGTGAAAGTGGTCTAAGTTCTCAAGGAGACTGACATGATGAACGACACGTATTCCGTAGCGCAACCGACGCGCGCCGAGATCGACGCCTTGACCGGGCCGGCCCTGCTGGAATTCGGCACGGGCTGGTGCGGCCACTGCCGCGCCACCCAGGCGCCGCTGGCCGCCGCGTTTGCGCAACACCCCGGGGTGTTGCATATCCGCGTGGAAGACGGCCCCGGCCGCGCGCTGGGACGCTACTTCCGGGTGAAGCTGTGGCCGACCCTGGTTTTTTTGAAGGATGGCCAGGAAGTGGCGCGCCTCGTGCGCCCGCTCGACAGCCGCGAAATTGAGCAGGCTTTTGCATTGATTGATGCGTAGGTCGGCTTAGCGCAGCGTAAGCCGACTGCTCCATCACAAATTCTTGCCGCACCGCACCACTGCGCGTATCATAAGCCGCTTACAGCAAGATCAACCGCATCCTGAGTGATGCAGCGCGATCATCGCCGGCCCGCTCCACCCGGAGGGGCCGCAGGCAAGGACTCACCACAAATGACCGATGCCGCGATGCCGACGCGCGGGTCTGGTACGGAATGCCTGGCGATACGCCGGGCCTGATACACGTCGCCCACCCCCTGACGCCTTTCCTGCCGTGCCCCGGGTAACCGGATGGCGCACGACCGTTGTTTCTCTAAATCAGCACTGATCACGGCGCGATAGCGCGCGTTGGTACACCGTTGTCTGCCGTTAACAACGGCGTGTTACGGCGTGGAATTTGTTTGTGAATTTAATAGCAAATTCGCAGCAATTACGCCCGAGCACAGCTATGATATGTGAACCGCGCGCCTAGACAACGTGCTGTGCTGCTGCCTGAAAAAACATCCAGAGAATGGCCTTTAGACACCCTCCCCAAGGAGCGCAGTAAATGAGCACCCCCCCCAAGAAAAATTCCCCCGGCACGGTGCTGTTCGCCAGCCTGATCGGCACCACCATCGAGTTCTTCGACTTCTATATCTACGCCACCGCCGCCGTGCTGGTGTTCCCGAAACTGTTCTTCCCCGCCGGCGACCCGTCTGCCGCCGTGCTGCAGTCGCTGGCCACGTTCGCCATCGCCTTCTTCGCCCGCCCCATCGGTTCGGCCGTGTTCGGCCACTTCGGCGACCGCATCGGCCGCAAGGCCACTCTCGTGGCGGCCTTGCTGACCATGGGTATCTCTACCGTCATCATCGGCTTGCTGCCGACGTATGCCGCCATCGGCACCCTGGCGCCGCTGCTGCTGGCGCTGTGCCGTTTCGGCCAGGGCCTGGGCCTGGGCGGCGAGTGGGGCGGCGCGGTGCTGCTGGCCACGGAAAACGCGCCACCGGGCAAACGCGCCTGGTACGGCATGTTCCCGCAGTTGGGCGCGCCGATCGGCTTTTTCCTGTCGGGCGGCATCTTCCTGCTGCTGAGCGAAACCATGACCGATGAGCAGTTCTTCAGCTACGGCTGGCGCATCCCGTTCCTGGCCAGCGCGCTGCTGGTCATCGTCGGCCTGTACGTGCGTCTGAAGATCACGGAAACGCCGGACTTCCAGAAAGTCATCGACAAGAACGAAGTCGTCAAACTGCCGGTCGCCACCGTGTTCCGCCAGCATGGCCGCATGCTGTTCCTGGGTACCATCATCGCCCTGGCCACCTTCGTGCTGTTCTATCTGATGACGGTGTTCGCATTGAGCTGGGGCACGACCAAACTGGGCTTCACGCGCAAGGAATTCCTTATCGTGCAGCTGTTTGCCGTGCTGTTCTTCGCCCTGACGATTCCATTCTCGGCCGTGCTGGCCGACCGCCGCGGCCGCCGTTCGACTCTGATCTGGGTCTCCGTCGCCATCGCCATCTTCGGCCTGGTGCTCGCGCCGATGTTCGGTTCGGGCGTGACCTGGGAAGTGACCGTCTTCATGGCCGTCGGCCTGGGCCTGATGGGCATGACCTACGGACCGCTGGGCACGATGTTGTCCGAGCTGTTCCCGCCCGAAGTGCGCTACACGGGCGCTTCGCTGACGTTCAACCTGGCCGGCATCCTCGGTGCCTCGCTGGCGCCGTACATCGCCACCTGGCTGGCCACCAACTACGGCTTGCAATACGTGGGCTACTACCTGTCGCTGGCGGCGGTGCTGACCCTGGGCGCGCTGCTGATGGTGGGCAAGCCACGCGCGGGCAAGGAAGCCTGGCAGTAACTGCTTGCTACACGATGGTCGAAAGCCGCCAGTTGCATAAGCTGGCGGCTTTTTTTGTGCCTACGGCGTTGCCACGTGGCCGTAGCAGGCTTTCAGTCCCGCATAGTCGTAGAAAACGCTGCCGGACGCGATGCGCGCGCCATCGCAAGCGGCCTGGAACGGCGTTTCCTTTTCGTTGTACAGCAGGCGCACGATCAGCTGTCCTGCGCCGTTGCGGTACACATCCCACTGCATGTTGGCCGCCAGCGGCGAGATGCTCTGGCCGCGCCATCGAGGGCCCGCATGGCTGTCGCTGGCCGATGCCGGCAGCGGTGCCAGCGCCTTTTTCAAACCCATGGCCGAAGCGAGCGGGATGATCATTTCGGCGTGCGTGAAGCGCAGCTTGGCCGCGTGGCGCAAATCACCGCTGGCCAGCGCATCGACTTCCTTGAAAAAATCGTCGCGCAAGGCCAGCGCGAAGCGCCAGGTCACGCCTGCGCTGGTCGTGCTGCCCGGCCCTTTCTGGTAAAAATCCTCGTGGTCCGCGATATCGGCGTAGTAGCGCGCATCCTCGGCGGGCATGTAGCGGCTGAAATCGGCCGGTACTTCATGGTGCATGCCGGCGGCGATCGCATACAGCTCATATAGTTTTGTCGCGGCCGCATTCAGGCTGCGGATGACGGTCTTGCCGCTGCCCGTCATGGTGCGCGTGAGCTGGCCGTCCGCGCTGGTGAAGCTGTAGCTGCCCGTGTCCGCATAGCTGGCGGCGCCCCGCTCGAGCTGGTCGAGGAAGGCGGGTGCGAACAGCCGCTCGAGCACGTGGCGCGCATGCGCGGCCGCCGCAGGCAGCCTGGCGGGGGCATCCATCAGTGCATGCAGCTGCTTGGTTCTCTCATAATACTGGTAGGCCTGGCTGGCGGCATAGGTGGCGTAGTACGGGGTGGCGCGATCGGCGACAAGATCCGTCCGCGGCGCCAGCTTGTGCGCGTACAGCAGGAAGCGGTTGACGCCAGCAGGCTGCAATATCGGCTGCGCCACGGGCTTGCGTCCCTGCGGGTACGGCGCCAGCGCGGGCGGCAGGTAGAGCAAGGGCGCCAGCGCGGGCGCGTGCTCGAGCAGCGACTGCGTGAAAAAACGGGCGCTGTCGCGCGCGCGGTCCACGCCGGAATCGATGGTGACGAGCTGGCGCGGCGCCGTCGCCGCGTCCTGGCCCACTTGCGCGAACAGGGCGGGCAGGCGCTCCAGCATGCGCACGGCCAGTTGGCGGTGTTCTTCGATGCCCGTCTGGGACAGATTGCCGTAGCCGGGTTTCTCGATGCCGGCCACGCCATAACCAAGCAGCGCGTTGGCCTTCATCAGGGCCAGGATGTCGGGACCCAGTTCGCGCCCCAATGGCGTGAGCGCATCCTGTGCGGCGGCCTGCTGCCACATCGCATACAGGGCCGCGTCGCTCTTCATGCCGGTCAATCCGCGCGCACCGTGGCGCGCCACCAGTTGCGTGTAGATGGGCTGAAAGCCGGCCGGTGGCGCGGCATAGGTGGCCGGGTCCTGCTGCGGCGCATATGGCGTCTTGGTCTGGTAATGGCCTTCGACGGCCAGGACGGGACTGGCGTGCAGGGCAAGGGCCAGCGCAATGCTGGACAGGGGGAGCAGTAAGGGCATGGTTTTTTCGTGGTGAATATTTCTCGTACGCCAGCCTAGCACTGAACGAAAAAAAACGGAAAAAAAGGCGGGCGCGGCTGAATGCCGGCCCGCCTGTGCTGTCAGCGCAGCGCGTCAGCCTACCACTTCGGCGTGTACTTCAGGGTCAGCTGCACGTTGCGCGGGTCGCCGAAGTGGTTATTGCCGCCCGTGTCGTTATACGACGGGATCACGTAGCGCTTGTCGAACAGGTTGTTGACGTTGACGGCCAGCGACAGCTGCGGCGTGGCTTGCCAGGCAAGGCGCGCGTTCCACAGCGAGAAGCCGGCCACGTCGAACGAGCGGCCGAAGTCCAGCGTGTGGCTTTGCATGTTCACGCCGGCGCCGACGCTGAACTTGCTCCACTCGCCAGGCAGGGTATAGCCGGACCACAGACGCAGCATGTGCTTCGGCGTCCACGTCGAGAAGACCTCGCCCTTGTTGTCCGGGTCGTCGAGGTAGGTCGTCGTCGTGTAGGCATAGCCGGCCGACAGCTGCAGGCCGCGCGCCACTTCGCCGGACACTTCCGCTTCCAGGCCCTGGCTGCGCACCTTGCCCGAGGCGCGCGAGCAGTACCAGCCGTCGCAGGCGAAACCGGCGGCGTAGTCGTTGACGGCGCGGTCCTTGTGCTCGTAGCGGAAGACGGCCAGCGAGGAGTTGACTTTGCCGTCCAGCAGTTCGCCCTTGACGCCGGCTTCATAGCTGTCGCCCGTGACCGGTTTGAGGACTCCGCCCGCCGCGTTGCGGTTCGTCTGCGGCTGGAACACGCCCGCATAGCTGGCGTAAGTGGACCATTGCGGCGTCAGCGCATACATCAGGGCCGCCGATGGCGTGAACTTGGCCGTGACCCTGGTGCTGTCCGTCGTGCCGCCCTTGGGGACATACTCGAAGTCATACCAGCTGAAACGCCCGCCCAGCAGCGCTTTCAGGTTGCTGGTCAGCTGGCCGTTCCAGGTGCCGTACAGGCCTTTCTGGCGCATGTCGTAGGTGCTGCTGGAGCTCACGCCGCGCGCGGCGATGGTGTCGAAGTCCTGCCATGGACGGTGGTGGTTGATATTGAAGATTTGCGCGCCTTGCGTCCACGCGCGCGCATAGCGGTCGTCGGAGTGGAACTTCACATAGCTGGCGCCCATGACGACTTCCTGCGCGATGCCAAGGCCATCGAATTTGCCGCGCACGAAGGCGTCGATACCGCGCTTCTGGTTCTTGAAATCGGTGGAGAAGTCGCCGTACATGGAACCGCTGCCATTGGCCTTGATGGTGCCGGCCATGCGCTGGTGGGTCGAATTGGTGCGTTCATTGACGCCCAGCGCGGCCGTCTTGAAGGTCCACCGGCTGTTGAAGTGGTGCTCGAGGTCCAGGTTGACGGTGGTCTGTTCCACCTTGCTGCGGTTCCAGTCGGCGCCCGTATAGGTCGAACGGGGCAATCCCAGTTCGCTGCCGTCGGCGTAGCGCGCCAGGCCGATGAACATCGGGCGGCCACGCCCGTTGACGTTGCTCACGGCCAGGCCCACGGTGGTGGCGGGACCGAGGTCGTAGTCGAGCGCCGCATACACGGTGCGGTTCTTGCTCCACACCTGGTCGATGAAGGAATGGCTGTCGTCTTCATCGATGATGGCGCGCCCACGCAAAGTGCCTTCCGCATTCAGCGGCGTGCTGACGTCGAGCTGCGCGCCGTAATGGTCCCACGAACCGGCGCGGCCCGTGAGCGCGACCTGGCGCGTTGCCAACGGGCGCTTGCGCACCAGGTTGACGGAGCCGCCCGGGCTGCCCGTGCCTTCGAGCAGGCTCGATGCCCCGCGCAGCACTTCCAGGCGGTCGTAGATCACCATGTTTTCCTGGCCCCAGTTACCCAGCGCGTAGGTGTTGCGGTCGATCGGCACGCCGTCGTACTGCCACTGGTCGATCTGGAAGCCGCGCGAGGTGATCACCACGCCCGCGCCCACGCCATGCACGCCCACTACGCCGGTGACGTTGTTGACGGCTTCGCGCAAGTCCGTGATGCCCTGGTCGTCCAGGCGCTGGCGCGTCAGCACGCTGACCGATTGCGGCATGTCCTTCATCGACTGCTCGCCCTTGCCGAGGGTGATCTTGCGCGCCGTGTAGGAGCCGCTGCCTTCCGTGGTGGCGCCTTGCTCGGCCTGGCCGACGATGGTAATCGAGGGCATGGTGCGCTCGGCCGCCGAGGCGGCGCTTGCCGCTGCCGTGGGCGCGGATGCCGGCGCGGCCACCAGCACATAGCCGGTCGCCGTCTTGCCGATGGCGTAGCCGCTGCCGCGCAGCAGTACGGCAAAGCCGTCGTCGATGGCGTAGCTGCCCTGCAGGCCGGCCGTCTGCAGTCCCTGTATCTTGGCTGCGTCGACGACGATGGATACGCCCGCCTGCTGCGCATAGCGGTTCAGGGCGCCTGCCAGCGGACCGGCGGGGATGGCGTAGCTGGCGGTGGCAAGGTTGGCCTGTGCCTGGGCGGCTGCCTGGACGTGCATGCCGGCGCCAGCCAGCAGCAGGGCGGCCAGCGCCAGGGGATGCAGCCGCGTGCGCAGCGCGCGCGGCGAGGAAACGGTAAGGATACGAGCGGACATGGTGACAGCCTTTTTTGATTGATCTCAACTGCCTTGACGCACGAGATGCGCAAAGTGGAACCGCGAATGCAAAAAATATTTACTTTTTGGCGGGGGCGTCCACCATCACCAGGTAGCGCGTCAGCATGCGGATACGCAGCTGGGGGAAATTGTCGATCAGCAGCTGCAGCGCCTTGTCCGTGTCGTCCAGCGGCAGCACGGCCGCCACGCGGATGCCGGCGATCTGCGCGCGGTCGTAATGCAGCTGGCCGGGACGGTGGCGGGCCAGCTCGTCGAGCACATCGGCCAGCGGCAAGTCGTCGACCACCAGCTGGTGCGCGCGCCACGCTTGCAGCACGCTGGCCGCATCGATGCTTGTCAGTGGTCCGACGCCATCGTCCGTGATGCGCGTGCGCTGGCCTGCCTGCACCACGACGGCCCGATGCTGCGGCACCTGCGCCGATACTGTCGATTCGAGCATGCTCAGGATGGTGGCGCCGTCTTCCCTGCGCACGGCAAAGCGCGTGCCCAGCGCACGGATCGCCGCCTGCTTGCTGTCGACGATGAAGGGGCGCTGCGCATCCTTGGCCACGTCGACGAGAATGTCGCCCTGCACCAGTTCCACATGCCGTTCGCCCGCATTGAAGCGCACGTTGACGGCGCTGCCGCCGGCCAGGGTCAGGCGGCTGCCATCGGTCAGGGTGTGCGTCTGCCATTGCCCCGTGGGGCTGCGCAGGTCGGCCAGCAGGTAGGCGGGGCGCTCGCCAAGGACCAGCGCACCGGTCAGCACCAGCACGGCCACGGCGCTGGCCGCGGCCAGTTGGCGCAGACGCTGGCGCTTGGGCGCGATGGCGGCCAGGGCCGCGCGCGCGGGGCGATGGTCGCCGCCGGCCGGCTCGCGCACGGCATTCAATTGACGCAGCAGGTTTTCCATGCCGGCGGCCACTGTCGCGTGCAGCGGATCGGCCGCCTTCCATGCGGCGAAGCCGGCCCGCGCCATGTCGCGCTCGGCCGGGTCGTCGGCGCTCAGTTGCACGATCCAGCGGGCGGCCTGCTCGGCGGCGATATCGTTGCGCGCGCCGCTCATGCCGCCATGGCCGGGCAGGCGTGGCGGCAGGCCAGCAAGGCTTGCACCAGGTATTTTTGCACCATGCGCGTGGAGACGTTCAATTGCGCGGCGACGGCGGCCTGCGGCTGCTCTTCCAGGTAATGCAGCAAAAAGGCGTCGCGCGCCTTGGTGGATAATCCGTCCAGCGCCGTGGCGATCTGCCCGAGCGCCTGTACGGCCATCAGGATCTCGTCCGGCGAGGGCGCGCCGGGCAGGCTGTCGGCCAGCAGGGCCAGTTCCGCCAGATAGCTGCGCTCGAGTACTTGCCGGCGCGCGCGGTCGAGCAGCAAGCGCTTCGCCGTCGTCGACAGATAGGCACGCGGTTCGCGCATGCCGAACAGCGCGTCGCGCGAGGCGATGATGCGCACGAACGTATCTTGCGCCACGTCGGCCGCGCCATGCGGACAGCTGAGTTTCTTGCGCAGCCAGCCGACCAGCCAGCCGTGATGCTCGCTGTAGAGCGACTGCACTTGCTGTTGCAGGCTGGGCTGGATGGCGGACATGGGAGATGAATATTATAAATGAGAATTATTCTCATTGTAAGCGGCAGAGGCGACTTGTCACAATCCCCGATTGCATGCGGATGGGGCAGGTGTTGCGCGCAGGCCGCATACGCGGTGCTGCCGGAAATGAAAAAACCCGCCGCTGCACGGGGCAGGGGCGGGTTCATCAGTACTGCAAATTCTTGGTGGTGATAGGTGGACTTGAACCACCGACCCCAGCATTATGAATGCTGTGCTCTAACCAACTGAGCTATATCACCAAACAGACCGGTCAGACCGGATGCTCGTTTTGACCGGGGGAAACCCGATCGATGTTCTTTGGTGGTGATAGGTGGACTTGAACCACCGACCCCAGCATTATGAATGCTGTGCTCTAACCAACTGAGCTATATCACCCAACAGCCGAGCATTATCCAGTCTTCCCATTTCCTTGTCAATGCCGACGCAAAAAAATGTGCGGTTTTTTCTGCGTGCGCATCGGTGGTGGTTACTTTAGCAATGGCTGGATTTGTGCCAGCATGGACGAGGCCGGATCAGGGCCCAGGCAGTCGATGACGATGCGTTCCGGCATTGAGCGTAGCCTAAGTCGAGCCTAGCGCTTGGCCAGTTGTTGTGTGGCGATGCTTATTTCAGCAAAGGGACAATTTGTGCCAGCATGGACGAGGCCGGATCAGCGCCCAGGCAATCGATGACGATGCGTTCCGGCATCGAGCGTAACCAGGTCAGCTGGCGTTTGGCCAGCTGGCGCGTGGCGATGATGCCCGTCTCGCGCAAGGCGGCGCGGTCGATGCGGCCATCAAGGTAGTCCCAGGCCTGGCGGTAGCCCACGCAGCGCATCGATGGCAGGCCCGGGTGCAGGTCGCCGCGCCGGCGCAGCTGCTCCACTTCATCGAGCAGGGCGTCGTTTTTCAGCATGAGGTCGAAGCGCGTGGCGATACGCGCATGCAGCACGGCGCGGTCCGACGGTTCCAGCGCGAACGATTGCAATTGAAACGGCAGCACGGTCTTTTCGCGGCGGTCCAGCAGGGCCGACATGGGCTGGCCGGACAGGGCGATGATTTCCAGCGCGCGGCCGATGCGCTGCGCGTCCTGCGGCGCCAGGCGTGCGGCCGTGACGGGGTCCTGCTGCGCCAGGCGCGCATGCATGGCGGGCCAGCCGATGGCGGCCGCGTCTTCTTCCAGCTGGGCGCGCAGCACGGGATCGGCGCCGGGCAAGTCGTCGAGGCCATCGGCCAGGCCCTTGAAGTACAACATGGTGCCGCCGACGAGCAGCGGCAGCTTGCCGCGCGCGGAAATGTCGCTTACCAGGCGCAGGGTATCGTTGCGGAACTGCGCCACGGAATAGGCGTCCAGCGGGTCGATGATGTCGATCAGATGATGCGGTACCTGGGCCAGTTCTTCCTTCGACGGCTTGGCCGTGCCGATATCCATGTCCCGGTAGACGAGGGCGGAATCGACGGAAATGATCTCGGACGGAATCGCTTGCGCGATGGCCAGCGCACTGGCCGTCTTGCCGCTGGCCGTGGGACCCATGATGGCGACGGCCAGGGGGAGGTGTGGAGTGTTTAGCATATTGATTCTTTAAGGTGATGCGTAGGTCGGATTAGCGCAGCGTAATCCGACACTGCGGCGGCGGCATCACGTCGGATTACGCTTGCGCTAATCCGACCTACTGGCCGCGCAGGAATAACTTGTCGAGCGCATTGATCTCGACCTGCACCCACGTCGGCCGGCCATGGTTGCACTGGTCGGCGCGTTCCGTGCTCTCCATTTGGCGCAGCAGGGCGTTCATTTCCTGCACCGACAAGATCCGGTTCGCGCGCACGGCCGTGTGGCAGGCCAGGGTGCCCAGCAATTCGTTCTGGCGCTCGATCAGCACGCGCGAGCCGCCGTATTCGCGCACGTCGCGCAGCACGTCGCGCGCCAGGGTTTGCGCATCCGCGTTTTTGAGCAGGGTCGGCACGCTGCGCACGGCCAGGGTGGTGGGCGACAGGGCGGCGATATCGAAGCCCAGTGCTTTTAATGTGTCCTGGTTTTCATTCGCCGTCGACACTTCGATGGCGTCCGCATAGAACGTCACGGGGATCAGCAAGGATTGCACCTGCATGTCCTGGCCCGACACTTGCGCCTGCAGCGCGTTTTTCAGCTGTTCGTACAGGATGCGCTCGTGCGCCGCGTGCATGTCGACCAGCACCAGGCCCTTGGTGTTCTGCGCCAGGATGTAGATGCCATGCAGCTGGGCCAGGGCAAAGCCCAGCGGATACTCTTCGCGCGCCATCGCTTCGGGGGAGGCGATGTACGGTTCCACTTGCGTGATCGGCGAGTTGGCGGCACCTGCGCCGCCGCCGAACAGGGCGCCATAGGCCGCCGTGTCCTGGGCCACGCCTGGCGCGTCGGCAAAAAAGGGAAGGTTCGCGCCGGGCGAGGCGGGCGCAAAGGTATTCGTGAATTGCGCGCCGAACGAGGTCTGCGTCTGCTCGCGGCGCCAGATGCCGGGGCCACCCAAACCCGCGCTGGCGGTATCGCCGCTCAGGGTGGAAGCGGCCGGCAACGGCGCCGGTACGCTGCCGAAGGCCGTGGCCGACGTCTGCGCCAGCGCGCGCTGCACGGCGTGGAAGACGAACTGGTGCACGGAACGGCTGTCGCGGAAGCGCACTTCGATCTTCGACGGGTGCACGTTGACGTCGACCAGGGCCGGGTCGAGGTCGAGCGCCAGCACGTACGATGGAAAACGGTCGCCGTGCAGCACGTCCTGGTAGGCCATGCGCACGGCGTGCACCAGCAGCTTGTCGCGCACGAAGCGCCCGTTCACATAAAAGAACTGGCCATCGGCGCGCGCCTTCGATGCCGTCGGCAAGCCGGCAAAACCGTGTATGCGCAGGCTGCCGGCCGATTCGTCCAGCGCCAGGCGCGCTTCGGCGAAGTCGTTGCCGAGGATGTGGGCGCTGCGTTTGGCCAGTTCGCTGATATTCCACTGGTCGATGGTGCGGCCGTTGTGCGACAGCGAGAACGATACGTCCGGCCGCGCCAGCGCGATGCGGCGCACGACTTCGGCGCAGTGGCCGTATTCCGTCTGCTCCGATTTGAGGAATTTGCGCCGCGCAGGCGTGTTGAAATACAGGTCTTGCACGTCGACCGTGGTGCCGTGCGCGCCCGACGATGGCGAGACGCTGCCATTGTGCGAGCCGACGATTTCCCACGCATGGGCCGCATCCATCGTGCGCGACGTCACGGTGACGGCGGCCACCGAGGCGATGGAGGCCAGCGCCTCGCCGCGAAAGCCCAGGGTGCCCACGTTTTCCAGGTCGTGCAGGGAAGCGATTTTTGACGTGGCGTGGCGCGCCAGGGCCAGCGGCAGCTGATCCTTGTCGATGCCGCGGCCGTTGTCGGTAATGGCGATGCGTTTCACGCCCCCTTCTTCCAGCCGCACCGTGATCTGCGTGGCGCCCGAGTCGAGCGCGTTTTCCAGCAGTTCCTTGACGACGGCCGATGGCCGCTCGACCACCTCGCCGGCGGCGATTTGCGAAATCAACTGGTCAGGCAGGGCCTGGATCGGGCGGTGGGGCGTAATGGGAGCGTTCATGCCCTGATTATAACGGGTTGCGAATTGCCGGGCACCCGCTACTTACCCACCTCCCGCACCGGTATCGGCGCATTGCACACGTCGACGTGGCCGGCCGTGACCTTGCTCCACGGGCCGCCGCGGTGGCGCTGGGCTTCCAGTACGGCCTGGTAGGCGGCGCTGTCGGTGCGCATCACTTCCAGCTTGCTGCGCTGCTCGGGTGGCACGCTGGCGGCCAGGCGGATGGCCTTGATCGGCACGTTTTTCTCGGGGCTGTCATAAAAACCCATGGGACCCGTGCCTCGTGGCAGCGTGGACAGCAATGGCATGCCGGAGACAACCCTGCCGACGACGGTGATGTCGCGGTCCAGGTGGCGCGGCGACTGGCCGATGACGGCGTACAGCTCCGTGCCGCCGCCGCTGTCGCTGGCGCTGTCGCGGCCCACGCCCACGGTGGCATAGCAATGCGTGAGCCAGGCCGTGCCGGTTTTCGGATCGCGCGCCGATGGGAAACCGTTCGAATGGCCCACTTGCGGCGCATAGCCGTCGATGTCCGGCAGGCGCGTGAAGCTCTTGATGGTTTTCAGGGGCACGGTGAATTCGCCGGGCAGGGTGCGCTGCGCATGTTGGATCGGCTTGGGATTCTTCTCGTTCGGATCGCCCCACTGCGCCACCCAGTTGTCCTGCGCGCGCGTGATGGCCAGGCCGTCGTAATACTGTTCCGCCACCAGGGCCTTGATGTTGGCCACGTGCTTGGGCGCGAAGTCGGGCGCCAGTTCGATCACCACGCGGCCGGCGGGAATGTCGAGGTACAGGGTGTTGTCCGGGTCCAGTGGACGCCAGTCGGATGGCTTCGAGGCTTTGATCACGTCGGCCAAGGTCGCCTTGGCGGGCAGTTCGGCGGGCGTCTTGATCTGGACGGGCGCGGCCTGGGCGGCCAGCTGTGCAAGGCCCAGTACGGTGGCCATGGTCAGGCCGCTCAGTGGGTGTCGATACATGTTTTCTCCTGGTCGGCGCGGGTTGCGCCGTGCAGAAAGTGTATACCGGAATGGCAATATTTCGTCGTAAAAACATTGCATACCGTAATCCTGAGAGTTGCCTGCCGATATGGCGTTTCCTTAACCTTTACTTAAATTGCCACATGCGCAAGGGCGACGCATAATTAATCCAGAAATATCGGCCCGGGGACTGCCGTTGCGCGGGCCGGGTGGTGTATGATTCCGCCGCTACCTTTAGGGAAAAATATATGGATTTTGTGCAATTCCTCGACATGATCGTGCATGTCGACAAGACGTTGGGTATCTTGATCGAGCAGTACGGCACCCTCGTGTATGCGGTGCTGTTCGCCATTATTTTTTGCGAGACAGGCCTTGTGGTGCTGTTTTTCTTCCCTGGAGATACCTTGTTGTTTATCGCCGGCGCGTTTTGCGCGACGGGACAGATGCACCTGGGCTTGCTGATCTTCCTGCTCGTCACGGCGGCCATCACGGGCAATACGCTCAATTACTGGATAGGCGAGGCCATCGGGCAGAGGGTGTTTACCCACGATTACCGCTGGATCAACAAGGATGCCATGCGTCGCACGCATGAATTCTTTGAAAAGCACGGTGGCAAGACCATCATCCTGGCCCGTTTCGTGCCGGTGGTGCGTACCTTCGCGCCGTTCGTGGCCGGCATTTCCGACATGACGCATGCGCGCTTCCAGATGTACAACATCACGGGCGCCCTGTTGTGGGTGGTCGGTCTGGTCACGGCGGGTTACTTCTTCGGCAATATCCCGTGGATCCGCGACCACCTGACCTTGATCGTGCTGATCGGTGTCGGCGCCGCCGTCGTGCCGGTGGTATTGGGCGGCATGTGGAAACTCTACAAGCGCATGATCGGCAAGTCGGCGTAATTGCTGCAAAGATCCAGGGCAAGCATGCTGCGGCGCCGTCCGCAGCTGGCCCTGGATCCCGTTTTCTCTTCGGTACTTCTGTTTTGCTCCTGCCCTGATTCAAGTTTTGTTGCTTTACAGCCGTAAACCAGAAGGTATTCTCACTTTCTGGATTTCCATGCGACATTTGAGCGCCCTGTTAGCTTGCAGCCTTGCCGTGATGACGGCCATGGCAAGCGCCAAAGATGCCCCCGCCCCGGCGAGCGCCACCGCATCCGCGCCCATGTCGGCGTCGGCGCGCGCGGCCGCCATGAAAACCCTGACCGAATCGGTAAAGGGCAAGGAGGCCAAGGCGCCTGTCGTCGTCGCGCCCACGGCGCGCGAGAAGGAGGAAGCGGCCGAAGTCGACCTGTCCGAACGCATCGCCGCGCGCCTGGCGGAAATGCGCGCCACCCAGGCTGCACGCGCCGCCGCCCGCGCCAAGCGCGCCGCCGTGGTGAAGGCCGCGCCGCCACCGCCGCCGCCCGTGGCGCGCGGCACGCACTGGTCGTACGAAGGCGACAGCGGCCCGGCCAACTGGAGCAAGATCAATGTTGACTGGGGCAAGTGCGGCAATGGCAGCCGCCAGTCGCCGATCGATATCCGCGACGGCATGAAGGTGGAGCTCGAACAGATCAGTTTTGACTACCACCCGTCCTCATTCAATGTGGTCGACAATGGCCACACGGTGCAGGTGGGTGTGAGCGGCGGCAATTACATCACGGTGCAGAACCGCATGTTCGAGCTGCAGCAATTCCATTTCCACCGCCCGTCCGAAGAGCGTATCAATGGCAAGGCCTTCGAGATGGTGGTGCACCTCGTGCACCGCGACGCGGAAGGCCGGCAAGCCGTGCTGGCGCTGCTGCTCGAACGCGGTGCGCCGCAAGCGACCATCCAGACCGTGTGGAACAACCTGCCGCTGGAAAAATTCGAAACCATGCAGCCGACCATCCTGCTCGACCCGGCCGAGATGCTGCCGGCGCGGCGCGACTACTACACGTATATGGGGTCGATGACGGAGCCGCCTTGCAGCGAAGGCGTGCTGTGGATGGTGATGAAGCAGCCGGTGCAGGCGTCGCCGGCGCAGATGGCGCTGTTCAGCCGCCTGTATCCCCTGAATGCGCGCCCGATTCAGCCGACGAATGGCCGCATCATCAAGGAATCGAATTAAATAAATTCAAGGCGCTGGCGCCCGGTCCATTCGGCGCCGGCGGCCAGCGTATCGGGCTGGATCAGGGCCGGTTCGATGCAGATGAAGCGCGGCTGCTCGTCGCCGGCCAGGTCGGGCAGGGCGGCCGCGTCTTGCGCGCCCGGGTTCCACACGACGGCGTCCGTAAAGCCCTGCTGCTCCAGGCGCAGGGTGTGACGGCCAGATTGCAGGGTCAAGGCGCCCGGCAGCTGGTAGTAGATGCGGTCGAGCTTGTCCGAAAATTGCAGTACCTCTTCCGCCTGCAGGGCATCCTGCGGCGTCTCGTCCGAATAGCGCACGCGCTGCAAGCCTTTGATGCGCGCTTCGCTCAAATCATCAATCGAAAAATACGTATGCAGGGCGGCCGAAAACGGAAACGCCTGCTCGCCCGTGTTGTGCACGGACAGGTGCAGTTCCAGCGCCTGCGCCTTGACGGCCACGCGCAGGCGCAAGGTGAAAGCCCAGGCCCAACTGGCGGCGATCGCTTGTGGCAAGTTGGCCTGGGTCAGGACAAACTGCGCCCATGCGGCGCCATCGCTGTCGCCGCTCAATTCCAGCTGCCACGTCGCCACGCGCGCAAAGCCGTGGCGCATGCCCGTACCGCGCGCGCCGAACTGCGGGAAGATCACGGGTACGCCACCGCGGATGGCGCGGCTGCCGTCGAGGCTCGATGCGCTGCTGCAGAACAGGCGCTCCTGGCCATCGCTGGTCTGCCACGAGACCAAGTGGCCGCCGTACAGGGTGACGGTCGCCTGCGCGCCATCGGCCGCACGGATGGTCACGGCCGGCAGCTCGCCAAAGATACTCTCGCTCATGCTAGGCTTTCATGTCAGGTCAGGCGGCTTTTCGCCAGCGGCGGATTCTTCGCAAAGTAATTTTTGATGCCCGTGACGATGGCGTCGGCCATCTGGTCCTGGTAGCCGTTGTCGGTCAGCTTGGCTTCCTCTTCCGGATTCGAAATAAAAGCCGTCTCGATCAGGATGGAAGGGATGTCCGGCGCTTTGAGCACGGCGAAGCCGGCCTGCTCGACGGAGCCCTTGTGCAGGCGGTTGATGCCGCCGATTTCGCGCAGCACGGCCTTGCCCAGCTTCATGCTGTCATTGATCTGCGCCGTCGTCGACAGGTCGAGCAGCACGCTGGCCAGTTGCTTGTCGTGGTTCTTCACGTTCACGCCGCCGATCAGATCGGCCTGGTTTTCCTTGTTGGCCAGCCAGCGCGCGGCCGTCGAGGTGGCGCCCTTTTCGGACAGCACGAACACGGACGAACCGCGCGCCGTCGGCTGGATGAAGGCGTCGGCGTGGATCGAGACGAACAGGTCTGCCTGCACCTTGCGCGCTTTTTCCACGCGCATGCCCAGCGGGACGAAGAAGTCGGCGTCGCGCGTGAGCATGACGCGCATGTTAGGCTGCAGTTCCAGCTTGGTCTTGAGGCGCTTGGCGATGGCCAGTACCACGTCCTTTTCGCGGCTGCCCCGGCTGCCCATGGCGCCCGGGTCTTCGCCGCCGTGGCCGGGATCGAGGGCGATGGTAATCATGCGCACCACTTTCTGGCCAGGCAGGGGGCGCGCTTCGGGGCGCTGTTCCGGACGTACGTCGGCTACGGGCGGCACGATCGGCGTTGCCGGCGTTGCGGTGGCCACGGGCGGCTTGCCGCTCTCGGGCAGGGGCAGCGCGGGCGGCGGCGTATGCGTATCGGCCATCGGTGGCTTGGCCGGGTCGCTCGACCAGTCTCCTTTTTCGATCATCTGCGCGATCAGGTCCGGTTCGCGCACGGGATACAGGTCGAAGATCAGGCGGTGGTTATAGGAGCCGGCCGGCGGCAGGGTAAACAGCTGCGGCGTGACTTCCTCTTTCAGGTCGAAGACCAGGCGCACGACGTTGGGCCGGTTCTGGCCCACGCGCACCTGCTTGATGTACGGGTCGTTCGACTGGATCTTCGCCACCAGGCCCTTCAGGGTGGGATTGAGTTCCAGGCCTTCGATGTCGACCACCAGCCGTTCCGGGTCCTTGACGATGAAGTGGGTCGCCTTGAGGATGCTGTCGTTTTCCAGGGTGACGCGCGTGTAGTCCTCGGCCGGCCAGACGCGCACGGCGAGAATTTGCGCCGCCATCGCCGACATGGGCGCGAACACGGACAACAGCAGGGTGCCGCCGGCCTTGAGGACCGTGCGCCGGGTGATGGGCGAGGAGATCAAAGGTTCGGGGCGAATTTGAGACGGTGAAGGCATGACAGACCCAATTCAGAAGACGCTTGCAATTCTACATCACGTCCTGTACCCGCAACGTTCAAATAAATATTCAGGTCGGCCGGCGGCAGCACCGGTTCGGCTTTCTCCGGCCACTCGACGATGCAGATATTGCGGCCGTCGAAGTCTTCGCGAAAGCCCGCATCGAGGAATTCCTCGGCGCTGCCCATGCGGTACAGGTCGAAGTGGATGACGTTGACGCTCTGGCCGTCGAGCTGCACCGTGTACGGTTCGGACAAGGTATAGGTGGGGCTTTTCACGTGGCCCGCATGGCCGGCCGCGTGCAGCAGGGCGCGCGTGAGGGCCGTCTTGCCGGCACCGAGGTCGCCGTGCAGGTAGATCGCCAGGCCCGGCGCCAGCGCGCGCGCCAGCGCGGCGCCCAGCGCGGCGGTGCCGGCTTCGTCGTGGAGGTGGGCTTTGAAGTGTTCGGTCATTATCTTCGGTATCGCATAAAATGGAGGCTGCCGTCATTGTAACCGCCCGCGCGCCTGCCGTTTTCCGTAAAGTCCCCTATGTCCGCCACCGTCACCGATCTCGCCGTCCTGGCGCGCACCATCAAAGAATGGGGGCGCGAGCTGGGTTTTGCCGAGGTGCGCATCGCCGACGTCGACCTGTCGCACATGGAAGCGCCGCTGCAAGCCTGGCTCGATGCAGGGTATCACGGCGAAATGGATTACATGGCCAGCCACGGCATGAAGCGTGCGCGCCCGGCCGAACTGGTGCCTGGCACGGTGCGCGCCATCAGTGCGCGCATGAATTATCTGCCGCCGGCGCTGGGGACGGACTGGCGCGAACGCGAGGCGGCGCGCGACGCCGACCCTGCCGCGGCCGTGATTTCCGTGTATGCGCGCGGCCGCGATTACCATAAGGTGATGCGTTCGCGCCTGCAGCAGCTGGCCGAGCGCATCAAGGGCGAGATCGGCGACTTCGGCTACCGCGTCTTCAGCGATTCGGCGCCCGTGATGGAAGTCGAGCTGGCGCAAAAAGGGGGATTGGGCTGGCGCGGCAAGCACACCTTGCTGATCAACCGCCAGGGCGGCTCCTTCTTCTTCCTTGGCGAGATCCTGATCGACGTGCCGCTGCCCGTCGACCCGCCGGAAACGCCGCGCTGCGGCCAGTGCTCGGCATGCATCACGGTGTGCCCGACGCAAGCGATCCTGGGACCGTACCAGCTCGATGCGCGCCGCTGCATCTCTTACCTGACGATCGAATTGAAGGGCGCCATTCCCGTCGAAATGCGCCCCTTGATCGGCAACAAGGTGTATGGCTGCGACGATTGCCAGACCGTCTGCCCGTGGAACAAGTTCGCCCAGCGCGCCGTCGTGCCCGACTTCGACGAGCGCCACAGCCTGGGCAGCGCCGGCATGGTGGAGCTGTTTGCCTGGACGGAAGAGGAATTCAACCGCCGCATGGAAGGCAGCGCGATTCGCCGCATCGGCCACGAACGCTGGCTGCGCAACCTGGCCGTCGGCATGGGCAATGCGGCCGCCAAGGCCAAAGGCCAGGCCGATATCGTCGCGGCCCTGCTGTCGCGCCGCGAGCACCCGTCGGCCATCGTGCGCGAACATGTCGAATGGGCGCTGGCCTTGCACGGCATCGCCTAGACCGTCCTTAAACCTGCTTCAGGCGCAGCGCCGACCACTGACTATCGATGGCGACCATCGCCACGCTGTCGAGCCCTGATTCCCGCGCATACAAGCGAATATCGTCGCGGTGGATGTCGCTGCCCGCCTTCACGCCGCCCTTGCGGTACGCCACCCAGAGGGCGCCGCCCGGCGCCAGGCGCGCCTGCGCCACTGGCAGGAACTGTTCCAGTTCCGCGCGGCTGCGCGCGAACAGCAGGATCCAATCGGCATTTTCACCTTCCCGTACCACCCGCTCGGCCGGCAACTGCGCCAGCAATGCCCCATGTTCGCCGTCGTCATTGAGCATGGCCAGGGCCGTGGCATTTTTTACGTACATTTTGTCAAGGGCGGTTTTGTCGGGCATGGCAGGGGCTAGTCGATTGGAAAAGACGAGCATAACAAATTTCTCCTTGACTTATCGATATATCGTTATAAAATGGCGATACCTACTAACGATATATCTTTAGAGAGAAAACATGAGAAACTCACACCACGCAGAATACGGCCACGGCGGCCATCATCATCACGGCCATTGCGGCCAGCATCACCACCACCATGGTGAACATCGCCACGAATACTACATGCATGGCCGCGGCCCGCGCGGCTTCGACGAGCGCGGTGATGGCATGGGCGGTATGGGCGGTGGTCCTGGCGGGCGCGGTGGACGCGGCGAGCGGGCCGAGCGCGTCTTCGGCCGCGGCGACCTGCCGCTGATCGTGCTGGCGCTGATCGAAATCAGCCCGCGCCACGGCTATGAAATCATCAAGGCCATCGAAGAGCGTTGCGGCGGCGCGTACGCCCCCAGCCCGGGCGCCGTCTATCCCACCTTGACCCTGCTGGAAGAGCAGGACCACGTGACGTCGTCCGAAAGCGCCAGCGGCAAGAAGCTCTACACGATCACGGATCTGGGCCGCGCGTATCTGGACGAGAACCGCGCCCAGGTCGACGGCATCCTGGCCCGCCTCGACATGTTTGCCCGCGTCCAGGCGCGCAAGGCCTTGCCCGAGCGCGTGCATCAGGCCATGCATACTCTCAAGCATGCGCTGCTGCTGAACAAGACCAACTGGAGCGAGGCGGAAGCCGAGCGCGTCTCCGCCGTGCTGGAACAGGCGGCGAACGCCATCGTCGACGGCCACTGAGCCCACTTTACAAGGATACCCGATGACTACTGCATCACCTACAGCGCCACGCCCGCACGCCATCGAGCGCGTGCGGCATGACTTGACACTGCGCGTGCTCACCGTCGTGCGCACCGAGCAGATCACGCCGCACATGCGCCGCATCACCCTGGCGGGCGGCGACCTCGATGGCTTTGTCTCGCCGGCGCACGACGATCACGTGAAACTGTTCTTCCCCGCACCCGGCGAGACCACGCCCGTGTTCCCCGTGCTGGGCAATGGGCCGAATCCCATCCAGTACGCGGAAGGCGCGCGCCCCATCGCCCGCAATTACACGCCGCGCCGCTACGACGCCGCGCGGCGCGAGCTGGAAATCGACTTCGTGCTGCATGGCGACGGCCCTGCGGCCAGCTGGGCGGCGCAAGCACAGCCGGGCCAGACCCTGGGCGTGGGCGGCCCGCGCGGCTCGATGCTGGTGCCGCTCGACTTCGATTGGTATGTGCTGGTGGGCGACCAGACGGCCTTGCCGGCCATCGCCCGCCGCCTGGAGCAGCTGCCGGCCACGGCGCGGGCCATTGCCGTGATCGAGATCGTCGAAGACGGCGAGCAGATCGCCCTCGATTGCGCGGCGCAGCTGGACGTGCGCTGGGTCGCACGCAACGGCCGCAAGGGGCCGCTGCTGCTGGAAGCGCTGCGTGAGGTCACGCTGCCTTCAGAAGGCGACGGCTACGTGTGGGTGGCGTGCGAGCATGCGCAGGTGCAGGGCTTGCGCGGGCACTTCATTGACGCCGGGGTCCCGAAGCAGTATCTGCACGTGGCCAGTTACTGGAAGCATGGGGCGGCCGAGCATCATGAACATCATGATGAGTGATAGGGGTGGTGTCGGCTTACGCGCTGCGCGCTAAGCCGACCTACGCCGGCCTACATTGGAATGTAGGTTGGATTAGCGGCGCGCCAGCGCCGCGTAATCCAACATCAGCGTCATTACTTCAACAATCCCGCCAGCTCCACCGCCGTCTTGACCTGCATCTTGTCGAAGATATGCGCGCGGTGGACTTCCACGGTGCGCATGCTGATGCCCAGCTTGTCGGCCACCACCTTGTTCATCTTGCCCGCCAAAATCAGGTCCAGCACTTCGCGTTCGCGCGTCGACAGGGTGGCCAGGCGCGCGTGCACGGCGGCCAGTTCGCCCGCCTGGCGCGAGTTGGCCAGGCCTTGCTGCACGCGGTCCATCAGGTCGTTGTCGTTGAACGGCTTTTCAAAGAAATCGAAAGCGCCCCGTTTCAGGCTGTCGACGGCCATCGGTACGTCGCCGTGGCCGGTGAGGAAAATCACGGGCAGGCGCGCCGTCAGGTCGCGCTTGACCAGCTGGTCGAACATGGCGATGCCGTTCATGTCGGGCATGCGCACGTCGAGCAGCACGCAGTCGCCGGCGGCGTCGAAGCCGCCATCGAGGCTATCGAGAAATTGCTGGGCGCTGGCGTAGCTGCGCGCCTCGATGCTGCGCGAGGCGGCCAGCCAGGACAGGGAGTCGCGTACGACCTCTTCGTCGTCGATGATGTGTAGCATGGGGTCTCCGGCTTGTCGTTATGCGTTATTAGTTATTCGTTAGTGCGGCGCGCTTGGCGCGGCCGGCACGCTGAAGGTAAAGATCGTGCCGCCAGCGGGGTTGGCGCCGAAGGTCAGCGCGCCGCCGTGAAATTCGATGGCGGTGCGGCAGATGTTCAGGCCCATGCCCATGCCTTCGGACTTGGTCGAGAAAAACGGCGAAAACAGCCGCTCGGCCACGTCCTGCGCAATGCCATGGCCATGGTCGATCACGTCCACCGTCACCATGCCCTGCTGCGCGTCGTGGCTGGCCCGCAGGCGCATGATACGCCGTCCTGGCGCCGCATCCTGCATGGCCTCGATGGCGTTGCGCGTCAGGTTCAGCAACACTTGTTCGATCATCACGGGATCGGCGCGCAGCAGCGGCAGGTCCGGCGGCAGCTCTTCCTGGATGGTGACATAGTATTTGCGCGCCTGCAGGTCGATCAGCGCGCGGATGCCGTCGATCAGGGTGCGGATGGCGATATCCTGGCGCTGCGGCTCGCTCTTGCGCACGAAATCGTGCACGCTGCGGATGATCTGGCCGGCCCGCTGCGCCTGCGCGCTGGCCTGTTCCAGCGCCGGTTTCAATGTATTCGGCTCGACGGGCGCGCCGCTGTCGATGGCGCGGCGGATCAAATTCAGGGCGCCCGTCGTGTAGCTGGAAATGGCCGCCAGCGGCTGGTTCAATTCGTGCGCCAGCATCGACGCCAGCTCGCCCATGGTGGCCAGGCGCGAACTCGTTTGCAGCTTTTCCTGCTGCTGGCGATTGAGTTCCTCGACCCGCTTGCGATCCGAGATGTCGAGCACGGACCCCATCCAGCCCGTCTGCTGGCCATTCTTGTCCACCAGCGGCGCCTCGAAGATCAGCACGGGCACGCGCGTGCCGTCCGGACGCTGGAAATAGGTTTCGAACTGCGGCGTGGGGTTGCCGGCCAGGGCCTTGACGAAGCGCTGCTGGTATTCCTCCAGCGCTTCGGGAACCCAGTACGGCATGGGCGGCAAACGTCCGAGGATTTCCTCGGGCGGATAGCCGACGATCTGGCAAAACGCGGGATTCACGTAGGTGACCCTGCCTTCCAGGTCGCGCGCGCGCATGCCCGTCACCAGCGAGTTTTCCATCGCCGTGCGAAACAGCATCTGCTGGCGCAGCGCGCCTTCGGCCATCAGGCGGCGCGAAATATGGCGCCACAGGGCCAGCAAGCTCCACAGCAAACCCAGCGACAGGGCGATGACGGAGCCGACCAGCAGATTGGGCAGCAGCTTGGGCTGGCTTTTCACGCTGTCGGTAAACAGGGTGATGCTGGCGCCGGGCACGTCGAGCGCGCGCTTGTGCGTGTACACGCCGTGGCCAGGGCCGGCGGCGGCGCGCCGCGCCAGCACCTTGTCGTCGCGGTCGATCAGCGAAATCTGGTTATCCTGGGCGAACCACCACGGCACCATTTCATCGAGCAGGCTGCTGATCTGGTAGGTGGCGACCAGGCTGCCGACATAGCGCTGGCCATCGAACAGGGGCTGCTGGTAATCCATCAGCATGGCGCCCGGCGGCGCGTCGGGAAAGCCCGTCTGCTGCGAAGGCTGGGCGTACTGGCCCCGGTGCAAACGGCGCGCATTGTCGGCCGCCGTCAGCGAGGCCGGCGAAAACGACAGCGCGTGCGGCAGGCTGTTGTCGCTGGTGGCCAGCACCTTGCCGCTGGTGTCGAGCCACAGCACGCGCTGCAATTCGCGGCCATTGCGCAACATCTGCTGCAGCCGTTCGTGCACTTTTTCCGCCGACAGCGAGCCGCTGGCGATGTCCACGCCAAGATTGAACAGGCTTTCCTCGTTGCGCGCCAGCTGGAAGCGGATGGTCTGCTCCACCCACAGGGTGTCGGCGATCAGCTGCTCCTGGCGTTCGTTGCTTTCCATCTGGCGCGCCTGCCAGGGCAGCCAGAACAGGATGGACAGGAACAGCAGCAGCAGGATGACGGGCAGCAGCCAGCGCATCGGGCTCGATAGCTTGAAGCGGCGCGCAAGGGTGGGGGGAGTTGGCATGGCTGGCAGGGTAGCGGCTTATCGGGAACCGGCTATTGTGGTTAACCACAATAGCCGAAGCAGTTTCTTTGGCACAATATTCAAATAGACAAATAATAAAGTTTTTTAAAAAACCACTCGGGAGACAAAAATGCAGATGAAAACCATGTTCGTCGCGCTGTGCGCGGCCATTGGCGCCACCGCCGGCGTCCACGCTTACGCGCAAGCCCCCATCGTCATCAAATTCAGCCACGTCGTGGCGACCGACACGCCGAAAGGCCAGGCCGCCGAGCGCTTCAAGCAGCTGGCCGAGAAAGCCACGAATGGCAAGGTCAAGGTCGAACTGTACCCGAACAGCCAGCTGTACAAGGACAAGGAAGAACTCGAAGCGCTGCAGCTGGGCGCCGTGCAGATGCTGGCGCCGTCGCTGGCCAAGTTCGGCCCGCTGGGCGTGAAGGAATTCGAAGCGTTCGACCTGCCCTACATCTTCCCCACCAAGACGGCGCTGTACAACGTCACCGAAGGCGAAATCGGCAAGAGCCTGCTGAAAAAACTGGAACCCAAGGGTATCACGGGCCTGGCCTACTGGGACAACGGCTTCAAGGTGATGTCGGCCAACAAGCCGCTGCACACGCCGGCCGATTTCAAGGGCCTGAAAATGCGCATCCAGTCGTCGAAGGTACTCGACGCGCAGATGCGCGCGCTGGGCGCCAATCCGCAAGTGCTGGCCTTCTCGGAAGTGTATCAGGCGCTGCAGACGGGCGTGGTCGACGGCACGGAAAATCCGCCATCGAATATGTACACGCAAAAGATGCATGAAGTGCAAAAGCACGTGACCGTGTCGAACCACGGCTACCTGGGCTATGCCGTCATCGTCAACAAGAAATTCTGGGATGGCTTGCCGCCCGATATCCGCGGCCAGCTGGAAAAAGCCATGCGCGAGGCGACGACGTTTGAAAAAGCCATCGCCCAGCGCGACAACGACCAGGCCCTTGACGCCATCAAGAAAGCGGGCAAGACGCAGATCTATACCCTGACGGTGCAGGAGCAGGCCGAGTGGCGCAAGGCGCTGGCGCCCGTGCAGAAGGCCATGGAAGGGCGCATCGGCAAGGATCTGATCTCGGCCATCAACAAGGAAAGCGCGAAGTAATCGCGCTGGCCGCGCCACCCGGCGCGGCTGTCAGGGGCATCCCTGTCTTTCTGTAGCAACGGCACCTGCGCGTCCTGCGCGGGTGCCAGCGTACCCGCATTCTTTGAAAGTCCACCATGAAATTTCTGGATCACCTGGAAGAGTGGCTGATCGCGACCCTGATGGGCGCAGCCACCTTCATCATCTTCGTCGCGGTCGTGCACCGCTACCTGGCGGGCCTGCCGATACCGGGCCTGCAAGACTTCCTGATTCAAATCAATACCAGCTGGGCCCAGGAATTGTGTATCTACATGTTCGTCTGGATGGCCAAGTTCGGCGCCGCATATGGCGTGCGCACGGGCATCCACGTGGGCGTCGATGTGCTGATCAACCGCATGAACCCGCGCTGGCGCGACCGTTTCATCGTCTTCGGCCTGGCTGCCGGCGCCCTGTTTACGGGCATCGTTGGCACTTTGGGCGCCAGCTTCGTGTGGTCGATCGGCCACACGGACCAGACCTCGGCCGACATGGAAGTGCCGATGTGGCTGGTCTACCTGGCCGTGCCGCTCGGTTCCTACCTGATGTGCTTCCGCTTCCTGCAAGTGATGGTGCATTTCATCAAGACGGGCGCCTTGCCGAAACACGACCACTCGCATGTCGAGGGGCTGGAAGACGAACTGACGGCTGAAGAAAAAGGAGGCAAGGCATGAACGCACTGATCATTTTTGTGTTGCTGCTGGCGCTGATGCTGACCGGCATGCCGATTTCCATTTCGCTGGGCCTGACGGTACTGACGTTCCTGTTTACCATGACCAGCGTGCCCATCGAATCGGTGGCCCTGAAGATTTTCACGGGCATCGAGAAATTCGAGATCATGGCCATCCCATTCTTTATTTTGGCCGGCAACTTCCTCACGCATGGCGGGGTGGCGCGGCGCATGATCAACTTCGCCAGCTCCATGGTCGGCCACTGGCATGGCGGCCTGGCGCTGGCCGGCGTGATGGCGTGCGCGCTGTTTGCCGCCGTGTCCGGCTCCAGCCCCGCCACCGTGGTGGCGATCGGCTCCATCATTCTGCCGGCCATGGTCAAGCAGGGTTATCCGCGCGGTTTCGGCGCCGGCGTCATCACCACTTCGGGCGCGCTGGGCATTTTGATCCCACCATCGATCGTGATGGTGATGTATTCCGTCAGCACGAATACCTCGGTGGGCAAGCTGTTCATGGCGGGCGTGATTCCCGGTATGATGCTGGCCATGCTGCTGGGCCTGACGACGTGGTTTTTGGCGCGCAAGCACAACTATCCGCGCATGAAAAAGGCCAGCTGGGGCGAGCGCTTCGTCACGTTCAAGAAGAGCGCCTGGGGCCTGCTCTTGATCGTCATCGTCATGGGCGGCATCTATTCGGGCGCCTTCACGCCGACGGAAGCGGCCGCCATGGCTGCCGTGTACGCCTTCATCATCGCCGTCTTTGTCTACAAGGACTTGAAGATCAAGCAAGTGGGCAAGGTCTTGCTCGATTCGGCCGCCATGTCGGCGATGCTGCTGTACATCATCACGAATGCCGTGCTGTTCTCGTTCCTGATGACCAGTGAAAACATCCCGCAAGCGATGGCCGAGTGGATCACGGGCAAGGGCCTGGGCGTGATCAGCTTCCTGCTGGTGGTCAACGTGCTGCTGTTGTTGGCTGGTAACGTCATGGAACCGTCGTCCATCGTGCTGATTATGGCGCCTATCCTGTTCCCCGTCGCCATGAAGCTGGGCATCGATCCCGTGCACTTCGGCATCCTGATCGTGGTCAACATGGAGGTCGGCATGTGCCATCCGCCCGTGGGCCTGAACCTGTACGTGGCATCCGGCATCACGAAGATGGGCATTTCGGAGCTGACCGTGGCCGTGATGCCGTGGCTGCTGACGATGCTGGCCTTCCTGGGCCTGATCACCTACGTACCACAAATTTCGCTGTGGCTGCCAAATTTAATTTACAACTAAAACAGTTGTCCCCGTCATGGTGCAAAAAAAGTCGATACGGCCGAATAAATGCGCTATGATGGGCAGCCTCAAGGGGAAACACGTATATGCATATGCGCCCCGGTAGCAAGGCTGAAATACAGAATTGGTAATAAGGTTAGTGGGGGAGTGGTCTATAAAAACGGTATTGATACCGGGGATATATTGAGGAGACACACGTTTCACAGAAGTTGTTGAGTCATAGCTGTCTGCGGCCACAAGCCGGCACCGGCGGACCCAAACGACCGGGAACGTGAAGCAATATTTGAAGCGCACCGACTGGTGCGCTTTTTTTTCGTGCGCAGGAAACGTCCGCCGGCACGCCCAAAGTCGGTGCATAATTCCCGTGGCGCGGTTTCCGGCGCCGGCAGGTTGCATATATGCCACACTTGAATAATGATCAGCAGATGAAAAAACAACAGGGCAGTGAACTGTTCAGCGCCATCGTGGCCGCGCCATTCGGTGCCATGGGCGTGCGCGCGCAGGATGGCCAGGTATGCGAGCTGGTGTATTTGCCGCCGCACTTTGGCGAGAAAGACGCGCAGGATGCCGTCTCCGAGCGGGCATGCCAGCAACTGGCGCGCTATTTCCGCGACCCCGATTATGTCTTCGACCTGCCGCTGGCCGCTTCTGGTAGCGCCTATCAGCAACGGGTGTGGACGGCGATCAGCGGCATTGCGCGCGGCCAGGTGCGCACGTATGGCGACGTGGCGCGCCTGATCGGCTCGGCACCGCGCGCCGTGGGCCAGGCCTGCGGCGCCAACTGGTTTCCCGTGGTGATCCCCTGCCACCGGGTCACGGCCGCTGGCGGCCTGGGCGGCTTTGCCCATCACGACGATGCGACGGGTTTCCACCTGGGTGTCAAGCGCTGGCTGCTGGCGCACGAAGGCGTGGCGGCTTACCTATGATGAACAGCCTGCTGGCGCCCGACAACGCTACCCTGATCGATGAATTCTGCGACAGCCTGTGGCTGGAAGACGGCCTGTCGAAAAACTCGCTGGACGCCTACCGGCGCGACATGCGGCTGTTTGCGCGCTGGCTGGAAGTGGCGCGGCCCGGACGCGAGGGCTTGTACGAGGTCTCCACGGCCGACATCGAGGCGTATTTCGCGGCCCGCCACGACGAGAGCAAGGCGACGTCGTCGAACCGGCGCCTGTCCGTGCTCAAGCGTTTTTACCAGCTGGCCCTGCGGCACAAGCATATCGCCGCCGACCCGTGCCTGAAGATGGTCTCGGCCAAGCAGCCCGCGCGCTTCGTGCATACCCTGAGCGAAGCGCAGGTGGAAGCCTTGCTGGCGGCGCCCGACGTGAGCACGCCGCTGGGCCTGCGCGAACGCACCATGCTCGAACTCATGTATGCGAGCGGCTTGCGCGTGTCGGAACTGGTGGACTTGAAATCCGTGGAACTGAGCCTCAACGATGGCGTGCTGCGCATCACGGGCAAGGGCAGCAAGACGCGGCTGGTGCCGTTCGGCGAACAGGCGCGGCTGTGGATCGAGCGCTACCTGAAGGAAGCGCGCGGCATCATCCTCGACGGGCAAATGGACGACGCGCTGTTCGTCACGCGGCGCGGGGGCGCCATGACGCGGCAAATGTTCTGGGTCATCATCAAGAAACATGCGCTGAGCGCCGGCATCACGGCGCCGCTGTCGCCGCATACCCTGCGCCACGCGTTCGCCACCCATTTGCTCAACCATGGCGCGGACTTGCGTGTTGTGCAATTGTTACTGGGGCACTCCGATATTTCCACCACGCAGATTTACACGCATGTGGCCCGCGAACGGCTGAAACTGCTGCATGCGCAGCATCATCCACGCGGCTAAACATTTGGTGTTTGCTCCAACTACGTCATAATGTGCCTTATATGCTTATCTGTAACATCTAAAAACTAAAGAGGTAGTAAATGGCCAAGACAAATTTCCAATACGAAAAACGGCAAAAAGAGCTGGAAAAGAAGAAGAAAGCCGAGGAAAAAGCCAGGCGCAAGCTGGAAGCGAAGAACAATCCGAAGCCGGCCGATGGCGAAGAGGGTGCCGAGGGTGAAGAGCCTGAAGCGGACGATGCGGACGACGCTACCGACGAGCCCGCCCAGCCCCAGTAATTCCCCGTGCTTGACGACCGGCGCGGCACCATCGCCGCGCCGGTATCTCCTCGTTCCACTTTCTCCCCGCTATAAGCTCGGCCGCTGGCCGATCGCCAGTTGCAGCTGCGTGCTGGCGATGGCGGCATCGGCGCGCGCCTGCACATAGCCCTGGTAGGCTTCATCGGCCGAACGCTGCGCCGCCAGCCATTCCAGCAGCGAAGCATTGCCTTTGACGTAAGACAGGCGCATGCCGTCGACCACCTTTTGCGCATCGACCAGCACGCCGTCGCGGTAGCGCGCCAGCCTGTCCCGCGCCGCACGCAATTGCCGCTGCGCCGTGCGCACTTGCGTTTCCGCCGCCAGTTCCGCCTGGCGCAGGGCCAGCATCGCCTGCGTGACACTTGATTCCGCCTGCACGATATCGCCCGTGTCGCGCCGCGACAGGGGGATGGGAATGGCCAGCGAGATGGACAGGGCGCGCGAGCGGGGCGAACCGTCGACGGGATTGCCGCTGCCATCGATGCCGTCATGGTAGCCGCGCGCGGCGGCCAGGCCCACGGTGACGGTCGGATCGACGGCGCGGTTGGCACGCACGAGCGCCGCGCCGTCGCGCAGATTGTCCACGGTGGCGCGGGCGATGCGCACGTCGCTGCGGGCGCCGAGCGCTTGCGGCACCAGCACCCTGGCATCCTTGTCTTCGTATGCAGCGAAGTCGCAGGCCAGCTGCGCGTCCGGAAACAGCGCGTCGAACTGGCGCCCCAGCGGCGGCGACAAATTCAACATGGCACTGTCCGCCTCGCTGCGCGCCTGCGCAAGTTCGGCCTGGAACTGGTCGCGCTCCACGCGCGACTGCAGCAGCTCGATGCCGCCCACGTCCCCCGCCTTGCGCCGCACGGCGTTCGCTTCCACCACTGTCGACAAGGCCGCCATGGTCTGCTCCTTGCGCGCGAGGACGTCGCGCGTGCGGCACGCTTCCGTGAACGCGGCGGCGGCCGTGCCATACAGTTCGCTCTTGAAACCGGCCACCGTTTCCTCGGCCAGCGCGACATTGCTGTGCGCCGCCTTGATGCGCGCGGCGCGCTTGCCGCCCGTCTCGATGGCCATGCTGATGGCCGGGTTCCACGTGACGGGACGGTGCTCGGTGCTGCGCACGGTTTCGCGCGTGGCGCCCACGGTGAACTCGGGATCGGGACGCAGGCCGGCGATGCCGATGCCGGCCTTGGCCGAGACGATGCCTTCCTGCTGCGCCTGCAGTTCCAGGCTGTGGCTTTCCACGGCGGACAAATAGGCCTCGAAAGTCAACGGGGCGGCGCTGGCGAAGGGCGCGATCAGCCAAGCCGCCAGCAGTACATTAAAACGCGTCATGGGGTTCTCCTTCGGTATGCGTCTGGCGTTTTTGCAGGTGCGCCTCGATCAGGTAATACAGGGCCGGCAACAGCAACAAGGTCAGTGCCGTCGCCGTCACTAGGCCGCCCACCACGACGGTGGCCAGCGGGCGCTGCACGTCGCTGCCCAGGCCCGTCGCCAGCATGGCCGGCGTCAGCCCCAGGGCGGCCACGGTGGCCGTCATCAGCACGGGGCGCATGCGGTCGCGCGCGCCTTCGAGCACGGCGTCGCGCAAGCTCTTGCTCTCGTCGGTGCGCAAGCGGTTGATCTGCGCCAGCATCAGCACGGCATTCAATACGGCCACGCCGAACAGGGCGATGAAGCCGACGGCGCTCGACACGTTCAAGGTCATGCCGCGCAAATGCAGCGCGGCCAGGCCGCCCAGCATGGCCAGCGGCACGGCCAGCAAGACCAGCGCGGGCTGGCGCAGATTGCGGAACTGGCCAAACAGCAGCAGGAACATGGCGCCCAGGGTCATCGGCAGAATCAGCGCCAAACGGCTTTGCGCGCGCTGCAGGTTTTCGAATTGGCCGCCCCATTCCACGCTGATGCGCTGGTGCTCGCCTGCCACGGTTTGCGCCACCAGCGGACGCGCTTCGGCCAGGAAGCCGGCCAGGTCGCGCCCGCGGGCGTTGAGGCGCACGATGATGTGGCGCCGTCCCATCTCGCGCACGATCACGCTTTCGCCCGAGGTGGTGCTGATGGTGGCCACCTGCGCCAGCGGGATCTTCGCGCCGTTGGCGGCCGCGAGCTTCAAGCTGGCGATGACGTCGGGGCTGGAACGCGTGGCGGGCGGAAAGCGCACGGCGATGTCGTAGCTTTTCTCGCCCACATAGACCTGGCCGATGGGCGCGCCGCCGATGCCGGTGGAAATCAGGTCGGCCACGTCGGCGGCATTGATGCCGTAGCGCGCCGCCTTGGCGCGGTCCAGTTCCACCTTCAGGTTGGGCAAGGGTGGCTCCACGTCCACGGCCACGTCGGAGGCGCCGTGGACAGTCTTCAGGACATTGGCCACCTTGCCGGCGATGGCGCGCACTTCATCGAGGTCGTTGCCGAAGATTTTCACCGTCAGGTCGCTGTGCGCGCCCGACAATTTATCCTGCACGCCATCGATCATCGGCTGCATGAAGGCCACGGTGATGCCAGGCATGCGTGCGAAGCGTGCATTCATTTTCGCGATCAGTTGCTGCTTGCTTATGCCGGACTTCCAGCTTTTGTACGGATGCAGCCCCACGCTCGCTTCGATGTGCGACGGCGTCCAGTAATCGGTGCCGTCGTCGTTGCGTCCCGTCTGCGTGACGATGGTCGACACTTCCGGGAATTCCAGCGCGGCGCGCCGCAGTTCGCTGGCCATTTCGGACGCCTTGTCCAGGGTGATCCCGGGCGGCATCTGCACCTGCAGCCACAAGGAGCCTTCATCTAGGTACGGTAAAAAGTCGCGCCCGATGCTGCCGCCCAGGATGGCAAGCGCTGCGAGCGATCCTGCGCACACCATCGCCACCCAGCGCTTACGGCCCACCATGCGCTCGAGGAAGCGGCCGTACGCGGCCGCCAGCGTGTCCAGCGCGCGGTTGTGTGGCATGCGGCGCGGCTTGCGCAAGGCCAGCCAGGCCAGGCCCGGGATCAGCACCAGCGCCACGACCAGCGCGCCCACGAGCGCCGCGCCCACCGCATACGCCATCGGCGAGAACAGCTTGTACTCGAT
Source organism: Janthinobacterium aestuarii (assembly GCF_051380835.1). NCBI lineage: Bacteria > Pseudomonadati > Pseudomonadota > Betaproteobacteria > Burkholderiales > Oxalobacteraceae > Janthinobacterium > Janthinobacterium aestuarii. Next base: position 382,814 of record NZ_JBNYXU010000001.1, read on the forward strand.
GCGCTGGAAAGCGAACAGGGGCAGATAGGCGGCGATGATGACGGCCATGCCGAACATGATGGGGCGCGCCACCTGCAGGGTCGCGTCGATGGCGTCCTGCAGGCTGAGGGGGCGCTCCTGTTCCCGTTCGCGGCGGCACAGCATGTTTTCCAGCACTACGACGGAACCGTCGACGAGGATGCCGAAGTCGATCGCCCCCAGCGACAGCAAATTGGCTGGAATTTTAAAATGGTGCATGAAGATAAAGGCGATCAGCAGGGCCAGCGGAATCGTCAGCGCGACGATGGCGGCGGCGCGCGGGCTGCCCAGGTACAGCAGCAGCACGAGCGCGACGAGCAGCATGCCTTCGCCGAGGGTAAATCCCACCGTGTGCAGGGTGGCGTCGATCAGCGAACTGCGGTCCAGGTAGGGCACCACCTTGACGTCCTTCGGCAGCACGTTGGCGTTCAAGTCGTCCACGGCCGCATGGATGCCGGCCAGCGCTTCGGATGGATTGAAATCCTTGAGCAGCAGGGTGATGCCTTCGATGGTGTCGGGGTTGTCGTCCTTGCCGAGGATGCCGCGCCGCTCCACGTTGCCGTAAGCGAGCTTGCCCAGGTCCTTCACCAGGACGGGCACGCCATTCTTGCTGCTGACGACGACGTTGCCCATGTCGTCGAGCGAATGGAGCAAGCCCACGCCGCGCACCACGTACGATTGCTGGCCGCGGTCGATCACGCTGCCGCCGCCGCTGATGTTGTTGGCGTTGATGGCGTCCTTGACCTGCGCCAGCGAGAAGCCGTAGCTGTCCAGCTTTGCGGGGTCGAGTTCCAGCATGAACTGCGTCGTCAGGCCGCCGAAATTGCTCACGTCCGCCACGCCGCGCACCTGCTGCAGGCGCGGGATCACGGTCCAGAACTGCAGTTCGGACAGTTCGCGCAGCGAGCGTGTTGTCGATTCCAGGGTGTAGCGGTAGATTTCGCCCGTGGGCGAGGTATAGGGATCGAGCCCCGGCTTGGCGTCGTAGGGCAGGTTCACGCTGGCCAGGCGTTCCTGCAGCCGCTCGCGCGTGAAGTAGCCGTCGCTGCCATCCTCGAACACCACGGTGATCAGCGACAGCGCGAACAGGCTGCGCGTGCGCAGCACGTGCATGCCCGGTGTGCCCAGCAGCGCGCGTTCCAGCGGAATCGTGATCTGCTGCTCGATTTCCTCGGCGCCCAGGCCCGGCACCTGCGTGACGATTTGCGAGGTGACGTCGGCGATGTCGGGATAGGCTTCGATGGGCAGCTGCTTCCAGCAATAGACGCCGTAGGCGGCGACGAACAGCAGCACGAGCCAGACGATGCCGCGCCGCTGGCAGCAGGTGGCGATGAAACGGTCAATCATTGAGCAGCACTCCTTCCTTGACGACGATGCGTTCACCCGCGCGCAAGCCCGAGACGATTTCCACTTGCTCGCCATGGCTGGCGCCCACCTGCACCGTGCGCGGTGTGAATACCAGCGGGCTGCGTTCCACCATCACGCGCATCGACGGCCCGCTTTGCAGGACGGCGGCGGCCGGCACGAGCAGGGCGCGGCGGGAAGCGCCGGCAAATCCCGCGTGGGCGAACATGCCCGGCTTGAAGGCGCCGGCGCGGTTGTCGATGGCCACGCGCACCTTCACCGTGCGCGTTTCGGGATCGAGCACGGCGCCGACATACGCGACCTTGCCCTCGAAAGCCTTGCCGGGCCAGGCGTCGACGGTGATGCTGGCCGTTTGTCCCACGGCCACCTGCGCCAGGTCCCGCTCGGCCACGTTGGCCGACAGCCACACGGTGGAGAGGTCTGCCACGGTCATGACGGGTGCGTTGATATCGTTCCAGTAGCCGCCCTGGGCGCCTTCCACGGCGATCACGGTGCCGGTGATCGGTGAACGCAGCACATAGTCGCGGCGGGTGCCGCGCGCGCCGGCGCCGTACTGGGCCAGCTTGTCGGCGCTGGCCCGGGCGTCGCTGCCGGCCTGGTCGTAGGCTGCCTGTGCCGCTTCGTACTCCTTGCGCGCGGCGATTTCCGCGTCGAACAGGGTCTTCTGGCGCTCGAGTTCCTGGCGCGCCTGCAGCAGGATGGACTTGGCCTTGCTGTCGTCCGCGTAGGCGGTGCTCAGTTCCGCCGAGTCGAGCGTGAATAGCGGGTCGCCCGCCTTCACGCTGTCGCCCAGTGAACGCTGCAAGCGCGTGATGCGCCCGGCCAGCGGCGGCGTGATTTTCACCAGTTTTTCCGGCATCGCTTCGATGCTGCCGGGCGCCTGCGTCTGCGTGGCGATGTCCTGTTCCTGTACGGGCGCGATCTGCAGGCGCTGGCGCAGCGGCGACATCTTGTCGACGGCGATGCTGCCGTCGTCCAGGTGTATCGATTGGGCGGGCGGCGTGGATGCCGCTGTCGGCTTGGCGCAGCCGGCCAGGGCCGAACAGGCGAGAGCGAGGGCGCAGCTGGCGCCCAGGGCGTTGCGGGTGGTCGTGTTCATCCCGTGTTTCCTTGTTATTGATGGTGATGGGGCATGCGTGAATGCCGTGCCCAGGCGGGCGGTCAGAGGGGGCGCGGGCAATATCAGTACAGCGCCGGGAAAGCATAGCAATGTGCTCCTGAAGAAGCGCCCAAGAACGCCTGAATCATTCTTCAGGTTCCGTGTGCGCACGCTGCGGCGCGGTAAAATGCCAGCATGGAAAACAAGGCGCGACGCGAAAGGCAGGCATGAGAATCCTCCTGGTGGAAGACGACCGCAAGGCGGCGCGCCTGCTGGCCCGCGGCTTGCAGGAAGAAGGTTTTGTCGTCGACGTGGCGCACAGCGCGGAAGGGGGCGAGGATGAAAGCTACGCCGTCGATTACGACGCGATCGTGCTGGACTGGATGTTGCCGGGCAAGCAGGGCATCGATTTTTGCCGCGACTTGCGCGCGCGCGGCATCCAGACGCCCGTGCTGATGCTCACGGCGCGCGACGCCACGGCCGACCGGGTGGCGGGCCTGAACACGGGCGCCGACGATTACCTGACCAAACCGTTCGAATTCGAGGAGCTGCTGGCACGCATCCGCGCCTTGCTGCGCCGCTCCGACATCAGCCGCCCGCTGGTGCTGGCGCTGGCCGATTTGACGCTCGATCCCGTCAGCCATCAGGCCACGCGGGCCGGCGCGCCGCTGGTGCTCACTCCCAAGGAGTATGCGATTTTATTGATCCTGCTGCGCCAGGCGGGCGAGGTGGTCAGCCGCGCGCGCCTGGCCGAGCAGATATGGCAGGCGGACCTGATCGGCATCGATAATCTGATCGACGTCCACGTGCGCAATTTGCGGGGAAAAGTGGATGCGCCGGGTTTGCCGCCCTTGATCCACACGGTGCGCGGACGCGGTTTCCGCCTGGCGGAAAACAACGGTGGCTAGCTTTCGCAAACGCCTGTTGCTGGTGCACCTGGCCGTGATTCTTGCCATCGTCGCCTGCACGGCGCTGGCCGGCTACTGGGGCCTGTCGCGCGCCGTGCACGGCCAGCTCGACGCGGCCCTGCTGGCGCTGGGCGAGACGGAAATGGCCATGCTGCCGGCCGCGCCGCGCCAGCCCGTGCAGGTGCACGAGGTGGCGCCGGGGCTGGCGCCGCCGTCGTTGACACGGCTCGACCGCCTGGTGCAGATCATCGATGGCGAAGGCCGCGTGCTGGCGCGCAGCCGCAACCTGGAGGCGGCGCAGCTGCCGGCGCCGTCCGCCCTGCTCACGCGCCTGGCGGCCGGCGAGACCGTCTTCGAGACCCTGCCCAAGTTCGGCGAAGAGCCGCTGCGCATGGTGTCGATTCCCGTGCCCTCGTCCGGCGCGGGCCTGGCGGTGCAGGTGGCCGGTTCGCTCGACGACACCAACCACGTGCTGGCCGCGGCCACCGTGCTGTTTGGCGCCATGGCGCTGGCCTTGCTGGCGGCCGTGGGGCTGGCCGGCGAAATGCTCACGCGCCGCGTGCTGGGCGCCATCGACGACGTGGTGGACCAGGCGCATTCGATCGGCGAAGCCAGCCTGCACCAGCGCCTGCCCCATCCCGGCACGCACGATGAAATCGGCCGCCTGGTCGACACCCTGAACGCGATGCTGGACCGCCTGGAGCACGGCTACGATGCGCAGCGCCGCTTCACGGCCGACGCCTCGCACGAATTGCGCTCGCCCCTGTCGCGCCTGCGCACGGAAATCGAAATCACCCTGCGCCGCCCGCGCGAAGCGCCCGAATATGTCGATGCGCTGGCGTCCTGCCTCGATGAAGTGCAGCGGCTGACGACCTTGGTGGAAGAACTGTTGATGCTCACGCGCCTGGACGTGGGCCAGGAACGCAATGCCGTGGAAACCATCGCGCTCAATCCCCTCGTGCGGGCGACCGCGCAGCGCCTGGAAAAGGCGGCGGCGCAGCGCGGCATCCGCATCGTCTTCGATGACAGTGTGGCCGTGCAGGCGCGCGTGGCGGCCGGCCCCGTGGACCTGGTGCTGGCCAATCTGCTCGATAACGCCGTGAAGTTTTCGCCGCCCGACAGCGTCATCTCCGTGCACGTGGCGCGCGATGGCGCACATGCGGTCGTCGGCGTGGCGGACGCGGGCCCGGGCATCGGCGTGGAAGACTTGCCGCATCTGTTCGAGCGCTTTTACCGTGGCGCCCAGGCGCGCGCGGGCGAGGCGCCCGGCTTCGGCCTGGGCCTGGCCCTGTCGCAAGCCATCGTGCACGCGTACGGCGGCAGCATCGAGGCGCAGAACCGCCCGCAAGGCGGCGCGCTGTTCCTCATGCGCCTTCCCGCGTCAGAGTGACGGCGCGACGCCTTCCCAGCGCACTTGCCGCACTTGCGGCCAGGCGCCCGCGCGGTTGACGAAGCGCACCAGCACGGCGCGCTGCACGGCCTGGCACAGCACCGTGGCGATCAGTTGCACCACTCGCCGGGCTTCGTCCCAGCTGCGCAGCATTTGCGACGGCGCCAGGCCCGCGCCTTTCAGTTCGGCCAGCAGCAGGCGCACGACATGGTCGGCCTGCGCGGCGGGGCAGGTGACGGTCAGGCGGTAGGTGGCGACAGCCGGACCACGTTTGGCAAACCAATGGAAGAACTTTTTCATCATTGTCATTATCAAACTCCCCGTTCGGCGACAAATTCCGCGTTGTTCACCAGCGCCCAGCGCACGGCCGAGACGCTGCCTTCCAGGCTCACCTGACTGACGATCTGCTCCAGCAATCCCAGGCTGGACAAGGGCGTGAGCAAGTCGGCGCGTACTTCGATGCGTCCCGCGTGCGCGGCATCCTCGCTATGCAAGGATTGCAGCATCAGGGCCGGCATGCCGCTGATCAAGCGCAGCATCAGCTTGCGCACCTGGACTTCCTGCTCCGCCTCGCACACGGCCGTCACGCGGTAGATGCTTTCCGTCTCGATGCCCGCTTCGCTGCCGTGCGTGTTGATGCGCTGCGCCAGGTGGCGCAGCACGAGGTTGGCGATCAGCACGAAGCCCGTGCCGATCGCCGCTTCCAGCGCAAACCCCAGGCCGCACAGGATGCCGATGGCGGCCGAGCACCACAGGGTGGCGGCCGTGTTCAAGCCACGCACCGTCATGCCTTCGCGCATGATGACGCCGGCACCCAGAAAGCCGATGCCCGACACCACCTGCGCGGCGATGCGCATGTGGCCAGAGGCATCGCCTTCGAGCACGGAAACCATCACGAACAGCGAGGCGCCGACGGATACCAGCGCGTTCGTGCGCAGGCCCGCCATGCGCTGGCGCAGCTGGCGTTCGGCGCCGATCATGGCGCCCAGGGTCAATGCCGCGGCAACGCGCAGCGCAAAGTCAAATACCACCATTATTTCTCCCGGCTGGGGAGGAACAGGCGAGTGCAAAGGCGAAGACTATCCGCCCGGATTGGGGCAGCAGACGACAACGGTGGAACGAAGAGGGGGAAGTGGCGGCGAGAGAGTACTGCCGCTGGTAAAACCGCACCTTGCCGAGGGCAAGGCGGGCGGAATGCGCGCGTCTTGCCTAAGGCCGATCGCCGATGGTCAATCGACTACTGTCACTGGAACAAGCACCCACGAGTCACTCCATATCATTGATAACGTGGGACAGTCTAGCCAGTGGCGCAGCTTTGGTCAACTGAAGCTCTCTTCAGGAAGCCGCCGCGTCGTCCCCGCCAATGCGGGGACGGTGAAGGCGACCGGTGGATCAGTGGGCGTGTGCCTTGGTGCCGTCGGCATCGGCGTGGGCATGCTCGCCGCCGCCAAAGAAGCGCGCGGCGCGCTTGCCCAGGCTATCGAGGTAGGTGTAGGCGACGGGCACCACCACCAGGGTCAGCAAGGTCGAGGTGATCACGCCGCCGATGACGGCGCGGCCCATCGGCGCCTGCGATTCGCCGCCGTCGCCCATGCCGATAGCCATCGGCAGCATGCCGAAGACCATCGCCAGGGTCGTCATCAGGATGGGGCGCAGCCGCACTTGCCCCGCTTCCATCAGCGCCTCGAACTGCCCCAGGCCTTCTCGCTGGCGCTGGTTGGTGAAGTCGACCAGCAGAATCGCATTCTTGGTGACCAGGCCCATGAGCATGATGAAGCCGATCACGGAGAAGATGTTCAAGGTGCTGCCCGTGATCAGCAGCGCGGCCAGCACGCCGATCAACGACAGCGGCAGGGACACCATGATGGCGATCGGCTGCAAGAAGCTGCCGAATTGCGAGGCCAGCACCAGGTAGATGAAGATCACGGCGATCCCCAGCGCCATCATTGCGCCGCCCATGGTTTCGGCCATCTGCTGCGCATTGCCGGCCACGTCGAAGCGCACGCCCGGCGGCAGGTCGATCGATTGCATCGCCTTTTGCACGTCGGCGTCGACGTCGCCGGCGGGACGGCCCTGCGTGCCCGCATAGATGGCAACGCGGCGCTGCAAGGCCTGGCGTTTGAGCACTTGCGGGCTCGATGACGGCACGAAGTCGACCACCTGGCGCAGCGGAATCATGACGGGCTTGCCATTCGCGTCAAGCTTGCTCGAGGCCAGCGACAGGTCGGCCAGGTCGGCCACCTTCTGCCGGCCCGACTTGGGCAGCTGCACGTTGACGTCGTAGTTTTGTCCGTCGGATGCCAGCCAGTGGCTGACCGTGTCGCCCGCCACGAAAGGCCGCAGGGCATTGCCGATCTGCTGCACCGACAATCCCAGGTCGCTGGCCAGTTCGTTATTGATCTTCACGGTGGTCGACGGATTGGCGCCTTCCTGGCTGTATTCCATGTCGGCCAGGCCCTTGATGTTGCGCATCTTGTCCATCAGGGTGTGCGCCACCGCATCGAGCTTGCCTTCGTCCGTGCCGAGGATGGCGATGAAGATGGGACGCTGGCCGACGGACAGGGTGATGCCGGCAATCGGCGCCAGTCGTTCGCGGATCAGCTTTTCCAGTTCCTGCTGCGAACGGCGCTTGTGCTTCTTGATGTCCGTCAGCTTCAGGTTCACCTCGGCCGTGTTGCGGCCATCGGGCGTGCCGATATTGGCCACCAGGCTGTCGATCTCGGGGAATTCCTTCAGGGCCGTTTCGATCTGGCGTACTTTGCTATCCGTGTATTCGAGGCTGGAGCCGACGGGCGTCTTGAAGCGCAGGTTGACCCAGCCCTGGTCCGTCTCGGGGAACATCTCGCCGCCGATCATGGGCACGAGCATCAGGCTACCCGCGAACAGGGCCACAGCCGTGGCCAGGGTCGTCTTGCGCCAGCGCAGGGCCACTGCCAGCACCTTGCCGTACCAGACGTGCAGGCGGTCGATGCCTGTCTCGATCCAGGCCATGAAGCGGCCCAGCCACGGCACGTACTTGAAGCGGTCCTTGACGGGGTCGCGCCAGACGGACGACAGCATGGGGTCGAGCGTGAAGCTGACGAACAGCGACACGAGCACGGCGACGGCCACGGTGATGCCGAACTGCAGGAAGAAGCGGCCGATGATGCCGTCCATGAAGGCGACGGGCACGAACACGGCGACGATGGCGAAGGTGGTGGCCATCACGGCCAGGCCGATTTCATTGGTGCCGTCGTTGGCCGCCTTGTAGTGATTCTTGCCCATGCCCAGGTGGCGCACGATGTTTTCGCGCACGACGATGGCGTCATCGATCAACAGGCCGATGCACAAGGACAGCGCCATCAGGGTCAAAAAGTTCAGGGTAAAACCGAAAGCCTTCATGGCGATGAAGCTGGCCAGCACGGAGATCGGCAAGGTCAAGCCCGTGATGATGGTCGAGCGCCACGAATGCAGGAACAGGAAGACGATCACCATGGTCAGCACGGCACCTTCGATGATGGTGCGCTTGACGTTATTGAGCTGGCTTTGCACGCGTTCCGATTCGTCGTCCAGCACGCGCAGGGTGATATCGGGCGGCAGGGTCTTTTGCAGGTCGGCCGCCACTTTCAGGATGCCGGTGCCTACTTCCACCACGTTGGCGTCCTGCACCTTGGTGATTTCCATCGTCACGGCTTGCCGGCCGTTCATGCGCGAGATCGACAGTTCTTCCTGCTCGCCGTCGACGACGGTGGCCACCTGGTCCAGGTAAACGGGGCCGACGGCGCGGCGCGCGACGATGATCTTGCCGAATTCGCGCGCATCCTTGATCTTGCCTTCCACGCGCACCAATTGTTCGGCCGCGCCATGGCTGATGGAGCCGGCCGGCAAATTGGTATTCGTGGCCTGGATGGCGCGGATCACTTCATCGACGCCGATGCCCTGGGCATTGAGCTCGATCGGCTTCATGCTGATGAGGATCTGGCGCGCGCGCAAGCCGCGCAGCTTGACTTGCCCCACGCCGGCCACGCCCTGGAAGCGCTTGCTGATGATCTGCTCCGTCATGGTCGACAGCGCGCGCAGGTCATGCCCGGTCGATGTGAGCACGATGGTGGCGATGGGACGCTCGTTGTCGCCCTCGGCGCGGGCGATGAACGGGTCCTTGGCTTCTTTCGGGAAGCGCGGGCGCACCAGGGCCACCTTGTCGCGCAAGTCCTGCATGGCCTTGTCCATGTTCGTCGACAGCTCGAATTCCAGGTAGACGCCGGCGCGTCCTTCCCACGAGTTGGCGCGGATGGTCTTGATGCCGCTGACGGTGTTGACGGCGTCCTCGATGGGGCGCGTGATATCGTTTTCCACGGCCTCGGGCGAGGCGCCCGGGTAGTTCACTTCAATGGCGGCGAACGGGAACTGCACGCTGGGCATGCTCTCCACGCCCAGGCCACGGTAGGAGAAGATGCCCAGCACCACCAGCGCCACCATGACCATGGTGGCAAAGACGGGATTCTGAATACTGACTTTGGTCATCCACATGGCTTAATCCTTCCGTGCCAGCACGGCTGCCGGCGCGGCGGGGGGCGGTGCGGCGAAGGTCACGCCGTGGCCAGGTTTCACGCCATCGAGCTTGGCGATGATGACTTTCGCGCCCGGCACCAGGCCCGACGTCACTTCCGCATAGCCTTCATCCTCGTTGCGCAGTCCCAGGGTGACGGGCTGGGCGACGACCTTGTTGTTGACCAGCGCATACACGACGGGGCCCTGCTTTTCATTGCGCACGGCCGTCAATGGCACCAGCGGCGCCACGATTGATCGCTCGGTGACGATGCTGCCCTTGGCGAACATGCCGCCGCGCAGCGCGCCATCGCCATTGTCGACGGCGATGTAGACGAGCATGGCGCGCGAGCCGCTCTCGGTGGTGGGGTTGATGCGCGTGACCTTGCCGGCGAAGTCGCGCGCGCCGAAGCCGTCGACCTTGAAGTGCACGTCCTGGCCCAGCTTGATGCGGGGGATTTCCGCGCTGGGCACGGGCGCTTCCAGGGTCAGCTGGGCCAGGTTGACGATGGTGTAGACGGGCATGTCGGGCGAGACTTTTTCGCCGGCCTGCAGGTGGCGCTTGCTGACGATGCCGGCCATCGGTGCGCGGATCACCGTGTCGGCCAGCGCGATGCGGGCGATGTCGAGCATGGCGGCGGCGGACTTGACGTTGGCGCGCGCCAGGTCGACGGAGTTCTGCGTCGTGTCGTAAGCCGTTTGCGAAATGTATTTTTGCTTGAGCAGCGCCTGGCTGTTCGCTTCATTCTTGCTGGCCATCGACAGGCGCGCCTGCGCTTCGTCGAGCATGGCTTGCTGCTGGGTCAGGCGGGCGCGCTGGTCGGCCGCATCCAGGCGCACGAGGATTTGCCCATTGGCTACGTGCTGGCCTTCCTGCAAGGTCGTTGCCTCGATCACGCCGGAAACCTTGGCCTTGATGGTGGCCTGGGTCACGGGCGCCAGCGAGCCGGACAGGGGCAGGCTGATACTGAGGGCGCGCGCATCGATGGCGGCCACGTCGCCCTGCGCGAGTTCATGCACGGGCGTCTTTTCCTGCTCCTTCTTCTTGCTCGCCTGCTGTTCGGCCGCCTTGGCGGCCTGCTGCTTCGATTGCATCACCGTCCAGCCGCCGCCGGCCAGGCCCAGCACGACGACGATCAAGACGGGCGTGCGCCAGCGCCGGCGGCGCGTGGAGGCAAGGGGGGAGGCGGGGGGCAGGGTCTCGTTTTTCATAGGTTTTTTTAGTCAGGAGCGGCGCAGGGGTTTGGCGCCAGGTCTCGGTGCGGCCGGCCTGCGGCAGGCCGGGGGAATTCGGGTAGCGCATCACCGTGGCGGCCGCAGACAGCACGCCTGCCACTGCGCCCGTTCACGGCGATGCGCATGTTGCCACTTTAGGAAGATTCAAGGCTTGCCGCCATCGCCATGCGACAGATTGCACAAAATCGGGGCTGGAATGCAAAAAACGGCGACCGGAGACCACGGCCAGCATGCCCGCCATGCGCGTCACGATGCTTGCGCATCCTCAAGAAGCCGATTCGCCGGCGCGCAAGAATGGTCGGGATGGTTGCGCCGCCGGACAGGCCGTTCGCCCGCCGGTTGCCGCGCGGCCGCGCCACAGGGGGCCTGATGTCTGATCGGATTGCCGGAGCCGCCCCGTCGCCGGGCCGTTTGCTGGCCGCGGCCGAACCGCAGGCGGGGCCGGCCGGCAAGGCACTCGATTTGCTGTCGATCATTGTTGCCGCGATCGAACAGGCACCCGGCCTGGCCGTGCGCGGCATCGACCGCGACGGCATCGTGCGCTACTGGAGCTTTGGTGCGGCGCGCCTGTATGGCGTGGCAGCGGAGCTGGTGCTGGGCCAGCCGTGGGCCACAGTGGCCGCCGCGCTGCCCGGCGCCGTCAGCGTGGCCGAGGAGGCCACGGGCGAACTGGCGGCCGTGTGGGAAAGCGGCAAGGCGCGCAGTACGCGCCTGTGGAAGCTCGCTGCAGACGGCGCCGCGCCGCGCTGCATCTGTTCCACCGTGTTTCCCGTCATCCAATCCGGTCGTGTGCGGCAAGTGGTCTGCATCGATGTCGACATCACGGCCAGCAGCCAGGATGGGGTCGCGCAGGGCGCGATGTTGCTGATGGGCGACAATTTCCGCCAGTTGTACGAGAAATCGGCCGACGCCATTTTGCAGCTGCGCGACGAGCATATCGCCGAAGCGAATCCGGCTGCCATTGCCCTGTTTCAATGCGAAGGGCGGCCACGGTTGCTGGGGCGCCGCCTCAGCGACTTTTCGCCTTTGCGCCAGCCCGATGGCGCATTGTCCTCGTTGCGCGGCACGCAACTGGCCGCGCAAGCCCACGCCGACGGCAACTGCCGCTACGACTGGCGTTATCAGACGTGCACCGGCGAGCTGTTCTGGGGCGAAGTGCTGCTCACATCCGTCACGCTCGACCATACCTATCTGTTTTATGCCGTGATCCGCGATATTTCCTCGCGCAAACTGGCCGAGCGTGCCCTGTACCTGTCGGCACAGGTGGTCGAACATGCGCGCGAGGCCATCGTCGTGATGGACCCGCAGCAGCGGGTCGTCAGCATGAATCCCGCGTACAGCGAGATCAGCGGCTACAGCCTGGACGATATGCTGGGCAAACCCTTCGTCCTGCACGACGTGGAGCCGGACGCGCCCGCGTTTTTCGACCACGTGTGGGATGAGGTCGAGGCGAACGGCTATTGGCAAGGAGACATCATGGGCCAGCGCAAGGCGAGCGGGCGCTACCCGGCCTGGCTGTCGCTGACGGCCATCCGCGACCCGCAGGGACAATTGAGCAATTACCTGGCCATCCTCAGCGACATCAGCGAGCGCAAGAAGAATGAAGAACACACGCGCCACCTGGCCGAGCACGATTTCCTCACCGACTTGCCGAACCGGGTGCTGCTGCTGGACCGGCTGTCGCTGGCGCTGGCGGCCGCGCGGCGCAAGCTGAGCATGCTGGCCGTTTTGTACCTGGACCTCGATCACTTCAAGCACATCAACGACAGCATGGGCCACCACGTGGGCGATTTGCTGCTCAAAGAAGTGGCGCGGCGCCTCGTGCGCTGCGTGCGCGGCGTCGACACGGTCAGCCGGCATGGCGGCGACGAGTTCGTCATCATCCTGGCCGAGGTGGGCGGCATCGACCAGGTGGCCCGCGTGGCGGCCAGCCTGCTGCATGCCGTGACGCAGGTGTACCAGCTGGGCGAATATGAACTGCACGTGTCGATCTCGATCGGCGTGGCCATCTTTCCCAGCGATGGCGACGGCATCGATACCCTCGTGCACAACGCCGACATCGCCATGTACCACGCGAAGGAAAACGGGTGCAACAATTTCCAGTTTTTCAACGCCGAAATGAATGCGCAAATCGTCGAGCGCGCCAGCCTGGAGCAGGGCTTGCGCGAAGCTTTGGGCCGCGATGAATTCGTGCTCGAGTTCCAGCCTGCGCTTGATGTGGCCAGCGGGCAGATCCTGGGCGCCGAAGCGCTGTTGCGCTGGCATCACCCGCAATTGGGCGTGCTGCCGCCCGAGCGCTTCATCGCCGTGGCCGAGGAATGCGGCTTGATGGTGTCGATTGGCAACTGGGTGCTGCGCCACGCCTGTCTGCGCGCGCGGGCCTGGCACGATGCGGGCCATGCCTGGAGAGTGGCCGTGAATCTGTCGCCGGCGCAATGCCTGCACAATAATTTATTGCTCAGCGTACAAGAAGCGCTGGCCGTGTCGGGTTTGCCTGCCGCCAGCCTGGAACTGGAAGTGACGGAATCCTTGCTGATGAAGGGCGGCGCGCGCCTGGCTGGCGTGCTGGCGCAGCTGCGCGCGCTGGGCGCCAGGCTGGCCATCGACGACTTCGGCACCGGCTATTCGCGCCTGGCCAATCTGCGCCATTACCCTGTGGACAAACTCAAGATCGACCCCTCGTTCCTGCCCGCCGTAGCCGATGGCGCAGCGGGCGAGTCCGACACGGCGGTCGCCGCCGCGATCATCGCCATGGCGCGCGAGCTGCAATTGACGGTGATCGCCGAAGGCGTGGAAACGGCGCAGCAACTGGCGTATCTGCGGGCGCAGGGTTGCCAGCAATACCAGGGCCGCTTTGCCAGCGCGCAAGTCGAGGGTAGTGCTATGGGGAAGTTATTACATTAGTGACTGAGTTAATGGATATTTCCCAGCAGCTTGATGCGCGCCAGCACCTGGCCATGGTCGGATGCGTGCGGCAAGCCCAGCAGCAAATGGTCGTTGAGATAAGTCACTTCCTGCAGCACACCGATGGCGCGCGGCGAGGCAGGATGAAAATGTTCGGACACGAGGATGTGGTCGATCGTCATGTAGGCGCTGTCGTGGATATTCGTGTAGCCCACGTGGCGCAAGGCATCCTGGCGCAACTGGATGGCGTTGGCGTCGTACAGGCGCGCGCGCATTTCCATGCCCGCTTCGCACGGGGCGCCGGCGCCCATGACGATGGCCGTGGTGACGGCATTGGCGATGTCGTTGAAGTCGCCCAGCACGATGCGGGGACGGCCGCTATGGCCCAGCTCGCTTGCCAGCACGCGCAGGGCCACGGCTTCCGCACCGCGCCGCTGCAGCGAGCGCAGGTTGGCCAGCGCGTAGGCGGCCGCATCGTTGCCGTCGCCATGCCGGAAGTCGGGCCGGCGCGATTTCAAATGCACGACAACCACATCCGTGAGTTGCCCGCCAGGCAAGATGATCTGCACATGCAGGGGCGCGCGGGCGAAGCGGCAGGCGTTGTCGTCGGCGGATATGCTCACGCCGGCGGGGAAATCCGCCCAGGCCACACCGGCGTCCACCAGGGGCAGGCGCGACACGAGCGCCACCGTGGGCAGCATGCGTCCGGCGGGGGCCATCGCATCGTAGCCGGCCACGGTGGCTTCGCGGTAATGGCGCGTGCGCGACAGCACGTCGCGCAGGGCCGCTTGCGAGAAAATTTCCTGGAATCCGATCACGTCGGCGTCGAGCAGGTCGATCTGCCGCGCCGTCCACTCCGCCTTGGCCTCGTATTGCGCCGGGTCCAACGGTTCCAGGTTGTCATACAATTTCGCCCCGGCGGGGGCAAGGTTGCAGACATTGAATGTGGCAAAGCGGATTTCTTCCTGCATAATTAGCACTCCTCACTGAACGATCAGCGTATCACGCATGGCTAAAAAAGAGCATATTTCCGAAACCCAGGCGACGCAGTTGCTGCGCAAGCATCAAGTTTCCTTCGAAGAACACCCGTATCCGTACGAAGAGCACGGCGGCACCAGCGTGTCGGCGCGCGAACTTGGCGTGCCCGAGCACGACGTGATCAAGACCCTGGTGATGCAGGACGAGGCGGCCAAGCCGATGATCGTGCTCATGCACGGCGATTGCAAGGTGTCGACCAAGAACCTGGCGCGCGGCATCGGCTGCAAGTCCGTCGAGCCGTGCAAGCCCGACGTGGCGCAGCGCCATTCCGGCTACATGATCGGCGGCACCTCGCCGTTCGGCACGAAGAAGGCCATGCCCGTGTACGTGGAGCAATCGATCCTGGACTTGCCGCGCATCTACATCAATGGCGGACGGCGCGGTTTTCTCGTCTCGCTGGCGCCACAGGTGCTTGTTGACTTGCTGCAAGCCAAGCCGGTGCAGTGCGCCTTGCAGGATTAAGAAAACCAGTCCCCGCCCTGTCCGTAGGCGGGGCGCTGGTGTATATTCTGCTGCGCCAGCCTCGATGCCGGTGTAATAAACACAATAAAGGGAAGAAATGAATCCAGTAATCACAACCGTGGCAATGACAGTGGCCGCTTACTTGCTCGGCTCGATATCGTTTGCCGTGGTGATGAGCAAGGTCTACGGCATTGCCGATCCGCGCACCTATGGCTCGAAAAATCCGGGCGCCACCAACGTGCTGCGCAGCGGCAACAAGGGCGCCGCCATCATGACCCTGCTGGGCGATGGCGCCAAGGGCTGGCTGGCCGTGTTCCTGGCCGACCACTTTGCCGGCGCGCTGGGCGTGGGCGACACGGCCGTGGCCCTGGTGGCCATCGCTGTCTTTCTCGGCCATCTGTGGCCCGTGTTCTTCCGCTTTGTCGGCGGCAAAGGCGTGGCCACGGCCCTCGGCGTGCTGCTGGGCATCAATCCATGGCTGGGCCTGGCGACTCTGGCCACCTGGCTGATCATCGCCTACGCGTTTCGCTATTCCTCGCTGGCAGCGCTGGTGGCGGCCCTGTTCGCGCCGTTTTACTATGGCTTGCTGTTCGGCGTCGATCCCATCTTGCTGTCCGTCATCGTCATGAGCGTGCTGCTGGCTTACCGCCACAGCCAGAACATCGCCAACTTGCTCTCTGGCAAGGAAAGCAAGATCGGCGGCAAGAAGGATGCAGCCAAGGCGCCTGCCAAGAAAAAGTAAGCGCTTGATTTCCCGCGGCCCGCACGCATATGCTGTGCTTGCGGCGCCGCGCGGTGCGGCCGCCACCGACTCGCGCAAAGGCTGCCCACCATGACTGTTTCCACTCCCACTCCCGTCCGTATCGATTTCGTTTCCGACGTTTCCTGCCCCTGGTGCGTGGTCGGCCTGAAATCGCTGGAGCAGGCGCTGGACAAGCTGCAAGACACCGTCCAGGCCGACATCCACTTCCAGCCTTTCGAGCTGAACGCCAACATGCCGCCCGAAGGCGAGGACATCGGCGAACACATCGCCCGCAAATACGGCTCCACGCCGGAACAGATGGCGCAATCGCGCGAAGCGATCCGCGCGCGCGGCGAACAGCTGGGCTTTACCTTCGCCATGGACAAGCGCGGCCGCATCTACAACACGTTTGACGCCCACCGTCTGCTGCACTGGGCCGCTCTGGAAGGGCGCCAGAAGGAACTCAAGATGGCGCTGTTCGATGCCTACTTCACCCAAGGCCAGGATCCGTCGTCGCACGAGGTGCTGCTGGCCGTGGCCGGCAAAGTGGGGCTAGACACCGTGAAAGCGGCCGAAGTGCTGGCGTCCGGCGCCTATGCGGACGAGGTGCGCGCGCAAGAGCAGTTCTACCAGCAGAACGGCATCAACTCGGTGCCGGCCGTCATCATCAACGAGCGCCATTTGATTTCCGGCGGCCAGCCGCCTGAAGTGTTCGAGCAAGCCTTGCGCCAGATCATCGCGGGCGCCTGAACCAGGCGTCAATGGCGCGCGCCATGACGGTTAATTTCGGCTACACTTCGCAGTGAAGGAGGATAGCCAAATGCCAACAGCCCGCTGGAATGGCGCCGTCATCGCGCAAGCGACCGATGCGCAGGTGCAAGTCGTTGAAAACAATATATATTTTCCTTTGTCGGCGGTGACGCAGGACTACCTGCGTCCCAGCAGCCACACGAGCGTCTGCCCCTGGAAGGGCACGGCCAGCTATTACGACCTCGTCGTCGACGGCCAGGTCAATGCCAACGCGGCCTGGTATTACCCCCAGCCCAAGGATGCCGCCAAGCAAATTGCTGGCCACGTCGCCTTCTGGCGCGGTGTCAGCGTCGAGCGTTGACACTTTCTTTCCATACTAAAAATCAATAGAAAGCAGACGATGGATTTACGCCTCGCCGTGTACCAACTCGCCTCGGCCCATGCGCTCGATGCCCAACAAACCAGGCAGTTGCAGGAAGTGGCCGGTTTCCAGCGCGAACCGGCGCGCCTGGCCCACTGGCTACCGCGCGGCGTGGCCGTGCTGGGGGTCGCCTTGCTGGGCATGGGCCTGATCTGCTGGGTGGCCGCCAATTGGGAAGACTTCGGCCGCATGGGCCGCTTTGCCTTGCTGCAAGCGGTGTTTGCCGCCGCCTGCGTGGGCGCGTTTGCCGTGCCCAAGGCGCGCGTTCCCTTGCTGTTGCTGGCTTTGCTGGCCATCGGCGGCCTGTTCGCGTATTTCGGCCAGACTTACCAGACGGGCGCCGATCCGTGGCAGCTGTTCGCCCTGTGGGCCGTGCTGGCCTTGCCCCTGTGTTTTGTCGCGCGCAGCGACGTGCTGTGGACGCCGTGGATGCTGGTACTGTCGACGGCCGTCACGCTGTGGATGCAGGCCCATGTGCGCCATAGCTGGCGCATCGATTCGTCCGACCTGAGCATTTTCCTCAGCGGCTGGCTGGCCGTGCTGCTTGCCTGTGCGTTTGTCTCGCCCCTCCTGGCGCGCTGGACGGGCGCGGGCAGCTGGGCCCTGCGCCTGGGTCTGGTGCTGGCCACCATCCTCATCACGGGCACGGCCGTCAGCTCCCTGTTCGGCAATGAGATCGAGTCGCCGTACTGGGCCGGACTAGGCCTGCTGCTCGTCGCCGGCGTCCTGCTGGCCACGGGCCGGTTCTTTGACGTGTTCGGCCTGAGCGCCGTGGCGCTCGGTATCAACATCTTGCTGGTGGGCGGCCTGACGCACGTGCTGTTCAACGGCCAAGGCGATGGCGTTGGCGCGCTGACCGTGCTGGGCTTGCTGGCCGCCGTGCTGCTGGCGCTGACCGTGCAAGGCATCCTGTGGCGCACGCGCCGGGAGGCGGCATGAGCAATATCAATACTCAACGAAACGATGCGCTCGCCACCCTGATCGACGACGCCACGCGCGCGGGCCTGTTGCCGCCCAACGCCACCCGCCCCGTGCAGGATGTTCGGCCGTGGCCGCTGGTGCTGATGACGGCCTTCGGCGCCTGGCTGGCCGCCATTCCCCTGATGATTGCGCTGGGCGTGGGGCTGGAAAGCATCGTGCGCCACGGTCCCGGCGCGTATGTCGTGGCCGCCATCGTGCTGGTGGTGGCCGTGCTGCTGATCCGCACGCGCGGCGTGGCGCTGTTTGTCGAGCAACTGGCAGTGCCCTGCCTGCTCGTGGGCGGCGGCTTGCTCGGCTATGCCCTGTACCGAGACTATTCCACGCAGACGGCATCGCTGCTGCTGTGCCTGGCGTGCCTGGTGGTGGCCGCCGCCTTGCCGCGCGACTGGCTGCGCGTGCTGCTGGGACTTGTCGCCTGCGGCTTGCTGGGGCTGGGCATCGTCGATAGCACGCGCGACTGGATTTTCGAAAACGACCCCACGCAACTGTATCTGGCCTGGATGCTGGCCCTGGCACTGTGGCTGGCCGCCCACGGGCTGCAGAAGCAAGCGTTCAATGATGGCCGCGGCGCGCCCGTCGCCGCCTTCCTGGAATCGCTGTCGACGGGGTGGGTATTGGCGATCCTGCTGGGGCTGGTCTTCTGGTCCGGCATGACCTTCATGCTGGGCGGCGCCTTGGGCGGTGGCTTTGCCGGTGGCTTTGCCGGCGAAGTGGCGCGCGAAGTGACCCGGCATCAGGGCGCTGCCTGGTATGCGCAGGCCCTGAATGGCGTGTCGCTCGTGCTGGCCGCGGCGGCGGCTGCCTGGACGGGGTGGCGCTGGCCCGCATTGCGCCAGTTGCCGGCCATCGGCGTGGCGCTGGTGCTGATCGTGCTGTCGTGGTTCATGCCGGCGCTGGGGCCCGTGCTGCTGATCCTCGCGTATTGCGTGACGAGCGGGCGTTCGCGCGTGGCCGTGGCGGCCGCGCTGGCGGCGGCGTGGATCATCGGCAGCTTTTATTACCAGCTGGCCTGGCCGCTGGCCAGCAAGGCGGCGCTGCTGGCGATCGCGGGCGCCGTGCTGTGTGCGCTGTCGTGGCTGGCCACGCGCGGCGCCGTGCTGCACCTGGTGGAAAACAAACCGGCGGACGTGGCGCTCGAGCGCCGCGCCGCGCGCCTGGGCGTGCTGGGCGGATTGCTGCTGGTGTTATTGGTCGCCAATGGCGGCATCTGGCAAAAAGAGCAGCTGATTGCCAAGGGGGAAGCAATCTTCGTGGCGCTGGAACCCGTCGATCCCCGCTCGCTGATGCAGGGCGATTACATGCGCCTCAATTTCGTCAACTTGGGCGTGCTGAGTACCCTGGCCAGCGTGGAGCGGGCGCCCGGCCGGCCCTTCGTCGTGGCCAGGCGCGATGCGCGCGGCGTGGCGGAACTGCTGCGCCCGTACACCAAAGAGGCGCTGGCGCCCGGTGAATTCCTGCTCGAGCTGACACCGAAGGATGGGAACTGGGTGCTGGTCAGCGATGCCTGGTTCTTCAAGGAAGGCGAGGCGGCGCGCTGGGAAAAAGCACGCTATGGCGAGTTCCGCGTGCTGCCCGATGGCCGCGCCTTGCTGGTGGGCATGCGCGGCCCGGAACTGGAAAAGCTGTAGCGCAAGTAACAGCGCAAAAGCGCGCCGGGGCGGGCATCCTGTAAAATTGCCCGATGGATAATATTACGCATTCGGTCATCGGCCTCGGGGTCGGCGAACTGGTACACCGCAGCCTGCCGCCCGAGCCGCAAGCCCCCGCGCAGCGCACCCGGCGTGCGCTGTTTCTCTTTACAGCATGGTTTGCCAGCAACGCGCCCGACCTCGATCTGGTGCTGACCCGGCTGCTGCCGCGTCCGTTCGGCTACATGCTGCACCACCGCGGCCATACACATACCTTGCTGCTGGCCTTGCCGCAGGCGCTGATCTTGCTGGCCTTGCTGTGGCTGCTATGGCCGGGCGCGCGCCGTCTGCTGAAGGAAAGCGTGCCCGCCCGCATCGGCCTGGCCGCCTGCCTGCTGCTGGGATTCTGCTTGCACATGAGCATGGATTTCCTCAATTCCTATGGTTTGCACCCGTTCTATCCGTTTGACAGCCGCTGGCTGTATGGCGACATGGTCTTCATTGTCGAACCGATGTTCTGGGTGCTGCTGGGCGTGCCCGTGATCATGTCCTTGCGCTATGGCATCGTCAAAAGCGTGCTGCTGGCGGGGCTGGCGGCGGCCCTGTGTTTCTTCACCTATAAAACCTATCTGGCGCCCGCCTCGCTGGCCGTGCTGCTGGGGCTGGGCGTGATCCTGGCCGTGCTGCAGGGACGGGCTGGCGAACGGGGACGCGGCCCATTGCTGCTGGCTTTCGCGCTGGCGGCCACCTTCATCGGTACGCAGGG
This sequence comes from Janthinobacterium aestuarii, assembly GCF_051380835.1. NCBI lineage: Bacteria > Pseudomonadati > Pseudomonadota > Betaproteobacteria > Burkholderiales > Oxalobacteraceae > Janthinobacterium > Janthinobacterium aestuarii. The sequence goes on from NZ_JBNYXU010000001.1 coordinate 403,049, forward strand.
CGTGGCTTCCGCGCTCGGTCGTACGCGCATCGAGGCGGCCGTGCAGCGGCTCGACCCCGGCACGCGCGTGTGGGACGTGGCTATGACGGCATTCCCCAGCAATCCGCTGTGCTGGATCTATGTCTCGCTCGACAGCAAGACGGACGTGTACACCCTGCGGCGCGGCACCCTGAGCCTGCTGCCCGAATCGCTGGCGCCCGCCGCCTGCCCGGCCGGGCTGGCCGAGACGGGCAAGAGGGAGCAGCAGCTGGCGCCCGGCATCGCCGTGTCCGCCCGGGCGGCGGGCAGCCTGACCGCCTTGCGCGCCTTGCAGGAAGACAATTGCTATGTGGACGCCTGGTTCCGCTTTGCGCGCATGCCCAGGTTGAATGCCGACAAGCTGACGGACGTGCGTTTCAATCCTGGCATGCAGCCCAATTTCACGACCGTCGAATTGCAGCAGTTCCGCAGCCGGCCATGTCCCGCCTATGTGCCGGGCTGGGACCGCCCCCGCGCGGACATGCTGGCGCCGCCGAAATAGAGAACGGATGTGTTGCTCTTAGGCAAAAAATATCGCGTGCGCGCCTGTTTTGCCACGGTCCAGCATGCGACACTACCAATTCAGCAACAGTGATATTTAGTTAGGATTATTTTGGAAGAGCAGCACGCCTTACCGTATTTGCGAGAAACCCTGCTGTTTCTCGCCCTGGCCGGGATTTTTATTCCGCTATTGCAACGCCTGAAGGTCAACCAGGTGCTCGGCTTCCTCGCCGTGGGCGCCCTGTTCGGCCCGTTCGGCTTCGGCCTGTGGGCCGGCGATTTCACGTGGCTCACGTATTTCTCGTTCGTGCGGGCCGAGCAGGTGAGCGGCCTGGCCGAGCTGGGCGTGATGTTCCTGATGTTCATGATTGGCCTGGAACTGTCGACGGAACGGCTGTGGGCGCTGCGGCGCTGGGTATTCGGCGCGGGCGTGGGGCAGGTGGCCGTCAGTGCCTGCCTGATCGGTGGCGTGGCCTACTACTTTGGCCTGTCGCTGGAAGCGTCCATCGTGCTGGGCCTGGTGCTGTCGCTGTCGTCGACGGCCGTCGTGATGCAGTTGCTGACCGATCAGCGTTCCTTGCAGACGCCGGCCGGCCAGGCGGGCTTTTCCATCCTGATGTTCCAGGATTTGATGGTGGTGCCGCTGTTCATCCTGATCGACGTGTTCGCCAGCGGGCGCAGCGACGACCTGGCCTACCTGCTCAGCTTTGCGGCCGTGAAATCGGCGGGCGCCATCCTGCTCATCTATCTGCTGGGGCGCCGCGTGATCCGCCCGCTGTTCCAGTTCTTCGTCAAGAAACACCAGCCCGACGTCTTCATGGCACTGACCTTGCTCAGTACCCTGGGCATCGCGGGCCTGACGTATCTGGCGGGCCTGTCGATGGCGCTGGGCGCCTTGCTGGCCGGCCTGCTGCTGGCGGAAACGGAATTTCGCCACGAAGTGGAAGTGACGATCGAGCCCTTCAAGGGCTTGCTGATGGGGCTGTTCTTCATGTCCGTGGGCATGCAGATCGACGTGCGCGAAATCCTCAAGTCGCCCGTGCTGATTCCGCTGGCCGTGCTGAGCCTGTTTGCCTTGAAAGCCCTGGTTATCAGCGTGATTTTCCGCATCGGCGGCTTTCACTGGGGGCGCGCCGTGGAAACGGGCGTACTGCTGGGGCAGGGCGGCGAATTCGCCTTCATCGTCGTCGCGTATGCACTCGGTACCAAACTGATCGGCCCGCAGGTGGCGCAGTTCGTCATGCTGGTGGTGGGCCTGAGCCTGTTCGCCACGCCGGCGCTGGCCAAGGCCGCGCGCGCGTTCGGCAACTGGTGGGAACAGCGCCACCACCATCAGCTGGCCGACCTGGCGCACGGTGCGCTGCCGCCGCAGGGCAGCACCGTCATCATCGCCGGTTTCGGCCGGGTGGGGCAGTTGCTGGCCAAGGTGCTGACCGAGCAGGATATCGCGTATGTGGCGATTGAAAACGATGCGCGCCTGGTGACGACCCTGCATCCGCGCGGTTTTCCCGTGTATTTCGGCGATGCGTCGCGCGCGGAATTGTTGCAAAAGGTGAATGCGGACCGGGCCGCCGCCGTCGTGCTGACCATGGACCATGCGGCCTCCGTGCTGCACGCCGTGAAATCGATTCGCCGCGAATATCCGCAGCTGCCCGTGTATGCGCGGGCGCGCGACGAGGCGCATGCCGTGGCCCTGATACAGGCGGGCGCCACCCTGGTCGTGCCCGAGGCGCTGGAGTCCGCGCTGCAGCTGACGGCCACGGTATTGCACGAGGTGGGCCTGTCGGAAGCGCGCACGACGGACATCGTGCAAGCCGAGCGCGACCGGCGCAATGCCGTGCTGCTGGCGAAAAAGCTGTCGTAGTGCTGCCGTAGCGCAACAGTGCGTGTCGCCGTGCTGTGTCAATTATCTATACAATAATAGTATATGAGCACATCAACCACATGAAAGCCGCGACGAAAAGCGGAGCGGCACCCCTGACGCCGCAGCAGCTGGCGGCGCAGGAAACGCAGCAAAAATTTGGCAAGCCCGAGCGGGGCTGGCGAGAGAAGGTGTACACCGTCATTTTCGAGGCGGAAACGCGCACGGGCCGCGCCTTCGATTTGCTGCTGATCGCCGCCATCCTGATCAGCGTGACGGTGGTCGTGCTCAGCAGTGTCGCCTCCGTGGCCGAGCGCTATGGCACCTGGCTGACGGCGCTCGAATGGTTTTTCACCATTTTATTTACCATCGAATATTTCGCCCGTCTGTCGTGCCTGCAGCATCCTGTGCGCTACGCCAAGAGTTTCTTCGGCGTTATCGACTTGCTGGCCATCGTGCCGACCTACATCGGCTTGCTGCTGCCGGGCGCGCACGTGCTGATCGACGTGCGCATTTTGCGCCTGCTGCGCATGTTCCGTATCCTCAAGCTCACGTCGTATGTGCATGAATACACGGTGCTGGGACGGGCCTTGCTGGCCAGCCGGCGCAAGATCCTCATTTTCCTGTCGTTCGTCATGATGGTGGTCTTTCTGCTGGGCACAGTGATGTACGTCGTGGAAGGGCCGGAAAACGGTTTCAGCAGTATCCCCACGTCGATATACTGGGCCATCAGCACCATGACCACCGTGGGTTTCGGCGATATCACGCCGAAGACCGACATCGGGCGCACCATCGCCTCGCTGATGATGTTGCTGGGCTGGGGCATCCTGGCTGTGCCTACCGGCATTATCAGCGCCGAGATGACAGTACAGCGCAGCTCCAAGCTGGTCACCACGCGTACCTGCCCCACGTGCCTGAAAGAAGGGCTCGACGACGATGCCAATTTCTGCAAGAACTGTGGTGTCGCATTGCCGCCGCTGGCACGCGATTAGCGACTGAACCCTTCATCCACCGTATTTACTTTACTTTTTTAAGGCCAACATGATTCCAGTTCGCCTGATCGCGACGGGCAAAGCTGTGCCGTCGCACAGCGTTAGCTCCGCCAGCCTGGACCTGAAACTGGGTCACCCGGCCGGCTACACCTTGCGCAAGAGCGGCGTGCTGTCGCGCTTTGTCGCCGCGCCCGATGAGTCGCAAAGCCAGCTGGGCGCCGCCGCCCTGCTCGACGCGCTGAAGAATGCCAGCCTGCGTCCGGCCGACATCGATCTTCTGATCTGCGCCTGCGGCGTGCCCGAGCAGGCGTTGCCGAACACGGCCTGCTTCGTGGCCGAACACGCGGGTTTGCCGCCAGGCACGCAAAGCTTTGATGTCAACGCCAGCTGCCTCAGTTTCATGGCCGCCTTCCGCGTGGCCGCGTCCATGCTGGCCGGCGGCGCCTATCGGCGCATCGCCATCGTTTCGTCCGACCTCGCGTCGCGCGGGGTCGACTGGAGCGAGCCGGAAGCGTCGATGATCTTTGGCGACGGCGCCGCCGCCGTCATCGTCGAGCGGGGCGACGGCAGCGCCGGCATCCGCGCCTACAAGATGGGCACGTATCCGGAAGGGCGGCGCTACTGCGAAATTCGCGGCGGCGGCACCGAGCGCAATCCGCGCAATGGCTGCGAACCGGGCGACTACCTGTTCCGCATGGATGGCAAGGCCGTGTTCCGCCTGGCCGTCAAGGTGATGCCGGATTTCCTGGCGGAACTGATGGCCGAATCGGGTGCGGGACTGGAAAAAATCGACGTGGTCGTGCCGCACCAGGCCAGCCCGCTGGGCCTCGCGCATGCGGCGCGCATCCTCGACGTTCCCGATGCTAAAATCATCAAGATCTTTGAAACGCATGGCAACCAGGTGGCCGCGTCCTTGCCCACCGCCCTGCACGAGGCGGTGATGACGGGGCGTGCCGTGGCAGGCCAGCGTTTGCTGATGATGGGCACGGCCGCTGGCCTGACCATCGGCGGCATGATACTTGACCTGTGAAGGTGGGGCGATGAGGCGGATACTGGTCACGGGAGCGACGGGCGGGCTGGGGCGCAATGCCGTGCGCACCCTGCTGGCGCAGGGCGTGGAAGTGCGCGCCACGGGCCGCAACGCCGCCGTGGGCCGCGAACTCGAACGCATGGGCGCGCAATTTGTCGCGCTCGACCTGGCGCAGGCCACGCCGCGCCAGGTCGATGAGCTGGTGCGCGGCATGGACACCGTCTGGCACTGCGCCGCGCTGTCGTCGCCCTGGGGCGCGGAACGCGACTTCATCGCCGCCAATGTCACGGCCACGGCCCAGCTGCTGCGCGCGGCCGCCAGCCTGCACGTGGCGCGCTTCGTGCACATCTCCACGCCGGCCATCTATTTCGACTACCGCAACCGCTACGAGGTGCCGGAAACCTTCCGCCCCGACGCCTTCGTCAACGCCTACGCGCGCAGCAAGGCGATGGCGGAAAAACTGGTGCAGGAGTGCGTCGACCGCCAGCGCGGCATGACGTGCGTGATCCTGCGCCCGCGCGCCATCTTCGGCCCGCACGACCAGGTCCTGATTCCCCGCCTGGCGAGGGTGCTGCAGGAGCGCGGCGGCAAGCTGCCGCTGCCCAATGGCGGCGCGGCCACCATCGACGTCACCTATGTGGACAACGTCGTGCACGCGATGTGGCTGGCCACCGTGCACAAGTCCATCGCGTCCGGCGCCGCCTTCAATATCACGAATGGCGAACCGGCGCGTCTGTGCGACATCTTGCGCACCCTGTTCTGCGACCATCTGCAGCAGCCATTCGAGATCGTCAGCGTGCCTTACCGCGTGCTGGCGGTAGTCGCGCGCCTGATGCAGTTCGCCTCGCGCTTCACGCGCCGCGAGCCATCGCTGACGCCCTACAGCATCGGCGCGCTCAGTTTCGACATGACGCTCGATAACGCCAAGGCGCGCAAGGTGCTCGGCTACCGGCCCATCGTCAGCCTGCAGGACGGCATCGCCCGCACGGCGCAATGGATGCGCCAGGAAGCGGCGGCGCACAAGGTGGGCAAGGAGCGCAATGGCTAGCATCACCGCGTTTCGCGTCGGCCACTGCACCCATCCGTCGTGCATGGTCTTGAAAGGCAGCGGGCTGGCCAGCCGCTGCTTCCCCTCGCGCGCCTACCTGATCGAAACGCGCACGGGCCTGTACCTGTGGGACACCGGTTACGCCGAACATTTCCGCGCCGCCACGTCGAAAGGCGTGTACCGCATGTACGCATGGGTGACGCCGATTTCGTTTGACGAGAACGAGTCGCTGCAGGGCCAGCTGCGCGCGCATGGCGTTTCGCCCGGCGACATCCACACCTTGCTGCTGTCGCACTTTCACGCCGACCATATCGCCGGCATGCGCGACTTTCCCGGCGCGCGGCTGATGGCGTCCAAGACGGGCTGGGACGCCGTGCGTGGCCTGTCCGGCGTGGCCGCCGTGCGCCAGGCCTTCGTGCCCGAGCTGCTGCCGAACGATATCGCCGACCGCCTGGATTTCGTGGAAAGCGTGCCCGAGACGGCCCTGCCGGCGGCCCTGATGCCATTCACGCATGGGCGCGACGTCAGCGGCACGGGCGAGATCTACATCGTCGACTTGCCCGGCCACGCCATCGGCCATCTGGGCGCCTTCGTGCTGCAGGATGGCGGCTGGACCCTGCTGGCGTCGGACGCGGCCTGGGTGCCGGAAAGCTTCCAGCAGCTGCGCGGACCATCGGAACTGTCGTTCGTCATCCAGCACAAGCGCGCGCCGTATTACGCCACCTTGAACCGGCTGCACCAGCTGCACCGGTCGGGCAATGCGCAGATCCGCATCACGCATGAAGACACGGTCGACTACATTGCAGTGGCGGGCCGTCCATGAAGCGTATTTTCTGGCTGTTGCTGTCGTACTGGCGCACGCGCCGCTTGCGTTTCGCGGACCGCGCGCAGCTGGCCGCCTACCAGCAGCGGCAACTGGCCCGCTTTATCGATGTGCTGTGCGCGCGCAGCCGCTACTTTGCCCCATACCGCAACTTGCCGCTCGATGCCTGGCCGACCATGAACAAGGCGCTGATGCTCGAGCATTTCGACGCCATGAACACCGAAGGAATTACGTTGGCGCAGGCGATGGATGCGGCCATGGCGGCCGAGCATAGCCGCGACTTCACGCCGGCCGTCGGCGACATCACGGTGGGCCTGTCGTCGGGCACTTCTTCGCGGCGTGCCGTGTTTACCGTCAGCCCCCGCGAAAAGGCCCAATGGGCGGGCGTGATGCTGGCCAAGGCGCTGCCCGACGGCCTGTTTTCCGGCGAAAGAGTCGCGCTGTTCCTGCGCGCGAACAGCAATCTGTACACGGCCGTGCGTTCGCCATGGCTGACCTTTGCGTTTTACGATCTGTTCGAACCGTTCGACGCACTGTGCGCGCGGCTGGCGCAATACCGGCCATCCGTCATCGTCGCGCCGGCCCAGGTGCTGCGCCAACTGGCCTTGCGCGTCATCGACGGCAGCCTGGCGCTGGCGCCGAAAAAAGTCATCTCCGTGGCCGAAGTGCTGGAAGCGCAGGACCGCGCGCTGATCGTGCAGGCGTTTGGCGCCGTGCATGAAATCTACCAGGCCACCGAGGGTTTCCTTGCCAGCAGCTGCGAACACGGCGTGCTGCATTTGAACGAGGAATACGTGCACATCGAACCGCAGTGGCTGGACGCTGAGCAGCGCCGCTTCGTGCCCGTGATTACGGACTTTACGCGCATCACGCAGCCCATCGTGCGCTACCGGCTGGACGATATCCTGATCGCGCGCGCCGCGCCATGCCCGTGCGGCCGCGCCACGCGCGCCATCGATGGCATCGAAGGGCGCTGCGACGATATGTTGTTCTTGCCATCCTTGCCATCCGCGCAAGGCGGCAAACCGGTTGCCGTGTTTGCCGACGTGCTGACGCGCGCGTTTGCGCAAGCCTTGCCGGCCGATGCCGATTACCGCCTGGTGCAGTCGGGCGAAGCGGCCCTGCAACTGCATGCGGCGCTGGACGATGCCGGCCTGGCCTGCCTGCGCGATCACCTGGCAACGGTGCTGCAGGGCCTGGGCGTGGCCACCGATGGCCTGGCCTGGACGATGAGCGGCGAATTGCCTCCTTTTGACCCCACCATGAAACGGCGCCGCATCCGGCGCCTTGCCACCGCATGAAATCTGTAGACACCATGACGCTGTATTCCCGCCTGCTGCATCTGCTGGCCGGCTGGGGCAGCGTCGGCCTCGTGTATTTTTCCAGCGATTTGCTGCAAGGGCAGGGGATACTGCTGCCCGAAACGGCCATCGACCGCGCCATTCCCTACAGCGACTCTGCCATCTGGCTGTACCTGTCCTTCTTCATCCTGATTCCATACGCTTACCTGGCGGCCGATGCGGCCCGCGTGCGCTGGCTGGCGCGCGCCATGGCGCTTTCCACCGTCATGTGCGGCGTGGTCTTCCTGCTGTATCCGACCACGCTCGCCTACCCGCCCGTGGGCGAAGGCAATGCGTGGAGCACGCAGGCGCTGCGCATGCTGCAGGCGGCGGACTCCACGCAAAACTGCCTGCCTTCGCTGCATGGCGCCCTGACCCTGCTGTGCGTATGGGCCTTGTGCGACAAACGCCACCTGATTCGTTCCGCGCTGGCCCTGGTGCTGGGCGTGGCCATCTGCTACGCCATCATCGCGCTGCGCCGGCACGTGAGCATCGACCTGGCCGCCGGCCTGTTTGTTGGCATCGCCGGCGGCATGCTGGCGAAAATGCAGGTATCCTTGGCTGCCCGCCGCGCCGTTTCCATCAAAACCGCACCATGATGAATCCATTTGCCCTGTCGTTCCTGATCATGCTGGCCTTCGTGCTGGCCGAACTGCTGATACTCAAATGGGTACGCAAGACACCCGTACCGTGGAAGGACGTGATCTTCAACCTCAATTCCGGCCACATCCTGATGTGGGTGTTCCGCGGCGTGGAAGTGGCGGCCTTCGCCCTGCTGCTGCGCCATGCGAACCTGCACGTCGTCGACCAGTGGTCCGTGGCGGCGCAATGGGTGTTCGCCTTTTTTGCCTGGGACCTGTGCTTTTACTGGATGCACCGGCTGCACCATAAAATTCCGCTGCTGTGGGCCGTGCACGTCGTGCACCACCAGGGCGAGCATTTCAACCTGTCGCTGGGCGTGCGCAATTCCTGGTATTCGTCGCTGACGAATTTCCCCTTCATCGCCATCCTGGCCGTGCTGGGCGTGCCGCTGGAAATCTTCCTTGTCGTCTCGTCGCTGCATTACACGGTGCAGTTCTATAACCACAATGCGCTGGTGAACAAATCCGGCATCCTCGATCGTTTCATGGTCACGCCGTCGCACCACCGCGTGCACCACGGCACGGATAAACGCTACATCAACCGCAATTTCGGCGGTACCCTGCTGCTGTGGGACAGGCTGTTCGGCAGCTTCCAGCCCGAACTCGAGGGCGTGGAAATGCGCTATGGCGTGAAGGGCATGACGCCAACGCACAATCCGCTGCTGGCCAGCAACGGCAAACTATTTACATGGCTGCGCGCGCGCTTTCCCCACTGGCAGTCGCGCGGTACCTTTCACGTGCCCGAACTGTTCATCGGCATCGGCGGCGTGATCCTGTTCGGCCTCGTGATCTATTACGTCAACCATGAAGCGGTGCTGGCCGGCGCGCAGCAGGCCATTCTGTTTGCGCTGATCTTCGGCGGCACGCTGGCGCTGGGCGGCCTGTCCGACGCGCGCCGCTGGGGCGCCATCGCCTGGGTCGCCATCGCGCTGGCCATGCCGGCCCTGTACCTGGGCTGGTATGGCGCGCGCGACGTGTGGGGCATGGTCTTCCTGGCCGCGCTGCTGGCGCATGGCCTCGACGGCGCGCGCCGCCTGTGGTGGCCTGCCGCAGCGGGGACGCGCGCGTGACGCAGCCTGTACCTTCGCTGCCGCCCCTGCGCTTTCAGCCCGCCCGCGACTCCGCCTTCCGCCGCGAATTGCGCGCCCGCGCCGACGCCTATCTGGCGGATGAAGGAACGCACCGCTTCGGCGACGCGCGCCTGCATGCGAAAACCGTGTTCCTGGCCGCGCTGGCGGTGGGCCTGTATGCGCTGGCCTTGAACGCCGACAGCACCTGGCCGTTTGTCGCCAGCTATGTCGCTTGCCTGGTCGCGGCCATGGCGCTGGCCATGAATACCCTGCACGACGCGGCCCACAGCGCCGTCTTCCGCCGGGGATTCCTGAACCGCGTGCTGATCCGCCTGGTGGGCTTGCCCGTGGGCGTGGACACGGATTTCTGGACCATCCGCCACGTGCACTTTCATCACACGTATGCGAACGTGGAAGGCTATGACCTCGACACGGAGCCGAACCCCTTCCTGCGCCAGACACCATTCCAGCGCTGGTTGCCCCAGTACCGCTACCAATACCTGTACTGGCCCGTGGTAGCGGCCCTGTCGCTGCCGTACCTGAACTGGTATGGCGACTGGCTGGACCGCTTCGGCAAGACGCCCGTGGCGGCCCATAGCCGGCTGCAGGGCTGGCGCGGCTGGTTGTCATTCCTCGGCTGGAAGCTGGGCCATGTGGCGCTGGTGCTGGCGCTGCCCATGTGGGTGCTGCAGCAGCATGGAATAGGTTGGGGCGTGGTGCTGGGCGCGTATTTCCTGGGCCAGATGATTGCCTCGTGCGCGCTGGTGGCACTGATCCTCGGCACCCACTGGGCCGAAGTGGAATTCTTCCAGCCGGGCGCGGACGGCACCTTGCCGCACGACTGGTACCAGCACACGTTTTATACGGCCTGCGACTGGACGCCGAAACCGCGCGCGCTGCGCTGGCTAGGTTATTGGCTGGGCGGCCTGAATCTGCACCTCACGCATCACCTGTTCCCCACCTGGAATCACCGTCACTACCCGGCGCTGGCGCGCATCCTGGCCGAACTGGCGCCGCGCCACGGCCTCGTCTACCGCGAACTCGGTTACGGCCAACTGCACGCGTCGCAGCAGCAGTTCCTGCGCGCCATGGGACAGCCGCCCACCCGCACCTGACGAATCGTGCTTGACTCTATTTCCGTTCTGTCTTAAATTTCTGTAACGACAGAAATAAGAGAAAATCATGGAACTGAGTCCGACCACGCAGAAATATATTTTGCACTGGGGCGAAATGGGCACGCGTTGGGGCGTCAACCGCACGGTGGCGCAAATCCACGCGCTGCTGTTCCTGGCGAACGAACCGCTGACGGCGGAAGACATCGCGGCCAGCCTGAACGTGGCTAGGTCCAACGTCAGCAACAGCCTGAAGGAATTGCAAAGCTGGGGCCTGGCGCGCATCACGCACGTGATGGGGGACCGGCGCGATCACTTCGTCGCCCTGCAGGATGTGTGGGAAATCTTCCGCGTCATCATGGAGGAGCGCAAGCGGCGCGAGATCGATCCCACCCTGACGGTGCTGCGCGAATGCGCGATCGAAGGCGAGCACGATACGGCGATACCGCCGGCTACCCTGGAGCGCATGGGCGAAGTGCTGGCGTTTCTGGAAATGCTCAGCAGCACCTACAGCGACTACAAGAATTTGCCACCGGCGACCCTGCAGCGGATGCTGTCGATGGGCGGCAAGGTGGCCAAGTTCCTCAGTCCGGAAGACAAACCTGTCAAGCGCGCAAAATCATGAACGGCCCTTCGGAAGGAGAACTGTTCAAAAAGGTGATGGGCGCGCAGTGGCTGACCCTGCACCCCGATATCCGCCGCCGCTTCGAGAAAAATCCCGCGCCGGGCCAGCCCCTGTATTACCGGGGTGAGCTCAGTGAACTCACCAGCTCGCGCCTGGGGAAATTCCTCGGCTGGTTGACGCGCCCTTTCATCGATGGCGCCCTGATCCCGTATGACGATCACGATTTCCCCGTCGATATCGAAGTCTATTCGCGCCCCGGCTGCCCGTTCATCTTCAAGCAGCGCACCTACCGCCTGCATGGCCGCGCGCCGATTCGCTTCACGTCCTACATGGCCGAAAGCGCGACAGGTGAAGTGCTCGAATACGTGGGCATGGGCCTGGGCATGAAGCTGGTGCTGCACGTCGAAGACGGCAATCTGCACTTTACCAGCGATGGTTATTTTTGGGATCTTTTCGGCTGGCGCCTGCCGCTGCCCGGCGTGCTCACGCCCGGCAAGACGTATCTGTGCCACCGCAACGAGACGCCGCAGCAGTTCAACATCCGCATCGAAATTCGCCACGCGCTGTTCGGCACCACGTTCACGCAGGCGGGCGTGTTCCGCGAATCCGCCGCACCGGAAATGAAGGAGACACCATGAATACGCATCTGCTGGCCCTGCAACTGATGGCGGCGCAAGGCTGCCTGGGCGCCTTCGACACCATCTACCACCATGAAATTACCGAGGCGCTCCCGCAAAAGGCGTCGGCGCGCCTTGAATTGACGATCCACGCGACGCGCGCCCTGATCTACAGCCTGCTGTTTGTGGGCCTGGCGGCCTGGGAGTGGCATGGCGCCTGGGCCTGGGTGCTGGTCATCGTCTTTGGCGTGGAAATCGTGCTGACCTTGTGGGACTTCGTCGTGGAAGACCAGACGCGCCTCTTGCCCGCCACGGAGCGGGTCACGCACACGGTGCTGGCGATTAACGCGGGCGCCTTCATCGCCCTGCTGGCCCTGAACAGCAGCCAGTGGGCGACCTTGCCGACGGCCCTCATGTGGCAGCCGTATGGCTGGCTCAGCGTCTTCCTCGCCCTGTGCGGCGTGGGCGTGGGCTTGTCCGGCCTGCGCGACGCGTATGCCGTGTGGCAGCTGGGACGGCGCAAGGTGCAAGAGACAGCAGAGCAAGAGGAGCACCTGCGTTTTGCCGCCGCGCCGCAATCCGTGCTGGTGACGGGCGCCACGGGCTTCATCGGCCAGCAGCTGGTTGCCGCCTTGCTGGCCGACGGCCATGCCGTGACGATGCTGACGCGCCAGCCCAAGCAGGCCGCATGGACGTTTGACGGCCAGGTGCGCTGTATCCAGTCGTTCGACGAATTGGCGGATGCGCAGCGTATCGACATGGTCGTCAATCTGGCCGGCGCGCGCATCGTCGGGCGTCGCTGGACGGATGCGCGCAAGGCGGTCCTGCGCCGCAGCCGCGTCGCGCTGACGCAGGCACTGGTGGCGTGGATCGCCCGCGCGCAGCACAAGCCACGGGTGCTGCTGTCGGCATCGGCCATCGGCTACTACGGCGTGCAGCCGCAGGGCGACACGACGGAATTGACGGAGGAGAGCGCGCCGCAAGCCATCTTCATGTCGCAGCTGTGCCAGGAGTGGGAAGCGGCCGCGCGCCAGGCGGAACGCCATGGCGTGCAGGTGGGCTGTATGCGCTTTGGCCTCGTCTTCGGCCACCAGGGTTCGTTGCCGCAGATGCTGCTACCGATCCGCTTCGGCGTGGGCGGCCCGCTGGGCAGCGGCAGGCAATGGGTCACGTGGGTGCACGTGCGCGACGTGATCCGCGGCATCGCCCATCTGGCGCGCCGCAGCGAAGAGCAGGCAGTCAGTGGCGCGTATAACTTCTGCGCGCCGCAAGCCATAGCGCAGCGCCGCTTCGCCCAAGTGGCGGGCGCCGTGCTGCACCGCCCCAGCTTCATGCCCACGCCGGCCTTCGTCATGCAAGCCTTGCTGGGCGAGCAGGCCGACTTGCTGGTCGAAGGCCAGCGGGTAGCGCCGCGCCGCTTGCTGGCCGACGGCTTTGCCTTCCGCTATCCGCAGCTGGAAGGGGCGTTGCGCAGCCTGTAGTCTGGCGTAGAATGGGGCATCGGAGGAACCGAACCATGCCCCGCTTCAGTCATACGATAGACAGCCATACCTATGCGTTCGCCAGCCTGAAGGAGCTGCTGGCCAAGGCCACGCCGCTGCGTTCGGGCGACGTGCTGGCCGGCGTGGCGGCCGCCAGCGCGCGCGAGCGGGTGGCCGCGCAGCTGGCGCTGGCCGACGTGCCGCTATCGCTGTTCCTCAACGAGGCGCTGGTGCCGTATGAAGAGGACGAGGTCACGCGCCTGATCATCGATAGCCATGACCGGTCCGCGTTTGCGCCGATTGCGCACCTGTGCGTGGGCGACTTTCGCGACTGGCTGCTCGATGACGCGGCGGATACGCAAACGCTGTCCCGGGTCGCCGCCGGCATCACGCCGGAAATGGCGGCCGCCGTCTCAAAAATCATGCGCCTGCAGGACCTGGTGCTGGTGGCCCGCAAGTGCCAGGTCGTCACGGCCTTTCGCAATACCCTGGGCCTGGAAAACCGTTTGTCCACGCGGCTGCAGCCGAACCACCCGACGGACGACGCCACGGGGATTGCCGCCTCCATCCTCGATGGCCTGCTGCTGGGCAGCGGCGACGCCGTGATCGGCATCAATCCCGCCACCGACAATGTGGCACAGGTGGTCTCGCTGCTGCACCTGCTCGACGCCGTCATCGATCAGTACCAGATTCCCACGCAGTCGTGCGTGCTCACGCACATCACCAATACCATCGAGGCGATACGCCGCGGCGCGCCCGTCGACCTCGTGTTCCAGTCGGTGGCGGGCACGCAGGCGGCCAACCGCAGCTTCGGCATCGACCTGGCGCTGCTGGGCGAGGGCCGGGCGGCGGCCCTGTCGCTGGGGCGCGGCACGGTGGGCAACAACGTCATGTATTTCGAGACGGGGCAGGGCAGCGCGCTGTCGGCCGGCGCCCACCACGGCATGGACCAGCAGACGTGCGAGGCGCGCGCGTATGCGGTGGCGCGCGCGTATCAACCGCTGCTGGTCAATTCCGTCGTCGGCTTCATCGGCCCCGAATATCTGTACGACGGCAAGCAGATCATGCGCGCGGGGCTGGAAGACCATTTCTGCGCCAAGTTATTGGGACTGCCCATGGGCTGCGACGTGTGCTACACCAACCATGCGGAAGCGGACCAGGACGACATGGACGCCTTGCTGACCATGCTGGGCGTGGCCGGCTGCAATTTCATCATGGGCGTGCCGGGCGCGGACGACATCATGCTCGGCTACCAGAGCACCTCGTTCCATGACGCCCTGTATGCGCGCCGGGTGCTGGGCTTGCGCCCTGCGCCGGAATTCGCGGCCTGGCTGGCGCGCATGCAGATCACGGATGGGCAGGGCCGTTTGAACACGGCGCTGGCGCCGGCCTTCCAGGCAGCCCTGCTGCGCCTGGACGATTAGGGAGGGCACATGGACGAGAACCATCCTTGGCAAGCGCTGCGCGCGCATACGGCCGCCCGCATCGCGTTGGGACGGCGCGGCGTGAGCGTGCCGACCAAGGCGCAGCTGGCGTTCCAGCTGGCCCACGCGCAGGCGCGCGACGCAGTGCACCTGGCGCTTGATGGCGAGGGCCTGGCGCGCGCTCTCGCCGCGCAGGGGCAAGATTGCGTGCAGCTGCACAGCGCGGCCGCTACGCGCGCCGACTATCTGCAACGGCCCGACCTGGGGCGCCGGCTCGACGACGCTTCACGGGCGCGGCTGGCCGCCGCTGCCAAGGGAGTCGACCTGGCGCTGGTGACGGCCGATGGCCTGTCAGCGCTGGCAGTGCAGCGTCACGCGGCACCGTTCCTGGCCGCCCTGCGTGAACGGCTGGCGCTGGAGGCGTGGACGCTGTCGCCCGTACACATCGTGGCGCAGGGACGGCTGGCCGTTGGCGACGAGGTGGGGCAACTGCTGCAAGCGAAGGCCGTGCTGGTGCTGATCGGCGAGCGGCCGGGTTTGAGCTCCCCGGACAGCCTGGGCCTGTACCTGACGTGGGCACCTGCAGTGGGCTTGCTGGACGAGCGCCGCAACTGCATTTCGAACGTGCGCCCCGAGGGGCTGGTGTATGCGCAGGCGGCGTACCGGCTGCATTATTTGCTGTCGCAGGCGTTTACAAGGCAGCTGTCGGGCGTGGAATTGAAGGATGAAACGGTGGAAGAGGGCGCGGCCCTGGCGGGCGCGCGCCACTTCCTGCTGAAGTGATCAGACTTCGCGGATCTCGTCCAGCGGCCAGCGCGGGCGCACGTTGAACGAGTAATCGTGCTTGGCGGCGTCGGGATTGATCTGCAGGCGCATGGCGCCGGCAAAGGCGATCATGGCGCCGTTGTCGGTACAGAATTCCAGCTCCGGGTAATACACTTTGAATCGCTTCTTGGCGGCGGCCGCGTTGAGCGAGGCGCGCAGTTGCGCGTTGGCGCCCACGCCGCCGGCGATCACCAGGCGCTTCAAGCCCGTGTGCTTGAGGGCCGATACGCATTTGGCCGTCAGCACGTCGACGATGGCGTCGACGAAGCCGCGCGCGATGTTCGCCTTGTCCTGCTCGCAGATATTCGCAATGACTTTTTCTTCATGGTTTTTCACCACCGTCAGCACCGCCGTCTTCAGGCCGGAGAAACTGAAATTGAAATCCTTCGAGTGCAGCATGGGGCGCGGCAGCTTGTAGGCCAGCGGGTCGCCGAATTCTGCCAGGCGCGAAATGGCGGGGCCGCCCGGATAACCGAGTCCCAGGAGCTTGGCCGACTTGTCGAACGCTTCGCCCGCCGCATCATCGAGCGTCTCGCCCAGCATGGTGTACTGGCCCACGCCATCGACGCGCATCAGCTGCGTATGGCCGCCCGACACCAGCAGGGCAATGAAGGGGAATTCCGGCGGTTCGGATGCCAGCAAGGGTGAGAGCAGATGGCCTTCCAGGTGGTGGATGCCCAGCACCGGCTTGTTGATGGCCAGGCCCAGGCTGCAGGCAACGGAGGAGCCGACCAGCAGCGCGCCGGCCAGGCCAGGCCCTTGCGTGTAGGCGATGGCGTCGATCTCGGGCAGGGTGATGCCGGCCCTGGTCAGGGTTTCTTCGAGCAGCGGGATGGCGCGGCGGATATGGTCGCGCGACGCCAGTTCCGGCACCACGCCGCCATATTGCTCGTGCATGGCGACTTGCGAATAGAGGGCGTGCGACAGCAGGCCGCGTTGCGTGTCGTACAAGGCCAGGCCGGTTTCGTCACAGGAGGATTCGACGCCAAGAACAATCATGAAGGTGCTAAATAGGGAGGAGTAATCCGCCATTGTAAAGGAAAGCCGGGCAGTCCACCGTGCGGCCGGCGCACCATTTCGGCGGCAGTGTGCACTTGCGCAGTGCGGCGCGGTGCCGTTTTTCCCTGGATTTTGGCCATTCCCCGCCTGCGCCGGCACTGGCACCGCTCTTGCTTATGCAAGCGTGTACCTTTCTCGAGGGAGCTAGCGATGTCGGAACAATGGAAAATGATTTGCCGCCTGAAGGATATGCCGCTGGCGGGCGCGCGCATGGTGCAGCGGGGCCTGGCGTGGCAGGATTTGCCCGGCGTGGCGCTGTTTCGCGCGGCTGACGATACGGTGTACGCGCTGCTCGACACGGTGCCCTGCCTGGGCGGCCCGCTCGCGCAGGGGGTGCTGATGGAGAAAAACCTGATGGGGCCGAAGAACAGCTGGATCATCGAGCTCGATTCGGGCCGCCTGGTGGCGCCCGTGCAGGGCATGGCGCGTATGTATGCCGTGCGCATCCTGGACGGGCGCATTTATCTGGACTTGAAGGAGCTCAATGTCCCGGCCAGCAAGGCCGAGCAGGCGCTGGCCGGCTCGTTTGCGCTGCTGCCGCATGTGCAGATGGCGTGATATGTTTCGTGGTGGTGTCGGCTCACGCGCTGTGCGCTAAGCCGACCTACGGCCGGCCGGGTAGGTCGGATTAGGCCCACAGGGCCGTAATCCGACAACATTGTTGGCCGTATATTTACGCCGGGCGATTGACGAGGTGCGCATGCGCATCGCGCAGCATGGTGGCCGTCGTGTCCCAGTCGATGCAGCCGTCGGTGACGGAGCAGCCGTAGGTCAGTTGCGACAGGTCTTGCGGGATCTTCTGGTTGCCTTTGACTATGTTCGATTCGATCATCACGCCCACCAGCGAGCGGTTGCCCTGGCGGATCTGGTTGACCACATCGGCCATCACCAGCGGTTGCAGGTCCGGCTTCTTGTAGCTGTTCGCATGCGAGCAGTCGACCACCAGGTTGGCAGGCAGCTTGGCCTTGGCCAACGCCTGTTCGGCGATGGCGATCGACACCGAATCGTAGTTCGGACGGCCGTCGCCGCCGCGCAGCACGACGTGGCCATACGCGTTGCCGCGCGTGCGCACGATGGCGACGTTGCCTTCGCCATTGATGCCCAGGAAGGAGTGCGGGTGCGCCGACGACAAAATCGCGTTCACCGCAATGCTGATGTCGCCATCGGTGCCGTTCTTGAAGCCGACTGGGGTCGACAGGCCCGACGACATTTCGCGGTGCGTCTGCGATTCCGTCGTGCGCGCGCCGATGGCGGTCCAGGCGATCAGGTCGCCCAGGTATTGCGGCGAGATCGGGTCCAGCGCTTCGGTGGCGGTGGGCAGGCCCAGTTCACACACGTCGAGCAGGAACTGGCGCGCCTTTTCCATGCCTTCATTGACCTTGAACGAATCGTCCATGTACGGGTCGTTGATATAGCCTTTCCAGCCCGTGGTGGTACGCGGTTTTTCGAAATACACGCGCATCACCAGCAGCATCGTGTCCTTGACTTCCTCTTGCAGCGCTTTCAGGCGGCGCGCGTAATCGAGGCCGGCGACGGGATCGTGGATCGAGCATGGGCCGACGACGACGAACAGGCGCTGGTCCTTGCGGTCGATGATGTTGCGCAGCGCTTCGCGGCCGCGGCTGACGGTGTCGAAGGCACTCTCCGACAGGGGCAGCTTGGCGTGCAGTTCGGCCGGTGTCGGCATGGGCGCGAAAGAGGTGACGTTGATATTTTCGATGTCTGGCGTATTCATGATTCTGGCTCGGCTTTCGCGATTGCGTTCTTTAAGAGGCAATAGTGTAGCGGAAATGCGGCCTGGCGGCCGGGATGGAGCCAAAACGGAATGGTTCAGTTGTTTTTATGGCAGGGCCGGCACGTGGCCGGCCTCCGTGCGCTCAATGGCCGCCGGCCAGGCTGGCGCCAACGCTGTAGCGGGCGATGCGCTGGTAGTTGCCGGCCAGCTCGGGCGGCCGGGGCAGGCCGGGATGGCGCTTCACATGCTCGAGGATGGCGCTTTCGTGCTGGCGTATCTGCGCGTCGAGGCAGGCGATCTGCTGGCGCAACAGGGCGTGCAGCGCATGCTGGCCAGCCTGCAGATGCACATTCAGGCGCGCCGATTCCTGCTGGCGCACGCCTTCGATGGCGTGCAGGCGGCGCAGCCATAGCCGCAGTTCCACGTAGGCGGGCGAGGGCGGCGTCCAGCGCGCGGGGCGCCTGTGCGCACAGTAGTTGGCCAGCACCACGGCGCTGTGCGCCGCGTCATCGGGCAAGCCCTGGCCGCGCAGATAGTCGTTCAGTTGCGCGGGCTGGGCATCGCAAACCACCATGCCCATGTCGGCCAGCATGCGGGTGGGTGCCTCGCTGTACGGCATATCGAGGCGCATGCAGACGCGCAAGCCGATGACGGGAACGTCGTTTCTTTGCAGCCAGCTACGCAGCCAGCGGTAGCCGGCCATGTCGTTTTCCAGCACCTTGCACAGTACTTCGTTACCCGAGAGCAGCACGGCTTTCAGCAGCAGCTTGCTCGTTTCGATGCCGACGAAGGCCGTTTCCCGTTTGATTGCCTGTTCCATGATGAGTCCTCCTGTGCAGTCTTATACGCAGCGGTGGCGCGTTTGGATGCAGCCGCGATGCACCTTCATCGAAAAATTGCTTGAAAGACTGTTGCATACTCGCCTATGGCATCTTCCAGCGCCTCTGCAAGGGGGAAAATCCGTGTAAGCTGGCGCCATGACGACTGTTTCCATACCCCATACCGATGTGGCCAGTGAGCCATTCCCCGCAGCACGTTTCATCAAGGAAATAGGACGCGGCAAGAACGGCGCGCGCAGCATGACGCGCGACGACGCCCGCGCCCTGTACCGCGCCATGCTCGAGGGCCGCGTGTCGGACCTGGAGCTGGGCGGCATTTTGTTATCGATGCGCATCAAGGGCGAGTCCGTGGACGAGATCGCCGGTTTCCTCGACGCTGCCGAAGCGTCATTTGCCCCGCTGGCCGCGCCGGCCGGCGAATTTGCCCCGATCATCATTCCCAGCTACAACGGCGCGCGCAAGATGGCCAACCTGACGGCCTTGCTGGCGCTGCTGCTGGCGCGCGCGGGCGCGCCCGTGCTCGTGCATGGCGTCACCAGCGACCCGGGCCGCATCACGACGGCCGAAGTGCTGGCCGCGCTGGGTGTGCCCGCTTCCACGGACCATGCGCAAGCCGAGGCCGCCATGGCGCGCGGGGAGGCCGCCTTCCTGCCCATCGAGGCCCTGGCGCCACGCTTATCCTGGATGCTGTCGCTGCGGCGCGTGTTGGGTGTGCGCAATTCCACGCACACCTTGGTGAAAATCATGCAGCCGTTTGCCGGTCCCGCTCTGCGTCTGGTGTCGTACACGCATCCGGAATATCTGGAAATGCTCGGTGAGTATTTCCTGACCGCCTCGGATCCCGCGCGCGGCGACGCTTTCCTCATGCGTGGCACGGAGGGCGAGACGGTGGCCAACGCCAACAAGGCGCAGCAGATCGACTGGTTCCATGGCGTGGAACGCACGGTGCTGGTGGAAAAGCAGTTGCTCGTGGAAGAGTTGCCGCATTTGCCAGCCGAGCGCGATGCGGCCACCACGGCGGCCTGGATCGCGGCCGTGCTGTGCGGCGAGGTGCCTGTGCCGCCGTCGATCGCCGAGCAGGTGGCGCAATGCTTGACGGCATCGCGACAGATTGCAGCACGGCCACGCTAGCCGCGTCGTCGCAGTTTACAATGGCGTCTTTGTAATCAGCGGTGACCGGAATTCTTATGGCAAAACAATTTGATGTGGCAGTGATCGGCGCGGGCGCGGCCGGCATGATGTGTGCGGCTGTGGCCGCCCAGCAGGGCAAGCGCGTGGTGTTGATCGATCACGCGGCCAAACTGGCTGAAAAGATCCGCATCTCCGGTGGTGGACGGTGCAATTTCACCAATATCAACGCCACCCCGCAAAATTTCCTCTCGGAAAATCCGCATTTCTGCAAGAGCGCGCTGTCGCGCTACACGCCGCAGGATTTCCTCGCGCTGGTGAAAAAATACCGGATCGGCTACCACGAGAAGCACAAGGGCCAGCTGTTTTGCAATGAATCGGCCGAGCAGATCATCGACATGCTCAAGGACGAGTGCGCCGCTGGCGGCGTGCACTGGCGCATGCCGTGCAAGATCGACAATGTTGTCCAGCAAGCGGATGGCGGCTTTGTGCTGCAGACCGATAGCGGCGACATCGAGACGGCCAGTATCGTCATCGCCACGGGCGGCCTGTCGATTCCGAAGATAGGCGCCACGGATTTTGCCTACCGCATCGCCAAGCAATTCGACTTGACGATGGTCGAGCCGCGTCCGGCTCTGGTGCCGCTGACGTTCGATGCTGCCAGCTGGGCGCCGTTCGCGGAATTGTCCGGCATCGCCCTGGAAGTCGATGTGGAAACGGGCAGCCTGAAAGGCCGCAAGGCAACGGGCGCGCGTTTCCGCGAAGATTTGCTGTTCACGCATCGCGGCCTGTCGGGCCCGGCGATTCTGCAGATTTCCAGCTACTGGCTGCCGGGCGAGCCCATCGTCATTAACCTGCTGCCGGAAGTGGACGTGGCGCAGACCTTGATCGAAGGCAAGGGCACCTTGAAGAAGCAACTGGGTAATATCGTCGCCCAATGGCTGCCGCAGCGCCTGGCCGACTGCCTGCTGGCCGTCAACGGCCTGGCGCCGGACGCGCGCATCGCCGACATGCCCGACGCGCAGCTGCGCAAGCTGGGGCAGGCCATCAATGCCTGGTCCATCGTGCCGAACGGTTCCGAAGGTTACCGCAAGGCCGAAGTGACGCGCGGCGGCATCGATACGCGCGAGTTGTCGCAGCAGACCATGATGGCCAATAAAGTGCCGGGCCTGTATTTCATCGGCGAATCGGTTGACGTGACGGGCTGGCTGGGCGGCTACAACTTCCAGTGGGCCTGGGCTTCGGGCGTCGCGGCAGGTATTGCCTTGCAGTAAGCAAGTCTGTAGGATGGGGTTCTGGCGCCCCGTGCGCCCACCCCGGTGCGTGGTTTACGCCACATTCCGGCAGTGACAGCAGGCTGCATGCCGCACGCAAGTGGGGGAGGGGCTTCCCTTTCCGAATAAAAGCTGCTACTATCTATCTCTTCCTATACACCACCTCAACGGTTTGAATTTTACATGACCACTATTCGCCTTAAAGAAAACGAGCCGTTCGAAGTCGCAATGCGTCGCTTCAAACGCACTATCGAAAAAACGGGTCTGCTGACCGAATTGCGCGCTCGCGAATTCTACGAAAAGCCAACAGCTGAGCGCAAGCGCAAGCTGGCAGCTGCTGTCAAGCGTCATTACAAACGCATCCGCAGCCAACAACTGCCGAAAAAATTATTCTAAGACTGTTCAGTCAGAACCAACCCGGGTAGTACGGCGCCTTGTTCGCCACGGGTTTTGTTTTGATTCGCCTGGAGTGATACTTCAGATGAGTCGCATACCCGCTCCGGTTCGCCGCAGCGGGTTTTCGCTTTTGTGGCCCGCTGATGGTAGCCGCGCACGAGCACCCACCTACTGACCAACGAGGATTGCCATGAGCTTGAAAGAACAAATTACCGAAGACATGAAAAACGCCATGCGCGCCAAGGAAGCGGGCAAGCTGGGCACCATTCGCCTGTTGCTGGCGGAAATCAAGCGCAAGGAAGTCGACGAGCGCATCGAACTGACGGATGCCCACGTGACGGCCATCGTGGAAAAGATGATCAAGCAGCGCAAGGATTCGATCACCCAGTTCGAAGCCGGCGGCCGCGCCGACCTGGCCGACATCGAAAAAGCCGAACTGGTGCACCTGACGGGCTACATGCCTGCCGGCCTGTCGGACGAAGAAGTGGCGGCCGAAGTGGCTGCCGCCGTGGCCGCCTCTGGCGCCGCCGGTCCGCAAGACATGGGCAAGGTCATGGCCATCGTCAAGCCGAAGCTGGCTGGCCGCGCCGACATGACGGTGGTGTCCGCCCTGGTCAAGAAAGCCTTGACGCCGGCAGCGTAAGCATAAATAGTGGCAAGGCTGCCAGCCGTCGTGCTGGCAGCCTGTTAACAGCCCACACGTTGACCTGGCTCAACCTCAGGCCACGTGCGGTAGTATAGTCTGACCTATAACAAGACCCGCCCTAGCCAGTGATACCTCAATCCTTTATTTCCGATTTGCTCAACCGCGTCGATATCGTCGATGTCGTGGGGCGCTATGTGCAACTGAAAAAAGGTGGCGCCAATTTCATGGGCTTGTGCCCGTTCCACAGTGAAAAGTCGCCCAGCTTTACCGTCAGCCCCACCAAGCAGTTCTATCATTGCTTCGGCTGTGGCGCGCATGGCACCTCGATCGGCTTCCTGATCGAGTATTCGGGCATGGGCTTTGTCGACGCCGTCAAGGACCTGGCGCAGAACGTGGGCATGGTCGTGCCGGAAGCGGACGACAAGATCCCGCCGGCCCAGCGCGCACAGATCCAGGCGCAAAGCCTGGCCCTGTCCGACGCCATGACGCAGGCGTGCGATTATTATCGGGGGCAATTGCGCCACGCGCCCGAAGCCATCGCCTACCTGAAGAACCGGGGCTTGACGGGCGAAGTGGCCGCTCGCTTCGGCATGGGGTTCGCGCCGGGCGGCTGGGACAATCTGCGCTCCGTCTTCCCCGAATACGACGTGGTAGCCCTGGCCGAGGCCGGCCTCGTGATCGACAAGGTCGATGAAGAAGGCAATAACCGCAAGCGCTACGACCGTTTCCGCGAACGCATCATGTTCCCGATCCGCAATACCAAAGGGCAAGTGATCGCCTTTGGCGGCCGCGTGCTCGACCATGGCGAACCGAAATACTTGAACTCGCCGGAAACCCCCTTGTTTTCCAAGGGATTCGAACTATATGGGTTGTTCGAGGCGCGTCAGGCCATCCGCGACGCCGGCTATGTGCTGGTGACGGAGGGTTATATGGACGTGGTGGCGCTGGCGCAAATGGGTTTCCCGCAAGCGGTAGCGACTCTGGGCACGGCGTGCACGCCGACCCACGTGCAAAAACTGCTGCGCCAGACCGATAACGTGATTTTCAGCTTCGATGGCGACAAGGCCGGCCGCCGCGCCGCCCGCCGCGCGCTGGAAGCGAGTCTGGCCCATGTGTCGGACAATAAAACCATCAAGTTCCTGTTCTTGCCTTCGGAACACGATCCGGACAGCTATATCCGCGAATTCGGCGCCGAAGGGTTTGAACAGCAAGTGCATGAAGCGATGCCGCTGTCTCAATTTCTGCTGAAAGAAGTGTCGGGCGAGCATGACCTGTCGGAGCCGGAAGGGCGCGCCCGCGTGCAGTTCGATGCCAAGCCGCTGCTGCAACTGATGGCGCCATCGTCCCTGCGCCTGCAGATCGTGCGCGGCCTGGCACAGCTGACGCAATCTACGCCGGCCGAGATCGAAGCCCTGTTCGAGCTGGCCAAGCCCGTTGCCGTGGCGCACCGGGCGCCGCCGAAATCGGGACGTCCCGTGCCTGTCGGCCTGGAATTGAAAATCATGCGCATGCTGGTGGCGCATCCGCCGCTGACGATGCGTATCGACGAGGCCGCCCTGGCCGCCTTCCAGCATCTGGGGCCGGACGCCGCGCACAGCCTGGGGCAGCTGGTGGCCGTGGGCCAGGCCTTGGGCGAGCACGGCAGTTTTGCCGCGCTGGCGCAGCAGTTGAAGGAGCTGGGCAACGAATACGACGAGATCATCGGCGAGATCGCGGCCGGCACGGAATCCGATTACGACAGCGAATTGTCGTGGCTGGTGAGCACCATCCGCGAGATCAAATTGAATGCCTTGAAGGCGGAATTGCAGCAATTGTTTGCCTCGGGTTTGCCATCGGAGAAAATTGGTGTACGCTACCGCGAAATCATGCAGGAGCAGGGGGCGCTGGAACGCGAGCGCGATGCCGAGTTGGTGAATCGCTAACCTTGCTCTGAGGGTATGGCGCGCACTGGAAAAACATTTTTCGCGTGCTATAATTAAATGCTAAGTATTGTGTGCTTTGGCAAGCTAGTTCTGTTTCGTAAATAGTATTTGTTTTCAGTAAGTTAGGCTCTTGATCGGCGCGGTGGATCGTGTCGGCGGCCAGGGCCAACAGGCGCTTTCGGCGTTGCGGGCAAGGCTCGCAGACGCTGGCAAGCCGCGCCAGGCTCTCGCTCCCAACGCGGTCGATGCAGGAATTTTTGCCGAGGCGGCTGGCAACAGCCGGTGGACAGGAATTGCTGCGCTTCCCGCGGATCGTGGCCGATGAGGTGTAAGTAACGTAACAGTGTCGAATTTGCGTAGTCGGCAGGTTCGAAGATGGTGGTTCCCGCAGGTAGACAGGGAACTGGCAGCAAACTTTATCCTAATCCACCGTAAAGCAAGTCGTTGTGTAATCGAAAGCGCCTGTGCCAATCAAGAAACCCGAATCCAAAGCGGCTGCAAAGCCCACTAAAGTTACCACGAAAGCCGAAAAGGCGCTCGACCGGCCAGAAGCGCGCGTCACCAGCGCGCCCGTGGTCAGCCAGACCACGGACGCCGCCACCCTGGCCGCGATCGATACGTCCGGTTATGTCTTGCCGTCGGTAAAAGTGCCAGGCCGCCGCGGCCGCAAGCCTAAAGAATTCCAGCCAGAAAATGATGAAGTCGCCGCCCTGAACGCCGTCGAGCGGGCCGAACTGAAGGCCGTCGACAAGGCCAAGGCCAAGGACCGCAAGGCGAAAGAGCGCGCACTGCTGAAGGACGCGTTCTCGTCCGACACGGAAGCGAGCGAGGAAGAACTCGAGCGCCGGCGCCAGAAACTCAAGACTCTGATCAAGTTCGGCAAGGAACGCGGTTTCCTGACCTACGCGGAAATCAACGATCACTTGCCTGAAAACATCGTCGATCCGGAAGCCATCGAAGGCATCATCGGTACCTTCAATGACATGGGCATCGCCGTCTACGAGCACGCGCCCGATGCGGAAACGTTGTTGTTGTCCGATAACGTTGCCGTCGTCACCAGCGACGACGAGGCGGAAGCGGCAGCCGAGGCGGCATTGTCGACCGTCGACTCCGACTTCGGCCGCACCACCGACCCCGTGCGCATGTATATGCGTGAGATGGGTTCGGTCGAGCTGCTGACGCGCGAAGGCGAGATCGAGATTGCCAAGCGCATCGAAGATGGCTTGAAAGACATGATCCAGGCCATTTCCGCCTGCCCCGTGACGATCGCCGAGATCATCGCCGCCGCCGACCGCATCGCCAACGAAGAGATCAAGATCGACGAAATCGTCGACGGCCTCGTCGATGAAAACGAACCGGTCGCCGCCGCTCCTGTCGTGGCCGCGCCCGTCGAAGAAGACGAGGAAGAAGGCGAAGCGGAAGAAGAGGAAGAAGAAGAGGAAGAAGAAGCGAGCGCTTCGGGCGCCGCCGGTTTCTCGGCGGAACAGCTGGAAACCCTGAAACGCACGGCGCTGGAAAAATTCGCCATCATTTCGCAGCAATTCGACAAGATGCGCCGCGCCTTCGAAAAAGAAGGCTACAACTCGAAACCGTACGCCAAGGCGCAGGAAGCCATTTCG
The DNA here is from genome assembly GCF_051380835.1 of Janthinobacterium aestuarii. Lineage (NCBI taxonomy): Bacteria > Pseudomonadati > Pseudomonadota > Betaproteobacteria > Burkholderiales > Oxalobacteraceae > Janthinobacterium > Janthinobacterium aestuarii. Next base: position 429,075 of record NZ_JBNYXU010000001.1, read on the forward strand.
CAAGAGTTGCTGGGCATCCGCTTCACGGCCAAGGTCGTGGAAAAGCTGTGCGACACCCTGCGTGGCCAGGTCGACGAAGTGCGCCATATCGAGAAGCAGATTCTCGACGTGGCCGTGAACCGCTGCGGCATGCCGCGCGCCCACTTCATCAAGGTTTTCCCCGGCAATGAAACCAACCTCGACTGGGTCGATGGCGAAGTCAACGCAGGACACGCGTACAGCGCCATCCTGGGCCGCAACATTCCGACAGTCAAGGAACTGCAGCAACGCCTGATCGACCTGCAGGCGAGGGTCGTCTTGCCGCTGCCGGACTTGCGCAACATCAACCGCCAGATGGCGGCCGGTGAAATGAAGGCGCGCAAGGCCAAGCGCGAAATGACGGAGGCCAACTTGCGCCTGGTCATTTCGATCGCCAAGAAATACACAAACCGCGGCCTGCAATTCCTCGACCTGATCCAGGAAGGCAATATCGGCCTGATGAAGGCCGTCGACAAGTTCGAGTACCGCCGCGGCTACAAGTTCTCCACGTATGCGACCTGGTGGATTCGCCAGGCCATCACGCGCTCGATTGCCGACCAGGCGCGCACGATCCGTATTCCCGTGCACATGATCGAGACGATCAACAAGATGAACCGTATCTCCCGCCAGATCCTGCAGGAAACGGGCGCGGAACCCGATCCGGCCACTCTGGCGATCAAAATGGAAATGCCCGAGGACAAGATCCGCAAGATCATGAAAATCGCCAAGGAGCCGATCTCGATGGAAACGCCGATCGGCGACGACGACGATTCCCACTTGGGCGACTTCATCGAGGACAACAACACCCTGGCGCCGGCCGATGCAGCCCTGCACGCCTCCATGCGCGGCGTGGTCAAGGACGTGCTCGATTCCCTGACGCCACGCGAAGCCAAAGTGCTGCGCATGCGTTTCGGCATCGAAATGTCCACCGACCACACCTTGGAAGAAGTAGGCAAGCAATTTGACGTGACGCGCGAGCGCATCCGCCAGATCGAAGCCAAGGCATTGCGCAAGCTGCGCCACCCATCGCGCTCCGACAAGCTGAAAAGCTTCTTGGAAGGCAACTAGAAGCCAATAGGGCTTGACGTACGCCCCTGATACCCCTATCCTCGCGTGTCCGTTTCCAAAACGGCCGCGCGAGGCGGGCATCAACAGCGTCGCCACGCCGCAGTCACCGGGCCTCTAGCTCATGCTTGGTTAGAGCAGCGGACTCATAATCCGTTGGTGCCGTGTTCGACTCACGGGAGGCCCACCAGAATTTAGCAACAATAGAACGAGCCCCGGCGGGTGACTGCCGGGGCTTTTTTCGTGCTGTCGTACAATCGCGGCATAGCGATTGATGAAGGATGAAACGAGATGACGGCTGAAGTGAAGATTGACAATATCGTGATCGGCGATGGCAAGACGGCTGCGCGCGGCGCGCTGATCACGGCCCACTACAGGGGTTCGCTGGAAGATGGCACGGAGTTTGACTCGTCGCACAAGCGGGGCGAGCCTTTTCGCTGTGTGTTGAGCAATAACAAGGTCATCCAGGGCTGGATTTTGGGATTGAGCGGCATGCAGGTCGGCGGCACGCGCAAGCTGAGGGTACCTGCGGCGCTGGCGTATGGCGAGCGGCAGGTGGGGTTGATTCCGCCGCATTCCAATTTGATCTTCGAGATTGAATTGCTGGAAGTGCTGACGCGCGATTGATGTCTGGATGGTGTCATCAGACCGATACGACGCCGGCTTTTTTCAGCAGCAGCTGCTCGACATCTGCTCGCAGCGCCTGTTGCGTGGGAAAGTTTGCATAGCGCAAGGTCACATAGCCGGCCAGCCTGAGCATGGCATCGCGCTCCTTGTCCTGGCGTTCTCGGCCTGCATGGCTGCGGTCATCGAGCTCGATCACGGCGATGACGTTCAGTTGCTGGCTGCACAGCACAAAATCGGCCACCTTGCGGTCGAAACGGTTTCTGTTTGCCCATCCTTTTGCCGTCACCAGCGCGGAAAACGCCACTTGCGCCAGTACCGTGCATTCCGGCAATGCCGTCTGCAGCAGCTTGTACATCTGTTGTTCGCGCGCCGTCATGACGGGTTTTCTTTGCAGCCTCAGCGGCTTGCGCGACTTGGCCGCCTGGCGCGTGGCCAGCATGGCAAAGAACAGGATCAATGCCGCGATGGCGATCAGGAGGATGAAGGGAGGCATGGGCTGGCACCAGGGTGGATGAGTCCTGATGGTACGCGAGTCGCGGCGCGTTTTCGTGCCGCTGCCAGCGTATTTCCGGTGGTGCGCTTGTTGGCGATCAAGCCTGTTTCAAGTTGACCGGCATCATGCCCAGCACCGGCACGATGTCATGCAGGCTGGCCACTTCACAGTTGGGGATGGCGGCCGAGGTATTGGCCATGCTGTCCGGGTTGAACCAGCAGCTATCGATGCCGTAGCGGTTGGCGCCGAGGATGTCGGCGTCCAGGCGGTCGCCGACGATGATGGTCGTATCCTTGCTGAATGCGCGCGCCATGTTAGCGGCGTATTCGAAGAAGCGCACGTCCGGCTTGGCATGGCCGCAGGCTTCTGAGGTGGCGACGAAGGATATGTAGTCGCTCAGGCCGGAGGCGGTGATGCGGCGGTTCTGGATGGACTCGACGCCGTTGGTGATGATGCCCACTTCACCAATACGCGACAGCGTTTCGCACACTTCCTTGGCGCCGTCGATGAGCACGACCGTGTCCGGCAGGGAGTCCAGATACAGACGGCTGGCCAGTTCCGGGTCGATGGCGATGCCGTTCAGCGCAAACGTCTTGCGGAAGCGTTCCACCTTCAGGAAATCCTTGGTCACGTCCCCCGTTTCGAAACGTCTCCACAGGTCGACGTTGATCGCCTGGTATTGGGAAAATAACTCGTCGATACCGTCGCGCAAGCCCAGTTCGTGCATGGTGTGCAGGAACGAGCGTTTTTCGGATGCCCGGAAGTCGAGCAGGGTATCGTCGAGGTCAAACAGGAATAGCTTGTATTTCATGGCGTGTCATTGAAAGGAACTTGTCTTGCATCGTAGCACGTAGCGATGAGTTCGGTTGGCCGTGCCCTGCGCGGGCGATCCGCTACAACCGCTGCCAGACTGGTCACACGCACTTCGTTTTTCCCCATGAGCATGCATGAGAAATTCGGCCCAGCGCACTATTTGCACTGAAAACTTATTATTTTCGTTCGCTGTTGAATGGCTGCGGTGCACTGTTTGATTCCGGGCAAATCCAAGCGCAGGTAGCGTTCGGTACCGGCATGCAGGCAGTCCACTTGAAACAGATAGTAGGGGGCATCAAAATTGATATTTCAGCGTTGATACAAGGTGCCGGCACGTGTCCACTCCCTGATCGGGGCCAGGATAGGCAAGGCTCCGCCATCCACCAGCGGCTGATTCGCCGGATAGGACAGTACGCGCACGCTATCGAGCCTGGCGGCGGGCAGGTTCCAGCTCAATGGAGCTGCTTGCGGGCAAGAAAGAGGAGTTGCTGCGACTGGCTGCATCGTCGTGGCCGCGATAGCCAATGCCCACAGTGCGAGCGGCTTCATTCGACCACCGAATAGATTTCGGGGCGATCAAAGCGACGAGGCACGGGCGCCAGTGAGGTGCTTGGCCAGGGTGACGCACTCGCCATTTCCTACGATCTCTTTTTGCTTTGCATCGTCGGCACGCGCAATGTAGGGCATAGCGTTTCTCTCTGTGGTTGACGGTAGAGAGAGCGTACGCAAGATGCGGGCAGGTATCTTGATGTGCGCCAGGGCAATACGACGCATTGACGCGTGTCATGGCCCCGCCTGGCGCACGGGCAACCTTACATATTCACCCACCAGTTGAGCAAGGTTTCGTCATCGTCGTCATCGAGGTTGACGTAGATGTTGGCGAAGTACCATTCCACGCCCGTCGCTTCGCGGAAGGCGTCGAAGGGACCGTTGACGTTGTAGATGCCGTGGTGTCCCGGCACGCTGAAGGTGAGGTTGCCCTTGTGCTGGCCGTCCATGGTGCCGCCGAGTTGGCTTTGCACGTCGCGTTCGAGCTGGTCCACTGCCTCTTGCGACACGTCGTCGGCATAGATCTGGATGCAGAAGTTGCCGCCGCGTTTTAATACTTCGGCGGGGGCGAGCGGGTCGGCGATGCTGACGATGTCGCCGCGCGCCAGGTTCAGGGTCAGGCCGGGCGAGGCCAGCAGTTCGTAGACGTGCTCGTCGATCTGGCGTGCCGGCAGGGTTTCATATACGGGACCTCTGGAGTTTTCGCCTGCCAGTACGCGGATGTGCGGCAAGCCTTCGCAATTGATGTCTTCCATTCATTCTTTCATGGTGCCAGCGCGCCGCGCTGTTGGACGCGCCAAATAGGGGAATGCCGATATTGTACCGGGTGCGTGCCTGCTGGGGCCGCACCTGCCGCAGGCAATGAGCCCGGTGGTTCAGACTGGCGGCGTGGCCAGGAAGGCAGGCAGGGTTTCCACCGAGCGCGTGTAGGCGTGGATGGCCGGGTAGTCGGCCGGTTTAACGATATCGGGCGTTTCCAGCTGGGCGAAGCTCCAGCCGACGGCAATGGTCACGCCCGCCTGGTCGATGGTGCCCGTCTCGCCAGGCAGAGGCAGGCGCGCGCATTCCTGTTCCAGCAGGTTCCACGCGGCGTGCAGTTGCATGCTGACCCGTTCCAGCCATGGCGCGTGCTGCTTGTCGAGCGGGCGCAGCTTGCGTTCGTAGACGATTTGCACGGCCTTTTCATAGGCGGCCAGCGCCAAGCCTGTCAGGCGCAGTGCGCGCACGCTGTCTGTGAGGTCGGGGACGGAAGTAGCGGGACGCAGCAGCGACAGATAGTGCAGGATCAGGGTGGAATCCATCAGCACCTGCCCGTCGTCCAGGACCAGGGTCGGCACCTTGATGACGGGATTGATTTCGCGCACGGCATCCATGTTGCGGAACACGGACAGCGGCAAGTGCTCGTAGTTAATGCCCTGCAGTTGCAAACAGATGGCGACCCTGCGCACATAGGGCGAGTCGAGCATGCCGATCAGTTTCATGGCCAGTCTCCGGGGAAGTCAGCGGGAATGCCTACGATACCCGCTTGCCTGCCCGTTTGCCAGCATGGTGCTTAATTGTGTGCGCTGATGCCGCTGCGGAATTGTTCGAAACCGGCGCGGGCGGCCTTGTAGCAATTGCCGGCGGCCGCTTCCAGGCCTTCGCGGTCGAGTACTTCGACCGTGCCGCGGCGGTACTGGATCAAGCCTTCGTCCTGCAGTTTGCGGGCCGTGACGGTAATGCTTTCGCGGCGCACGCCCAGCATGTTGGCCATGGTGTCTTGCGTTACCTTGAGCTCGTTCGACAGGGAACGGTCGAGGCGGTCCAGCAGCCAGCGGCACAGTTTTTGTTCGATGCTGCAATGGCGGCCGCCCACCACGTTCTGCGCCATTTGCGCAAACATGGCGCTGGTGTAGCGCATCAGCAATTGCGCCAGGGCGCCGCCTTCATTGAATACTTCGCGCAGGAAGGCCGTTTTCAGGCGGTAGCCGTAGCCCGCCGTTTGCACGATGGCGGTGCAGGTGGCGCGCTCGGCTTCGTACAGCACCACGCCGGCCACGCCTTCGCGACCGACGACGGCGATCTCGGTGGTGGCGCCGTCTTCCATCACATACAGCAGGGAAACGATGGCATTGGTAGGGAAATACGTGTATTCAATCTTGCCGCCGCAATCGAACAGGTGCTTGCCGGCAGGCAAAGCGACCAATTCCAGTTGGCAAAACAGGCGCTCCAGATCGGCGCGCGACAAGGCGCGCAGTAATTCGTTCTGTTGGGCACCCGTGATGCTGATCATGGGCGTGGCGGGCGCGGCTTGCCAGTTGTGCTGAGCGGCTGCGTGGGCATTCGTTGCTGGTGTCAGGTTGCTATAAGCTTTGTACATGGTAGGGCCTCGTCTTCTGATTTTGTTGGATGGCGCTGCTTTTCTGGCTTGCTAGCGTTGTGCTGAATCTTGTATCCACTATAGAACCAGAGGGTGCTGGCGGGCATCGGATGAGCCGACGTGCTTATGTAGGCTGGGAACATTGCCCCGTGTCATCCGACTCCTACGCCTGCTGCTGCATTTTTCCGTATGGAAGCATGCGTGCTTGGGTAAAAAAACGCCGCCTTGCCTCTATGCGTGAACTTTGGCTACGTGTTGCGGTCAAACCACTCTGCAGTACGACGGTGATAAAATGTTGCACTGCGGAAATTTTGCTTGCGTGTCGGTATGAGCCGCTTGCTCTCCCATCGCTGCTCACGTCCGCTTCACCGTGCGATGCCTTCATTGGTCGCCTCATTGCCCGCGCCTTTATCCGCCGGCGCGTGTCTGTCTTGTCCCGTTTATCCGTTTAATGAAGGAAAGCACCGCATGAAATGGTTTTTTGATCTGAAAATTGCCACCAAGCTGATCTTGTCGTTTGGCGCCGTGCTGTTATTGACGGCGGCCTTGGGCGTGTCGGCGATCTTGTCCATGGCGCGCATCAATACCGCATCGACCGACCTGTCCGACAACTGGATGCCCAGCGTGCTGACGGCCATGAATATGCGCAGCGATGTCGGCGATTTCCGCCGCTGGGAGCTGGCGCACATGCTGGCCGCGCAGGATGCCGACATGGCGCAGAACGAAACGCGCATGACGGAAACCCAGGCCAAGCTGAAGGCCGATGCCGACAAGTACCGCAGCCTGATTTCCGCAGCGGGCGAGAAGGAAGTGTTCGAGCGCTTCCTGGCGCTCAACGATGAATTCATGCGCCTGCATGCAACCATGCTGAGCCTGTCGCGCGAGATGAAAAAGGAAGAGGCACGCGCGCTGGCCGTGGGGCCGTCGGCCAAGGTCATGACGGACATGATGGCGGCCTTGGATAAACTGGTGTCGATTAACACGGACGGCGGCGTGCGCTCGAGCGCCAGCGCCGATGCAACCTATGCGGCCTCGCGCGCCAGCCTGATCGGCTTGGTGGTAGGTATCGTCGTCATCGGTATGCTGCTGGCATTGTGGGTGGCGCGCAGCGTGGCGCGTCCGCTGATCAAGGCCGTCGGCGTGGCGCGCCAGGTGGCCGCTGGCGATCTGACGGCACAGATCGTTGTGCAATCCCAAGACGAAACGGGGCAGTTGATGCAGGCCCTGAAAGACATGAATGCCAGCCTGCAAAAGCTGGTGGGCCAGGTACGCAGCGGCACCGATACCATCGCCACGGCGTCGAGCCAGATCGCGGCCGGCAACCAGGATTTGTCGTCGCGCACGGAAGAGCAGGCCAGTTCGCTGGAAGAAACGGCCTCGTCGATGGAAGAGCTGACTTCGACCGTGAAGCAGAATGCGGACAATGCGCGCCAGGCCAACACCATGGCGCAGACCTCGTCGAGCATCGCCATCGAAGGTGGCAAGGTCGTCGGCGAAGTGGTGGGCACGATGGCGTCGATCAACGAATCGTCGCGCAAGATCGTCGACATCATCGCCGTCATCGACGGCATTGCTTTTCAGACCAATATCCTGGCCTTGAATGCCGCCGTCGAGGCGGCGCGTGCGGGCGAACAGGGGCGCGGCTTTGCCGTCGTGGCCACGGAAGTGCGCAACCTGGCGCAACGCTCGGCCGCGGCGGCCAAGGATATCAAGGTCCTGATCGGCGATTCGGTCGAGAAAGTCGAGGCGGGATCGAAACTGGTCGACCAGGCGGGCCGCACGATGGATGACATCGTTGCCAGCATCACCCGCGTGACGGACATTATGAGCGAGATTACGGCCGCCAGCAGCGAGCAGAGCGCCGGTATCGAGCAAGTTAACCAGGCCATTGCCCAGATGGACCAGGTGACGCAGCAAAATGCGGCCCTGGTGGAAGAGGCGGCCGCTGCGGCTGAGTCGATGCAGGAGCAGGCCGCCAGCCTGAGCGCCGTCGTCAGCGTCTTCAAGCTTGACGTGGCCAGTGCCGCCGCAAGCCGGCCGCGCGCGCCCGCCACCGTCAAGGCGCCGGCAGCCGTAGCGCCAGCAATGGCGTCGCGTCAACTGGCCAGCACGGCGCGTCGCGCGGCGCCAGTCGATGAGTGGGAAAGCTTTTAATGTAAATTAAGTCAAGCGCGCTTGCGCGGCTTTTTGATGCCCTGGGTGGCGGGCGCGGCAGCGGCTTGCTGGCGCTGCTGCCAGGCTCTCAGGGCCTCTTCGTAGGCGGCCAGGTCTTCCTGGTACATTTCCAGAACGCAAAAGGTGCAACCGCTGTGGCAGCACTCGTCATTGCCCGGTTTGGCGGGCGCTTGCGGTTGCGGATCGTGGAGTAAGGGCGGGGTGGACATGGTGAGGGCAGGGGATGGAGCAGCAGGGATCGGAGCAGGCATTGGAACGGCATCATACGGCATTCCTGCGTGCCATTGCTGGAACGCTTTTTGCTCAAAAATCACGGTTTCCGTGTACAGTTGCAGTGAATTAGGGTATCGTTTACAGCACTGATATTGTATCTTCTGCGCGCGATGTTCCGCCGGCGCGATCTCCGCCGCCATCGCAGCACATCTCTTCGACGCTCCCGCATACGCCTTCCAGCATGTCCCGGAGCACGGAGGTGCCGCAAGAACAATAATCCATGGCTTGCAAGACGGAGCTGCCTGTGCCCCGAAATGTTGTTTATTGAGAAAGCATGGCTTCCGCAGTGCGGAGGCACACCAGAAAATTTATGTCTGAAACCGAATTGACTCCTACGCCCAGCCCGGCGATTGCCCCTGAAGCGGCACCCGCCGCCGCCGCGTCTGCACCAGCACCTGCCGCATCCGCTGCTCCCAGCCTGACTTTTGCCGACTTTGGCCTCGCGCCTGAAATCCAGCGCGCACTGACCGACCAGGGCTACACCCATCCGACACCGATCCAGGAACAGGCGATTCCTGTGGTGCTGCAAGGCCGCGACGTGATGGGTGCCGCGCAAACGGGCACCGGCAAGACGGCCGGTTTTTCCTTGCCGATCATCCAGTTGCTGATGGCGCATGCCAGCAGCAGCATGTCGCCGGCACGCCATCCGGTACGCGCGCTGATCCTCACGCCGACGCGTGAACTGGCGGTGCAGGTGGCCGAAAACGTCAAGGCTTACGCCAAGCACACGCCGCTGCGTTCGACCGTCGTCTTCGGCGGCATGGACATGAAACCGCAAACCGTCATCTTGCGCGGCGGCGTGGAAATCGTCATCGCCACGCCGGGCCGCTTGCTCGACCATATCGAGCAAAAGAACATCAGCCTGAGCCAGGTGCAGATGCTGGTCATGGATGAAGCCGACCGCATGCTGGACATGGGGTTCCTGCCGGACTTGCAACGCATCATCAACTTGCTGCCGAAGCAACGCCAGAACCTGATGTTCTCGGCGACGTTCTCGCCAGAAATCAAGAAGCTGGCCGCCACCTTCCTCAACGATCCGCTGACAATCGAAGTGGCGCGCAGCAATCAGACGGCCGATAAGGTCACACAAGTGGTCTACAAGGTGACGGAAGACCAGAAGCATGCCCTGGTAGCCCATCTGTTGCGCCAGCGCGACCTGAAGCAGGTGATCGTATTTTCGAACACCAAGATCGGCGCTTCGCGCCTGGCCCGCGTGCTGGAACAGGAAGGCATGAGCGCCACGGCGATTCATGGCGACAAGAGCCAGCAGGAACGCATGGCGGCGCTGGAAGCGTTCAAGAAGGGCGAGATCGACGTGCTGGTTGCCACCGACGTGGCGGCGCGCGGTCTGGATATTTCCGACCTGCCTTGCGTCATCAACTTCGACTTGCCGTACAACGCGGAAGATTATGTGCACCGCATCGGCCGCACGGGCCGAGCCGGCGCCTCGGGCGACGCCATTTCGATCTACTCGGATAAAGACGAGCGCTTGCTGGCCGATATCGAGAAACTCATCAAGCAAAGCATCAAGCGCGGCGAATTGACGGGCTTCAACCCGGCTCCTGCCCGCAGCAGCGACAGCGAGCGCCGTCCGCCGCGCCGTAGCGAAGGTGGCGAGGCGCGTCCCGCGCGCGCGCCGGAGGGCCGCCATGCCGGCGAGAGCCGCGACAGCCGCTCCGCCGAGCGCGGTGCGCGTCCCGCCTTTGGTCCCGGCGCCCGCCGCGAAAAGGCCGATCCCTGGTTCCTCAAGCCGTATGAGCCGACGAAAGCTCCTGCGCCAGTGGTCAACGCCAATTTGCCGTCAGCGAAACCAAAGCAAAAGATTGCGGTATTGTTGGGTGGTTTGCCAAAGTAGCCAGCGATTGGCTCGACGTCGTCAGGCATAGCGGCCATCATGCCGGGCGAGGTTCTAGACCCGGTGTTTCAGAGTCTGATTAACATCTTCCATGGCAAATACCAGGCGACCGGTTGACGTGCCAGCTAATGGCATGAGCAGGAAGCCGTACCTTGCCGAGTTAGCCGGGAGCACAGAGATATCAGGTGGGCTGCGAACACGAGCGCAGTGGGCGCGCCAGGGTGTCGAACTTTGACATCGTGGATGCGCAAAGCGTGAAGAACACGGGTACTGTGCCTCGGAAAGGCCAGGCAAGGGGAGGCTCTTCGCCAGCGCGGATCCACCTGCGGCCGTTTCAACAGCAGCCAGCCCGAAAGGCTGGCTGTTTTTTGAGGAAAGCATACTTGCCTGCCGCGTGAGCCAGGCAATACTGCAAGACATGATACTGAACAGCTGCATTCCCGATGCACTGCCACTTTTGTTTAAATTGCTTAATCTTGCTGCTTCATGCTGTTAGCCGCCAGTAGGTCACGACCAAAAGCCAGGATTAAAGAAAGAATCAGGCCGGCCATAAAGCTGATGATGGCCACTTTGGACAGGCTGGTGGAGCGATTCTCCGGCAGGCTCGGGCCAGCGATAAAGCGGCTTTGTTCATGGAAGACACTGATCGCGTCCTTATTCTCCATCGAGATTTTATTGTAAACTTTCTGAACATTTTCATCTTTCAAATTCTTGTTCTTGAACACGGTATCGCTAATCGTTGTCATGGCGTGTAACATCGTTTCACCGGACCGGGTGCTGTCCAGAGTCTTTTTGGCTAGGAGATAATACTCGCGCAAGATCCGGTATTGCATTTCATTGTGCCTGGCGCGGATGTTTTTCTCATTGGCTTCGGACATCTGGACTTCAGTGGTCATCAGTTGTGTCCTTGGCGCCAGGAAACGGGAGTTCTCTTCGGTCACCGAAACGATTGCCTGAATGCCGGTGTTGTTGGCTTCCGGGTGGCGTGCAATGATCTTTTTCAAGTCGGCGCTTCTGCGCTCATACTCTTGCAGATCCATGTTATTTTCAATAATGTGATTTTCAAGGCGAATGATCTTTGCCTCGACTTCATTCAACCTGTAGCGTAAAAAATCTGCATAAAAGATATACATAATGCTGTCGAGGGTATAGCGACCAAGTATATCCACCATATTTTTGGCAATTACCGGATCCTTATTCTCGTAACGAATCAGAACGCCAATAATATTGTTGCTGCCATTCTTCGGCTGCTCCATGACCAGATCTTTTGCATCCAGTTTGGTAAACGGATAGATTGGTTCTATATTCGAGCTAATTCCTTTGCGCGAAGAAAATGCTCCGCGTAACTCGTCAATTCCACTTTTGCTGTCGAGTTTATATGCCTCGATAAAATCGTTGAACCGTTCGCTGGTATTGAATGCCGCAGAATAGCGTTTGTAATCCGACATCGTGATGCCCTGCGATACCTCCAAGTCTTTTTTTGGCTCCAACTGGATCGGAAGGCTTGAGCCGATTTGCAGATAGCCGACGCTGGTATAAGTGGGAAATGCCAAGGTGAAACCGATACCGATAGCCGTCGCCGCAAGAGTAATGGCAGAAATCATCCGGCGTTCACGCCAGAACACCATCATCAGTTGCGTAAATGAAATGCCCGAATTTTCATCCTCGTTGTTAATTTTGAATTCATTTACTTTTATCATAATTTTCTTTGCGGGTTTGATGCGGAATTGATTGGTAATCAAGAAAGAGGAAATATTTTTTGTTGGAAAATAGAAATATTTAATACGGTCATTTCAATCACAGTATAAACGAGACGGCTGCTTTTTCGAAGTTGAGAGAGTACGAAAATGCACGAGCAACCTTATGCAGACTGATGCAGTTGATGGAACGTCACAGGTGGATTGACTCGGCTTGCCAGGCGACACGAAGATATAAGACAGCTTCGCGATGCCTATTGTTAGTCCGGCCGCCGCTGGCGGCGCCGGAATATGCTTTAGGAACGGTCCAGCTTGCCAAGTGTGCCGGGTTTCTGATGTTCCAGCCAGATCAGGTCTTCGATGCCGCACTGGGGCGCATATTCATGCACGGCGCGCAACAGCAAGGCGCGCACCTGATCGTATTCGAAGCGCACGCAGCAATGGTCGAGTTGTTCCAGCAAGGGATGCAGCTCGGCCCAGGGAATTTCCGCTTCCTGGGCACGCATGATCAATGGATGTTCGGTTCCCTCGACGTTATCGCCAATCAGCAACTCCTCGTAGAGTTTTTCACCGGGGCGCAGGCCTACATGCTGGATATCGATGCCATCGGGCGCCGACTTGCTTTTGACTTCCAGCCCGCTCAGGTGCACCATGCGCTCGGCCAGATCCATGATTCTTACTGGTTCGCCCATGTCGAGCACAAAGACATCGCCGCCTTCACCCATCGCTCCCGCTTGCAGAACCAACTGAGCCGCTTCGGGGATGGTCATGAAATAGCGCGTGATTTCCGGATGGGTCAGGGTGATCGGTCCGCCCTGAATGATCTGCTGACGAAAGAGCGGCACGACCGAACCTGACGAACCGAGCACATTGCCAAAACGAACCATGCAGAAACGCGTGTTTTCTTGCTCGCGGGATAATGCTTGCAAAATCAGCTCCGCCAGTCGCTTGGTGGCGCCCATGACATTGGTCGGACGCACCGCCTTGTCGGTGGAGATCAGGACAAACGACTTCACATTGGCCGCGATTGCTGCCCGGGCGATGCTCCAGGTACCAAATACATTGTTGCGTACGCCGGCGATCGGATTGTGCTCGACCAGCGGCACATGCTTGTAGGCGGCGGCATGGTAAATGGTGTCAATGGCAAAGGTCTTCAGGATGGCGGTGCACTTTTCAGTCTCCAGCACCGAGCCGAGGAACGGCAGCAGTTCTACCTTTAATCCTTGCGCGGTTTTCAGGCCTTTCAGTTCCTGCTTGATCGAATACAGCGCAAATTCGGACATGTCGAGCAGGAGCAGCCGGCTGGGACGTAAACTGATGATCTGGCGACACAGTTCCGAGCCAATCGAGCCGCCGGCGCCCGTCACCATGACGGCCTTGCCCGTGATGCCGCTGGCGATCAGGCAAGCATCGGGAGCGACCGGGTCGCGGCCCAGCAAGTCTTCGATTTCGATATCGCGTACATCCTGCACGCGCAGCTCGCCGGTGATCAGGCTGGCAATGGGAGGCGTCACCTTGATCTTGATCTTGAAGCGTTCGAGCTGGTCCAGGATGCGTTTTTGCTGGCTTTTGCTCAGCGAGGGCATGGCGAGCAAGATGTCGCTGATGCCGGTCTTTTCGATTAGCTGGCTTAGCGAGGCTGCAGAATGTACCTTGATGCCGGCGATCATGGCGCCTTTCAATTCAGGCTTGTCGTCGATAAATGCGACGGGAAGGTATTCATTGCCGGCACGTAAAGCACTAGCCAACTGACTACCCGCCTTGCCCGCGCCGTAAATCGCCACTTTGACGATATCGTTCTCGGCATTGGTGTGGCGCAGCATCCCACGCGCCACAAAACGGCTTGCCACCACGTAGGTAATGGCGCTGATCCAGTAAATTCCAAATACGCCGCGCGAATAGCCCACCATGTGCGAAGCGAATGCTGCCATCGCCACCAATACTGCCACGGAGATGGTGACGCCCAGGATGACGACGTACACAATCTTGTGGTCAATGAAGCGCACCACCGCACGGTACAGGCCGAGTCGGATGAACACGGGCACTGAAATCAGGGGGGCCGCGAGGATCAGCCACAGATACTGTGAAAACAGCGCCAGACTGGCGGTGTCATAACGCAGCAGCAGCGCCAAGGCAAAGGTCAGTGGCAAAAAAAACATGTCGGCCATGATGGCGATCAGCTGTTTTTGAAACCTCGGTAATACAATAAATTTTTTCATGTGCCTGTTTTTTAAAGGTGCCGCTTGTCGCAATGGCGATGCGTGGCTTGGTCTGTTCCGTTCGCCTGGTGATTCATCAATGCACAATGCCGTCCCGACGGACGACTTTCAGAAAGGTCCGCAGAATGATGTGTAGATCGGTCATAAACGATTGGCGTTGCATGTATTCGACATCAAGATTCACCTTCTCGGGGATGGGCAATTCATCGCGACCGTTGATTTGAGCCCATCCAGTGAGTCCCGGCAACAGCTTGTCGACGCCGTAGCGCGTCCGCAACTCGATCAGATCCTGCTGGTTGAATAGCGCAGGACGGGGGCCGACGAAACTCATATCGCCGCACAGGATGCTCCACAACTGTGGTAATTCATCCAGGCTTGACTTGCGCAGGAAGGAGCCTGGCGGCGTCAGAAATCTGGCCGGGTCGGTTAACAGGTGGGTGGCCACCGCTGGTGTGTCGACGCGCATGGTACGGAACTTGGGCATGCGAAACAAGCGGTTGTGGCGTCCCACCCGGTCGGACCAGTATAGCGCCGGCCCGCTGGATGTGGCCTTGACCAGCAGTGCCACGATGATAAACGGAAGCAGCAGCACCAGTATTGCGCATAACGCCAATAGTAAATCGAACAGTCTTTTCATGTTTATCAGCTCTTGATATGGTTCAGGAAATGGGTCACTGTCTGGTTCAATGCGGCTTGCATCGCAACAGGTGGATGCCAGTCGAGCAAACGCTTGGTCGGTGCCACATCGATCTGGAGCGATCCGAGCACGCGGTCTGCCTGCGCGGATTTTCCGATGGCTGCCGCTGCCACGCGCATCAACGAGGCCGGCACGGCCAGCAGACGCGCGCGGCGCCCCATGGGTGCTGCCAGCATGTTTATCAGCTCGGCGGTGCTCACGTCATGGTCATCGGACACCAGCAAGACCGCGCCTGGCGCTTTTGGATGCGTGCAGCACAGCAACAGCAGGTCGATCAGATTGTCCAGCGCCACCATGCTGCGCTGGTTACCGACCGCGCCGAAAGGCAGCGGCCAGCCAGACTTGATCAGCTCCATCAGGCGCTGAAAGTTGGCGCGCACTCCGGGCCCATAAACGAGGGGAGGGCGAACGATCACCAGTTCCATGCCGCTGGTGGCGGCAAATGCCTGCAGTTGCTGCTCGGCTTCCATTTTCGATTGGCCATATGGGTCGCATGGCGCTGGTGCATCGCTGGCGCTGAAAGGGTGTTTTCCGCTCGCTTCGCCATTGACCTTGATGCTGCTGACGAAGATAAAGCGCCGCACGCCGCACGCCGCGGCCTGGCGCGCCAGATGCATGGTTGCGTCCACGTTCACGGCACGGTATGCCGCCAGTGCATCGGCGGCCGCTTCTTTCATCACATGCACGCGCGCGGCCAGATGGATTACGCAGGCGCAATCGTCGAGTGCTCCAGACCAGTCGGTGCTGGCGCTCAGGGCGCCGCTGGCGTAATGGAAAGGCGCGCTTTTCACGCGCACCGATCCCGTCACGGGCCAGCCGCGGGTGATCAGTGTCTGGCAAAGCGCAGAGCCGACAAAGCCGCTGGCGCCCGTTACGAGTATTTTTTTCATGTATGCATTAATTCCGTACGTCGCCGCACTCACCCGCAGCGGGTGGCAGCAGCGTTACAATGTCGCGCGCCATCGCCCGTACAATATTTTTTCTGGCGAACTTGGTGATAAATTCGGGACGCGGCATGTCGTGCAGGCGCAGGCTGTCAAACGCGTTCACCGCGGCATCTACGTCGCAGGGATAAAACACGGCGGCGTTCGGGATTTCGGCGGACACAAATTGCGCTGCGTAGCCATCCACGCCTGCCCAGATGGGCTTGCCGATCGCTCCATATTCGAACAATTTAGACGGCAGTACCTTTTTGAAGGCGGCATAGTCGTTCAAATGCACGAACAGCACGTCGGCGTCGCGGTAGGCGGCAATCAGTTCACTGCGCTTCATCGGCGCCATCAGCGTCACGTTGTCCACGCCGGCTTGTGCCAACGCTGCCTGCAGTGCGGCACGTCGTCCGCCGTCGCCAATCACATTGAAATGCAGGCGCCCGCGCATGCGTGCCGCCAGCGGCGGCAGTATCGTGTGCAAACCCTGGCCTTCGCCGATATTGCCGGCGTACAGTACTGACAGGGTTTTGCCCCTCTTTTCTTGTGCAGGCGCGGCCAGCGGCAGGGCCTCGGGCAGGAACTCATCGTCGATGCCATTGGTGAAGAAGGAGTAGGGCTGGCGCGGGTAGCGCGTCGAAAAATATTCGCCGAAGCCGGCCGAGACCAGGTTGATCTTGCTGGCGCGGCGCATGGTCCAGCCTTCCAGTACGGAGAACAGGGGCTTGGCCACGCGCGCAAAGCGCTTCGGCAGCACATCCTTGATGGTATCGACAAAAATGTCGCGGATGTCGAGGTACAGACATGCACCCGTGCGACGGCTGATCCATGCGCCCAGCGCGGCCGTCATCAGGCGCGACGAGGTGGCCAGGACCAGATCGTACTTGTTTTGGCGGGCTAGCTTGACGGCGTTGCGGGCGTAGGTGAGAAAAGCCTTTGACTGATCCAGCATCCCGCTCTGGTGTGCGGGCAAGTTGATACGGTGCAACGTCAGACCAGGGAGCTCTTCCAGCGCCGGCGCGGCCGCGTTAAAGCCGCTATAGCGGTTCGGCATGGTCGTGACTACGTCGATATGCGTGCCAGCTGGCAAGATTTCGCGTAGCGCCTCGACCAGCGCCGATGCTCTGAATGGTCCGGGACCGAGATCGGGCGGATAATAGAAACTTAAAACTAAAATTCTCATGGATAGTTCCAGCTGAAGCGGGTAGTCAGATCCGCACCTTCAAAGCGGATCCGAAGGCAATGCGTTTCCTGACTGACACCAAAGCGTGGATGCCAATGGCCAGGCTGAACGCTGATGGTGCCTTGATCGATGGTGACATGCACGGTGCTGTCATCGGGCAGCAGCAGCGTGCATTGTTGCCGGTCAGCGCCGGGCGCCACACGGATTGCCGGATGCAGGTGGAAAAACGCTTCGGCCAGGCGGAACGGGCCGCTCACGCGATCGTGGACGGCGAGCTCGCCTGCGGCCAGGCGCCAGTGACGACGGTGGATATTCTTTCCTGGCAGGCGCAGGTAGCCATCGTGCGTGCAACTGATACCCAGGACAGGACCCGGTGCATCAATACGGATATCGTGTGGATAGGCGCGGCGCGCCACGCGAAAGCCGCTCCAGACCTCGGACGAATCGGCGCCGTCTATTTGCACGGTATTATGCGCAGCGGTACCTCGTTGACGCAAGCGTTCGGCGCCCAGCCCATACTGCGAAGTGCCACTGTTGACCAGCAGGCGCTGGCCGGACAGCGACCATTCGAATGACAATGTGTCCGCATGCGCATGACCGGGAAGGTAGTCCGGGCCAACGGCGGCGGCGTCGAGCAGCAGTACAGACGCTCCTTGTTGCAGGCGCAGGTAGCCGCTGGCCGCGAGGTGTGTGACGCCGTCGGTGGGTGCCGGCGGCGCAGGGCAGCAGAGGCTGTCTGCGTAGCGCGCCAGTTCGGCCGTTTCCACGGCGATGCCAAAAGCGGCGTCGTTGAAGAAGCCGATTCCACCATCAGGATGGCTGAGCATGGCTAGCCAGGATTGCATTGCTGGAATGCGGCTGCGCCAGTCGCTGGCTTGGCCATCGAGCGCGTCAAACGCTTGCGCCAGATTCAGCAGATCCAGCATATCTTCCAGGGCCAGCGCGTGGTACATCGTGCTCAGTTCAAAATGCGCGCCATCGGCCAGGATCTGTTCGGGCACTTCGCGCGCCAGGATGCGCAGCGCCGTGACGCGCCAGGCATCGGCCTCCGGTCCCATAAAGAACTGACCGGCGAACAGCAGCGCTTTGGCATTGGCAAACAGGTGATTGCCCAGCAAATGGATCTCCAGGCGTTCGGCCAGCCAGCGCACTTGTATCGCCAGGCTGTTGAGCTGCCGTGTATCGAGCGTATTGCCCGCCAGCGCCCATTTGATCCAGTTGACGATGCGTAAGGACATAGGATAGGGCTCCCAGCCATTGCCATGGCCAGGGGGATTCGCCTCGATCCAGCGCGTCAGCAAGCGCTGGTGCTGGGCTGTCAACGCCATATTATTGCTGGCGTTGAGGGTATCAAAATAGTGCAGGTTGTACAGCCACAACTTGTCCAGATTGCCGTCATTCCAGCCATTGATGGCGGACAGGTCGTGCTTCTGTCCGAGAAAGCAGAACGTGCCGTCGCCGGTCAGGCTGGGATCGCGCCGCGCCGCCAGTTGCCAGGTACCGGCGACTGGGCGTAGCGGCGGCGCGGCGCGCAGGTCAGGGCGTGGCCGGCGCATGCGAAACAGCAGCCGGCCATAAAATTGCACCGGTTTCAGGTGGCGCAGCGTATGCCAGTAGAGTAACAGGCCGGGTTTCAACGGAATCCCTCCTGGGATCGGATACGTAAGCTCATGTGGTGCAATCTCATTGCTGGCGCAATAATTCGGCAACCTCGATGGTGACGCGTGCCACTTCGAAAATGTCACCCGGAGCGATCGCCGGCACGCCGCTTTGTACCGCAGCCAGGAAAGCCGCCGCGCATTGCTGCTGCCCCTTGTCCTGCTTCCACAGGTTCATGCGCGAAAAGCCCGGCCAGCCAAAGCCTTTGAGTTTGCGGAAATTGTCAAGCTGCAGGACGCGGCCCGACGTAAACACTTCCACCCGTTCCTTCGGGTAGTTGGCGGCGCCGTTTGCCAGATACATGATGGTGCCGAAGGAACCATCGGCGAAGCCCAACGTGATCGATGCCTTGTCTTCAGTAATTGCCACGCCTGGAGCGTCGCCCATGCGGCGCGCCTGCACCGAGATGATTTCGCTGCCTGCCAAGAAGCGCATCAGATCGATGAAATGACAGGCTTCCCCGATGATGCGGCCCCCGCCCACGGCATTGTCCTGGGTCCAGTGATTGGCCGGGATTGCCCCCGCGTTCATCGTCATGATGAACGATTTCGGCTCGGCGACCGAGGCCAGCAGGGATTTCATCTTTTGCACTTGCGGCGAGAAGCGGCGGTTGAAGCCGATCATTAGCTGTGGCCCACTACCGCCGCCGTGGGCTGTATCGTAGGCGGCGCGGACCTGCTGCAGCTCACCGTGTTCGATGGCCAGCGGTTTCTCAACGAAGACGTGCTTGCCGGCCGCCAGCGATTGCGACACCAGTTGCGCGTGCGTATCATGGCGGGTGACGATCGCTACAGTATTGATCGCGGCGATAGCGAGCATGGCGCTGACATCGGTTGATGCCTCGGCAAAGCCACTTTTCTGACCGTGAATTACGCTGTTGATGCCGCCAGAGGTAACGATGCTGTGAAATTGTGCGCCTGCGGCCTTGAAAGCGGGAATCAACACGCGCGAAGCGTAGTTGCCTGCACCAATGAAACCCAGTACCGGGCGTTCCGCCTGGAAGGTGGCGTTAGGCGCCAGGGTCACCTGACGCTTAACGCGCTCCGCCGTTGGCGATGGGTATTGAAGCAGAATGCCCAGGCCTGCCTTGTCGTCCGTCAACGCCTGATAAGCGCTAGGTGCATCTTCGAAGGCGAAGCGATGGGTGATCAGGGGCGCGACATCGAGTTGGCCGCTGGCCAGCATGTCAAGCACCGCCTCGAAATTGCGCTGTTCGGTCCAGCGCACGAAGCCGAGCGGATAATCCTGGCCTCGCTCTTCGTAGTTGGGGTCATAGCGGCCTGGACCATAGGAACATGATACCTGGAAGCTCAATTCCTTTTCATAAAAGTCGGCGCGGCTCATTTCCAGACCGATCACGCCAACGAGCACGATGCGGCCGCGCTTGCGGCACATGCGCGCCGCCTGCGACAACGGGTCATTGGACTTGGTCGATGCGGTAATGATGACGCCATCGACGCCCTGGCCACGGCTGAATGCCATGCCGGCCGCTACCGGGTCTTCGCCACGGCCCGGATTGCAGGTGGCAGCGCCGAATTGGCGTGCCAGGGCCAGCTTCGACTCGTCGAAGTCGATTGCCAGCACGCGGCAGCCGTGTGCGCGCAGCAGTTGCACGGTCAGCAGGCCGATCAGGCCAACGCCGGTGACGACAAAGCTTTCGCCCAGCGTGGGTTGTGCAAGGCGCATGCCTTGCAAGCCGATGCTGGCGACTACCACGAAGGCCGCGGCTTCATCGCTTACAGTGTCGGGGATGCGTGCGCACAGGTTCATGGGAACCTTGACGATGTCGGCATGTGGTCCGTTCGACACGACGCGGTCTCCCGGTTTGAAGCCGCTCACGCGCGAGCCGGTTTCTGCCACCACGCCCACGTTGCAATAGCCAAGTGGTAATGGCTGGGCCAGTTTCGAGCGCACCGCATCGATGGTTGTCATCAGGCCATCCGTGGCGACTTTTTCCAGCACCATTTTGACTTTGTCTGGTTGCTGGCGTGCCTTGTCCAGCATCGATGCCTTGCCGAAACCGACCAACATGCGTTCGGTACCTGCGGAAATCAGCGACACCGTGGTGAAAATGTTCAGGCTGCCGCTGGAAGGGGCGGGGGCGGGCGCCTCGACGAGCGAGGTGGTGCCGTTTGCCATGTCTTGAAGGATCTGTTTCACAAAATTACCAATGCATAAAATAGTGGGTAGGGCTGGAACGGTGTAGCGGCGCTGCACGCGGTCACAGCAAGCCGCGTTCCTGGCGTGATGGATAGCTGATGAGAACAGCCTTGTACGGTCCCTTGAAGACGAACAAGCTGCCGGCGGCCACGCCGATGATGCCGAAGCGGGCGATCATTTCCTTGATGTGGTCCAGCGAACCGGCGCCGCCAAGCACTGTCATCGGTACTTTGACGCATTTGTGCACGGCGCTGATCAGATCGAGGTCATAGCCTTCCATCATGCCATCGCGATCGATGGCATTGAGGCAGATTTCGCCTACGCCGTGTTCCTGCAGTTGTTTGCAAAATTCGACAGGCGACAGGCCTGTGCCGGTTTTGCCGTTGTTGATATAGATTTCATAACCACGGCCGAACGACCGCTTCTTGACGTCCAGGATGACCACCACGCTTTGCGAACCGACTTCGGCCGCCAATGCGCTGACCAGTCCGATATCGGACACTGCCGCCGAACTGATGGCGATCTTTTCCACGCCCAGTGCAAAGATACGGTTCGCCTGTTGTACCGTTTTGATGCCGCCGCCATAACACAAGGGCATGCGGCACTCGCGTGCAAGGTTCTCGATCAGCCGGTAATTCGGTTCGCGTCCTTCGGCACTGGCGTCGATGTCGAGCACAACGATCTCATCGACTTCCTTCTCGTTAAAGATCTTGACCGCATTGATAGGATCGCCGACGTATTTGTGGTCCTTGAATTTGACGGACTTGACCAAGCCGCCATCCTTTAACAGCAGGCAGGGAATGATTCTGGCTCTGAGCATGGCTTATAACTCCGCAAAATTTTTGAGTAGCCGCACGCCGTTACGGTGGCTTTTCTCAGGGTGAAACTGGACGCCGTAGATGTTTTCGTGATTCACGCCGCAGACGAAGCGGGTGCCATACTCGACATCGGCGAAGGCGTCACCGGCCTGTTTGCAATCGAAGTAATAGGAATGCAGGAAATAGAATTCCGATTCCATGTCGAGTCCGGTGAGCAAACCATTGCCATTGAGTGAGCGCACACTGTTCCAGCCCATGTGCGGCAACAGCAGTTCGTGGCCTGGACGGGTCGCATCGATCTTGCGGACCACGCCATCTATCCAGCCCAGCCCGGCTTCGCGGCCTTCGTCACTCGAGTGGGCCAGCATCTGCATGCCGACACAGATGCCCAGTACCGGCCGCTTCTCTTCGAGCACAAGGCGGTTCAATTCCTCGCGCATGCCGGACGCCTGCAGCAATTGCATGGCATGATCGAAGGAACCCACGCCGGGCAGGATAATCTTGCTGGCGTCGCGCAACTGACTGGCGGTGTCGGCCAGTATGAATGGCACGCCCAAGCTTTTGTAGATGTTGGCAAAGGCGCTAATGTTGCCAAGGCCGTAATTAACGATCGCTATCATCGTTTGATGGCCCTTTCCACGCCCAGTTTTTTCAGGATCGCCGCTCCCAGGTTGAACAGGACGCGCTGGTTCTTGTAGTCGCGATAAGATTTTTTTGGCAAATTCATGCAATCTCGCAACTCGTCACTCGAGATGTCCAGCTTGGTGGCGATATAGTCAAACTCTTCGTCAATGGTGGCCGGATTGTGGGCTGGCTTGCGCAGTTCCTCCAACGCCTCCTCGCGCGTCATCTGTTTGGTCAGAATCAGACTAGAGAATTGGACGCGGCGCGTATCCATGCCGAAGCGCGTCGGCAGCCAGTAGCCTTCGTAGAAACGGGTAAAACGGGACTCGAAGTGTTTTTGCGGGTAGGCCCGCCAGCCATAGGTCGAGGCGAGCGTGTCGATCGCGATCTTTTTGCTGTATGGCATGTAGTCAAGTGGTTTGACCACCCGCACGCCCTTGATATAGCGCAGGTAAAACTTATGGAACAGGATGCCGCTGAAGGGGAAGGTCTTCAGCTTGCGCTTGCCGAATCGGCCATGGATGTCGCGAATCTGACGCAGGTCGGTGCCGTAATAGAGCCAGTCGAGCGGATTGCGTACGCATTCGGTCGAGACATTGCCACCATTTAAGATGTACTTGATCTTGTGCTTGTTGGCGAAATGGTAAAGGGTCGCCACAAACGCGTGGTCTTGCGGGATATCAAGATGGGGCACGCCGGACTTGAAGAATGCCAGTTGCAGATCCTTCATCTCTTCCCAATTGATGACCTCGGTGTAAAGGTCCATGCCCAGGCCGTCCACCAGCATCTGGATATTGCTGACGGCAATGTCCGAATTCCAGCCGCCGTCGACGTGGAAGACCAACGGACGCAAGCCGTATTTTTTTACCGCCAGGTGCAGCAGATAGGAACTGTCGAGTCCACCGCTCATGCCTAGAATGCAATCGAAGGGCTTACCTTGGCCTTCGAGCTTGATTTTGTCGGCCACCGCTTGGAATTCGCGTTCGCCCACGGCGTCCGGATGCCAGTTGGGAAGAACATGATCGTTGAAATCGTGGCAATGGTCACATACGCCATGTTCGTCAAAGACGATCTGGGTATCGGTGGTATCCATCACGCAATTGCTGCAAACTTGGTACTCTCTCATTCGTGCTGCTCTCTAGGTATGATATGTGGCTATATTGTGGGGCTGCCCGTGCAGGACAGGGAATTAAAAAATTTTCACATGTTCCCGATAGGTTTTATGTGACTTGCGGGCCATTTCCCACACCGCCCGGCTGGGTAATTGTTCAATTGTCGCGTGCCAGTGATGGGTCACCTGGATTCCGGGCTCGTAATAAATGGACATGCCGGCATCGTTGACCTGCTTGCTCAAGAAATATTCTTCGCCCATCAGGAACGTCGGGGCCCACAATTGCTGCAGCTTCTCGAAAAACAGCGGTCCGAGGATATAGCATGAACCGTGACCCTGGATGACGACCTGGCCGGTTTCCCACTGTTCTTCATCGCGACGATCACTCACGCGCTGGGTAAAGGAGGCGGCCCATTTGATGCAGCGGCCCAGATAGTAGTTGGAATAATACAGATCGTACATGAGTTCGCGGAATTTGCTAATTCCATGGATTACGTGCGGGTTCTGATGTATGCCGTCCACGGTGATGACGTCTGGCGACACCACGGGATAGGTCTGGAATAGCGCCTTGTGGCGGACGATCGACTGCAAGAAGTCCGTCCGGAAGGTCAGATCGTTGTTACCGACCACCATGTAGTTAATATCGCTATGGTGGCTGCGTAAATGGTTGATGCCGATATTCAGGCCGGCGAAGTAGCCGGAATTGTCCGGATTGAAAATAACGGTAATGTCCGGAAACTCATCCTTCAGACGGTGCAGGGCGGTGACGTTATCCGGCGTGGAGTTATTGTCAACAATAACAATTTGATATTCATGATCGATATTTTTTACCAGCGACGCGACGGCGGCGCGTGTAAACTGCGTATTGTTGTAATTAGTGCAAACGTAGCCAATTTTCATTTCTTCTCCAATGGATAGGCGCCGACTTTTCCGCTAAAAAAATCGCGAACGCCGCGGGCCATCATGCGCAGGGAGGCGCGGGGCTGCGGGTCGTAAAAGAGCACGAGTATGCATAAAATGCCGTGTGCGATACCAAATTTCAAGGTGAAGCGAAAATCGGATCGCAGATATTGTTGTGAAAAATACATAAAATTCCTGTACATATAATAACGTCGCAATGGCGAGTGCAAGGTGTAGTAGCGCTTGAATAGTTTCGGTACCTGGTGGGCCGCGCCAAGTTCGTGGTAAAGAACAGCGTCGCCGACTTTCGTTATGGAAAAGCCAGCATGCCTGACGCGTAATGAAAATTCGATATCGATGCAATCGATGAAGTAATTTTCATTGTAAGTGCCAACGCTGCGATAGATATCCATGTTGACCAGGTTGCCGGAGGTAATCGCGTACTTCACCGTACCCGCTTGAACGGCCGCCCTGGCTTCACCATGCAACACTAGGTTGGGTGACAGGCACAGTGCGCTGGTATCGCGCGCGTGGGCCGCCAGCATGGCACCGACCATGCCTGGCGCCGCGACACTATCCTGATCCATGGTCAGCACCCAAGCGGCGCCTTGCTCTTGTGCATGGAGCAAGCCAGCGTTGAGCGCGTAACCTATGCCGCGATTGCTTCCAAGTCGCATAATTGCAACATGTTCGTATTTTTCCAGTTCGTCCAGCGTACGCATTGATTGCGCGTCGGAGCCGTTGTCGACGATGAGGATGGAATCGACCTGAGGCATCAGCGCCTGCGCGGTTGCCAGGGTCTTTTTCCCCCCATTATAACTGACGATAATTGCGATAACTGAGCTTGAGCGCATAAATATATTGTTAATACTGCCTGTGAAATTACGCTCGGGTAGCGCCTTTGTTTGAAGGGAACATCATCGGTCTAAAAATACGGCCCCAGCAGATTCGCTGAAAATAATAAAAAGAACAGATATGCGAAACAAATGCCAATAATGGTTCCTATCGCCATTCTCCGATCCTTGATCAGGTACACTAGATTCGGCAGCAGGACGATTTCCACGATAAGCAGCAGCTCACTGGTACGCGAGCTGATTGCCGGAACACTAGCAAAGGCAGCAAAAATAAACAGGGCTAGAAAGTAAATCTTCAACAGTAGCGAAATATATGGGTTTATCCGCTCTAGGGTCTTGATATGCCAATACAAGGCATAGGCAATGCAACAACGCATCACATATGGAAAATTGAGAAAATTGATTTCGGAATCAAAATACGCAAGTTCCGTATAATTCTCGATTTTCAGCCGGATCAAATCAATCGGCAGCATCTTTAAAGAGCTGAAAATGTCTATCCCTATGTAATACATAGTCAGGCCAATTGGCACCAGCCAGGCATATTTTTTCAGGCTGGTGCTGCTGCCAGTCAGGAAATATAGTGGAAAAATAATGATGGCAGAATAGTGGAATAAAAATGCCAGGCATGAGAATAACAAAAATAGCCTGAGATTGCGCTCCAGGATGGGGCGGATGCACAACAACAGGAAACCTGCCGCTACACCGACCCTGATCTGCGTCATTTCCAGCAGCATGAAAAACATCGAGTAATAAACCAGTAACGCCAAGTTGCGGTGCGGCGTGATTTGATTAATCGCGTACAGCTTGGTGCCCACTCCCAGAAACGCATACACGAAGAAAATCATCAGGCTGGAGGAGAACAGGCGGTCGGCCAGACTTGCAATGAGAATGAAAGTCGGTTCTACGTTTTTAAACGCCGAATCCAGCACGTAGCCATAATATTCCAGATAACCATGATAATCTCGGTCCACCCCTTCGCCGCGCATGGCGGCGAACAGGAACAGCAGGATACCAATGGCAAAAAACGATACGCGCGACGTTACATTGCGGCTGAATGAAAATGCTGCAATTAAGATGAATAAAAAAAAGTATACTTCCATCGCTGATAATGTCTTCGCGCAAAATTGAATGCCGGCTGGCACGTGCTGTTTATGCATCCGGTGCGCAAGCACGGGTATTTGCTTGCTCCAGCGCACTTGAGAAGGTCCGCGACGATGCTGGCACGATTCCTCCAGCAGAGCATTCCAGCGCGGCGATGACGATACGTTAAATGCGGGTATGGCGCAAGCCAGGAGGTTGAAACAAATTGTTGCCGGAGCCTGCACTCCGGCAGCAACGTTTAACCTTGCCAGATACCGCGCGTATCGATTACCAGATGTTCGCTCAGGCGGCTTGCAGGGATGGTCTTGAACGTCTTGTGGTCAACCAGCAGGATCACGATTTGTGCCCGGAGCAAGGCATCGTCCACGTCCGTCAATTGCAGTGCATCGGCCAGCTTGGCAGGCAGGGCGGTGATATTCGGTTCTACCGCCAGCACCGTCCCCGGATGGCTGGCAGCGATGCTGCGCGTGATTGACAGCGCCGGGCTTTCCCGCAGATCGTCGATATCGGGCTTGAACGCCAGGCCGAGGCAGGCGATGGTCACGTCACGTGCCGTCTTGTCCGGGTAGCGCTGCAGGAAATCGGCAACGGCGATTTTAGCCTTTTGCATGACCCATTCCGGTTTGCTGTCGTTGACTTCGCGCGCGCTACGGATCAGGCGCGCCTGTTCTGGCGATTGGCTGACGATGAACCAGGGATCGACGGCGATGCAATGCCCACCTACGCCGGGCCCTGGCTGCAGGATGCTGACGCGCGGGTGACGGTTGGCCAATCGGATCAGTTCCCACACGTTGACATTTTGCTTGTCGCAAATCATCGACAGCTCGTTGGCGAACGCGATATTCACGTCGCGGAAACTGTTCTCAGTCAGTTTGCACATTTCTGCCGTGCGTGCATCGGTAATGACGCATTCGCCTTCCACAAAAGTACGGTACAGCGTGGCGGCTGCCTGCGAACAGGCCGGTGTCATGCCGCCGATTACGCGGTCATTCTGCACCAGTTCGCGCAAGACATGACCGGGCAACACGCGTTCAGGGCAGTGCGCCACGCGGATGTCGGATGCTTCGCCATGGCTTTGCGGGAACGTCAGGTCCGGGCGCGCCTCAGCCATCCATGCGGACATCTGTTCGGTGGCGCCGACTGGCGAAGTCGACTCAAGAATGACCAGGTCGCCGCGCTTGAGCACGGGGGCGATCGCTTTGCTGGCCGATTCGATATAGGAAAGGTCAGGTTCGTGATCGCCTTTGAACGGGGTGGGTACGGCGATCAGGAAGGCATCGGCTGCTTCCGGCTGCGTGGTGGCGCGAAGGTAACCCTGGCTCACCGCAGCCTGGACAACCATATCGAGATCGGGTTCGATGATGTGAATTTCGCCGCGGTTGATGGTATCGACCGTGGCCTGGCTGATGTCGACGCCGATGACTTTTTTCTTGAACGAAGCAAATACGGCGGCGGTTGGCAGGCCGATGTAGCCGAGGCCTATGATGGAAACGGAATCAAATTTCATGGTGTCGGACGGTAGAATTGAAGAATGGAGGCGATGATGCGCGCGCAGGCGGCACCGTCGCCATAGGGATTGTGGGCAAAGCTCATGCTTTCATAAGCGGCGTCATCGGACAGCAGTAGCGCCAACTGTTCACTGATGGTTTCCACGGATGTGCCTACGAGGCGCACGGTGCCGGCTTCGACCGCTTCCGGACGTTCCGTGGTTTCACGCATGACCAGTACCGGTTTGCCGAGCGACGGGGCCTCTTCCTGAACGCCGCCGGAATCGGTCAGCACCAGGTGGGCGCGGTTCATCAGGTAGACGAACGGCAGATAATCGAGCGGCTCGATCAGGTGCACATTGCCGATGCCCGCCAACAGCCGTCGCACCGGCTCCATGACGTTCGGATTCAGATGGACGGGATAGACGATCTGCACGTCGGGGAAGCGCGCCGCCGTCGCCGCCAGCGCACTGCAGATGCGCTCGAAACCGTCGCCGAAGCTCTCGCGACGGTGCCCGGTGACCAGCAAGACTCTTTTTTGGGGGGGCAGGAAGGCAAACTGGGACTCCATCTGAGCACGCAGTTGCGTATCTTGCGAGAGCTTGCGCACGACGTCGAGCAGAGCATCGATCACGGTATTACCGGTCACGACAATGCTGTCCGCATCGACGCCCTCTCTCAGGAGGTTCGCCTGGGAGGTGTTGGTGGGCGCGAAATGCAGGGCTGCCAATGCGCCAGTCAGGCGCCGGTTGCCCTCTTCCGGCCAGGGCGCGTACAGGTCGCCGGTGCGCAAGCCAGCCTCCACGTGAGCGACGGGAATTTGCTGGTAGTAGGCGGCCAGGCTGGCGGCGAAAGTGGTGGCGGTATCGCCATGTACCAATACCAGGTCAGGCTTGAATTCGGCGAAGACGGTTTTCATGCCAGACAGGATGGCGCTGGTAACGTCACTCAAGTCCTGCCCTGGCTTCATGATCTTCAGGTCAAAATCGGGGACGATATCAAACAACTGCAAGACCTGATCGAGCATTTCACGATGCTGACCGGTAACACAGACTTTTGCTTCGAAATGCGTATCGGCGGCGAGCGCCAAAACCAGTGGCGCCATTTTGATTGCTTCCGGACGGGTACCAAAAATGGATAGAACTTTCAATCGAGGCTGCAAAAGTAGAGTGGTCATGAGTAGTAGATGGTGAAACGACCGCTGCTGGGCGGCGTGGCAGTGCGGTAGATGGCAGGACGCCGATGGCCAGATTGACTCTGGTCACATTATAACATTTTGCTATTTCACCGGACAAGGCCGAGTGCTGGGCGGCACGGTTCTGGAGGCTCATTTCTGTCCTTTCCATTTGCGTTGGACGAACGCCACCAGGCGCCGACCGAACTTGCGCCAGCCGAAATAACGGCTCGGGTCGATGCGGGCGTCCGAAGCTTCAAAACGCTGGGTTTTCTCGATAAAGATATCAAGATTGTCCCAGAACTGGGCTTGCTTTTCCAGATAGAGGGCACGTGCCAGAGGCAAGGTTTCCCTGGCACGTGCAATTTCGGCTGGCTCAGCACCCCAGGCGATGCCATGCATCTGGGTTTCTGTCTTGACCAGCGCCGATGGCGCGTTGTCATTGGGGATGACGATAGCGATACAGCCGCACAGGGTCGCTTCGATGCAGAGGCTGGAAAATTGATAACTGATGAAATATTCGCAACTACGGAACAACTCAGCCAGTTCTTCCTTGTTGTCCGGATAGGACAGTGTGATTTCCACGCTGTCGTTGTTAATCAGCGGGCTGCTGGCCTTGGCGGTACGGTGGCGCCCCAGATAGAAGCAGCTCTTGCCGGGCGTGCGGTGGCCGGACTCATGGAACAGTTCGGTATTGATCAGCGGCAAATACAGGATATGGTCCGGCGCGGCAAAGCCTTCAAGCATGGCCGATGAATATGCCAAGTTGAATTCACCGTCCCGTAATGCGGCCACACCGTCGAAAAAGCCAGGCTTGTTCAGATAGTAGCGCACCACTTTGCTGGCGTGAAATGGGTTTCCCTGCTCTACCTCGGGATAGATGGCCACCGGCTGACGGCCTTGCCGTTGGTGAGACAGCAGGATTTTCTTGGTCAGCAATGGCGTGGCGAGGCCAGCACGGGTTTTACTCTTGCGGTTGCGTTGTAGTGCATCGATGACCAGGTAGGCTTCCTGTCCCGATACATTAAGTGCATGGCACAGCAGATGCAGGACGACAATACCTGCCGAGTGTTCAGTATAGCTGGGCGCCGCTATGTAATATGGAGCGCCACGGCTGACGAAAAAGGTGCGTTGATGCATATGGTCAATTACGTAGTTTTCTGCGCAGAATGATGAGGGCATACGGCAGTGAAATGAGTACTGTTGCGGCCATGTAGCCGAAAGTCATGCCATTTGCACCATAGTATTTCCCCAGGAAATAGGTCGATAAGGCGGTTACGAAGGCCATGCATACGGAGAGGTACAGAAATGGCTCCTGTTTGAACGAACGCAGGTAGGCGGCTGACGCAAATACGAAGAAATTGGCGATGCAGGAGATAGCGATCCAGATGCTGGCCGGGGCCGGAAGGAATTTATTGGCCAGCACGGGGAAGAGTTTTGGCCCTCCCAGCACCAGCACTAGGCCTGCACCGATCAGCAACACGCTGATGAGTGAAGATTTCTTTAACGTGCTGAGAAAAAATTCCTTCAGCTCGTCCTGCTTGTCTAGCGCGATCAGCTGGCAAAAAGTCGGTACCTTGGTGGTGATCCAAGCCATCGCGATATTGGTGATGCCCATGAAGACAGCGAACGTCATGCCCATTTGGCCGGCCACTGCGGCGCCGTGGAAGGCGAACAGGACGGGGTTGAACAGGCTGAAGATGAGGTAGCCGGACAGCCAGCTCAGGCTGATGCGCCACTGGAAAGGAAAAATCTCCTTTTTCCACGAAATTGAGGCGGTCATCGTGTTGCTTTTGTCGCGCTGTGTGGACAGCCACGCCAGCAGGCCCGTGCGTTTGAGCAGGAACAGCCCTGTCAGCACGCGCATGGCATGCAGGATGACGATGGCGTACAGGCCCGCGCCGGCAGCGAGCGCCAGTCCAAAGCAGCCGAAGCCCACCAGGTCTTGCCAGGTGCGGATGTATGCGACTTCCTTGATCTTCTGGCAGCCCTCGAGGATGGCATT
The DNA here is from genome assembly GCF_051380835.1 of Janthinobacterium aestuarii. Lineage (NCBI taxonomy): Bacteria > Pseudomonadati > Pseudomonadota > Betaproteobacteria > Burkholderiales > Oxalobacteraceae > Janthinobacterium > Janthinobacterium aestuarii. The sequence continues at coordinate 459,920 of NZ_JBNYXU010000001.1, forward strand.
GAGCGGCAATAGCAGGATACCGCAGGAAAATGCGGCCACGGCCATCAGCCAAGGTCCCTGCCAGGCAAGGGAGCTCGACGGCGCCTGATTTTTTGTGAAAAAGACCAGACCTGCCACTGTCACGCTCAGCCAGAAGGCAACGGCCACGAGCATGAACCAGCGCCGACTCATACTGATGAGCGCATGCAGCCTGGCAGAAGCGTGTTCGCGTTCTGCAAGGGAACTATTTTCCGCGCGCGCCTTTGAGAATTCATGCGCGGAGAATTGTGTCAGGACAAACGTGAACCCCAATTCAAAAAATACCTGAAGACTGAACAGGCTGGCGAATGTGTAGTAATAACCCTGCTGCTCGGCTGTGAAGAACCATGCGAGACATGCAATCGTGAGCAGGTTGGCAATTGCCGAGGAGCCACGGTTAAGCAGTGTCGCGAAAATCGCACGATCCATGCCGATGCGTTTTTGCGCCACCATCAATAATTGTTTCATCGTGCCGCGCTCAGGAAACCATACCGGTGGCAAGGCGAATTTTAGTCAGCAGGGCAGGCACGTCGAGGCCGTGTTCGGTGATCAGATAATTATAGCTGCCGCATTTTTCGGAAAAGCGGTCCGTGATGCCGCAACGAATCACCTGTGCCCGTTGGCCGGGCTGGCCTGCGACGATTTCAGCGACCAGCCCACCGAGGCCGCCCACTTCGGCGTGCTCTTCCAGCACGACCAGATGTGTCACCTCGCGCGCCAGCGCCGCAACCTGGCCGTGGTTGATCGGCTTGATCGACGGCGCGCTCCAGACCGGGCAATTGCCCAGTTGTTGTGACAACTGCATGGCGCGGCCCACCATGGAGCCTGTGGCCAGCAAGGCCAGCCGTCCCGGCGTACCCTGGTGAGCCGGCACCAGGTCGCCCAGCTGCGCCGTGATAGGGGCGTGGTGCACGTCGCCCAGATCCGATTTGCCCATGCGCAAGTACAATGGCGCATGGAACGCCAGCGCATGCTCCATCGCATATGCCATCTCGAAAGTGTCGCCTGGCGAGAGAATGCGCATGTGCGGAATGGCGCGCAACACGGCGATATCCTCGGTGGACTGGTGGCTGCTGCCAAGGCTGCTGTAGACCAGGCCCGCACCGTCGCCGATAAATACCACTGGCAAGTTTTCATAGCAGACGTCGATCTTGATCTGCTCCAGCACGCGCACAGGCACAAATGCGCTCAGGCCGTAAACCACAGGCTTGAAGCCAGCCTTTGCCAGGCCGGCGGCCATGCCGACCATGTTTTGCTCGGCGATACCAGCATTGATGAACTGCCCCGGTACCGCCTTACAGAAATCGTCAAAAAGGGCATAGCCATGGTCGCCCGTCAACAGTACGATTTTCGGGTCGTTCAGGGCAGCCTTGACGAGGGCATGGGAAAAAGTCGATCGCATATTATGGTTGCTCCAGTTCGGCCATGGCCTGCGTAAAGGTGGTGCTGTTCAGGCGGGTGTAATGCCAGGTATTGTCATGTTCCATGAAGGACACGCCTTTGCCCTTGACGGTCTTGGCGATGATCGCTTTGGGCATACCGTTCTTGCGTTGCTTGAGGGTATTGAGTGCGTCTTCCAGCGCGGTTTCGTCATGCCCGTCGATTGATACGGTGTCGAAGCCGAAGGCGGTGAATTTTTGCTGGAAGCTGCCTGGCGCCATTACTTCGTCAGTGCTGCCCATGGCCTGGAAACCGTTCTCATCGACAATCACGACCAACTGGTCGAGCTTATGGTGGGTAGCGAACAGCATCGCTTCCCACATGGTGCCTTCATTCATTTCGCCATCACCCACGATGACATAGCAGTATTGCGAGCTGCCCTTTAACTTGTTTGCCAGTGCGAGGCCGACACCGACGGACAGACCATGCCCCAACGAGCCGGAACTGACTTCGCAGCCCGGAACATGTGCATCTGACAATCCTTTTAGGCGTGTGCCATCGGCGAAATAATTCCCCAGCTCCTCTGTGGAGAGCCAGCCTTTTTCATGCATACAGGCGTACTGGGCCATTACGCCATGGCCTTTGCTCAAGACCAGATGATCGCGCTGCGCAGATGTGGGATCGTTGTCCGGATAGTGCAGATGGTGACGGTACAGCACCGCCAGGATATCGATAATCGAAAATGCACAGGCGATATGAACGGTAGAACCTGCGTATGCCATTTGCAATACGGAGCGGCGCAGGGCGCGTGAATTGAATTTGGTCATGGTCTTTTCTCAATAGTAGAGCGGATGATGTGCAGCCGCGCCCAGTCGATGGTTTTACTGAGTGCCGATGGCAGATCGGTATATTGCTCCAGTTGTAATTGCTTGCGTGCCTTCGCTGTGGCGGGGACGTAGCGCTGCGCCGCCAGCGAGGCGCTCGCCGTGCTCGTCCTGACGGGCGCGGGCGCATCGGTCTGCGCGGCGACTAGCTGGGCCAGCTCGCCTATGTTCAGTGCGTGTTCTGATCCTACATTGTAATGTTGACCACTTTCGCCATTGAGCATAATGGTCAGCAACCAAACCACCATGTCTGCCGCATACAGGTAAGAGCGTACGGCGCTGCCGTCGCCTCGCATGACGATGGGTTCGCCACGCAAGCCGTTATGGATAAAGTTGCCGGCGGCAAAATGGCCATCCAAGGGCAAATACGGGCCGAGCAGCGCAAAACAACGCGCGATGCTTGCATGTAAGCCATATTCACGCGCATACCAGCCCAGCAGCCATTCCGAGGCAATTTTCCCCGCGCCATATGCGGCGCCTGGCTGTGACATGTCCTGCGCACCCTCGTGCAGCTCCGGCAGATGCGTCAGCGTCGCTGGCTGGGCTCCGTACACTGCGCCGGAACTGGTCAGCAGGTAGTGACTGGCACCGCAACGCACGGCCAACTCCAGGGTCTGCCTGGTGCCGTCGAGGATATCGTTGAATACGGCGTGCGGCTTGCCGTTGGCCGCCGCTACATCAGTGGCGGCATGGATGAGCATATCAAACGGTTCGCTGATGTGGCCCAAGGCATTGGTATTGCCCTCGACCAAGCGTACGATGGCATGCTCGGCCAAGTGCGGCACCCGGGCACGAAACGCCTCAGGACTGCGGCTGAGCACGATAAGCTGCAGCTCCAGTTCGAGCTCCTGGTTTGCCCAGATCAATGCCTCGAGCAGCCAGCAGCCGATAAAGCCGGTGCCGCCTGTGATGAACACGCGGCGTCCCCGCAGCGCATCCCAGACCTTGGCTGGCACGCGCTGCAGGATTAATTGCAGATCCTCATGTGCGACACCGGGCTGGTGTTGTTTCGTCGGCTTGGCGGTTTGGCAATCCATTTTAGTCAAAATTGAGGCCGAAGAATGCTTCAATCTTGTCGATGGCGAAGTCAAGCATTTCGCGCGTCAGGCCCGGATAAACGCCGATCCAGAACGTATCATGCATAACCCGGTCGGTATTGGTGAGTTCGCCCGATACGCGGAAGTTGCGGCCAATCATATAAGGCTGGCGCGTCAGATTGCCGGCGAAAAGCAGGCGCGTGCCGATTTTATGCTGGTCCAGATAGGTCAGCAGGTCGACACGGTTGACATTGGCTTCGGGACGTAATGTTATAGGGAAGCCGAACCAGGACGGATCCGAGTTGGGGGTGGCTTCCGGCAGGATCAGGAATTCCGTGCAGCTTTGCAGTCGCTGTGTCAGGTAGGCAAAGTTGCTCTTGCGCGCGGCAACAAAGTTATCCACGCGATCAAGTTGTGCCAGACCGCATGCTGCTTGCATGTCAGTAATCTTCAGGTTATAGCCCAGATGGCTGTACGTGTATTTGTGGTCGTAGCCATCTGGTAGCGTGCCCAGCTTGCAGCAGAAGCGCTGGCCGCAGGTATTGTCCTTGCCCGGCGCGCAATAGCAGTCGCGACCCCAGTCGCGGAACGATTCGGCGATCGCTTTCAGTTCCGGATTGCTGGTGAAGACTGCGCCGCCTTCGCCCATGGTGATATGGTGCGCAGGGTAGAAACTCATGGTGCCGATATCGCCGAAAGTACCGCACATCTGGCCGTTGTACGTGGCGCCCAGGGCGTCACAGCAATCCTCCACCAGCCACAGATTGTATTTCTTGCACAGCGCGACGATGACTTCCAGGTTGAATGGATTGCCCAGGGTATGGGCCAGCATGATGGCCTTGGTTTTGTCCGTGATGGCGGCTTCGATTTTCGAGGCATCGATATTGTAGGTGCCCAGCTCGACGTCGACGAACACGGGGACGGCACCGAATTGCAGGATCGGGTTGACGGTGGTCGGGAAGCCGGCCGCTACGCCGATGACTTCGTCACCAGGCTGGATGGCGCGCGCGCCCAGTTTTGGTGAGGTCAGCGCCGAGAAGGCCACCAGATTGGCCGACGAGCCGGAGTTCACAGTGATCAGGAATTCCACGCCGATGAGCTTGGCCAGGCGTTTTTCAAATTCGTCATTGAAGCGACCCGTGGTCAGCCAGGCGTCCAACGACGCTTCGACCATCAGGCCCATCTCAGGCGCGCCAACGACTTTGCCGGCCGGGGGAATCACCGTCACGCCAGGTTCGAATGGTTTTGGCTCGCTGGCCAGTGCGCCGTATTGCGCCACCAGGGCGGCGATTTGATCACGGATTTGTTGTTGGGTCAGTTGTTCGCTCATGGTAAAGCCTTCAATTTGTTAGGTATTTTGATAAGTAGTGATTTGCGCCAAGGTCATTGCACGCATGTCGGCGCCCTGGTCGCACGCTTTATGCCATTCGACGATTTTGGCGATGGTCTGGCCGATATCCCAGCGCGGATGCCAGCCCAGCTGGCCGCGCGCCTTGGAACAATCGAGTTTCAGATAGGTCGCCTCATGCGGATGGTCCTGGCCATCGAGCGACCAGGAGGCGCCGGCGCCCCACTCTTGCGTCATGCGCTCGATGATCCATTCGACGGGCTTGGCGTCGGTATCGTGCGGACCGAAGTTCCAGCCCTCGGCATGTACGGGACCTTCCGTGTACAGTTTTTCCGCCAGCGTCAGATAACCGCTCAGCGGCTCGAGCACGTGTTGCCACGGGCGGATGGCGTGGGGGTTGCGGATCATGACGGGTTCACCGGCACCGATCGCGCGCAGCATGTCGGGAATCAAACGATCCAGCGCCCAGTCGCCACCGCCGATGACGTTGCCGGCGCGGCCACTGCCCAGGGCGATGCCGTGCTCGGCGTATTTGTCCGCATGGAAGAAGGAACTGCGATAGCCAGCCGTGACGAGTTCGGCGCAACCCTTGCTATTGCTGTAGGGATCGTAGCCACCCATGGCTTCGTTTTCGCGATAGCCCCAGGGCCACTCGCGGTTTTCGTAACACTTGTCGCTAGTGACATTGACCACCGCGCGCACGCCTGGCGTGGCGCGCACGGCTTCGAGCATATTCACTACACCCATTACGTTGGTGGAATACGTTTCCACCGGGTTCACGTACGAGTAGCGCACCAATGGCTGTGCCGCCATATGGATCACTACATCCGGGCACGCGACAGCCATGGCGCGCTTGACGGCGTCGCCATCGCGTACGTCGCCGATGATCGACTGCATGCCGCGCGCTACATTAGCTACTTCAAACAGGCTGGGTGTGGTGGGCGCTTCCAGCGCGTAGCCGGTCACGTCGGCGCCAAGTTGTTGCAGCCACAGGCTCAGCCAGCCGCCCTTGAAGCCGGTGTGGCCGGTGAGGAAAACACGTTTCCCTTGCCAAAATGCGGGATTCATCAAGCCGCCTTCCAGGGTGCCTTGCCCGATTGCCACAGCTCTTCCAAGTGTACTTTATCGCGCAGGGTGTCCATCGGCTGCCAGAAACCGCGGTGGAAGAAGGCATTCATCTCGCCTTGTTTGGCCAGGCTCTCCATCGGTTCCTTTTCCCATACGGTAGCATCATTGCTGATGAAGTCGATGACTTTTGGCGAAAGGACAAAATAGCCGCCATTGATCCAGGCGCCGTCCCCTTGCGGTTTTTCCTGGAAACTGTTGATCTTGTGGCCGTCCAGGCTCAGGGCACCAAAGCGGCCCGGTGGCTGGGTCGCGGTGACGGTGGCGAGCTTGCCATTCGCGCGGTGGAAGTTGACCAGCGCGCTGATATCGACATCGCTGACACCGTCGCCATAGGTGAAGCAGAACATTTCTTCATCATTCAGATATTGGCGCACACGCTTCAAGCGGCCCCCCGTCATGGTTTCGTCACCGGTATCGACCAGGGTAACCTTCCAGGGCTCGGCATTGCGTGCGTGTACTTCCATCTGATTGTTTTGCATATCGAAAGTGACATCGGAGGTATGCAAAAAATAATTGGCGAAATATTCCTTGATCACATAGCCCTTGTAGCCGCAGCAAATCACGAAATCATTGATGCCGTGCGCTGAATAGCTCTTCATGATGTGCCAAAGGATCGGCTTGCCACCAATTTCAATCATCGGTTTTGGCTTGAGATGTGTCTCTTCGGAAATTCGGGTGCCAAGGCCGCCGGCAAGAATGACTGCTTTCATTATTAATTATTCCTCTTGATCGAAGTGGATGCTGCTAGCGCCGTTGTTTTTATTGGATTCGCAACTTCTGTTGCTTACTGATTGTTGTCTTTGGCCATGCCGTCGAGACAAAGCGTGAGCGCTTCATGCCAATCCGGCAACGCACAGAAGGTCTTGATAAACCGTGCGCTGGACAATACCGAGTAGGCCGGCCGTGCTGCCGGCAATGGGTAGTCTTGCGTGGCGATAGGCACGACAGGGGGCTTTCTGGACGTTGATGGATGTTCCAAGATGGCTTTGGAAAAGCCATACCAGGTGGTTTCCCCTTGTGCAGTGAGATGATACAGGCCCGAGTGTTGTTTCCACGCATCAGCCGAGGCGTCTCCTGCCGTCGCGAAACCGGAGGGCGAGCCCAATGTGGCAATGGCGCAGGCCGTTGCATCGGCAATACTGGTGCTGCAGGTGGGGGCTCCATATTGATCGGCAACGATGCGCAGCTCATCCCGCGCCTGTGCCAGGCGGAGCACCGTTTTTAGAAAATTGTTGCCATGCGCACCGTATATCCAGCTTGTGCGCAATATCAGGTGGCGGGCGCCGCTTTCGCGCACGGCCTGCTCGCCCGCCAGCTTGCTGCGGCCATAGGCGTTGAGCGGACACGTTGCATCGTCTTCCGTGTATGGACTACCCTTGCTGCCGTCGAAGACATAGTCAGTCGAGTAGTGGATGATGGCAGCACCGAGCCGCTTGGCTTCTTGCGCCATGACTCCTGGCGCTTCGCCATTGATGCGCATCGCCAGCGCCAGCTCGCTCTCGGCCTTGTCGACGGCCGTATAGGCAGCCGGATTGATGATCAGGTCAGGCTCGGTTGCGCGTATCACGCTTCGAACCTGATCGAGGTCGGCCAAGTCCATTTGCGAGCGGTCCAGCGCGATCACTTCACCCATATCCTGTAGGCGTTTCTGTAAAGCATATCCAAGCTGGCCAGTCTTGCCAGTAATGAGGATTCTCATGCAAAGACCTCGGCAACTGCCAGTTCCTTGCCCAGTTGATCTTTCGCCGACAGGATGGGTGCGTCGCCATGCAGTGGCCAGTCAATGCCGATAGCCGCATCATTCCAGGCAATGCTGCGCTCAAACTCGGGTGCCCAGTAGTCCGTGGTCTTGTAGAGAAATTCAGCGCTCTCGCTGGTCACCATGAAGCCATGGGCAAATCCTTCAGGTATCCAGAGCTGACGTTTGTTCTCGGCAGACAATACGACGCCGACCCATTTGCCAAACGTCGGGGAGGAGGCGCGGATATCGACGGCGACATCGAAGACCTCGCCTGCCACCACGCGTACCAGCTTGCCTTGCGGTTGCTGGATTTGATAGTGCAGGCCGCGCAGGACATTCTTGCTGGACTTGGAGTGGTTATCCTGGACGAAATTGGTCGTAATACCCGTCAAGTCGGCAAAGCGCTGCTGGTTGAAGCTTTCGTAAAAGAAGCCCCGGTCATCGCCAAATACTTTGGGCTCGAGGATCAATACGTCGGGAATGGCAGTGGTCTGAATTTGCATGGCTTAAAAAATCTTATCATTCAACAGGCGTAACAAATATTGTCCGTAACCGTTCTTTTTCAGTGGTTGGGCCAGCTGTTCCAGCTGGCTTGCGGTAATGTAGCCTTTGCGGTAAGCAATTTCCTCAGGGCAGGCAACTTTCAAGCCTTGGCGGTGTTCGATGGTGGCAATAAATTGGCCTGCCTCGAGCAATGACTCGTGTGTCCCCGTATCGAGCCATGCCATGCCACGCCCCATGCGTTCCACCTTGAGCGTGCCGCGGTTCAGATAAACGCGGTTGACATCGGTGATTTCAAGTTCACCCCGCTCGGACGGCTTGATCGATGCGGCGATATCGGCAATGTCCTTGTCGTAAAAATACAGGCCGGTGACGGCATAATTCGACTTTGGCTGCAAGGGCTTTTCTTCGATGCTGATGGCTTGCTGATTGGCGTCAAATTCCACCACGCCATAGCGTTCCGGATCTTGCACGTGATAGGCAAACACGGTCGCGCCGTTCGTGCGCTCGGAAGCGGCAGACAGGCTCGATTCGAAATCATGGCCATAATAAATATTATCACCCAAGATTAATGCCGAGGGTGCATCGCCCAGGAACTCGCGGCCGATGATGAACGCCTGTGCCAGACCATCGGGTGATGGCTGTACCGCATAGCTCAGGTTAATCCCCCATTGGCTGCCGTCACCCAGCAACTCTTTGAAACGGGGTGTATCGGCGGGCGTGGAAATGATCAGGATGTCGCGCATTCCCGCCAGCATCAACGTTGTCAGCGGATAGTAAATCATCGGCTTGTCGTATACGGGAAGCAGTTGCTTCGAGACCGACATCGTCACGGGATACAGGCGTGTGCCTGACCCCCCAGCCAGGATAATGCCTTTGCGGGCCAGTTTGGTTTCCATCAAGACTCCGTATTCTGTTCGGCGCGGGCCGTATAGTTTTTTTCCAGCCACGTCAGGTAGGCGCCGGATTGGACGTCGCGCACCCATGCATCGTTGTCCAGATACCATTGCACCGTCTTGCGGATGCCCGTATCGAAGGTTTCTGCCGGCTTCCAGCCCAGTTCGCGCTCAATTTTGCGCGCATCGATGGCGTAGCGGCGATCATGGCCTGGCCTGTCAGCAACATAGCTGATTTGTTCACGATAGCTGCCGCCAGTTGCCTTCGGTTGGAGTTCATCAAGGATATCGCACAGGGTATGCACGACGTCGAGATTGGCTTTTTCGTTCCAGCCGCCGATATTGTAGGTTTCTCCCGTGCGTCCGCTTTCCAGTACCCGGCGAATGGCCGTGCAGTGATCGCTGACATACAACCAGTCGCGCACCTGTTGGCCGTCGCCATAGATGGGCAAGGACTTGCCTGCGCGCGCGTTGGCAATAATCAGGGGAATCAGCTTTTCCGGGAAGTGGTAAGAGCCATAATTATTCGAGCAATTGGTGGTCAGCGTTGGCAAGCCATACGTGTGATGATAGGAGCGCACCAAATGATCCGACGCTGCCTTTGTTGCCGAGTAAGGGCTGTTGGGCGCATAGGGTGTGGTTTCTGTAAACGGCGCATCATCCGGCCCCAGTGTCCCGTACACCTCATCGGTCGAGACATGCAGGAAGCGGAAGGCCGCATGTTCTGCTTCAGGCAGTGCTTGCCAATAGGCACGCACGGCTTCCAGCAGGCTGAAGGTGCCATTGATATTAGTGCTGATGAATTCTGCTGGTCCATGAATCGAGCGATCGACATGGCTCTCGGCTGCGAAATGTACGATGGCACGTGGCTTATGCTGTGCCAATAACTGTGTCAGCAAGGCACCATCATTGATGTCGCCTTTGACAAACAGGTGGCGTGGATCGTTCTGTACCGCCAGCAAGTTATTCAGATTTCCTGCATATGTCAGCTTATCCAGATTAATTACCGGTTCATTACTTTGTGCGAGCCAATCCAGAACGAAATTCGATCCGATAAAGCCTGCGCCACCTGTCACTAAAATCATCTGAGCTTCCTCTGCAAAAAAAATACAAATAAGAGATGCTGCTTAATTCATTTCTTTAATAATGGTAGTAGGCAACGAAATCTGCCTATCCACAATGCGCATATTTCATGATATGCACACATTTCATGATGTTAATAACTGAAAACATCAATCAATACTTAACTCTTGATTATAATTCAGAACCCCTTAAATTGCCATGTTTGCAGCAGTTTGCGCGCGCACTAGTCAACGCTTTACGCAATCTGTGTTGTTCTTTTCCCATAGGCAAGTTCATACGGGCAGGTCGGCGTGAAGCAGCCGTCGATTGATTTTTTTGCATGGCTCACTGAGCCAGGGAAAGCTAGTGTTTATGAGAATGGCAAACAAATCCAATATTGTTACATTTGTTTGCTTTTTGAGCCGCTTGGATACCGCCAGGCCTGGCGGAGAAAGTGCTAATAAATTGTTATTGTGAAACTAATTTTTCTGAAAGATGTCGCCTGGGAAACAGCGACATCGGAACCGCATCAAGGCATCGTTTTCTCGTAGCAGTTTGGGCAAGACACCTCATACACATATTCCGGCGCCAGTTGCTGGCGCGGCGTGACGACGGCGCGGCAGACGAAGCACTGCACGGTTTCCGTCGGTTCCAGTTTCGGGTTCAGGGCCGTGCGGTAGTCGAACACGAAGCAGTCGCCCGTGTAGTGCTCGCCGCCCACTTCCTCGAAATACTTGAGGATACCGCCGTCGAGCTGGTACACGCTGTCGTAGCCGATTTCCTTCATGTGGATGGCGGCCTTTTCGCAGCGGATGCCGCCCGTACAGAAGGTGACGACGGTCTTGCCTTCCAATTCGTCCTTGTGGGCGGCGGCCACGGCAGGGAATTCCGTAAACTTGTCGATCCGATAATCGAGCGTGTTGTTGAACGTACCCACGTCCACTTCAAAGGCGTTGCGTGTTTCCATCATGACCACGGGTTTGCCCGCATCGTCGACGCCGGCGTCCAGCCAGCGCTTGAGCGTGTGCGCGTCGACGGACGGGGCGCGGCCCAGTTCCGGCTTGATCAGCGGCATGCGCATGGTGATGATTTCTTTTTTCAGCTTGACCAGCATGCGCTTGTGCGATTGCTCGTTCGACAAGCTCTCCTTCCATTCCAGATCGGCCAGACGCGCGTCGCTGCGTACCCAGGTGAGGAAGCTGTCGATATGCTCGCGCGTGCCCGACAGGAACATGTTGATGCCTTCCGGCGTCAGCAGGATCGTACCCTTCAGTTCCAGCGCCAGGCATTGCTCCTGATATAAGGGACGCATGGCTTCCGTATCGTCGAGCGTGATGAATTTATACGCGGCGATATTGACAAACGTGGTGGCCAGCGGGCTGGCGGCGGCGGAAACGGCGGGTGTTGCTGGGGTGATGGCTTGCATGATGGCGATCGGCTTAGACTGAACAGCCGATATTATAAGCCCGACAGGCCAGGCAGGATACCCGGTCCGTACGCGCGACGCGGTAGAATAGACCCCATTGAATTTTGCACGAAACGGTACACAGGATGGAAATGGTAATGCAAGAGGCCGGCGCTCCGGCAGGTTCACAGCAAGCGATGCAGCCCGGTCCTGCTTTCGTCCATTTGCGCGTGCACTCGGAGTACTCGATCGTCGATGGCTTGGTGCGCATCGACGACGTGGTCAAGGCGGCGGCGAAGGACAAGCAGGTGGCGCTGGCCGTCACCGATTTGTCGAACCTGTTTGGCATGGTCAAGTTCTACAAGGAAGCGCGCGGCAAGGGCATCAAGCCCATCGTCGGCGTCGACGTGTGGATCACGAATGACGACAATCGCGAAAAGCCGTCGCGCTTGCTGTTGCTGGCGAAGAACCGCATGGGTTATCTGCAGCTGTGCGAACTGCTGTCGACGGCCTGGCTGACGAACCAGTACAAGGGACGCGCCGAGCTGCGCATCGAGTGGCTGCAGGCGCTGGCGACGAATACCTATGACCTGTACCCGGGCGAAAGCGCGGCCAATGGCTTGATCGTGCTGTCCGGCGCGCACTTTGGCGATGTCGGTACCGCCATCGAGAATGGCAACCTGGCCCTGGCCGAGCGCAACGCGCAGCGCTGGGCCGAGATTTTTCCAGGTCATTTCTATATCGAAATCCAGCGCGGCGGCCAGCCCAACCAGGAAGCGCAGGTACGCCATGCGGTGGCGCTGGCGGCCAAGTTGGGTTTGCCAGTGGTGGCCACGCATCCCGTGCAATTCATTTCCCCTGAAGAATTTATTGCCCACGAAGCACGCACCTGTATCGCCGAAGGCGAAATGCTGGCCAATGCCAAGCGCGTCAAACGGTTTAACGACAGCCAACGCTTTCTGTCGCAGGCCGACATGGCCGAGCTGTTCGCCGACTTGCCGGCCGCGCTGGCCAATTCCGTGGAAATCGCCAAGCGCTGCAATCTGACCCTGACTCTGGGCAAGCCGCAATTGCCGAACTTCCCCACGCCGCCCGGCATGACGATCGACCAGTTCCTCGTCGCCGAATCGCAGGCGGGCCTGGAAAAACGCCTGATCCAGCTGTACCCCGATCCCGAGCGCCGCGAGAAAGAGCGTCCACGCTACGAGTCGCGCCTGAAGTTCGAGACGGATACGATTTGCAACATGAAATTTCCCGGCTACTTCCTCATCGTGGCCGAGTTTATCCAGTGGGCCAAGGAAAACGGCGTGCCCGTCGGCCCGGGCCGCGGTTCGGGTGCCGGTTCGCTGGTCGCGTATTCGCTGCTCATTACCGACCTCGACCCATTGCAGTACAACCTGCTGTTCGAGCGCTTTTTGAATCCCGAACGCGTCTCGATGCCCGACTTCGATATTGACTTTTGCCAGGAAGGGCGCGACAGAGTCATTCAGCACGTCAAGGATTTGTATGGCAAGGAGGCGGTCTCGCAGATCGCCACCTTCGGTACCATGGCGGCCAAGGGCGCGATCCGCGACGTGGGCCGCGTGATGGACTTCGGCTACAACTTCTGCGACGGCATCTCGAAGCTGATCCCGTTCAAGCCGGGCAAACCCGTGTCGATCGCCGACGCTATCGAAGAGGAGCCGCTGCTCAAGGAGCGCCTGGAAAACGAGGAAGAGGTCAAGCAGCTGCTGGACCTGGCGCAGCAGGTCGAAGGCATCACGCGCAATATCGGCATGCACGCGGGGGGCGTGTTGATTGCTCCCGGCAAGCTGACGGATTTCTGCCCGCTGTACACGCAGGGCGGCGATTCCGGCGTCGTGTCGCAGTACGACAAGGATGACGTGGAAGCCGTCGGCCTCGTGAAGTTCGACTTCTTGGGTCTGACGACCCTCACCATCCTCGACCGCGCCGTGCGCTACATCAAGCAGCTCGATCCGGCGCAAGCGAACTTCGACCTGGCGACCTTGCCGCTGAACGACAAGCCGTCGTACGACTTGCTGACCAAGGCCAAGACCGTGGCCGTGTTCCAGCTCGAGTCGCGCGGCATGCAGGGCATGCTGAAAGATGCGCGTCCCGACCGCTTCGAAGACATTATCGCGCTCGTGGCCTTGTACCGTCCGGGCCCGATGGACCTGATTCCCGACTTCTGCAAGCGCAAGCACGGCGAACGCTTCGATTATCCCGATCCACGCACGGAATCGATCCTGTCCGAAACCTACGGCATCATGGTGTATCAGGAGCAGGTGATGCAGATGGCGCAGATCGTCGGCGGCTACTCGCTGGGCGGCGCCGACATGCTGCGCCGCGCCATGGGTAAAAAGAAAGCCGAAGAGATGGCCGAACACCGCGAGATCTTCCGCGCCGGTGCGGCGAAAGATGGCTTGACGGCGGAAAAGGCCGACGAGATTTTCGACCTGATGGAAAAGTTCGCCGGCTACGGTTTTAATAAATCGCACGCCGCCGCCTACGCCTTGCTGTCGTATCACACGGCTTACCTGAAAGCGCACCACACGGCCGCCTTCATGGCCGCCAACTTGTCGCTGGCCATGGACGACACAGACAAGATCAAGATCCTGGTGGAAGACTCGCTGGAAATCTGCAAGCTGACCTTGTTGCCGCCGGACATCAACGAATCCGATTACCGCTTCACGCCGAGCGGCGCGCCGCCGTCCGTGAGCGGCAAGAAAGTCACGCAGATCCGCTACGGCCTGGGCGCCGTGAAAGGCTCGGGCCAGAACGCCATCGAAGCCATCATCGCCGCGCGCGAGGCCGGCGGGCCGTTCACGAGCCTGTTCGATTTCTGCAAGCGCGTGGACAAGAAGCAGATCAACCGCCGCACCATCGAGTCGCTGATCCGCAGCGGCGCCTTCGACTGTCTGAAGGTCGACCGCGCCATCTTGCTCGCATCCGTGGCCTTCGCCATGGAATGCGCCGACCAGGCCGCGAAGGCGGCAAACCAGGTGAGCCTGTTCGGCGGCGACGACAGCGACATGGTGGCGCCGCCCGAATACGTCAAGGTGCCCGTGTGGACCGATAAACAGCGATTGACGGAAGAAAAGATCGCGCTGGGCTTCTACCTGTCCGGCCACCTGTTCGATTCGTATGCGCCCGAGGCGCGCCGTTTTGCGCGCACGAAACTGTCGGAGCTGTCGCCGTCGCGCGAACCGCGCATGATGGCCGGCGTCATCACGGGCTTGCGCACGCAGATGACGCAACGGGGCAAGATCCTCATCGTCACCCTGGATGACAAGAGCGGCACGGTGGAAGTGACGGTGTACGGCGAATTATTTGACTCCAACCGGAAAATCTTCAAGGAAGATGAATTCCTGGCCGTCGTGGGCAAGGTGTCGGAAGACCGTTTTTCGGGCGGCTTGCGTATCACCGCCGAGAGTGCCTTCGACATCATCGCCGCGCGCGTGCAGTATGGCCGCCAGCTGGGCCTGACCTTGCCGGCCACTCTGGATGCCAAGCGCATCCGTGACGTGATCATGCCGCACCGCGCCGAGACGGGATTGCCGATTGCCGCGCGGGTCAGCCCGCAAGGCGTCAGTTGCGTGCTGCAGTTTGGTGATGAGTGGAAAGTGGCACCATCGGATGAGCTGCAGATGGCGCTCGAGCAAATGCTGGGCGCACAAGAGGTGGCGGTCGAATACTGACCGCCTGGCGCAGACAACAAAGCCAAACCGCAGACATGCTGGTTTGGCTTTTTTCGTTTACATGTCTTTCAGGCCCGTGATCGCATAGCCTTTGGCGGCGATCTGCTGGTGCGGCTGTTCGATATGGTAGTCGGGCAAGATTTCGGCATCGTCGGCCACTTCGCTGGCGCGTGTTTCGAGCTGCCAGTCGGTATTGGTCACTTCTTCCGGAATGAGCTTTCCTTCCGGCACGGCGAGGTAGGAAAAAATGCCGTCGTGCTCGGCCCGGCGGTAGATGTCTACGCGCATGAATGCCTCCTAGTAAGCGTTGGGGGAACCGGTGCACCGCAGTGCATGCCGATAGCGCTAGCGTAACAGGATTGTGCCGTGCACGGGTTGTAGCGTGTGCCGCAGGAGCGGGGACGCTCAGGCGATGGCGGAAGCGTAGTCGTCGTCTTCGCCGAGCATGGCCGATTGCCGCACTTCGCCGGCGGCGGCCGCAGCACCTGCCGTGGCGGCTTGCAGCGGACTGCGATGGGCGTCGAGGCCGTTGCGCAGGCTGGCGATCATGGCCAGTGTCAGTTCGTGGCGCTTGCGTGCTTCCGAGCGTTTTTTGGAAGGGATTTCTTGCAGTGCGGGCAAGGGCAGGTTTTCGCACGCTAACTCAAAATCGCCATCCTGGCGCGCTTGCGCGCCCAGTTCTTTCCATAGCGAATTGTAGTCGGCGAACAAACGGCCCTTCTTGGCGGAGTGGTGCACGGCGCGGTTGATATTGCCGACAAGAAGCATCTTGCGGCAGCCGTGTTCGTACCCCAGCTGGCGCACTAGGCGCACCATCAGGGTCTTCGGACGCATGCCGTGCAAGTCGCGCGTTGCCTCGCGCACGCGGTGCGCGCTGTCCTCGCCCTTCGGGCCTTGCAGGCAACCGATGCGCATACCCAGGGTGGCGCGCAGCTGGCTGCCGAAGAAGGAAAAGGCGATCGAATACAGCACGTCGTCGTCGTGCATCAGTTGCAACACCATCTCGCCTTCGCGGTCCATCGGATGCAGCGAACACAGTTGCAAATGGTAGGGCGCGCCCGACTTGCCCGGCACCGTGCCCAGGCGTACGGGGCCGTGCGCCGCTTGGCTCATCAGCTTGCCCCAGCCTTGCTGCAAGATGAAATGGTAGTGCTCGGCCAGCAACTCCACGCGCTGCTGGCAATTCAAGGTCAGGCTCAGGTAAGGGCGGTAGACCTTGTGGATCATGTGCGGATAGGCTTGCACCAGGTCATGAAATACCGGATGCGAGTTCAGCAGTTGCAGCCAGAGGCGGGTCTGGCGCTGCTGCACGCGGGCGCGCAGATGCAGCTTGAGCATTTCGCGCCAGCGGCGCATGCCGCTCGGCATCGCCATCAAGCCGTCAGACAGGGTAATGGTTGGCATCATTGTGGCGTGGCAAGGCGTGCTGCATGCATGGAAGGGATGGTCATGGTCGGAAAACCATGTCATCTTATGCACGCCATCTCCCCCTGTAAATTGGCGAAACAGCGTACGGGTTCCCCTTATGCCAGCCCTGTTTTAATAGCGGTAGGTGACATACACGGCGCCGATCGGCGAGGTCTTGCGCTGCACGATGGGGCTCTTGGCCGCGTCGCCCAGGCGGCTCTCGACGCCGACCAGGGTATTGATGCCCCAGCGCGCATCGAAGCGGTGCTCCCAGTTGACGGTGGCTTGCGCTTCATAGAAACCGGCCTTGGGCGTGTATTGCTTGAACGAGGTGTTCGCGGCCTGGGTGGCCGTGACGCCATACATGGTCTGCACGTATTTGCGCTCGCCCCAGGCCAGCTGGCCGCCGATGGTCACGCTGTCCTTCTGCATGCCTTTGGCATCGGACCTGCCGTAGACCTGGCCCGTCGCTTCGAAATGCACGTTCGCGCCATTTTCGCGGTTCGACAGGGGAATGTCGCTCGACACGCTCAGCGACAGACCCGGCAATGGCGAATAGCCAGCGCTGAGCAGGGCGCTCGCATTGCCTTTGACTTCGCCCATGCCCTTCAGGTAATCGCTGCCGCCCCAGCCGTTGGCGCCATTGCGCTTGTGGTCTTCACGGTTGCCGCGGTAGCCCAAGGCAGCGCTGTAGCTGAAGGGGCCGGCCTCGCCGCCATAACCGATGCCGCGCGACGTGCTGAAGAACAGGCCATTGGCCATGGCGTAATCGAGGATGATCAGCGGCGAGGCCGACAGCTTGTCGGCGCCGGAATAGCTGGACACGGCGGCCACTCCGCCGCCGATGGTGAAGACATTTTCCGCAGCCGGTTCGGCCGCCGCTGCAGCCAGGGGATTCAAGCTCAGGCCGCAGGCCAGTGCCAGCGAGGTCAACAAGGTTGTAGATGCGTGCATGGAGTTTTCCGTCAGGTGGAGAACCGAGTCCGGAGTGGCTCGATTGACTGGCGACAGTATCTGTCCTTGCCATGAAGGAAAAATGAGCCTTTTATTAAGATTGCATGAAGAGCGCTTCTTTACCCTTTCTTCAGCTTGCGGTGGTTTAATACTCACCATGAAGATACTGCTGATTGAAGACGATATGGACCTGGGCAATGGCGTGCGGATCGCCTTGCGCGACCAGGGCATGCAAGTGGTCTGGGTGCGTAGCCTCGAGGATGCGGCGCGCAGCATCGAGCACGACAGTTGCGAACTGGTGCTGCTGGACCTGGGCTTGCCTGATGGCGATGGCCTCGATTTGCTGGTCCGCTTGCGCGCGGCCCGCCTGCCCGTGCTGATCCTCAGTGCCCGCGACACGCTGGAGCAGCGCTTGCGGGGTCTCGATGGCGGCGCCGACGACTACCTGGTCAAGCCCTTCGTGCTGGCCGAGCTGCTGTCGCGCGTGCGCGCGCTGGCGCGCCGCAGCTATGGTTTCGACGGCGACACCATCGAGTTGCGCGGCCTGCTGCTGCAGGTCCCCACGCGCCGTGTCAGCGTGCATGGCCGGCCCGTGGAGCTCACGGCCAGTGAATATGCGCTGCTGAAGACCTTGCTGATGCGCGCCAACCGGGTCATCACGCGCCGCGTGCTGGAAGAACACATCCTGCCCGGCGGGCTGGCCAATGCCAGCAATACCCTCGATGTGCACATGGGCAACCTGCGCCGCAAGATAGGGGAAGGGTATATCCGCACCGTGCGCGGCGTCGGCTATGTCATCGACCAGCAGGGCGAACCTCCCACCGCGCCGGGTGCCGGCGCATGATGGGGCGTTTCTGGGCCATGCTGCGCCGGCCTACCCTGGTACGCCGCCTGATGATGGCGCAAATGCTGATGCTGACCATGGTGTGGAGCCTGGCCGTGGCGTATGTGATGGTCGAGGGGGCGGACGAAGCGAGCAATGTGAGCCGCGGCGTCCTGCATGCCATTATCAGCGTGGCCGATAACCTGGCTGAGCAGCCGCAGCGCCAGGAACAAAGTTTGCGCGCCATCGACGAAGCCTTGCGTGAAGAGTTTGAAACGGGACAGGTGCCGGAACTGGCGCCGCGCATCCTGGTCTGGCGCGAAGGCAAGCTGGTCTACAAGTCGCCCGATGCGCCCAGCGGTATCCGCAGCGCCGGCCCGGAGCAGATGGAAGTGGTGTACGTCAAGGGCCAGGCCTGGCGCAGCCGCAGCCTGGCCGAGGGCAGCACGCGCGTGACGGTGCTGGAAGCGGGAGGCGCATGGCAATTGTTCATCACGATCAATTCACGCGGTTACTACCTGCTGCCGCTGCTGATCAGTCTGCCATTCCTGCTGGTACCGGCCTGGTTGTCGATCCGCCTTGCCATGCGCCCGTGGCGCAAGCTGGCGCAAGAGGTGGCGGCGCGCGGGCCGCAGGATTTGCGGCCGCTGGCGTTCAAGCCGCCGCATGGCGAACTGGCGGCACTGGTCGACAATATCAATGCGCTGCTGCAGCGGGTCGACGCCAGCGCCGCGCGCGAACGCAGCTTCATCGCCGATGCCACGCATGAGCTGCGCACGCCACTGGCTGCCATGCGCGTGAATGTCGAGGCCTTGCAGGGTCAGGTACATGATGCGCGCCAGCAAGAACTGCTGGACGGTATCTTGAACAGCGGCAACCGGGCCGCGCGCTTGGTGGGCCAGTTGCTGCAGCTGACGCGCAGCGAAGTGCAGGCGGGCGCGGGCGAGTTGCCGCGGCGGCAGGCGCTCGACACCTTGCTGCAAGACCGCCTGGCGGCCCTGTCCGGCCTGGCCCAGGCGGGCGATATCGAACTTGAATTGCAAGCCAGCGTCTCGCTCAGCGTGCCGGGACAGCGCGAGAGCCTCGTCTCGCTGATCGACAACCTGGTGGAAAACGCCATCAAGTACAGCCCGCGCGGCAGCAGCGTGACAGTGTCGCTGCATGCTGAGCGGGGCCAGGCCGTGTTACATGTGGCCGACCAGGGACCGGGCATCGCGCCGGCGCTGTATGACCGTGTGTTCGACCGCTTTTTCCGCGCGCCGCAGCAGGCGCAGCCAGGCAGTGGCCTGGGCTTGTCCATCGTCGCTTCCGTCGTGCGCCAGCATGGCGGCACGATTCAGCTGCACAGCGGTAACGGCGGCCTGGGCTTGCTGGTGGAGGTGCGCTTGCCCTTGGCCGTGGTCTGACCGCGCTGGAAGATCTTGTGATGTTGCATGAAAATTATGTCATGTGCATATAACGCAAGATGACATGGCGTGGCGCACGCTTGCGATGCATAATGCGGGACAGTTAAAAAAACACCGTTATGCGTCCATTCCTGTCCCGCTACCTGCCGTATCCCGCCTTTGTCGGCCTGTATCTGCTGTTTGACTGGGCCACGTATATCGACCCGATGTACGGGCTGAACATCACCCCGTGGAATCCCGACCCGGCGCTGGGCCTCGTATTTTGGCTGATCCATGGCCGCAAGGCGGCGCTGCCATGGTTCATCGCCCTGGTGGCCGGCGAGGTGCTGGTGCGCGGCATGCCGGCAGGCCTGCCCCTGACCCTGCTCTGTTCGGCGTGGCTGGTGCTCGGCTATGGCGGTATCGGCGCAGTCCTGCGCCGCAGTTTCAGCAGCAGCGACATCTTCGACAACCGGCGCCGCCTGAGCGCCTGGGTCCTCATCGTGCTGCTGGGCACCGCGCTCAATGCGCTCGGCTATATTTCCTTGCTGTCGCTCACGGGGCGCATACCGGCCGGCGAATGGGGCACGGCCGTCTGGCGTTTCGGCATTGGCGACACGGTCGGCATGCTGGTGTCGATGCCGCTGATCTGGGTGCTGTTCAGCGAGCGCGGGCGCGAGCGCCTGCATGCCGCCGTCTGGCGCTGGGAAACCCTGGCCTACCTGGCCCTGGCCAGCTTCGTGTTGTGGAGCCTCTTCGGTTCCATCGTGCGTTCCGAATACAAGCATTTCTATTTCCTGTTTCTTCCCGTCATCTGGGCCGCCTCGCGCCAAGGCTTGCACGGTGCCATGCTGGCCGTGTTCGTATTGCAGCTATGCATCATCACTCTGGTGAAATGGACGCATGCCGTCGATATCCAGTTTTATGAACTGCAACTGCTCGACGCCGTGCTGGCGCTGGTGGGCTTTTTTATCGGCATCGTCGTCGATGAAATGCGGCAAGTGGCCGACGAACTGAAACACACGCTGCGCCTGGCGGCCGCCGGCGAAATGGCGGCCGCCCTGGCGCATGAGCTGAACCAGCCGCTGACGGCCTTGTCGACCTATGGCAAGGCGTGTGAATACCTGCTGGAACGGGGCGAGAGCGGCGTCTTGCTGCAAGGCGCCATCGGGCACATGATCGTCGAATCGGGACGCGCCGCGGACGTGGTGCGCCGCCTGCGCGACTTTTTCCGCACGGGCGCGATGCAGCTCGAGGCGGTGCAGGCGAGTGAGCTGATCGAGGGCCTGGCGCGCCAGTTCACGCCGCTGTTCCACGAGCATGGCATCGAGCTGGCGCTGGCGCCGCCGTCGCCGCTGGCCGTCAACGTGGACCGCCTGCAAATCGAGCTGGTACTGCGTAACCTGCTGGCCAATGCACAGGATGCGGTGATGGGCCAGCCGCGCGGCCAGCGCCGCATCACGGTCTCGGCCGAGCCGCTCGAGGGCGGGCGGCTGCGCCTGTCCGTGGAAGATAGCGGGCCCGGCATTTCCAGCAGCCTGGCCGCACGCCTGTTCGAACCGTTCGTCTCGACCAAGGCCAGCGGCCTGGGGCTGGGGTTGGTGCTCAGCCGCAGCATCGTCGAAGCGCATGGCGGCCAGCTCTGGGCCGAAGTGGGCAAGCATGGCATGTTTCGTTTTATCCTGCCCCTGGCGCACGCCGGTGCAGGCGCTACGGGAGAGTATGGTGACAAGTAATTTGACGGTGTTTATCGTGGACGACGATCCCGCCGTGCGCGATGCGCTGGGTTTGCTGTTGGGCATACGCGGCTACCGCACGGCCCTGTTTTCCTGCGGCGAGGATTTCCTGCACAGCTGGCGGCCCGAGTGGGCCGGCTGTCTGCTGATCGATATCCGCATGTCGGGCATGGATGGCCTGAGCCTGCAGCGCCGCTTGCTGGAGCTTAAATGCCTGCTGCCGATCATTATCATTACGGGGCACGGCGACGTGGCGCTGGCACGCCAGGCATTCAAGGCGCAAGCCAGCGATTTCCTGGAAAAACCATTTGATCACGACAAGCTGCTGGCCGCCATCGATGAAGCGTTTTCGCGCGAGGCGCATGCGCGCGGCCAGTTGCAGCGCCAGGTGGACGGGCTGGCCTTGCTGCGCGCCTTGACGCCGCGCGAGCGCGAAGTGATGCAGTTGGTGGTGACGGGCCAGCACAACCGCGATATCGCCCCGGCGCTGGGTATTTCCGTGCGTACGGTGGAAGTGCACAAGGCGCGGCTGATGGACAAGCTGGGCGTCGATAATGTGGCCGACCTGGTGCGCATCAGCATGCTGGCCACCGGCTAGCCGCTGAAGCGTACTCTAGGCGATGGTCTGCAATACCTGATCGCTTGAAATCGCCTTGACCCAGTCGCTGCGGCGCGCCACCGTGATGACGGTGCTGTTGGCGCTGTCGAAGGGGGCCCATTCCGGATTCTTCTTGCGCATCAATGCCACCACGGGCACATGCACGGCGTTTGCCAGATGCATGATCGATGTTTCCACCGAAATAATCAGGTCGCATTGCGCCAGCATGGCCGGCAACTGGAAAAAGTTGTCGACGGCACTGAAGGCTTGCGTGCGCGGCAAGTTGTGCGCCTGCACGACGGCATTCACCTTGGCCAGTTCCTGCGGCATGGCATTGATCAGGAAGCAGGCATGCTGCCATTTCGGCATCGCTTGCATGCGCGTGATCAGCTCGGCAATGCGCTCCAGGGGCCAGCCGCGCTTGTGCGACTTGGCAAACGGGTTCAATAGCACGAGCGGACCCTGGCGCGGGGCAAAGCCCCAGGCGGCCAGCTGCTCCTGCGCCTGCTGCAATGCGTGCTCGGGAATGTGCACGAAGGGATAGCGTTCGGCGACGGGAATGTCGAGTCCCGTCAATTGATGGAACCAGTCCGCATACACGCTGCTGATATGGTGCTCGCCGGCATCCTGTCCCGCATACGAGGCCAGCACGGCATCGATCTTGCGGTAGGCCAGGTAATGCCAGGGGCGTAGCGGGCTGAACGGCTTGCGCGTGCCGATCACCAGCCCGTGCGGGCTGATCGCGCGGGCAAGGTCCGCGTATTGCTGCGGCCGTACGTGGGCCAGCGACACGACGACAGGATAGTGCTCCGCCTTGGCTTCGCGCAGTGACTCTTCGTATAGCGCGGGGCTGTAGGTCTTGCGGTACACCTTGGAAAACAGGCCCGACTGTTCCACCCAGTCGTACAGCGAATAGGTGCGCAAGCTTTCCCATTGTTTGGCGTCGGACGTGCGGCGTACTTCGTCCACCCACAGGTGGATCTGGATATGCGGGTAGGCCGCGGCAAAGGCGCGGAAACCGTTTTGCAGGTAGGTGAAGTCTCCCAGCGCCAGATGGGCGATGAACAGAATTTTGTCCGACTTTTGTAGAAGTTCGGCGGGAATCAAGGGCGTCATGTATCAGTACGATTTCAGGTATTCATTCGGTGGTGTCATAGCACTTGCTGGGAAAATTGCAGGCGATGGAGATTGGCATACGCGCCGTTGGCATCCAATAATTGCTGGTGACTGCCGGTTTCCATTATTTTCCCATGTGACAATACCACGATACGGTCCGCACGTTCAATTGTTGACAGCCTATGAGCAATAACTAAGGTGGTTTTACCTTGCATCAGGTGCTCGAGTGCCGCTTGCACGGCCCGTTCCGCCTCCGTATCCAATGCCGAAGTGGCTTCATCGAGGATCAGGATGGGCGCATCCTTGTAGATCGCGCGGGCAATGGCCACGCGCTGGCGCTGGCCGCCGGACAGGCGCGAGCCGTTGTCGCCCAGGCGCGTTTCCAGGCCGTCGGGCAAGCCGTCGATGACGTCCGACAGGAAGGCTGCCGCAGCGGCCGCTTCGATGCGCTGCCGGTCCGGGACCGCATCGCCATACGCGATATTGGCCGCCAGGGTATCGTCGAACAGCACCACCTGCTGGCTGACCATGGCGATCTGGCTGCGCAGGCTGGTCAGGGCGATGGCATCGATATTTTGTCCATCGAGCAAGATTTCACCGCTGCTGGCCGAGTAAAACCCGGGCAGCAGGCTGACCAGGGTCGATTTGCCGCCGCCGGACATGCCGACAAAGGCGACCGTTTGCCCTGGCGCGATGCTCAGGTCGATGTGCTGCAGGGCCGGCTCCGGATGTCCGGGGTAGGCAAAGCTCACGTCCTTGAACTCGATGCAGCCTTTGCTGCGGCCAGCGAGCGGCTTGCCGCCCGTGCGTTCCGGCGTCTTGTCGATCAGCAAAAAGACTTCCTCCGCGGCGGCCATACCGCGCTGCAGGGGACCGTTGACTTCGGCCAGTTGCTTCAACGGCGTCAGCAGCATCAGCATGGCCGTGATGAAGGAAACGAAGCCGCCGACCGTGATCTGACCCTGCTCCGACTGGAACAGGGCCATCACGATGACCAGGGCCACGGCGGCGGCCGTGATCACTTGCGTGATGGGCACAGTAGCGGAAAAGGTCGTCGTCATGCGCATGCTGTAGCGGCGCAATTGTTCGGCACGCTCTTCGAAGCGGGCTTTCTCGTAGGCCTGGCCGCCGAAGATCTTGATCACTTGCTGCGCGCGCGTGGTTTCTTCGATGACCTGGGTCAGCTCGGCATTGACGGCCAGCGAGTCGCGGTTGAGTTTTTTCAGGCGCTTGCCCGTGGTGCGCACGACGATGGTCAGCACGGGCAGCAGCACCAGGGTGACCAGGGTCAGTGCCCAGTTCAGGTACAGCAGCCACGCCAGCAGGCCCAGCACGGTCAGCGAGGAGCGCACGATCGAGGTAAACACCTTGGTTACCATCTCGATGATCTGCTGCACTTCAAACATGATGGAGTTGATGACTTTGCCCACCGTGTGCGTGTTGTAGAAGTCGATGGGCAAGTTCAGCATGCTGGCAAACATCCGGCGCCGCAATTCGTTGAGGATGCGCGTGGAGACATAGCTCATCAGGTAGCTGCTGGCAAACGTCGAGGCGCCGCGGATGGCAAAGATGCCGATGACGATCAGCGGCACCAGCCAGAAGGAAAAACTCACCTTGCCGCCAAAACCATTGTCGAGTAGCAACTTGAGCGCATACGGCAGCAGCGGTTCCGTGCCTGCCGTGACGACCATCGCCAGCAGGGCCAAAGCCAGGTGTTTTTTATACGGCGCGTGCAGCGCGGTGAGGCGCTTCAGGTCGGGCGTCAGCATCGGTATGGTTCCTTGCAGGGGGCAGCAAAAACGGTCAGGCGAAAAACGAGCTCAAGCGGTACGCTCTTGCTGGCGCAACAGGGTCCACAATATCACCATCGGGAACACCAGCATGATGATGCCGATATTCAAGGTTAGCGAGCTCGTTGTCAGGCCAAAAATCATATAGCAGGTGCACAGTATCACGCCTGCCAGTGCATATGGCTGGGCTGCAGGAGCACTGTGGCGCAGGGCGCGGCCCAACAGGGACAAGGGAACGAGGAAGAGCGCCAGCAGTGCCAGCAGGCCGGTGACGCCACGCTTGACCAGCGTGTCAATATAGTCGTTATGGGCATTGGTATACTCGCCGACTGTCTTACTCATCTTGCCTTCAGCCGCCAGGATGCGCTTCGCCTCCAGATAACCGGTACGGCCTATACCTACCGCCAAATGGTCACGGGATATCAGCAAGGCCGTGCGCCACATTTCCAGGCGTTGCCCGACGGACGACCATTTGAGATCGGCGCCATGTTCAAAATTCTGCGTCTCCTCGACAGCGGCATGCATGCGCTTGCGTATCTGGGAATCAGGCATGGAGTAAGTGACCGCACCCAAGGCGATGATCGCGATGGCAGTACTAGCAATATAGCGTTTGCCATCTTTTTTCGCGTAATGCAGGGCGATGATGCTAGCGCAAACGGGCAAGGCCAGCCAGCCGCTGCGGCTGCCGCTGATGACAGAGCCGAGAATGCCGGCTAGGCCGCCGACCAGCAAGAGTGTTGACCATGCCACACGGTGGCGTTGTTCGCGGGCCCAGACCAGGCCGCTCAGCGATAGCATGCCCAGCAACATGCTTACATTGCCGTAATGGATGGCGTTGCTGGTTGCCGCCTGGGGGCGTTCCATGTTCAGCACGATGAATTGCCAAAACGCCAGTGTGGCACCGCCGATGGCGCCAATGGCGACACCGCCCCACCAGGCCGCCGGCCGCGGCGGATAGGCGAGCAGCAGCAGCAGCACGGGCACGGCCAGCAGTGCCCGCAGGGGCATGTCGAGTTCGCGTGCCGGATCGCCGTGATACAGCATATTGGCGGTAAAGATGGCGAAGTACAGCAGCAGGGTACCGAGCATCAGATAATCGCGGCGTTGCAGGTTCAGGCGGGGGCGTTTCCACAGCAGCCAGCTGCTGGCCAGCAGCAGCACCAGCGCGCCAAGGGAATATCCGCTGTTGACAGCCAGCGCCAATGCCGAAAAGAGAAAAACACAAACAGAGGTCAGGCCGAGCATGAATATCCTTGGTAACGCACGTGTCGCCATGATGGCAACTGTAGCAACATAAAGTAGGCGTCATTGTAATCGAAGGTGGCTGCAAAAACGCCTGTACGGAATTGACTCTTCGATAACTATGTAAACGGTCTCAAGGGGAAGAATGTAAAAAACCATGGTTTTTAGCCATGGTTTTTTTGTAAGCAATGGTAACTTGCTGTTATTTTGCCAAGGCCGCAAGGCCTGTCATGCGTCTCAGGCGGTGGCTGGCACGCGCGTGGCGACGCCGGTGGCGATGGCCGCTTGCGACACGGCAGGCGCGACCCAGCTGCGCAGACGCTCGTCGAACGGCGACGGTATCAGTTGCAGCGGGCTCAAGGCGCTGCTCTCGTGGCCCGGCAGCGGCTCCTTGGCCAGCGCGGCAATGGCGCGCACGCAGGCCAGCTTCATTTCTTCGTTGATGGTGGTGGCGCCCACGTCGAGCGCACCGCGGAAGATGTAGGGGAAGCACAGCACGTTGTTGATCTGGTTCGGGTAATCCGAGCGGCCCGTGGCGACGATGGCGTCGTCGCGCACTGCATGCACTTTTTCCGGGGCGATTTCCGGATGCGGATTGGCCAGGGCAAAGATCAACGGCTTGGCGGCCATCGATTCGACCATCTGCGCGCTGACCACGCCGCCCTTCGAGACGCCGATGAAAATGTCGGCACCGACCATGGCATCGGCCAGGTCGCGGTCGCTCGTGTCGTTCGCGTAGCGCGCCTTGTTCTCTTCCATGTTGGCATCGCGGCCCGGGTAGATCACGCCCTGGCTGTCGCACACTTTCAGCAGCGACTTGTTCAGGCCCAGCGAGACGAGCAGGTCCAGGCAGGCGATCGAGGCCGCGCCGGCGCCCGAGACGGCCACCTTGACGTTGCCGATATCCTTGCCCACCAGTTCCAGGCCGTTCAGGATGCCGGCCGCGACGATGATGGCCGTGCCGTGCTGGTCGTCGTGGAAGACGGGAATGTTCATGCGCTTGCGCAATTGCTGTTCGATGTAGAAGCAATCGGGCGCCTTGATGTCTTCCAGGTTGATGCCGCCGAAGGTCGGCTCCATGCGCACGACGGTGTCGATGAACAGGTCGGGATCGTTCTCGGCCAGTTCGATGTCGAACACATCGACGTCGGCGAACTGCTTGAACAGGCAAGCCTTGCCTTCCATGACCGGTTTGCTGGCCAGCGGGCCGATATCGCCCAGGCCCAGCACGGCCGTGCCATTCGTGATCACGGCTACCAGGTTGCTGCGCGACGTGTAGGTGCCGGCCGTGCGCGGATCTTCCACGATGGCTTCGCAGGCAAACGCCACGCCCGGCGAGTACGCCAGGGTCAGGGCGCGGGCGTCGCCCAGCGGTTTGGTGGGCGTGACGGAAATCTTGCCTGCGCGGGGTTCCGCGTGATAGGCGAGGGCGGCTTCTTTCAGGTTGAAGGTTTCGCCGTTCTGTTCGGCGTGCTTGCTGTGCGAAGTAGACATAGGAATTCTGGGAGGGGCATGCATGGCCCGAGTGGTAAGTCCGAGCCATGGTATGCAAGCGTTTGCACGCTGTCAAGGCTGGATTGTACTTAAAGGTAACAAAACCGCTTTGGACAGCGGCATTATTTCAATGCAAGCGTTTGCTCGGTTTTTGACGGAATGGGCAATTTTTACGATAAAATCATGCTATTGCGATCCGGGAAGCCCATGACAAACAAGAACCCCACCTTAAGCGACGTTGCGCGGGCCAGCGGCGTGCACTTTTCCACCGTGTCGCGCGTGATGAACCCGGCAACGCGCCAAATGGTCAGCGCCGAGGTGGCCGCGCGCGTGCTGGCCGAAGCGGGCCGGCTCGGCTACCGGCCCAACCGCGCCGCCTCCACCCTGGTTACGCGCAAGTCGCGCATCATCGGCGTGGTCTTGCCCGACATTACCAACGCGGTTTTTCCGCCGATTTTGCTGGGCATCGAGGAAGGCTTGCGCAAGCATGGCTACCTGGCCATCGTCGCCAACGTGGGCGCCGACGAGGAAGAACAGCTGTTCGTCATCAACCGCCTGCTGGGGCAGCAGGTCGACGGCCTGATCCTGGCCACGGCGCGCCGCGACGATCCCGTCATCAAGATGTGCATCGACCAGAATGTGCCTGTCGTTACCGTCAACCGCAGCGATGAAAACGGCGTCGCTTCCTGCGTCGTCAGCGACGACGTGGTCGGCATGCGCCTGGCCGTCGAGCACTTGCTGGCGCTGGGCCACCGTCATATCGCGCACATTGCCGGCCCGGAAAACCTGTCCACGGGCCACGTGCGCCGCCTCGGTTTCCTGGCCGCCATCCAGGCCAGCGAACTCGCTCCCTCGCAAGCGTTCGTCTTTGAAAGCAGCGGCTATTCGCGCGAATGCGGCAAGGAGGCGTTGCTGGAACTGCTGCGCCATTCGCCGCAAACGACGGCCGTGGTGACGGGCAGCGACCTGGTGGCTCTCGGCTGCTACGACGCCATCCGCGAACTGGGCTTGAGTTGCCCCGAAGATATTTCCGTCGTGGGCCACAACGACATGCCGTACATGGACATGATCCGCCCACCGCTGACCACCATCCGCATCCGCCACCACGGCATCGGCACGGAAGCGGCCCGGTTGATCCTGCAAACCATCGCCTCGCCCGATTCGCCGGTGCTCGACGTGCGCCTGAAACCCGAACTTGTGGTGCGCGAATCGACTGCCGCGCCGCGCGCCTGACACCTTCTTGCCCTTCTTTCTGCCGAGTATGTTTAAATCTTGATATTGATAATGATCAAGGCAACGCCATGCAGACGACAGATAGGCGACAACGGCCGCAAGCACAGCAGGGAGGCCGCTGATGCCGAAGAATTTCGGCATGCCCGGCAACGCCTGGCGCTATGCGCTGGGCAGCGATTATGGCTATTGCTCGCCCTTGCTCGACGGCATAGAGTTTGAAAACGAGTGGGTCACCATCCGCGAATCGGCGATCCGCATCCGCGCCGGCTATGCCTGGGACGGCTGTTCGCCCTGCATCAGCGTGCTCGGCCTGTTTTATGTGGGCACGCCCGATGGCGCGCAGCACCTGGGCTTGCCGGCCACCTATCATGCCAGCCTCGTGCATGACGTGCTATGCCAGTGGCGCGCCGACATTCCCGTCACCCGCGCGCAGTCGATCGCCGTTTTCCACCAGTTGCTCAGGGAAGTGCGCTTCCCCTTGGCGGGATTGTATGCGGGCGCCGTCTTCCTGTTCGGGCCACGACGCGGCTTCATGCGGCCTGTCGCGCGCACCGCGGTGGCCGCCCGCACCCGCCGGGCGCAACATTAAAGCGGCGCTGACGCCGCCGCCTGCGCGCCATGATGTTAAACTGGCGCCCCTCATCGATTCTCTTGCCCTCTACCGCCATGACCAAAACCAATACGCCTTCCCCGAAACGCCGCGAAGAGGGCGTCGCAAAGCTGACCGTCAATCCCTTCCTGGACGCCGACTTCTACGCGCGCATGCGCGACTACACGGAGCGCGATGCAGCCATCATCAAGGAACTGAAGGCGATCGCCGAGATCCGTGCCGGCAACAAGCAGCCTGATCCCCGCCTGGCGCCATCGCTGCAAGCATTGCGCGATACCGTCAAGAAAGGTTTGACCTTTGGCGAGATGCTCGACCGCATGGCGGCCGGCAAGGAAAAAGGCTTGTGGGAACCATGGATGACGACCTTCGGCATCGAGATCCGCGCCGTCAACTACGGCGCCGGCCCGCGCAACGCCTGCCTGGTGCTGGACCTGGCCGCGAATGCTCCGGCGCACGCGATGTTCGCCAAGGCCAGCATCCAGAACTGGCGCAGTCTGGCCGCCGACGACTGCTCCGTCGTGCGCTCGGAAAAGGCGACGGAAACCACGCCCTTGAAAGTGTATGCCGTGTTTTACCTGGATCCGCTGCCGGCCTGAACCAGTAGCACTATCGCTAACGCCATCAGCATCACGCCCGACAGCCGTTCCAGCAACGGCAGCGCGCGCGCGAAGCGCTGCCGCAGGGCGCTGCTGCCGATGGCCAGCGCCACCGCCATATCCCACGCCAGCACGGCAAAGACCATCCACGCGCCATACGCCGCCATCGCGGCCGGGCTTGTTTGCCTGGCGGCCAGCACGGTGGCCAGGCTGACGTAGAACAGCGCATTCTTCGGATTCAGGATGGCGGAGACAAACCCCACCACCATACCGCCGCGCCAGCGCGCCTTGCCGGTGGCGGGCGCGGCTTCCAGGCTGCTCTTGCCCGCATGGCGCAGGAACAGCCAGCCCAGATACAGCAGATAGGCGCAGCCCGCCAGCCGCACCACCATGAAGGCCGTACTGCCCGCCCGCAGCACCGACAGTCCTGCAAACGCCGCCATGATAAACACGGCATTGGCCACGGTAATGCCCACGCACGTGCCGGCGGCGCCACGCCAGCCGTGGGCCAGCGAAGTGCGCGCGATCAGGAAAAAATCGGGACCGGGTGACAGCAGGGAAAGAAAGTGGGCGGCGGCGATGAAGAGGAAATCCTGCATGGGGTTAGGCTCGGGCAATGGCGATGCGCGAGTATGCAGGGGCAGGCGGCAGCCTGTATTGAAGAAAATTGCAGATTAGCGGTAGCGTCCCGGCGTGATGCCCGTATGGGCTTTGAACACGCGCTGAAAATGGCTCTGGTCGGCAAAGCCCAGCTCATGCGCCAGTTGCGCCAACGCCGTCCCCGCCTGCAGGCCGCTGCGCGCGCGGTTGACGTGCGCGTTCAACTGATAGGCATGCGGCGTCATGCCCGTGGCGGCGCGGAAGGCGCGGATCAATTGATACGGGCTCAGGCCCGCCGCTTGCGCCATTTGCCGCAGGCTGGCCGAGGGCTGCGCCTGCAGCGTTGCGAGCACGGGCGCCAGCCGTTGCGGCACGGGCTTGCGTTCCGAGGGCAGCACGTCTGCACGGGAGCTGGCGCAAGCGCCCAGGAACGCCAGCAGCGCCGCATCCTTGTGCGCCGCACCGGCCGTTGAAAACAGCATCGCATTCATGGCGCAAAACTGCGCGTACAGCAGCGGGCAGTGCAGCACCGTCGCCGTGTCGCCATCGAGCCCCGGCGCGTGTGCCTGCAGCCACTGCGCATCGAGATGCAGCATCTGGTAGCTCCACAGGGTGTCAGGCAGGGGATTGCAGGCGTGCACGCAACCGGCCGGCACCAGCACCAGGCTGCCATTGGCGAGCACGGCCTGGCCATCCTGGCTGCCCGTAAAGATGCTGCCGCCGGAGTCGACGGCACCGATGGAAAACGTGGGATGGCTGTGCGGCTTGTAGCACGCCCGGCTGTGGCAGGCGCGCCGGCTCTCCACGTGGGGCAAGGCCGGATCGCGCCAGAAGGCGGTGGTGTCCGACATGACTACATCAGGATGACGTCGTACTGCTCCTGGTGGTAGGCATTCTCCACCTGCAGCGAAATCTTCTTGCCGATGAAATCGCCGAGCATGGCCAGGTGCTGCGATTCTTCTTCGAGGAACAAATCCACGACTTCCTGCGAGGCGAGGATGCGGAATTCGCGCGGGTTGAACTGTTTCGCCTCGCGCAGCAGTTCGCGCAGGATTTCATAGCAGATCGTGCGCGACGTCTTGACTTGTCCCTTGCCGGCGCAGGCGGGGCACGGTTCGCACAGGATGTGGGCCAGCGATTCGCGCGTGCGCTTGCGCGTCATTTCCACCAGGCCCAGCGGCGAGAAGTTGCTCACCGAAACCTTGGTGCGGTCGCGCGATAGCGTGCGTTTCAGCTCGGCCAGCACGGCGTTGCGGTGCTCGGCATTGTCCATGTCGATGAAGTCGAGGATGATGATGCCGCCCAGGTTGCGCAGGCGCAGCTGGCGGGCGATGGCGTGCGCCGCTTCCAGGTTGGTCTTGAAAATCGTGTCGGCAAAATTGCGCCCGCCCACAAAGCCGCCCGTGTTGACGTCGATGGTGGTCATCGCTTCCGTCTGGTCGACGATCAGGTAGCCGCCCGATTTCAGGTCGACCCTGCGGCCCAGCGCGCGCAAGATCTCTTCTTCCACGCCATATAAATCGAACAGCGGGCGCTCGCCCGTGTAGTGCTGCAAGCGTGTCAGTTCGCTGGGCGTGTAGATTTCCGCGAATTCACGCAATTTCACGTAGTTTTCGCGCGAATCGACCTGGATGGTGGCCGTTTCATCGCCGACGAAGTCGCGCAGCACGCGCTGCGCCAGGCTCAAGTCCTGGTGCAGCAGGCTGGTGGCGGGGCGCGTGCGCGCGCCGTGCGTGATGGTGCTCCAGGTTTTTCTCAGGTAATCGACGTCCGCCTTCAGATCCGCGTCGGACGCGTCCTCGGCCATGGTGCGCACGATGTAGCCGCCCTTTTCGTCGGGCGGCAGCAGGCTTTGCAGGCGCACGCGCAACTGCTCGCGTTCCGCTTCCTTTTCGATTTTCTGCGAGATGCCGATGTGCTTGTCTTGCGGCAGGTACACCAGCATGCGCCCGGCGATGGAAATCTGCGTCGACAGGCGCGCGCCCTTGGTGCCGATCGGGTCCTTGATCACCTGCACCGTCAGCACCTGGCCGTCGAAGAGGATTTTTTCTATGGGTGCCGGTGTCGCGTTCTGGCCGTCGTGGCCGCGCGCTTCCCAGATATCGGCCACGTGCAGGAACGCGGCGCGCTCCAGGCCGATGTCGATGAAGGCCGATTGCATGCCCGGCAATACCCGCACCACCTTGCCGGAATACACATTGCCGGCCAGGCCGCGCGTGAGCGTGCGCTCGATGTGCAATTCCTGCACGGCGCCCTGCAGGATGAGGGCGACGCGCGTTTCTTGCGGCGTGATATTGATCAGGATGTCTTCGTTCATGGAGGCGCGGGAGTGGAGGCAACGAATGACATCATACCCGGGATCAGGGCAGGGGCAAACCAGCTAGCCGCAGCAATTGTGCGGTTTCGTACAGGGGCAGGCCCATGATGCCGGAATGGCTGCCTTCGATGTGCTCGACGAACAGGGCGGCGCTGCCCTGGATGCCGTAGGCGCCGGCCTTGTCGTACGGTTCCGGCGTGGCGCAATACGCGGCGATCGAGGCGGGCGAGAGCACGCCGAAGCGCACTTGCGATACCTGCGTGCGCTGCTCGGCAAAGTTTTTGTAGTGCACGGCAATCGAGGTGAGTACCTCGTGCGTGCGGCCCGACAGCTGCTCCAGCATGGCCACCGCTTCCGCGCGGTCGGCCGGTTTGCCGAGGATGACGCCGTCGATGGTGACGGTGGTGTCGGCCGCCAGCACGGGGCGCGGGGTCAGGTGGCGGCGGCGCACGAGGTCCCACGCGAAGGCGGCTTTTTCATTCGACACGCGGGCGACATAGTCGAGTGCCGATTCGCCGGGGAGGACTTCCTCGGTGACGTCGGCGCCGCGCGGGCCGTCGCTGCGCAGCAGCAGCAATTCGAAATCGACGCCGATCTGGCGCAGCAGTTCGCGCCGGCGCGGGCTTTTGGAAGCGAGGTAGATCTTGTGATCAGCCGTTTTCATGGGGGAGTTCAGACGCGGTGATAGGGGTGGTTTTGCGTGATCGACCACGCGCGGTACAGCTGCTCGGCGAGGATCACGCGCACCACGCCGTGCGGCAGGGTCATGCTGGAAATGCGCAGCATGCCTTCGGCACGTGCCTTGAGTTGCGGATCGAGACCGTCGGCGCCGCCGATCAAAAAGGCGGTGTCGCGGCCATCCTGCTGCCACGCCATCAATTGCTGCGACAGGCCGACGCTGGTCAGGTCCTTGCCGCGTTCGTCGAGGGCGATGATGCGTACGCCCTTGGGCAGGACGGCTTCGATGCGCTCGCGTTCGAGCGCCATCGCCGTGGCGGCGGTCTTGCTGCCGGAACGCTCCACCGGCTTGATTTCTTTCAGCACGATGCGCAATTCCGGCGGCATGCGCTTCGCGTATTCCGCGAAGCCCGTCTCTATCCAGGCCGGCATTTTATGGCCGACCGCAGCGATGATGAGCTGCATCGAGGCTTACGCTTCGACTTTTTTGATACGCTTGATCACGGTTTTTGCCGGTGCGGCATCGGCTGCCGGCTTGGCCGCGCGTGGGGCGCGTACTTTTTTCTCCGGCAGCGCTTTCAGGGCTTTCACGGCAGCCGCTTCGGTCTTGGTTGGCGCGACTTTCACGGTCTTGCCGACGGCTTTGGAAGCGGTGGCTTTTTTCGCCGGGGCTTTCTTGGCGGCGGTGGCAGCCGTGGCTTTCTTGGCCGGTGTCTTTTTCTCGATCACGGGCGTCGCTTCCACATTGGCCTTGCTTGCCGCCAGATGGCCGCTGACCTTTTTCGGCTCGTCGCCGGCCGCTTTTTTCGGCGCGCGCTTGGCGGCGCCCAGCTTGACCGGCGTGTCGCCCCAGATTTCTTCCAGGCGGTAGTAGGCGCGGATAGGCGCTTGCATGATGTGGACGATCATGTCGCCCAGATCGACCAGCACCCACTCACCGGTTTCCTCGCCTTCCATGCCGATGATCTGGCCGCCGGCGTCCTTGACCTTGTCGCGCACCGAGGCGGCCAGCGCCTTGGTTTGACGGTTCGAGGTGCCGGAGACGATCGCGATGCGGTCGAACAGGCTGGTCAGGTGACTCGTTTCGAAGACGGCGATGTCTTGGCCTTTGACGTCTTCAAGGGCGTCAACGACGAGGGTTTGCAGTTTTTTGATGTCCATTTAGCTTTTGTATAAATTATGTTGTTCAATATAGTCTAGCACTAGCGGGGAAACAAGCGAGTTCGCCCGATTCCCCCGTTGTAATGCCGCACGTATTTCGGTGGCGGAGATATCCACCGCGAAGTCCTGTGCCAGATAAGTCAGACCGTGCGGCGTGTTGCGGATGCTTTCCAGAGACCCCAGGCGGCGCGAAAATTCGTCGGCGACCACTTGCGGTACTGCTGTGTCATTCAGCGCGAAGCCGGGGCGGGCCGCGACGCAGATATGCGCGTATTCAAATAATTGCTGCCATTCGCGCCATGTCGCGAGCCGCTGCAGCTGGTCGGCGCCCATCAGGAAAACGATGGAAGCGCGTGGTCCCAGCTCGGCGCGTACCTGGCGCAAGGTATCGATGGTGTAGCTGGCCTGGCCATGTTCGCTGCGCTCGATTTCCTGGCGGTCGATCACCACGGGAAGGGGCAGGCCGGCAAAGGCCAGGCCGGCCATCTCGGCGCGCTGCTGGCCGGTGGCGCCCAGGCTACCCTTTTGCCAGGGCGCGCCCGCCGGTATCACGCGCAGTTCATCGGCGTGCAGCAGGCTGGAAAAATGCGTGCCCAGCGCGACATGGCCACTATGTACCGGATCGTAGCTGCCGCCGAGCAGCGTCACGCACGCCGTACCACTTTCCCTCACGCCTGCAGCCAGTCGCGATGCACGAGGAAGTCAGTATACAACGCCGCTTCCGGACTGCCCGCTTCCGGGTGCCAGTCATAGCGCCACTTGACCACGGGCGGCATCGACATCAGGATCGCCTCGGTGCGTCCGCCCGACTGCAGCCCGAACAGGGTGCCGCGGTCGAAGACCAGGTTGAACTCAACATAGCGTCCGCGCCGGTAGCACTGGAAATCGCGTTCGCGTTCGCCGTACGGCGTGTCCTTGCGGCGCGCCACGATCGGCACATAGGCGTCGATGAAGGCGTCGCCGGCGCTGCGCATCATGGCGAAACTGTCGTCAAAGCCCAGGGCGTTGAAGTCGTCGAAGAAGATTCCGCCGGCGCCGCGCGCTTCGCGCCGGTGCTTCAGATAGAAATAATCGTCGCACCACTGTTTGAACTTCGGATGCAGTTCGTCGCCAAACGGCGCCAGCGCATCATGGCACACCTGGTGAAAGTGCTTCACGTCGCCCGCGTCGCCGTAATACGGCGTCAAATCCATGCCGCCGCCGAACCACCATACGGGTGCGCCATCGGCATTGACGGTGCTGAAAAAGCGCACGTTCATGTGCACCGTGGGCGCGTATGGGTTGCGCGGATGCAGCACCAGCGACACGCCCATCGCTTCCCATGCCTTGCCACCCAGTTCAGGGCGCGCGGCCGCTGCCGATGGCGGCAGCGCGGCACCGGTGACGTGCGAAAAATTCACGCCGCCCCGCTCGAACACATTGCCTTCCTCGATCAGCCGCGAAATGCCGCCACCACCCTCGGGGCGCTGCCAGGCATCGGTCAGGAAGGGCTTGCCGTCCTGCGCTTCGAGCGCCTGCACGATACGGCTTTGCAAATCGAGCAAATAAGCCTTGACGGCCGAAGGAGAGGGAGTTGACGACATCGCGTGGGCCGACGAGGCCGAAATAAAAAAGTAAGGACGGATTGTACCCTGTTACGGATTTTTGTGATAGCAAAACCGGCGATGCTGTCGCCGGCCCTGCTTTACCGAGGTGGCTTGTCCTGCGCCACATGGACGTCATATTGCACGCTGTCATGGCCCGGTTGGCGGGCGGCGTCGAGTGCTTGCGCCGCACGCTGCTGCAGGTCGTCGCCTTCGACCGTGCCGACCGGCTGCGCCAGCGGTGCCACAGGCGCTGGCTGCTCGCGCTTGAACCACAACGGCCCCACAATCGCCACGCTCATCAGCATCACCAGCATCAGTACGATCATCAGGACGTTAAACGGGCGCGCGGCGCGCCGGCCATACCGGGCCGGCGGTTTGCCGGCGGCATCGACGATCACGCGCGCCAATGGCGAGCCGTTCGCGCGCGTGCGCGCTTGCAGCTCCTGGTATTGCAGCGGCGATAGCGTGCCCTGTTTCAGCATATGGCGCAAGGCCGCGACGGGCGTGGCGGCCAGGTGATCGGCTGGCACGCTGTCGTGGGCGGCGTCGCGCTGCCACGCGTTGATCAGGTTCTGGTCGTACAGCGCGTCGACCGCCTGCCGGTTCACCTGCCGCAGCGCGGCGTCGGCCAGTTGCCGGCGTGGGTCATCGGCGGGCAGCTTGCGCAGCAGCTTGAAAAAACGGTCCTCGGGCACCAGGTCGGCGCTCAGCAACCAGGCCAGCGTCCTGATCTGGTCGGCGTTCATCGCCAGTTCCGTCACATCGATGCCTTCGGCGGCATTGTGTGCGCGCTGCAGCTCGATGATCTCCAGCTCGGCCAGCGTATCGTCGTATTCGTCGCTGGTGATCAGGCCAAGGCGCAGCAGCTCTGCCAGCGGCAGCAGGCGTGGATCGGTGCTCATGGCTGCAGGCCTCCGGCAAGCGAACCATACACGACGGACATCAGCAGGATCAGCCCCAGCACGATCAGCGCGCCCTTCCAGGCCGGTGGCCGCTGGTACGGGATGCGCTCGCGACCATGGCGCAGCCTGGACGCTGTCATGATTCCGCGCATCAGTTCGCTGCCATGTTCACGCACGCGCACTTCCAGCGCGGCATCGCGCTGGACCTGGTTCAGCAAATCGAGCTGGTACACGGCGTCGACGTCGCGATCCGAGTTGGCCTCGTCCAGTTCAAACTGGTGCGGCTGGCCCAGCGATGCGTGGGGCGGTGCGATATGCATGGACTTACTCTTTTACTGTGGCCTGGCGCAGTTCGCCGGCAAATTGCGGCGTCACCGACCAGCCCTTGCCGGCGCTTTCTTCGCCGCTGCGCTGGAAGGTGAAGTCGCCTTCTTGCATGACCGCCGATCCGCCGTTGAGCATGCTCAGCACGGCGTCATTGCGTTCGATCAGCAGGCGGCAGGAATAGACGCCCGGCGAGATTTCCCTGCATGGCGCCAGCGGTTCGATTTCGGCGATTTCGCGCGTGCGCTCCATCGATTGCGTCAGCGAAAACGCTTGCCGTGGCCGGGGCATGATGCGCGCACCCTCCATGCCGTCGCGGAAAGCCTTTTCCAGCGCCTCGCGTCCCAGGGGCTGGGCTTGCTGGGCAAAGTCGCCATCCTCGATGGCGCCAAAGCGCGCCTGGACCAGCAACGGTTGCGCGCCTGCATAGCTGATGCGGCTCTTGCTGCCGCTGTCGTCGCGCGCGACGGTATAGGCATAGTCCATCTTCTCGCCATCGAGCATGATCGTGGCCAGGCAGCCACGGATATTGTGTGACGCGGCGTAACCGGCTTCTTTCACGTCGTGCAGGCTTGCTTTGCCCGTGCCTTCCGGCGCGGCCTTGTTGAGCATGCGTGTCACGGTGGTGATCGTGTCGGTGGCGTCGCACTCGGGCACAGAATTGCCACTGACCACGTACCAGACCATCCCGGCCAGCGCCAGCGGCGCGACGATGACCCAGGTCAGGCGCGAACCGGGAAACAGGCCATCGAGGATCGCGCCGCGTACCGCCTTTTTATGTTCATCCTGGCGCGCTTGCGCATGCCGGACCATGCGCTTTGCCTCATCGCTGCCGCCGGATGCGATGCGCTGGGTCATGGACTTGAATTCTGCGCGCGGCAGCAGTCCCACATGCAGCATCCAGTTCAGCGCCTCGCCCGGCGTGGGCAGCAAAACGTCGCCGGGCAGGTGTGCCAGCGCCCGCTGGTACAGCTCCGGCGTGATCAGCGTTTCGTCGCGCAGATGATCGAGAGATACGCGATTGAGTGCTTCCACCAGCTGCTGCAATATCGACAAACGCAGTGCCAGCTCGCCGCCGCTGAAGTGGCGCGCCACGCTCGACAACAGGCTTGTCACATCTTCGGACGTCACGATCTGGCGCTGATACAACCACATCAAGGTGTCGGGTAGCGGCGTACCGATGGCGAGCTGTGGCAAGTCGGGATGCGCAAGTGCCTGCTCGCGCTGGCGGCGCGTGAGCAGCTTCAGCACATGCAGCGCCTCGACGGAAGTATGCGTGGACACAGGTGGATTGCTTGTCATCGGGAGTGGCTGTGCCAAGAATCAAGATGATCAATTTTACAATGCACTCTCGTTTCCTCAGCGCACTATTGAAGTTGCGCCTGATCCAGCTCTGTCCTGAACTGCGGTGTGACTGACCAGTTCTTGCCATCCTTGCTGCGCTGGAAAGTAAAGTCGCCTTGCTGCAGCACCGAGACTGCCAGCACCTTTGTTGCGGCGGCGGGCGCAAGGTCGTTACGGGCCAGCAGCAGGCGGCAGGAAACTACGCCGGGCAATACTGGCTTGCATGGCCCCAGCGCTTCAATATCGCCAATTTCACGGTAGTGCTGCGGCGACACCACTGCATTGAGATTGACATGGTAGAGCGGCTTGCCGCGCAGTGCATCCATGCCGGCCAGCACCGCATTTTTCAGCGCATCGCGCCCGATGGGCTGGCCCCGCTGCGCAAAGCCGCCGTGCCAGGCGATGTCGGCAAAGCGTGTTTGCACGATGCCCGGATGCGCGTGGTCATACTCGAGCCGGCTTTTGCGGCGGCCTTCCACACGCGAAATGGTCCAGGCGTATTGCATCGGCTTGCCGTCCTGCATGACGGTGGCCAGGCAGCCACGGGTTTTTTGCGGCCAGGCATAGCCGGCCTGTTTGATCTCATGCAGACTGAATTTGCCATCAGTGACCGCGGCCACGGTTTGTCTGGCGTCACAGCGTGGTACGGCATAGCTGCCGAACCAGTACCAGGCCAGACCGGCAACGAGCAGCGAGGCAAGCGTCAGCCAGGCCAGGGGGCTTGCCGGGCCATCGTTGTCTGGTGCGGCAAGGCCGCTTGGAATGGTCATGGCGATGAATGGGGGTGGGAATCAAAATGAAAACGGGCCGGGGCGGATGCATTCCGCGCCGGCCCGCCGTGTGATCGTTATGGGGCGATCAATGCTTCAAACCGCGCCAGCCGATGTCGCGGCGGTATTGCGCGCCGTCGAAATGGATTTTTTCCACGGTTTCATATGCCTGCTTCTGCGCCATCTTGATGCTGTCGCCCAGGCCGACCACGCACAGCACGCGCCCGCCATTGGTGACCAGGCGTTCTCCGTCGATGCGGGTGCCCGCATGGAAGGTGACGGAGTCTGGCGTTTCGGCCGGGATGTCGCCGATCGCCGTACCCTTGACCGGATCGTCCGGATAGCCGGCGGCGGCCATCACGACGCCAACGGCCGTGCGGCGGTCCCATTCCAGTTCCACGGCATCGAGCGTGCCGTTGACGGCGTGTTCCATGACGGTGACCAGATCGGTTTTCAGGCGCGCCATGATCGGCTGCGTTTCCGGGTCGCCCATGCGGCAGTTGAATTCCAGCGTTTTCGGCGTGCCCTTGTCGTCGATCATCAGGCCCGCGTACAGGAAGCCCGTGAACGTGATGCCATCCTTGGCCATGCCCTGGATGGTCGGCACGATGATCTCGCGCATGACGCGCGCATGCATGGCCGGCGTAACGATCGGCGCCGGCGAATACGCGCCCATGCCGCCCGTGTTCGGACCCTGGTCGTGATCCTTCAGGCGCTTGTGATCCTGGCTGGTGGCCAGCGGCAGGATGTTCTTGCCGTCGCACATGACGATGAAGCTCGCTTCTTCGCCGGCGAGGAATTCCTCGATGACGATGCGCGCGCCGGCGTCGCCGAACTGGTTATCGGACAGCATCATGTCGACCGCCTGGTGCGCTTCTTCCAGGGTCATGGCAACGACGACGCCCTTGCCGGCAGCCAGGCCGTCGGCCTTGATGACGATGGGCGCACCCATGGCGTCGACGTAGGCATGCGCGGGAGCGACGTCGGA
The DNA here is from genome assembly GCF_051380835.1 of Janthinobacterium aestuarii. Lineage (NCBI taxonomy): Bacteria > Pseudomonadati > Pseudomonadota > Betaproteobacteria > Burkholderiales > Oxalobacteraceae > Janthinobacterium > Janthinobacterium aestuarii. Next base: position 500,672 of record NZ_JBNYXU010000001.1, read on the forward strand.
AAACGTCTGGTAGGCGGCCGTCGGGATGCCGTGGCGCTGCATGAAGGCTTTGGCGAAGTCTTTCGACGATTCCAGCTGCGCCGCTTCCTTGGTCGGGCCGAAGATTTTCAGCCCGCGCGAGCGGAACAGGTTGACGATGCCCGCGGCCAGCGGCACTTCCGGGCCGACCACGGTCAGGCCGATGTGTTCCTGCTGAACGAAGTCGGCCAGCAACTGCGGATCGCTGATGTCGAGATTGACCAGGCGCGCATCGCGCGCGGTGCCGCCGTTGCCCGGCGCGACATACACCATCTGTATGCGTTCGGACTGGGCCAGTTTCCAGGCCAGGGCGTGTTCGCGGCCGCCAGAGCCGACTACCAGAATTTTCATAGGGACCGTTCGTTCAATGTGGGTTGCAGGGCGGCGGTGCCGCCCTTGAGGTGTACAGCTTATTTTTTGCTTAGTTCTCGATCAGGGCGTTTGTAAACACTTCCTGCACGTCATCCAGCAGCTCCAGCGCATCGATCAGCTTTTGCATCTTGATGGCGTCGTCGCCCGAGTACACGGTTTCCGTCGCCGGTTTCATGATGACTTCGGCCACTTCGGCCTTGAAGCCGGCCGCTTCCAGCGCCTCCTTGACGGCGGCGAAATCGTGCACGGGGGTCACCACTTCGAAGCCGCCTTCTTCGTCGGCGATGACGTCGTCGGCGCCCGCTTCCAGGGCCGCTTCCATCAGCTTGTCTTCGTCGGTGCCCGGCGCGAACAGCAGCTGGCCGCAGTGCTGGAACATGAAGGCGACCGAGCCTTCGTTGCCCATGTTGCCGCCGTTCTTGTTGAAGGCGTTGCGGACTTCGGCCACCGTGCGCACCTTGTTGTCGGTCATGCATTCGACGATGACGGCCGCGCCGCCCACGCCGTAGCCTTCGTAGCGCACTTCTTCGTAGTTGGCGCCATCGACGCCGCCGCTGCCGCGGTTGATTGCGCGCTGGACGTTGTCTTTCGGCATATTGGCGTCAGCCGCCTTGTCGACCGCCAGGCGCAGGCGCGGATTGGTGATGGCGTCGGCACCGCCCATGCGGGCCGCAACCGTGATTTCCTTGATCAGGCGCGTCCAGATTTTGCCGCGCTTGGCATCGGTGGCAGCCTTTTTGTGCTTGATATTGGCCCATTTGCTATGTCCTGCCATGTCGAATCTTCCTTAGACGGGTGTTCAATTGTGGCCGACATTTTAGCATATCGGCCCCCTGGCAAGCGGCATGGCCCCGTCATCAGGATGACACAATCTGTTGCTAAAGTGACGCGCTTTCACCATATCGAGGGCGCGACATCATGGCAAGTCAAATGGACAGGCGGCAATTTCTGAAATTGGGCGGCTTCATTACCGTCTCCGTGGCCACCGCCGGCCTGGCCGCCTGCGGCAGCACCGATTACAGCGATCCCGGCGTGCCGCTCGCTTCGGGCGGCGACTGGAAATTCCCGCAAAGCGTGGCGTCGGGCGACCCGCGCGCCGACAGCGCCATGCTGTGGACGCGCGTCGTGCCCGCCAGTTTCGACGCCGTCGCGCCCGCCGTGGCCGGCAAGTCCGACGTGGCCGTGCGCCTGATCGTCAGCGCCAGCGACAATACGGCCGCCCTGGGCGGCAACACGGCCCTGGCGGGCACGCCCATCGTCGACGCGAAATTGCCCCTGAAAGCCGATTTCGACAATACCTTGCGCCACAAGGTGACGGGCTTGCAGCCTGGCCAGGTGTATTTTTACCAGTTCATCGCCGGCGACGTGCGCTCGAACGTGGGCCGCTTCAAGACCGCGCCCGCCGCCACGGCCGATGTGTCGCAGCTGCAGTTCGCCTACCTGACGTGCCAGGACTGGAGCATCAACCACTGGGGCGCGCTGTCGCACATCGCCGCCAATGAAAACTTCGATTTCATCGTCCACCTGGGCGACTACATCTATGAAACGGTGGGAGAAGCATTCCAGAGCGGCGCAGTGGAAAGCCGCCACGACCAGCTGAAATTGCCCGACGGCACCTTCAAAAGCGGCACGTCCGGCGCCAAATACGCGACCACGGTGGCCGATTACCGCTACCTGTACAAGAAATACCGCACCGATGCGCGCCTGCAGGCCGTGCACGAGCGCTTTGCCTTCATCGCCATCTGGGACGACCATGAATTCACGGACGACGCCTGGCAGGACGCCTCCACCTACGAGGGCATCGTGGCCGCCGACGGCTCCGATCTGCACCAGCCGGCCCGCCGCCGCAGCGCCAACCAGGCGTGGTTCGAATACATGCCGGCCGACGTCACGTTCGATAGCGCCGCGACCTCGTTCCAGAATATCCAGATTTATCGCGATTTCCAGTTCGGCAAACTGATGCAGCTGGTGATGACGGACGAGCGCCTGTACCGCGCCGACCATGCGATCGCCGAGTCGACCATCAACCCGGCCACGGGCAAGCCGCTGGGCAGCATCGGCAGCCGCTACCTGGTACCGCAAGCGCTGTTCGACAGCGTGGAAGGACAGAAAATGGCGGCCGCCACCAGGGCCGGCGCCGACCCGCTGGCCGCTGTCGGCATGCTGGGCACGACCCAGCGCGACTGGTGGAAAAGCAAGATGAAGGCGGCGACCTCGACCTGGAAACTGTGGGGCAATGAAGTGTCCTTGCTGCGCATGGGCTTGAACGGTACGGATGCGATTGCCACCTTGCTGGCGCTGAGCGCCATGAGCAAGGTGGGCCAGGCCATCGCCAGCACCTTGCCGCTGGTGGGGGGCAGCGTGCCGCTGGCGTCCGCCATCGTGGCAGCATCGACGGCGGGCGCCGCACAAAACGTGGCGCAAGCGGCGGCCATGGCCATTGCCGGCGCGGCAGCGAACGCCAGCGCCCAGGGCGCGGCTGCCATGGGCGCCGGCTTGAGCACGGCCCAGGCCGGCATCACGGTGGCCGCCTACAACAGCGCTTCGCCGGCCGCCGCCGCGCAAGTGATCGCCTTCGGCTGGATCAAGCCCGACGTGCAGGCCAAGGGCGCCGCATCGAGCTTTGTCGCCGCTTCCGGCCAGCAAGCGGCGCTGGCGCCGTTCTTCACGCGCTTCCTGCTCAATTGCGACCAGTGGGATGGCTACAACAGCGAGCGCAAGAATTTGATGGCGCACCTGAAAACCAATGCTATCGGCAACGTGGTGGCACTGACCGGCGATATCCACTCGTTCTTTGCCGGCACCGTCAGCGACGACTTCGACGCAGCGGGCGGCGGCACGCCGGTCATGGTGGACCTGGTGTCGGCCGGCGTCAGCTCCGATTCCTTCTTCAGCTACCTGAAATCGGCCGCCGGCAGCATGGGCGATATCGGCACCCTCGTCAGCTACCCGCTGGCCATTCCCGTCACGGGCCTGGGCACGGTCAATCTCGACGTCAACCTGCTCGATTACACCATGGGCAAGGCGGCGCCCACCGTCGACAGCCTGCTCGAGCAATTGCGCGTGCAACTGCGCGGCGCCCTGGCCGCCAAGGGCGTGCCGGAAGCGCAACTGGACGCGACGGTCGCTGCCGTACAGGCGGGCTTGAAAGCGAGCACTGACTTCAGTGTGACTCTGCTGGGCCTGGCGCAGCAATTGTCCGGCCTGGGCAACAATCCGTGGATCAAGCATCTGAACACGGATGCGCAGGGCTACACGGTGGTGACCTTGACGCCAGGCAAGCTGGTGGCGCAGTTCAAGCAGGTGAATAAACTGATCGGCACGGCGGCGCCGGCGAACGTGATTGCACGGGTGACGACGGCGACGGTCAATGCAGGGGGGGCGGCGGTGGTGGTGGCATAACTGCTGGGGTCAGACCCTCAATGCCGCTAACTCAGAGGCTTGTGCTGACGCTTGCGGGGTCTGACCCCGGCTTTTGCCTTACAATCTGGGCATGAGCTCCAGTTCCCCGCAAGCAACCCCTGCATCGCTTCCCCGTTCCGTCTACCTCGGTGGCCTGGCCATCGCCGTGGGCGGGGCGGTGCTGTTTTCCACCAAGGCCATCGTCGCCAAGCTGCTATACCGCTACCAGATCGACGCCGTCACCCTGATCGCCTTCAGGATGATTTTTTCGCTGCCCGTGTTCGCCGTCATCGCCTGGTGGAAGATGCGCACGGAGCCGCCGTTATCAAACAGCGACCGGCTGCGCCTGGTCGGGCTGGGCCTCGTCGGCTATTACCTGTCCAGCTATCTGGATTTCCTGGGCTTGCAATACATTTCCGTGGGACTCGAGCGACTGATCCTGTTCCTCACGCCCACCTTCGTGCTCCTGATTACCACCGTGTACTTCAAGCAGCGCATCAGCCGCATGCAGTGGCTGGCCTTGCTCACCTCGTATTGCGGCATCGTGCTCGTGTTCGTGCACGACTTGCAGGGCGGCGCCAGCAATGTGGCGCTGGGGTCGACCCTCGTACTGGGTTCGGCCTGCTCGTATGCCGTGTATCTGCTGGGCTCCGGTGAACTGGTCAAGCGCATCGGCTCGATGCGGCTCGTTTCCTACGCGATGTGCGTGGCCAGCTTTGCCTGCATCGCCCAATTCTTCATCCTGCGTCCCGTCGAGCTGCTGATCCAGCCCATGCCCGTGTATGGCTTGTCCTTGCTCAATGGTATCTTTTGCACGGTGATGCCCGTCTTCATGACGATGATCGCCGTCGAGCGCATCGGCGCGTCCGTCGCTTCGCAGGCCGGCATGATCGGCCCCGTGTCGACCCTGTTCCTGGGCGCCATGATCCTCGATGAACCGATCACCAACTGGCAATTGGCGGGCACCAGCCTCGTATTGGCCGGTATTTACTTGCTATCGAAAAAGAAATAATTCCTCCACCCACTGAAAAGTCCTCACCATGAAAACACGCATCGCCCTGATTGCCCACGACAAGAAAAAAGATGACATGATTACCCTGGCGGGCGAATACCTGGATTTTTTGCAGGGCTGCGAACTGTCGGCCACGGGCACGACGGGCGGGCGCCTGATCAATGAACTGGGCCTGGCCGTCGAGCGCAAGCATTCGGGCCCGTTCGGCGGCGACTTGCAGATCGGTTCCCTGCTGGTGGAAGGCTTGATCGATTGCGTGATCTTCCTGCGCGACCCGATGACGCCGCAGCCGCACGAGCCGGACATCAACGCGCTGGTGCGCGCCTGCGACGTGCACAACGTGGCGTGCGCGACGAATCTGTCGTCGGCGCACCTGGTGCTGTCGCAACTGCAGGCGCGCGCCAGCGCGGCCGCCTGATCCACCTACACGAGGAGATAGCATGAGCGCAACGATTACCACCAAAGCCATCCGCGTGCAGCGCACGGGCGGCCCGGAAGTGATGGAATATGTGGACGTGGAACTGCCGCCGCCCGGTCCCGGCGAGGCGCGCGTCAGGCACGAGGCCATCGGCCTCAATTTCATCGACGTGTATTTCCGTACGGGCCTGTACCCGCAGCCGCTGCCCAATGGCCTCGGCGTCGAGGGCGCGGGCATCGTCGAGGCGGTGGGCGAGGGCGTCACGGAAGTCAAGGTGGGCGACCGGGTGGCGTATGCGGCGCGCATCAATGGCGCGTATGCGCAGCAGCGCAACCTGCCGGCGGCCCTGCTGCTGGTGTTGCCCGAGCGTATCGCTTTCGACACGGCCGCCGCCATGATGCTGCAAGGCTTGACGGTGCAATACCTGTTTCACCGCACGGTGGCCCTGAAGGCGGGCGACACCATCCTGTTCCACGCGGCTGCGGGCGGCGTGGGCCTGATCGCCTGCCAGTGGGCGAAAGTGCTGGGCGTGAATCTGATAGGCACGGCCGGTTCCGATGAAAAGGTGGCGCTGGCCAAGGCGCACGGCGCGGCCCACGTCATCAACTACAACACGGAAAACTTCGTCGAGCGCGTGCGCGAAATCACGGGCGGCAAGGGCGTTTCCGTCGTCTACGATTCCATCGGCAAGGATACGTTTACGGGCTCGCTCGACTGCCTGGCGCCGTTGGGCATGATGGTCAGCTTCGGCAACGCGTCCGGTCCCGTGCCGGCGTTTACCCTCGGCGAACTGGCCTCGCGCGGTTCGCTGTTCCTCACGCGTCCGGCCCTGTTCAGTTATGCGTCGAACCGCACGAACCTGGAAGAGATGGCGACCTCGCTGTTCGGCGTCGTCAGCAGCGGTGAAGTGCAGATCGAGATCAACCAGCGCTACAACCTGGCCAATATCGCCCAGGCGCACATGGACCTGGAAGGGCGCAAGACGACGGGCTCGACCATCATCGTGCCATGAGCGGCGGCAATGACGGCACGCCGAAATTCGGCCGCCTGCTGATCGTGCTGTTATTGGCCGTCGCCCTGATCGGCGCGCTGACCTTTGCAGCCGAGGCGTATTATTCTTAGGAATGAAATGCATACATGAAAAACCCGGCTGATGCAGCAATGCACAAGCCGGGTTTTTTTTAACATACTTCAGACTTTCCGCGCCTGACAAAACCGTAGCGAGCGGAAGGGAGCTGCGGTCGAGAAGCGCAACTGTACGAAGGTACAGTGAGCATCGCAGGTCGTAGATCGCGACGCGCAGTAGGTTTTGGCTGGCGCTCTCAGTCTACCTTGACTTCGACCTTGCGCGGTACACCGCTCTGGCCGGGGAAGTCGGCAAAGGCGCTGGCTACCATGGCCGGCATCACTTGCGACGTGGCGCGCTTGTTGCTGGTCGATTGCACGGTCACGTCGTACAGTTTCTTGCCATTGCGGTCATTGATCGTGATGCGCAGTTCGCGCTCGTATTTATGGCGCACGCTTTCTTCCACGTCCAGCGGACCATACCAGTAGGGGTTGTAGCCGAAGCGGCCATAGCCAGGCCAGGCGCCGTAGCGGTAGCCATAGCGGCCGGGCCAGTAGCCTGGACCATACCAGAATGGGTCGGTGGCCTGCAGCACGCGCTCAGGATAGTCGACGGTGGAGAAATTCATTGCCACCCGCAAATTGGCTGCCGCAGGGCCGGAAGCTTCGCCAAAGCCGTGCTTGGCCAGTTCCGCGCGCACCAGGTTCTGGTAGCTGCGGTATTCCAGCGTGTCGTTTTCCGCCGCTGGCGCTTCAAACGCATACGATTTGTCGTGCAATTGCGCAGGCCATTCATGAAAGACGGTCACATCGCTGCGTATGGTGGTGGCGCATCCGGTCAGCAACACGGTCAATGCGGCCATCATGATGGTGAGATAACGTTTCATTGCATGACCTCCTGATTATTAGACACAATTCATCGCTTAGTATTATAAGAATAGTTCTATTTGTTTCTATTCATTATTACAGAATGTTACCGAGCATGTCGGCGTGTAAGGGAATCCAACATTCCTGAGCTGAATCGCGACTATCGGGGGCTGGTGTTGGTAAAATAGGCTTTTGCCTCCGCTCCCACCCAAATCCCTATGCGCACAGACAGCCCTCAGACGATTTACCGCAAAGATTACACGCCGCCCAGCTTCCTGGTCGACAGCGTCGAACTTGGTTTCGATCTTGATCCCGCCCGCACAGTGGTGGCGAGCCGGATCCGCATGCGCCACAACCCGGCCAGTACCAGCCGCAGCATCGAATTGCACGGCGAACATATCGAACTGGTGATGGTACGCCTGAATGGCAAAGTGCTGAAGCCGTCGCAGTACAAGCTGACGGCCGGCATGCTGACCATCCCGAAGGCGCCGGACGACGTCGAACTCGATATCGAAACCATATTGGCGCCACAGGACAACACGTCCTTGTCCGGCCTGTACGTGTCGAACCATAATTTCTTCACGCAGTGCGAAGCGGAAGGCTTCCGCCGCATCACCTTCTTCCCGGACCGTCCCGACGTGATGGCCAAATACACGGTCATGCTGCGCGCCGACAAGGAACAATATCCGGTGCTGCTATCGAATGGCAACCTGATCGAAGAGGGCGACCTCGGCGACGGCCGCCATTACGCCAAGTGGGAAGATCCGTTCAAGAAGCCATCCTACCTGTTCGCCCTCGTCGCCGCGCGCCTGGTGTGCCAGGAAGAACGCTACACCCTGAAGTCGGGCCGCGAAGTGCTGCTGCAAGTGTGGGTGGAAGAGGGCAACCTCGATAAGACCGACTACGCCATGCAGTCGCTGAAAAACTCGATCCGCTGGGATGAGGAACGCTTCGGCCTGGAGCTGGACCTGGACCGCTTCATGATCGTTGCCGTGGGCGATTTCAACATGGGCGCCATGGAAAACAAGGGCCTGAATATTTTCAATACCAAGTACGTGCTGGCCAATTCGCGCGTTGCCACCGACGTCGATTACGCGGGCATCGAAGCGGTGGTGGGCCACGAGTACTTCCATAACTGGACCGGCAACCGCGTGACGTGCCGCGACTGGTTCCAGCTGTCGCTGAAGGAAGGCTTGACGGTATTCCGCGACCAGGAGTTTTCGGCCGACATGATCGGCACGGACACGGGCCGGGCCGTCACGCGCATCGACCAGGTGCGCACCCTGCGCCAGGCGCAGTTCCCCGAAGATGCGGGCCCGATGGCCCATCCCGTGCGTCCCGACTCCTTTGTCGAGATCAATAACTTTTACACGGTCACCATCTACGAGAAGGGCGCCGAAGTGGTGCGCATGTACCAGACCCTGGTCGGCCGCGAGGCTTTTCGCAAGGGCATGGACCTGTATTTCGAGCGCCACGATGGCCAGGCCGTGCAGTGCGACGACTTCCGCGCCGCCATGGCGGACGCGAATGGCCGCGATTTCACGCAATTCGAGCGCTGGTACAGCCAGGCCGGCACGCCGATAGTAAAAGCCTCCACGCGCTATGACGCGGCCAGCCGGACGTTCGAGCTGACCCTGGCGCAAAGCTGCCCCGCCACGCCGGGCCAGGCGAAGAAACTGCCGTTCCACATTCCCGTCACCGTCGGCTTGCTGGCGGCCGATGGCCGCGATCTGCCGCTGCACGTCGATGGCGTGGCAGCCAATGGCGCCACCAGCGTCGTGCTGGAATTGACGCAGGCGTCGCAAACCTTCCGCTTCACGAACGTGGCGGAAGCGCCCGTGCCGTCGCTGCTGCGCGATTTTTCCGCGCCCGTGGTGCTCGAATACGGCTATACCGACGCCGAGTTGCTGCACCTGTTCCGCCACGACAGCGACCCGGTCAACCGCTGGGAAGCGGGCCAGCGCCTGGCCATGGAGCGCCTGTTGAAACTGACGGGCGCCGTCGCCGCCGGCGAGACCCTGGCGCTGGACGACACCTTCATTGAAGCGCAGCGCGCCTTGCTGGCCGACGACACGCTCGATCCTGCCTTCCGCGAGCTGGCCCTGATCCTGCCGTCGGAAACCATCATCGCCGAGCGCATGGCGCAAGTCGACCCGCAAGCGATCCACGCGGCGCGCCAGTTCATGCGCCGCACCATCGCGGCAGCCCTGAAGCCTGAATTGCTGGCGCAGTACCACGCCAACCAGACGCCGGGCGAGTACAGCCCGGACGCGCTGTCGGCCGGCAAGCGCGCGCTGAAAAACCTGGCCCTGTCGTATCTGCTGATCGCACCCGAAGCGGCGGAGCTGAACCTGGCGCGGCTGCAGTTCGACAATGCCGGCAACATGACGGACCGCGCCGCGGCGCTGGCGGCGCTGATTCATTCCGGCTCGCAGCCGCACGCGCAGGCGGCGCTGGCCAGCTTCTATGCCGACTTCGAGAACGAAGCGCTGGTGGTCGACAAGTGGTTCGCCATGCAGGCGGCCGCGCCAACGACCGATGTGCAAGCCGTGCGCCGGTTGATGACGCACCCGGCCTTCACCTTGAAAAATCCGAACCGCGCGCGCAGCCTGATCTTCAATTTCACCAACGGCAATCCATCGCAATTCCATGCGCAAGACGGCAGCGGCTACGCCTTCTGGGCCGAGCAAGTGATCGCGCTCGACGCCCTGAACCCGCAAGTGGCCGCGCGCCTGGCGCGCTCGATGGACCGCTGGCGCCGTTACGTGCCCGCGCTGCAAAGCCCCATGCGCGACGCGCTGGAAAAAGTCGCCGGCCAGGCCAGTTTGTCGAACGACGTGATGGAAGTCGTTTCCAAGGCATTGGCAAATTGACGGCTGTCGGATTACGCCCTGCGGGCTAATCCGACCTACGCGCATGCATGGGCATTCATCATTTGTAGGTCGGCTTAGCGCCAGGGGCGCGTAAGCCGACAGGCACCGAACGAGACGTATTTAAAACTAACGAAGGGGTTTCATGAAACGCATCAGTCTTACGCAATACCTGGTTGAAGAGCAGCGCTCGAACAACAGCATTCCGGCCGAACTGCGCCTGCTGATCGAAGTCGTCGCGCGCGCCTGCAAGACTATCAGCCACGCCGTCGGCAAGGGTGCGCTCGGTGAAGTGCTGGGCACTGCCGACACGGAAAACGTGCAGGGCGAAGTACAGAAAAAACTCGACATCATCTCCAACGAGATCCTGCTCGAAGCGAATGAATGGGGCGGCCACCTGGCGGCCATGGCGTCGGAAGAAATGGAATCGATCCACCCGATCCCGAACCGCTATCCGAAGGGCGAATACATGCTGTTGTTCGACCCACTCGATGGCTCGTCGAACATCGACGTCAACGTCTCGATCGGCACCATCTTCTCCGTGCTGAAGGCGCCGGACGGCATGGGGCAGCCGACGGAACAGGACTTCATGCAGGCAGGCAGCAAGCAAGTGGCTGCCGGCTACGCCGTGTACGGCCCGCAAACCATGCTGGTGCTGACCTTCGGCAATGGCGTGAACTGCTTCACCCTGGACCGCGAAATGGGTTCGTGGGTACTCACGCAAAGCAATATGCAGATTCCGCCGACGACGAAGGAATTCGCCATCAACATGTCGAACGCGCGCCACTGGCATCCGCCCGTGAAACGCTATGTCGACGAACTGCTGGCCGGCGACACGGGCCCGCGCGGCACCAATTTCAACATGCGCTGGATCGCCTCGATGGTGGCCGACGTGCACCGCATCCTGAACCGCGGCGGCATCTTCATGTACCCGGCCGACCTGCGCGACACGTCGATGCCGGGCAAGCTGCGCCTGATGTACGAAGCGAACCCGATGGCCTTCATCGTCGAGCAAGCGGGCGGCGCGGCCACCGACGGCCAGCAGCGCATCATGGACATCGCCCCGCACAAGCTGCACCAGCGCGTGCCCGTCTTCCTCGGCTCGAAAGACGAAGTGGCCCGCGTCACGGCCTACCACGCGGAGTAAAAGCCGCACTTTTCCACGATTTTCAGCGGCCCGCAGCCAGGCCGCTAAAAAAATGCAAAAAAGTTCGCGTTGACACTAGCAAATTTTTTGCATTGTTTGTAGAATGTGGGTCTTCGCCGTTGTAGCTCAGTTGGTAGAGCAGCACATTCGTAATGTGAAGGTCGCCAGTTCGATTCCGGCCAACGGCACCAAGTTTCATCAGAAAACCCGCTCACTTGCAAAAGTCAGCGGGTTTTTTGTTTTTGTCATCGTTCCTGTTTCAGATCCACTGATCGTTCTGCACCGTGCGCTCGCCCGTGTCGCCGTCACCCGTATTGACCACGCCGCGCGGTTCGATCAGCAGCAGCCTGGTTTCGGCGCTGGCGCACGGCTTGTGTTCGACACCCTTGGGCAACACGGCCATCTGGCCGGCAGTCAGCACAATGACGTGTCCTTCCGCGTAGCCAGGGCCGCGCACGGCGATGCGCAATTCGCCGTCCAGCACGATGAAGGTTTCATCCGTATCGGCGTGCCGGTGCCACTGGAATTGACCCAGTACCTTGACGACCTTGAATTGGTAGTCGTTCATTTCGGCGATGACGCGCGGTTGCCAGTGCCCGTCGATCAGGTCGATCTTGCCTGCCAGGTCGATGGATTGGCCCTGGCCGCGCGTGGTGGTGGTAGTGGTAGTGGTGGTGTCTGGCATGCTGTGCTTCGTTCAAGTGGCGATGCAGCGAGAATACGCAGGCGCTTGCCGGCCGTATTGAATGATCGTGGGTGTTTTCAGCCCTTGCCGCCGCCAGCGTAACGCAGCCAGCGGCCGGGCGTGAGTCCATGGGTTTTCAGGAAATGCCGCGTCATGTGGCTCTGGTCGGCAAAGCCTGCCGCCATGGCGGTCGAGGCGAGCGTGGCGCCACCCAAGAGCAGGCGCCGCACCATCTCCAGGCGCCGCATCGTCAGATAGCGGTATGGGCTGGTGCCATAAAACACGCGAAAGTCGTGCGACAGGCTCCAGCGGTCGCGTCCCGTCGCCGCTTCGAGTTCCGCCAGGGTGACGGCGCGCGTGCAGTGCGCCTGCAGGTAGTCGCGCGCGCGCCGCGCCGCCAGGAAGTCGCCTTTTGGACGCTGCGCCGGCGTGCCGGCCGCCGCCGCCAGCGCATGCGCCAGTTCGGCCAGTGCCTCGCTTTGTTCCAGCGCTTCGAGCGGATGGCCGTCGTGCGGCAGCAAGGCGCAGGTGGCCGCCGCCAGGCGGGGATCGGTCGACACGCCGCCTTCGATGAAGGGCAAGGCGCAGCCGCCCAGCACGTCCTGGAACAGCGCCGGTTCGATATACAGCATGCGGTAACGGAAGCCGGCGTCCGTACCCGCCTGGCCATCGTGCGCCTCGTCGGGATGCAGGATCATGGTATTGCCGGGCAGGCTGTCGCGCTGGCCGCGGCGATAGCTGAAACGCTGCACGCCGGCCAGCGTGCGGCCGATGGCGTAGGTGTCGTGGCGGTGCATGGCATAGGCCTTGCCCTGGAACCACGCCTCGATGCGTTCGATTCCCTGTACCGGTTCGGCGCACTTGACCCAGTCGCCAAGCGCCGGCGCTGATGCTCGCTTCATGGTGTCTGTTCGCAGATGCCTGCCCTGGTTGCGGAACGAAGACTGTACGCGCCGCGCGCGGGGCTGTCCACGAAAACCGTGCCTCAGAAATTGTGTTTGATCCCCAGCGCCACGCCTGACAGGGACGCGCCTGCCGTACCTGTTTCGCGTCCGACGCTGTTGATGGCAAAGCCGGCGATGCCGTTATGGCCGTTGGCCAGGCGCGTGTAGTAGGCATACAGGCTGCTGCGTTTCGACAGCTGGTAGTCGTAGCCGATGGTGGCGTAGGTGGCGCCCGTACCGCTGCCGGCGCGCACGGTGCCGATGGTTTCCAGCGAATTGCCGGTGGCGCTTTGCGCATGGGCCAGACCGACACGCACGCCGTGGCGGCCGAACTGGCGCGTGGCGGAGACATACACCGTGCGCCGGCGCAGGTCTCCTGTCGCCGTGGCATAGCGCAGGCTTTCCAGCGCCAGCGCCAGCTGCGTGGCGCTGTCAACGCGCCACGCAATGGCCAGCTTGCTGCCACGGTCGCTCAAGCCCCGTCCCTGGTAATCGTGGTGCTCTTCCTGCGCCACCGTGGCGTACAGGGCGCCGCCGTCGTAGAGCAGGGCGGCCGACGTCAGTGCCGGATGTGCGCCACTGGCCGGCCGTTCTTCCGCCATGCCGCGCGCCACGCGCAGCGACCAGCCCTGCCACTGCGGCGTCCAGTAATGCACGCTGTTCTGCTGGCGCCGGTCGAACGAATACGTGTTGCTGGTATTGTTTTCGGTCGCGCCCGCGCCATTGCCCATCAGGCTCATGTAGCCGGCCGTGGTGGGATAGAACGGGTCGAGCGCGGAGGTGGCGCTGTTGTAGGGCAGGGTCCAGTTGCCTGCAAACAGCGTGCCCCACGGCCCGGCAATGCCGACACGCGTGTCGCGCGCGGCGATGGCCCCCGCGCCCGTGTCGGGCGACAAGGTACCCTCGACCTGGAACAGCGCCTGCCAGCCGCCGCCCAGGTCTTCGCTGCCGCGAACACCGAGTACCGAGCGGTTGTTGGACAGGCGCTGCACGCTGTCGCCGCTGCCGGACGAGCGCATCGCTTCGAGCGCCACGTTCAGGCGGCCGTACAGCTGCACATTTTCCTGTGCCGTGGCGGGCAGGGATGCCGCCAGTGTCAGGGCACCGGCGGCGCATGAAAACACGCGCGCCATACGCATCTCAGAACGCAAAGCAGCTGCACCCCAGCGCGCCCCAGAAGCCGGAATGGCTCGAGACGGGCACGGAACTCTTGCGCGCCACGTCGTGGGCGTGGGCGTGCACGCCGCAGGCACCCTGGCACTGGTGCTGTTGCATGACGCCGGTCTTTTGCGGCGGCGCGGCGCGGTAGTGGCCGGCCACGTTTTTCACGGGCGACCAATCGGGCAGCACGGGAATCGGAGGTGGCGCCAGCTTGGTAAATTCCGCCTGGCCGTAGACGATCTTGCCGCCGACGATGGTAAGCACGGACTCGATGGACTTGATCGCCTCTTCATCGATGCTGAAGAAATCCGCGCTCAGCACGGCCAGATCGGCCAGCATGCCTTCCTGGATGCGGCCCTTCTTGCCTTGCTCGCTCGAGAACCAGGCGCTGCCCGCCGTCCACAGTTCCAGCGCCGTGTCGCGCGACAAACGGCTGCCTGCGTCGTACAGGCGCAAGCCGCCCACGGTGCGGCCCGACACCAGCCAGTACAGCGCCGTCCACGGGTTGTAGCTGGCGACCCGCGTGGCGTCCGTGCCGCCGCCCACGGGCACGCCCGAGGCAAGCATGCGGGCGATCGGCGGCGTGGCCTTGGCCGCTTCCGCGCCGTAGCGGTCGACAAAGTACTCGCCCTGGAAGGCCATGCGGTGCTGGATGGCGATGCCGCCGCCCAGCGCCTTAACCCGGTCGATGTTTTTCGGCGTGATGGTTTCGCAGTGGTCGAACATCCAGTGCAGGCCGTCGAACGGGATATCGCGGTTGACCTTTTCAAAGACCGTCAGCATGCGCTCGATCGATTCGTCATAGGTGGCGTGCAGGCGGAAAGGCCAGCGCTGCTCGACCAGGTGGCGCACGACCTTTTCCAGTTCGTCGTCCATGCCGGGCGCCAGGTCCGGCCGCGGCTCGAGGAAGTCCTCGAAGTCGGCGGCGGAAAATACCAGCATTTCGCCGGCGCCGTTGTGGCGGTAAAAGTCAGTGCCGTCGCCAGGCTTAATCATGCCCGTCCACTTCTGGAAGTCCTGCAGTTCCGCGCCCTTGTTTTGCGTGAACAGGTTGTAGGCGATGCGGATCGTCAGCTGCTCTTTTTGCGCCAGTTCCTCGACCACCGCGTAGTCTTCCGGATAATTCTGGAAGCCGCCGCCCGCGTCGATGGCGCTGGTCAGGCCCAGGCGATTGAGTTCGCGCATGAACTGGCGAGTGGAATTGACTTGCAATTCGCGCGGCAGGGTTGGACTCTTGGCCAGGGTCGCATATAAAATCATGGCGTTCGGACGCGCGATCAGCATGCCCGTGGGGTTGCCGGCCGCGTCGCGCACGATTTCGCCGCCGGGCGGGTTCGGCGTATTTTTATCGTAGCCGACCACGCGCAGGGCGGCGCGGTTGAGCAGGGCGCGGTCGTACAGGTGCAGGATGAAGACGGGGGTGTCGGGCGCGGCCGCGTTGATTTCATCGAGGGTGGGCATGCGCTTTTCCGCGAACTGGAATTCGTTCCAGCCGCCGACGACGCGCACCCACTGCGGGTTCGGCGTGCGCAGCGCCTGTTCTTTCAACATGCGCAGGGCGTCGGCCAGCGACGGCACGCCTTCCCAGCGTAGTTCCAGGTTGTAGTTCAAGCCGCCGCGAATCAGGTGCAGGTGCGAGTCGTTCAGGCCGGGAATCACGGTGCGGCCACCGAGGTCGATCACGCGGCTGTCGGGCGCGCGGTGGCGCATGACGTCGTCTGCGTCGCCCACGGCGAGAAATTTTCCGTCGGCGATGGCCACCGCGCTCGCTTGCGGGCAGCTTTTGTCGACGGTATGGAAACAGCCGTTGAGCAGTATCAAGGGCGCGGCGGCGGGGAGGGTGTGTTCTGGCATGGTGCAGCTCCATGGTTGCGGTGCAAGGGGGGAGGGGGCCGGCGTGCGCGGCGCGAAAGTCACGTGATCCAGTGTAGCGGAGGTCCCACGGTTGCACACGGGCCAAAAGATCAGGTGCGGCATGGCGCACTGGCCGAATGGCGGGGGCGGCGGCTGGCCGCATGGCTTACCATGCAGGCTGTGGCGCCGGGCGCTTGCCTGGCGCGTTTTATTTATTGTTAAGTGCTTTGCACGGTATCGGGAGTCATTCGATGGATCAGCCACCACACAGC
Source organism: Janthinobacterium aestuarii (assembly GCF_051380835.1). Classification (NCBI taxonomy): domain Bacteria; kingdom Pseudomonadati; phylum Pseudomonadota; class Betaproteobacteria; order Burkholderiales; family Oxalobacteraceae; genus Janthinobacterium; species Janthinobacterium aestuarii. The sequence goes on from NZ_JBNYXU010000001.1 coordinate 516,759, forward strand.
CGCTTGTTCGGCACCAGCCTGGGATTTTTAGCCGGGTATGTCGATACCCTGGGTTTTATTGCCCTGTTTGGCCTGTTTACGGCCCATGTCACGGGCAACTTCGTGCTGATCGGCGCCGCCCTGGCGGATGCATCGCGCGCCTCCATCCTGTTGAAGTTTCTCGCTTTTCCCGCCTTTATCGCCGGCGTCGCCATCACGCGCCTGATGGTGCTGGCCGTCGAGCGCCGCGCCGGCCCGTCGCTGACCCTGGCGATGCTGCTGCAGTGGACCTTGCTGGCCGGCTTCATGGTGTTTGGCATCCTGGCCGAACCGATCGGCAAGGATGTCAGTTCCATGGCCATGGCGGCAGGCTTGCTGGGCACGGCCGCCATGGGCGTGCACAGCGCTACCAGCCGCTTGCTGCTGGCACACCTGGCGCCCACCTCCATGATGACGGGGAACGTGACGCAGATCGTCATCGACACCGTCGACGTGCTGCGCGGCGCTGCCGATGCCGCCACCCAGGCGCGCTGCGGCAAGTTCTTCTGGCCGCTGGCAGCCTTCGCCCTGGGCGCCATCGCGGCCGCCTTTGCCTACTTGGCCTTCGGCTTCGTGGCGCTGGCCGTGCCCTTGCTGCTGCTCGCCGGCCTGATCATCGTGCAGCACCGCAGCGGCCGCGCGGCCGTGCCTGCCGCCTGACCGGCCGTGCGCCTGCCCGTCCTGGCCGCGCTGTGCTGGCTGCCCTTGCTGCTGTTGTTCAGCCCGCCCGGGCTGGCCATCGACGCGGCGCGCGGCATCCACCAGCTGCAGCACACCAGCTGGACGTCCAGGGATGGCGCGCCGGACGATATCAGCGTCATCGCCCAGGGCGGCGACGGCTTCCTGTGGCTGGGCACCCATTCGGGCCTCGTGCGTTTTGACGGCCTGCGTTTCGAACCCTTGCGCGCGCGCCAGGGCGCGTTTCCCGATACGGTGACCCTGGCCCTCAAGCGCGCGGCCGATGGCGGCATGTGGGTGGGCTGGCAAGTGGGCGGCATCAGCCATGTCAAGGATGGCGTGGTGCGCAATTACGGCGAGGCGCAGGGCGTGCGGCCCGGTTCCATCTGGGGTTTTGCCATCGACGCCACGGGCGCCGTGTGGGCCGCCGGCGTGGCCGGGGTGTCGCGCTTCGACGGCCGGCGCTGGCAGGCGATGGGACCGGCGCAGGGCTACACGGCGCAAAAGGCCTCGGCCGTGTTCGCGGACCGCGACGGCAGGCTGGGCGTGTTCAGCGAACAGGGCCTGTTTATCTGGCAGCCGGGCCAGGCGCGCTTCGCGCCGCCCGTGGGCCGCCTGGACTTGCGCGCGCCGCCGCAGCAGGGACCGGACGGCCGGCTGTATTTGCTGGAGCTGCGCGGCATCCGCATCATCGACTCGCTCGCGCGCTACGACCAGCTCGATCATCGCTGGATCTACCGCGATACGAGCGGCACCAGCGGCAGCATGCTGGTCGACCGCCAGGGCACCCTGTGGTTCGACAGCCAGTTCGGCCTGCATCGCACGCGCAGCGCCGGCGCGCTGGAGCCGCAACAGCTGGGCATCAGCGGCGACACGGAATCGTTCCTGCCCCGCGACGGCTTGAGCAATGTGCTGATCGGTTCCCTGTGCGACGACAACGAAGGCAATGTCTGGGTTGCCACGTATGCGGGCCTGGACCGCTTTCGCCAGGCCGCGCCCGTGATCCTCAGCGCGCGCGCGGGCCCCGAGGCGCCCGAAACCTTCCGCGGGCAGCAACTGTCGCCCGGCACGGGGGGCCGCATGTGGCTGTCGCGCGAAGGCGATGCGCCGCTGATGCTGGCGGCACCCGACGGCAAGGTGCTGCGCGCCCCTGCACTGGGGCCCGTCACGGCCATGATGGCGGCGCCGGGCGGCATCCGCGTCGGCACCCGGGCCGGCCTGCTGCGGCTCGATGGCGACGATGGCCGCGTGCTCGGGACCATCGCCTATCCGCCGGAAGCGGCCGCCCTGAAACGCATACGCATGGCCGTCAGCGCGCCCGACGGCAGCCTGTGGGCGATTTTCAGCGGCGCCGGCGTGTTCCAGTACGCCGACGGCGCATGGCGGCGCGAACCGGCCTTGCCCGAAGGCGGGCGCAAGGTGCCGCTGGCGCTGCTGGCCGATGCGGCCGGCCGCCTGTGGCTGTCCTATCCGGACGGCAGCGTGGCGGCGCTGGGCGGCGGACGGCTGGCCAGCTATGGTCCCGCACAGGGCCTGGACCTGGGCAAGGTGCCCGCGCTGCTCGAGACGGGCGGCCAGCTGCTGGCGGGCGGTCAGCATGGCCTGGCCCTATGGCGCGATGGGCGCTTCGTGTCGCTGCGCGCCGCAGTGCCCGGCGTTTTCGATGGCGTGGTCGGCATGCTGCGCGCGCGCGACGGCAGCCTGTGGCTCAATACGGGCAATGGCGCCGTGCGCGTGGCCGCGGCCGAAGTTGCGCAGGCTCTGCGCGATCCATCGCATCCCATGCAGGCGCAGTTGTACGATGGCGCCGATGGCTTGAACGGCAAAATGAGCTTGCTGCATAACGACTCGATTGCCGAGGCGGACGATGGCAAAATCTGGTTTTCGCGCGAGAGCGCGACCTTCTGGATCGACCCGCGCCAGCCGGCGCCGCCACTGCCGGCGGCGCAGGCCGAGATCGGCGCATTGATGGTCGACGGCGAGAACGTTGCCGTCGCCGATTATGAGCGCCTGCCCGCCGGCACGCGCGACGTGCAGTTCACCTACAACGCCAGCAGCCTGGGCGCGCCGTCGCGCCTGCGCTTCCGCTACCGGCTGGAAGGATATGACAGGGACTGGCAGCATGCGGACGAGCGGCGCCAGGCGCAATACACGGGCCTGGGGCCGGGCAGCTACCGCTTCCAGGTGATGGCCATCAATGGCGACGGCGTGGCCAGCGCGGTGGCGCAATTGCCGTTCCGCGTGCTGCCCGCCTTTTACCAGACCTGGTGGTTCCGCAGCCTGTGCGCGGCGGCGCTGCTGGCGGCCGCGTATGGCGTTTGCCGCTGGCGGCTGGGCCAGCACGCCGCGCGCCTGCAGGCGCGGATGGAGGCGCAGCAGGCCGAGCGCGAACGCATCGCGCGCGAACTGCACGATACCCTGCTGCAGGGCACGCAGGCGATGATCCTGCACTTTCACAATGCCAGCATGGCCATCGCCGAGGATGATCCCGCGCGCGCCGCCATGTTGCGCGCGCTCGACGACGCCGACCGCATGCTGGGCGAGGGGCGCGACCACGTGCACGACTTGCGCGCCGGTGACGATGCCGGCGCGCGCTGGAGCGCCATCCTGCAGCGCGAAGGCGAACGGCTGGCGGCGCAGCACGGCATCGTGTTCCGCTATGCGGAGGAAGGCGAGCCGCGCATGCTGCATGCGCGCGCCGCGCACGAAATCTACCGCATCGCCAGCGAAGCGCTGCGCAATGCCTTCCAGCATGCGCGCGCGCAGGTGGTCGAGGTGGCGGTGCGCTATGCGTGCGGCGGCATCGAACTGCTTGTGCGCGATGATGGCCAGGGCTTGCCGCCGGTGGTCGCGGCGAACGGGCAGATTCCCGGACACTGGGGCATGCCCGGCATGCGCGAGCGCGCCGCCAGGCTCGGCGCACGCCTGTCCGTGGACGGACGCGACGGAGGCGGCACGCAGTGGCGCCTGCGGGTGCCGGCGCGCCGCGCCTGGCCGGTGGCGCACGGCCCGCTGCGCCGCTGGTGGCAGCGCTGGCGCCGTTCAGGCGTCGAGGATGCCGCGCCGTAGCGCGATGGTGACGGCATGGGTGCGGTCCCTGGCGCCCAGCTTGGCCAGGATGGTGCTCATGTGCGCCTTGACGGTTTCTTCCTTGATCTGCAGCAGGGCGCCCGTTTCGCGGTTGGAATTGCCTTGCGCGACCTGCTTGAGCACGTCCAGTTCACGGTTCGACAGCACGTCGCTGCACGCATACATGGCCAGCTCCGCCTCGATCTCGGGCGTGATGTGGCGCCGCCCCGCGTGCACGTTCTGTATCGCCGCCAGCAATTCGTGGCGCAGCGCGCTTTTCAGCACATAGCCGCAGGCGCCCGCGCGGATGGCGCGCAGCACTTGCGTGTCGCCCTTGTAGGTGGTCAGCACGATGATGCGCGCCTGCGGATGGCGTGCGCGGATGGTGCCGATCGCGTCGAGGCCGCTCATGACCGGCATCTGCAAATCCATCAGCGTGACATCGGGCAGCAGCGCGTCAAATTGCTGCGCCGCCTGCTGGCCATCGGTAGCCTGGCCCACCAGTACCACGCCGGGAAAGGCGCGCAGCAGGGCCGCGATGCCGTCGAGCAGCAACTGGTGGTCGTCGGCGATGAGGACGCGTATCGGTGCCGTATCGCTGCGCATGATGTTGTCTGGCAAAGAGGAGTTATCGATCAAGAGTCGTCGGAGCATGGTGAGCAAAAGGTATTTTACCGCAGCGCCCGCCCTCCTGTAGGAGCTATTTCCCAGAGGCAATCAACATGCCAGCCTATATTTAGATAGTGGTGCGGGCACGCCGCCAGGCATACGATGCATGGCAGTACCCACTCAACCCTCTCTTCATGGATGACATCATGACCAATCCGAAACTGGAAGTCCTTACCCCCGACAATTGCCAGATCATCTTCATCGACCAGCAGCCGCAAATGGCGTTCGGCGTGCAGTCGATGGACCGCCAGGCGCTGAAAAACAATACCGTGGGCCTGGCCAAGGCCGCCAAGGTGTTCAATATCCCCACCATCATCACCACGGTGGAAACGGAAAGCTTCTCGGGCCACACCTATCCGGAACTGCTCGACGTCTTCCCCGGCAAGGATATCCTCGAGCGCAGCTCGATGAATTCGTGGGATGACCAGAAGGTGCGCGATGCGCTGGCCGCCAACGGCAAGAAGAAAGTCGTTGTGTCGGGCCTGTGGACGGAAGTGTGCAACAACAGCTTCGCCCTGTGCGCGATGCTCGAAGGCGACTACGAAATCTACATGGTGGCCGATGCCTCGGGCGGCACCTCGAAGGAAGCGCACGACTACGCCATGCAGCGCATGATCCAGGCCGGCGTGGTGCCGGTAACGTGGCAGCAGGTGCTGCTGGAATGGCAGCGCGACTGGGCGCACAAGGCAACCTATGACGCCGTCATGGCCATCGTGCGTGAACATTCGGGCGCATACGGCATGGGCGTCGACTACGCCTACACGATGGTGCACAAGGCGCCGCAGCGCATCCACGGCGACCATACTACCCTGGCGCCGGTGCCGGCCAAGTAATCGCCGCGCGGCTATGCCATGCGCCGTGCGCCTGACCGTGCGCGGCGTTTTTTTTATCGAAAGGAATGCGCCATGAAGTTATATGTGATTTCGCTGGCTGTGGGCTTGCTCGTTGGCATCATCTACGCCGTCTTGCAAGTGCGCTCGCCGGCACCGCCAGCCATTGCCCTGATCGGCCTGCTGGGCATGCTGATCGGCGAACAGATCGTCCCCAGCGTCAAGCGCCTGATGGCGGGCGAAGCCGTGACGGTGTCGTGGCTGCGCAGCGAATGCGTGCCGAAGATCAGCGGCGTGGAAGCGAAGCCAACGCTGGCCAAGGCTGCGGCAAAGTTGGATGATGATGCAGCGTAAATGCTGGGGTCAGACCCGGCGGGTCTGACCCCGGTTCCCGGCAGCTAGAACGCGCCCAGCAAGCCGCGCCGGGCGGCCACCGTGGCCGCCTCGGTGCGGCTTGATACGTTGAGCTTGGTCAAAATATTATTCACGTGAAATTTCACGGTACCTACCTCGATGCCGGCGCTGCGCGCGATCATCTTGTTGCTCTTGCCTGCGGACAGGTGCAGCAGGATGTCGTGTTCGCGTTTCGACAGGCGGTTCGCGTCGATGCGGCCGGCCTGCTGCGCCGCCAGTTCCGGCGGCAGGTAATGTCTGCCGGCGGCCACCTGGCGGATGCACTGCGTCAGTTGCAGGAAGCCGGAATCCTTCAGCAGGTAGCCGCGCGCGCCGGCGCGCAAGGCCCGGTGCACGCTGTCCTCGCCCTGGTAGGTGGTGAGGATGACGATCTTCGCTTGCGCGTCGTCTGCGCAGATGCGCTCGATCGCCTCCACGCCATGCATCTCCGGCATGTTCAAATCCATCAGCACCACGTCGGGCCGCAGCTGCCGGTACAGCTCCACGGCGGCGAGGCCCGTACCGGCCTGGCCCAGCAGACGTAAACCGGGCAGCGAGGCGATCAGCGAGGCCAGGCCGGCCAGGATCAGCGGGTGGTCGTCGGCGATCAGCAGGGTAATCGGCGGATCGGCCGGGGGCGTGGTCATGTCCATGGTTGTCCTCATAACGCTGGCAGGGTGAAGTGGAAGACGCTGCCGTGGGGCGCGCCGGGCGCATGCCACAGGCGCCCGCCATGCGCGTCGGCGATGCGGCGGCAGATGGCCAGGCCCATGCCCATGCCGTCCGGCTTGCTGGAATACAGGGCGTCGTACAGGCGGCCGGCTGCCTGCGGCGCGATGCCGGCGCCATTGTCGGCGATGCTGAAATGTTGCACGCCCCCATCGAGGCGCGAGGACAGCAGCACCGTGCGCGGCCTGCCGCTGGTGCCCTGCAGGGCTTCGATGGCGTTCATCAGCAGGTTCAGGACGACTTGCCGGAATTGCACCGGATCGGCGTGCAGCAGCGGGCGGCCCGGTGCCAGCTGCGTTTCCAGGTGGATGGCGTGGCGTTGCAGTGGCGCGCGCAGCAGCGGCAACAGTTCTTGCACGGCGTCGTCGGCCACAAAATGATCGTGGCTGCCCGGCGCCTTGCAGGCCAGGCCATGCACGCTGCGCAGCACGGCGCTGGCATGGCTGCCGGCGCTGGCGACCAGGGCCAGCGCCGCGCGCGCCTCGTCGAGGCGGGGAGGATCGTGATCGAGCCAGCGCAAGGCGGCATCGGCATTGAGCGCAATGGCCGCCAGCGGCTGGCGCACCTCGTGCGCGACCGATGCGGCAAATTCGCCCATGCCGTCCATGCCGTCCATGCTGCCCATGTGCCGCGCGTGCGCCAGGTCGGCGTCTTGCTTCTGAGGGAAATAATGCATGCTGGCCATCGCCGTGCTCCTGTCGCTGTCGCGGCGTATGCCGCATTGCAACAAGTATGCACGCGCCGTCAGGCAAGGCAGTTATACGAATGGGGGAGGCGGGCGGTTTTTTTATGCGGCGGAGGCGATAAACACCGCCGGGCGGGCCGGCGGTGCGGGGAGCGAAGAACGATCAGGACTTGATAAAGGCCAGCAAGTCTTCGTTCAGGCGGTCCTTGTGGGTCGCCGGCAAGCCGTGCGGCGCGCCTTCATAGATGACCAGCTTGGCGTTCTTGATGAGCTTGGCCGCGGCCTTGCCGGAAGCGTCGATCGGCACGATCTGGTCGTCGCCGCCGTGTACCACCAGGGTCGGCACGGAGATTTTCTTCAGGTCGGCCGTGAAGTCCGTCTCGGAAAACTGCTTGATGCAATCGTAGGCGTTCTTGATGCCGCACTGCATGCCCTGCAGCCAGAAGGTGTCGCGCATGCCTTGCGACACTTTGTTGCCGGGACGGTTGGCGCCGAAGAAGGGCACGGTCAGGTCCTTGAAAAATTGTGAACGGTCGGCCAGCACGCCGGCGCGGATGCCGTCAAACACCGACATCGGCAAGCCGCCCGGATTGGTCTCCGACTCGACCATCTGCGGCGGCACGGCGCCCACCAGCACGGCCTTGGCCACGCGTTTTTCGCCATGGCGGCCGATATAGCGCGCCACTTCGCCGCCGCCCGTCGAATGGCCGACCAGGGTCGCGCCCTTGATGTCGAGCGCTTCGAGCAGGGTGGCCAGGTCGTCGGCGTAGGTATCCATGTCATTGCCCTGCCATGGCTGGCTCGACAGGCCGTGGCCGCGGCGGTCGTGCGCGATTACGCGGTAGCCGTGGCTGGCCAGGAACATCATCTGGTCTTCCCAGGCGTCGCCCTGCAATGGCCAGCCGTGGCTGAAGACGACGGGCGTGCCCGTGCCCCAGTCCTTGAAGTGGATGACGGTGCCGTCCTTGACGGTAACGCTGTTGACGGTGAGCTTGCCCGGCGCGGTGGCAGCGGCAGCGGCAGGCTTGGCGGCGGCGCTGGCGCCACCGGCGGCCAGCAGGCCCGCACCGGCGGCGACACCGGCGACGCTGACGAGCAGCTTGCGGCGGGAAGTGACTTCTTCGGCTTCGATTTTCTTCGACATGATGCATTTCCTTCGGGGATGGGGGAGGGAGGCCGGTCACGGCCTGGACCAGTGATGGCATCGGCCAGTCTAGGCCTTCGCGCGCGCCGGCGCCTCTGCCAAAAGACCAGTCGCGCCCAAGTGTCCGCCTGCCTATGATGGCTGGCAGCGGCGCGCCGCGCCGACTGGCTTTCCTATTGGAGCGATCATGAAGAAAAACTGGATGGCGGCGCTGGCCGGCCCCTTTTTACCCGATGCGGGTATGCTGTTTGCGCGCCTGACGGGCGCGCTGCTGGTGCTGCACGTGCACGGTCTGCCCAAGCTGCTGCATTTTTCCGATGAACTGGCGCATATCGACGACCCGCTGCACCTGGGCCGCGCCGTCACCCTGTACTGCGCCCTGTTTGCGGAAATCGTCTGCCCGCTGCTGGTTGCCGCCGGCTTGCTGACGCGCCTGGCCTGTTTGCCATTGCTGTTCTTGCTGGGCGTGTCGATGCTGCTCGTGCACCCGGACTGGAGCATCGCCGACGGCCAGTTTGGCTGGCTGCTGATCATCGTCTTTGGCACCATTGTCATCAGCGGCGCGGGACGCTATTCGCTCGATGGGCGGTTGCGGGCGTAAGCGGTGATGTCAACGATGTGTCGGGTTACGCTCCGCTAACCCGACCTACGCCTAAATAACACCATTTCACCCCGATCCCCGTCCGCCCCACCAGGCCGGAGGGGATTGTTATTTCCAACAGGAATTTAAGTCTGTGCCTCAAGGTGTGGCAGCGCACGGTGGCGCGGGGCGGACGCAGTTAAGGTAGTGCCAACAGCTTGCTGCTGATCCCGTGTTTGATATGGCTCAGCCCGGCAGCGTTTAGCCGCTTCTTTTTTTCCGAAGCGAGGAGAATCATGATTCGGTCACGGCATCGAGCATGGTTGAAATTATTCACTGTTAAAGGAAACCGTCATGAACGCGATTGAAAAAACCAGCTCCGATATTAACGGCAGCGCCCAGGATACCCGCCAGGACTTGCACCGCACCATCGACAAGATGGCCGACCAGGCCCAGCCTCTCATCGACAAGGTGGCCACGCGCGCCCATGACGGCGTGGACCAGGTGGGCGAGCGCATCGGCCAGGTCAGCGATACCGTCAGCAAGGCTTCCGAAACCCTGATGGCGCGCGGCAAGCAATTGAGCGCTGCCTGCCAGCGCGCCGGCGAGACGGGCCGCGGCTACGTGCGCGAGCGCCCGGCCGTGTCGCTGCTGATTGCGGCTGCGGCCGGTTATGGCCTGTCGAAACTGCTGGGTTCGCGTAAATAGATTTTGCGCCTTCCTGGAAGGGAATGTCGTGGGCGCTGCTCGCTTCGCCACCATGGCGGGGTGTGCCGGCGTCCACGCGCGCAAGGCAGTAGCAAGCAGTGAAGGAGAGTGATGATGCGCTCCATCTTGTCGTGCTTGATCGATGTACCTGTTCTTTTCATGATTCCCATCATTATTTTGATTGCCCTGTTCGTGCGCTGAATGAGGGAGTTGTAGCGTTCTCCCGGGGCAATCTACTCACAGGAGACGTAATGGCTACCAACAAGAAAACGCCGTCCACGGACGGTGCTGGCTCCGTCATGAGCAGCATGTCCGGCCCATCCGACGGCATTGCGCCGCACAGCCTCGGCGCGGACAATGACGCAACCCGCGCGCTGCTGCAAAAGACGGCCGCCGGCCAGCAGCTGGCCGCCGCCATGGCCGTCAATCCCAAGGAAGGCGGCCAGTATGGCGAGGCGGCGCGCACACAGGTCGAAGGCGTGCACGTAGCAACGGGCGACCCGCTGGCCACGGCCAGCACCACCGGTGAAACGACGGCGTCGCCGAAGACGGGCGATGGCCGGCCCGCGCTGGGCGAAAACGCGCGCAGCGCCTCGCTCGATGGCGCCCGCAGCGACGATAGCGGCTGCGTGCTGACGACGAACCAGGGCGTGCCCGTGGGCGACAACCAGAACTCGCTGAAGGCGGGCCTGCGCGGCCCCACTCTGATGGAAGATTTCATCCTGCGTGAAAAGCTCACGCATTTCGACCATGAACGCATACCCGAGCGCGTCGTGCATGCGCGCGGTTCGGCCGCCCACGGCTACTTCGAATGCTACATGGAGCAAAGCAAGCTGACGCGCGCAGCGCCGTTCGCCAGGGCGGGCAAGCGCACGCCCGTCTTCGTGCGCTTTTCCACGGTGGCCGGCGAACGCGGTTCCACCGATACGGCGCGCGACGTGCGCGGCTTCGCCGTGAAGTTTTATACGGACGAGGGCAACTGGGACCTGGTCGGCAATAACATCCCCGTCTTCTTCATCCAGGATGCGATGAAATTTCCCGACCTGGTCCACGCCGTCAAGCCCGAGCCGCACCACGGCATGCCGCAGGCGGCCAGCGCGCACGACACCTTCTGGGATTTTGCGTCGCTGTCGCCGGAAATCACGCACATGCTGATGTGGGTCATGTCGGACCGCGCCATCCCGCGCAGCTATCGGATGATGCAGGGCTTCGGCGTGCATACCTTCCGCCTCGTCAATGCCAAGGGCCAGTCCGTGTTCTGCAAATTCCACTGGTCGCCGATGGCCGGCACGCATTCGCTCGTGTGGGACGAAGCCGTCAAGATCAGCGGTGCCGATTCCGACTTCCACCGGCGCGACCTGTGGGAAGCCATCGAGTGCGGAGAATACCCGGAATACGAGCTGTCCTTCCAGGTCTTCACGGAAGCGCAGGCGGAAGCGTTCCCCTTCGACGTGCTCGATCCGACCAAGCTGATTCCCGAAGAAGTCGTCCCTCTCATCCCCGTCGGGAAAATGGTCTTGAACCGCAATCCCGACAATTTTTTTGCCGAGACGGAGCAGGTGGCGTTTTGCACGGCGCACATCGTGCCCGGCATTGATTTTTCCAACGACCCGCTGCTGCAGGGGCGCATCCATTCCTATGTCGATACCCAGCTGACGCGCCTGGGCGGCCCCAATTTCCATGAGATTCCCATCAATGCGCCGCTGGCGCCCGTGCACAACAACCAGCGCGACGGCATGCACCGCCAGGCCATCAACCGGGGCCGGGTCGCGTATGAGCCGAACTCGCTGGCGGGCGGCTGTCCGTTCCAGGCGGGGGCGAAAGGTTTCAACAGTTTTCCCGCGTCCGCAGAAGGCGACAAGGTGCGCGGCAAGCCCGAGAAATTCGCCGAGCATTATGGCCAGGCGCGCCTGTTCTGGATCAGCCAGACGCCTGTCGAACAAGAGCACATTGTGCATGCGTTCCGCTTTGAGCTGAGCAAGGTGCAGACGGTGGCCATCCGCCAGCGCATCGTCGCCATGCTGCGCAATGTCGACGAGACCTTGGCGCAGCGCCTGGCCGATGGCCTGGGCCTGGCGCTGCCGCCCGTGATGCCGCGCGCTTCGCTGCAGCCGCTGCCGGCATATCCGCCATCGCCAGCCCTGTCGCTCTTTTTCCGCCCTGGCAAGACGGGCATTCATACCCGGCGCGTGGCCCTCCTGGTGGGGCCGGGCAGCGATGGTACGCAGGTGCGCAATATCTATGCCTCGCTGCTGGCCGACGGCGCCGTGCCGCGCCTGGTGGGCAGCCACCTGGGCAAAGTCGACACCAGCGGCGGCGTGCCGCTGGTCGTGGAAATCTCGCTCGAAGCGGGGCCGGGGGTGCTGTTCGACGCCGTCGTGGTGCCGGACGGCCAGGGCGCCGTGCAGCAGCTGGGCAGCGACGCCAATGCGCTCGACTTCCTGCGCCTGCAATACCGCCATTGCAAGCCGATGCTGGTCATCGGCGCGGGCAAGGACTTGCTGGACAAGGCTGGCGTGCCAGTGACCCTGCCCGATGGCAAGCCCGATCCCGCCATCATCGTCGCGTCGTTCGGCGATGCGGTGAAAGCCGTGGCTGCGTTCAAAAAGGCGCTGGCCGCGCACCGGGCGTTTGTGCGCGAGACGGATCCGCCGCGGGTGTGATACCCGCTTGAACGGAGGACAGGGCGGGCCTGGCTTGCCCTGTCTCCGTCATGCCTGCAATTGCGTGCAACAATGTAAACAATAAAAACGTCCTGCGGTGCTATGCTGCTGACTAGAACTGTTCATTTGCCACCATCTGTATAACAGCAGCAAGGAACGGCTTCAGCAAACCGGATCGCGATTACTGCATGGACAAGTACACACCTCGCACCTGGGGGCCGGGCGAACGCCCGACCTTGCCCGGGTCGCCATCGATGCCCGAACATTCGACGCCCAAGCGTGTCGCGTATTTCATCGTCGGCCTGATCGTCGCGCTGACGGGGGGACTGGGCAACGGCCTGGTGACGGCCAATTTGCTGAACCTGCAAGGTTCGCTGGCCGCCTATGCCTACCAGATGCAGTGGCTGCCGGCCGCCTACGTGATGACCATCGTTTCCATGAATCTGCTGCTGGTAAAGTTCCGCCAGCAGTTCGGCCTGCGCCTGTTTACGGAAGCGTTCCTGGTGCTGTATGCGCTGGTGACGTTCGCCCACTTGTACGCGAATACTTTGCCGTCGGCGATCGCCGTGCGGGCCGCGCATGGCATGGTGGGCGGCGCGCTGGGGGTGCTGGGCCTGTACTACACCTTGCAGGCGTTTCCCGCGCGGCACCGCCTGAAGGGCGTGGTGCTGGGCCTGGGCTTTGCCCAGCTGGCGCTGCCCCTGGCGCGCATCTTCACCTCCGAACTGCTGCAGATCGGCGAATGGCACGGCTTGTACCTGTTCGAGCTGGGACTGGCCCTGCTGGCGCTGGGCTGCGTGCTGGCCCTGAAGCTGCCGCCCGGCGACCGGGTGCAGACCTTCGAGCCGCTCGATTTCCTCACCTTCATCCTGTTCGCGCCCGGCGTGGCTCTGCTCTGTGCCGTGCTGGCGCAGGGGCGCACGGCATGGTGGATGGAGTCCGAATGGGTGGGCGTGTGCCTGGCGTGCTCCATCGTGTTGATCGCCGCCTCGCTGGCCATCGAGCATAACCGCGCGCGTCCGCTGCTCAACACGCGCTGGCTCACCACGGGCAAGATCGCCAAGCTGTTTTTATCGGTGCTGCTGTTTCGCATCGTGCTGTCCGAATCGACGGGGGCGGTCGGCTTTTTGCAGGCGCTGGGCCTGAACACGGACCAGATGCAGAACCTGTTCGTCGTGGTGCTGCTGGGCAGCGTGGCGGGCCTGGTGGTCAGCGCGCTGACGATCAATCCGGCGACCTTGAACCGCTCGCTGATGTTCGCGCTGCTGCTGATCGCCGCCGGCGCCCTGATCGACGCGCACGCCACCAGCCAGACGCGCCCCGTCAACATGTATGTGAGCCAGTTCCTGCTGGCCTTTGGCGGCTCGTATTTCCTCGGTCCCACGATGGTGGCGGGCATGGGCGCCGTGATCGCCGAACCGCGCAACCTCGTGAGTTTTTCCGTGATGTTTACCATGACGCAGAACCTGGGCGGTCTGCTCGGTGCGGCCATCGTCGGCACCATCCAGACGGCGCGCGAAAAATACCATTCCAGTTATCTGGTCGAGCACTTGAGCATGCTGGATCCGCAGGTGGCGGCGCGCGTGCAGTCGGGCGCCGCAAGCTATGGCGGCGTACTGATGGACCCTGCCTTGCGCAGCGCCCAGGGCGTGGCGCGTCTGGGTGCCGTCGCCACGCGCGAAGCCAATGTGCTGGCCTATAACGACGTTTTTTTGATGATCGCCGGCGTTGCCATCGCCACCCTGATCTGGATGCTGGTCAGCCAGTCCTGGACCCGCATCACCACCGGCGCGCGCCGCCTGGTCGGCCCCGTGCGCGATGCGCAGACGGCCATGGCCATCGTCCCCATTACCAATTCGGAACCGAGCAATGACAGAAAATAATACTCCGCCACCAGCACCGACAACGCCCGCAGCCGCGACCACGCCGGCGCCAACCACTTCCACGGCGCAGCCGGACCGCCGCCATCAGTGGCTGTCCGCGCTGGCCTTTGCCGCCGTGGCCCTGGTGGGCGTGCTGATCGTGCTGTATGCGTGGCGTCTGCCGCCGTTTACGAGTCCCATCGTGACGACGGAAAACGCCACCGTGCGCGGGCAGGTGACCATCATCGGCACGCAGCTGTCGGGCTATGTGGTGGAAGTGACGGTGCAGGATTTCATGGACGTCAAGGAAGGCCAGCTGCTGGTGCGCATCGACGACCGCATCTACCAGCAGCGCTACGAGCAGGCGCAGGCCCAGCTGGCCGCGCAGCAGGCGGCGCTGTCGAACTGGGCGCAGCAAAAAGCCAGCGCGCAGGCGGGCATTTCCGTCAGCGAAGCGGCCCTGGCCAACGCGGAAGCGCAGGCGCGCAAGGCCAGCGCCGATCTCAATCGCGTGGAGCAGCTGGTGGCCGACGGCTCGCTGTCGCAGCGCGAACACGACCAGTCGCGCGCCACGCAGGCGCAGATGGCGGCGGCGCTGGCGCAGGCCCGCGCCAATCTCGACATCGCCCAGCAAAGCGTGCATAGCGTGGTGGTCAACAAGCAGGCGCTGGAAGCGGCCGTGGCCAATGCGCAGGCGGCTGTCAAGGCGGCGAAGATCGACCTCGATAACACGCGCATCGTGGCGCCATCCGATGGACAATTGGGCCAGGTGACGGTGCGCCAGGGCGCGTACGTGAATTCGGGCGCGCAGCTGATGGCGCTGGTGCCGCGCCAGATGTGGGTGATCGCCAATTTCAAGGAAACGCAGATGAACGGCGTGCAGGAAGGGCAGAGCGCCACTTTCCACGTCGACGCGCTCGACGGCGCCGTGCTGACGGGACAAGTGGAGCGCATTTCGCCGGCCACCGGTTCCGAGTTTTCCGTGCTGCCGGCCGATAACGCGACGGGCAACTACCTCAAAATCGCCCAGCGCATTCCCGTGCGCATCCGTATCGATGCGGGGCAGGCGAATGCGCGCCGCCTCGTGCCCGGCATGTCGGTAGTGGTCAGCGTCGATACGTCCGCCGTGCTGAACGACTCGGCGGACAATCCGGCGCCGCCACCGCCGCCGAAGAAGGCCAAGCCATGAAGCGCCGTTTCCTGCTGATGGCCGGCGCGCTGGCGCTGGCCGGTTGCGCCGCCAACGCGCCACCGCAGCCTGCATCGGCACTGCAGCTGCCATCCGGCTGGCGCGCGCAAGCGGCAGGCGCGCCTGCGGCGACTGAGGCCCATGTCGAGCAGCTGTGGTGGCAAGCCTTCGGCGACCCGGTCTTGAGCGACCTGGTGGGCGAGGCGCTGGCGCGCAATGGCGATTTGCGCGTGGCGCGCGCCCGCGTGCAGGAATACCGCGCGCGCCTGGCGCAGGCCGACGCGAACCGCGCACCCAACCTGGCCTTCGACGGTTCGCCCACGCGTACGCGCACGCTCGCGTCCAGCGGCAAACCGTACGTGACGAATGTCTTCCAGGCGGAACTGCAGGCCAGCTATGAAATCGACGTGTGGGGCCGGCTGGCCAGCCTGAGCGATGCGGCGGGCGAGAGCTACCGCGCCGAGCAGGCCAGCCTCGATGCGGCGGCCCTGTCGATCGCCGCCAGCGTGGCGACGAGTTACCTGAATCTGCGGGGGCTCGACGCGCAGCTGGCGCTCACGCAATCGACCCTGCAGCTGCGCGAACAGTCGCGCGAGCTGGCGCGCAAGCAGTTCGAGGTGGGCTACAGCTCGCGCCTGGAATGGCTGCAGGCGCAATCGGAATACCATGCGGCGGCGGAACAGGTGCCGCAGCTGCAGCGGCAGATCTTTGAACAGGAAAACGCGCTGGCCGTCCTCGTCGGCGGCAATCCCGGTCCCATCGCGCGCGGCTTGCCGCTGGCCGAGCTGGCGGCGCCTGGCGTGCCGGCAGGATTGCCATCCGAATTGCTGCGCCGGCGGCCCGATATCGCGCGCGCGGAACACAACCTGGCTGCCGCCAACGCCAGCCTGGCCGCCACGCGCGACCAGCTGCTGCCCTCGTTCAAGCTGACGGCCGTGGGCGGCGGGCAAGCCACGACCCTCACCGATTTCCTGCATGCGCCCACTGCCTTGTGGCGCATGACAGCGCTGGCGGCCGGCCCCCTGTTCGATGGCGGGCGCGTGCAGGCGCAGACGGATGCGGCCGGCGCCCAGCGCGACCAGCTCGTGTACACATATGAAAACGTGGTGCGCAATGCTTTCGCCGAAACGGAGAACAGCCTTGGCGCCATCTACCGCCTCCGGCAGCAGGCCGCGGAAAACGATGCGCGCCGCGCCACGGCGGCCGACACCCTGCGCATCGCGCACAACCGCTACCGCAATGGCTACGCATCCTACCTGGAAGAACTCGACGCCCAGCGCACCCTGTACAGTGCCGACGTGGGGCTGTTGCAGCTGAAGACGCGCATCCTCGTCGCCTCGGTCGACCTGTACCGCGCCATGGGCGGCGGCTGGTCGGCCAAGGCGCAATAGGCGCGTGTGCACGGCGCGGCCAGTGTAATATTCTGAGCAGGAAAAGCGGCGGCATGGTGCCGGCTGCTCCCATCACGAACGAGGTCGCAGCATGACGATTTTTGGCATAGGCATCCACATCCTGATCGCGGTATTTTTTGCGGTCCACGTGGTGCGCAACGGGCAGCAGCTGTACTGGCTGCTCATCTTATTCATGTTCCCGCTGCTGGGCAGCGTGGTGTATTTCTTCGCCATCTACCTGCCCAATTCGCGCCTGCCGCAAGGCGCGCGCAAGGTCGCATCGGTGGCCGTGCAGGTGCTCGATCCGAACCGCGAATTGCGCGAGGCAAAAGCGGCCTTCGAGTACACGCCGACGGCGCAAAACCAGATGCGTCTGGCCAGCGCGCAGCTCGAGGCAGGCGATGCAAAGGAAGCGGCATCGACGTATGAAGCCTGCCTGCAGGGGGCGTTTGCATCGGACCTGGAAATTCGCCTCGGTGCGGCGCGCGCCTACCTGGAGTGCGAACGGGGCGCCGAGGCCTTGACGCACCTGGAATTCATCCGCCGCACGGATATGCATTTTCGTCCCGAGATGGTGTCCCTGCTGACGGCGCGCGCGCTGGCGCAAAGCGGGCGCCAGGTGGAAGCGAAAGCGGAATTCGACGATGCGCTGACGCGCTACAACAGCTTCGAGTGCCGCGCCGAGTGTGCGATCTGGGCGCTGCAGCAGGGCGACAAGGTGTTGTCGGAACGCCTGCTGCTCGATATCGACAGCGCCATGGCCCGCTGGAGCAGCCATACGCGTGCCATGTATGCGCCGCTGCTGGCGCGCCTGGAAGCGGCGCGCAAGTAGCTGGCTTACGTGGGGGCAGACCCGGCGGGCCTGACCCCATTAGACGCCCGGTACCGTGTTTTTCCCTTCAATCAGTTTATATCCCTTGCCATCGAAGCCGTAGCGCGCGTGGTTGTTCAGGGGCGTGGCGATGCGCGGCGGGTCTTCGTCGGGCTTGACCGCGACGCCGGGCTTGATCTTCTCGGAGGCGCCCTTGAAATCGATCAGCAAGTCATCATAGGCGCCGCCATTGCGCGCCGGCGCGAAGCGCCAGTTCCCCTTGACCATCCAGCACTCGTCCGTCTCGGGCCCGCAGGCGCCCATATTGTCCGAATACAGGTCGATGGCGCCATCGAGTGAGGTGACCTTGCCGTCGCCGATTTCAAACAGGGCCAGTTGCGTAATGGTGTAGCCCTGGCCCGTATAGCCATGGCGGATCACCAGTCCCGGCTTGTTCGTGCCCAGCATGGCCCAGTGCACTTCGCCGAGCTGCCCCGACGAACCCAGGGCGGCGATGTTTTCCAGGCGCTTCACGACTTGCCATTGGCCGTCTTCCGGCTGGCCCTTGGGCGCCAGGAAAAAGACATTCAGCAGCCCCGGTGAAGCATGCGCCGATTCGGCCGTGCCTTCCGTGTTGGCCGTTTCCGCATTCGCCACCAGGATGGCGCTGCCATCGGGCAGCAGCTTGTGGCTGACGGCGCTGACCACGTAACTGAGCTTGTCGACGTGGTTATCGGGATCGGGCAGGTCGGCCAGCGCATCTTCGCTGTCGCTGCGGTAGTCCTTGCCGAAGACGGCGCGCATCATGCCCACTTCGCGCTCGCGCGCCTGGGGCGTGTTCATCGCTTCCGTCCTCGGTGCGGTGGCGGAAGGCGGCGGCACGTGTTCGGCCGATGCGGTGTCTGCTGCGGCAGCGGCAGCGGGGGCTTCGGTGACCACGTCAGCTGCCAGGTCGGCGCTGGCGGGGGCGGTCTTGTCCGAGCAGGCGCCGAGCAGCGCGGATGCCATCAGCAGGACGAGCGGGGTGCGGTAATTCATAGGCAGGGCAGATTGCGTTCATGGAGAATGGGCGCAGTATGCCAGATAGATGAAAGCGAGGGAGCGCGGCCTGGCGGCCGGTCCCTCGTTTCCTTGCCCGCAGGGGGCGATTTTGCAATTGACCGTGGCGCTTATTTTTCCAGCGCCACCTTGTCATCGCGCCGCAGCGGCGCCTTTTGGCGGCGCAGTTTCGCCACGCCCCGCTTGAGCAGGTGCTCGAGGTCGTCGATGTAGGTGAACACGGCCGGCACCACCAGCAGGCTCAATAGGGTCGACGTGATCAGGCCGCCGATGACGGTGATGGCCATCGGCGAACGGAAGCTGGGGTCGGCGCCCCAGCCCAGCGCCAGCGGCATCATGCCGGCGCCCATGGCGATCGTCGTCATCAGGATGGGGCGGCTGCGCTTGTGGCAGGCGTCGACC
This sequence comes from Janthinobacterium aestuarii, assembly GCF_051380835.1. Lineage (NCBI taxonomy): Bacteria > Pseudomonadati > Pseudomonadota > Betaproteobacteria > Burkholderiales > Oxalobacteraceae > Janthinobacterium > Janthinobacterium aestuarii. Next base: position 535,639 of record NZ_JBNYXU010000001.1, read on the forward strand.
AGCGCGTCGAAGCGGTTCATGCCGGCCTGGCGCGCCAGGATCGCATAGTCGACCAGCAGGATCGAGTTCTTGGTGACGATCCCCATCAGCATGATCAGGCCGATCATCGACGGCATCGACAGGGCGCTGCCCGTAATCAGGAGCGCCACGAAGGCGCCGCCGATCGACAGCGGCAGCGCCGCCAGGATGGTCACCGGCTGCATGAAGTCCTTGAACAGCAGCACCAGCACGCAATAGATGCACAGCACGCCGATCAGCATGGCCAGGCCGAAGCTGGCGAACAGCGAGGCCATCTCTTGCGCGTCGCCCAGTTCGGCGATCTTCACGGATGGCGGCAAGTTCTTCATCGACGGCAGCGCGCGCGCCTCTTCATTCAGTTCGCCCAGGGTGCGCGAACCGAGTTCCACGTCGAGGGTCACGTTGCGGCTGCGGTTCAGGCGGTCGATCTGCGCCGGGCCGCTTTCCATCGTCACGCTGGCCACGTTCGCCAGGCGCACGGGACCATTCTTGCCGGGCACGGTCAGGCGCTCGATGGCGGCCAGGTCGGCGCGCACGCTGTTGGGCAGCTTGACGCGGATCGGCACTTGCCGCTCGGGCAGGTTCATTTTCGTCAGGTCCGTGTCGTAGTCGCCGGCCGTGGCCACGCGCACGGTTTCGCCGATGGCCGCCGTCGTCACGCCCAGGTCGGCCGCCTTGGCGAAATCGGGACGCACGATGATTTCCGGGCGCACCAGCGAGGCGCTGGAATTGACGTTGCCGATGCCTTTCAAGCCACGCAGTTCGCGCTCGACCTTTTGCGCCGCGGCCATCAGCGCCACCGGATCTTCCGAGCGCAGCACCAGCTGCATCTTGACGCCCGTGTCGGGCGGTCCCACCGTGAAGCGGGCGCCGGGGATGGTATCGAGCTTCTGGCGCAGCTGCGTTTCCAGGTCCGCCATCGATTCCTTGCGCTCGGTGCGGTGCACGGTGGTCAGGGTCAGCACGGCGCGGCGCGCCTCGGCCGCGGCGCCGGGAGCGAAGGCGTCGCCGCTGGAACCGCCGCCTATCGAACTGAAGACGCCTTCAATGCCCGGCGTGCGCATGGCCGCATCGCGCGCCAGGGCCGCCACGGCCTGCGTTTCGCCCAGGGTGGAGCCGGGCGGCAGTTCCAGGTTGATCTGCGTCTGCGCGCGGTCGGCGGCCGGCACGAAGCCGGTCGGCAGCAGCGGCACGAGCGCGATGGCGCCGACAAAGAACAGGGCCGCGGCGATGGCCGTGATGCCGCGATGGTTCAGGCACCAGCGCATGACCGTCAGGTAGCGCGTCATCAGCCACCCATCCTGTTCTTCCTTGTGCGGCAGCGGTTTCAGGATGTAGGCCGCCATCATCGGCGTGAGCAACCGCGCCACCACCAAGGACGCCAGCACGGCCAGCACGGCCGTCCAGCCGAACTGCTTGAAGAACAGGCCGGGAATGCCGCTCATGAAGGCCGTGGGCAGGAACACGGCCACCAGCGCGAAGGTGGTGGCGATGACCGCCATGCCGATTTCGTCGGCCGCTTCCATGGCCGCTTCCATCGGCGACTTGCCCATGCGCAGATGGCGCTCGATGTTTTCGATTTCCACGATGGCGTCATCGACCAGCACGCCGACGACCAGCGCCAGCGACAGCAGTGTGACGGTATTGAGCGTGTAGCCGAACCAGTAGATGCCGAGGAAAGCCGGCATCACGGACAGGGGCAGGGCGGCGGCGGCCACCAGGGTGGCGCGCCAGTCGCGCAGGAACCACCACACCACCAGCACGGCCAGCAATGCGCCTTCGTACAGCAGCTCCATCGAGCCGTCGAAGTTTTCCTCGACGGGGAAGGCATTGTCGATCGACTGCTGCAGCACCACGTTCGGGTTTTCCTTCTGCAGGTCGGCGATGGCGTCGCGCGCGCCCTTGGCGACGGCCACTTCGCTGGCGCCCTTGGTGCGGAATACTTCAAAGGCGACGACCGCCTTGCCATCCTGCTCGGCCAGCGCGCGCGGTTCGGCGATGGTGTCGCGCACGGTGGCTACCTGGTCCAGGCGCACATGGCGTCCGTCCGGCAGCGGCACTTCCACGCGCGACAGTTCATCGGCCGTTTTCACTGTGGCGATCGTGCGCACCGACTGCTCGGCGCCGCTGATGTCGCCCCTGCCGCCAGGCGCTTCACGCTGCACCAGGCGCAGCTGGCGCGACACGTCGAGGGCCGACACTTTCAATGCGGCCATACGCGCCTCGTCGAGTTCCACCTGGATCTCGCGGTAGACGCCGCCGACTCTGGTGACGGCGCCCACGCCGGGCACGGTCAAGAGGCGCTTGGCCACCGTGTTGTCGACGAACCAGGACAGGTCGGGAGAGTCGAGCGGGTTGTCCACGCCCGGCTTCGCCGTGGCGATAAAGGTCAGCACCACGCGTCCCGCCGTGGACGCCTTCGTGACGGTGGGGTCGCGCAGCTCGGCCGGCATGTCCGCCTTGACCCGCGCGACGGCGTCGCGCACATCGTTGACGGCTTCGGCGATCTGCTTTTCCAGGATGAATTCGACGGTCACCGTGACAACGCCATCGAGCACCTTGGTGTAGATGTTTTTCACGCCTTGCAGGGTGGCGACGGAATCTTCGATCTTGCGCGCCACTTCCGTTTCCAGCTGGGCTGGCGCGGCGCCGGGCAGCACGGCGCTGACGGTGACGATGGGCAGTTCGATGTCAGGGAAATCCTGCACCGGATTGGCCTTGTAGGCCAGCAGACCGGCCAGGGTCAGCAGCGCGAACAGCATGATGGCCGGGATCGGGTTCTTGATCGAGAGGGAGGAAAAATTCATGGCCTCTCCTTACTTTTTCGCTGCAGGTGCTACAGCAGCCTTGGCCGCTGCCGGAGCCTGTACATTCCGTACCAGATCGCCGTCATTGAGGAAGCCTGCGCCGCTGACGACGATGGTGGTGTCGGCCGTGATGCCCCCAAGGATTTCAATGCGGTCGCTCAGGCGCCGTCCGGCCTGCACCTTGATCTGGCTGACCCGCTGGTCGGGATTCAGGCGGAAGACATAGCTGAAACCATCACGCACGGCGATCGCCTGCTGTGGCACGGTCAGCGCGCCCGAGGTGCCGAGTTCGAATTCGCCGCTGGCGTACATGCCGGCCTTGAACGGCGCGTTGCTGCCCGTGCCGGCAGGCAGGTCGACATACACGAGGGCGGAACGCGTCTGCGGATCGACGGTAGGGGCGATCATGCGCACCTTGCCCGTCAAGACGCTGCCGTTGGCCGCCTTCACTTGCGCCAGGGTGCCCGGCTTCAGATTCAGCAGCTCGGTGGCCGTCACTTCGGCGCGCCATTCGAGGCGGCCCTGGCGGATCATGCGGAACAGTTCCGTGCCGGCGCCCACCACGGAACCGACGGTGGCCGAACGCGAAGAGATGATGCCGCTGTCGGGCGCCACCACCTGCGTGTATTTCAGGCGCAGCTGCTGCGACGCCAGCTGTGCCTTGGCCGACGCGATGCGCGCGTTGGCCGTCTGTTCTGCCGTCAGGTACTGGCTGATCTGCTGCGCGCTGATGGCGCCCGTGCTTTGCAGCGAGCGGGCGCGCTGCGCGTTGGCGGCCGCTTCCGCCGCATTGGCTTCCGCTTCCAGCACGGCGGCCTTGGCCTGCGCCACGTCGGCGTTCACCGTGTCGTTCGAGAACACGGCCAGCACCTGGCCGGCGCGCACGACGTCGCCGACATTGACGCGCACGTCGGTCAGGCGCAAGCCGTTCGATTCGCTGCCGATGACGGCTTCCTGCCAGGCGGCCACGTTGCCGTTGGCCTTCAGCTTGATGGGCAGGCTGGCCGTTTGCGGCTTGGCCGTGGTGACGGTCAGCGCCGGCTTTTGCGCCGCGTTTTTATCCTTGGCGTCGTCCGCCGCCGTGGAGGAAGGGGAGTACAGGGCCACGCCGGCGCCCAGCGCCACAACGAGGGCCGCAAAGGCGAGCGCCATCGGTTTCAAGGTCATTTTTTTCATGTTGTCGTATCCGTCAGGGGGCGTTGTTGGCGATGGCGCTGCTGGTCCAGCCGCCGCCGGCGGCGCGGTACAGCGCCACCCAGGCGGCGCTGCGTTCGCGCTCGAGGTTGACCACCGTGTTTTCGGCGGCCAGGCGCGTGCGGCGCGCGTCTTCCAGTTCGATCAGGCTGGCCAGGCCATTCTTGTAGCGGTCTTCCGTGGCGACGAAAGACACGCGGTAGCCTTCCAGTGCCGTTTGCGCATGGCTGCTGCGCTCGTCCGTGCTGGCCAGGTTGACCAGTGCTTCCTCCACTTCGCGCACGGCCTGGCGCACGCCAGCGCGGTATTTCACTACGGCTTCGTCGTAGCGCGCCGTGGCCGCATCGATCTGCGCGCGGCGGGTGCCGCCGTCGAAGATGGGCAGGCTGACGGCCAGCGGGCCGATGCTCCAGGTGCTGGCCGTGATGCTGGTGCCGCCGGCGCGGATATTGCCCTTGCCGATGGAGCCGGCCAGGCTCAGGCGGGGATAGCGCTGCGCCTGCGCACCGCGTACTTCGAAGCTGGCGGCCGCCACTTCGCGTTCGGCGCTGTAGATGTCTGGGCGTTGGCCCAGGGTTTGCGCCGGCAGTTCCGCGATCGCCACGGGCGAGGGCAGGATGGCGGGGCTGGCCGCCAGTTTCTCGCGCAGCGACGCTTCCGGCATCGCCGACAGGGCCACCAGCGCCTTGATATTCACGTCGCAGGCGGCGCGCTGTTCGATGGCGCGGCTGGCGCCTTCGGCGGCGCTGGCGCGGGCCAGCGCGGCGTTGGCGGGCGGCTGGAAGCCGGCGCCGGCGCTCAGTTCCGTCAGGCGCGCCGAGTCGCGGCGCGAGACGGCGTCCTGTTCGGACACGGCCTGCAGTTGCTGGCAGGCGCGCAAGGCGTAGTACTGGTTCGCCACTTCGGCGGCCACCGAGACGCGGGCCTCATGCCAGAGCGCGCGGGCGCTGTCGTGGCGCTCCTGGGCCGCGTCGCGCGTGGCGCGGTTGGCGCCGAACACGTCGATTTCCCATGACGCCTGCAGCGCGGCCTGCGAGGTGGTGCCGCTGGGCTGGGCCGATTGCTGGCTGGTGCGCACCACGCTGCCTGTCGCGTCCAAGGTGGGCGCCAGTGCGGCGCCGCTGGCGATGCGGTCAGCGCGTGCCTGCACGATGCGCGTGCCGGCGGCGGCGATGGTCGGACTGACCTGCTGCGCGTCGTTGATCAATTCCACCAGCAGGCTGTCGCCCTGGCCCTGCCACCAGCTGGCCAGGTCCGTCAGCTTGCCGTTGTGCGGCAGCGGCGCCTGCCACTGCGCGGGCGCGCTGGCGGCCACCGCTGCGGGCGGCCCCTGCAGGGCGCAACCGCCCAGCGCCAGCACGATGCTGGCGGCCAGGACGCGTTGAACGGTGCATCGAATAGTCGTCATGCTGGTCCTTCTGCTTGTCGTTGAGTGGTAGAGGGCGAGGGAGGAATGGCCAGGCGCCGGCGCTCCACGTCGGCCATGGCCAGCGCGTAGTCGGTCATGCGCGCCAGCCAGGTGTCGATCGCGTGCGGCGATTCCAGCAGTTGCGGGCGCAAGGTGTGCAGCACCTCCGTGCCCACCATGTGCTGCAGGGCCAGCGAGGCGATGGAAAACGCCAGCCGGTGCATGTCGTCGCTGTTGTCGGGCGCGCCCAGGTGGCGCGCCAGCACGCGCGTGAGCGCTTCGTGTTCGGGGCGGATGTTCTGGTCGATCTCGCGCGCCCACAGGCCCGTCGGTTCGAGCATTTCGCGGCACCACAGGCGCATGCAGTCGCGCGCGATGTCGCCCTGCTGCATGGGCGCGAGCAATTGCGCATAAAAGCCTTCCAGGCTTTGGCGCAAGGTGAAATGCGGTTGCTCGTACAGGGCGATATTGTCTTGCGGATCCGCTGACTGCTGCGCAAAGGCGGCGCGGTACAGTCCAGCCTTGTCGCCAAAATAATAGCTGATGGCGGCCGCGTTGGTGCCGGCCGCCTGCGCCAGCTCGCGCGTGGACGTCTTGGCGTAGCCTTGCTCGGCAAACAGGCGGATGGCGCTATGCAGCAGCCGCTCGCGCGACTGCTCGCCGTCGGAACGGGGCTTGCGCCCGTCGTCGGCATGGGAAGTGGGGATGGCGTTTTTTTCAATCATGCCGGAGATTTAATCATATATCTCAAACGATTGATATAACTAAGCCGGTTGATTTAGTTAAGGAATGATGAAGATAATGAAAAACGCAGGCAAAAAAAAGCCCGCGGTTGTATTCGCGGGCTGAAGCCAATGTTCGGAGAACGAATTGGAGGAGACAGTTCTACTATAGCGCTGAAAATGGTGCAGTGCAATACCGTAGAACTACTGTATCGGTCTCTTTTCGATGGCAAAAAGCCGGTATTCCATGCTGCGGCGCACAGAAGCTCAGGCCTTGCTGCGCAGGGCCAGTGTAAACGTGCTGCCCGAGCCGTAGTCGCTGTTGAAGAACAGGGCGCCGCCGATGGCGTTGGCCAGGTTCTGGCACAGGTACAGGCCCAGTCCCGCGCCTTCCACGTGGCGCGTGGAGGTGGAATCGAGCTGCGAGAAGGCCTGGAACAGCTTGGCCTGGTCTTCTTCCTTGATGCCGGCGCCGCTGTCGGCGATGCTCATTTCCGTCACCAGCACGCCGTCTTCGTCGCGCTGGGACAGGCTGATGCGCACCGTGCCCTGTTCCGTGAACTTGATGGCGTTGTTGAGCAGATTGATGAGGATTTGCGTCAGCGCACGACGGTCCGTCTCGATGATGGCGGGAGATTGGCCCGGCTCGCCCAGTTCGAGTTCCAGCGCCAGGCCTTTTTGCTGGGCCAGGGGACGCAGGGTGTCGGCCACGTCGGCCATCAGTTCCTGGCAGTGCACGGGTTCGATCGACAGCGTCAGCTTGCCCGCTTCGATCTTGGCCACGTCGAGGATGTCGTTGATCAGCGAGAGCAAATGGCGCGCGCTGGCGCGGATGGTATTGAGTTGCTTGTCCTGGTCGGACGTCAGGGGGCCGGGCAGTTTCATCAGCAGCGCGCCCGTGAAGCCGATGATGGCGTTGAGCGGTGTGCGCAGTTCATGCGACATGTTGGCGATGAAGGCGGACTTCATGCGGCTCGCTTCGGCCAGCTCCAGGTTCTTCAGGGCGATTTCGCGGTTGATGGTTTCCAGTTCGGCCGCATGGTGCGCCAGGCGCATGTTCAGCTCGATCACCTGGCGTTCGCGCGCCTGCAGTTCGCCGTTGACCTGCACCGCCTGTTCATACGTGGAGATCAGCAGGTCGAGGATTTGCTGGCGTTCCGCATTGATGAAATGCTTCTGGTCGCCCAGGTACAGGGCGATGCCGATTTCCACGTTCTGGTTCTTGCGCAGCTTCTGGTTCATCAGCATGTGGCTGATGCGGTTGAGCAGGTAGTCTTCCGCGTAGGGCTTGCGGATGAAATTGTCGGCGCCGCACTCGATGCCGCGGATGATGTCCTTCGGATCGTTGAGCGAGGTGACGAGGATCACGGGAATGTCGCGCAGGGTCGGGTCGGACTTGATGGCGCGGCACAGGTCGTAGCCATTCATTTCAGGCATGACGATATCGGACAGCACCAGGTGCGGCTTGCGCTCGCGGATGGCGGCCAGGGCCAGCTGGCCATTCGCCGCCACGCGCGCGTTGTAGTGCAGCGACTGGATCAGGCGGCGCAAGCGCTCCGCCTGGGTCGGGCTGTCCTCGACGATCAGGATCTCGATTTCGTCAGGCTTGATTTGGTTGTTGGAGTCCACAGACCTCTCCTAGGATTTCAGTGTGGTGATGCTGGGCGCCGTGAGCGCGCAATATCGACATCGTATGACTATATCGGATTTAGGTCTGCAAAAGTAACTTCCAAGTAACTATTTTGGCCACAGGAAATGCTGTGGCCGCTTGTCAGTTTTCGCCCTGGAACTGGCCTGCGCGATATGTCAGCACGAGGGTATCGCGGTGACCATGCTCGCCCAGGGGCTGGATCGGCGTCGATTCGTGGATCACGGCAGCGTCGTCGAGCAGCAGCAGCGACCACGGTTCGGTCAGGGTAAAGCGCTTGCCGTTGGGGCCATTCGCTTCGAAGATGCGCGTCTCGCCGCCCTTGACCTGTTCGCGCCCGATCAGCAGCACGGCGACGAAATCGACGCCGTCGCGGTGCGCCCCTTCCGGCGTGGGCCGGCCGATGCCGTCGGTCGTATCGATGCGGAACTGGTGCGCTTCGATGAACCACGGCTGGCTGCCCTTGACCTGGGAGCAGACGTCGCCGAGCGCGCGGATCACCTGCTGCCAGGCCGCTTGCGCGACGATAGCCGCTTCGACCGGTTCGAACAGGCGGTGCATGCCGCCGTGCAGGGCGTTGTATTCCACCGGCTGCCAGTGCGGACGGTGCGCCGTCTGCGCCAGGCGCTCGCCATCCTGCACGAAGCACGAGTGGCGCCGGCGCCGATAGCGGCCGCCATCCTTCAGGTAATTGTCCAGCGCCAGGGTATTCCAGCTCCCTTCCAGCGCGCGCAATGCGTCCAGCGGGCAGCCGGCCAGCGCGGCCACGTCCTGCGGGCGCAGGACGGCATAGCCGTCATCGCGCAAGGCTTCCTTGACGTGGGACGGGTCGGTAAAGATCGGTGCGGAAGTGCTCATGGCGGTGCGGCCGCAACGCGGCCTGTCTCAGTTTATCCAGCCTGGCATTCTACGACTTCGCGGCGTTTCCTGTGCAGTGCGATAAGAATTATTCTTGTTTACTTAAAAATTCTTTACCAGGGTCAGGCGCAGCGAGCGCGATTCCACCGGATGGAAGTGGACGTCGTCGACGGGCTGCGCCTCGCCGGGCAGGCGCGAGGCATAGTAGTAGTCGATGGCCGAGTCGCGCCGGTTGGCCAGGTTGTAGCCTTCCACCTCCACGCGCAAGGTCTTGTCGATCTGGTAGGCGATGCGCCCGTTCAAGCCCACGCTGGCCGACGAGCGCACGCTGTTGTCTTCCATCAGGGGGCGCGGGCCGAAGTAGCGCAAGCGCAAGGAGCCCGACCACGGCCCTGGCGGCGTCACCGTCATGGCCAGCTGGGCCACGCCTTCGATGGCGCCGGGGATGAAGCCGCCCGCCGGGTCGCTGCCGCGCGAGCGTGCGCGCGCATACGCGAGGTCCAGGTCCAGCGACAGCCATCTGGCCGCCTTGTAATAGCTGGAAAACTCGATGCCGTAGCGGCGGCTGGGGCGGCCCGCCTCGGTGGCGCCCGCGTCGCCGATGAACAGCAGTTCGGAATCGAAGTCCAGCCGGTACAGCGACAGCGACGTTTGCAGGCCGGCGATGGCGGCGCTGCGCAAGCCCAGTTCCAGTCCGCGCGAGCGCACCAGCGGCGTGACCTTGTCGGCCGCTTCGCCCGTCTTCGGGTCGACCGTGATCGTCGTGCCGCGCGCGTCGTTGCTGTGAAAACCATTGCCAATGTTGATATACGCTTCCGTATCGCGCCACGGCCCGGCGATCACGCTCAGGCTGGGGCTGAACAAATGGTCGCTGGCCTTGCCCGAATTGGCGGCGCGGTCACTGCGCACGTCGAAGCGGTAGGCGTCCGCGCGCAGGCCGGCCACGGTGCGCAGCCAGCGCGACCAGCGCGTGCTGTTTTCGCCATATACGCCGATGCTCGATTCGACGATGTGGTCTTGCCGCGTGGTCGACACGGTCTGGCGCTGCCGCGTGTTGTACAGGCCATTGTGGATATTGTCGTTCTGTAGCTGCAGGCCGATGGTGGTGTCGCTGCTGCCCCTGTCCGTGTGGCGGTGCCAGGTGTGGCTGGCGTCGAGGCCGGCCGTCACGCGCCGGTCGGGCTGGGCGAACTGGTCGCCGTTATCGGGGGCGTCCATCGCATACGTAAAATTCGAGAACAGGGCCAGGCGGTTGGCGATCACATATGCGCTGACTTTGGACGACATGTCGTCCGTCGTCTGGCGCCAGGCGCCCGACAGGCTGTAGCGCTGGGCCTTGCCGCCGTCGCTGGCATCGATGGCGTCGAAGCGGCCCAGGGTGCCGTCCTGCACGGCGCGCAGCGGAATCTGGTCGGTGGCGTTCCAGCTGGCGTCATACGCCATGGCCGTGACATTGAAGCCGTTGTTGGCATAGCCTTCGCTGTAGCGCAGCACGCCATTGAGCTTGCGGTAGCGGTCCGGCTGCGTGAACGGGCCGTCGTTGTGCTGCGCTTCGAGCGCGTACAGCAGGCTGCCGTCGCCCGCATCGAGCGTATCGGCCAGCAGGGCGCGGCGAAAGCCGTTTTGTCCGATGCCCACGCTGGCGATGCCCTGCGTCAGGCGGTTCGCGTAGACGACGGACGCCGCGCCCGCCGAGGAGAAATCGCCTTGCGCCGCCGAATACGGCCCCTTCCTGTAATCGAGGCGCATGGCCAGTTCGGGGATCAGAAAGTTCAGGTCCGTCCAGCCCTGCCCGTGGCCATGGCTGCGCTGGTTGACGGGCATCTCGTCGACCGTGGTGCGCAAGTCCGTGCCATGATCGAGGTTGAAGCCGCGCAGGTAGAACTGGTTGGCCTTGCCCTCGCCGCTATGCTGGCTGACGATCAGTCCCGGCACGGCTTCGAGCAATTCGCCGGGCCGGTAGCTGGTGCGCGCATCGAGCTGCTGTTGCGTGACGCTGCCCGCATTGGCCGAATCGGCCACGCCCAGCTGGTTCAGGCGCGAACCGTCGATCAGCACGCGCTGGAAGATGTCGTCGGCATGGGCGGCGGTGGCTGAAAACAGGGCGGCAAGGAGCAGGGGAAGAGAGCGTGGCGTCATGGATGTAATAGGGGGGCGGGCCTTAGCGGATCGGCAGTTCCGTGTTCTGGCGGTCGAAAATCAGCGTCTGGATAGTGCCGCTGTCCTGCACGTTGAGGGTATTGCGCTGGCTGGGCAGGAAGTCGATCAGCAGCTGGTTGTGGATGCGCGTGGCGGGGGCCAGGCGCGTGCGCTCGATCTCCTGGAAGATGACAACATTGTCGGCATTGACCTTCATGCCGACCCAGTTCAGGCGCAAGCGCTTGCCGTCCGGCCCCACGAGGTAAAACTGTTTTTCCACATAGCGGCGCAGCGCCGCTTCGCTGTCTTCCTGGCCCAGGTCGAACTGGCGCTGGTACAAGTTCGTCAGCAGCGCCTCGACGTCGTGGCCCGTGTAGGTGTGCACCACTTCCGTGCTGCCGCTGGCCGCGTTGTAGCTGATGTCGGCGATACCCATGTGGAAGTTGTGGGCGCCGGCCGCCATGCTGGCGCAGGCCAGCACGGCGCAAGCCAGCGCGCGCCAGCGCTTCATGCTTCGTCGCCCTTGGACGCGCCGCCGTTCTGGCCTTTCAGCGGCGTATGGAAATCGCGCATCAGGTTATCCTTGGGCGACTTTTCGCTCTTGAACAGTTCCAGGCGCGATGGCGTGATCTTGCGCGGCCAGCTATTGTTGCTCGTGTCGATGTCGGCCGTTTCCCAGTACGGGTCTTGCACCAGGCCCACCATCGGTTCATCCGTGATGACGACCTTGGTTATTTTCTTCGGCGAGTAGCGCCACACTTCGGCCGGCACGCGCTCGACGTATTTCTTGCCGCTTTTTAGTTCGATTTCGAGGATCAGGGGCATGACCATGCCGCCCACGTTCGACAGGTCGACCAGGTACAGGTGCTTGCCCTGTTTCAGCAAGTCCTTTTCCCACGGTTCCAGAGCGGCCAGCGCTTCGGCGTAGGCGTTGCGGTCCTTGTTGGTCACCGTGAAATCGTCGTGCTGGTTATAGAAATCCTTGAGCTCCGGATGGGCATCGACGCGGCGCGGCATGCCCTTGTTGGCGCGGCTCGTGACGGATTCCGGCTGGGCGTCTTTCTGCGCCTTTTTCCACGCTTTTTCCGTGGCCGGGTCTTTCGAGCTTACGCCGTATTCGCTGATGCCGTCGATGCTGATGTCGACCGGGTCGGTCGTATAGAACCAGCCGCGCCAGAACCAGTCGAGGTCCGTGCCGGAAGCGTCTTCCATGGTGCGGAAAAAGTCGGCGGGCGTGGGGCGCTTGAACTTCCAGCGCTGCGCATATTCCTTGAACGCGTAGTCGAACAGCTCGCGCCCGAGGATGGTCTCGCGCAGGATGTTCAGGCCCGCCGCCGGCTTGGCGTAGGCGTTGTTGCCGAACTGCAGCAGGGATTCGGAATTGGTCATGATGGGCACCTGGTCGCGGCTACGCATGTAGTCGACGATCTCGCGCGGTTCGCCGCGCGAGGCAGGATAGTTTTCTTCCCACGCCTGCTGCGCCAGGTATTGCACGAAGGTGTTGAGGCCTTCGTCCATCCATGTCCACTGGCGCTCGTCCGAGTTGATGATCATCGGATAGTAGTTGTGGCCCACCTCGTGGATGATCACGCCGATCAGGCCATACTTGGTGCGCTTCGAGTAGGTCAGCTCGCCCGTCTTCTTGTCTTTCACCGGACGGGGGCCGTTGAACGAGATCATCGGATACTCCATGCCGCCGACGGGGCCGTTGACGGAAATGGCCGTCGGGTACGGGTAGTCGATGCTGTACTTGTTGTACTGCTCGATCGTGTGCACGATGGCTTGCGTGCTGTACTTTTCCCACAGCGGATTGCCCTCTTTCGGGTAGTAGGACATGGCCATCACATCGCTGCCGCCCTTCTTGTAGCCCTGCGCATCCCAGATGAACTTGCGGCTCGAGGCCCAGGCAAAGTCGCGCACGTTGGCCGCCTTGAAGTGCCACGTCTTTTGCGCGCGGCTGACAGTTTTCTCGGCCGCTTCCGCTTCCTTTTGCGTGACGATGACGACGGGCTTGTCGCTGCCGCGCGCTTTTTCCAGGCGCTCGCGCTGCGCGGCAGACAGCACGTCCAGCGGGTTTTGCAGCTGGCCCGTGGAGGCGACGATATGGTCGGCGGGCACCGTCAGCTGCACGTCGTAGTCACCGAACTCCAGCGTGAATTCGCCCGAGCCGAGGAACTGCTTGTGCTGCCAGCCTGCCGCGTCGTAATAGGCCGCCATGCGGGGGAACCACTGCGCCACTTCGAACAGGGCGTTCTTGTCGTCGAAGACTTCATAGCCGGCGCGCCCGCCCAGCACCTTCTGTTCGTTGATGCGGTAATCCCAGTCGATCTGGAAGGCAAAGTCCTGCCCCGGCTTCAAGGGCTGCGGCAGGTCGATGCGCATCATGGTGCGGTTGATAACGTACTTCAAAGGCTGGCCATCGGCGCCCGTCAAGCGGCGGATATGGAAGCCGCCCTGGAAGTCGCCGCGCGCGAGGATGCCGCGCAAGCTTTCGAATTTCATCGTGTCTTCGCCCGCCGTCTTGGCCCACGCCTGGCGCGACGGCGCCGTGGCCATGCGGCGCGCATCGGAATCGGGCTTGTAGATATTCTGGTCCAGCTGCACCCACAGGTAGCCGAGGGTGTCGGGCGACTGGTTATGGTAGGTGATGGTGCCGCTGCCGGCGATTTCGCGCCTGGCTTCATCGAGCGTGGCGCGGATCGTGTAGTCGGCGCGCTGCTGCCAGTAGGCGTGGCCTGGCGCGCCGGAGGCGGTGCGGTAGGTATTCGGGGTGGGCAACACCTCTTCGAGCTGGCGGAACTTGTCGTCAAATGGCTCGGCAGCGAAGGCCGACACGGTAAAACACAGAGCCAGCGAGGCTACGGAGCCGAAAGGTATGCGCATGATCACCTTGATGTTGTTGTAAGGAAATAGTGGCAACTATTCTATACGCAGGGTGGGGCCATCCATGTATCGATTTGTAATAAAGAAAGGCGGATTTTACGCCAGCTTTTGCCTGCCGCTGTCAGGGGCAGGCTTTGCCTGATTTTGCTCGGAAAAGCGGCGCTTTTACTCACTTTTCATCAGGCTGTCGCGCAACTGGTTCAGTTGTTGTTTCATGTCCACAACCTGCTCCACGCTGCAGTGGCTGGCCGCCAGGATGGCCTCGGGCAGCAGGGCCGCCTCGTGGCGCAGCTGGTCGCCCTGCTGCGTGAGGGAAATGATGACCTGGCGCTCGTCGCTGGCGGCGCGCGTGCGCGTGAGCAAGCCCGATTGCTCCATGCGCTTGAGCAAGGGCGTCAGGGTGGCCGAGTCGAGGAACAGGCGCTCGCCCACTTCCGACACCGTCAAGCCGTCGCGCTCCCACAACACCATCATCACCAGGTATTGCGAATAGGTCAGGCCAAGCTTGCGCAGCAGCTTGCGGTACAGCTTGTTCATGGCAAGCGAGGTCGAGTACAGCGCAAAGCACAGCTGGCCGTCCAGGCGCGGCACCTGGTGCAAGGGGTTGGGGGCGGTAGTGGTATCCATGGCTACAGTATATATAGTGCACTACTTAGTTGCAAGCGACCTCAATGCCGCCAGCGCCTGCCCGTCGAGCGTGAGCGCGCCGGCCGCGACGTTTTCGCGCAGATGCGCCACCGACGAAGTGCCGGGAATGACCAGCATGTTCGGCGCGCGCTGCAGCAGCCAGGCCAGCGCCACTTGCATTGGCGTCGCTTGCAGGGCGGCCGCTACCTGGTTCAAGGTATCGGACTGCAGCGGCGAAAAACCGCCCAGGGGGAAGAAGGGCACATAGGCGATGCCTTGCGCGGCCAGGGAGTCGATCAGCGCATCGTCCGCGCGGTGCGCCAGGTTGTAGTGGTTCTGCACGCAGACGATGGGGCTGATGCGCTGTGCCTCGGCCACCTGGGCCGCATCGACATTGGACAGGCCGATATGGCGCACCAGGCCTTCGCGCTGCAGCTGCACCAGCGTGTCCAGCGGCCCGGCAAGCGACGAGCCGTCAGGTCCGGCCATGCCCGGCGCGCGCAGGTTGACCACGTCGAGCACGTCCAGGCCCAGGTTGCGCAGGTTGTCGTGCACGGCGTCGCGCAGTTGCTGTGGCGATGCGGCCGGCAGCCAGGACTGGTCGGCGCCGCGCATGAAGCCGATCTTGGTGACGATGGTCAAGCCGTCGCGGTAGGGATGCAGCGCTTCGCGGATGATCTGGTTGGTGACGTGCGGGCCGTAAAAGTCCGAGGTGTCGATATGGTTGACGCCCAGTTCGATGGCCTCGCGCAGCACGGCGACGGCGGCGGCGCGGTCTTTCGGCGGCCCCCAGACGTGCGGGCCGGCCAGTTGCATGGCGCCGTAGCCGAGGCGGTTGAATGGGATGTCGCAATGGGCGGGCGTGAATTGGTCGCGGGCGGGGGAAT
Organism: Janthinobacterium aestuarii; assembly: GCF_051380835.1. Lineage (NCBI taxonomy): Bacteria > Pseudomonadati > Pseudomonadota > Betaproteobacteria > Burkholderiales > Oxalobacteraceae > Janthinobacterium > Janthinobacterium aestuarii. Next base: position 550,830 of record NZ_JBNYXU010000001.1, read on the forward strand.
GCGTGTGCATGGCAGCTCCTGTATGGTGGTTGAGGACAAGAGCAGCCATCGTAAAGCCGATTGCGCTGTATGATAATCGGGTCAATCCGGTACAGGCTGTACTCATTTACGCACAATGAAAGCTCTTCCCATGCATGCAGACAGCCCGTCCATGGCCGATTTGGCCGCCTTTGCCCTGGTGGCCCGGCACCGGGGTTTTCGCCAGGCCGCGCGTGCCAGCGGGCAGTCCGCGTCCGCCATGAGCGAGGCGCTGCGGCGGCTGGAGCAGCAATTGGGCATTCGCCTGCTGGAGCGCACCACGCGCAGCGTGACGCCGACGGCGGCCGGTGCGCTGCTGCTGACGCGCTTACGCCCGGCACTCGATGAAGTGAGCAGCGCGCTCGATGTGCTGAACGACTTGCGCGACAGCCCGCGCGGCATCTTGCGCCTGAACGTGCCGGTCAACGCGGCACGCTTCTTTTTGCAACCCATGGTCGACCAGTTCCTGCGCGCCTATCCGCAGATCAGGGTCGAGTTGGTGGTCGATAATAATTTTGTCGATGTCGTCGCCAGTGGCTGCGACGCGGGCATCCGTTATGGCGAACGGCTGGAGCAGGACATGATCGCCATCCCCATCGGCCCGCGCACGCAGCGCTTCGCGGTGGCGGGCGCGCCATCCTACCTGGCGCAGCGCGGCGTGCCCGTGCATCCGCGCGACCTGCTGCAGCATGCCTGCCTGCTGGGGAAATTCCTCAGTGGCGCGGTTCCACCGTGGGAGTTCGAGCGGGATAGGCAAAAAGTGAGCGTGGAGCCGGACGGCCCCGTGATCGTCACGCCGACGGCGGCCGACTTCGCGGTCAGCATGGCCATCGCCGGCCATGGCCTCGTCTATCTGTTTGAAGAGTGGCTGCAGCCATATATCGATGCTGGCCAGCTGCAGCCCGTGCTGGAAGACTGGGCGATGCCCTTTCCCGGCCCGTTTTTATACTATGCGGGCCGGCGTCATTTGCCCGCGCCGCTGCGTACCTTCATCGATTTCGTGCAGGCCAATTTTGCGCAGTTTCCTTAATCTGTCGGATAGCGCTGGCGTAAAAGCTGCAGCATCGCGACATTCTGTTCCCACGCGTCGCTCACGGGCTGCTGCGTCCAGGGCAAGGTTTGCGTGTACGGCGCGGGGCCGAATTCCGGCGTGAACGTCATGCGCTCGGCGCCGGCCGCGCGGCGCAGGGCGACGATGGCATCCCACCAGGCCAGGTGGGCGTCGAGCGCGCTCTTCGCTTCCGGCGCGCGGAAGTCGGCCACTTGCGGACCCTGCGCATGACCGACGCGCGCGTGCACGTGGCGCACCAGCGGCAGCACTTGCGCCAGCGTGTGCGGCTGGTCTTCCAGCAGCGATTCGCAGGCACAGCACCAGTGCGACAGGTCGGCCGTCAAGGGCAGCTCCGGATACTGCGCCAGATACGGCAGCAGCAGCATCGGGTGGCCGCTGAAACGGCTGCGGTGGATTTCATGCACGATGGGCACGTCATGCCTGGCCGAGATGGCGGCGGTCAGGTCGAGCAGTTCTCCGTTTTGTGCCTGCGTATAAAAATCCTTGCCCGTGTGGGTGTTGACCAGCACGGGGCGCGCCAGGCAGGCGTTTTCCAGCCGTTCGGCGAGAGCCGCGCGGTGCAGCTCGAAGTCGCTGTGGAACACGGTTTCCCACTGCGCGGCGATCAGCTGCAGTCCCGCCTTGGCGATGCGGTCCGTCCATTCCTCGCGCAGGGCGGCGTCCAGCGGCAGCGACATCTCGATGCCGTCGAAACCGGCATCGAGTACCTTTTCGATGAAGACGTCGGGTGGCAGCGCGTTATTGCCCCAGTGGGCGGCGAAGACGTCGATGCGCATCAGACGAAGCCCCGCACAGGGAAGGAGTCGTCGCGCTGGATCCAGTTGTGGGCCGCGTATTGCGTCTGGCCGTCGGTGGCGTGCAAGGTGTAGGCGTGGCGCGAGACGGGCGAGCGGTTCGGCGCGCTGTAGTGGGGCAGCAAGCCGTGGAAGCAGACGAGGGCGCCCGCCTTCACTTCGAGTGGCACGGCCGTGCTGTCGTCGGGCCACGGCATGGCATCGAGTTTTTCCACTCTTACCTGGTCGCCGTTGCGGATGAAGCGTTCGCGCAGGGGGCCGCGGTGGCCGCCCGGTTCCGCCCACAGGCAGCCGTTTTCCAGGGTGGCGTCTTCCAGCGCGAACCAGAACGTGGTCACGCTGACGGGCGTGGTCTCGAAATACGTGGCGTCCTGGTGCCAGCGCACTTCGCCGCCGATGCCGGGCTGCTTGAAGATGTACATCGATTGCCACACCTGCGCATCCGCCAGGCCCAGGTCGCGCGCCACTTCGGCCAGTTTCGGATCGGCCGAAAAAGCGCGGAAGACGGGGTCCAGGTCATGCATGGCATGGCCGATCTTGTTGATCGACAGCGATTTCGCCTGCTTCAGCTGGCCGTCCGGGCCGAACGCTTCTTCCTCGAAGAAGCAGCGGATGGTGTTGTCGGACGCCAGGAAATAATCGTTGGTATTTTTTGCCTGGTCGCGCGTGGTGAAGATGGACTGGCTGACGCTGGGATCGAATTCGTTGACAATCTGCTCGGCGCGCGCGCGCAGGGCGGCGATGTCGTCCGCACCCTTGAAACCGGGCAGGATGATGTAGCCGTCGCGTTGATACTGTTCTTGTTGTTCGATCGTTAGCATGGCGGCTGCTCCTGAGGTCAGTGGAAAGCGCCATTGTAGGATGGGCGAGGCCGGCAAACAATCGCCCAGTGGTTGACAGATTGTCGCCAAAACACAGACAATCTTTGACATGGATCAATTAAAAGCGATGGAAATCTTTGTCGAGGTGGCGCGCCAGCGCAGTTTTACGGTGGCCGGGCAGCGCCTGGGCCTGACGCGGGCCATGGTCAGCAAGACCATCATGCAGCTGGAAGAGCGCCTGCATGCGCGCCTGCTGCACCGCTCCACGCGCGAAGTGAGTTTGACGGACGCGGGCCGCGCCTACCTGGCGCCGTGCATGGCCACCGTCAGCCAGGCGCAGGAAGCGGCGCGCATGGTGGCGCACGTGGCGCAGGCCGGGGCGGGGGCGGAGCTGGCCGGGCCGCTGCGCATCCAGGCGCCGTCGAGTTTCGGCAGCGCGTGGCTGGCCGACGCCGTCGCCCGTTTCAGCCTGCCGCACCCGCAGGTGCAGGCCGAATTGTTTGTCGATGATGCGCTGCTCGACCCGATACGCCACGGCTTTGACTTGACGATACGCGTGGGCGGCATCCCGGACAGCAGCGCGCTGGCCATGCGTCCGCTGGCGCCGTGCCGCGCCGTGCTGTGCGCTAGCCCGGCCTACCTGGCGCAATGGGGCGTGCCGCAGACGCCGCAAGAGCTATTGCAGCACCAGTGCCTGCATTTCAGTCACCTGACCGATGGCACGAACTGGCATTTCCAGCGTGGAGAGGGAGAGTCGCGCGAAGAGGTGAGCGTGCGCGTGCAGGCGGGTTTTACGGCGAATAACGGGCTGGTGCTGCACCAGGCCGCGCAGCGGGGTCTCGGCATCGTCTACAGCACCACCTTCCTCGCCTGGCGCAATCTGCTCGATGGCAGTCTGGTGCCCGTGCTGAAGGACTGGGAGCTGCCGCTCAATCACTTGAGCGCCCTGTATCCGGCCAGCCGCCAGCCGTCGCCCAAGGTGCGCGCGCTGATCGATTTCCTCGTGGCCGAATACCAGCCAGTGCCGCCGTGGGACCGCGAGCTGGAAGCGGCGGGTTTTTTCAGCTGAGGGTCAATTGATAGCGACCGGTTCCACCGTCCACGCGCCATCGGCGTACACGCGCTCGTCGTCCAGATAAACTGCTTCGGTGACGGCGAAGATGTCGACGTGGTAGCGCGCATCCTTGCGCTTGAATTGGGGCTTGGTGTAGACGCCATGCTTGGCGCCCAGCGACAGATGGATGCCGCACATGCGCTCATACGTGCCGATGTCGTTGACCAGCTGTTCGCGCGAAAAGGCGCGGTTCATGCCGAAGCCCAGTTCGCGCACCCACACTTCGCCTTCGTGCACGCGGATGATCTCCAGCATGGCGGTAAATTCCGGCGTGGCGTTTTCCGTGCCAGTGACTCGGCCTTTTTCGATGATCAGGGTGATCGGTGTGTCGGGGCGGTTGACCATGAAGTGCGTGTCGCCAAAGACGAAAATGCGCACGCGCCCGTTCACGGCTTCCAGGTCCTGCGCTTCCGTGAATACTTCGCCCAGCGGGAACTGGCCGCCGATATTGTTCATGCCGCTGTAATCGCCGATATTGAGCTTCGCGCCCTCGAATGGCGAGGCGAAGACCAGCTGCTCGCCGCCGCTGTCGACCATGCCGTGGCGGGCTTTGTTGATGCGCGCCTTCAGTGCATGGCCAACGCCCCGGTAATAGGCGGGGTCGTAGGCCAGCGAGGCGATGTAGTGCAAGCCCTGCACGCCGGGCATGCGCGACAGGTGCACGTGCTCGATGACTTTCAGGCCTCGCTTGAACAGCTCGATGCGGATGCGGAACGCTTCCAGGCGGAAGCTGGTCGACTGGATCAGCACGACGAGGCTGCCGGCCGGCAGTTCGGCAAACGCGGCCAGCACGGCATCGGGTGTGACCTCGTCGAAATCGATGAAGGTGGCGTCCGGCAAGGCCTGGCGATACGCTTCCGTCAGCACGACGTTGAGCCAGCTGCGCTTGTCGCAGACGATCAGGGACGGTTCGTCCGGGCGGTGGCAGATGGCCATGGCCAGCAGGTCGGCCACGTTTTGCGCGGCCACTTCGGTGGCGGCGGCGCTGATAGCGTCGAGCCGGCTGGTGTCATTCTCGGGAAGCGTCATGGTGGGAAGGTGGGGACGTGAAGTAATCGCAGCATTATAAGGCGATTGCCCCGGGCGCCACCATTCCCCATCCGGCGGAGGACAGGCGGCCGCCGCGCCCCTGATTATCTTGTGTAGTGCTTTCCGGCAATGTATTATTTGAGAAATGGTATAGCAGGGTATGGCAGCGAGCCTGGCAGCGGCCCGGCGCAGCGGCAAACGCACGCATGCGCACGGCGGCACGCTTTCAGTGATGCAGGGACAACAAGCCAACAGGCGATGACGAAGAGTGTGATGTAATGAGCATAATCGGACAAGATATTCCCATGGAGCGGCCGGATACGGATGGGCGCGCCGCTGTCTTCGTTCCCGTCACGGGCGTCAAGGAAGATGTCCTGTTGACCATACGCAAGGGTGCGGCCATCGTCGGCTTTGCCAACCACGACCGCACCATCACCGTGTATTTTGAAAGCAACCGCTTTGACGACCCCGTGCTGGCCAAGTGGGAGCACAAGGCGCGCAAGGCCTACGACCGCCTGGTCGACAATGCGCCCACCGTGTCGAAACTGACCACCAGCCCCGCCAATTTCGAGCAGATCGGCTACATCAATGGCAAGGGCATCACGATTCGCCGCATGGAAAGCCTGCAGCGCTGGCTCGCGTATTCGGATGCGATGGATACTTGCCCGGCGACGGATATCATTCCGCGCACGGTCATTGCCAAGGCTGAAAGCGTTAAAGTTTAAGAACGGCAGATACAAGGCCGGGGAGATGTTGCCTGCCCCGCTTTTACCTCACTGTACTGAAGTACTGTCTTCGGGACGGCGCCTAGCCCTGAGCATTTTCTCAGTCGCTCCTGGTGTGCATACGGGAGCCACCAATATTGTCGGATTACGCGGGGCTTTGCCCCGCTAATCCGACGCGACCTGCACGTGACCTCGTTTCTCGCTCCTCACTACACCACGACGATATTCGCCTGCGCCTTGAGCGGGCAGGGCAGGGTGTCGTCGAAGGTGATTTCGATGGCGCTGGCGACGAACATGCCGCCGATGTGCTGGGCGGCGATTTCGGGCGGCGTGCCGGGCTTGGTCAGGTTGACGTCCTGGGCGAAGACGAAGACTCTCCAGGTGCCGTAGACCTTTTGATCATATTGCAGCAGGGTGCGGTAAGCGCGCTTCAAGTCCAGGCTGCCTGCGTAAACGCCATCGTTGGCGCCCGGGTCGAAGCCCAGGCCGTCATCGGTCAGCGATTCGACGAAATACAGGCCTTGCGGCGCCTGGAACAGCACGAAAGCGTACAGTTCCGTACCGCGGAACACATTGCCGTTGTCGCGCTTGAAGCTGGCGCGTATCCACAGCGGTTCGTAGGCCTGCACGATGGCGGGCGTATCCGTTTCCACGGGCCCCGCCACGTGGATGTTGACTTGCGTTTCGCTGACGGCATGCTGATAGATGGCGCCCGTGGTGAAACGCTGATACTCCCAGCTGATGTCGGCCGTGTAGGGCAGGCCAGCGTTCGGCGCTTCCGGCAATATCCATTTCGCCACCACGCGCTCGGCCAGGGTCAGTTCGCCGGCGGCCGGTGGTGTTGCTTCCTGGCCACGCCAGAACGGATCCGCGATATCGGAGCAGGCGACGGCGATGGCGCCCGAGGCGATGGCCGAAGCCACGCCCGCCACCGTGAATTCGGGCTGGCCCGAGCCGGCCCCTTCGAGCGAACAGCAATCGACGCTGGGATCGGTTTCCTCGAACGTGCCGCCCACGCTGAAGCTGGCTTTGCCTGAACCGAGCGCAGCGGCAATGATGGCCACCAATGCGGCGATGATGGCAATGATGATGGCGAGCACTTTCCACCACGGGTCGGAAAATGGTAGGTCTCCATGCGTGCCCGCATAAGCGGGGTTCGGCGTCCAGACGAGGGTCATGCCGGTCGGCACGATGGGCCCCAGGCCGGGCGGGCAGCGGCACTCCTTCCCATCCGTGCCCGTGCTGCCCCAGCGCTTGCCCGGCAGGTGGCCTTGCGGCTTGGATAGTTCCAGCGTGCCTTCCTCGACCGTGCACGTGTAGGTGTTGGTGGCGCTGTCGAAGCGCGTCTGCGACACGAAGATTTGCCGGATCGAGCGGTGCGGCGTGTGGCCGTCCGCCTTGGCGACGAAGCTGACCAGGCGCTTGCCGGGCATCGCATGCTGGAAGTCGGCATCCCACATGACCAGCATGGCCGCGCCGGCGGGAATGCTGGCAAAGAAAAAGGTGTGCGCCACGGGCACGATGCCGGGGTCGCCCACGCTTTCCAGGTACACCGTGACATTCGTCAGGACGCTGCCGGACATATTGGTGACGTGGGCGGCGATGCGCAAGCCATAGATGGCATTGTCGAAGATGCCATCGGGCAGCATGATATTGGTGACGGGCTCGATCGCGAACGGCCGCGTCAGCACCTGCAGGGGGGTATCGCTCATGATGCTTGCTCCTCGGGGCTGTGCTGTTCTTGCGCGTGCTCTTGAGCTTGCTCGTTCTCGAGATCGGTGACGACATACGTAACGCCGCCCATGACCTTGCCGTCGCGCGTTTCCAGCACGCGCAGCAGCGCATACTGGCGTGGCGGCAAGGCTTCGGCGCGCACGCTCAGGTACACGGCCTGCGCCTGGCCGCGCGGCACTTCCAGCACCAGCTTTTGCTCACCGGGCGCATCGCCATTGCAATGGGGCGTGCGCACCAGCCCCGCTACCAGGCGTGCGTCCCTGGCCGGCTGCCACCGCTCCAGCCCCAGGGTGGCCAGCAGGCGCTCGGGCAGCTCGCCGCCATATTCAATCTGCAGCTCCACTTTTTTCGTCGCACGGGGCAGGGCCGCCACCGCGATGCTCAGCAATTGCGCGCGCCTTGCCGCCAGCACGACGGTGACATTGCGCTGGGCGATCTGCTCGTGCTGCTTGGGCTGGAAGGGAAAGCCGTTGGGCAGGGGATCGGGCAGCGGGTTGACGTCGCCCGGGCCATGGGCCACGGCCAGCAGGCATTCGTGGCCGCCATTGACGATGACGGGGATCCACGGCACCAGGCACAGCACTTCCTGCGTGGCGCCGGGCGGCAAGTCGGCAAAGGCGGAACCGATCTGCGTGGCGGCGCCGACGGCGATCTGGCCGGAAGGATCGGCCCAGTAAAAATCCACGCGCACGCCGTTCGAGGCGCTGTTGCCCGTGTTGTGCATGCGGCTCCACAGGTAATTGCTGGTGCCGGCGATGGGCGCGCCCGGCGGACCATTCGGATCGGTGCCCGGCACGACCCAGATATCGGCGCTGTCCCACCAGGGCTGGCCGTCTTCGATGATCAGGTGGGCTGGCATGGCGTTCTCCTTGTCCTTGGCCGGTGCTTCCAGCTTAGGCCGCGGCGGCGGATGCTTTTTGATCGGTATCAAGGCTGCGGAACACGGTGCGGGTGCGCCGTTGTGGTGCTTGCGTAAGGTAATATTGCGGCAGAACGCAGTGGAATGACTCCAGGAAAAGGTTGGAATGTGCTTGAAACAGTGAATGACGTTTGCATCAACGCCGCTTGCGGCCAAACCTTGCCGCTGCGCGTGGCGCATTGCCCGTTTTGCGGCGCGCGCCAGGTGGCGCAGGCGCCTGTTCTGGAGAAAGCAGTGGCGCCGCCGGTGCCCGTAGCTCCGCCTGTTCCTGCGTTCATCCCAGCGCCTCCGCCAGCGCCTGCTACCGCGCCTGCTCCCAAGCCCGCCCCGCCGGCACCTGCCGCGCCGGCCAAGGCGCCGCCCGCCAAACCTGCCAGCAAGGGTTCGGTGCCGCCGCCGCGCCCGCCCGTGCGCTTGCGCACGTGGATCGCTGCGGCGGTGGTGCTGACCGGTATCTGGTTTTACAACAAGCCCGCCGACAAGCCGGCCAGCGTGGCGGAACAGGTCGAGGCCGCCACTGCGCTGGCGGCGCAGTGCGACCTGGATGGAGCGCGCAGCGCGCTGGCCGTGCTGAAAAGCGCCAAGGCGCCCGCCGCCCACATCAAGCGCCTGCAGGCGAGCATCACCAAGTCCGCTGCTACTTGCGAGAAGCAACAGCAGCGGGCGCAGGCGTGGACGGTGCTGCAAGACAGCGTCAAGCAAGCGCTCGATGCGGGCAAGCCGGAGCTGGCCGCCACGCGCCTGGCCATCTACGTGAAACGCTGGGGCGACGATCCCGACACCCTAGAACTCGACGCCAAGGTGAAAGTGGCGCAAGCGAGCGCCCAGCTCGACCTGGCCGACGCCTGCCTGGCCAAGGGCGACCGCGTCTGCCTGGAAAACAGCCTGATCGCTGCCGAACGCTACAAGCGGCCGGAACTGGCGGCGCGCACGCAGGCGTTGCGCACGGCGCTGTCGCAATTGCTCGAACGCTCGCTGCTCGATACGCCCCCCGGCCAGTAGCGCCAGCAGATAACACCCCCGCCGCGGTCAAACCGGGCGGGCGCATTGTTACTCAGCCTTACTCTTGCGGCACCAGCGCCAGCGCGGCGCTGAAGTCGCCCATGGGCTTGCCGCCATTGGCCACCAGCGCCTTGTCGCGCGTGCTCAAGCCGTCGAGTACGGGCAGGGCGAAGCGGTGCGTGATGGCGCGCAGGATCGAGGCCGAATCGTATTGCGTATGGTCGACCAAGCCCTTTTTCACGTACGGCGAGACGAGGATGGCCGGCACGCGCGTGCCCGGACCCCAGCGGTCGCCCTTCGGCGGCGCCGCGTGGTCATAAAAGCCGCCGTTTTCATCGTAGGTGACGATGACCAGCATGTTTTTCCATTGCGGACTTTTCTTCAGCTGGGCGATGACGCTGGCGATGTGCGCGTCGCCGTCGGCCACGCTGGCGTAGCCCGGGTGCTGGTTCAAATTGCCTTGCGGCTTGTAGAAGGTCACGGGCGGCAGCTTGCCGGCACCCGCGTCGCTGAGGAACTGGCTGTCGAAGTCGCGCAGGTGGGCGGCGCGGTAGGCGGGCGCCTTCACGGGGTCCATGTTGGCAAAGTAATTGAACGGCTGGTGGTGGAACTGGAAGTTCGGGGGATTCGGGAAGCTGCCGGCGCGCGCGCTGGCCGTGGCCAGGGCCGTCGTGTCCTTCCAGGCGCCCGCATACCAGGCCCAGTCGATGTTCTTGCCAGAGAGCAAGTCGCCGATATTCGTCTGCGTTTGCGGCGGCAGCGTATTGGCCTTGCCCGTGTCCGCATACAGCTTGCTGCTGTCGCCCGAGGCGGGCGCGTTGCTGCTCGGCTGGAACGGCGGCTGCATGGTATTGACGGCGTAGAACATGCCCGTGCTGTCGGCCGGCGTCAGCGCGCCATCGTTGGCATAGGCGGGCGCGCCGTTCAAGACCGTGCCTGGTGCCGTGGCGGATGGCGTCAGGCGCAGGAAGTTGCCGTTGGCGTCGACGTCGATCTTCGCGATCGAGCCTTTCGCCACCGAGGTGTCCGCGTTCGGGTAGGTGGGTGCGCACGCGCAGATCAGGTACTGGTGCGTGAGGAAGGAGCCGCCGAAGGCGCCGATGAACAGGTTGTCGGCCAGCGCATATTGTTTCGCCATGTCCCACAGCTGCATCTTGCTGCCGTCGTAATAGCCCATGCTCAAACCACCTGCATCGGAATACGCGGCGAACTTGTCGTTGGCGCCGCCGTTGATCTGCATCTGGTTGTTGTAGAAGCGGTGCACCAGGTCGCGCGTGATCACCGATTGCGGCAGGTACAGGGGGCTGCTGGCGTCATCGATCTGGAACGGCTTGTTCGGCAGATTGGCCGATTGCGCCTGCGTGATGACGGTGCTCTGGCCAGCCGCCGTCATGCCGCCCCAGGTGGGGGGCAGCACGGGCAGGGTGCTGCCGTCGATGTCTTTCTGCGGCACGTAGGCGGCGCTTGACGTGGGGTTGACGCCCGGCACGCCATTGGCGCCCGGGAACAGGCCGTACAGATTATCGAAGCCGCGGTTTTCCGCGTAGATGACGACGATGGTCTGGATATTGTTCAGCGCCAAGCTGCTATTCAGTGCGGCCAGCGCATCGGCGGGCGCCGCCTGTGCGCTGGCGCTGGCGATCAAGGCCGTCACGCTGGCGTTTTCCGCCTTCAGTTTCGCCAGCTCGTCGCCGCTGGCCTTGTTGAAGTCCGACGCCAGGCCCGCTTCGGACACGCCGATGCGCGCGGCCAGCTTGCCGCTGGCGGCCGTAAAGTCGCCGCCGTTGCCATCCATGACTTGCGCCAGTTCCGTCGACAGGGCGCTGACGAAGGCGCTGTGCCCGGCAGGGGCGCGCAGCAGTAGTTTTTGCGTCACCTTGGTGCCCGCGTCGCCGATGGCTTCATGGCGGATCGCGTCCGTGCCGATGGTCACCAGCACGGCGCCCTGGCCGTCCAAGGTGTAGCTGCCGTCGGCAGCCGTGCGCACGGGGCTGGAAGCGCTGTCGCACGTGAGTTTTGCGCTGGCGCTTTCCAGGCACACCTGGGCGTTTTCATAGTAGCTGCCGATCACCTGGCCTGTGGTGCTGGGCGTGATCGCATAGTTGCTGCCGCAGGCGGCCAGGCCCAGCGACAGCAGGATAGGCAGGGGACGTAAGACGGGGCGGGAGTGCGGTTTCATGTGCATGCCTTCTGGGTGGAAAACGTCGCATGCTAGGCAGGCAATATGTCAGCTGCGTGACATGTCAGCGCCTGTTACATGACGTAATGTACGGACTTGATACATTAGGTTTCGCAGGGTTTTGTCACGCAGCTGTCACATGCCGTTGCTACGCTGCCAGCCCATGATGAAAACGAATTCCACCTTGCTGCTTGCCATTTGCGGGCTGTCCGCCTGCCAGCCCGCGCCGCAAAAAGAAGTGTCCGCTCCCGCCGCCTACCTGGCAGGTGCCTATGCGCCCAGCCTGAAACATCCGCCTTCGGTGGCGGCAATGACAGCCATGGGCCGCGCCATGTTTTTCGAGCCCGGCCTGTCCGTGTCGGGGAAGATGTCGTGCGCCAGCTGCCACAGTCCCGAGCATGCATATGGCCCGCCGAACGGGCTGGCGGTGCAGCTGGGCGGCCCGGAATTGACGGATGCGGGCACGCGCGCGGCGCCCTCGCTGCGCTACCTGCAGACGGCGCCCGCCTTCACCGAACATTTTCATGACGACGATGGCGACGACAGCGTCGACGCGGGTCCCACGGGCGGGCGCAACTGGGATGGCCGCGCCCAGTCGGGCCACGAGCAGGCGCTGGCGCCGTTGCTCTCCAAACGCGAGATGGGCAATCGCGACGCGGCCGCCATCGTCGCCAAATTACAGGCTGGCCCCCTGGCGGCGCAGTTCCGCCAGACGTATGGCGCGGATATCTTCGCGCAGCCGGGCCAGGCCTTGCGCTGGGCGCTGATGTCGCTGGAAGTGTTCCAGGAAAGCCCGTTGGACTTCTATCCGTACACGAGCAAGTACGACGCCGTGCTGCGCAAGCAGGCCGTGTTGAGTCCGCAGGAAGCGCGCGGCCTGGCCCTGTTCAACGATGAACGCAAGGGCAATTGCGCGTCCTGCCACATCAGCCAGATCACTTCCGGCGGCGCCTTTCCCCAGTTTACCGATTACGGCTTGATCAATATCGGCGTGCCGCGCAATGGCAAGCTGCCCGTCAATGCGAACCCGGCGTTCTTCGACATGGGCTTGTGCGGCCCGGACCGCACCGACTTGATGGAGCATAGGGAGTATTGCGGCAGCTTCAAGACGCCCTCCCTGCGCAACGTTGCCCTGCGCAAGGTGTTCTTCCACAACGGCAGCTTTGACAGCCTGGAACAGGTGCTGCGCTTCTACGTGCAGCGCGATACGGCGCCGCAGAAATGGTATCCGATGGATAAAAACGGCAAGGTGCGCAAATACGACGACCTGCCGCCCGGCCTGGCGGCGAACGTGAATATGGAAGCGCCGTTCGACCGCCAGCCGGGGCAGGCACCAGCCCTGAACGACGCGGAGATCGCCGACGTGATCGCCTTCCTGCACACCCTGACGGATGGCTATCAGGCCGCGCATCCGGCGCAGGGAAAACATGGCTAAAAGATATCAAGATACCATTGCTTACAACTACGCCACAAAAGCCTGTTTTTATGTGCGTTAGCGCACGCTAGAAAATTTTAGCCAGGTGTATATTGCGAACTGATCTGTGTCTTTTGATAACAACGAAAGGGAATACCATGAAAGCAAGCAAAAATTGGATGACCGTATGCGCCGCCGGCATGATGGTTGTGGCACTGGCTGCCTGCCAGAAGAAGGATGATGTCGCCGCCGCAGGTCCTGCGGAACAGGCTGGCCAGAAGATCGATGCGGCCGCCGCCAAGGCTGAAGCCGACATCAAGGATGCCGCTACCAAGGCTGACGCTGCCGTGAGCCAGGCCGCTGCCGATACGGGCGCCAAGATGGACCAGGTCGCCGCTGACGCCGACAAGAAAATGAGCGAAGCGGCCGATGCCGTGGGCAAGAAAGTGGAAAAAGCCGGCGAAAAGATGCAGGACGCCGCGCACAAGTAAGCACGTCATCAGCGCGCCCCGCAACTGCCGTCAGGTGATGGCGGCTGCGGCGGCGCCTTCGCTGGCCTGGCCGCCTGATACGGCCGTCTCCGTCTTGTCCATCCCGTCCGTTCCCCCCAGCACCACGCTCAAATCGACAAAGCCGTCGCGCCACGCGCGTTCCAGGTCTTGCTCCACCGCTTCCAGTGTCGTTCTTTCCACCTGCCGAAAACCGCGCAAGCCATACGCCCGGTTGCGCCCGTGCGCCTTGGCCAGGTACAGCGCCATGTCGATCAGGTTGACGCTGCGTTCCCACGTGAGCGGCCTTCCCAGCGGCGCCAGCGGATAGGGCGCAAAGCCGACGGACACATGCACCTGGATGGTTTGCCCCTGGTAGTCGATGCTTTGCGCCGCCATGCCGTTGAGGATGCGCCGCGCGATGTCGTCGAGCCCGTCGCGGGCGACGGCCGGCAGGAAGGCGAGGAATTCCTCGCCGCCCCAGCGCACGATCATGTCCGTTTCGCGCAACACCTCGTGCAAGGTTTCGGCGATCGTCGTCAGCACCAGGTCGCCCGCCGCATGGCCGTAGCCGTCGTTGATGTGCTTGAAATGGTCGACGTCGAGCAGGAACAGCGCGCCCACGACATCGCCGCCGGCATAGGAAGGCTGCGGCTTGCCCGCATGGCTGCGCATGAATTCCTGGAAATGGCGGCGGTTGTACAGGGCCGTCAGCGGGTCGCGCGAGCTCTGGCGCTTGAGTTCCTGGTTTTTTACCTTCAGCTGCACGTTCGCATGGCGCACCTTGCGGTACAGCAAACCGACGATGGCGGACGCCATGGCCAGTACCAGCGCCAGCAGCCACCATACGCGCTGCTGCAGGCGGCGGTTGTCGATTTCCGTGCTCTTGAGCTGATTTTCGCGGCTCAGCAGTTCGATCTGGCGCTGTTTCTTTTCCGCCTCATACTTTTCTTGCAGCTCATACACGGCCTTTTGCCGCTGCTTTTCGAACAACTGGTTGGAAATGCCGCGCTCGCGGTGATACGCGGTGACTGCGCCGCGCAGGTCGCCCGCCTTTTCCAGCGCCATGCCGTATTCCAGCAGCACGGCCTGGATTTCCGGCTGGTTGGCCGTGCGTTCGTAGTAGGCCAGGCCAGTGCCCACGCTTTGCTTGCCTTCCTGCAACCGACCCTGGCCGATCAGCGCCTGGCCGATATTGAGCCGCGCCGTCGCTTCCACCTGTTCGTCGTTGACGAGGCGCGCCGCCGTGATGGCTTCATTCGCGTAGCGCAAGGTTTGCCCGTAGTCGTCTTCCTTCAGGTAGCTGTCCGACAGATTGACGAGGGTGACGGCGACCATGCCGCGCGCGCCCAGCTGGCGTTCCAGCGCCAGGGCCGCCAGCAGGGCGCGCTGACCCCGCCGCGGCTGCTGCGCGTCGAGCGCCAGCCCATATTCCGTATTTTTCGCCTGCGCCATGCGGCCCGGCGACGCCAGGGTGCTGGATACGGCCAGCAATTCATCGAGCACCTCGAAACCCTTGTCGTATTCGCGCATCTGCGTGTACAGCAGGGTGAGGGCATTCAGGGCGGCGGCCAGGCTGGACGGGGATTTGCTCTGGCGCGCCAGGTCGACGGCCGCCTGCAGCTTGGCCAGCGCAAACGGGAAATTGCCTTCCTCTGCCCACGATTGCCCTGCGCTGATGGTGGCCTGCGCACGCACGGTCAAGTCGTCCGTGCGGTTGGCGATCTTTTCCGCTTCAAAGGCCAGCAGGTGCGAGGCGCGGCGCTCGTTCCGGGCAAACGTGATGTAGGCCTTGTTGAGCATGCCCTTCGCCAGCGCCACATCGCTCTTGTTCTGGCGGGCGTAGGCGATCAGCTCCTCGGCCAGCTGCATGGCGATGTCGTTCTGCCCCAGGCGCATGCGGGCGTTACTCAGTTGGGTAAGGAATTCCGCGCGGATGGGCAGGGGGGCGCTGCGCGCCTGCGTTTCCACCTCTTGCAGGCGCTGCAGGGCGCGCGCGGGCACGAAGCGGCCATCGTCGCGCACGGCGGCAAGATACTGCTCGAGGTTGCCGGCCTGGGCGTGCGCGGCAGGCGGCAGCAAGCAGGCCAATACCAGCAGCCAATGCGCCTTTCGCCATGATGCCCGTCTCTGTCTGCCTGCCAACGTCCCGCTCCCGCAATGACTACCTGTCTGTAACAGATTATATTCTGTTGCAATCAAGAAAGATCATGCGGGACGCAGAAATTTGCGAAAGTGCACACGGCCGGCATCGACAAGGGACTATCACTGCGCCAGCTGCTGCAACAGATACAGGCGCTGGTACAGGCCGCCTTCGATCTGCATCAGGGCGTCGTGCGGCCCCGCTTCCGTGATGCGGCCGTGATTGAGCACGATAATACGGTCGGCCTCGCGGATGGTCGACAGGCGGTGGGCGATGGCGACGATGGTGACCTTGCCGCGCAACTCGTTGAGGGCCAGCTGCACGATCTGCTCCGTCTGGCTATCGATGCGCGACGTCGCTTCGTCGAGCAGCAAAATGCGCGGCTGGCCGGCCAGCGCGCGGGCAATGGCGATCAGCTGCTTTTGCCCCGACGACAGGCGCGAGCCGCCTTCGCCCAGTGGCGTGTCGTAGCCGTGCTCCAGCGCCGCGATGAAGTCGTGCGCATGCGCGGCGCGCGCGGCCGTCTCGATCTGCGCCTGCGTGTAGCCGCGGCCCATGTCGATGTTTTCACGCGCCGAGGCGGCCAGCAGGAACGGGTCTTGCGGCACCAGGCCCACATCGGCGCGGAAATGCTCGTTGTCGATGCTGTCGAGGGCGACGCCGTTGATGGCGATGCTGCCCTGCGTGACGGGGTAAAAGCGCAGCAGCAAGGACAGCAGGGTCGACTTGCCGCTGCCCGTGTGACCGACGATGCCAAAAAACGCACCTTGCGGTATCGTCAGTGACAGCTCGTGCAGCACGGGCTGGTTTTCCACGTAGGCGAAGGTCAGGTTCTGGATGTCGACGGCGGGCAGTTCGCTGCCCGTTTGCGCATGCCGCAGGGCCGGTGTTTCCCTTCCCTGTGCGTGCTCGAGCGCCTGTGCTTCGTCGAGCAGGGCCGAGACGCGCGCCGTGGCCACCACCGACTGCTGCAGCTGGCTGAACTGCATCGTGATCTGGATCAGCGGCTCGATCACGCGCGCGATGTAGCTGATGAACGCATACAGCACGCCCACTTCCACGGCGCCCATCTCGCGCCGGCCGAAGCTGAAGATGACGACGGCCAGCAGCACGATGTTGAGCATGTCGAGCGCGGGGCGCAGCAGCCAGGCGTTGGCGCGCAATTCCTGCATGCGCGCCGTGTAGTGGTCCTGGTTGATGCCCGTGAAGCGCGCGCCGAAGCGCTTTTCCGCGTTATTCGCCTGCAGCACGCTCATGCCGCCGATCGATTCGGCGATCTGCCCGTTGATCTCGCTGCGCAGCGCGCGCGCGCGCGTGACGGCCGGCGCGCTCCAGCGCTGGTACAGGAAGACGATGACCAGCACGGCCGGCAGCAGGGCCAGCACGATCAGCATCAATCGCCAGTCGAGAAAAGCCATGGCGGCCATGGTGCCGACCAAAACGATGGAGCTGTCGAGGATGACGAACAGCACCTGCACGTACAGCGATTTCACGGCTTCCGTGTCGTTGGTGACCCGGCTGACCAATTGGCCCGTGATGGCACGGTCGAAAAAACTCATCGGCAGGCGCAGCACGTGCTGGTAGACGGTTTCACGCAGGCGCTGCACCGAGCGCATGGCCAGGCCGGACAGGCGCACCAGCTGCAGATAGCGCAGGCCGGATGCGACCCAGCCCGTCAGCAGGCAGCCACCCAGCAGCAATGACATGCGCGTCCAGTCGAGGTTGCGCGGCAGCAGATGCTGATCGATCAGGGCCTTGCCCAGGATCGGTCCCGTCACTTCGAGGGCGGCGGCGAGGATCAGCCAGAACGTGGCCCAATACAAATGGCGCAGGTCGGGCGCGGCGGCGCGGCGCAGCAGGCCCATCGCTTGCGCGGCCTGGCGGCGCACGGATTGGGTGGCTGTATCTGTTTGTACTGTCTTAGATGGCATCGAGGCTGGCCTCCAGTTGTTGATAGCGCCATTGGCTGGCATACCAGCCGTCGCGCTGCATCAGCGCGTCGTGGTTGCCCGTTTCCGTGACGTGGCCATCGCGCAGCACCAGGATCAGGTCCGCGTTGACGACGGCGCTCAGGCGGTGGCTGGCGATGATGGCGCTGCGCTCGGGGCGGCGCGCGCGCAGCTCTTCCAGGTGCTGCAGGATGCGCGTTTCCGTGCCCGTGTCGACGGCGGACAGCGCATCATCGAGCAGCAGCAAGCCGTTGTCGGCCAGCAGGGCGCGGGCGATGGCCACGCGCTGGCGCTGGCCGCCGGACAGGGTGATGCCTTTTTCGCCCACATGGGTGGCATAGCCTTCGGGGAATTGCAGGATATCGTCGTGAATGTCGGCCAGCTGCGCCGCCCGTTCCACTTCCTCGCGCGTGGCGCCGGGACGGGCGAGGGCGATATTGTCGGCGATGGTGGCGGAGAACAGGAACGACTCCTGCGGCACCCAGCTGATGGCAGCGCGCAGCGCGTGCAGGGTGTAGGCGTCGAGCGCCTGGCCATTCCACGTGGCCGTGCCCGACTGCGGCGTCACCTGGCGCAGCAGCACGCGCAGCAGGGTCGACTTGCCGCTACCCGTCGGGCCCACCAAGCCCAAGGTCTGGCCCGGCTGCAAACGCAGCGAGATGCCGGACAGGGCCGGAACCGTCTGGCCCGCGTAGGCAAAGCCGACGCCCTGCAATTGCAGGGGGCCGGGCGTGAGCGTGGCGATAGTGCCGTGGTCGTCGATGGCCAGCGGCGCATCGAGCATCGGCTGCAAGCGCTGCCAGGCGGCGCGGCCCCGTTCGATCAGGGACAGTACCCAGCCGGCGGCGAACATGGGCCAGATCAGCTGGCCCAGGTACATGGAAAAGCTCGTCAGCGCGCCGATGGTCAGCTGGTCTTGCCACACGAGGTAGCCGCCCAGGCCCAGGGTCAGCGCCGTGGCGGCCGTCAGGGTCAGGCCGACGGCCGGTTCGTACGCCGCTTCCCAGCGCTGCGCCGTCAGGCTGGCGTTGGCCGCATGGCCGGCCAGGGTGGAGAACTGCTGGCTGCTGCGCTCTTCCAGGCCCAGTGCGCGCAAGGTGCGCACGCCCGACAGCGATTCCTGCACATGGTCGTTCAGCGCGGAAAAGCGTTTCAGCGAATCCGTCGATGCCGTGTGGATATGGCTCGAGATGCGCCAGAAGGCCAGTCCCATCAGCGGAAAGGGCAGCAAGGCGATGCAGGCCAGGCGCCAGTCCACGCCCAGCAGCATGATGCCGAGCACCATCAGCAAGGTCAAAGTGCCGTCGAAGCCGGCCAGCATGGCTTCGCCGGCGGCCATTTCGATGGCGTCGATGTCGTTCGTCGCCAGCGCCATCAGGTCGCCCGTGCGCTGGTTCTGGTAAAACGACGCGCCCTGCTGCGACATGCGCGTGTAGAAGCGCGTGCGCAGCATCACGCCCAGCTGGTAGGCGGCCTTGAACAGGGTGATGCGCCAGCCCACACGCAGGAAGTAGATGACGACGCCGACGGCGAGCAGGGTCAGCAGCTCAAGCCACAGTTCGACCGCCGTCATGCGGTGCGCGGCCAGCGCGTCGATGATGGCGCCCACGCGGCGCGGGATCCAGACGGTCAGTGTTGCCACGCCTGTCAGCATGACGGCAGCGGCGGCATACGCCGGCCAATGCTGACGCACGAAGCCGGCGATGAGCCTCGATAAACTCATGGTTACCTTTTGTTTTGAGTAATGGGGTGCCGCGGGGCGGAAGGGCGGGCACGCGGACGGAAAGTACGCGTAGGATACAACAAGGTGGAAAAGCGCGCTGTGGACGGGCACGCAAAAAACGGGCCGTAGCCCGTTGTTTTGCTGCGTCAGTACTGTGCGCGAGGCTTACAACGCGTAACAAAACCGTAGCGAGCGGAAGGAAGTTGTGGCTGAGAAGCGCAACTGTACGAAGGTACAGTGAGCATCGCAGGCCGCAAATTACGACGCGCAGTAGGTTTTGATAGGCGTTCTACTTGCGGCCGCTGCCTTTAGCGCCACCCAGCATGTCGAGCTGTTTCGATGGCGTACCCTTTGGAGCGGCCTTGGCTGCCGGTTTGGCGGCTGGCGCAGGGGCGTGCTTCACGGCGGCCTTGGCCACGGTCTTGCCGGCGGCGCTGGCTGGCTTGGCGGCCGGTTTGCTCGAAGGAAATGGTTTTGCGGCAGGCTTGGCCGGTGCCGGTGCCGGTGCCGGCGCGGCGGCTTTCGCTGGTGCTGGTGCAGGTGCAGGTGCGGCGGCAGGTGCGGGTTTGGCCGCTTCCGGCTTGGCTGCCGGTTTGGCTTCCACCGCTTTTACGGCTGGCTTGTCGGCGGCCTTCTCGGCAACCTTGGCAGGCGCTGCTTCTGGTTTGGCTGCCGGCGCGGCGGCAGGCTTGGCTACTTCGGCAGGCTTGGCGGCAACGGGCGCAGGTGCGGCTGCTGGCGCTGGCGCTGGTGCAGGCACAGCGGCAGGTACAGCTGCCAGCGAAGGCTTGGCTGCGGCAGGAGCGGGTGCGGCGACAGGCGCGGCTTCATCGAGGCGGGCCTTGGCCGAGGCCAGCAATTCCGCCTGGGTGCTCGAGGCGATACCGAACAGCTGGCGGCTGTAGGCCAGCACGCTCTCGATGTTCGGTTGCGCCTGGCTGCTGCTGTAGCTGAAGAAGTCGCGCGGGTCCTGCGTTTCCAGCAGGTGCTGGGCCGTTTCCGCCGTTTGCGAGATGGCGGCCTTGCCGGCGTTCAGGTTCAGCGCGATGATTTTTTCGGCGCTTTCAAAGACTTTGCTGGTGAGGGTGCTGAAGATTTGCAGCTGGCTTTCCAGTTGCGACTTGGCGGCGCTGGAAAATTGTTCAGGAAGCGGAAACATATTTACTCCTTTGTACGGATTAAAATGCTGGCAAAACGCTCTGCAAAATCCCGAAAACCAGAGTTGGCCGCGTTTTGTAAAGTAGGTAGCGTGCTAAACAGCTGATCATAGGCTTTTTATGATGCAACGCAATATGAATATTCTAGCGGTGATTCAAGTTAGTTGAAAGCTATTTTCTCAAGGGCGGGTGCCGTGTGCTTCCCCTATTCGTGCGCCTGGCAGCATTTGCCACAAGTTTGCGCGGGCGCAAAGCGTTGTCAGGGAAACTATGGCTACGCTTTTGCCAGTAACTATATTCATGCACTGCAGCATCCTTGAAAAAGCCAAGATGCCAAGCTACTTGAAGCGCCAGATACCGTAGTCAACCGAAGGAGTGTCCGCATGGACCTTGTCATCCGCAATGCCAGCCTGCCCGACGGGCGCCGCGCCATCGATATCGCCATCGAGGGCGGCCGCATCGCCGCCGTCGGCACCGCCTTGCCCGTGACGGGCGCGCAAGAGATCGACGCCGAGGGCGACCTCGTCACGCCGCCGTTCGTCGACGCCCACTTCCACATGGACGCCACGCTCAGCTATGGCTTGCCGCGCGTAAACGCGTCCGGCACCCTGCTCGAAGGCATCGCCCTGTGGGGCGAGCTGAAACCGCAATTGACGCAGCAGGCATTGGTGGACCGCGCCCTGCAGTACTGCGACTGGGCCGTGGCGCGCGGCTTGCTGGCCATCCGCTCGCACGTCGATATCTGCGACCCGCGCCTGCTGGCCGTCGAAGCGCTGCTCGACGTCAAGCGGCAGGTGGCGCCGTATCTCGACTTGCAGCTGGTGGCGTTCCCGCAGGACGGCATCCTGCGCAGTCCCGGCGCCTTCGACAATCTGAAGCGCGCGATCGCCATGGGCGTCGACGTGGTGGGCGGCATCCCGCATTTCGAGCGCACCATGGCGGACGGCGCGGAATCCGTGCGCCTGCTGTGCGAATTCGCCTGCGAGCGGGGGCTGATGGTCGACATGCATTGCGACGAATCGGATGACCCGCTGTCGCGCCACATCGAAACCCTGGCCTTCCACAGCCAGCGCCTTGGGATGCAGGGCAGGGTGACGGGCTCGCACCTGACGTCCATGCATTCGATGGACAATTATTATGTGAGCAAACTGCTGCCCCTGATCCGCGAGGCAGGCGTGGCGGCCATCGCCAATCCGCTCATCAACATCACCTTGCAGGCGCGCCACGATACGTATCCGAAGCGGCGTGGCATGACGCGCGTGCCCGAGATGCTGGCCGCCGGCATCCCCGTCGCCTTTGGCCACGACTGCGTGATGGACCCGTGGTACAGCCTCGGCTCGGGCGACATGCTGGAAGTGGCGCACATGGGGCTGCACGTGGCGCAGATGACGGGCCAGCAAGCGATGCACGACTGCTTCCTGGCCGTGACGGAAACGCCGGCGCGCATCCTGGGCCTCGACGGCTACGGCATCGCGCCCGGCTGCCATGCGGATTTGCTGATCCTCGATTGCGGCAGTACCGTGGAAGCGCTGCGCCTGCGCGCGGCGCGGCGCCTGGTGCTGCGGCGCGGGAAAGTCGTCAGCGAAGCGCCGCGCGCGCAATCGCGCCTGCACCTGCCGGGGCGTCCGGACAGCGTGAACTTCCGCCTGGGCCGCTGATACAATCAGCCATCACTTGTTATCGGGAGCACCGACTTGAAAGAAATTGATATCCGCCCGGCCAACGAAGCCGATTTCGACGCCATGTGGCCGATCTTCCAGACCCTGGTGGCCGGCGGCGACACCTACCCCTTCCCCGCCGATACCACGCGCGAAGCATGCCACGCCTACTGGTTCTGCCCCGGCGTGCAAAGCTTTGTCGCGACCATGGGCACGGAGCGCCTGCTGGGCATGTACAAGCTGGTGGCGAACCAGCCTGGCCATGGATCGCATGTGGCCAATGCCTCGTTCATGGTCGACCCGGCCGCGCAGGGCGTGGGCGTGGGGCGCCTGCTGGGCGTGCACTGCATGGAAGAAGCGCGCCGCGCGGGCTACCTGGCGATGCAGTTCAATTTCGTCGTCAGCACCAACCTGGCCGCCGTCACCTTGTGGAAAAAACTGGGCTTCACGGTGGTCGCCACCTTGCCGCTGGCCTACCGCCACGCGCAGCTCGGCTATGTCGACGCCTATGTGATGTACCAGCTGCTGACCGATCCGATGCAGTGGCCGGCATGAGCGGCGCCGTCACCGTGATCGAGACGCCCCGTCTGCGCCTGCGCACCGCCAGCGTCGATGATGGGGCGTTTTTTCTCGGGCTGGTGAACGAGCCGACCTGGCTGGCGACCATCGGCGACCGTCAGATCCATACCGTGGACGCGGCGCGCGCGGCGCTGGAAACGGGCCCGATCGCGCAGCAGCAGGAACTCGGCTACTCTTTCTATATCGTCGAGCACCGTGGCGATGGCGTGGCGATCGGCATGTGCGGCCTGATCAAGCGCGCCACCATGCCGGGTCCCGATATCGGCTACGCGCTGCTGCCCGCGTATTGCGGCCAGGGCCTGGCCTGGGAGGCTGCATCGAGCGTACTGTGCCATGCGCGCGACGTGCTGTGTCTGCCGGCAGTGTATGGCCTCGTGTCGCCGCAGAACCAGCCTTCGATCAACTTGATCAACAAGCTCGGTTTGCGCTTCGAACGCTTTTCGCGCCAGCCCATCGTTGGCAAGGACATCAATATCTATCGCAAGAGTTTTTCTTAATCTCTATACAAAACAACGCGACAGAACCTTTACTTGAGGAACAGGTCGCGGTCCGGCGCGAAATGCGCGTACAGCGGCAGGAAGGCGCCGCCAACGGCGCGCGCGTCGGAGCCGACGGTGCCGCCGAGCACCTGCGGCCGGGCGATGCCCTCCCAGCTATAGCATTCCAGCGCGCGCTCGACCTGGGCCAGCAATTGCTCGAGCAGGCCGCGGTCGAAGGAGCCGTCGATAATCACTCCCTCCAGGTCGAGCAGGCAGGTGGCGCTGGTGATGCTCAGCGCGATGGCCCGCGCCGCGTCGTCGAGCCAGGCCACGGTGTGGGTGACGAATGGTTCCTGCAGCGCGCGCCCGTCGTGGGCGGCGGCCGGGTCCAGCCCGGCCAGGGTGTACAACTGCTCGAGGTTGAACAGGGAAGCGTCGCCCAGCAGCTGGCCCGGCGGATGCCTGGCGCCGGCCGTGGCCATGCCGAGCGGCAAGGAGCCCACCGCGCCGGCGTTGCCGTGCAGGCCGCTGTGCAAATGGCTGTTGATGACCAGGCCGCCGCCGATGAAGATGTCGACGAAGATGTACAGGAAGTTCTTGATGCTGCGCCCGCGCCCGAGCACCAGCTCGGCGACGCAGGCGGCGGCCGTGTCCTTGGCGAACTCGACCGGCAACGCCGTCATCGCCTGCACGCGCTGGCCGATGTCGATGCTGTCCCACGCGTTGGCCTGCTCCGGCGCCATCTCGAGCAGATTCTGCCAGCCGCCCAAGCCCAGCGGCGCGGCGATGCCGACGCCGCACAGGCGCGGCAGCAACTTCGGTCCCAGCAGCACGGCCATGCTTTTCAGCGCCGACTCGATCTGGCCGAACACGGTGTCGGGGACGGGAAAGGGATAGGGAAACGACAGGCGCTCGCGCGTCTTGCCGACGAAATCGACCAGCAACACGTCGAGGCTGCGCCGGCCGATCTTGATGCCGATCGAGAAGGCGCCGTCCGGATTGAGCATGATGGGCACCGACGGCTGGCCGACCTTGCCGCGCACGGGCGCGCGCTTGCTGACCAGGCCGTCGTCCAGCAGGCGGTTGATGATCAGGGAAACCGTTTGCGTGCTCAGGTTGGTCAGCCGGGCCAGGTCGGCCTTCGGCATGCTGCCGTGCAAGCGCACGGCCTGCAGCACCACCCGCTCGTTGAACTGGCTCATGCCCATCTGGTTCGAGCCGCGCGGCTGCAGCCATTGAACATCGTCGATGGCTGCTTGCGGCGCGGACGCCTCTTCGGTAAAGCTGTCTGACATGGCGGGGCGGGTCCGGTTTCTACAGGCGTAAAAGAAGGACATTTTATTACATATCCGACGCCCCGCCAGTGAAGCTCCAGATGGCTGGAGCTCCCGTGCAGCTTTAGCGCTTGCCCCAGATCGACTTCAAAGGCCAGATGGTCAGCTCTTTCAGTGTTGCCGCGCCGCCCACGGCGAACAGCGCGACACCGTTGCTGGACGGTTGCGGGAAGATCTGGTCGGTCAACACCACCTCGTTGCCCGCAAATACCATCACCGACGAGGTGTCGACCACGATGCGCAGGTCGACCGTGCCGGTGCGCAGGGGCAGCGGGGCGGTATGGCGGGCGGCAAAGCTGGCGTTGAAGCTGGCGTCGCCCGATTTGCTGCGGTCGATGTAGACCTCGCCGGCCACCGCGTCATAGCCGATGACGGTTTCTTCGCCATTCGTGCCGGTGCGCACCTTCAGGCCAAAGCCGCTGGCACTGCCCGGCTGGAACCTGGCCACGATGTCCAGGGCCTGGCCCGGGGCGGGGGTGATATCGAGTGCTTGCACGCCGGCGGCCACGGAACGGTCCTGGGCGCTGTACAGCGCTTTGCTGCGCAGTGTGCTGAAGTTGTCCACCGGCTGCTGCACCAGCCGCACCTGGCCGGCTATGGTGCGCAGCGTGAATTCCCGGGCGAAGGTCTGCGCGCTGCGCCATGGCGTGGTGGGCGTGTTGCCAGCGTAGTCCCAGTTGCTCATCCAGCCCAGGCCGATGCGCTTGCCATCGGGTATGCCGTTCCAGGTCACGGCGGCATAGAAGTCGGCGCCGTAGTCGAGCCAGTTGGCTTCCTCTTTGGCGCTGTCCGAAAAGACGATATGGTCGACGAGGATATGGCCCCAGCCGCCCGTGTTTTTGTCCACCACCTCGATCTGTGCGCTCTTGCCCCGGTAGGCGTCCACGTTCCAGCTGCGCCAGTTCAGGGTTTCGGCATTGGCGCCGGTTGCGCTTTTGACCACCTGGCCGTTGACCAGCAGGTTGACCGTCGTTTCATCGCTGACGGGCTTGGCCGGTTGGTCCGATGCCTCGAACACGTCGGCAAGGATGTGTCCCCAGGCCCCGTCGTTGTCGTCGATGATGACGATCTGGGCCTGCTGTCCGGCGAACTCGCGTACGTCCCAGTTTGTCCAGTTCAGTTCGGAGTCCGCTCCGGTGGCGCTGCGCACCACCTTGCCGTTGACCTTGAGCACTACCGCCACAGGATTGGGGCTGTCATAGGGATGGTTGCCGCCCCCGACGAGGAAGTTGATATAGGCCCTGGAGATGGTGAAGGTGGGCGACGTCAGGCTGCCCTTGGGCGTGTCGCCGGCCCCGAAGAAGGAATTGAACACACCCGCGCCCAGCTTGCCGGCTGCCGCTTGGCGGTCGGCGTCGGTTCCGAGGGCAACCTTTTGCCCCACCAGGTCGCCGGCGGGCGTCCAGCCCAGGTCGGCGTAGGTGGCATTGGCCGGGCCTTCAAAACCGGCGCCTGGAAACAGCAAGGTTCCCGTAGGGACCGTGCCGTCGCCGGCACCGGCCAGGCGTGGATGGCGCCCGCCGCCGACCATCAGATTGATGTACTTGCTGGTGACGGTAAAGGCGGGCGAGGTGAGCGTGCCCACAGCGCCGTCATCCTTGCCCAGCCGGTAGGTGTCGAGCAATTGGCTGCCCTGGTTGTCGGCCACGCCATGCGAGGGAGCCACGGGCGTCTTGCCTGCAAAGTCGCCCGTCGATGCCCAGCCGGTGGCGTCGAAGCTGGCCGCTTCAAAGTCCTGGTAGACGGTGCCCGTGGGCGGCTTCTTGTCGATCACGCTGTTGGCGTCGGCCACAAAGCGCGTGCCGTCGAATTTCCCCACAAAATAATGTGCCCCGGAACCACCGGCCACCGAGCCGGGGTTGATGTTGATGTTCATCACCCATTTGCGTTTGCTGGCGTCGCCATCGACGGGCAGCTCGAACAGGTCGGGACATTCCCAGATGCCACCGACCGCGTTGGCGGGGCCAAAGGCGCTCATGTAGGTCCAGTCGCGCAGGTTTTTGGACGAGAACAGCAGCGCCTGGTGCTTCTCCGAGGCCACGGCAACCATGACCCATTTTTGCTCCGGTGCATACCAGAAGACTTTTGGATCGCGGAAATTTTGCCCTTCGGTTTCAAACGGCGCCGGTGGCGCGGCAATCACCGGGTTGGCGGCGTACTGGGTCCAGGTGCGTCCCCGGTCCAGGCTGTAGGCGATGGACTGGGACTGGGTGTTGGGGGCGAGCACTTGTCCGTTGGCCAGCGTTTTTCCTTGCGGATACACACTGGTGTAGATGGCCACCATGGCAGGATTGCCGGCGCTGCCAAGGCCGCTGGTATTGTTGGTGTCCACCACCACGCTGCCGGAGAAGAACATTTGCGTGAGCTTGCCGCCAGCGTCTTTTTCCGCCGTCAGGGCGACGGGCAGCTCGTTCCAGTGCAGCAGGTCGGTGCTGACGGCGTGGCCCCAGGACATGTCGCCCCAGGTATTGCCGTTCGGGTTGTACTGGTAGAACAGGTGATATTCGCCGTCGTGGTAGACCAGTCCGTTGGGATCGTTCAGCCAGTTTTTGGCGGCGGTGTACGAGAGCTGGGGGCGGTAGGTTTCCAGGTAGCTGGACTGGGGCGGTCCGCTGGTGCTGTCGCTATCGCTGCCGCAGCCCACCAGCAGGGTGGCAAGGCAAGAGGCGAGAACAGGGAAGTGCTTTGACATGGTTGTCTCCTTATATTGTATGTTTTATTCCAGCTGCACGTTCCTCAGTCCGCCAGCGGATCGCTGATCACACCCTTCTTGAACAGGAAATTGGCGTACGGCTGCATTTCGCCGGTCTGCACGATGGCGTAGGCGCCCTTGACGCGTTCGTAGAAGGCGAAGCGCTCGACCGCCTCGCATTGCTCGGGCGTGGCGGCGCCGGTGGCGGCGATCTGCTCGAGCATGGTGCGCTGCAGCGCCGACAGATAGCCGTCGGCGGTGTTGCATACCTTCATGAAGGCGACCGGCTGGTCCACCATGGCGTCCAGCGGAAACACCGACAGCAGCGCCGCGCTGGCACGCTGCAGGTCGATGCCGGGCAGGCGTACCAGCGGCTTGCCCTGGCCCAGGGTCTGGCTGGTGAAGTTGGCGTCGACCAGCACGACTTCCTCGCCATGGCCCATTTCGCACAGGATCTTCAGCAATTCCGGGCTGAGCAGCGGATCGATTCCCTTAAGCATGGGCTTCCTCCGGAAAGTCTTCGGCGCTCTTGGCGCCCGTCATGACCGCCACGGTGTCGGACATGCTGATGTGCTTCGGGTTGAGGACAGCGACGCGCTTGCCCAGGCGTTGCACGTGGATGCGGTCGGCGATCTCGAACACGTGCGGCATGTTGTGGCTGATCAAAATCACCGGCAGGCCGCGGTCGCGCACATTGCGTATCAGTTCCAGTACCATATTGCCCTCCTTTACGCCGAGTGCGGCGGTTGGTTCATCAAGTATCACGACATGTTTGGCAAACGCCGTGCTGCGCGCCACGGCCACGCCCTGGCGCTGGCCGCCAGACAGGGTACCGACGGCTTGCTTCATCGAACGGATGCCGATTTTCAAATCGCGCATATGGGCTTCCGCCTCGGCCAGCATCTGCTTCTTGTCGATGCAGCGCAGGAAGCGCGACAACATGCCCTTGCGCAGCAGTTCACGGCCGAGGAACAGGTTCTCGGCGATCGTCATGGCCGGCGCCACGGCCAGGTCCTGGTACACCGTCTCGATACCGTAGCGGCGGGCGTCGATTGGCGACTTCAGGTGGATCGGCGTGCCGTCGAGCAGCATCTCGCCTTCGTCCGGGACGAGGGCGCCCGACAGGGCCTTGATCAGCGAGGATTTGCCGGCGCCGTTGTCACCGATCACGGCGAGTATCTCGCCCGGCAACAAGTCAAAATCGGTGCCGTCGAGCGCGGTCACGCTGCCGTAGCGCTTGACCAGGCCGCGGGCCTGGAATACCGGTTGTACAGGTGTCGTCATGCTCATCAACCTTTCTTGTGTGTCAGTTGATCGGTTGCCACGGCCAGGATGACCAGGATGCCCGTCACCAGGATCTGGTACACCGAGGACACGCCCATCAGGGTCAGGCCATTGCGAAACACGCCGACGATCAGCACGCCGACGAGCGTGCCCATGATCGAACCACGTCCGCCGAACAGGCTGGTGCCGCCGAGCACGACGGCGGTGATGCTGTCGAGGTTGTCAGTCTGGCCGCCCTGCGGGTCGCCCACGCCCATGCGCGCCACCGACATCAGCGCGGCGATGCCGTAGCACATCCCGGCGATCATGTAGACGCCCAACAAGACTTTATTCGTGGCGATGCCGGTCAGGCGGGCCGCCTCCGGATTGTTGCCGACGGCGTAGAGGTGGCGGCCGGGCGCGGTCTCGCGCAGGTACAGCCAGGTCAGCACGTACATGCCCAGCATCAGTACGGTGCCGTAGGTAAAGGTGGCCTGGCCGAGCTGGAAGGTGTTGCCGAAAAAACCCATCGCTTCCGGCAGGCCGGTGACGGTCTGGGCCTGCGAGTACAGCTGCGTGACGGCGAAGGCAATGTTCATCGTGCCCAGCGTGACGATAAACGCCGGCAGCTTGACCGAGGTCACCAGCGCGCCGTTGATGAAGCCGATCAGCACGGTGACGGCGATGCCGCACCCGATCGCGAGATAGGGGTTCATGCCGAGGTCGACGGCGAATTTGGTCATGATGACCGAGCCCAGGGCCATCGCCATGCCGCAGGACAGGTCGATGCCGGCGGTCAGGATGATCAGGGTCTGGCCGATGGCGATAATGCCGACGACCATGACCTGCTGCAAAATCAGGGAAAAATTCTGGCTGCTGAGGAAGCGGTCGCTCTGCGACGCGAAGAATGCGCAGGCGGCGAGCAGGGCAATGACCGGGCCCAGTGTCGAGAGCGGCGGCATAAATGTCGGGATGGTGGAACGCATCTGTTATCCATATTCAAGAGGGGAAAAAGGCGACGCGCAGGCGGCCGCGCGCCGGCAAGGCAGATAGCCTTGCCGAACGCGGCCGCCTGCGTGGATTTATTTACCCCAGCAGGAGTTCAGACCGAACGCCGTGTCGCGGCTCTCGATGCCTGCTTGCTGTTTGTCGCTGATCAGGGTGACGCCGGTGTCGACGTAGCCGCTGGCCTTCTTCCCGTTCTTGGCGTACTCGACGCCGGCTTCGACGCCCAGGCCCGCCATGTTCAGCGGATACTGCTGCGCGGTCGCCGCGATGACACCGGCCTTGACGTCGCGCACGCCGGCGCAGCCGCCGTCGACCGAAACAATCATCACGTTCTTTTCCTTGCCCACGGCCTTGAGCGCCTTGTAGGCGCCGGCGGCAGCCGGTTCGTTGATGGTGTACACGAGATTGATGTCGGGATTTTTCTGCAGGCAGTTTTCCATCGCCGTCTGGCCCTTGCCCTGGTCGCCGAAACTGTCGGCCATGCACACCACGTCGGCGGTTTTCGCCGGCCCGACCGTCTTGGCGCTGATGCCCGGCGCGCCGTAGCCGGCCAGAAAACCGTTGTGGCGGGCGATCCCCACCGGATGGCCGGGGAACAAGTCCAGCATGGCGATCTTGGCGGGCTTGCCGGCGAAGGCGGCCTTCGCGTATTGGCCGATCAGCAAGCCGGCCTTGTAGTTGTCGGTGGCGAACAGCGCATCGGTGGCGTCCTGCGGCTCGGTCGGGCTGTCGAGGGCGATCACCAGCACGCCGGCGGCGCGCACCTTCTTGATGGCCGGCACGATGGCTTTCGAATCGCTCGGCGTGATCATGATCGCCTTGGCACCGGCGGCCACCATGTTTTCAATCGCCGTCACCTGGCCGGCGTTGTCGCCGTCGGCGCGCCCGGCCGCCGTCAACAGCTTGGCGCCCTTCAGTTTTGCGCGTTGCTGCGCGCCTTCTTTCATCTTCACAAAGAAGGGGTTGGTATCGGTCTTGGTGATCAGGCCGACGATCGGTTCCTCGGCCATGGCGGCGCCGCCGGCTGCCGTCAGGATAGCCAGTGCGATGCATTGTTTGACGTTCATTGTGTGGTCTCCAGAATCTATTTATTTTTTACCGGGAGGCGATTGCCTCGGCCTGGGGGCGGCCGTCAATGCGGTGCCCGAGCCAAATATACGCCCGGCAAATTAATAAATCAAGCGGCTTTATATATTGTGTGTGGTAAAAAAGATCAGTCCATCGCGGCCGGCACGGATGTCGTTTTGCTGAAAAATAGTATTTGAAAACTCGCCGCTTTTGCAGTGGTGGCAGATGGGTTTTGTTTTTATAGTTGGCATACCGGTGGAAAACCGCCGGACTATAAAAATGGAGACGTGTTATGAAAATCATGACTGCTGTTGCATGGGGTACCCTCATGTCCGCCGGGTTTGCAGACGCCTCGGCGCAAAGCTGCTCGGTGCCCGTGATCAAGGTGCTGGCGCAAAAAAGTCTGGGCTTGACCGTGATGGAAAAGACCCTCGCCGAGTATGAAAAGAAAAGCGGCACCAAGGTACAAATCAGCTATTTCGGCGAAAACGACCGCCGCTCGAAAGCCCGCCTCGATGCTTCCACCAAGGCCGGTTCCTACCAGATCTATTACATCGACGAAGCCAACGTGGCCGAATTCGCCACGGCCGGCTGGGTCGTCCCCCTGCTCAAATACCTGCCCAAGGACGCCGACTACGACGACTTCCTGCCGGGCCGCCGCGCCGTCGCCTCGTACAAGGGCGTGGCGTATTTCGCGCCCTTGATCGGCGGCAGCGATTTCCTGTTCTACCGTCGCGACCTGCTGGAAAAGGCCGGCATCGCCGTGCCGAAAACGCTCGATGAACTGGTCGCCGCCGTCAAGAAAATGAATAATCCGCCGAACGTGTATGGCTGGGCGGCGCGGGGCCAGCGCGGCTCGGGCATGAATGTGTGGCGTTGGGCGCCGTTCATGCTGGCCGCCGGCGGCAAGTGGGAAAACAATGGCATGCCGGCCTTCAATTCGCCGCAGGCCGTCAAGGCCACCACCCTGTACCGCGAGCTGTTCAAGTATTCGCCACCGGGCGGCGCCACCTATGACTGGAGCAACGCGCTCGAAGCATTCAGGTCGGGCAAGGTGGCCTTCATGATCGAATCGACGCCGTTCGCCGACTGGATGGAAGATCCGAAAAAATCCGCGGTGGTCGACAAGGTCGGCTATGTACGCCCGCCAGCGCCGCTGCCATCGGCCGCGTATGGCCACGGCCTGGCCATCTCCGCCACCGGCGCGAAAGATGAATGCACGCGCCAGGCGGCCGGCAAGTTCATCGCATTCGCCACGGGCAAGGAGCAGGAGCAGGCGCGCCTGAAGGACAACGTCTTCAGCGACTACAACCGCACCAGCACCATCAACAGCGACTACTTCCGCAAGCACGTCAAGCCGCAGATCCAGGCGGGCCTGACGGACACCACGCCAGTCTCGCGCGTCACCATCTGGCCTAGCCCCGAATGGCCGGACATTGGCGACAACCTGGGCGTCGTGCTCGAAGAAGTCTTTACGGGCACGCGCGGCGACGTGCAAAGCGCGCTCGATGAGGCGAATGAGTATGCGACCGAGGTGGTTTCGCGGGCGAAGAAACGCAAATAAGCCGTATTGCCGTTTCACCCAACGGCGGAAGTGCTGGGGTCAGTCGCTTCGCGATCGGGTTGCGCCCCACTGGGACGCAATCCCCCGCCGGGTCTGACCCCAGCTCTTGCCTTGGGGCTAAAGCCAGCGCTTGCCCGTTCTCGTTTGAAAGCTGATTCCTATGCCACACTCCATCCATAAAAAACGCCACACCTGGCTGCCTGCCGTCTTCCTGACCTTGCCGCTGCTGGTTCTGCTGGTGCTGGGCCTGGTGCCCAGTATCGCCGCCATCAACCTGGCCCTGCAAAACCGCGTGCTGCGCTACAGCGACAGCGAATACGTGGGGCTGGCCAATTTCATTCGCCTGTTCGGCGACCGCCGCTTCATGAACGCCGTGCAGGTCTCGGCGGTGTGGGAAGTGGTGACCGTGGCCGGTTCGCTGATCGTCGGCGTGCTGCTGGCCGTGTTCCTGTTCGAGAAAGTGAAGGGCCGTACGCGTGACGTCATCGCGCTGCTGCTGATCGTGCCCGTGCTGCTGCCGCGCGTCTCGGCCGCCTTTATCTGGAAGTTCATGTACTCGCCGCTGATGGGTATTTTGAACTGGATGCTCGAATGCGTGGGCCTGGGCGGCACGGCCCTGCTGTCCGACCCCGCCACGGCCCTGTATGCGGTGGCGCTGGTCGATATCTGGCAGTGGGGCCTGTTCTTCGGCGCCGTCATCCTGAAACTGCTGGAAACCCTGCCCGGCGAACCGCTGGAAGCGGCGCGCCTCGACTACGCCGGCACGCTCCAGGTGTATGCCTACATCGCACTGCCCATGCTGAAGGTACCCATCATGAGCCTCGTGTTCATCAAGATGGTCGAGTCGCTGCGCTCGTTCGACCTGATCTACGTGATGACCAAGGGCGGCCCCGGCATCTCCACCGAAACCCTGGACATGTATGCGTATGCGCAAGGCATCGGCCTGATGGGCAAGGTGTCGTACGCATCGAGCATGGCCGTGCTGATGATGCTGGCCACGACCATTATTTTCACATTGCTCTGGAAGCGAGTCGCCAAATGGGAAAACTGACTATCCGGCGCGGCGTGGACCATGCCGCCACCACCGCCATTACCACCGCGATTATCCTGGTGGCGCTGTTCCCCATCCTGTGGGCCGTGCTCAATTCCTTCAAGGAGCTGATGGACATCGTCACGCCCGTGCCGCGCTTTTTCTTCAGCCCGACACTGGCCAACTACAAGCAGGTGCTGGCCAGCCCGGAAGTGCTGACGGGACTGGGCAACAGCGTGGCCATCGTCGGCGTGGCCGTGCTTGCCGGCGCCGTGCTGGGCGTGCCCGCCGCGTATGCGATCGCCCGCTATCCGATCCCGGCCAAGAAGGATATCCAGTTCTTCCTGCTATCCCTGCGCTTTTTGCCGCCGGTGGCCGTCGCCATTCCGCTGATCTCGATCTGGATCGACCTGGGCCTGTACGACTCGCGTCTGTCGATGGTGGTGACGTATCTGCTGGTGACCCTGTCGACCATCATCTGGCTGTCGATTCCCGCGTTTGCCCGCATCCCGAAAGAGATCGAGGAGGCGGCCGCGCTCGATGGCTACGGCCCTTACCAGGTGTTCTGGTACGTGGCCCTGCCGGTGGCCTCGAAAACCCTGATGGGCGGCATCGTCTTCAGCTTCGTGCTGGTCTGGAATGAACTGATGATCGCGCTGGCGCTCACCTCGTCGAAAAGCATGACCCTGCCCGTGGTGGCGTCGGCCTTTACCTCGATGGGCCAGGAAGTGCCGTGGGGCGTGGTGAACGCTTCCACCGTGCTGCTGGCGCTGCCGCCGCTGCTGTTCGTCGGCATCCTGGGACGGCTGCTCAACTCCATGCTCAAACATAAATAAGGAAATCCATCATGCAAGCACTCGTACTGGAACAAGCGCATTCCATCACCCTGCGCGACATCAACCTGCCGCTCGTTGTCGGCCCGCGCGACGTGAAAATCAAGATTCACACCGTGGGCATCTGCGGCAGCGACGTGCATTACTTCAAACATGGCAAGATCGGCCCTTTCGCCGTCGAAGCGCCGATGGTGCTCGGCCACGAGGCGTCCGGCGTGGTAGCCGAAGTGGGCGATGACGTGACGCACCTGAAGGTGGGCGACCGCGTCTGCATGGAGCCGGGCGTGCCGCAGTTCGATTCGCCTGCCACCATGCGCGGCTTGTACAACCTCGATCCCGCCGTGCGATTCTGGGCCACGCCGCCCATCCACGGCTGCCTCACGCCGTATGTCGTGCATCCGGCCGCCTTTACCTTCAAGCTGCCCGACAACGTCAGCTTCGGCGAAGGCGCCATCGTCGAACCTCTGGCCATCGGCCTGCAGGCGGCCAAGAAGGCGGCCATCAAGCCGGGCGACGTGGCTGTCGTGATCGGCGCCGGCACCATCGGCGCCATGAATGCGCTGGCCGCGCTGGCGGGCGGCTGCTCGCGCGTGATCCTGGCCGACCTGGTGCCGGAAAAGCTGGCCCTGTTCGCCGGCAATCCCGCCGTGACCACAGTCGATGTGCGCCACGCCAGCCTGTTTGATACGGTGCGCGAGCTGACGGACGGCTGGGGCGCCGACATCGTTTTCGAGGCCAGCGGCAGCATGCGCGCCTACGACAACATCGTCGACCTGCTGTGCCCGAACGGCTGCCTGGTGCTGGTCGGCATGCCGCCCGAAAATGTCCCTTTCGATATCGTCGCCATCCAGGCGAAGGAAGTGCGCATCGAATCCGTGTTCCGCTACGCGAACATCTTCCCGCGCGCGATCGCCTTGCTGGCTTCCGGCAAGATCGATGTCAAACCCTTCATTTCGCGCACCTTCGGCTTTGCCGACGGCGTGCGGGCGTTCGAGGAAGCGGCCCAGGGCCATCCGCGCGACGTCAAGATCCAGATCGAACTGGCAGGAGACTAACACCATGGCAAACATCACTTGCAGGCAGCTGCACAAGACTTATGACGAGAAAACGGCCGTGCTGCAGCCGTTCGACCTGGAAATCGATGACGGCGAATTCATCGTCCTGCTGGGGCCGTCGGGCTGCGGCAAATCGACCTTGCTGCGCATGATCGCGGGCCTGGAAGACATCAGCGGCGGCGAGCTGCACATCGGCGGCGCCATCGTCAACGATTTGCCGCCGCGCGCGCGCAACGTGGCGATGGTGTTCCAGAACTACGCGCTGTATCCGCACATGACGGTGTACGACAACATCGCCTTCGGCCTGCGCCGCCTGAAGGTGCCGAACGACGAGATCGAGCGCCGCGTGCGCGAGGTGGCGGCCATCCTCAGCCTGGACAGCCTGTTGGAACGCAAGCCGCGCGCCATGTCGGGCGGCCAGCAGCAGCGCACGGCCATTGCGCGCGCCATGATCAAGACGCCGCAAGTGTTCCTGTTCGACGAACCGCTGTCGAACCTGGACGCCAAGCTGCGCGCGCAGCTGCGCGCCGACATCAAGCGCCTGCACCGCCGCCTGCGCACCACCACCCTGTACGTCACGCACGACCAGCTGGAAGCCATGACCCTGGCCGACAGGGTGGTGCTGATGAAGGGGGGGCATATCGAGCAGATCGGCACGCCGGCGGAACTGTACAACCATCCGCGCACCCTGTTCGCGGCCGGCTTCATCGGCACGCCGGCCATGAACTTCATCGATGGCCTCGTTGAAAAAGAGGGCGGGCAAACGGTGCTCGTGTGCGCCGGCTACCGCTGGCCATTGATTTCTCCCCGCTTCGCGGCGCTGCATTCGGGCGCGCGCGTGGTCTTCGGCCTGCGCCCGAATCACTTGCGCGCGGCGCTGCCGCGGGAGCAGGCAGGCACGCATGGCCTGGCGTGCGTGATCGACCTGGTCGAGCTGCTGGGCGCCGAAGCGTTGATCAGCTTCCAGTGCGGCGTCCTGACCTTGTCGGCGCTGCTGCCGGCGAACGCGGCCAACAGCGCGGCGCAGGTGGGCCAGACCCTGGCGCTGGCCTTCGATGAAGAGCACATGCACCTGTTCGACGCCGACAGCGGTCTGGCTTTGGCGCTCAATGCCCAGGTAAGTGGTTAGAATAGCTGGCAACGAGACCGCGTAAGGAACTGCCGTGATGCCTGACCTGGAACTGATCCACAAACCGATCCATGAATCGTTTCGCGCGTGGGCGCACGGCTTTCCGCACACGGTGGCGAAATGGCATTTTCATCCCGAGTACGAACTGCACTTCATCATTACGTCAAACGGCAAATTTTTCATCGGCGACCATATCGGCAGCTACGGGGCGGGCAATCTGATCCTGACGGGGCCGAACCTGCCGCACAACTGGGTCAGCGAACTGCCGGAAGGCGTGGTCTTGCCCGAGCGCGACCTGGTGCTGCAGTTTTCCGGCGACTTCATCGAACGCTGCGCGCTGCTGTTCCCGGAAATGGCGCCCCTGAAAGCCCTGCTGGGCGAGGCTGCCAGGGGCTTGCAATTTCCCGATGCGCTGGGCCTGCGCCTGGTGCCGCTGATGAAGGAATTGACGACGGCGCAGGGCTTGCGCCGGGTTGAACTGTTTACGCGCCTGTTTGGCGAGCTGTGCGACTGCCGCGAGCGGCGGCCCCTGGCCAGCGTCACTTATCTGGCGCAGGCGGGCCGCTACATGTCGTCGACCATCAACCTGGTGCTGGCGTATATCAAGCAGAACATCACGCTCGATTTTTGCGAGCAGGACGTGGCTGACGTGGCGGAGATGAATACGCTCAAGTTCACGCGTTTCTTCCGCAAGCATACGGGCACCTCGTTCATCCAGTACGTGAACCAGGAGCGCATCGCGCTGGCCTGCGAGCTGCTGATGAACACGGACATGAAGGTCACCGATATCTGCTACCGCACGGGATTCAACAACCTTTCCAATTTCAACCGCCAGTTTTTGGCCCACAAGCAGATGTCGCCGTCGAAGTTCCGCTCCTGCCTGCTGATGAACATGCCCGATCCGTCCGGCGACGGCCATTTTTAACTTTATTCTGGAATCAAATGACTTATCTCGGTATCGATATCGGCACTTCCGAAGTCAAGGCCATCCTCACCGATGACGCGCAAACCATCGTTGCCAGCGCCGGCGTGACCCTGCGCGTGTCCAGCCCCCATCCCGGCTGGTCGGAACAGAATCCCGAAGACTGGTGGCACGCCACCCTGGACGTCATCGCCGCCATCCGCGCCGCCCAGCCGGTGGCGTTTTCCGGCTTGCGCGGCATCGCCCTGTCGGGCCAGATGCATGGCGCCACCCTGCTCGACAAGCAACAGCACGTGCTGCGCGCAGCCATCCTGTGGAACGACACGCGCGCCTTTGCCGAATGCGTGGAACTCGAGGCGCTGGTGCCCGAGTCGCGCGCCATCACGGGCAACCAGGCCATGCCCGGCTTCACGGCGCCCAAGCTGCTGTGGCTGCAAAAGTACGAACCGTCGCTGTTCCGCGCCACGGCCAAGATCTTGCTGCCCAAGGATTACGTGGCCCTGCGCCTGACGGGCGAGTATGTTTCCGATATGTCCGACGCTTCCGGCACCCTGTGGCTGGACGTGGCCAAACGCGATTGGTCCGAGCGCATGCTGGCGGCCACGGGCCTGACCCGCGAGCACATGCCGCGCCTGGTCGAAGGCAGCGCCGTCGCCGCGCAGGTGCGGCCCTCGCTGTGCCAGGAATGGGGCATCGCGCACCCGGTGCTGCTGGCCGGCGGCGCGGGCGACAATGCGGCGGCGGCTGTCGGCCTGGGCGTGGTGGAGCCGGGCGCCGGCCTGCTGTCGCTGGGGACGTCCGGCGTGCTGTTTGCCGGCAGCGACGGCTTTGCGCCGAATCCGGGCCAGGGCGTGCACGCGTTCTGCCACTGCCTGCCCGGGCGTTGGCACCAGATGAGCGTGATCCTCAGCGCCGCGTCCAGCCTCAGCTGGGTGGCGCGGCTGACGCAGTCGAGCGATATCGGCGAATTGGTCAGCCTGGCGGAAAACGTCGAGGCGCGCACGGCGCCCATCTTCCTGCCGTATTTGAGCGGCGAGCGCACGCCGCACAACGACGCTTCCGCGCGCGGCGTGTTCTTTGGCCTGTCGACGGAACACGGCCGGGCGGAACTGGCCTACAGCGCGATGGAAGGCGTGGCTTTTGCCATGGCCGATGGCAATGCGGCCTTGCGCAGCGCCGGCACGCATCTGGAAGAAGCATCGTTCGTCGGCGGCGGTTCGCGCAGCCGCTTCTGGGCCCAGCTGTGCGCGAATGCCTCGGGCTTGCACGTGCTGCGCCACGACCACGGCGCGGCTGGCGGCACCATGGGTGCGGCGCGTCTGGCGCAGATGGCGGTGACGGGCTTGCCGCCCGCGCAAGTGTGTACGCGGCCTGCCGTGCAGGAGACAATTGCGCCGCAAACCTCCGCCGTGCTGGACGAACGGCTGGCGCGCTACCGGCGTCTGTATCCGCTGCTGCGCGAGGAATTTGCCGGCGCGGCGGCCGACGGCGTGGCCGGATAGTTAACTTTTCCTTGTAATTTGTTGTTTCTATGTTGAAAGTGTTTCTCTAGCGAAAGTGTTGCTTGGTTTTTCATGGGGCGCGTCGCATGATTTCCTTATTTGGTGAGAATTGGATAGTTTTTGGCGGCGCCTTTGTTGCCATCCTGTTCTTGCCGCCGGGAGAAACACATGCAACTTGCGAATCTGAAAATCTCCGTCCGCCTCGGTCTGTTGGGCGCCTTCTTCTTTCTTGCGCTGGTGTTCGTCGGCGCGCGCGGCTGGAGCGCGCTCGACGCGGCCAGTGCGCGCAGCGCGGACGCCATGCAGCGCGCCGTGGCCCTGACGGAGGCCATCGACGCGGCGCGCAGCGCGCAGGTGGAATTCAAGATCCAGGTGCAGGAGTGGAAAAACATCCTGCTGCGCGGCGGCGATGCTGCCGCCTTCCAGCGCTACCGCGAAGCGTTCGTCGCCAGCGGCGCGCAGACGCGCAAGGAATTGAAAAGCCTGCAATCGATGATGGCGGCGCTGGGGCTCGACACGGCGCCCGTGGCGCAGGCGCTGCAGGCGCACGATGCGCTGGGCGTGAGCTACCTGGCGGCCCTGCAAAAATTTGATGGCGCGCGCGCCGACAGCGCCCACGTGGTCGATGCGCTGGTCAAGGGCATGGATCGCGAACCGACGCGCCAGATCGACGCCATCGTCGCTGCCATCGGCAAGCAGTCGCACAGCCTGATGGCGCAAATGAAGGAGCAGGACGCGGCCGCGCACCGCAGCGCCAGCATCGTCATGCTGGCCACCGTGCTGGTGACCCTGGTGGTCGGTACCGTCACCGTGTGGTGGCTGATCCGCAGCATCACGCTGCCGCTGGGCGCGGCCGTCGGCATCGCCCAGCAGGTGGCGGCCGGCGACTTGCGCGCCGTGGTGGCCGATGGCAGCCGCGATGAAATCGGCGACCTGCTGCGGGCCCTGAAAGCGATGAGCGGCAACCTGGCCGCCATCGTGGGACGTGTGCGCACAGGCACGGACGCCATCGCCACGGCCTCGGCGGAAATCGCCAGCGGCAATATGGACCTGTCTTCGCGCACGGAGGAGCAGGCCAGTTCGCTGGAAGAGACGGCCGCCTCGATGATCGAACTGACGTCCACGGTGCGGCAGAATAACGAGAATGCCGACCAGGCGCGCCAGCTGGCTGGCGGCGCGTCCGACGTGGCGCAGCGCGGCGGCGCAGCCGTGGCGCAGATGGTGCAGACCATGAGCCATATCAATGCCTCGTCCAAGCGCATCGTCGACATCATCGCCGTCATCGACGGCATCGCCTTCCAGACGAATATCCTCGCCCTGAATGCGGCCGTGGAAGCGGCGCGCGCTGGCGAACAGGGGCGCGGCTTTGCCGTCGTGGCGACGGAAGTGCGCAGCCTGGCGCAGAGGTCAAGCGCGGCGGCCATGGAAATCAAGCAGTTGATCGGCGAATCCGTGCGCACGGTGGAAGAGGGCAGCGTGCTGGCCGGCCAGGCGGGGCGCACGATGGATGACGTCGTGAGCAGCGTGCAGCGTGTGAACGCCATCATCGGCGAGATCGCCGTGGCCAGCGTGGAGCAGCGCGACGGCATCGAGCAGATCAGCATCGCCATCAGCCAGATGGATGGCGTGACGCAGCAGAACGCGGCCCTGGTGGAGCAGGCCGCCGCCGCCGCGGACGCGCTGCAGCAGCAGGCGGCCAGCCTGGCCGACGCCGTCAGCATCTTCAAGCTGCACGGCACGCCCGGCGTGGCCGCAGCGGCGGGCGCCACCGCAGCCCGGACGCTGTCGCTGGCCTGAAGCGGGCGTGCCACGCGCCGCTTGATGCCAGTCAAGCGGCACCCGATCAGGCAAATATCGCGCCAAAATTCTTATATTATTTCCTTTCAGCATGTATCTGCGCCCGGCCGCATGGCGCACGTTGCAAAGGAAAACCATGTTCCGTACTTTCCGCCTGCCAGGTGACGCATGACGGCGCCGCTGCTGGCGCTGTGCCTGGCCATGGCCATGGTGCTCGCCGTGCTGCTGGCGTGCCAGTGGCGGGCGGCGCGCATGTGGCGCATGCGTCATGCGACGGGCGTGGTGCTGCAGGCGGCGCAGGCGCAACGCATGGCAGATGCGCTGGCGCTGCTGCATGCGCTGCCGGCGGCCGTCATCGGCACCGACCACGATGGCGTGGTGCGGTACCTGAATCCCCGCGCCAGCGCCATGGGCGGCTTGCAGGGCGACGATGGCCCGGGCCAGGCCGTGACGCAGCTGCTGCCGCTGTTCCATGACGGCACGCCCATCGACGCGGCGCGCCAGGTGCGCGACTGCGTGGCGCGGCAGGAAGTGCTGGAAGTGGCGCGCGGCGCCGTGCTGCTGCGCCATCTCGACGGCAAGCGCATCGACGTGCAGTACAGCTGCGCGCCGCTGGCGCAGGGCGGCGCGGTGCTGCTGCTGCACGACGTGTCGGCCCGCCGGCGCGCCGAGCAGCAGCTGGAATTCATCGCCCACCACGACGGCTTGACGGGCTTGCCGAACCGTTTGCATTTCCAGATCCGCTTCGAGCACGGCATCGCCTACGCGCGCCGCCACCAGGGGCTGCTGGCCGTGCTGTTCGTCGACATCGACCGCTTCAAATCCATCAACGACAGCCTGGGGCACGACGTGGGCGACCAGGTGCTGACGGAGTTCGCGCGCCGGGTGCAGCAGTGCGTGCGCAAGGTCGATACGGTGGCGCGCCAGGGCGGCGACGAATTCATCATCCTGTTGACGGAACTGCGCACGGCGCATGATGCCGAGCGGGTGGCCGAGAAAATCGTCCGCGCCATCGCCGCGCCCTTCGTCATCGGCGAATACAGCCTGTCGGTGGCAGCCAGCGTGGGCGTGGCCCTGTACCCGGACGACGATGACGACGTCAATGCGCTGATCGAAAAGGCCGACCTGGCCATGTATGCGGCCAAGCGCCACGCGCCCGGTACTTGCCAGCGTTATGCCCCGCGCATGCAGACGCAGTCGTATTCGCGCACCATCCTCGAGACGGCCCTGCGCCACGCGCTCGAACGCAATGAATTCGTGCTGTACTACCAGCCGCGCATGGACTTGAAGACGCGCAGGATCACGGGCGTGAAGGCGCTGCTGCGCTGGAAGCACCCGGAACTGGGCTTGATGATGCCGCTCGACTTTTTGCCGGTGCTGGAGGAAAGCGCCTTGATCCTGCCGGTGGGCGCCTGGGTGCTGGCCACGGCCGTGGAGCAGGCGCGCAGCTGGATCGCGCAGGGGCAGATGCTGACGGTGTCCGTCAGCCTGTCCGCGCGCCAGTTCTACCAGCGCGATATCGCGCGCAATTTCGCCGCCGCGCTGGAGGCGGCCGGCGTGCCGGGCCATTGCATCGAACTGGAAATCGCCGCCGGCATCCTGATCGACAGCAACCAGAACTGCGAGCTGATACTGCGCCAGTTCCGCCAGCTGGGCATGGCGATCGCCATCAGCGATTTCGGCACGGGCGACGCTTCGCTCACTTACCTGAAACGCTTTCCCACGGATGCCGTGAAGATCGAAAAGTGCTTCGTCGACGACCTGGGCAAGTCGGGCGGCGATAGCGCCGTGGTGCGCGCCATTGTGGCGATGGCGCGCACGCTCGGACTGCGCACCATCGCCGGCGGCGTGGAAAGCGGCGAGCAGCTGGAACTGCTGGCCGAGATGGGCTGCGACGAAGCGTTTGGCTATTTTCTCGGCCGCGCCGTGGCGCCCGAGGACATCGAGGCGCTGCTCAAAAGTAGCGAAGCCATTCAGAACTGATAGCGCAGCGACAGCATGGCGTTGCGCGAATCGCCGTAGTAGCCGCCCATGCCCGTCGAATAGTACTTCTTGTCGAAGACGTTATTGACGTTCAGGGTCGCCACCAGCTGCCTGCTGACCTGGTACTGCGCCATCAGTCCCGCCACCGCATACGCGTTCTGCGTGAAGCGTTCGCCATTCGGTCCGCGGTCATCCATGTAGATATCGCTCTGCCAGTTCACGCCGCCGCCCAGCAGCAGGCCCGGCACGCCTTGCGCCAGGCGCCAGGTGGTCCACAGCTTGAGCATGTTCTGCGGCTGGTTGGTCTGGATGCGTGCGGCGGCGGCATTGCGGATGCGGCTATGCGCATAGCTGGCCGTCAGCTGCCAGTCGGGGCGCAACTGGCCCGATACTTCCGCCTCGAAGCCGCGCGTGGTGGCGCCCTTGACCGTGTGATAGGCGTAGGAGCCGCCGCCCGTGCCGATGATCCAGACATTGCCCGGATCGGCTTCGGCCAGGTTTTCCTGCTTCAGCTGGAAGAGGGCGACGCTCGTGGTGAGCTTGCCGCCGAAGAATTCGCCCTTGGCGCCCACTTCGTAGTTCTTGCCCTCGAGCGGCGCCAGGAAGCGGCTGTTGACGTCGCGCTGGCTTTGCGGCGTGAAGATGCTCGTGTAGCTGGCATAGGCCGACCAGTTTCGGCCCAGGTCGTAGACGAAGCCCGCATACGGCGTGATCTTGCCGTTTTCGCGCATCGCGTCGTACAGGTCCGTGTCGGCATCGTAATCGCTGCGGATGTCGCGCTTCCAGTACGACAGGCGCGCACCCAGGATCACCGACAGCGCGTCCGTCGGGCGCAGGCGCAGCGTCGAATACAGGCCGCTTTCGCGCTCCTTGTCGTACGAGCTGCCCAGGCGCGTGCCGCTGTAGTCGGGCACCGGCATATCGCCGTTCCAGGCGTGGATATTCGGCACCGCATGGTCATAGCCGGCGAGACGCCAGCCCGGATAGATGGGGCTATTCGTCTCGAGTTCCGAGGCGCTCGCGCCCAGCACCAGTTCGTGCTGGCGGCCGAAGGCCCGGAACGGTCC
This sequence comes from Janthinobacterium aestuarii, assembly GCF_051380835.1. NCBI lineage: Bacteria > Pseudomonadati > Pseudomonadota > Betaproteobacteria > Burkholderiales > Oxalobacteraceae > Janthinobacterium > Janthinobacterium aestuarii. Next base: position 594,074 of record NZ_JBNYXU010000001.1, read on the forward strand.
GCTGACGTACGCGTCGAGCGAGGTCTGTTGCGGCTTGCTGTGCCAGTTGGCCAGCCACAGCCGCATGCCGCCACCCGTCACGCGGTCCGGGTAGCCATTGCCTGAAAAACCCTGCAAGGCATCGTACTGGTTGCTGCTGCGGCTGACGGCCAGCTTGGCGATCCAGTCGTTGTCGAAATAATAGTCGAGCGTGGCGAACAGCATGCTCTGCTCGCGGTCATACGTGCTCCACGCTGTCGTGCCGTTCATCGACCGGGGGAAGCGCGTCTGCGAGCCGTCGCTGTAGAAAATGGGGAATTCGCGGCCCGCGCCCTTGAGCTTTTCCTGCTGGTAGTTGATGCCGGCGCTGAGCACCGTCGACGGCGTCAGGTCCGTTTCGACGATGGCGTACAGCACGTCCTTTTTCTGCCGGTAGCGGTCAATGAACGAGCGCTGGTCTTCATGCGCGGCGACGAGGCGTGCGCGTACCTTGCCGTCCGCCGTCAACGGTGTCGAGACGTCGCCTTCGATGCGGTAGCGGTCCCATGATCCCAGCTGCGCGCCGGCCGTGGCGACAGAAGCGCGGCCCGGGCGCTTGCGCACCAGGTTGACGGCGGCCGACGGGCTGCCCGTGCCGCTGATCAGGCCCGTGGCGCCGCGGATGATTTCCACGCGATCGTAGATGGCCATGTCGTAGGTGCGCGCTTCCAGGTTCTTGCTGGTCGGGATGCCGTCGAACATGTACGACGTCACTTCGAAGCCGCGTGAAAATACCTGGTCGTATTCGCGCGTGCTCGACGAATGGTCGACCGTGATGCCGGGCGCCTGCGCCAGCACGTCCTGCAAGGTGCGCAAGCCCTGGTCGTCGATCTGCTGGCGCGTGATGACGCTGACGGCCTGCGGCGTTTCGCGCAGCGACAGATTCAGGCGCGTGGCGCTGGTCAGGCCCGCGTAGCCGCGCTTGCCTTCCGTGGTGCCGTCGCGCAGGGCGCTGGAGCTGACGGCCACTTCGTCCAGGGTGGCGGCAATCGGGGTGCCGGTCGATGCGGCCCCCGCCTTGCGCAGCACGTAGCTGCGTTCCCCGCTGGGCAGCGCCTCGAGGCCCGTGCCGGCCAGCAGGCGGGCCAGTGCCTGCGGCACCGTGTAGCTGCCGTTCAGGCCCGGCGTGCGCACGCCTTGCAGCAGTTCGGCCGCCGCGCCCACGCTCACTTTTGCTTCGATGGCAAAGCTGGCGATGGCGGCGGACAGTTCGCCGGCCGGCACGTGGAAGACCGTTTGCACGGTGGCTGGCGCGGTGGCATCGGCCGCCATGGCCGGCGCCTGCGCCAGCGACAGCAGGATCAAGGCGCTGCCGATGGCGCGCGCGAGGGGAGTCAAACGGGGTGGGTGCATGGTCTGGCCTTTCCGGTGAGTGTCGTTGTAAGGTATCGTTGTCATACCGTCAGGACAGGTCACGGCGAAAAAAAGGGCCAATTTTTATCAATTATTTTTTGCGGGCCGCGATGTTGACCCAGTACGGGGTGCGGTACAGCACGTCGACGGGCAGCATGCGCGCCAGGCTGTCCAGCACGGCGTCCGTGTCGTCGAGCTGGAAGGCGCCCGACAGGCGCAAGCCCGCCACTTGCGGCTCCACGCGCAGCAGGCCGGGGCGGTAGCGTGACAATTCGGCAGCGAAGGTATCGAGGCGCATGTCCTGCACCGCCAGCATGCCGCGCGCCCACGCATCGGCTTGCAGCGGCGCCGGCGTGGGCAGGCCGGCGTGATTGGCGTCGAAGCGGCTGTGCTGGCCCGCCACGAGCGTGCGGACGGTGGCCGAGGGGGCGCGCGGCGTGATTTCCACCGCGTGTTTGAGCACCGTCACGCGGCTGCCGTCGTCGTCGACGCGCACGGTAAAGCGCGTGCCCAGCGCGCGGATGCGGCCATGACAGGTGGCGACGATGAAAGGGCGGCTGCCCGCATGGTCGGGGCGCGTCTGCACCAGCACTTCGCCGCGGCGCAGGGTCAGCCGTCGTTCGCCGGCGCCATACGCCACGTCGACGGCGCTGTCCGTGTTGAGCACCAGGGTGCCGCCATCGGGCAACGAGACTTCGCGCCGTTCGCCCACGCCGCTGCGGTAATCGGCCAGCATGTCGTGGCGCACCAGCAGCCAGGCGGCGGGCGCCGCCATCAGCGCCAACAGCACTTGCACGGCCACGCGGCGCTGCGGCCGGCGCAGCACGGGCACGGCCAACTCCGGCGGCAGCAGGCCAGCCGTCTGGCTCACCTGCTGCATCCTGTTCCAGGCGCGCGCGTGTTCCGGGTCGCGTGCACGCCACTGGGCGCTGGCTGCCAGGTCGTCCGGCGTGGCCTGGCCCGATTGCTCCAGCAAATACCATTCGACGGCCTGGCGCGCCACTTTGCGCGACAACGGTGGATATGGCGAAGTGGCCGCGCTCATGCCGGCAAGTCCTGCGCCAGCAGCACGCATTCGGTCAGCGCCTCGGCCATGTAGCGTTTCACGGAGCGCTCGCCGATGCCCAGCTGCGCGGCGATGTCCGCGTAGGCATGGCCTTCGATCTGCGCCATGATGAAGACGGCACGCACCTTCGGTTTCAGGCTGTCGAGCATGGTGTCGACCGCTTGCAGCGCCTGCAGGATTTCCGCGCGCTGCTCGGTCGATGGCACATGCTGTTCGGGCAGGGCGGCGAGCGCGGCCAGCCACGCGCGTTCCAGCGACTGGCGGCGCAAATGGTTGATCAGCAGATGTTTGGCGACGGTCGCCAGGTAAGCCTTGGGCGCGCGCAGGGCCGGCGTGTGCGGCTGCATGGGCGCGCCGGCCAGCATGCGCGCGAAGGTATCGTGCATCAGGTCGGCCGCCTCGGCAGCATTGCCCAGGCGCCGCTGCAGCCAGTGCGCCAGCCAGCCGTGGTGCGCGCGATAATGGCTTTCCAGCTGCGTGGGCAGCAGGGGGGGCATGGCCATGGCCGTTACAGCACCGCCAGCGCGACGGCGGCCAGCAAGGCCGCCACGCCGATGATGCGCGCCAGGCGCATGGCCTGGTGGGGGGCATACGGCAGCAGCCAGATCAGCAGCAAGCCGCAGCCCGTCAGGCTGCCGACCCAGTAGACGAGGCCATAGCCGCTGCCGGCGATGTGCATGGCCCAGGCCAGGGCCGCCGCCAGCGCCAGCCAGCCCGTCCACTGCAGGCGGCGGCGCAGCGGCGCGGGCGGTTCCGCGCCGCGTCCGTGCAGGTCGGCGTAGTGGCGGTCCATGGCCAGGCACAGCGAAGACAGGCCCGCATAGCACAGGGCGAAGACGAGGAAGTTCGACAGCAGCTCCATCACGCGGCCTCCATCGTCTGCGCCGGTTTTACTGGCGCCGCCTTGGCCGCTTTCATGGGCAGCGGTTTCAACTTGAACGCCGCATACGCGAGGCCCAGGCCCAGCACCAGCACCACCAGGTCGAAGGCGGCCACCGCCACGGGGCCACGGCCCAGGAACAGCGTGACGCCCAGGTGCGAATCGGTGGTAAAGACGTTCAGCACGGGCAGCGACGCCAGCAGGAAGGCGCCGGCGGCCAGCTGCATGCGCCACATGGCGCGCGACGGGCGCAGCTGGGCGACGATGGCGGCCAGGGCCCAGGCGCCGAAGAAGCAGGCGATTTCCTCTTGCGGCCGCTCTTCCATCGCCACCGGCAGCAGGCGGTTGGCCCAGAAGTAGGCGCCGAAGGCGATCGGGATGCCGGCGATGGCGCCGATGTTGAGCGCCTCGACCAGGCGCAGGCCGAAGCTGGCGCGCTTGCCGGCGGCCAGCGCCTTGGCCTGCTTCTGGCGCGTTTTGACGGCCCACAGCAGGGCGCCCGTGGCGACCATGGCGCAGCCGGCCAGGCCGGACAGGAAGAACAGGGCGCGCAGCAGCGGGCCGCCGAAATGCGCCACGTGCAGTCCCACCATCACGCCTTGCGTGGCGGCGGCGCCAGGCTGCGCGTCGCCGTCGGTCGACAGCAGCTTGCCGGAAACGCCATCGAATTCCATCGACGGCTGTTTCGACGACATGTCGCGCCCGCCCGCGCGCGTCAGCGAAATGGTGGCGTTGGCGTCGCCCGGGTGGTTGACGGAAATGCGCTCGACCTTGCCGCCGCCCCAGTGCTGTTCCGCCTGGCGCACGAGGGGCGCGAGCGCCGTCAGCGGCGCGGCCACGCCGGCCGGCTTGCTGTCGCCCGAGCGGCCGGGAAACGCTTCGGCGAAGAAGGCGTCCTTGTCGCCCTTGTAGGCGGCCGTGGCGCCCGATGGCATGTACAGGAACATCAGCGTGACCAGGCCCGTGTAGGTGATCATGATGTGGTAGGGCAGGGCCAGCACGGCCGTCACGTTGTGCGCATCGAGCCACGAGCGCTGGCCCTTTTTCGGCCGGAAGGTAAACAGGTCCTTGAAGATGCGTTTGTGCGTGACGATGCCGCTGATGATGGAGACGAACATGAACATGGCGCAGAAACCCACGATCCAGCGGGCCCAGATGGCCGGCATGTAGTGCAGGTCGAAGTGCAGGCGGTAGAGGAATTCGCCGCCCCGCGTCTCGCGCGGCTTGGACAGCACCTCGCCCGTGGCCGGGTCGGCTTTTTCGCTATGAAAATTGCCGCGCCGTCCGCGTTTCTTTTCGCCCGGTTGCGATGGCTTGCTCCAGCCCAGTTGCGTGGCGGGGCTGCGCTCGCCGGGCAGGCTGATGAACCAGCGCGTGGCGCCCGTGGCCCGCTCTTCCATCGCTTTTTGCGCGACCTTGGCCGCTTCCTCGGTGCTCACCTCGCTGGCGGCGGCGCCATGCAGTTCGGGCTGCATCCACAGCGTGATTTCATTGCGGTAGTAGCTGGCCGTGCCGGCGCAAAACACCAGCAGCAAGATCCAGCAGACGAGCAGGCCGGACCAGGTGTGCAGCCATGCCATCGACTGGCGGAAACCTTCTTTCATGCGAGACTCCAGGATAGTGCGTCCATCCACTGCAGGATGGCGGCGATGACGGCGGCCGGAATCAGGAGACCCAGCCAGGCGCGCAGCGCGCTGCGCGTGGCGAAGACCCACATCACGGCGCAGGTATAGATGGCAAACGACAGCAGGGTGGCTGCCATGACGGCTTCGGAACGGGCCATGGGCAGGCTTACCGACAGCAGCATGGTGACCAGCGCGGCCAGCACGTAGCCGCCGACGATGGCCGCCACGCTGCGCGAGGCCACGCCGAGCCGGTACACGGCGCCGGCGGACAGCCGCAGGCGCGCGATTTTAGTGATGGCTGGCGCTTGCATGGTCAGTTGTGATCCTTGCTGGGCGGCAGGGCCGGGCCGGCCGGCAGCGGCGTCACGCCTTGCGGCTGCACCAGGCTCAGGGTGGTCACGAACATCGCCTTGTCATAGGCTTGCGCGCCGCGCTGGCCGGCCGTCTTGTCCGTGTGCTGCACTTCCAGCACATAGGTGCCCTTCCATGGCAGCGGGAAGCTGACCAGGCCTTGCGCATCGCTCCACGCTTCCTTGCCCCAGCCCGACTGCACCACGGCGTTGACCTTGGCTTGCGCCAGGGGCTTGCCCTGGTAGCTGACCTGGAACTGGCCTGGTTTTCCGGTCGGCACGAGGTCCAGGGTCAACGCTGGCGTCTGCGCCTTGCCGTCGGCGATCAGGCGCGCGGCCGGGACCCACACGGTGCGCGTGGCCTTGCCATCCTTTTTCTCTTCCCACGACGGGTAGTTGTCTTCTTCGACGATGATGCTTTCGCCGGCGCCCACCTTGCCATTGAGGAGGAACGCGCCGGCCGTCTTGCTTGCCTGTAGCGGCTGCGCGCCCTTGGCCGATACCCACGTCACGTTCTTGATGCTGAACTTGTCCAGCAGGCCGGGCGACGCTTCGCGCAGGTTGTCGCCGAATTCGCCGAAGTAGACGCTGGCCGCCTTGCCGTCCTGCTGCAGCCAGATCTGGTGCGCGCTGGCGCTGCCGGAGACGAGGGCTGCGCCCAGCAGGGCGGTGGCGAGGGCGCCGAGGCGCGCGATGGAAATGATGTGCATGGTGTATCCCTTATCTTGTTATGTGAGTGGAAAATCGGCTCGTATCGTGCTTCAGTACTGGTAGCGCAGGTTCAGCGCCACGTTGCGCGGCTCGCCGTAATAGCCGCCGTTATAGAAGCCCACGCGGCGGAAATACGTCTTGTCGAACAGGTTGTTGACATTCAGGCTGGCCGACAGTTTCGGGCTGATCTGGTAGCGCGCCATCAGGTTGGCCAGCACGTAGCTGCCCTGGCTGACCCGGATCTTGCTTTTGTTCGGCAGGGTGGCTGTCGTGTAGATCTCGTTCTGCCAGTTCAAGCCGCCGCCGACGGTGACGTTTTGCAGCTCGCCCGGCAGGCGGTAGGTGGTCGAGACGCGCAGCATATTGGTCGGCTGGATGGTGTTGGTCACCACGCCCTTGCCCGTCTTCGATTTGTTGTGCGTGTAGCCGGCGAACAGCTGCCAGCCGCCCATGGGGCTGCCCGACACTTCCGCTTCGTAGCCTTTGCTTTTCGTGCCCTTGCCCGAAGAGATATAGGGACGGCTGCCATCGGGCAGCACGAAGGTCAGCGGCACTGATCGGTCTTCCTCGCCCAGGTTGTCCTGCTTGGCTTCATACACGGCGAACGAAGCATTCACGGCGCCGTCGAAGAATTCGCTCTTCACGCCCGCTTCCACGTTGCTGCCCGTGATCGGGTCGAGGAAGGCGTTGTTCTTGTCCTTCAGGTTTTGCGGCTTGAACAGGTCGGTATAGCTGGCGTACAGCGAGGTGCTCTTGCTCACGTCGAGCACCATGCCCGCATACGGCGTGACGACGTCGTCCGTCTTGTAGGCGGAGCTGCGCTTCACGAAACGGCCCCGGGTGTCGATGCGGTCGTTATATGTTTCCCAGCGGGAGACGCGCGCGCCGGCCAGCACCTTGAAGTTGTCCGTGACGTTGATGCGCGTGGCGATGAAAGCGCCCGACTGCCTGGTGGTGGCGACATCGCGCGCGCCCGTGCGCGTCAGCACCGGCTCGGGCACGTCGCCCGTCCAGTTGCGGAAGTCGGGGATGGTGGTGGCGTAGGGCAGCGGATCGGGCAGCAAGGTTTCATTCGTCGTGCCGGTGCGCTTCCAGCCGTTCACGCCCAGCACCAGGTCGTGCTGGCGGCCGAACAGGGTGAAGGCGCCATTGGCCGACAGATCGAAGTTGTCCTGTTTTTCATCGTAGGGGAAGGCGCCGCTCCAGACTTCCAGGCCGCTGCCGTCGCGGTTGGGAAAGCCGCTGCCGCCGTAGAACAGCTTGCCGTTCGAGGAGCTGTCCAGGCGTCCGTAGGCAGCCTTGATCTTCCAGTCATTGGCGAAGCGGTGCTCGAGGTAGACGTATTTGTTTTCGAATTCACGCTCCCAGCTGCTCCACTTGGCCGCCATGTTGAACGAGCGGGGCATGTTGGCCGAGGTGCCGTCCGAGAAGAACAGGGGCGTGGTGCCCCAGCTCGTGCCTTTCGGCGTATTCTTTTGATAGTCGATGCCGGCCGTCAGCAGAGTGTCCGGTGTCAGGTCCGCCTCGACGATGACGGCGCCCGCCAGCTTGCGTTCCTTGTACAGGTCCATATAGGAATGGCGGTTCTGGCCGGCCACGACGACTCTTCCGCGGATGCTGCCGTCGGCATTCAGCGGCGCGCTGATGTCGCCTTCGAGGCGGACTTTGTTCCACGAGCCCACGGTCAGGCCGGCCGAGGCGGCGAACTCCTTGCCGGGACGCTTGTGCAGCATGTTGATGGTGGCCGACGGGTCGCCATTGCCGCTGACCAGGCCCGTGGCGCCGCGCACGATTTCGATGCGGTCATAGATGGCCGTGTCGAACAGTGCATTGCTGCCGGAATTGACGGCCACGCCATCGATCTGGTAGTTGCCGATGGAAAAGCCGCGCGCCGAAAAGCTCGTGCGTTCGCTGTCGTTTTCCTGCACCGTCACGCCCGTCGACTGCACCAGCACCTCGGCCAGGCTGTTCAGCCCCATGTCGTCCATGCGCTGGCGCGTCACCACGGAAATCGATTGCGGCGTTTCGCGGATGGAAAGACCCATGCGCGTGGCCGTAGCCATCTGCTTGGTGGTGTAGGAACCCGTGTGTTCGGTCGACGCCTTGTCTTGCTGGGCCTGCACCTTGATTTCGCTCAAGGTGGCTTCTTCGGGCTTGGCGGGCGCTTCCGCTGCCAGGGCCGCGCCCGCGCCCAGCGCCGCCGTCAGCAAGGCCGAATGCACGGCGATGGCCAGCGGACGCATGGCAACCTTGGAAATGGATGGGGAAAACGGGCCGGCAACCATGCCGGCCAGCGAACGTGCTCGCGCCATGAAACATCCTTCTTCTCGTGCGCCTGCCTTTGTGCGGCACACAGGTATTGATAGGGGAAGGCTTGCTTGGCGTAGTGCCTGGCTGGCGCAGCGTGTCATCCAGCTGCGCACCAGCCGGTGACTGGGAGCAGACTCTGGTGAGAGTCTAAATGTGAATGAGAACTATTCTTATTATAGTGCTGGGTTGCGAGACATGCAAGAGTGAGCTGCGGCATTGCCGTAGCCAGCGTAAGCGGTTTACCGCACCGTGGCAGACGTACAACGCTTTGCCGCCAGCCCCGCATGGGTTAACATGCGAAGTTAACATGGAGGCAAGATGGCTATTCAAATCATCAATACGGCGCCGATAGCCGGCCAGCGGCCAGGCACGTCGGGTCTGCGCAAAAAAGTGGGCGTGTTCAGCCAGCCGCAATACCTGGAAAATTTCGTGCAGAGCATTTTCGACACGCTCGGCGACTGCCGCGGCCAGACCCTGGTGCTGGGCGGCGACGGGCGTTACTACAACCGCGCGGCCATCCAGACGGTGCTGCGCATGGCGGCAGCGAACGGCTATGCGCGCGTGCTGCTGGGGCAGGGCGGCATCCTGTCGACGCCGGCCGTCAGCTGCGTGATCCGCAAGCATGGCGCGAGCGGCGGCATCATCCTGTCGGCCAGCCATAACCCGGGCGGCCCCGATGGCGATTTCGGCATCAAGTACAACATCGCCAGTGGCGGCCCGGCGCCCGAAAAGGTCACCGAAGCCATGTTTGCGCGCACGCAGGCCATCACCGAATACCGGATCAGCGACGCTGCCGATATCGACCTCGATACCCTGGGCACCGTGCGCATCGAGCAGATGACGGTCGAAGTGATCGATTCCGTCGCGGACTACGCGGAACTGATGCAGCAGCTGTTCGATTTCGACGCCATCCGCGCCCTGTTCGCGGGCGGCTTGCGCATCTGCTTCGACGGCATGCACGCCGTCTCCGGCCCGTATGCGACGGCCATCCTGGAAGGCATGCTGGGCGCGCCGAAGGGCAGCGTCATCAACGGCCTGCCCCTGGAAGACTTCGGCGGCGGCCACCCGGACCCGAATCCCGTCAACGCGCAGCAGCTGATCGCCATCATGGCCGGCGCCGATGCGCCGGACTTCGGCGCCGCCTCCGATGGCGACGGCGACCGCAACATGATCGTCGGCCGGCGCTTCGACGTGACGCCCTCGGACAGCCTGGCCATCCTGGCCGCCAACGCCAGCGTGGCGCCCGGCTACCGCGCCGGCTTGTCCGGCATCGCCCGCTCCATGCCGACGTCGGGCGCGGCCGACCGGGTCGCCGCCGCGCTGGGCATTCCCTGCTACGAGACGCCGACGGGCTGGAAATTCTTCGGCACCCTGCTCGACGCCGGCATGGCCACACTGTGCGGCGAAGAAAGCTACGGCACGGGCTCGAACCACGTGCGGGAAAAGGATGGCCTGTGGGCCGTGCTGTTCTGGCTTAACCTGCTGGCAGAGAAAAAGCAATCGGTGGAAGACATCGTGCGCGCGCACTGGGCCACGTATGGCCGCAATTACTATTCGCGCCACGACTACGAAGACATCGACAGCGCCGCTGCGGCGCAGCTGATGGACGCCGTGCGCGGCCAGCTGGCCGCCTTGCCGGGCCAGGTAGTCAATGGCTACACAGTGGCGCTGGCCGACGACTTCAGCTACACGGACCCCGTCGACGGCTCCGTGGCCACGCAGCAGGGCATCCGCATCATCATGGCGGACGGCGCGCGCATCGTGCTGCGCCTGTCCGGCACGGGCACCGAAGGCGCTACCCTGCGTTTGTACCTGGAGCGCTACGAAGCCGATCCGGCCCGGCACGCCATCCCGACCCAGGAAGCGCTGGCGGGGCTGATCGCGGTGGCGCAGCAGGTCGCGCAGATCCGCGAGCGCACGGAGCGCGACGCGCCCACGGTGACGACGTAAAAAAGAAGGATGCGTAGGGCGGATTAGCGTGGCATCGCCACGCGTAATCCGACGACATTGTCAGCAGCGTTGTCGGATTACGCCCTTCGGGCTAATCCGACCTACTTGTATGATTACGCCTTGCCCGGCACCACCGCCTGGCGGTAGTTGTCCACCATCTTGTAGCGCTTCGCATACAGTCCGAAGGCCAGCATGGCCACGGCGGCGAAGGCGGCGAAGAAGAACATCTGGAAGGCCGTCACGCTGATGCCGCTTTCGGCGATCTTGCCGATCACGCCTTCGTTCATGACGCTGCGGTTGACGATCAGCACCCACAGGTTGCCCACCGTCGTCGACAGATTCCAGAAGCTCATGATGGCGCCCTTCATCGAGACGGGCGCCTGGCTGTAGGCAAACTCCAGCCCCGTCGCAGAGACCAGCACTTCGCCGAACGTCAGCAGCGCGTACGGCAGGATTTGCCACATGATGGAGACGGCGCTGCCGCTGTCGAGGGCCAGCTGCAAGAGGCCAATGACGATCCACGCCAGCGAGGAAAAGCCGATACCGGCCGTCATGCGGCGCAGGGCCGTCGCTTCCCAGCCGAAGCGGTTCAGCATCGGGTACAGCACCAGGTTGTTGAACGGGATCAGGAGCATCACCAGCATCGGGTTCAGCGCCTGCATCTGCGCCGGCAGGAACCAGCTTGGTTTTTCCATGGTGTTCGCTTGCACGATCCACGTCGAGGCCTTCTGGTCGAACAGCGAGAAGAACGGCGTGACGAGGGCGAAGATGACGAGGATGCGCAGCACGGCGCGCACGCCTTCGACGGCTTCGTCAGGGTGGATGCCGCGTGCGCGTTCCAGCTGCATGGCCGTGCCGATGCTGCCGAAGGCCAGCAGCAATACCAGCGCGGTACACGCGGAAATCACGAAGCCCCATTCAGGAATGCTGTAGAACGCATACAGGGCGCCGATCACGCCGACGTAGGCCACGTACAGGCCGGGACGCGAGCCGCCGTCGACACGCGCCAGCAGGGCCGTGCGGGCCACGCGGGTGAACGAATCGGGGTTCGGCGGCGCTGGCGGCACATGCACGTATTTCTTGGCGCCCATCCAGAAGACGATGGTGGCGGCCAGCATCATCAGGCCGGGAATGCCGAAAGCGATCGAGGGGCCGTAGTCGCGCAGGAACATCGGCATCAGCAGCGACGCGAAGAAGGAGCCGAAGTTGATGATCCAGTAGAACAGGTCGAAGACCAGCTTGGCTTTGTGCTTGTTGGTCTGGTCGAACTGGTCGCCGACAAACGAGGCCACGAGCGGCTTGATGCCGCCGGAACCGAAGGCGATCAGGAACAGGCCGAAATAGAAGCCGTTGACGCTGTTTTCAAACAGGGCCAGACAGGCATGGCCGGCGCAATACACGAGGCTGAGCCAGAAGATGGTGTTGTACTTGCCGAAGAAGCGGTCGGCCAGCCAGCCGCCCAGCAGCGGGAAGAAGTACACGCCGATGACGAAGGTGTGGAACACGTGCTTGGCTTCGCCCGTGCGCTGGTCGATCGGGATCATCAGCAGCAAGGTGCTGATGAGGAATGGCGTCAGGATATTGCGCATGCCGTAAAAGCTGAAGCGTTCGCAGCCTTCGTTGGCGATGATGTACGGTATTTGCCGGGGCATTTTGCCCGTGGCGGTTTGTGTCTCGGCCGATGACATTGGCTCTCCCCAAGTTTTTTTTGTAAGCCGCGATGCTAAGGCCTGCCGCGTTTGCTTGCAACAGAAAAAACGGCCTGTCCGTTATTTCGCAGGGATTTGTAAGGTATTGATTTTCATAAAGACATTACTTTCGGCACTTGCACGGGCAGGGCGGGGCAGCAACAGTTGCATTTGCAGCATGCCATCCGATGCGGGACAGTCCTCCAGGGTAAAACCGCAGGCCAGGTACAGGGTCAATGCCGCGTCGTTGTCCTGTGCCACGGCCAGGCGCACGCGGGCCAGTTCGGGCACGCTGCAGGCGTGTGCAATGGCCGCCTGCACCAGTTGCCGTCCCGCACCGCAGCCGCGTGCCTGCGGTGTCACGTATACGTTCCACAGGCTGGTCTTGTCATGCACGACGGCAATCGGTTCGCGGCGCAGGCCGGCAATGCCGATCAATTGTTCCTTGTCGAAAGCGCCAAATATTATTTGGTACGATGTGGCGCGCAAGCGCTCGGCTATCTGTGCCAAGGGCAAGCCGCTTTCCGCCGCATGCGTGGTGCAGAAGGCGGCTGGCAGTTCGGCGATGCCGGCCAGGCGCAGCGCGCGGTAGGCGCTGGCGTCGTCTGGCGTGAGGGAGCGGACAGTGATGGCGGGCATGTGGCCGAGTATCGGGCTTCGATACCAGAAAGTAAAGCTTGCGCTGCAACGCCAGCGTCCCGCCGCAGGGGACGCCCGCGTGGAGCGTTACTGCGTCGCGATGCGCTGCATGGGCGCGTTGTCCTTGCGCCATTGTTCCAGGGTGATCAGGTCGCCGCTGGCGATGTCGTCGACGAGGATGCGCTTGCCGTCGGGCGTGACGACGAAACTTTCCCAGCGGTGCGCCGCATCGGGCGTGCTTTCGAAAAAGCTCAGCTGATAGCAGGCGACGCCATCGACGAGGCGCGTCTCGGGCGATGTTTCCATCACGGCGCCGTGTGCGCGGCCGCCCGAGGCCTTTTCGATATGCGCCGACCAGGCCTTGATTTCCGGCAAAGCCAGCAAGGCATCGACGGCGCGCGCGTTCTGCTCTTGCGCCGTCGTCTGGCTGCTCGCGGCAGGGGCATGGTCACCATGCGGCGCGGATTGCTGGTGCAGGTAGAAAGCGCCGAGCCCGGCGGCCAGCAAGCCGGCCAGGATGCCGGCGATGATGGTGGTTTTGGAAGAAGAGGCGCGTGGCGGCATGATGGTGGGATGAGAAAGAACGACGATGGCGGCCATGCTAAAGCAAAACGCACAGGCCGGCAATCGCAGGGGGCAGCCAGCCGGCCGTTCACGCTGTCGATGCCGCATCCAGAGCCGGTTGTTCCGTCTTTCTATCGGTTTGCCTTTCGGTGTTGTTAAAACGGTATAGGTCCGTCAAATTTCCAAAATGAATCAATAAATACTTGTGTGAAATTGCTTATGTGCTAACTTTGGTGCAGGAAGCCATGCTGCAGGCTGCCTGTCGCGCTGGCGAGGCACGGAATGTCCGGCTTTGGGCTCAGCGCATCAACGTCCACGGAGAAACGATGAACATGATCAAACGCACGGCGCTGCTCGCCGCGTCATGCTTTCTGGCCGCGTGCGCGAGCACGGGCAAGCAGTTTCCAACGATTCATGAATCGGCGCACACCGCTGCCGGCGCTGTGGAAAAGACCCTGCCGGCCGGTGAGGCGCTTGTCATGCTGCGCCAGCTATCACCGCATGCCGACATGGCCGAAGCCGTTTACCGGCGCGATCTTGCCGTGTCGGAGCGCCAGGAGCGCGCCTGCGATTATGTTACCGCCACGGACGCGCCTCCCTTGCGCAGCGGCTTGCCCGATGGCTGGTTCCGGCTGAATCAGCAACTTGTCAAGCAACTGGGCATGCAGCCGGCGGCGGGACAGGGCGGCCCGCTGCAACCTTGCCGTGGCGCCAAGGGCTTGCAATATGAGACCTACATCAGGCTGGATGCGGCGGGCCGCCCGCTGGAGGCGGTACTGGCCTTTCGCGGTACGGAAAATACCACGTATGAGTGGCGCAGCGACTGGATCGCCAACTTCAGCAACGTCGATTTTGGCGTAGGCGCCAATCCCCAGTTTAGCGAGGCCCGGACAGAAGGGGGGCGTCTGATCGAAGCGCTGGTGCGCGTGTTGCCGAAGACGACTTCCTCGGCTGTCTGCAAGGCAGCCATGGGCCGGGACGAGGGCGTGCAGGCGCCCATCGACCTGGTCGGTCATTCGCTGGGAGGGGGCTTGGCGCAACATCTGGCGTATAGCAGCAAGGCGTGCGATGTGCGCGCGACGGTTGCCTTTGACCCCAGCCCGGCAACCGGCTGGTTCTTCTTGCATTGGCGCAACTACGTGGTGACGAAGGACCCGAACATCTCCCGTGTGTATCTGGACGGCGAGGCGCTGTCGTTTGTGCGCAAGATATCGACCAGATTCAATCACGCGCGCGATTTCCGGCGCGACATCCGCATGACTTTTCCCGACGTCGATGTCGGGGCATTCGGGCGGCATAGCATGACGTTGCTGGCTGCCGACATCAAATATGCCGCGAACGGCCTGCCGCCCGATGATACGGAGAAGCGCATCGATTATGCATCGGCCGTCGTGTATCCGGAAAGCCTGAGCCAGAACTGAGGGCGTGTTCGCGGCAGCGGCGACAAGCGCCAGGCGAAAAAAAAGCTACCTTCCGTAGAAGATAGCTTTTCGGGGCTGCCGGGCTGGGATAAACAGCTTTTGGTCTGCCTGTCCTGGCCCGGCGATGCATCCCCGCGCGCCGTCGCCTGCGCGCGGGGACGCCGGCCATTACATCATGCCGTCCATGCCGCCCATGCCGCCCATACCACCCATGCCGCCGCCCATGCCGCCGGCTGCTTTGTCGTCAGCGATTTCGCAGACCATGCAGTCGGTCGTCAGCATCAGCGAAGCGATCGAAGCGGCGTTTTGCAGCGCCGAACGGGTCACTTTGGCCGGGTCCAGAACGCCCATTTCAACCATGTCGCCATACGTGCCGTTGGCAGCGTTGTAGCCGTAGTTGCCCGTGCCAGCCAGTACGGCTGCCACGACGACCGAAGCTTCTTCGCCAGCGTTTT
Source organism: Janthinobacterium aestuarii (assembly GCF_051380835.1). Taxonomy (NCBI): domain Bacteria; kingdom Pseudomonadati; phylum Pseudomonadota; class Betaproteobacteria; order Burkholderiales; family Oxalobacteraceae; genus Janthinobacterium; species Janthinobacterium aestuarii. The sequence continues at coordinate 609,104 of NZ_JBNYXU010000001.1, forward strand.
GCACGATCATGCGCAGTGGCTCTTCCATTGCACGCAGGACGATCTTGATACCAGCGTCTTGATCAGGATTGTCGCCCTTGACCGTGATGTTGGCGCGTGCGCGCAGCAGGGCTACGCCGCCGCCAGGCACGATGCCTTCTTCCACGGCAGCGCGGGTAGCGTGCAGTGCATCTTCAACGCGTGCTTTTTTCTCTTTCATTTCGACTTCGGTGGCTGCGCCAACCTTGATCACGGCAACGCCGCCAGCCAGTTTGGCGACGCGCTCTTGCAGTTTTTCACGGTCGTAGTCCGAGGTCGCTTCTTCGATCTGTACACGCACTTGTTTCACGCGTGCTTCGATCGAGGCAGCTTCGCCGGCGCCATCGATGACGATGGTGTTTTCTTTGCCCACTTCGATGCGTTTCGCTTGACCCAGTTCGGCCAGGGTCACTTTTTCCAGGGTCAGGCCGACTTCTTCAGCGATCACTTGGCCGCCGGTCAGGACAGCGATGTCTTCCAGCATGGCTTTGCGGCGGTCGCCGAAGCCAGGTGCTTTCACTGCGCAAGTTTTCAGGATGCCGCGGATGTTGTTCACAACCAGGGTCGCCAGCGCTTCGCCTTCGATGTCTTCTGCGATGATCAGCAGCGGACGGCCAGCTTTTGCGACTTGTTCCAGTACCGGCAGCAGGTCACGGATGTTCGAGATTTTCTTGTCGCACAGCAGGACGAATGGGCTGTCCAGTACGGCAACTTGTTTCTCTGGGTTGTTGATGAAGTATGGCGACAGGTAGCCGCGGTCGAACTGCATGCCTTCAACGATGTCCAGCTCGTCGTTCAGCGACTTGCCGTCTTCCACGGTGATGACGCCTTCTTTACCGACTTTTTCCATCGCTTCAGCGATACGCTCGCCGATCGAGTAGTCCGAGTTCGCCGAGATCGCGCCAACCTGGGCGATTTCCTTGGTCGTGGTGCAAGGACGGGCGATTTTCGCCAGTTCTTCGACGGTGGCAGCAACTGCCTTGTCGATACCGCGCTTCAGGTCCATCGGGTTCATGCCGGCGGCAACGAACTTCATGCCTTCGCGCACGATGGCTTGTGCCAGCACGGTTGCGGTGGTGGTGCCGTCGCCGGCGTTGTCGCTGGTGCGGGAAGCAACTTCCTTGACCATTTGCGCGCCCATGTTCATGAGCTTGTCTTTGAGTTCAACTTCTTTCGCTACCGACACACCATCCTTGGTGACGGTAGGGGCGCCGAACGAGCGCTCCAGAACGACGTTGCGGCCTTTCGGGCCCAAGGTGACTTTGACTGCGTTGGCGAGGATATTGACGCCTTCGACCATCTTGGCGCGCGCTGCGTCGCCGAATACTACTTCTTTAGCTGCCATGTTCAATTCTCCTGAGTTTCGGGATGTATCTGTCTACAACGTGGAAACAATTACTTGACGACGATCGCCATGATGTCTTCTTCGCGCATGACCAGCAGCTCATCGCCGTCAACTTTGACGGTTTGGCCAGCGTATTTGCCGAACAGGACGCGGTCGCCCACTTTGACATCCAGAGGACGGACTTTGCCGTCGTCGAGAATCTTGCCATTGCCTACGGCAAGGACTTCGCCTTGATCCGGTTTTTCAGCAGCTGCATCAGGAATGATGAGGCCGGACGCAGTTTTGGTTTCCTGGTCGAGGCGTTTGACGATGACGCGATCGTTCAATGGGCGCAGATTCATACAAAACTCCTTAAAGTTCAATGGATAGGTGTTGCTAAATGAATACATGCCTGGCACAGCGCCAGACCTGCTTTCAGTGACCGCCGTTGAAAGCAGCCCGCAACGGTCAAGCAAACCCCATGTCATCGTGTGCGTGCCAGCTAGGCAGTGGTGGCATCGCGGCGTCGCCCGCCGCGTAGCGTTCCCTGCTGTTGCCCGGCAGACACCATCATGTCCTGAGGATTGCTACGAAAGAGTTTGTTAGCACTCTCTACTAACGAGTGCTAATTATAGGGACGGTAGGGGGCTTATTCAAGGGCTTATTCTCCGGGAAGAGAAGCTTAGGCGTTCTGCGCAGCCTGCATTTACGCAGGGTTTGCGCAAACGCAAGCCTCGTTCCCGGGCGTCAGCAACAGGCGCGACTCTAGCATGCCCGTCAGACGAACGGCGTTCCTGTACGCACAGGAAACACAGTTTTGCTATGGACTTTGATAAGATGATTGTAATTGCATATCAATATCACCACCTGCACGAGAAAGCACACCATGCCATTGACCACTTCCCGTTCCACCCTGCGCCTGCTGGGCGCCACCTTCATCGGCCTGGCCTGCCTGGGCAATGCCGCCGCGCAAACGCCCACCATCGTCGACGAAATCACCGTGGCCGCCTTGACGCCGCAGGAAAAGGAAATGCTGCTGAACGACCTGCTCAACGATCTGAACAAGGACGACGATGACCAGGAAGCGCATGTGTGGGACAACGGCGGCGACCGCGGCGTGCTGGTCAAAGTCACGTATAACTTCAGCAACTCGGGCATGACGGAACACAGCCTGAAGGCGCACGTGTGCCGCGACCTGAAATTCGTCGTCACGGCCGGTGACAAGTCGCAGGACCTGAGCCGCCGTACCTGTTCGCAGAGCAGCGGCCGCTGGGATGTGCAGGGCAAGGATCCGGCGCCCGTCGTGTATCCGCCTTTCCTGTCCGACGTCACCATCGCCAAGCTGAATGCCAAGGAAAAGCAAGCCCTGTTGACGGCCGCCGTGCGCACCTTGAAAGATGAAGAGGATGGCAAGACGCGCCAGTGGAGCAACAAGGGACTGGGCAATGCGGTACCGCTGGCGGTGCGCCTGACGCCCTCGCTGACGGACGGCAAACCTGGCAGCTACGGTCGTACTTGCCGCGATTTGACAATGGTGCTTGACGGCAAGGGTGGACAACAGACGCTGACGCGCCGCTCTTGCGAAAACCGCTATGGCGGACTCGATATCGAACCCGATTACGTCGACGAGTAAAACGCTGCCATCGCGGCGCTGGCAGATGCGCGCACTTGGCGAAAAGCGCCGGAAAAAGCGTGTATTTCACGGCAACTGACCTGCATTGATGTAAATATGTGTGACAGCGGCGTGATTCGATTGACGCCCATGGAGCGTCCGCCCTATAGTGGCGGGATGATTTCCGAATTCAACGAATTATCCGACAAAATAGGCCTGCTGGCCGAAATGACCCATGCGCTGCGCCGTGAAAACGCGCAACTGCGCAAGGACAATGCCGCGCTGGCCGCCGAGAACGCCCTGTACGTGCAGCGCATGCGCGAGGCGCAGGAGCGGGTCGAAGCGTTGCTGGAAAAAATTCCCGAACTGGTGCAAGCCGGCCTGGAGCAAGCCGCTTCGGAAGCGGGCGCCTATATTGCCGAGAACGAGAAGGAAGCGTGATGCCGCGTGTCGATGTCAATATCATGGGCCAGTCCTACAGCATGGTGTGCCGCGACGGCGAAGAGCGTGCGCTGCGCGAAGCGGCGATCTATCTCGATAGCAAAATGAAAGCCATCCGCGACGCGGGCAAGGTCAAGGGCAACGACCGCATCGCCGTGCTGGCCGCCCTGGGCGTGGCCGCGGAATTCCTCTCCGTGAAGTCGCCGCAAGGTCCGCTGTCGGAATTGACGATTCTGGAAGTGAAGCAGAAAATCTCGGCCATGCATACTGTCCTCGATAGCGCTTTGACGCCCCAGGAAAACCTTTTTTAAGCGTGCACGCGACGATTTGTCTTTGCGATGCGCGATCAAAGGAGTAAACTTGGGTCTACCCTGCGGTGTTCGCGATTGTCATATATTCCTTGAACCATTTATGCGCATCGGTTGCGAATTTTGTTTGATGGGAGTGAGCGTCGCTCGTTCGACGAACCCGAAATTGAACTAACGTGACCACCTTGAACCGTTTGGTTCGGGATGCCGGCATAGCGGCACAGGCGGGGCCCAATTCGCAGTAACTTGGTAGTACAACTGAAAACGGTTGCAGCATTGATGCGCAACCGTTTTTTTACGCCTGTCGCTTTGATACGGAGTCTGCATGAAACAATACTGGCTGATGAAATCCGAACCCGATGAAGTGAGCATCGACGACCTGATGGCCGCGCCCCAGCACACCATGCCGTGGTTTGGCGTGCGCAACTACCAGGCGCGCAACTTCATGCGTGATGGCATGCAGCCGGGCGATGGCGTGCTGTTCTATCACTCGAGCTGCCCGCAGCCGGGCGTGGCGGGCGTGGCCGAAGTGGCCAGCGGCGCGTATCCCGATCACAGCCAGTTTGAAGAGGGTGGCAAATATTTCGATGCCAAGGCCACGTCGGAGCAGCCGCGCTGGATCAGCGTCGACGTGCGCGGCGTAAAGAAGACGGCGCTGCTGCCCCTGTCCGAGATGCGCCAGATGCCGGAACTGGAAGACATGCTGCTGCTTAAGAAAGGCAGCCGGCTGTCGATCACGCCCGTGACGCCGGCGCAATGGAAAGTGATTACCAATAAGCTGAAAGGCTAGCTTTCGACCCGGTTGCGGCCATTCTGCTTGGCCCGGTACAGGGCCTGGTCGGCGGCGGCCAGCAATTGTTCCGGCGTCTGTCCTGCGTCATTCAAGGCCAGGCCGATGCTGGCCGTCACCAGGCCGCCGCGCGACGGCGCGTGGACGATGGCGGCAGCGGCGATCGCTTCCTGCATCTTGTGCGCCACGGCCAGCGCGCCGTCGCCATCGGTGGCGGGCAGGATGGCGGCAAACTCCTCGCCGCCGAAGCGGGCCGCCAGGTCGCTGGCGCGGGGCAGCGCGGAATGCAGGGCGGCCGCGATCCGCACCAGGCAGGCGTCGCCATACGGGTGGCCGAAGGTATCGTTGAGGCTCTTGAAAAAATCGATATCGATGATCAGCAGGGCCAGCGGTTGATGGTTGCGCGCGGTGCGCTGCCACTCCAGCTGCAAGGTCTGGTCGAAGCAGCGCCGGTTGGCGATGCCCGTCAGGCCATCCGTCAGCGACAGCTTTTCCAGCTTGTCATGCGCGGCGCGCAAGGCCAGTTCGCTTTGCATGTAGCGGCTTTGCAAAGTGGCCGAGCGCAGCGCGTGGACCAGCAGCGCGACGAACAGCGACGCCGCCGCCAGGTAGAAATGCGCGCGCATGACGGCAAAGCCCAGGCCCAGCAAGGCGGCCGTAAAGAAGATGGGACTGAAATTGTCGATCAGCAGCGTCAGCTTTTGCGGCGTCTGCTGCGCCTGCGTACTTTCGGCCGCAGACTGCGCCGCCGTGACGCGCGTGGCCAGCAGCACCAGCAGCAGGAACGGCAGGCTCGGCAGCACTTCGCTCCACGCTTGCGTCACGCCATGCAAGGTCAGATAGTTATACGCGGCCGCGCAGCCCGCATAGCACCATAAAAACACCGTCAGCAACAGGTAAAAGCGGCCTTGCCCGCCATCGCGGCGGTGCGCCAGCAGGCGCAGCGAAGCGCAGCAGGCCAGGACCAGGTTTTCCACGTTGTAGGTCAGCACCAGCAGGCTGGCGGGAATCGGCGCGATCGAGCGCTGGTCGAATGGCGACACGGAAAAGATGGCCGTATAAGCCAGGTAGGCCGCCAGCAGCACCTGCACGGCATCGAGCCATTGCAGCGTGCGCGAGGGATGGTGGTGCGTTACGGACGACATGGCCAGCAGCAGGGGCGCGCCATACATGAAATAGGCGAAATCGGAAAAATACGTGGCGTCGGATGCCACTTGTCCGCTCAGATCCTGCCAGGCCGACAATATCATGCCCGTGCTCCAGAACAGCATGGCCACGGCGAACAGGGCCCAGCCTGTCCTGGCGGCGCCTGCCGCGCTGACGTAGGCGCAGCGGCAACAGGCGGCCAGCGCCAGCAGGGGCGAGACAATACTGAATGCATAGCTGACGTACGGGGCGCGCGTGCCTGCCCAGGCCATCAAGGCCAGCTGGGCCAGCACATAGCAGGCGGCCAGCGCAATCGAGCATGTCAGCTTTCGCCCTGCAGGCGGCATGGCAAGGCACTCCCCGGTGGCGTCGTGGCGTGCCGCCGGTATGGCGGCCCGTGAAAACGATGATACCGAGATGTCAACGGCAAGTCTATTCCACGAGGAAATTTAATTGTGTTGAGGGAAATGTTGCGGAAGGAGATGGTGGCGCGCCTGGCTGGCGCGCCACCGGGGGAGCAGTGTTTTTACGTGTTTGCCGGACGCGCCTTGGTGGGCGGCGTGCCCATTACCTGGCTTTTATACGCCCACACCAGCAGGGCGATGGCGCCGACGATCATCGGCAGGGACAGCATCTGGCCCGACGTGATCGGCACGCCCAGCCACACGACTTCCCAGTCCGGCGTGCGGAAGTATTCGGTGAAGAAGCGCGCGCAGCCGTACAGCAGGGTAAACATGGCGCCCACGGCCATGCGCGGGCGCTGCTTGCGCGCAAACAGCCACAGGATGATGAAGACGAGGATGCCGTCGACCAGCATCTGGTAGAGCGGCGACGGGTGCACGGGATACGGAATGCCTGGCCACTGCATGGCCCACGGCAGGGTTTCCGGCGCGATGCGGCCCGGCAGTTCGGCATTGATGAAGTTGCCCAGACGGCCGGCCGCATAGCCGAGCGGCACCAGCGGGGCGATGAAGTCGAGCACGTCGAACAGGTTGCGGCCCGCCTTGCGGCCCCACAGATACATGGCCAGGATGACGCCGAGGAAGCCGCCATGGAAGGACATGCCGCCATGCCAGATCATGAAGATCTCGAGCGGGTTGTGCATGAAATATTCGGGACGGTAGAACAGCACTTCGCCCAGGCGCCCGCCGATCACCACGCCCAGCATGCCGTAGAACAGCATGTCATCGAGGTCTTCCTTCTTCCAGCCCAGCACGGCGATGTGCGGCTGCTTGATGCGCACTCTGCCCAGGATAATGAACAGGGCAAAGGCCAGCACATACATCAGGCCGTACCAGTGCACGGCGAGCGGGCCGATCTGGATGGCTATCGGGTCGGGCATCGGGTGTATCAGCATGGGGTTTCTTTCTTTGTTTAAAGCCAAGGTTGCGTAGTATGGGGGCGCTGGCCGTTTTTTGTCTTAGCGGCCACTTAATTTTAATCGGCGGCTGCGCCGATCTGCTTGCGCAGCAGCGCCAGGAAACCTTGCAGCACGGCGGACGGATTGTCGCGGCGCCAGGCCAGGCCCGTTTCCACCAGCGGCGTGGCGTCCTGCAGCGGCCTGTATTCTACGCCCGGGCGCATCAGATTCGATACCGATTGTGGCACAAGCGCGATGCCCATGCCAGCCGAGACCAAGCTGACGATGGTTTGCATCTGGATCGCTTCCTGGCCGATCTGCGGCGTAATGCCTGCCGCGCGGAAGACGCCCAGGATCGCGTCGTGCAGGGCGGGCGATATCGCGCGCGGGAAAATGATCAGGGGCAGGGGCGGTACGTCGCGCAGGCGCACGGGGCCCGGCGTATTTAATATGTCGAGGCCGGACGGCGCGGCCAGCACCAGCGGTTCGGCCAGCACGGGCAGGTAATCGAGTTCCCCTTTTGCTTTTTCGGGCAGGGGCGGGATCAACAGGCCCGCATCCGTGCGCCCGGCCAGTAGTTCGTCGAGCTGCAGGTCGGAGGTGGCTTCCTGTAGCTGGATTTGCACTTGCGGATAGGCCGTCCGGTACGTGCGCAGCAGGGGCGGCAGCACGCTGTAGTCGGCCGACGAGACAAAGGCTAGGCTCAGCCGTCCCGCCTCGCCCTGCGCGGCCCGCTGCACCAGCGCGGGCAAGTCCTGCGCCTGCGCCAGCAGCCGGCGCGCCTCGGGCAGCAGGGCCGTGCCGGCCGGCGTCAGCTGCACTTCGCGCCGCGTGCGCACGAAGAGCGGCGCGCCCAGCAATTCTTCCAGCGCCATGATGGTTTGCGACAGGGGCGGCTGCGTCATGTGCAGGCGCGCGGCGGCGCGGCCGAAGTGCAATTCCTCGGCGACGGTGACAAAGTAGCGCAGCTGGCGCAGTTCGAGGTTCATATGTGTTTCCATGCGGATTGATTGCTGTGATATGTAAAACGACTCACAGACACGTGCATCATATATTTGACAGTGGGGCGCGCGCAAGGCAATCTGGCGTACCCCCACTGCATGCAGGGTTTTGTTGAAAATCCGCGCAGTCAGGCATTATTCATTTCTCGGAAGGACCCCATCATGCCGCAATACCGCTCCCGTACCACCACCCACGGCCGCAACATGGCTGGCGCCCGCGCCCTGTGGCGCGCCACCGGCATGAAGGACGGCGACTTCGACAAGCCGATCATCGCCGTCGTCAACTCGTTCACCCAGTTCGTGCCCGGCCACGTGCACCTGAAGGACCTGGGCCAGATGGTGGCGCGCGAAATCGAAAAGGCCGGCGGCGTGGCCAAGGAATTCAACACCATCGCCGTCGATGACGGCATCGCCATGGGCCACGGCGGCATGCTGTATTCGCTGCCGTCGCGCGACCTGATCGCCGACTCCGTCGAATACATGGTCAACGCCCACTGCGCCGACGCCATGGTCTGCATCTCGAACTGCGACAAGATCACGCCGGGCATGCTGATGGCCGCCATGCGCATCAACATCCCCGTCGTCTTCATCTCGGGCGGCCCGATGGAAGCGGGCAAGGTCGTCAAGGTCGTCAACGGCAGCCAGAAGATCATCAAGCTGGACCTGGTCGACGCCATGATCAAGGCGGGCGACAGCACCGTGTCCGACGCCGACGTGGCGGAAATCGAACGCTCGGCCTGTCCGACCTGCGGTTCCTGCTCCGGCATGTTTACAGCCAACTCGATGAACTGCCTGACCGAGGCGCTGGGCCTGGCCCTGCCCGGTAACGGCACGATTCTGGCCACGCACTCGGACCGCCAGCAGCTGTTCCTGCGCGCGGGCCGTCTGATCGTCGAACTGGCCAAGCGCCACTACGAGCAGGATGACTACTCGGTGCTGCCACGCTCGATCGCCACCAAGGCCGCGTTTGAAAACGCCATGGCGCTCGACGTCTCCATGGGCGGCTCGACCAACACCGTGCTGCACTTGCTGGCCGCCGCGCACGAGGCGGAAGTGGAATTCACGATGGCCGACATCGACCGCATCTCGCGCAAGGTGCCGTGCCTGTGCAAGGTCGCGCCGATGACGGACAAATACCATATCGAAGACGTGCACCGCGCGGGCGGCATCGTGGGGATTTTGGGCGAACTGGCGCGCGCCGGCCTGCTCAACACGACTTTGCCAACGATTCACGCGCCGACCCTGGCCGACGCCATCGCGCAAAACGACATCAAGTGCACGGACGATCCGGCCGTGCATGAATTGTTCCGCGCCGCGCCGGGCGGCGTGCCGACACAGACGGCGTTCTCGCAGTCGGAGCGTTTTGCGGCAGTCGACACGGACCGCAGCACGGGCTGCATCCGCGACAAGGCCCACGCCTACTCGCAGGATGGCGGCCTCGCCGTCTTGTATGGCAACCTGGCTGAAAAGGGCTGCATCGTCAAGACGGCAGGCGTCGATGAAAGCATCTTGAAATTCTCTGGCAAGGCGCGCGTGTTCGAAAGCCAGGATTCCGCTGTGGAAGCGATTTTGGCCGATACCGTGCATGAAGGCGACGTCGTCATCATCCGCTACGAAGGCCCGAAAGGCGGTCCCGGCATGCAGGAAATGCTGTACCCGACCTCGTACATCAAGTCGAAGGGCCTGGGCAAGGCGTGCGCGCTGTTCACGGACGGGCGCTTCTCGGGCGGTTCCTCCGGCCTGGTGATCGGCCACGCCTCGCCGGAAGCGGCCGAAGGCGGCGCCATCGGTCTGGTGGAAGAGGGCGACTTCATCGACATCGACATCCCCGAGCGCACCATCAAGCTGCGCGTGACGGACGCGGAACTGGCCGCGCGCCGCGCCGCCATGGAAGCGAAGGGCGACGCGGCCTGGCTGCCCGTCAACCGCGACCGCTATGTCTCGCAGGCGCTGCAAGCGTATGCGGCGCTGACGACGTCGGCCGACCGGGGCGCCGTGCGCGACCTGTCGCAGTTGAAGAAGCGCTGATCTGTTGCGCAGGTAAGACAAGCGGCCCCGATCCACTGCGCGGGGCCGCTTGTCGTTACATCGCCTTACAAACAACATGGTCATGGACGCGCAGATGGGGCAGAATATGAATGCCTAATCGCTACTACACTGCGTTACTACATTGAAACGCTTGATCTGGGCTCGTGGTGCATCTGCGGAAACACAGTAAAATGCCGCAGGAAGTAACTTTGGAGAAAAGACAATGAAACGTTTTATGTTGGTGAGTGTATTGACCGTATCGGCTCTGGCATCGCAAGCAGCGTTGGCCAATCCGGATCTGGCGAAAGCAAAAAACTGCATGGCTTGCCATGCGGTGAGCACGAAACTGGTGGGCCCTGCGTTCAAGGACGTGGCTGCCAAGTACGCTGGCCAGAAAGACGCTGAAAACAAGCTCGTGGCGAAAGTCATGAAGGGCGGCTCCGGCACTTGGGGCGCGATCCCGATGCCAGCGAACCCGCAAGTGAGCGATGCTGAAGCCCACACCCTGGTTAAATGGGTACTGGCACAGAAATAATCTGTGCCGCAGTACCTGCAATTAGCGCGCCGGCAATCCCGGCGCGTTTTTTTTGCCCGCCGCCTTTTGCAGATTCCCCATGCCTTCCAATGTCGCCCGCACCGCTTCCTCGAGCGGCGTATGCGGCTCCCGGCCCAGCACGGCCAGCAGCCGCGCATTCTCCATGCACAAAGGAGTTTGCCACAGATGGCGCATTTCGCGCATTTCACGCAAGGTCGCCACGAACGGCGACGCCAGCGCCACCAGCCACCACGGAAAACGCCCGATGGCGGGCGCAGTTCCCGTCGATTGTTCCACCACGCGGGCAATCGCCCCCGTCATTTGCCGGCCGTCGTGGTCCCAGTGACCGGCCATGTGAAAGCGGGAGAACGCGGGCAAGGTGGCGCGCATGGCCAGCAATTGCACCATCGTGCGCGCCACGTCGGGCAGGTAGGACCACTGGTGGCCCACGCCGGGCGCTCCCGGAGACAGCACGCTGCGCACGCGCTGGCCCGGTTTGACTAGGCCCTGCGAAAACCAGTTGTTACCAGCGCGGGGGCCGAAGAAGTCGCCCGCGCGCACGATGATGACCTTGGCGCCCTGCGTGGCGGCCCATTCCAGCCGTGCTTCCAGTTCCACGCGGATGGCGCCCTTGCGCGTTTGCGGACGTTGCGGCGCGTCTTCCGCCAGCACCGGGAAGGCGTCGGGGCCGAAGTTGTACACGGTGCCAGGCAGCACGATGGTGGCGTTTTCGGCAATCGCCGCAGAAATCGTGTTGTCGAGCATGGGCAGCACCAGCTGGCCCCAGTTCCGGTAGCCGGGCGGGTTGACAGCGTGCACGATGACGGCGCAGCCTTTGGCGGCCGCCAGCACGTCCGCGCGCGACAGCGCATCGCCGCGCAGCCATTCAATGCCGTCGTCGCGTGGCGATGGCGTTGCTCCCCGCGTCAAGGCACGTACCTGCCAGCCCGCCGCCAGAAGCTGGCGCACCATCTCGCCGCCGATGCCGCCCGTGGCGCCCAGTACCAATGCCATTTTGTCCATATTGTCCTCCGGGTGGTTGATGACACCAGTATCTGCCGCGCAAGGCTAATTGGGAATTGACGAGCATCGACCACAGGCTATACATTTATGTATGACTACCTCGATTGCCTGGGAATACTACCGTTCGCTGCTGGCCGTGCTCAAGCATGGTTCCCTGTCCGGCGCGGCCCGCGCGCTGGCCATCACGCAACCGACCGTCGGCCGGCATATCGCCGCGCTCGAGCAGGCATTGGGCGCGACCCTGTTCACGCGCTCCCAGCTGGGCTTGCTCCCCACGGAAGTGGCGCTGGCGCTGCGGCCCCATGCGGAAACCATGGAACATACTGCCGCCCTGATGGAGCGCGCCGCCAGCAGCCAGGGGCAGGGCGTGGCCGGTGTCGTGCGCGTCGCTGCCAGCGAAGTGGTGGGCGTGGAGGTGCTGCCGTCCATCCTGGCCAGCTTGCGCGCGCGCCATCCGGACCTGGTCGTTGAATTGGTATTGAGCAACAAGGTGCAGGATTTGCTGCGCCGCGAGGCGGATATCGCCGTGCGCATGCTGCGGCCCCGCCAGGAGCAGCTGGTGGCGCGCAAGGTGGGCGATATCGCACTGGGCCTGTACGCGCACATGGACTACCTGGCGCGGCATGGCACGCCGCTGGTACTGGCCGATCTGGCGCAGCATGCCGTCATCGGCTACGACGAGGCGAGCCCCTTCGTGCGCAACGCGGGCGCGGCCCTCAACGGATTTACGCGGGAAAATTTTGCCTGGCGCAGCGACAGCGACCTGGCGCAACTGGCCCTGATACGGGCAGGTGCCGGCATCGGCGTGTGCCAGGCGGGGCTGGCGGCGCGCGATCCGGCCCTGCGGCGTGTGTTGCCGCAGGCGTTTTCACTACCGATGGAAACGTGGGTCACCATGCATGCAGACTTGCGCGGCAGCCTGCGCTGCCGCGCCACCTTCGACGCGCTGGCCGAAGGCTTGCAGGCTTACGTGGCAGGACAGCAAGAACTGTAGCGAGCGGATGTGAGTTGTGGCTGAGAAGCGGAGCTGTGCGAATGCACAGTGAGCATCGCAGGCCGTAAATCGCGCCGCGCAGTAGGTTCTATTATTTGACCACTTCCATCTTGGTCTTCTTGCCTTCCCGGTACGTGAAGAGCGTCAGCGCGCCATCCTTGATGTCGCCGTTGGCATCGAACGAGATCGGGCCCGTCACGCCTTGGTACTGCACCTTGGCCAGGAACGGCAGGTAGACGGACGGTTTCGACGACTTCGCATCCTGCATGGCGGTGGCCATGGTCATCACGGCGTCGTAGACGTACGGCGCGTACAGCTGCACTTCCATATTGTATTTTTGCTTGTAGCGGGCGCGGAAATCATCCATGCCTTTTTGCTGCGCGCCCGTCACGCCGCCCGCTTCCGCGCAGGTGACCATGTCTTCGCCCACGGCGTCGCCGGCCAGCTTGCCCAGCGGTTCCGTGCACAGGCCGTCGCCGCCCATGAACTTGGCCTTGATGCCCAGCGCTTTCATCTGGCGCAGCATGGGGCCGCCCACGGAATCCATGCCGCCAAAGAAGACCAGATCGGGATTTTTCGATTTGATGCTGGTCAGAATGGCATTGAAGTCGGTCGCGTTGGCATTGGTAAACTCCTTGCCGACGATTTGCACGCCTGGCGCCGCCTTCTTGGCGCCTTTGACGAACTGTTCCGCCACGCCCTGGCCGTAGGCCGTGCGGTCATCGATGACGGCGATTTTCTTCGCCTGCAGCTTGCCCACGGCATACGCGCCCAGAGTGCCGCCCAGCTTGTTGTCATTGGCGACGACGCGGAAAGCCGTGTTGAATTTTTGCTGGGTGTACGTCGGGTTGGTGGCCGCCGGTGAAATCTGCGGAATGCCGGCATTGAAGTAAATGCGCGAGGCGGGAATCGTCGTGCCCGAGTTCAGGTGGCCGACGACGCCGTTGACCTTGGCGTCGACCAGCTTTTGCGCGACGGCCGTGCCCTGCTTGGGATCGGCTGCGTCATCTTCGGGTACCAGCACGAATTTCACGGCCTTGCCGTCGATCTTGAAGCCTTTGGCGTTCAAGTCCTCGATGGCCATCTTGGCCGCGTTCTCGTTATCCTTGCCCAGGTGGGAGCTGGCGCCAGAGACCGGGGCGACGTGGCCTATCTTGATGATTTCCTGCGCGCCCGCATGGCCGGCAAAAGCGAAGGCTAGGGCGAGAGGAAGGACTTTGGTCTTGAGCAGCATAAACATTCTCCAATGGATAAAGATACGGCGGCGTCTCGTGAAAACCGCTTCGAGGGGCGGTACGTGTGAAGAAAGGTACAACAAAAAACAGGCGGCGCAAAGCCGCATTTCGGGCTTTTTACATTTTTTCGCAACAATCACCAAAGTGAGGCGCGATGCACCGATTTCGCGGGCGCGAGCGCACCAAAGAATGGCGTTGGGAAGGAGAATAGGGTAAGTCGGGTTAGCGCGCAGCGCGTAACCCGACATTGCGCAGCATGCTCAGGCTTGCGCAGCTGGGTGCAAATGCCCCAGTTCATGACTGACAGCATGCGCCACGATCTGCTCCAGCGACTGCTGCAAGTCTTCGCGCAAGGCGCCGCGCATGCCGATCAGGGCGTTTTGCAGGGCCGTTTGCAGGACGTGGGCGATGCGCTCTTCCAGCAGATGGTCGATCTTGCTCTGCACTTGATGCAGGATGCGCTGCGTCAGCCGCTGTTCGATGGCGTCCCAGTCGGGCTGCGCCACCGTTGGCGGCAACGCCGGCGCTGCCGGCGCTTCTTCGACGGCAGGCGCCGCCGCAACTGGCGCGACGGCCTCGGCCACTTCCGGCCCCAGCAGCACCTCCGTCAACAGGGGGATGCCCTGGTCGAATGGCTGCTGGCTCATGTCTTCCCTGCCACGAAGTGGGTCGGCTGCACGTTTTGCTGGCGGTAGTGCAGGAAGCGCTGGCGGCCCGCCTGCGCATCTTGCTCATCCATGGAAACGATCTCGAAGACGCGCTGGAACTGCGCGTAGTTGGCGGGCGGCAGCTGCGACAGGTTGACGAGGATGTCGTGATGCGGCAGCTCGGCCGCTTCGTCATCGGTCAGGATGATCGGCGTTTGCGCCGCCAGCGGATCGCCGGCCAGTACGTGCGGCAGGAAATCCGTGGCGGAAATGGTCCACATGGCGCTGTTCAATGCGTCGAGCTGGGCGCTGTCGGACACCAGCACGACGACCTTGTTGCCGGCCATATAGGCCTTGCGCGCCAGACGGCAGGCATACGCCAGCTTGTCCGGCACGTTGCTGTGAAAATCGACGCGGCTCATGGCGGGGCTCAGGCTGCCATGCCGCTGTGGCGCAGCAGGGCGTCGATGCTCGGCTCACGGCCGCGGAAGGCCGTGAACGATTCCAGCGCGGGGCGCGAGCCGCCGACAGACAGGATTTCCTGCAAATAACGCTTGCCTGCCGCCGTGGTGGCGTAAGGTCCCAGCGCCTTGGCTTCTTCAAACGCCGCATAGGCGTCGGCGGACAGCACCTCGGCCCACTTGTAGCTGTAGTAGCCAGCCGCGTAGCCGCCGGCGAAGATATGCCCGAAGGCATTCTGGAAGCGGTTGAACGGGGGCGGGATGAGCAGCGAAAACTTGGCGCGCACGCCGTCAATCAGCTGCTGCACGCTCTGGCCCGTGCTGGCATCGTAGTCATAGTGCAAATGCATGTCGAGCAAGGAGAACTCCACCTGGCGCAGGGTTTGCAAGCCGGACTGGAAATTCTTGGCCGCCAGCATCTTGTCGTACAGCGCGCGCGGCAGCGGCACGCCCGTGACGGCATGCGCCGTCATGTGCTCGAGCACTTCCCATTCCCAGCAGAAGTTTTCCATGAATTGCGACGGCAGTTCCACGGCATCCCATTCGACGCCGGCGATGCCCGACACGCCCAGTTCGTCGACGACGGTGAGCATATGGTGCAGGCCGTGGCCGAATTCGTGGAACAGGGTGATGACTTCATCATGCGTGAACAGGGCAGGCTGAGCCTTGCCGTCGACCACGGCCGGCTCCGTGAAATTGCAGGTCAGATAGGCGATCGGCGTTTGCACGTGTTGCGCGTCGGCGCGGCGGCCGCGCGCGTCGTCCATCCAGGCGCCACCGCTTTTTCCCGCGCGCGCATACAGATCCAGGTAGAACTGGCCGACCAGCTTGCCGTCGCGCTCGATGCGGTAAAAACGCACGTCCGGGTGCCAGACGGGCGCCGTATCGGGCTTGATGTCGACGGTGAACAGGTTCTGGATCTGGCGGAACAGGCCGTCGATCACCTTGTGTTCAGGGAAGTACTGTTTGACTTCCTGGGCCGAGAACGCGTAGCGGCGTTCCTGCAGCTTTTCGGAAGCGTAAGGCACGTCCCACGCTTGCAGCTCGGCGATGCCCAGTTCTTCGCGGGCGAATTGTTTCAGTTCGGCCAAGTCCTTCTCGGCGAACGGACGCGCGCGCTTGGCCAGGTCTTCCAGGAAAGCGATGACTTGCGCGGGCGAGGTGGCCATTTTGGAGACGAGCGACACTTCGGCGAAATTGGCGTAGCCCAGCAGTTTTGCCTCTTCGTCGCGCAATTGCAACAAGGTGACGATGTTTTGCGTGTTGTCCCACTCCTCTTTCTTGCTGAAGACGTCGCCCTGGTCCGACGCCTTGGTGGCGTTGGCGCGGTAGATGGTCTCGCGCAGCGCGCGATTGTCGGCAAATTGCAGGATCGGGTAGTACGACGGGAAGTGCAGCGAGAATTCATAGCCGTGCTTGCCCGCTTTTTCGGCGGCGGCGCGCGCGGCGGCCTTCACGTCGTCGGGCAGGCCGGCCAGTTCAAGCTCGTTCTCGACCAGCAACTTGTAGTCATTGGTGGCATCGAGCACGTTTTCGGAAAAACGCGTCGAGACGGCCGCATGTTCTTCCTGGATGGCGCCAAAGCGCTCTTTCTTATCTTCTGGTAACTCGGCGCCACCGAGGCGGAAGTCGCGCACGGCATTGTCGACGATGCGCCGGCGCGCCGGCGACAGGCTGGCGAAATCGGCGCGGGCCTGCAACTGCTTGTATTTGCCAAACAGGATTTCGTTCTGGCCCAGCTCGGTCCAGAATTCCGTCACCTTGGGCTGGTTCGCATTGTAGGCGACGCGCAGCTCGGGCGTATCGACTACGCTATTCAAGTGGTTGACGATGCTCCAGGCGCGGCCCAGGGTTTCGGCGATCTGGTCCTGGGGCGCGACGAAGTTTTCCCAGCTCACTTCTTCCATGGGCGCTTCCAGCTGCGCCACTGTGGCGCGCGCCTGGGCCAAAAGGGTATCGATGGCAGGCGTGACATGCTCGTGCGTGATCGCGTCGAAGCGTGGCAGGCCGGAAAAATCAAGCAGGGGATTGGTATTCATCGTCGGTTCCATCCATATATAAAAGGGCGGTCATGCCGCCCCGGTGATTCTTAAATGCGCTCGGCGGCCTCTACCGTGTTCATGAGCAACATAGTGATCGTCATCGGGCCAACACCACCCGGTACGGGGGTGATGTGGGAGGCGACTTCTTTCACGCCGGCAAAATCCACGTCGCCGCACAGCTTGCCTTCATCGTCGCGGTTCATGCCCACGTCGATGACGATGGCGCCCGGCTTGACCATGTCGGCCGTCAGGGTGTTGCGGCGGCCGACGGCGGCCACGACCACGTCCGCCTGGCGCGTGTACAAGCCCAGGTCCGGGGTCCCACTATGGCAGATGGTGACGGTAGCGTTCGCTTGCAAGAGCAGCAGGGCCATCGGCTTGCCGACGGTGTTGCTGCGGCCGATGACGACGGCGTGCTTGCCGCGCAAGTCCACGCCCGTGCTTTCGATCAGTTTCATGCAGCCGTATGGCGTGCACGGGCGGAAACCGGGCAAGCCCGTCATCAGTTCGCCTGCGCTCAGGACGGAATAGCCGTCCACGTCTTTCGTCGTGGCGATCGCTTCGATGACCTTGTGCGGGTTGATGTGCTTGGGCAAGGGCATTTGCACGAGGATGCCGTGGATGGCCGGATCGGTATTCAGGCTGGCGATGCGTGCCAGCAAGTCCGCTTCGGAAAGGTCCGCTTCATATTTTTCCAGCACCGAGTGGAAACCCACGTCGCCGCACGCCTTGACCTTGTTGCGGACGTACACCTGGCTGGCCGGGTCTTCGCCGACGAGGATCACGGCCAGGCCGGGCTGGGTGCCCTTGGCCGTGAGGGCGGCGGCGCGCGTGGCGATCTCGCTGCGCAGTTTTTGGGAGAGGGCGATTCCGTCGATCAGTTGTGCTGGCATGGTAGGAGGCTGTGTGGGAGGGAAAAGACAGATTATAAAGCCGGGCGGTGCAAAGGGGCGGTTTTGGCTATGCAAAGGCGTGACAACAGCGGGCCAGAGACGCGAGCCTGAGAAAATGCCGATGGCGGCGTTGCAGCGCCTTGCCGTACTGGCGTACTGTCTGCGTCGCCGCGCCTTGCCCTCGACATTTTTCAGGCCCGCTTGGCCCGGCATGCCTGTGCGGACGACCGGGGTTTTAATTCGGGTTGCTGGTGTGCTCGTGGAGCAGTGACGGCCATGGCATGCAAGTTTTCCGGTTTCGGCGCTATTTGCTACTCTGCTCACCCTAATTTCCGGACAGAATTTGCGGCAGTGCAGCATAAATTTCATAGGGTAATTTCATAATACGAAATGCTATATCGTAATTTGAAAAATAGTAAATACGCTGTTAGAATCCCCACACTAAACCGACTTAATAGTAAATAATCAGCGAAATACCGTCCGACAGCGATCCGGAAAATCGGGGTGGGGCGTTCACAAAGGAGACTCAACAGATGTCAGCTCAACTGAACCAGGTAACGACACAGATCGGCACCGACCCGGATATGCAGGAAACCAAGGAGTGGCTGGACGCGCTCGAAGCCGTTCTGGAAAATGAAGGTCCGGAACGCGCGCATTACCTGATGGAGCGCATGGTTGACCTGGCTCGCCGCCGCGGCGCCCAGATCCCGTTCTCCAGCACCACCGCCTATGTCAATACCATCCCCACCAAGCAAGAAGCCCACTGTCCCGGCAACCTCGAATACGAAGAGCGCCTGCGCTCATGGATGCGCTGGAACGCCATGGCCATGGTTGTCAAGGCCAACCGTGCCGACGGCGACCTGGGCGGCCACTTGTCCTCGTTCGCTTCACTGGCGAACATGCTGGGTATCGGTTTCAACCATTTCTGGCACGCGCCTACGGCCGACCACGGCGGCGACCTGCTGTACATCCAGGGCCACTCGTCGCCCGGCGTCTACGCGCGCGCCTTCCTCGAAGGCCGCCTGACGGAAGAGCAAATGCTGAACTTCCGCAAGGAAGTTGACGGCAAGGGCCTGTCCTCGTACCCGCATCCGAAGCTGATGCCTGACTTCTGGCAGTTCCCGACCGTGTCGATGGGCCTGGGCCCGCACATGGCGATCTACCAGGCGCGCTTCCTGAAGTACCTGCACGCACGCGGCATCGCGAAAACCGACAACCGCAAGATCTGGGCCTTCTGCGGCGATGGCGAGATGGACGAGCCGGAATCCCTGGGCGCGATCGGCCTGGCCGCACGCGACATGCTCGACAATCTGGTCATCGTGGTTAACTGCAACCTGCAGCGCCTGGACGGCCCGGTACGCGGCAACACCAAGATCATCCAGGAACTGGAAGGAGAATTCCGTGGCGCCGGCTGGAACGTCGTCAAGGTCATCTGGGGTCCGGGCTGGGACGCCCTGCTGGCGCAAGACAAGGAAGGCATCCTGCAGCGCGTGATGATGGAAACCGTCGACGGCGAATACCAGAACTACAAGGCCAAGGATGGCGCCTACGTGCGCAAGCACTTCTTCGGCAAGCATCCGAAGCTGCTGGAAATGGTTGCCAACATGACGGACGACGACATCTGGCGCCTGACCCGTGGCGGCCACGATCCGCACAAGATCTACGCGGCCTTCAAGATCGCCCAGGAACACAAGGGCCAGCCTACCGTCCTGCTGGTGAAAACCATCAAGGGCTACGG
The DNA here is from genome assembly GCF_051380835.1 of Janthinobacterium aestuarii. Classification (NCBI taxonomy): domain Bacteria; kingdom Pseudomonadati; phylum Pseudomonadota; class Betaproteobacteria; order Burkholderiales; family Oxalobacteraceae; genus Janthinobacterium; species Janthinobacterium aestuarii. The sequence continues at coordinate 628,700 of NZ_JBNYXU010000001.1, forward strand.
CATGGGCAAGTCCGGCGAAGCGCGCAACACGGCGCACCAGACGAAAAAACTGGACGACGAAGCCATCCGCGAAATGCGCGACCGCTTCTCGCTGCCTATCCCTGACGACAAGCTGGCCGACATCCCGTTCTTCAAGCCAGCCGACGACGCGCCGGAAATGGTCTACCTGCACGAGCGCCGCAAGGCCCTCGGTGGCTACCTGCCGCAGCGCCGCCAGAAGTCGGAAGAAACCCTGCCGGTGCCTGGCCTGGACGCGTTCAAGAACGTGCTCGAAGCGACGCCTGAAGGCCGTGAAATCTCGACCACGCAAGCGTTTGTGCGCGTCATTTCGACCCTGTTGAAAGACCCGAACCTGGGCCAGCGCGTCGTGCCTATCCTGGTCGATGAATCGCGTACCTTCGGCATGGAAGGCCTGTTCCGCCAGATCGGCATCTACAACCCGAAAGGCCAGTTGTACGAGCCGGTCGACAAAGACCAGGTCATGTACTACCGCGAAGACAAGGCTGGCCAGATCCTGCAAGAGGGCATCAACGAAGCGGGCGGCATGAGCTCGTGGATCGCCGCGGCGACGTCGTACTCGACCAACGACCGCATCATGATCCCGTTCTACACTTTCTACTCGATGTTCGGCTTCCAGCGCATCGGCGACCAGGTATGGGCTTCGGCCGACATGCGCGCCCGTGGCTTCCTGATGGGCGGCACGGCTGGCCGTACGACCCTGAACGGCGAAGGCTTGCAGCACGAAGATGGCCACAGCCATATCTTTGCCGCGACCATCCCGACCTGCATGCCGTACGATCCGACCTTCAGCCATGAAGTCGCCGTCATCATCCAGGACGGCCTGCGCCGCATGATCGCCAACCAGGAAGATGTGTTCTACTACATCACGATCATGAACGAGAACTACGCCCAGCCAGGCATCAAGCCAGGCCAGGAAGAAGGCATCCTGAAAGGCATGTACAAGCTGCAGGAAGGTCCGGCGGACGCCAAGCTGCGCGTACAGCTGATCGGTTGCGGCACCATCCTGCGCGAATCGATCTTCGCCGCCGAGCTGTTGCAAAACGACTGGGGCGTGGCTGCGGACGTGTGGTCGGCGCCGTCGCTGACCCTGGTGGCCCGCGATGGCCAGGATGCGGAGCGCTGGAACATGGTCAACCCGTCGAAAGAGCAGCGCGTGCCATACGTGACGTCGCTGATGCAGGACACGGACGGCCCGATCGTCGCCACGACCGACTACATGCGCGCGTTTGCAGAACAGATCCGCGCCTTCATGCCGAAGGGCCGCACTTATAAAGTGCTCGGTACCGATGGCTTTGGCCGCTCGGACAGCCGCGCCAAGCTGCGCGAGTTCTTCGAAGTGAACCGTTATTATGTCACCGTGGCCGCGCTCAAATCGCTGGCTGACGAAGGCAAGATCGACGTGTCGGTGGTGGAGCAGGCGATTGCCAAGTACGGCATCGATGCGAACAAACCGAATCCGGTGACCCAGTAATCGTTGTGCGGACCCGATGATGCCAGGGCGGTGCGAAAGCGCCGCCCTGGCGTGTGTGCGGGTCCATCTGACAAATAAAATAACGGAGCAAGCTATGAGCATTGTGGAAGTCAAAGTCCCGGATATCGGCGATTTCAAGGAAGTCGAGATCATTGAACTGATGGTCAAGCCAGGCGATACGGTCAAGGTCGACCAGTCCCTGATCACGGTCGAATCGGACAAGGCCAGCATGGAAATTCCATCGAGCCACGCCGGTGTCGTCAAGGAATTGAAAGTCAACGTGGGCGACAAGATCGCCGAAGGTTCGCTGGTCCTGCTGCTGGAAGTGGCGGACGACGCGTCGGCCCCTGCGCCTGCCGCCCCGGCCGCAGCACCTGTCGCTGAAGCCGCTCCTGCGGCCGCGCCAGCACCTGCCGCTCCTGCCGGCGCGCCGGCCCTGGTCGAAGTGACCGTGCCCGACATCGGCGACTTCAAGGAAGTCGAAGTCATCGAACTGATGGTCAAGGTCGGCGACGCGATCAAGGTCGACCAGTCGCTGCTGACGGTCGAATCGGACAAGGCCAGCATGGAAATTCCATCGAGCCACGCCGGTATTGTCAAGGAATTGAAAGTCAAGGTCGGCGACAAGGTTGCCAAGGGCAGCCTGGTGCTGGTCGTGGAAACGACCGGTGGCACTGCCGCTCCTGCCGCCGCTCCTGCGCAAGCCGCCGCCGCACCAGCCGCCGCCGTTGCTTCGGCACCGGTCGCCGCAGCGGCACCAACTCCTGCCGCCGCTGCAGCTCCTGCCGTCAACGGCAAGCTGGCGCACGCGTCGCCATCGATCCGCAAGTTCGCGCGCGAACTGGGCGTGGACCTGACCCGCGTGGGCGGTTCCGGTCCGAAGGGCCGCATCACCCAGGAAGACGTGCAGAACTTCGTCAAGGGCGTGATGTCAGGTGCCGTCGCCGCACCAAATGCGCCGGTCGCTGCCAAAGGCGGTTCGGGCGTGGGCCTGGATCTGCTGCCATGGCCGTCGCTGGACTTCAGCAAATTCGGCACGACCGAATTGCTGCCGCTGTCGCGCATCAAGAAAATCTCGGGCCCGAATTTGCACCGCAACTGGGTCATGATCCCGCACGTCACGCAGTTCGACGAAGCGGACGTGACTGACCTGGAAGCGTTCCGCGTCGACACCAACGCGGCCAATGCGAAGAACAAGGATGCGGCCAAGCTGACCATGCTGGCATTCGTCATCAAGGCCTCGGTTGCCGCGCTGAAGAAATTCCCCGCGTTTAACGCTTCCCTGGATGCCAAGGGCGAGAACCTGATCCTCAAGCAGTACTACAACATCGGCTTCGCGGCCGACACGCCGAATGGCCTGGTGGTCCCCGTGATCAAGGGCGCGGACCAGAAGTCGGTCTCGCAGATCGCCCGCGAAATGACGGAACTCTCCTTGCAGGCGCGCGAAGGCAAGCTGAAACCGGCCGACATGCAGGGCGCCAGCTTCACGATCTCGTCCCTGGGCGGCATCGGCGGCACGCACTTCACGCCTATCGTCAATGCGCCGGAAGTCGCGATCCTGGGTCTGTCGAAAGCATCGATCAAGCCGGTATGGGATGGCAAGGCCTTCCAGCCACGTTTGATGATGGGCACTTCGCTGTCCTACGACCACCGCGTGGTCGATGGCGCGATGGGCGCGCGATTCTCCGTGTACCTCGGCGAAGTCCTGGCCGACATGCGCAAAATTCTGCTGTAAGGAGCGATTGATGAGCACAGTAGAGGTAAAAGTACCGAATATCGGCGACTTCAAGGAAGTCGAAGTCATCGAGCTGATGGTCAAGGTCGGCGACACCATCAAGGTGGACCAGTCCCTGGTCACGGTGGAATCGGACAAGGCCAGCATGGAGATTCCGTCGACCCACGCCGGCGTCGTCAAGGAAGTCAAGGTCAAGGTCGGCGACAAGATCGCCGAAGGCAGCGCGCTGCTGGTGGTGGAAGCGTCGGAAGGCGCTGCCGCTCCTGCAGCAGCCGCACCAGCGGCCGCTCCTGCGCCTGCAGCGGCACCGGCTCCTGCAGCGGCGGCACCAGTTGCAGCCGTTGCCGCCATCCCGGCCGGCAATTACAGCGGCCAGGTTGACATCGACGTCGACATGATGGTGCTGGGCGGCGGTCCTGGCGGCTATTCGGCGGCGTTCCGCGCGGCCGACCTGGGCATGTCGACGGTCATCGTCGAGCGCTATGCGACCCTGGGCGGCGTGTGCCTGAACGTGGGCTGCATCCCGTCGAAGGCGCTGCTGCACGTTGCCTCCGTCATCGATGAAACGGCGCACATGTCCAACACGGGCGTGACGTTTGCCAAGCCGACGATCGACATCGACCAGGTACGCAAGTACAAGGAAGGCGTGATCTCGAACATGACGGGCGGGCTGGCCGGCATGGCCAAGGCGCGCAAGACGCAAGTGGTCACGGGCGTGGGCCAGTTCCTGTCCGCGAACCACATCGAAGTGACGGCAGGCGACGGCTCCAAAAAAGTCGTGCAGTTCAAGCAAGCCATCATTGCCGCCGGTTCGTCCGTGGTGAAACTGCCATTCGTGCCGGAAGACCCGCGCATCGTCGATTCGACGGGCGCGCTGGAATTGCGCCAGATCCCGAAACGCATGCTGGTCATCGGCGGCGGCATCATCGGTCTGGAAATGGCGACCGTCTATTCCACGTTCGGCGCGCGCATCGACGTGGTCGAAATGATGGATGGCCTGATGCAGGGTGCGGACCGCGACGCCGTCAAGGTGTGGCAGAAGTTTAACGAGAAGCGCTTCGACAACATCATGACCAAGACCAAGACGGTCGCCGTCGAGGCACTGCCGGAAGGCATCAAGGTCACGTTCGAAGCAGCCGAAGCAGGTGCTATCGCACCGGCGCCACAGATCTACGACCTGGTACTGGTGGCCGTGGGCCGCAGCCCGAACGGCAAGAAGCTGGCCGCCGACAAGGCGGGTGTGCAAGTGACGGATCGCGGTTTCATCAACGTCGACAGCCAGATGCGCACCAACGTGCCGAACATCTTCGCCATCGGCGACCTGGTGGGCCAGCCGATGCTGGCGCACAAGGCCGTGCATGAAGCCCACGTGGCAGCGGAAGCCGCTTCCGGCCAGAAGTCGCACTTCGACGTCAAGGTGATCCCATCGGTCGCCTACACGGATCCGGAAGTGGCATGGGCCGGCATCACGGAAGACGAAGCGAAAGCCAAGGGCATCAAGGTCGAGAAGGGCCACTTCCCATGGGCAGCTTCGGGCCGCGCCGTGGCCAACGGCCGCGCAGAAGGCTTCACCAAGCTGCTGTTCGACGCTGAAACGCACCGCATCATCGGCGGCACCATCGTCGGCACGCATGCGGGCGATATGATCGGCGAGATCGCGCTGGCCATCGAAATGGGCTGCGACGGCACCGACATCGGCAAGACCATCCATCCGCACCCGACTCTGGGCGAATCGATCGGTATGGCAGCTGAAGTGTACGAAGGCGTGTGCACGGACTTGCCGCCGCCGCGCAAGCGCTGATAAAGCGTTAACTTTCAGTACAAAAAACCGGGACATGTTCCCGGTTTTTTTTATTTCCCTTGATCTGCAGCATAGTAAAACGTGGTGTCGCGGTGCCTTGTGAAAATTTGTGAGTATTGCCGTGTGGAAAAAGTGGCAGAATGGGGGTCTGTCACTATGTTCTTCTTTTTGCTTCAATAGAAACGCGTGATTTTTCCTGGAATGTTGCCAGCGTGGGATACGGTCAAATTCCGCTGTACTGAGAGAGCTTTGCAACGATGAAAAAATTTACCGCCCTTCATATTGCCGACGTCCGTTTGCGCCGGGCTGACGAGCAAGAGCAAGCCGTGATGCTGCATGCCTTGTACCAGGATGTGGCCGCTATCCTGGCGGCGGGCAAGCGGATTGATGCGATTTTCTTCACGGGCCAGCTGGTGGCGCCCGACGCCTGTGCCGGCACGACGCCCGTGTATGTCTACGAATACTTCCTGCGCCCCTTGCTGCAGGCGGCCAGCTTGCCCGGCGCGCGTTTCTACCTGGTGCCGGGCAGCCGCGCGCAGGGTGTGGCGGCTGCGGCGCTGGGCAATGCCGGCTTCAGCTTTTTTTCCGCCGATGAGCATGCTAGCGCCGAGCAGCGCGCGCACTACAAGAATATCCACGCCGTGTTCCATGGCCACCAGCATACGGGCGATGCCAGTTCGCTCATGAAGTCGCTGGGTATCCTGTTCAAAAGCAATCCCGGCAGCCTGTACGATACCAGTGGCCAGATGGCGGCGTTTGCCGTGCTCGAGTTCGGCACCGGCGAGGCAGCGGCCGATGGCGGCGCGCCAGGCACGCGGTGGACGGTGTCCCTGCGCGAGTTCGATGACGTGAGCAAGAACTTCGCGCTGTCGGTGCTGTACACGCCGAATGGCCAGGAAACGGGGCAGGTGGATGCCGAGTATGTATTTGCCACCTTGCTGCCGCAGCTGGCAGGCGAGCGCTGCTATCTCGATGGCTTGCTGGGCAAGGCGGGCGCGCAGCAGCGCGCGGACGCCGGCGCGGCTGCCGATGCGCGTGAATTTCTGATCGAGCTGGCGTTCGTGATGTTCGAAGCCAAGAGCGTTTTCCTCAACGAGGCGGAGCTGGAGCGCTTTGCCAGCGACTATTGCGGTGTGAAAGGCTGGAGCATGGCGGCCGGAGACTGGCTGGCGCCGCTGTATGCGCATGGCTTGCTGTTGCGGGAAGATGGCCAGGTGGCGTTTTCCTTCGATTACTTCCGCACGTATTTCCTGGCGCAGCGCTTTGAAACCTCATTCGACCTGATGCGCTATGGCCCGGACCGCTACGATGAAAGCGAGTCTTCACTCACTGTCGATGGCGCGTCGGCGGCCCAGCCTTTCCTGCGCGCGCTGGGCTTGAACGATGAACACGCCGAAGCGGCGCAACCGGAAGGCTGCAGCCGCCCTGGCTGACCTCCCCGGTCAGCCTTCCCGCGTCAGTCCGCCAGCGGCTGGCGCAGGGTGCCGCGCAGGAACAGGTCGAGACTGACGGCCACCTTGGCGCGCAATTGCGCCACATCCGGTTGCGTTTGCGGCGGAAACAGCAGGCGCGACATCTGGTCGCCCAGCAGGCAATTGAGCAGGTGCAGCGACAGCATGGCCGGCGCCAGTTCCGCGCGGAACAGGGGCGCGATGTCGGGGCGGCTGAAAAACCTCGTCAGCATCTCGCGCGTCTGCCCCGGTCCCACCTTGTAAAACGTTTCCGCCAGTTCCGGGTGCGTGGCCGCTTCGGCCACCACCATGCGATTCAGGTGGATGGCCGCCGGCATGGTGACCAGTTGCACGAACAGCAGGCCGAACTCGCCCAGGATGGTGGGCAGGGGCCGCATATCCGTTTCCAGTGCCGGCATGGTCGAGAAGTAGGCGGCGCGGCGCAATTCCACCACGGCATTGAACAAGCCCGACTTGCCGCCAAACTTCACATAAATCGTGCGCACGGCCACATGGGCTTCGCGGGCGATCATTTCCAGGCTGACTTTTCCATACCCTTTTTCCAGAAACAGGCAGCCGGCCGTGTGCAGGAGGTTGTCCATGCGCGCTTCCATGTCGGCCGCGCGCGGGCGGCCGGCTGGCTTGCCGCAGCAGGAAAGCTCCTGGGCGGTGTCGCCGGATTCTTTATCGGTAGGCAAGGTATCGCTGAGGCCGGGATCGGACATGGTCTGGGTCTCTTTATAAGTTGGAAGGTAAGTGATGGCTCACACTGTAGTGCAAATTAAAATGAAATGCAATCGTTTCATTTCTTGACTTTGGCTTTTCTTTGCCCAATAATGAACATATATCATTTCATTTCCGGAGCGAGTATGTCCAACCAGCCAGGCCAAGCAGAGCACAAAGTGCTGAGCGCCGTCCCACCCGCGGCCCCGGCCGCCCCTTCCGCGCCCGCCGCTTCCGCCAGCTCCGCACCACCGAACAACCGCGTCAAAATCATCGCCGGCCTGATCGTCCTCGTGGCGCTGGGCGCCGGCGCGCGCATGTGGTACCGCAGCCACTATTTCGTGGAAACGGAAAATGCCTATGTGGCCGGCCACGTGCATCCCGTCTCGGCGCGCATTTCCGGCGTCGTCACCAAGGTCTTCATCGACGACAATCAAATGGTGAAAGAGGGCGACGTGATCGCCGAACTCGACCCGTTCGACCAGCGCGTGAAAACCGAGCAGATCGCCGCGCAGATCGCCAGCGCCGAGCAGCAAGTGCTGCAAGCGGACGCGCAGATCGCGCAAGTGCAGGCGCAAGCCAGTGGCGCCCAGGCGCAAGTGGCGCAAGCCGATGCGCAGCTGCTGCGCGCAAAACAGGATGCCGACCGTTATGGCCAGCTGTACACGAGCCAGATGAAAGCCGTGTCGAAAGCGGAACTCGACGCGGCCAATGCGGCTCGATCGAGCGCCGTAGCCGACCTGGCCGCCCGCCGCGACAGCGCGTCGGCCGCCAAGGCGCAGATCGGCGCGGCGCAAGCTGCGCGCGACGTCGCCAAGGCACAAGTGGCTGTATTGCGCGTGCAATTGAAGGACGCGGAACAGCAGCTGCAATACAACCGCATCCTGGCCCCTGTCGCCGGCCGCATCGGCAAGCGTAACGTGGAAACGGGCATGCGGGTACAGCCTGGCCAGCAATTGACGGCCATCGTGCAAGACAACGTCTGGGTCACCGCCAACTTCAAGGAAACGCAATTGGCCGACCTGCACCGCGGCCAGAGCGTGCACGTGACCATCGACGCCATGCCGGGCAAGAAACTGGTCGGTACCGTGGACAGTTTCGCTCCTGCCTCGGGCGCGCAATTCGCGCTGCTGCCAGCCGATAACGCCACCGGCAACTTCACCAAGATCGTCCAGCGCGTGCCGGTGAAAATCGTCTTCCAGCCGGAAGACATCAAGGCCATGAATGGCCGCCTGGTGCCGGGCATGTCGGTGATCGCCGAAGTGGAAGTGAATCAGCCTGAAACGCAGCCGGCCGCGCGCCACGCCGCCGCTCCCGCCGCCCAGTCCACCACCCACTAAGCTTCCATGAGCAGCCCCTCCACCACGCTGGCGAAGCCGCCAGCGTTTCCCGTGATCGACGAGAAAGTCTCCGGGCGCACCTGGCTGGCGGTCGCCGCCGGCATGCTGGGCGCCTTCATGGCGGTGCTCGACATCCAGATCACCAATTCCTCGCTCAAGGATATCCTTGGCTCGCTGTCGGCCACCCAGGAAGAGGGCTCGTGGATTTCCACGGCCTACCTGGTGGCGGAAATTATCGTCATTCCCCTCACCGCGCTGCTGGCGCGCGTGTTCGGACTGCGTACCTACATGATCGGCACCACCGCTTTCTTCCTGCTGTTTTCCACTCTGTGCGGCACGGCCTGGAACCTGGAAAGCATGATCGTCTTCCGCATGCTGCAAGGGTTCACTGGCGGCGCCCTGATCCCGATGGCGTTCACCCTGGTGATGCTCAAGCTGCCGCCTTCGAAGCGCGCCGTCGGCATGGCGATTTTCGGCCTGACGGCCACACTGGCGCCGGCCATGGGCCCGACCCTGGGCGGGTATCTGAGCGAGCTGTATGGCTGGCCATCGATCTTCTACATCAACTGGGTGCCGGGCGTGCTGCTGATCGCCGGCATGATCTATGGCCTGGACAAGGAGCCGATGAAGCTCGAGATGTTCTGGAAGGCCGACTGGCTGGGCATCTTCTTCATGGCCCTGGGCCTCGGCTGCCTCACCATCTTCCTGGAAGAGGGCAACTCGAAGGATTGGTTCGACTCCGGTTTCATCATCGCCTTCGCTTCGATGGCCCTGGTGGGTATCCTGGGCTGGGTCGTCACCAGCGCCACGCGCGCCGAACCGTTCGTCAACCTGGCCCTGTACGGCCAGCGCAATTTCCTCGTCGCCACCGTACTGTCGGCTGTGACGGGCATGGGCCTGTATGGCTCGGCCTTTTTGCTGCCCCTGTTCCTGGGCCAGATCGCCGGCTATTCGCCGATGCAGATCGGTGAAGTCATCATGTGGGTGGGCTTGCCGCAGCTGTTCATCATGCCGTTCGTCGCCAAGCTGTCGTCCGTGGTGGACAACCGCATCCTGTGCTCGTTCGGCCTGTTGCTGTTTGGCGGTTCGTGCATGATGAATGCCTACATGGACGCATCCACCGGCTACGACCAGCTGCTGTGGTCGCAGGTGGTGCGCGCGCTGGGCCAGCCCTTCGTCATGCTGACCCTGTCGAACTTCGCCATGAAGGGCATCGCGCCGAAGGACATGCCGTCCGCTTCGAGCCTGTTCAACATGACGCGCAACCTGGGCGGCTCGATCGGCATCGCCCTGCTGGCCACGGCCCTGAGCACCCGCGAGCATTTTCATTCGCAGCGCCTGGGCGAAGCGATCAATGCCTATTCCAGCGCCACGCAGCTGCGCATCGACCAGCTGACGTCGTCGTTCATGGTCAAGGGCTATGACGCCGTCACGGCCGGCAACCAGGCCTTGCAGGCGATCGACGGCATCGTGCGCCGCGAAGCGTATGTGATGGCTTACAACGATGGCTTCTTCCTGATCGGCGCCATCCTGCTGGCCTGCATCGTGCCCCTGTGGCTGGCCGACAAACTCAAAGCTCCCGGTGGCGGTGGCGGCGGTCATTGACCGCGCACGCACACACCTCAAGAACAAGAAGGTACACATCATGCAAACAGTATTGACGAAAATCGCGCTGGCCGCTTCCCTCGCCGTGGCGCTGTCCGCCTGCGGCATCGTGGGCCAGGATTTCACCGCGCCGGGCAATGTCGCCGGCGCCGACACCTTCCGCCATGGCGCGGCCGCAGCGGACGCCGCGCAACTGCCCAAAGAGTGGTGGAGCATCTACGGCGATGCGACTCTGAACCGCCTCGAGCAAAGCGCGCTGCAGGACAACCCCAGCGTGAAGGCGGCCGGCGAGCGCTTGCTGCAGGCGCTGGCGCAAAGCGGCACGGCGCGCGCCAGCCAGCGCCCGAGCGTGAACGTCAGCACGGGTGTATCGAACTCGCGCACCTCGGCCAACACCTCGCAGGGCCTGGCGCAGGGCAACCGCTCGGTCAGCGGCAACAATTTTTCCGCGGGCGCCACGCTGTCGTATGAAGTCGATTTGCTGGGCCGCGTCAAGCGCATGGTCGAAGCGGCCGATTCCCAAGCCTTGGCGGCGCAAGCGGACCGCGACGGCGTGCTGCTGATGCTGTCGTCGCAAGTGGCCAGCAATTACTGGCAGCTGCGCGGACTCGATGCGGAAATGGCCATTTTGAATGGCGCGCTCGACACGCGCCGCGAATCGGCGCAGCTGGTCGAAGCGCGCTTCAATGCGGGCTTGACGAATGAGCTGGACCTGGCGCGCGCGAAAGTCGAACTGTCGAACGCGCAGGCCGATTTGCATGAGGTCAGGCGCCAGCGCAACCAGCTGGAAAACAGCCTGGCCACCCTGACGGGCAAGCCGCCGTCGGCGCTGCAATTGCCGGTGGCCGCCGATCCGTCCGTCTTGCCGCTGCCGCCCGCCATTCCTGTCGGCTTGCCTGCCAGCCTGCTGGCGCACCGCCCGGACCTCGTTTCCAGTGTGGCGGGCTTGCGCGCGGCGAACGCGCAGGTGGGCGTGGCCGAAGGCGCGTTTTATCCGTCGCTGCAATTGACGGGCAATTTTGGCTATGCATCGGAAAAGCTGCACGACCTGGCGCAGGGCGGTTCGCGCCAGTTCAGTTTTGGTCCGCTGGCCCTGTCCTTGCCGATCTTCGACGGCGGCCGCAACCAGGCCAATCTTGACCTGGCCAAGGCGCGCTATGCGGAAGCCGTGGCGAACCATGAAACGAAGCTGTTGACGGCCTTGCGCGAAGTGGAAGATGCGCTGTCCGACGTGGAACAGCGCCAGTTGCAGGGCGACGCCCAGGCCCTGTCGCAGGAAGCGGCGGCGCGCGCCTACCTGGTGGCGCGCACGCGCTACGAGCGCGGCATCTCGACCTACCTGGACGTGACGGACGCGCAGCGCAGTTCGCTGGCAGCGGACCGCGCCGCCGCGCAGATCAAGACCCAGCGCTTGCTGGCGACCGTGGCCGTGTCCCGCTCCTTGGGAGCGGGCTGGCAGCCGGACGGCGAGTTGGCCAAGCTGGCTTCCGCGCCCACCGCGAAGGTGAACTAGGTACGACGATTACGTGAGCGTGGCCGGTGGCGGTGCCGCCGCCGGCCCGTAGCGTTCCAGCAGAAAATCGATGAAGGTCGTCAGCTTCGGCGTAGGCTGTCGGTCGCGCGGATACAGCACATGCATCAGGCGCGGCGCCGGCACGTAATCGGCCAGCAGCGGCACCAGCCGTCCCGCCGCGATATCGTCGGCCAGTAAAATCTCCGCCTGCATGACGATGCCGAAGCCGTGCAGTGCCGCCATGCGCAGTGCCTGGCCATTGTTCGAGCGGAAGCGGCTCTCGGCCTCAGCGCCATCGTGGCGCGCTGTCTTGCCGCTCAGACGCCAGCGCATGTGGCGCGACCACTGCATGAAATCCACGCATTCGTGCCGCGCCAGGTCGTCCGGCGTGCGCGGCGTGCCGTGCTTAGCCAGGTAGGCGGGCGAGGCGCAGATCACCATCGCATAGGGCCGCAAGGGCCGCGCCACCATGCCGGAATCTTCCAGCTTGCCGATGCGGATGGCCGCATCGAAGCCTTCCTCCACCAGGTCCACCATCCTGTCATTCAAATTGAGCTCCAGGCTCACGTCCGGATAGGCCGTCAGATACTCGGCCATCAGTGGCGCGATGCATTCGCTGCCGAAGGATACGGGCGCCGTGATCTTCAGCTTGCCGCGCGGCGTGGCGCGCATCGCTTCCGCGCCCGTTTCGGCTGCCGCGATCTGCGCCAGGATCTGGCGGCACTGTTCCACGTATTGCCGGCCGATTTCCGTCAGGCTTTGCCGCCGCGTCGTGCGCGCCAGCAAGCGCGTGCCCAGCCGCTCTTCCAGCTGTTTGATGTGCTTGCCTACCATCACGGGCGAGATGCGGAAGGTGTCGGCGGCCGCCGTGAAACTGCCCTGGTCGACGACGGACACAAAGATTTCCATGCTGCGCAGCTTGTCCATTGGCGTTTTATTCCGAACTGTGGGTTGGTAATCTTGTAAATTCTAGCGCATTTATTCCTTTCTGCAAGCGGCGCATACTGGCTCCATCGTTTAACCCACACAAGGAAGCAGCATGAAAATCGTCATCATCGGCGCCAGCGGCACCATCGGCAAGGCCGTCACCGCGCAACTGGCGCAGCGCCATGAAATCATCGAAGTGGGCAGCCGCACGGGCACGCACCAGGCCGACATGGGCGACATCGCGCAAGTACGCGCCCTGTTCCAGCGCATCGGCAGGGTCGACGCCGTCGTCGTCACGGCTGGCAAGCTGCATTTTGGCCCCCTGGCCGAGTTCACTCCCGAGCAATTCCAGCTGGGCCTGGACAGCAAGCTGATGGGCCAGGTCAACGTGGCGCTGGTGGCGCAGGAATACCTGAACGATGGCGGTTCGATTACCTTGACCAGCGGCATCGTTGCCGAGCAGCCGATACGCTTCGGCGCGGCCGCCAGCATGACGAATGCGGCCGTGGAAGGCTTTGTACGGGGCGCCGCCATCGAACTGGCGCGCGGCGTGCGCATCAATGTCGTCAGCCCCACGGTGCTGGAAGAATCGCTGGAAGCGTATGGCCCCTTCTTCTACGGCTTCGAGCCGGCCGCCGCCAGCCGCGTAGCGCTGGCCTACAGCCGCAGCGTGGAAGGGGCGCAGACGGGGCAGGTCTACCGCGTGTGGTAGGGCTCAGGCCTCAAAAAGGCTGCTTTTGACCGGCCTCAGGCAGCCTGCTTCCATTCATGATAAATTAACTTTTCTTTCCAAATGTCAACATCATGGTGATGAAGAATTTGGACATTTTCATGAATGAATGGATGAGACGGATATGCAAAGCACCAAAATCAGCACACGGCTTTATACGGGATTCGGCCTGGTCCTGTTGCTGCTGATCATCGTTACCGCACTCGGCATCAACCGCGTGCAAAAGATCGACGCCATCCTCACCAGTATCAGCGACGTCAACAACGTCAAGCAGCGCCATGCGATCAATTTCCGCGGCAGCGTGCATGACCGCGCGATCGCCCTGCGCGACGTGGTGCTGGCGGCCGACGCGGCGTCGGCCAAGCCGGAAATCGCGCGCATCGAAACGCTGGCCGCCAATTACGCGCAGGCCGCCGCGCCGCTCGACCAGATCATCGGCAGCGGCAAGGACGTGACCGAAGCGGAACGCACGGCCCTCGCTGCCATCAAGGCCAGTGAAGCGAAGGCCCAGCCGATCATCGCCAAGGTGATTCAATTGCGCCTGGCCGACGATGTGGCCGGCGCCACCGCCTTGCTGCAGCAGCAGGGCGCCGCCGCCTTCACGGGCTGGCTTGCGTCCGTCAACCAGCTGATCGACCTCGAAGAAAAGATGAGCCGCGAACAGGCCGACAGCGCAAGCACGGTGGCGCGCAGCTTTTTCTTCTTCATGGTGCTGCTGTGCCTGGGCGCGATCGCCATCGGTACCATCGCGGCCTGGCGCATCAGCCACGGCTTGCTGCGCCAGCTTGGCGGCGAGCCCGACTACGCGGCCGCCATCGCCGGTGAAATTGCCGCTGGTAACCTGGCAGTGACCATCACTACCGGGCCGAATGACCGCAACAGCTTGCTGTACGCCATGCGCGGCATGCGCGACAGCCTGGTGGCCATCGTCAGCCAGGTGCGCGCCGGCACGCAGACCATCGCCACCAATTCGCGCGAAATCGCGGCCGGCAACCTGGATCTGTCGAACCGCACGGAACAGCAGGCCGGTTCGATCGAGGAAACCGCCACGTCGATGGAGCAATTGACGGGCACAGTCAAGCAGAACGCCGAGCACGCGATCGAAGCGAATCAGCTGGCCGTATCGGCCTCGGGTGTGGCTGTCAAGGGCGGCGCCGTCGTGGCGCAGGTGGTGCAGACCATGGCCGCCATCAACGAATCGTCGAAAAAGATAGTCGACATTATCGGCGTGATCGACGGCATCGCCTTCCAGACGAATATTCTGGCGCTCAATGCCGCCGTGGAAGCGGCGCGTGCCGGCGAACAGGGCCGGGGCTTTGCCGTCGTCGCCACTGAAGTGCGCAGCCTGGCCCAGCGTTCCAGCCAGGCCGCCAAGGAAATCAAGTCGCTGATCGACGACTCCGTCGAGCGCGTCGGCACGGGCGCGCGCCTGGTCGATGAAGCGGGCACGACCATGCAAGACATTGTCGACAGCGTCAAGCGCGTGACCGACATCATGGGCGAAATCAGCGTGGCCACGCGCGAGCAGTCGTCCGGCATCGAACAGGTCAACCAGGCCGTCGGCCTGATGGACCAGGTGGTGCAGCAGAATGCGGCGCTGGTGGAGCAGTCGGCCTCGGCCGCCGCGTCGCTGGAAGCGCAGGCCGGCAGCCTGTCGCAGGTGGTCAGCATCTTCAAGCTCGACAACTCGCAAGTGCCGCTGCAGGCGCCGCAGCCGGCGCGTCCGCGTCCGGCCGCCGTGACTGCTGCCAGGCCGCCCGTCAAGGCAGCAGCGAAGCCGGCACCGAAAACGCTGGCCTCCAAGGCGCCCGCCGATGACGCATGGGAAGAATTTTAAGCGGCGCTCGTTTACAATCGGGACCTTACATTGTTTGCTGAGGTCCCCATGAAACGTATCCTGTTCCCCCTGCTGATGGCTGCCGCCGTCGGCAGCGCTTGCGCCGTAACGCCAGCTGCACCGGCCACCGCGCAACAACTGGCGGCCATGAGCGCCCGCTACGCGCCCGTCGCGCTGACGGCCGATGTCACGCACCTGTCTGCCGGCGACCGCCAGGCCATCGCCAAGCTGGTCGAGGCGGCCAAGCTGGTCGACGTGCTGCAGCTGCGCCAGCGCTGGTCCGGCAACGAAGCGCTGTGGGCAGCGCTGAAGAAGGACACGTCAAAGCTGGGACAGGCTCGTTTGAACTATTTCTGGATCAATAAAGGTCCCTGGTCGGTGCTCGACGCGCACGCCTCGTTCATGCCGGCCAGCTATGCCGGCATCGCCATTCCAGCGCACAAGCCGGAAGCAGGCAATTTCTATCCGCAGGGCGCGACCAAGGCCAGCCTGGAAACGTGGATGAATGGCCTCTCGGCTGACGACAAGCAGCAGGCGCAATGGTTCTTCACGACCATCCGCGCGGGCAAGGATGGCAAGTATCAGACCGTCAAGTATTCGGACGAATACAAGGTGGAACTCAAGCAGCTGGCCAAGCTTCTTGATGAAGCCGCCGCCGCCACGGACAACGCTTCCCTGAAGAAATTTTTGACCCTGCGCGCCAAGGCTTTCCTCGACAATGACTATCTGCCGTCCGACTTCGCCTGGATGGACCTCGATTCTCCCGTCGACATCACCATCGGCCCGTACGAAACGTATAACGACGAGCTGTTCGGCTACAAGGCCGCGTTCGAAGCGTACGTGAACATCCGCGATCAGGCGGAAACGCAAAAACTGAACTTCTTCGCCAAGCACATGCAGGAACTGGAAGACAACCTGCCGCTCGACGCCCAGTACCGCAACCCGAAAGTGGGCGCGCTGGCGCCGATGGTGGTGGTCAACCAGGTGTATGGCGCCGGCGACGGCAACATGGCCGTGCAGACGGCCGCCTATAACTTGCCGAACGACGAGCGCATCATCAGCGCGCGCGGTTCCAAGCGCGTGATGCTGAAGAACGTGCAGGAAGCCAAGTTCAAGGCCACCCTGACGCCGATTTCGAAACTGGTGCTGACGCCCGAAGCGCAGCAGGACGTCGATTTCAATTCCTTCTTCACGCACATCCTCGCGCATGAAATCATGCACGGCCTGGGCCCGCACGCGACCGTCGTCGACGGCAAGCCATCGACGCCGCGCCAGGACTTGAAGGAAGCCTATTCGACCATCGAAGAAGCCAAGGCCGACATTACGGGCCTGTTTGCGCTGCGCTACATGATGGACAAGGGGCAACTGAACGACACCCTGGGTCAGGGCGAGGCGGCCGAGCGCAAGCTGTACAACACTTTCCTCGCCTCCGGTTTCCGCACCCTGCATTTCGGCTTGACGGATTCGCATGCGCGCGGCATGGCCATCCAGATGAATTACATCCTCGACAAGGGGGGCTTTGTGTCGCTGGGCGACGGCAAGTTCGGCGTCGATTTTGGCAAGATCAAGCAGGCCGTGATCGACCTGGACCGTGAGTTTTTGACCATCGAGGCGACGGGCGACTATGCGCGCGCGAAAGACATGATGAGCAAGTACGTGGTCATCCGCCCTGAAGTGCAGGTGGCGCTCGACAAGATGAAAGCCGTGCCCAACGATATCCGCCCGGAATTCGTCACGGCCCGCGCGCTGGACCAGGCGGCGAAGAAATAAGCTGACTTTGATTATTGTCAGTCTGGAAAACCGGCGCATCTGCGCCGGTTTTTTTGGCTATGTCACCATTAGATGTGGGAAGGCGCCCAGGGTTGCCTTCAATAACGTTTCAGGGGAGCGAATGCGCCTGGCGTCGAGTATCCAGCGCCATCCCAGGTAGTTCGACAGATAGCGTGTCGCCACGCCGTGAAACGGCCCCAGCCATTGACGCAAACGGCTGTGATAGGCGTTGACGTTCTGCACGTGGGCGGCGCCCTGCACGCGGATGCCGGCGCGCAGGTTGACGGCCACGTGGCTAATACCCGCTTCCCTGGCGAAGGCCCGATAGGCTGCATGACCATCGGTGACCAGCAGCACATCCTTGTCGATGACGGGTAACAAACAGTGGTGCAACTGCGCCTTGGTTAGCGCTCCTTTTCCCGTGACGAAATCGAGGGTCTGTCCCGTGCGATCGCGCGCCACCAGGATGCAGACCTGTTCGTTCGATATGCCGCGTTTATGGGCATGGCCGCCCCGGCGGCGGGGCGGACGCGTCATGTTTCTGGATCCCTTTTCCGATGCCAGCAGATATAACTCGTCGGCCTCGGCGATGCCGTGCAGACCATGCGGCCGGTCCGTCTTTGCCAAGGACAAAAACCGGTGACGCCAGCGAAACGAGGTGTTACGGTGCACGCCCAGTTGGCGCGCGGCCTTGCGCACGGAATCCGATGCCAGCAGACAATCGGCGTAATCGAGCCACAGCGATTTATGGCGCAAGCGCGCCAGTGGCGTGCCGGTGAGTGCATTGAAGGTGCGGCCGCACGGCACGCAACGGTAGCGCTGCAGTCCGTGCGCATGACCATGCCGGTGCCGGTGCCGGTGCAGGTGCGCCGAGCCGCAGGCGGGACAGGCCAATCGCGGCTGCGCCACATTTTCCAGCAGCGCGACGGTCGCGTCGTGTGGCGCGTTGCCATGCAGCAGGGCAATGCCTGCCTGCCGCTGACGCTGACTCAAGTGAGCAAACTGCGCAATCAAGGTGATCCATTCAGCTGGCCGCATGATCTGCTCTTGCAAGGTAAGTATGCAGAGTCAGACAGCACTGCCAAGGGAAAATTCCGGCATTCCCCTACTTGCCGATGACAGAGCTGTTTTTTTCGTCTTTATTTATGAAAAGTTGCCAGTTTTTCCTTGTGGAAACATTTTTACCGCTTACTCTGCAGTAGTAAATCCCCATTTCTCCTGTTGATCCCATGTTGAAACTGTTCTCGCTGTTAAGTGTGTCCCTTGCCTTGCCCGCCGTGGCTGCCGCCCAGCTCACCGATCTGGAAACCCGCTGGCTGCAGGCGGGCCAACCCGTCATCGCGTTTGCACGTGCGCAAGGCTTGCCCATCGACATCATCGTGCAGCCGCAGGATGCGCCCGGCGCCGTGCCGCTGGCACTGGGCTATGAGGCAGGGCGTTGCAAGCTGGTGCTGTCCTTGCGCGGCAATGCGCAGGTGGACAGCGTCTTGCAGGGCGTGCCGGCCACGCGCCACGGCCTGATGATGGAAGCGATGATGGCGCATGAGATCGGCCACTGCCAGCGCTATGCACAGGGCGACTGGCACGCCTTGCCACGTGGCTTTGTCGAGCCGCGCAGCATGCAGCGGGGCAAGTTGACACCGCTGGCGCAGGAGCTGCGCGAGACGCGCCGCGAAGAGGGGTATGCGGACCTGGTGGCGCTGGCCTGGATGCATGGGCGCTACCCGGGGCAGTACCAGCATGTGCTGGCCTGGATGCGCGGCGTACGCACTGGTGGCGACGGCGCCGGCGGTTCCCACGCCACGCAGGCATGGCTGGCGCTGGCCGATGGCGCAGGTGTATTTGATGGGGCCGCTTCAATATTTGAACAGGCGCAAGTATTGTGGCGAAAAGGCTTGAGCGGCGACAAATAAACGATGATTTTTATGTGAATGGACTGTCAGCGTGTGCTGTCGCACGGAGCTTTGCTTCCGGCAGGGGTCTAATCTGGGCATCAACTAACCAGAGAGGAACCATCATGAACAAAATGATCGCACTCATGCTGGCCGCCAGTGCCAGCGCCCTGCTTGCCGCCACGCCAGCGTATGCGCAGGATGCCTCGTACAAGAGTTTGACGGACAAGGCAACGGCCGGCTACAAGCAGGCCAAGGCCGCCTGCGACGCCCAGAGCGGCAACGCGAAAAAAGTCTGCGTGGAAGAAGCCAAGGTGGCGCGCGCCAAGGCAGAGTCGGACGCCGTGGCGCAATACCGCAACACGCCGCGCGAACTGGGCAAGGCCCGCAAGGACGTCGCCGATGCCGAATATGACCTGGCCAAGGCCAAATGCGGCGACCGCACGGGTGCCGAGAAAACCACGTGCATGAACGATGCCAAGGCGGCAAAAACGGCTGCACTGGCAGACGCCAACACGGGCGCCCGGGCCGGCACCAACGTGGCGCAGAATCCGCCTGCCACGACGAAGGAAAACTGCGACGCCATGGATGCGACGGCCAAGGCCGCCTGCGTGACGCGCAACGCGGCCGGCAGCACCAAGACGGCCGTGGCGGACTCCGTCATTACCACGAAAATCAAGGCTGACCTCGTCAAGGACAATGACTTGAAAGCGCTCGACGTCCACGTGGAAACGGTCAACGGCGTCGTCATGCTCAGCGGCTTCGTGCCATCCCAGGCGCAAGTGCAAAAAGCCGCCGACCTGGCCCGTGGCGTGGAAGGCGTGACGGATGTGAAGAATGGCTTGAAGGTGAAATAAGCGAAACGCATTCTGATGATGCGCTAAAGCCGGGACTGGAGCCGCACGCAGCAGTGTGGTTCCAGTTTCTTTTTGATTGTATAAATTACGATCATAATATAACATGGGAAAATCCCGTCGTCTGCTACTGATCGGCATCCACTCTTTCTCTTCGCTCTTACTCATGAGGACTGCATGCTTTCCTATCCCTTTTCGCAATGGCTGGAGCGGCGCGGCGTGCACTTTGCCTGGGTCATCGTCGCCATCACTTTCCTTACGGCATTAACCTCGTCCGCCGCGCTGGGCTTGCCGGGCGCGTTGATGCAGCCCCTGAGCCGCGAGTTCGGCTGGGATGCCGAGCAGATTTCCTCGGCCCTGGCCGTGCGCTTCGTGCTGTTCGGTTTGATGGGGCCGTTTGCCGCCATCCTGATGGAACGCTTCGGCTTGCGCAATGTCATCTGCGTGGCCCTGGGCCTGATCGCTGCCGGCATGCTGCTGGCCACGCGCATGACGCAGTTCTGGCACCTGGTGGCCCTGTGGGGCATCCTGCTGGGTCTCGGTTCGGGCATGACGGCACTGGTCTTGAGCGCCGTGGTGGCGAACCGCTGGTTCGAGACGCACCGGGGCCTGGTGGTGGGCGTGCTGACGGCCAGCTCGGCCACGGGCCAGCTGCTGTTCCTGCCCGTGGGCGCCTGGCTGATCGAGCACTACGGCTGGCGCACGGCCGTCATGCCCGTGTTCGTCGCCTGCGCCCTCGTCGCCGTGCTGGCCTTCCTGTGCATGCGCAACCGCCCGCAGGATATTGCCTTGCGGCCCTACGGCGCCGACCCGGGCACGCCCCTCACGGCGCCAGTGGCCGCAAAAATGACGTTTGCCACGCCGTTCGTGATCCTGCGCAGCGTGGCGGCGAACCGCACTTTCTGGATACTGTTCGGCACCTTCTTCATCTGCGGCCTCAGCACAAATGGCTTGATCCAGACGCACTTCATTTCCCTGTGCGGCGACTCGGGCCTGTCGGCCGTGCCGGCCGCGTCCGTGCTGGCCATGATGGGCGCGTTCGACCTGTTCGGCACGATCTTGTCCGGCTGGCTGTCGGACCGCTATGACAACCGCAAATTGCTGTTCTGGTATTACGGTTTGCGTGGCTTGTCGCTGTTCTGGCTGCCGTATTCGGAATTCACCTTGTACGGCCTGTCGCTGTTCGCCATGTTCTACGGCCTCGACTGGATCGCCACCGTGCCCCCGACCGTCAAACTGGTGGGCGCCACGTTTGGCCAGGAGCGGGCAGGCATGGTATTCGGCTGGATATTCGCCGGCCACCAGCTGGGCGCCGCCGTGGCCGCGTATGGGGCGGGCCGCATTCGCACCCTGATGCTGACCTACAACCCGGCCCTGTTCGCGGCCGGCGCCGCCTGCCTCGTCGCCGCGCTGATGGTGCTGGCGATCCAGCGCCAGAAGTCGGCCGCGCCCGCCGTGCAAGCGGCATGAAAAAAGCCAAGCCCGCATGTGCGGAGCCTGGCTTCTGTTTATCAAGAACGTTTCAGGATTTATTTGAGGTATTTAGCCAGCCATCCCTCGACTTCGCTATAGAAGAAGCGGCTGTTCTCGCCCTTCAAAATCCAGTGGTTTTCGTCCGGGAAGACCAGCAGTTTCGCCGGCACGTTCAGGCGCTGTTGCACGGCAAAGTTCATCAAGGCATTGTTGGCCGGCACGCGGTAGTCGAGCTCGCCCACGGTGATCAGGATCGGGGTCGTGAAACCCGTGCCTTTTTCGTGGTTGCCCGCTTGCATGATGGGGCTTTGCTCGCGCCACACGGGTAGATTCGACCAGACGGGGCCGCCCGCATTCGTTTCACGGCCGAAGCCGCCATCGCTGGTGCCCCACTGCATGATCAAGTCCATTTCGCCCGCGTGCGAGACGATGGCCTTGTAGCGCGTGGTGGTTGCCTGCAGCCAGTTGGCCAGGTGGCCGCCATAGCTGGCACCGCCGGCGGCCAGCTTCGTGCCGTCGATGAATGGATATTTCTTGATGGCTTCATCGACGCCCTGGTTGACTTCATCGCCCGGGCCCTTCAAGGGGTCGAATTGAATCGAGCGCGAGAATTCCTCGCCATAGCCGGTGGAACCCTTGTAGTCGGTCAGCAGCACGACATAGCCTGGCTTGGCCAGCAAGTGATAGTTCCAGCGCAGCACGAACTGGTCGCGCCACATGCTGGCCGCGCCGCCATGGATGACGGTAAACAACGGGTATTTTTTGTTTGGATCGAAATTGGCCGGCTTGACGAGCATGTTGTGGATCTTGCGGCCGTCGGCCGTGGTGAACCAGAAGTGCTCGGGTGCCTGCCAGTCGATTTTATCGGCTTTGTCCGTGTTGAAGGCCGTCAGCCGCTTCGGCTGCTTGCCATTGAAGGCATAGATTTCCGGCGGGTTGATGGACGACTCCCACACACCGACCAGGGCCTTGCCGCCGCTGCTCAGCGAGTTGATGGTACCCGTCGGCAAGGATGGCTCCTCGCGCACGTCGCCGCCTTTGGCGTCGATCGAGTACAGTTTTTCCAGGCCCGCATGTTCATAGCTGAAGATGACGCGCTTGCCGCCTTCGGGCAGCACGAAGCGGGAAATCGAGCGGTCCAGCTTGGCTGTCAGGATGGTCGGGGCTGGGTTGCTCATCGGCCAGGCAAAGCTGGCCAGGCGCTTCACGTCATACACCTTGCCTGGCGTTTGCGCGTCGCTCAAGGCGAACAGGGTCTTGCCGTCGGCGGCGAATTTCAGGCTGCCATAGCTGTGCTTGTCTTGCGTCAAGCGCTGCGCTTCGCCACCGGCCACGGGCAGCAGATACAGTTGCGAGACGACGGCTTCGCGCTGGGCCGCGTCGCGGTTGGTGGCCGCGTTGAAAACGACAGCCTTGCCGTCCGGCGTCCAGACGGCGTCCAGGGATTGTCCCTCGTCGCCCTGGCCGCCGCCAAAGCCCGGCAGGGCGGCCAGTTGCGTACCTGACAGGATGTCGCGCGCTGTGTTCTCACCCTTGGCTTCAGGCCGGGCGTCGACGATGAACAGCCGAACCTGTTTGTCGGTCAGCCATTTGTCGAAATAGCGCGGTGCCGTCGTTTCATACGAACGGGCGCTGTATTTGCGCTCCTTGCGTTCTTTCGCGCTTTGCTTGACGTCGGCTTCCGTTTTGTTGCCTGGATAGATATCGCTGATGAACAGCAACTGCTTGCCGTCCGGGCTCCATTTCGGCATGCGCGCTCCCATGGTCAAGCTCGTCAACCGTTGCGCTTCTCCGCCGGCTGCCACCTCGAGGCGATAGATCTGCCCAGCTTCATCGCCGTCGCGCTTGGCAACGAAGACCAGCTGGCGGCTGTCCGGCGACCAGGCTACGGCGCTTTCGCCACCCTTGGAATAGGTCAGGCGGCGCGCGGGGCTGTCGTCAAGCAGCGGCTTGATCCACAGGTCGGACCATTGCTCTTGGCTAGAGTAGGCGCTGTCGACCACGGAAAACACGGCCCACTTTCCATCGGGGCTGGCGACGGGCGCGCCCACCCGCTTCATCAGCCACACATCTTCATGCGTGATGGCGTGCTTGGCGTGCGTTTGCGTAGCGGCAACTGGGGTGGTGGCCTTGGTATCGGCGGCCTGGGCAAGCGAGGCGCAGGCCGCTGCGATCAGCAGGGAGCCGAGGGAACGGCGAAGACGGGGTGAGGTCATGGGCGTGGTCCGGAGTAGTGAAAAAAGTACAGCGGGCAACATTATTGCCCATGGTTTCCTGCGCTGCCAAGGCCGTGTACCGTTACTTACCAGGCGGGACGGTCACATATCGGGCGGGCGCGCCATGGCTGATCAGTTAAACTTGTTCTTTTACTGACGCTACCTTTGGCCGGCCATGAAAATTAGTCTACTCTTATTGAAAACGATATTGCTGGGCGCGAGCTGCCTGCTGGCGGCCCCGGTTTTTGCCGCTGCGCCCGCTCCCTACCCGAACACGAGCGCCATGGGCGTCGGTCACGCGGAAAGCACGGCCTGGTATGCAGGCTGCCTGAAGGTCAAGGATGCGGCGCCGCCGCCCGCCGACTTGCCGGCGCCATCGGCCGTGGCGGCCCTGCAGCAATGTCAGGCAACGGACCTGTATTACGATACCAAGAGTATGTCCTCGCCCAAGCCGGCCGACTGGCGTCCCGTGCGCCATTGCGCCATGGCTACGCAACACAGCGCCGTCCTGATGATGCTGTACCAGAATGGACAGGGCGTGCAAAAAGACCCATTGCTGGCGCTCAAGTATGCGTGCAGCATCGATGCGGCACCGGCAGAAATGCGGGGCCGCATCGAACACTTGCAGCAGATCAATGCCAGCGGACGCGGCATGATCGATTTGTGCGACGACATCACGAGCGGCTACATGATGGGCGTGTGCAGCGCCATCGATGCGCGGCAAAAGCAGCGCGTGCGCACGCAGGCGACAGCCAAAGTCAGCGAAGCAATGCCGGCCGTGGCGCAAGCGTCGCTGCAAAAACTGCAGGCGGCGGCAAGCAAGTTTGCCGATGCGCGTGCTGCCAACGAAACGGACTTGAGCGGCACGGCACGCGCCGCCCTGAGCATCGCCGCCCGCACGGCCGAGCTCGATTTGCTGGCGCACGATCTGCGCGAATACGAAGCGGGCAAGCTGCCGGCCAGCATGTCCAAGGAGCAGGCGGCAGCGCTCGACAAGGAGCTCAACGCCATCTACGGCAAGCTGATGAAAAAGCCGGTGCAAACCCATGCGGGCGCCGTGGGCAAGGATGGCATCCGCGCCACCCAGCGCCTGTGGCTGGCCTACCGCGATGCCTGGATGAACTTTGGCGCCGTGCGCTATCCATCCGTGACGAGCGAAACCTGGGCCGGCCGGCTGACGTCGCGGCGCAATGTACAACTGCAAGATTTTCTGGAGAATTGAAGCATGCGCGAAGCGTACTATCACGAAGACGATTTTTGCATGATCGAACTGTTGCCACTGGATAACTTGCAGCACTGTTTGACGCAGATGGGCGAGCAAGAGGCGTTTGCCGATGCGCACCGCAGCGGTGCCGGCTGGACGCAGATGTACGTGCCCGAGGCGCCGCCGTCGCAGATGGACGCGCTGGGCCTCACGGCCGATCGGCTGCGGCTGGCGCTGGCGGACGCCTTGCCGCCGTATGACGCCGTCTACACGGGCTACAGCACTTACCGCGTGGAATGCAAGAACGTGCTGGCCTTTGGCGGCGAGAACACGGAGACCTTGTTTGCCGGCCTGGATGACAAGGGCATCGTGTGCGACCTGTGGTGCAGCGACGCCATGCCCGAGCTGTTGCTGCTGCCCTTGAAAGAGCAATTGCTGCTGGCCGACTGGGGCGCAAGTTTTGCGTGTCCGCTGTCCGATGGGGAATTGTTTGCCCGTTATCTGCAGGAGTATGAACTGGACTGATCGAACTGAACTGATTACTCGCAGGCGATGGCGTTCGGCTGCGCCACTTTGATGACCGACGCTAGGCGCGCCATGTCGTTGCCGTCGCCTTGCTCCACATACGGTTGATAGCTGTCGATGACGATGCGCGCACGCGCCTGCCAGCCGCAATTGTCGGCCTGGCGCGCGGGCACGCGCAGCAGCCGGCGCGCCTCGCCATCGTTGCTGAAACAAAACCACGCATCATGCGTGGCGGCAGGGCGGGGCAGACGGCCCCACTGCGCCTTGTCGGGCGCGAAGCAGACGCGCTTGCCGATGATCTCCAGGCTCATCTCGTCCGTGCGCGCGCGGTACTGGCCGTCGAGCACGATCGGTGTTTGCGTCTGGGCTTGGGCGGACAGGCAGGCGGTGGCCAGGAGGAGGGCGGCGGCAAGTTTCATGCGTTTCTTTCAGGGCTGGCAAGACGAAGTGCCAGTATAACCGTGGGGGCCGGAAACGAAAAAAGCCCATCCGTGAGGATGGGCTTTTTAGTACTGCGCATTCGTGGTAGGCCGTGCGGGATTCGAACCTGCGACCAACGGATTAAAAGTCCGCTGCTCTACCAGCTGAGCTAACGACCCGAAAGAGGCCGCATTATATATCAGTTGAAAAAGAATGCAAAGCATTCCTGCGAGAAAGTGCTGGCCTGCTAATGCAGGGCTGCCGTGAGTTTCAGCACTTCGTCGATGCTGGTCGTGCCATCGATGACTTTGCGCGCGCCGGCGATGCGCAGCGGCGTCATGCCGTCGAGGATGCTCTGGCGGCGCAGCGCGTGCAGGTCGGCGCCGGCCTTGACCAGCTGGCCGAATGTTTCCGTCACGCTCAGCAGTTCATAAATGCCGGCGCGCCCCAGGTAGCCGCTGTGCCGGCACAGGGCGCAACCGACGGGGCGGTACGCGGCGGCCGGCCGCTCCAGCTGGCCACCCGTCAGGCGTTGCCATGCAGCGACTTCCGGGGCGGCGTCCAGCTGTTTGCAGCCCGCGCACAGGCAGCGCAGCAGGCGCTGCGCCAGCACGCCGATCAGGCACGCTTCCAGCAGGTAGGCGGGCAAGCCCAGTTCCAGCAGGCGCATGACGGCCGAGGGCGCGTCGTTGGTGTGCAGGGTCGACAGCACCAGGTGTCCCGTCAGCGCCGCCTGGATGGCCATCTCGGCCGTGGCCAGGTCGCGGATTTCTCCCACCATGATGATGTCGGGATCTTGCCGCATCAACGCCCGCACGCCATCGGCAAACGACAGTTCGATGCCGGCCTGGGTTTGCACCTGCATCTGGTTGAAGGCCGGCTCGACCATTTCGATGGGGTCTTCCACCGTGCACACATTGACTTCGCTGCTGGCCAGCGCCTTCAAGGTGCTGTACAGGGTGCAGGTCTTGCCCGAGCCGGTAGGACCCGTTACCAGCACGATGCCGTGCGTGCGCGCCGTCAGCTGGCGCCAGCGTTCGGCATCCGCGGGCGGAAAGCCCAGGTCAAACAGGCTCTTGACGGCCACTTCGGGGTCGAAGATGCGCATGACGAGTTTTTCGCCGAAGGCCGTAGGCAAGGTCGACAAGCGCAGCTCGATTTCCTGGCCCTGCGCATTGCGCGTCTTGATGCGGCCATCTTGCGGGCGGCGCTTTTCCACCACGTCCATACGCCCGAGCAATTTGATGCGCGCCGTCATGGCCAGCAATACCACGGGCGGCAGCTGGTAGGCCTGGTGCAGGCGGCCGTCGATGCGCAGGCGCACGAGGCCCGCGTCGCGCTTCGGTTCCAGGTGGATGTCGGAAGCGCGCTGGGCAAACGCGTATTGCCACAGCCAGTCGACGATGCGCACGACGTGCTGGTCGTTGGCGTCGAGGCTGGTCTTGTTGCGCCCCAGTTCCACCAGTTGTTCAAAATTGTGGCGCAGCGCCAGGTCTTGCGTGGACGCTTGCCGGGCCACCTTGACAGAACTGGCCAGGCTGAAAAATTGCGCGATGGCGTCGGCGATGTGCAGCGGGTTGGCGATGACCAGGCTCAGCTTGCGCGGTGCCAGGTTTCCCAATTGCGCCTGCCAGGCGAGCGCGTAGGGCTGGGCCGTGGCGATGACGATGCGCTCCGGCGTGCTTTCCACGGGCAGGATGTTGAAGCGGGCCGCATAGCCGGCCGTCATGACGTCGGCCACCTGGCTGAAATCGATGTGCAGGGGATCGATGCGCACATATGGCAAGCTGGAGCGTTGCGCCAGCCACGCGCACAGGGTGTCGAGCGTCAGTGCGCCGTGGGCGATGCTGCACAGCGGATGCAAGGCCGGCGCCGGCAGCTGGGCGGCCTGGGCCTGGACGACTGCCGCTTGCGCCGCATCGAGCAAGCCGTCTTCCTGCAGCCAGGCCAGCAGTTGCGGCAGTTCCAGCGGCGTGTCGGGAGGGGCGGGAGGGGGGGAAGCGGGCATGGCCGGCGCCTTTCCAGGCTGCCGGCCTTGCCTGGGCAGACCGGCGGTTACAGGGTGCTGACGATGCCCTTGACCCAGGACTTGGCGGGCAGCTTGGTCGCGGCGACGATCTGCTTGGCGCGCTCGAGCAGGACGGCTTGCGCTTCGGTATCGAGTGCCACTTTCGTCTTGAGCGCGATCGCCACCACGTTCCCATCATGGACTTCCGGCAGGCAGATCACCTGTTCAAACGCAAACTTCATCGCCTTGATGTTTTTCGCGTAGCTGGGATGGTCGCCAAACAGGTTGACCGTCATGATGCCGTGCGGCGCCAGGCAGGCGCAGCAGGCGGTATAGAAATCGGCACTGTCGAGTACGGGACCGCGCGCCGTGGCGTCATACAGGTCCACCTGCAGGGCGTCCAGGGTACCGTGGTTGGCGTCGTCGTTGACGTAGTCGAGCGCATCCATTTCGCGCACGTGCAGGCGCTCGTCGTTGGGCGGCAGCTTGAACATCGAGGCGCAGATGGTGACGACGGACGGGTTCAGTTCGATGGCATCGACCTGCGCCTGCGGAAACTGGCGATAGCAGAACTTGGTCAGCGCTGCCGTGCCCAGGCCCAGCTGGGCGATACGCTGCGGTTGCTCGATCCATAGCATCCACGCCATCATCTGCTGCGCGTATTCGAGTTCCGGCCAGTCCGGCTTGCGGATGCGCATGGCGCCCTGCACCCATTCCGTGCCGAAATGCAGATAGCGCACGCCATCCATTTCCGACAGGGTGACAGGAGCGTAGCGTGGCTTGCGCGCAGGGCGCGAGGATTCGACTTGTTCGATGGATTTTCGTTTGATAAGCATAAGGCGGCCTGAAAGTGTGCCGCATTATAGCCCGTGCCGGGACGCCATAAAAAATGCCAGCCGCTGGGGCTGGCATGGTATGGGCCGCTTATTGCTGAGCGGGTTCGATAGAAACACGCAAGCGGATGCGCTCGCCCGGATCGTAGGACATGATGCTCGTGTAGTTGCGGCCGCGGTAATCGTAGGTGACCTGGTAGCCATTGTTGCGCGATTCCCAGTGATCGACCTGGCGGCATTGCTTGACGGCTTGTTCCTGCATGCCGCCCTGGTAATTGTTCTGGTTGTCAACGCGGTCGCCGACGACGGCGCCGGCAATCGCGCCAGCGGCGGCGGCGGCCGTGCGGCCATTGCCGCTACCGACCTGGCTGCCGAGCAGGGCGCCGGCGATACCGCCGACGATGGAGCCGCCAGCGCTGCGCTGTTGCGGCGGCGCCTGGACTTGCACGTATTCCGTGCGGCATTCCTGGCGTGGACGGTTGATCTGTTCCACTTGCGGCACGACGCGCACGACCTTGCCGAAATCTTCAAAGTCGGCGGCCTGGGCGAGTGGCAATGCACCGATACAAAGGGCTGACATCATCAATTTGGCTTGCAAGTTCATTTGTAACCTCGTTATCTAGAGAATCTTTCAGGGTATTTTTTACAACTTGGGACTATAGTAATCCCGCCAGACCGGGGCAAGTGTTTCGGCTGGCAACAAAATGTAACAGCCCAAGTCCCTTGCCCCACAGTCTGTAACATGCACTTTCAATCGATACAAGATGTTGAAATGACTTGAAACCAGCGGTTTGTAACAAATCTTGCGTTTGACATCATATTCGGGTTGATTCATGCAGGACAACACGTTACCCTAATACGCGTATGGCTTATATAAAATCGCACTGAATCGCATAAAAGTTGATACAGATCGAATCACCGCGTGCGCATTGACCCGCGTGCGGGGATGCAATAAGAAGAGCAGCTAGAAGAGATCCATACATAACAGGTCGATTTGAGGGAAAAATGAGTTTGTTACTAACCGTGCCGCCCAACCTTGTCCAGTCCATCCGTGCCTTTCGCGTGACCGAATTACAAGACGAGGCGATCCGTCTCGGGCAGCACTTTTTATATGCGCATTGCAACGCTGGACAGACCAAACAGCAAGTCATCGGCATTATTGCAGAAGCATTCCTGTTTCCGAAAAATCTGGCGAAGAATTTCGATGCCCTGCGCCTGTGCCTGACGGACACCATGTTCAAGGCGGGCACGCAGACGGGTTTCCTGGTGGTGCTCGAGCAATTGCCAAACACGCAAAAATTCGACAAGGAAGCGCGCGAGATCCTGCTCGACGTGTTCCGCGACGCGACCGACTACTGGGCCGAGAAGAAAGTCCCGTTCCGCGTCTTCTATTCGTTCGAGTAAACACTTACTCTCGTTGCAGTAGCGTAAAATCAGCCTTTTTCCCGCTTGGCAGACAGTATTGTCCGGCGAAAGCGCTTGTTGTGTGATCATGTTGCGGCGCAACAATATCGCCGGCCTTTCTTGGTTCGCATCGCCATAGCGGGTACAATGCGCGCTATGAAAAATATCGTTATCCTCATTTCCGGACGCGGCAGCAACATGGAAGCGGTCGTACGCGCGGCGCAAGCCGAGCAATGGCCAGCCCGTATTGCCGCCGTCATCAGTAACCGGGCCGATGCCCAGGGATTGGTTTTTGCCGCGGAACATGGGATAGCGACCGCAGTCGTTGCCAACAAGGATTATGCCAGCCGCGAACAGTTCGATGCGGCGCTGCAAGCCGTGATCGACGGTTTTGCCCCCGACCTGGTCGTGCTGGCCGGTTTCATGCGCATCCTGACGCCGCCTTTCGTTGAGCATTACGACGGGCGCATGCTCAATATCCACCCGTCGCTGCTGCCGCTGTTCCCGGGCATGGCGACGCACCGCCAGGCGCTCGAGGCGGGCGTAACGGAACACGGCGCGACCGTGCATTTCGTGACTGCCGAGCTCGATCATGGCCCCGCCGTGGCGAGCGCGAAAGTCCCCGTCTTGCCAGGCGACACAGAAGAGAGCTTATCGGCGCGCGTGCTGGTACAGGAACATCTGCTTTACCCGCGCGCCATCCGCCTGTTCATTGACGATAAACTGTCAGTCGAGCATGGCCAGGTCCGCGTGGATCCTCAATAAAATATTACAGAAAGAATAACAATGAGATTGCCACCAGCGATACTTGCCAATGCTGAAGAAGTATTGCGCGAAATTTTACGTTTCACGGCCCCGGCCGACACCACCCTGTCGCGCTATTTCCGCGACCATCCGCGCCTCGGTTCGCGCGAACGCGGCGCCATCGCCGAAGGCATTTATGCCGTCCTGCGCAACAAATCGTTTTTCACGGACTTCGCCGAAGCGGGCAGTGGCCCGACCATGCGCCGTTTGACCATCCTCGGCCTGGCCGAAGCGGTGGGCGCCGATTCGCTGGGCGGCCTGACGGAAGAAGAAGTGGAATGGCTGGAACGCATCACGCAGATCGACCGCAGCTTGATGCCGTCGAACATGCGCGCCAACATGCCGACCTGGCTGTTCGACAAGCTGATCGCCCAGTTCGGCGAAGCGGAAACCATGAAGCTGGCCGATGCGCTGAATGCGCCGGCGCCGCTGGACTTGCGCGTGAACTCGCTCAAGGCCACGCGTGACGACGTGATGCTGGCCCTGGCCGAAGCGCCGATCCTCAGTACGCCAACGCCATATGCGCCGCTGGGCTTGCGCGTGATCAAGAAGCCATCGTTGCAAAACCTGCCCCTGTTCCAGAGCGGCGCCATCGAAGTGCAGGATGAAGGCAGCCAGATCCTGTCGCAAATCGTCGGCGCCAAGCGCGGCGAAATGGTCGTCGATTTCTGTGCCGGCGCGGGCGGCAAGACGCTCGCATTGGGCGCACTGATGCGCAACACGGGCCGTTTGTACGCATTCGACGTGTCGGAAAAGCGCCTGGCCAAGCTGAAGCCACGCATGGCCCGCAGCGGCCTGTCGAACGTGCATCCGGTGCAGATCGCGCATGAGCGCGATGCCAAGATCAAGCGTTTGGCCGGCAAGATCGACCGCGTGCTGGTCGATGCTCCATGTAGCGGCCTGGGCACCCTGCGCCGCAATCCGGACGTGAAATGGCGCCAGCAGCCGAACTCCATCGTCGAACTGCAAGCCAAGCAGGCAGCCATCCTGGCCGGCGCGGCGCGCCTCGTCAAGGGCGGCGGCCGCCTGGTGTACGCCACCTGCAGCTTCCTGAACGAAGAAAACGATTTTATCGCCGAGCAATTCCTGGCGGCCCATCCAGACTTCACCCTGGTGCCGATGAACAAGGTGCTGGCGGAACAGAAGATCGAGCTGGAAATGGGTGACTATCTGAAATTGTTGCCGCACTTGCACCAGACCGACGGCTTCTTCGCCGCCGTGTTCGAACGCAAGGTCATGCCGAAAAAAGTCTACGCCGATGAAAAGCCGGCCGACGACGTTGACGCTGAGCAAGCTGAATAAGTTTGTCACGGCCATCGCTGCAGCATCGCAGCGGTGGCCATGCACTTGCGCCAGCCAGTCTGGCGCAGGCTGTGGGCACCCCGCCCGTTTGGTTTGTTTTCCCGCACCACCTTCCAGATTCCATCCGCCATGAATGAAACCCCGCTGCTCAACCTGATCACTGACTTTGTCGACGATTTCCGTCAACCGGCCATCCTGTGGCAGGCGCTGGTCATCGTTGCCTGCCTGGCCCTGAGCTGGCTGCTGGTGCGGCAGTTGCGCGTGTTCCTGCACCAGCGGGCGGAAGCGGCCGCGACGCCTGCCACGCCGGAAACCCTGCAGCGCACCGATAGTTTCATCCGCATCCTGACGCCCGTGCTGGCGGCCATGCTGCTGGGCATTGCACAGCATTTCCTGGCCAAGTTCCAGTCGGTGAATCTGCTCAGCATCGCCATCCCCTTATGCACGTCGATGGCGCTGGTGCGCTTCGGTTTTTACGTGCTGCGCCGCATTTTTGCCCGTCATGGCGATATCAGCCCCACCATGTTGCTGCTGGAAAAGATCTTCACGGTCGTTGTATGGGCCGGCATGGCCCTGTACATCACAGGCCTGTGGCCGGAACTGCATACCTTCCTGGAAAGCATCGTCGTACCGCTGGGGCGCAACAAGGTGTCCGTGGCTGCCATCTTGCAAGCCGCTATTTCCGTGGCCGTGCTGCTGGTGCTGGCCATGTGGGCCGGTACCTCGCTCGACGAGCGCCTGATGAAAATGCAGGGCCTGCACACGTCCTTGCGCGTGGTGCTGTCGCGCATGGGGCGCGCCGTGCTGATCCTTGTTTCCGTGCTGGTCAGCCTGTCGCTGGTGGGTATCGATCTGACGGTGCTGTCCGTGTTTGGCGGCGCCTTCGGCGTGGCGCTGGGCTTTGGCTTGCAAAAGATCGCCGCGAACTTCGTCTCCGGTTTCATCATCCTGCTCGACCGCAGCCTGACCATCGGCGACATGATCACGGTCGGTCAATTTACGGGCAAGGTCACGCAGATCAATACGCGCTATACTGTGTTATTGGGTGGCGATGGGGTTGAATCCATCGTGCCCAATGAAATGCTGATTTCCGGCGGCGTGCAGAACATGTCGCTGAGCAACCGCATGGTCTGGCTGTCGACGGCCGTGTCCGTGGGTTACGAAACGGACCTGGACGTCATCTTCCCCTTGCTGGAAGAGGCGACCGCCAAGGTGCCGCGTGTGTCGCAAAGCAATCCGCCATCGGCTACCCTCGTGCGTTTCGGCGCCGACGGCCTCGATGTGCAGATCGGCTTCTGGATCGCGGATCCGGAAAACGGCACGGGCGGCGTGAAGTCGAATGTGAACCGCGCCATCTGGCGCACCTTGCAGGAACATAAGGTCACTGTACCGTTTCCGCAACGCGAACTGCGTATTGTTGGTACGCCTCCTGCCCCGCTTGCCAGCGCTGCAGACGGTGAGTCCACGCCATCCGGCACCCAGCCTTAACCTCGCTGCCTGCCTCCGATTTTGCCTGATAGCACCCATTAGGGCGTACAATCACGCCTAAAATTAACTCTGCCGGACCTCCAGAGTCACTGGAGCGACCGTGCGCACGCCCTGTCCACTTGGAGTAGTAGTAATGACATTGAGTTCCGTTTTACACGACGTTTTGCAGTTCATGGCAACTGGCATTACCGATCTGTCCGCATGGCAAGTTTTCCTGTACACCATGGTGGTCACCCACATCACGATCGCCAGCGTCACGATTTACCTGCACCGCCACCAGGCCCACCGGGCGCTGGAATTGCATGCGCTGCCCAGCCATTTCTTCCGTTTCTGGCTGTGGCTGACGACGGGCCAGGTCACCAAGGAGTGGGCCGCCATCCACCGCAAGCACCATGCCAAGTGCGATACGGAAGAAGATCCGCACAGCCCCGTGACGCGCGGCATCAAGAAAGTGTTCTGGGAAGGCGCCGAGCTGTACCGCGCTGAATCGAAGAACATGGAAACCATGACCAAGTACGGCCATGGCACGCCGACGGACTGGATCGAGCGCAATCTGTACACCAAATACAGCTGGCTGGGCGTGGTGATCCTGTTCTTCGTGAACTTCGCCCTGTTCGGCGTGATCGGCATTTCCGTGTGGGCCGTGCAAATGATGTGGATCCCGATCACGGCGGCCGGCATCATCAACGGCATCGGCCACTACTGGGGCTACCGCAACTACGATTGCGCCGACGCGGCCACCAATATCATTCCTTTCGGCATCTTGATTGGTGGCGAAGAGTTGCACAACAACCACCATACGTATGCGACGTCGGCCAAGCTGTCGTCGAAATGGTATGAAATCGATATCGGCTGGGCGTATATCCGCGCGCTGGAAATGCTGGGCCTGGCCAAGGTGAAAAAGCTGGCGCCGGAACCGAAGTTCTCGCACGGCAAGCTGGAAGCGGACTTCGAGACCTTGCAGTCCGTCATCGCCAACCGCTACGACGTGATGGCCAAGTATGCAAAATCGATCAAGCATGCCTGGAAGGAAGAGCTGGAACACTTGAAGCACAAGGCCGAGCTGGAAAAACGCTTCCTGAAATCGTCGCGCAAGCTGATGCAGCGCGAACCGGGCAAGCTGGCCGATGCGCACCATGAACAGCTATCGGAACTGTTCCAGCACAGCAAGGCGCTGGAAACCATGCACCACATGCGCGTGGAGCTGGGTGCCATCTGGGAGCGTTCCCACTTTACGCGCGAGCAATTGCTGCAAAAGCTGCAAGACTGGTGCACGCGCGCCGAAGCGTCGGGCATCAAGTCGCTGCAGGATTTTTCGTTGCGCCTGCGCAGCTATGCATAAGTAAGCTGCAGCAGATAAAAGCCCTGGTTTCCGGGGCTTTTTTTTCGTCGGGACAAAGGTGAAGAGAGTCGGCTGAAAATCAGGGCGAAAAAAAACCGCTCATCGGAGCGGCTCTTTTTACAGAACACAATATCAATTACTTGATTTTGGTTTCTTTGTACGTTACGTGCTTGCGTGCTTTAGGATCGAATTTCATGATCTCCATTTTCGCAGGCGTCGTACGCTTGTTTTTGGTAGTCGTGTAGAAGTGACCCGTACCGGCGGTCGATTCTAACTTGATTTTGTCGCGGCCTGATTTTGCCATGATAGCTCCCTTATTCTGCTAATTAGACTTTTTCGCCACGAGCGCGCATATCGACCAATACGGCGTCGATGCCGACTTTATCGATGACGCGCAGACCGGCGTTGGACAAACGCAGGGAGACCCAGCGGTTTTCAGATTCAACAAAAATACGACGATTCTGCAAGTTAGGCAAAAAACGACGTTTGGTTTTGTTGTTTGCATGGGAAACATTGTTGCCGACCATCGGCTTCTTCCCAGTGACTTGGCAAACACGTGCCATGGCGCACTCCTTAAAGATATTCCAAATTGGAAAAACAAGAGTATATCCAAAATAAGCCGATTTATCAATGACTTGCGAAAAACAATTGTGTCATTTTTCATTTAAATAATTTAACAATTTGACTTTTACCTTTCCTCATAGGGGACAGCACTGGTAAACAACGCTGTTTACTGTTAGATAAGCGTCTCGGTACTGTCGCGTATGTCCTTGTTTACACATGGTTAACTGCGAATTGGCTGATGCCGGCCTAGATCTGGCCATGTTCCGCAAACGAATGCACTTGCCGCCCGGCCACGACGAAATGGTCGAGGATGCGCACGTCCACCAGCGACAACGCTTGCGCCAGCGCGCGCGTGAGCAGCAGATCCGATTCGCTGGGCTCGGGCGTGCCGGACGGGTGGTTGTGGGCCAGCATGACGCTGGCCGCGTTGTGCAGCAGCGCCTGCTTGACCACTTCGCGCGGATACACGCTGGTGTGGGTAAGGGTGCCGCGAAACATTTCCTGGGTCGTGATCAGGCGGTTTTTGACGTCCAAAAACAACACGTGAAACGCTTCATGCGCCAGGTTGCCCAGAGTCAGGCGTAAATAGTCTTTGACGGCGTGCGGCGAATTGAGGGCCTGGCCCGCCTGCAAGTCCTCGATGATGGCGCGCCGCGCCAGTTCCAGCACGGCTTGCAGCTGGGCGAACTTGGCGCTGCCCATGCCGTGTACGGCGGAAAAACTCACGAGGCTGGCGCCAAACAAGCCCCGCAAGGAGCCGAAGTGTTCGACCGTATCGCGCGCCAGTTCCACGGCGCTCTTGCCGCGCACGCCCGTGCGCAGGAACACGGCCAGCAACTCCGCGTCCGACAGCGACTGCGCGCCATCCTCGATCAGGCGTTCGCGCGGCCGTTCGCCGGCTGGCCAATCCTTGATGCCCATGCTGTTCTCCTGTTTGGCACCGGCGCGTGCCCCAGTACGGTCTTCTTTGACGAAGCCATGGGGCAGGCGCGGCCAGTGTGGCTTACAATATCGTTTTGCACCAGTTACTTGAAAACTACTATGTCCAACGAGCAACCAGCAGTCGTCACCGAAGCGGCTTACCTCACCCTGCATTATCGTCTTGCTACTGTTGACGGTACTGATATTGTCACTACCTTCAGCGGAAATCCCGCGACCTTGATGCTGGGACAGGGCCAGCTGGCGCCATTCCTCGAGCAGCGTCTGCTGGGTTTGCCTGAAGGCACGCACCAGACGTTCGAGCTGGCGGCCGGAGAAGGCTTTGGCGAGCGCAATCCCGAGCTGGTGCAGTCCGTCTCGCGCGCTACCCTGGACGAAAACTCGGTGCCGGGCGCCGACTACAAGATCGGCGACCTGGTCGACTTCGCCGCGCCGGGCGGCGGCCGCTTTGCCGGCGTGCTGCGCGAAATGCGCGACGATTCGGCCCTGTTCGACTTCAACCATCCGCTGGCCGGCCAGCCGCTGCGCTTTGAAGTCAAGCTCATTTCGGTGCTGTAAAAAGGAATAGCGATGGATAAAGAACTATTACTGGCCCAGCCCCGCGGTTTTTGCGCTGGCGTCGACCGGGCGATCGAAATCGTCGAACGCGCCTTGCAGCAATTTGGCGCGCCGATCTACGTGCGCCATGAAATCGTCCACAACGCCTATGTGGTGGCCGATTTGCGCAACAAGGGCGCCATCTTCATTGACGACCTCGATGACGTGCCCGCTGGCAATACGCTCGTGTTTTCCGCCCATGGCGTGTCGAAAGCCGTGCGCGCCGAGGCGGAATCGCGCGGCCTGAGCATTTTTGATGCGACTTGCCCGCTGGTCACCAAGGTGCACATGGAAGTGGGCAAGATGCGCCGCGAAGGCCGCGAGATCATCATGATCGGCCACGATGGCCATCCCGAGGTGGAAGGCACGATGGGCCAGGCCGATATGGGCATGCATCTGGTGGAAACGCTCGAAGATGTGGCGAAATTGCAGATCGCTAATCCGGAGAGCCTGGCCTATGTTTCGCAGACAACGTTGTCAGTTGACGACACTAGCGACATTATTGCGGCCTTGAAAGCGAAATATCCGAATATCGCCGAGCCGAAAAAAGGCGACATCTGCTACGCCACCACCAATCGTCAGGAAGCAGTGAAATTCATGGCGCCGCTGGTGGAAGTGGTAATCGTCGTGGGCAGCCCGAACAGCTCGAATTCGAACCGCCTGCGCGAAGTGGCAGACAAGATGGGCACGCCTGCCTACATGGTCGACAATGCCTCGCAGATCGATCCCGCCTGGCTGGAAGGCAAGCTGCGCGTGGGTGTCACGGCTGGCGCCTCGGCGCCCGAGGTGCTGGTGCAAGCCGTTATCGACCGCTTGAAAGAGTACGGTGTGAAGAGCGTGCGTCCGCTCGATGGCGTGCAGGAAGCCGTCACGTTCCCGATGCCGAAAGGCCTCGACGGCATCAAGCGCGACGTCGCCTGAAGCTGTACAGCTGCTGAGTATCGATGAAATAGTTACCTCAAAACAGAATTTAATTCGGAAATGATTGATTTATTCCAAGCTTAGTTTTTGCAAAAGATCGTTATGATTGCCTCAAGCTTGAATATGTTGTCGTTATGACTAAGCAAGGTCACGCCCGTTTTCAGTGCGTGCACCATGCTGGTGAGAACGGTCCAGGGATGGCACTGCAGGAATTCTTCCTCCGGTGCCGTTTTTGTATCAGCGACATGTTCTGGCGGAAGTTGTTCCCGAAAAATGCATATTTGATAGGGCAATCATGGATACATTCATCCAGCAGATCATTAACGGCTTGGTGTTGGGCAGCATGTATGCCTTAGTCGCCCTCGGTTACACCATGGTGTACGGCGTGCTGAACCTGATCAACTTCGCCCATGGCGACGTGCTCATGATCGGCGCCATGGTGGGCTTGACCATCCTCAAGCTGCTGGGCATTTATGTGCCCGACTGGCCCGGTTATCTGAAGCTGGCCACCGCCATCCTCGGCGCCATTCCCATCTGTATTCTGGTCAACATCATCATCGAGCGGGTCGCCTACCGCCGCCTGCGCAACGCCCCCCGCCTCGCCCCCCTGATTACCGCCATCGGCGTTTCCATCCTGCTGCAAACCTTCGCCATGATGATCTGGACGCGCAATCCCTTGCCCTTCCCGCAATTGCTGTCGACCGACCCCATCAACATAGGGGGCGCCGTGATTTCGCAAACGCAAGTGCTGCTGCTGGCCCTGGCCGCGCTGTCGATGGGCGGCCTGGTGCTGCTGGTGGAAAAAACGAAAATGGGCCGCGCCATGCGCGCCACGGCGGAAAACCCCCGCGTGGCAGGACTGATGGGCGTCGATTCCGACAAGGTCATCGTTGCCACCTTCGCCATCGGCGCCGCGCTGGCGGCCGTGGCCGGCGTGATGTGGGGCGCCAACTATGCCTCCATTCAATTTTCCATGGGGGCCATCCCCGGCCTGAAGGCATTCTGCGCGGCGGTGCTGGGCGGCATCGGCAATATCTATGGCGCCATGCTGGGCGGCATCTTGCTGGGCATCATCGAGAGCCTGGGCGCCGGCTATATCGGCGACATCACGGGCGGTTTCCTGGGCAGCCACTACCAGGATATCTTTGCCTTCGTCGTGCTGATCATCGTGCTGACCTTGCGCCCGTCCGGCATCATGGGCGAACGCGTGGCCGACCGCGCCTGACGTGACACTGGGAGATTAATCATGGCATTACTCGATTTCGACGCTAAGAAAAATCCGGCCAAGGCTTATGCGGGCATGCTGGGCCTGGCCGCGCTGCTGGTGGTGTTCCCGTTCTTTGCCGCCCAGTTCGGCAACTCGTGGGTGCGCATCATCGACATGGCCTTGCTGTACATCATGCTGGCCCTGGGCTTGAACATCGTCGTCGGCTTTGCCGGCCTGCTCGACCTGGGTTACATCGCTTTCTATGCCGTGGGCGCCTACCTGACGGCCTTGCTGGCGTCGCCCCAGTTCGCCATCCTGCTTGAATCCGTGGTGAACCAATATCCTGTGCTGGGCGAAACCCTGGTGCAGCTGATGGGGCCGGAAATCCGCGAAAACGGCATCCATTTGTCGATCTGGGTCATCGTGCCGCTGGCCGCCTGTGTTGCCGGCCTGTTCGGCGCCTTGCTGGGCGCGCCGACCTTGAAACTGCGCGGCGACTACCTGGCCATCGTGACCCTGGGCTTTGGCGAGATCATCCGCATCTTCATGAACAACTTGAACGACCCGATCAATTTCACGAATGGCCCGCAAGGCATCAATTTGATCGACCCGATCCGCATCTTCGGCGTCAACCTGGCGGGCGAGGCGGGCACCAACAGCACCGTGACGGTGGCCGGTTTTTCCATGCCGTCCGTGAACGCCTATTACTTTTTGTTCCTCTTCCTGTGCATCGCCGTCGTGTTCGTCACCAAGCGGCTCCAGCATTCGCGCCTGGGCCGTGCCTGGGTGGCCATCCGCGAAGACGAGATCGCCGCCAAGGCCATGGGCATCAATACGCGCAATGTGAAACTGCTGGCCTTTTCCATGGGCGCCTCGTTCGGTGGCGTGGCGGGCGCCATGTTTGCCTCGTTCCAGGGCTTTGTCTCGCCGGAATCGTTTTCACTGACGGAATCGATTGCCGTGCTGGCCATGGTGGTGCTGGGCGGCATTGGCCACATCCCCGGCGTGATCCTCGGCGGCGTGATCCTCGCCTCGATACCGGAAGTGCTGCGCCACGTGGTGGAGCCTGCCCAGCAGGCGCTGTTCGGCCACGTGGTGATCGAGGCGGAAGTGCTGCGCCAGTTGCTGTACGGCCTGGCCATGGTCTTGATCATGCTCAACCGTCCTGCCGGCTTGTGGCCATCGCCGAAGCATGAAGACCGGCCCGACCACGATGTCGACCAGCCCAACAAATCCACCGGCGTCGTGTCCGCTTAAGGGAGGGGTAGCATGAGCGAACAGATCATTCTCAATATTGCCGGCGTGAATAAACGTTTTGGCGGCTTGCAGGCGCTCACCGACGTGGGCATTACCATCCGGCAAGGCCAGATTTACGGCTTGATCGGCCCGAACGGAGCCGGCAAGACGACGTTCTTCAACGTGATCACGGGCCTGTACCAGCCCGACACGGGCACTTTCGAGCTGGCCGGCAAGCCGTATTCGCCATCCGCGCCGCACAAGGTGGCGAAGGCGGGCATTGCGCGCACCTTCCAGAACATCCGTTTGTTTGGCGATATGACGGCGCTGGAAAACGTCATGGTGGGGCGCCATGTACGCTCGCACCAGGGCGTGTTCGGCGCCATCTTCCGCCACAAGGCGGCGCGCGAGGAAGAGGCGTCCATCCGCAAGCGGGCCATGGAGCTGCTCGATTTCGTCGGCATCGCCCAGTTCGCCAGCCGTACGGCGCGTTTCCTGTCGTACGGCGACCAGCGGCGCCTGGAAATCGCCCGCGCGCTGGCCACGGACCCGCAACTGCTGGCCCTCGACGAACCGGCGGCGGGCATGAATGCGACGGAAAAGCTGGCCCTGCGCGAGTTGCTGGTAAAAATCAAGGCCGAAGGCAAGACCGTGCTCTTGATCGAGCACGACGTGAAACTGATGATGGGACTGTGCGACCGCATCACGGTGCTCGAGTATGGCAAGCGCATCGCGGAAGGCTTGCCGGCCGAAATACAACAAAACCCGGCCGTCATCGAGGCTTATCTGGGAGGATCGCACGCATGAGTAACGATGGCTTGAACAAGAATGTATTGAAGGTATCGGGCCTGCACGTGGCCTACGGCGGCATCAAGGCCGTCAAGGGCATCGACCTGGAAGTCAACGAGGGCGAGCTGATCGCCCTGATCGGCGCGAACGGCGCCGGCAAGACAACGACTTTGAAAGCCATCACGGGCACTTTGCCGGCCTGCAAGGTCGACGGCACGATCAGCTACCTGGGCGAGTCGCTCAAGGGCACGAAATCGTTTCACTTGGTGGAACGGAAACTGGCCATGGTGCCGGAAGGGCGGGGCGTGTTTACCCGCATGTCGATCCGGGAAAACCTCATGATGGGCGCCTACACGCGCACGGACAAGGTGGGTGTCGAGGACGATATCGCCCGCTGGTTCGACGTCTTTCCACGCCTCAAGGAACGGGCGGCGCAGATGGCCGGCACCTTGTCTGGCGGCGAGCAGCAGATGCTGGCCATGGCGCGGGCACTGATGAGTCATCCGACGCTGCTGCTGCTCGACGAGCCGTCGATGGGCCTGTCGCCCATCATGGTCGAGAAAATTTTCGAGGTGATCCGCAAGGTGTCGTCCGAAGGCATCACGATCTTGCTGGTCGAACAGAATGCCCGTTTGGCCCTGCAGGCGGCGCACCGCGGCTATGTGATGGATTCCGGGCTCGTCACCATGGGCGGCAACGCGGCCGCCATGCTCGACGATCCACGCGTAAAGGCGGCGTATTTGGGAGAATAGAGTGGATACAAAGAGCGCCTAACAAAACCGTAGCGAGCGGAAGGGAGTTATGGCCGAGAAGCGGAACTGTGCTTGAGCACAGTGAGCATCGCAGGCCGCAAATCACGACGCGCAGTAGGTTTGGTTACGCGTTTTAAGAGCGCATAAAAAATGCCCCAGCTGGGCTGGGGCATAATGGCATCCGTCGGGGAAGTGCGGGATGGATGCCTGGAGGAGCTGGTACTAGCGGACCGCCGGAGCGGTCACACAAGAATTACTTGGCGGCAGCGCGTGGCACGACTTTTTCAGCTGCTTGCGTGAACTGGTTCACGGCCGAGGTCAGGTTCGCTTCGATGGCTTCGACGGCTTGCTTGCTGGTTTTCGAGAATTGCTCGTAGCCTGCATTGGCGTTGCCGATGGCGCTTTTCAGGATGGCGACGGCGTTTTCCGAACCGGCTGGCGCGTTCTTGGTGACTTCTTCCACCAGGGACAGGACTTTGCGGTTGGTTTCAGCGATTTGCGATTCAGCAGCTTTGCTGAACTCGGCTTGGGTGCCCGACGTGATGGCAGCCAGGTGACGACCGTAAGCGATGGCTTTTTCGGCGCTAGGCTGGGCTTGAGCAGCGCTCAGCGAGAAGAATTCTTGTGGATCTTTTGCCGACAGCAATTGCTTGGCGGCGGCGGTCGATTCTTCCAGGGTCGCTTTGGCAGCGGTCAGGTTCAGTTCGACGATCTTTTCGATGCCTTCGAAGGCTTTGCCCGTCAGCGACGAGAACAGGGCGAATTGGGCTTCCAGGTTGGCTTTGGTAGCGGACGAAAATTGCTCAGGAATTGAAAACATATAAATCTCCAAAAAATCGAAATCTGGTTAATTTGATGCTGCGTGTACCGTTTGGGAAAGCAGGTGAATCTAAATTTTTCAAGCTGAACAAGAATTGTGCAACGCAACAAACCCTATTCTACGGTTAAAAAATACGAAGTCAAGCGTTTCTTGTGCGATGCAACAATTGAATAGATTTGGATCAAAAGTCATTGTTTCTAAAGAGAAATATTTGATTTCTGGGTGTCAATGGTTTATGCCTAAACTACCGTTTCCAGCGGCTACGGGGACGATTGCGGCGCAGCATGCTAGACTTTGCTTCCCGCACTGGCGCAGCACCTGGTGCCGATCCCGTTTCCCGAGTTGATACCATGTCCAATCTTCCCGCCGCGGCTGGCGCCAGCGGCAAAGCCTCTCTTCTGACCACTCTGACGCCGATGGCCTTGCCTGGCTTCTTCGTGTTGTTATGGAGCACAGGTTTTATCGTGGCCAAGTTTGGCCTGCCGTACGCGCCCCCGCTGACCTTTTTGCTGCTGCGCTTCCTGGGCGTGCTGGTGATCCTGCTGCCGCTGGTGCTGCTGTTGCGCGCACCGTGGCCCGTGGGACAGTTCCGCCAGATCGCCGTGGCCGGCATTTTGATGCAGGCCGGCTACCTGGCCGGCGTCTGGTGCGCGATCAAGCTGGGCATGCCGGCCGGCCTGTCCGCCCTGATCGTGGGCATGCAGCCTGTGCTGACGGCCTGCGCCGCACCGCTGATCGGCGAATCCGTGCGCCCGCGCCAGTGGCTGGGCCTGTTCTTCGGCTTGCTGGGCGTGGCCCTCGTCGTGTATGCGAAGATCAACCTCGTGGGCCTGACCGTGGAAAGCGTGCTGCTGTGCGTGTTCGCGCTGCTGTCGATGACGGCCGGCACCATGTACCAAAAACGCCACTGCCCGCAATTCGACTTGCGCACCGGCACGGTGGTGCAATTTGCCGCCTCCATCGTCGTGGTCTTGCCATTCGCCCTGTATTACGAAGGACTGGACCTGCATTTCAGCAATGTGCAATGGACGGCGAATTTCATCGGCGCCTTGCTGTGGTCGGTACTCGTGCTGTCCATCGGCGCCATCTTCCTGCTGTTCGCCCTGATCCGCCGCAGCGACGCCACGAAAGTGACGGGCTTGCTGTACCTGACGCCGCCCACGACGGCCGTGATGGCCTGGCTGATGTTTGGCGAAGCGTTCAATATGCTGGGCATCGCCGGCATGCTGGTGGCCGTGGTCGGCGTCGTGTTTGTCGTCAAGAAATAGTTAGAGCGGGAGAGCAGGGCAGTGAACAAGCAAGCATCTGAAACACAGGCGGCGCAGCAAGCCGTCGACGCCGTCATTCTGTCGCGCCGTTCCATCCGCGCTTTTTTGCCCACGCCGGTGGCGCAGGACGATATCGCGCGCATCCTGGAAGTGGCGGCGCGCGCGCCTTCGGGCGCCAACATGCAGCCGTGGAAACTGTATGTGCTGTCAGGCGAGGCGCGCGCGCGGCTGTCGCGCCGCATCCTCGACGTCTATGCCGCACCGAAGGCGCCCGATGCGCCCGCGCGCACGGCGTCGTATACCTATTACCCGCGCCAGTGGACGGCGCCGTTCATCGAGCGCCGCCGCAAGATCGGCCTGGACCTGTACCAGCTGCTGGGCCTGGAGCGGAGCGACACGGCCGGCATGGCGGCCCAGCATGGACGCAATTTCCAGTTTTTCGATGCGCCCGTCGGGCTGATCTTTACCATCGAACGGGTGCTGGAGCAGGGTTCCTGGCTCGACTACGGCATGTTCTTGCAAAATATCATGCTGGCGGCGCGCGCGCGGGGACTCGACACGTGCCCGCAAGCGGCCTTCATCCATTACCATGACATCATCCGCGACGAGCTGGGCGTGCCGGCCAGCGAAATGGTGGTGTGCGGCATGGCCCTCGGCTATGCCGACCCGGGCAAGGTCGAGAACCGTCTGAGCACGGAACGCGAGCCGCTGGCCGGCTTTGTTAAATTCATGGACAAATAGACATCCCAGCGATGTACACAAGCAAATAGCCGGTCAAGGATGAGCTTGTTTGCTGATCGCTAACGATTTGTATTTCAGTACTGCAATAAATACTGTCCTAACTGTTAAATAGGCTTGCGAATACTCTGCATTTCGCTACACTGCAATAAGGCAACAGCTTCACGGGGAATTATCGAATGGCTAAGTTTAAACTTGCGCTGGGTATCCTGGCTTCCCTGCTGTTTGCGCTGGCGCCGGCTGCGGCCGTGCACGCCAAGGAAGCGAACGGCAAATCCTCAGCCTCCAAGAAACAGAACACCAAGAAAGTCAAAGTCGTGCTGCGCAAGAGCGCGAAGGCCGCGCCGCGCGACCAGACCGTGCGCCGGGTCGTCATGGTGCGCGGCAAACGCAAGGTCATCTATCAAAAAATCAGCAGCGTGGCTGTGCCCATGGCCGCACC
Source organism: Janthinobacterium aestuarii (assembly GCF_051380835.1). Lineage (NCBI taxonomy): Bacteria > Pseudomonadati > Pseudomonadota > Betaproteobacteria > Burkholderiales > Oxalobacteraceae > Janthinobacterium > Janthinobacterium aestuarii. The sequence goes on from NZ_JBNYXU010000001.1 coordinate 673,662, forward strand.
GATGCCGACCATGGGCGACCTGGCCGGCCTGAACCTCACGCGCGACCCGCTCGACCTCAAGTCGAGCGTGGCGCTGGTGCTGGACCAGGCCAATTCGGAAGTGTTGTTTGAGAAGAATTCGAATGTGGCCTTGCCCATCGCCTCCATTACCAAGATGATGACGGGCCTGGTGGTGGTCGAAGCGCATCAGGACATGGAGGAACTGCTGACGATCACGGACGAGGATGTCGATCGCGCCAAGTTCAGCAGCTCGCGCCTGAAAGTGGGTTCGCAATTGACGCGCGCCAATATGCTGCACATCGCCTTGATGAGCTCGGAAAACCGTGCCGCCTCGGCGCTGGGACGCAATTATCCGGGCGGCTTGTCGGCGTTTGTCGATGCCATGAACAGCAAGGCGCGCCAGCTGGGCATGATGGATACGCATTACGTCGATTCCAGCGGCTTGTCGAAAATGAATGTGGCCAGCGCGCGCGACCTGGGCAAGCTGGCCATGGCCGCCTTCCGCCATCCGCTGCTGCGCGAGTATTCGACGGACCCGAAAGCCATCGTGGAAGCCAGCGGTCAGCCCATGCAGTTTGGCAATACGAATCACCTGGTGGCCAACCCGGGCTGGGAAATCGGCTTGCAAAAGACGGGGTTTATCAATGAGGCGGGACGTTGCTTGATGATGCAGGCTGTCATCGAAGGACGGGCCGTGATCATGGTCTTCCTCGATTCCAAGGGAAAACAGTCGCGCACGGCCGATGCGGGCCGCATGCGCAAGTGGCTGGAGGCACTGAAGCCTGCCAACATGAGCCTGCCTGGCGGCTAAAAGAAACAGGGCAGCGTTGCTGCCCTGTTTCTTTAGTCTTGGGGTATAAAACCTAAAGTAACCGAAATCTGGTTCGCCGTTTCCACCAGGTCCACCAGCCACTCATCCTGCAGGCGGTCGGCTGGCGCCGAGATCGACAGGCCGGCGATCAGCTTGCCCGTATCGTCGCGGATGCCGGCGGCCATGCAGCGCACGCCCAGTTCCAGTTCTTCATTGTCGCGCGCATAGCCGCGCTCGCGCACCAGGCTCAGTTCGCGCTCTAACTTTTGCAGATCCGTGATGGAATTCTTGTTGTGCCCGGCCAAGCCCGTGCGCGTGGCATACGCGCGGATGGCTTTCGGCTCGTCGACGGAGAGGAACAGCTTGCCGGTCGAGGTCAGGTGCAGCGGACCGCGGCCGCCGATGGCGCGTACCACCTGCATGCCCGAGCGCTCGGAAAAGGCGCGGTCGATGTAGACGATCTCGTCGCCCTGGCGCACGGACAGGTTGATCGTTTGCTGGGTTTTCTTGTGCAGCTGGCGCATGAAATCCAGCGCCGCTTCGCGCACGCTGAGGCGGCTTTTCACCACATTGCCCAGTTCCAGCAGGCGCATGCCCAGCCGGTACGTGCCCGGTTCGATGCGGTCGACAAAGCGCGTCAGCACCATGTCGTTGAGGATGCGGTGCGCCGTCGAGGGGTGCAGGCCCGATACTTTGGACAATTCCTTCAGGCTGACCGGGTCGGAATATTTGGCCAGGGCATCGAGCAGGGCGACCATGCGTTCGATCACCTGGATCGTCGTCTTCGGGGCAGCGACCGGTTCAATTTTCATGATGGATTTGGTGCAATGCAGTATTCATCCTTCTTTATACCATGATGTGAAAAAATAGTGAAATGTTCCGAGATAGATAGCGAATAAATTGTCACAATCCCTATTGTGCCCGTCATAATGCGTGGATAGCATGTACTTTGAACCATGGAAAACTATGCAACCTGTCAATGAATTCAAGAGCAAAAGCGGCTTGAAACGGATTTTCTCCGCCTTTTTCTACTCGCTCGATGGCTTGAAAGCGGCCTGGCGCCACGAGCATGCATTCCGCCAGGAACTGGGATTGTTCGTCGTCGGCACGGTGATCGCCTTGCTGCTGCGCATTTCCGCGTTTGAAAAACTGGTGCTGATCGGCGTGCTGCTGCTGGTGCTGATCGTCGAATTGATCAATTCGGCAATTGAAGCCGTGGTCGACCGCATTTCGCTTGAACGCCATCCGCTGTCGAAAAACGCCAAGGACTTCGGCAGCGCCGCCGTGCTGCTGACCTGCATCCTGGCTTTTGCCACCTGGGCCGTCATTTTATTTAACCGTTTTTATTAACTGCTAAATCCCCGTTGCGCGCTGTCCATATGTGAAAAACGCATATCAAACGGCGAAACGCTTCGTTCTCTTTGCGGCCATGGCGCCGTAATCTGGTGGCTCTGCAAGTTCAACCACACGGGGATCTTAGATGCTGTCGAAAAAAATCATCATTGCCGCCGCCATCAGCGCGTTTGCCATTCTGCAAACGGCGCAGGCTGCCGATATCACCCTGCTCAACGTGTCATACGACCCGACGCGCGAGCTGTACCAGGATGTGAATACGGCGTTTGCCAAGGAGTGGAAAGGCAAGACGGGCGACAACGTCAAGATCAAGCAATCGCATGGCGGTTCCGGCAAGCAGGCGCGCGCCGTCATCGACGGCCTGGAAGCGGACGTGGTCACCCTGGCCCTGGCCTACGACATCGATGCCCTGGCCGAGCACAAGCTGCTGGCCGCCGACTGGCAAAAGCGTTTGGCGCACAACAGCTCGCCGTACACCTCGACCATCGTCTTCCTGGTGCGCAAGGGCAACCCGAAAGGCATCAAGGATTGGAGCGACCTGATCAAGCCGGGCGTCTCCGTCATCACGCCGAATCCGAAAACCTCGGGCGGCGCCCGCTGGAACCATCTGGCCGCGTGGGGTTACGCGCTGCGCCAGCCGGGCGGCAACGAAGCGAAGGCCAAGGATTTCCTCGGCAAACTGTATAAAAACGTGCCCGTACTCGATTCCGGCGCGCGCGGCGCCACCACCACTTTTGTTGAGCGCGGCATCGGCGACGTGCTGATCGCCTGGGAGAACGAGGCTTACCTGGCCGTCAAGGAACTGGGCCCGACCAAGTTCGACATCATCACGCCGTCCGTCAGCATCCTGGCCGAGCCGCCCGTCGCCGTCGTCGACAAATTTGCCGACAAGCATGGTACGCGCAAGGTGGCCGAGGCTTACCTGAACTACCTGTACACGGATGAAGCGCAAGACATCATCGCGAAGAATTACTACCGTCCGGCAACGGACAAGGCCGCGAAGAAATACGCGTCGCAGTTCGCCAAGGTCAACCTGTTCACCATCGAGCAAGTGGCGGGCGGCTGGACGGCGGCACAGAAGGCGCACTTTGCCGACGGCGGCATCTTCGACCAGATCTACCAGCCTAAATAATATCGGATGGCACGATTGCCAGACCGTTACTAAAAGGACACATCATGGCGCTGCGCAGCTTTTCCGATTGCCGGGTACTGATCGTGCCGGGCTTGCATAACAGCGGTCCCGAGCACTGGCAGAGCCGCTGGCAGCGCCTGTATCCGCAATTCGAGCGGGTCGAGCAGGACGACTGGAACGCGCCCGACCTGGCTAGCTGGTCGGCGCGGCTGGATCAGGTGCGGCGGCAGGATGCGCGCCCGACTCTGATCGTCGCCCACAGCTTCGGCTGCCTGACGACGGCGCACAGCCTGGCCCGCGACCCGCAGGGCGTGGCCGGCGTGCTGCTGGTGGGGCCGGCCGACCCGGACAAGTTTGGCGTGGCGAAGGCATTGCCGCAAAAGCGGCTGCCTTGCCCCGGCATCCTGATCGCCAGCCAGACCGATCCGTGGATGACGGCCGAACACGCGGCGCAGTGGGCACGGCGCTGGAATTGCAAGTATATTGATGGCGGTGCGCTGGGCCATATCAATGCCGAGTCGCGCCTTGGCGACTGGGTCTACGGCCAGGCGCAATTGCAAACGCTGTTTGATCTGGCGCAAAGCGACAAGCGCCACCGTCAGGCAGCCTGATTCGACGAACATTCTCGCCACACAACCTCACAAGGAGATCACGATGACTTTACGCCTGGGCGATGTCGCCCCTGATTTTGAACAAGACAGCTCGATCGGCCCGCTCAAGTTCCACGAGTGGACTGGCAATTCCTGGGTGGTGCTGTTTTCCCACCCGGCCGACTTTACCCCCGTGTGCACGACGGAACTGGGCCTGACGGCCAAGCTCAAGCCGGAATTCGACAAGCGCAACGTAAAGGCCATCGCCCTGTCCGTGGACGCGGCCGAGTCGCACAAGAGCTGGATCAAGGATATCGAAGAGACGCAAAACACGGTCGTGGGCTTCCCCATCATCGCCGACGTCGACAAGAAAGTGTCGGTGCTGTACGACATGATCCATCCGGAGCAATCCGTCACGGCCACCGTGCGCTCCGTCTTCATCATCGACCCGAACAAAAAGGTGCGCCTGATCCTCACGTACCCGCTGAGCACGGGCCGCAACTTCAATGAAATCCTGCGCGTCATCGACGCTTTGCAACTGACGGACGGCTATACGGTGGCGACGCCAGGCAACTGGAAAGACGGCGACGACGTCATCATTCCATTGACCGTGCAAGACCCGGACGTGATCAAGCAGAAGTATCCGAAGGGCTTTACGGCAGCCAAGCCATACCTTCGTCTGACGCCGCAGCCAAATAAATAAACGTTTCAGCTTTCATAAAAACGCACCTGTCCGGTGCGTTTTTTTTCGTCCGTAGATACTGCCAGCGGGTATGCAAAATCCATCTAAGCAAATGAGAAATGGTTAGTTCTTTTTATAACGGTTGCATGTGATTATTGCGCCCTATAACTCAAAAATGTAATAAGAAGGGGTTTCTATGTCTGCAACATCAGCAGCACCGCTCAAGGCGCGCGGAGCGCCGTTTCGGGTCATGCCGGGGTTTAAGCTGTCACTGGGCTTCACGCTCTTTTACCTGGCCCTGATCGTTCTCATCCCGCTGTCGTCGGTGTTCCTGAAGACCTTCACCATGACATGGGACGCCTTCTTCAGCGCCGTCACGTCCGACCGCGTGATGGCGTCCTACCGCCTGACGTTTGGCGCTTCGCTGATCGCGGCCCTGTTGAACGTGGTGTTTGGCGGCATCCTGGCCTGGGTGCTGGTGCGTTATAAATTCCCCGGCAAGCGCATCATCGACGCGCTGGTCGACTTGCCGTTCGCCTTGCCGACGGCCGTGGCCGGCATCACCCTGACGGCCCTGTATTCGTCGAATGGCTGGTTCGGCCAGTTCATCGAAGGTGTGCTGGGCATCAAGGTGGCGTTCACGCCGCTGGGCGTAGTGGTGGCGCTGACTTTCATCGGCTTGCCTTTCGTCGTGCGCACCGTGCAACCGGTGCTGGAAGACGCGGAAAAGGAACTGGAAGAAGCGGCCGCCAGCCTGGGCGCCAGTTCATTGCAAACGTTTATCCGCGTCATCTTCCCCACGATTTTCCCTTCGCTGCTGACGGGCTTTGCGCTGGCCTTTGCCCGCGCCACGGGCGAGTACGGTTCCGTGATCTTTATCGCCGGCAATATGCCGATGGTGTCGGAAATCACGCCGCTGTTCATTATTACCAAGCTGGAACAATACGATTACGCAGGCGCCACGGCCATCGCCGTGGTGATGCTGGTGGTGTCTTTCCTGCTGTTGTTGACGATTAACCTGCTGCAAGCATGGGCGCGCGGAAAGGCGAAGAAATCATGAGTACGAATACGACTGCCGCCGCTGGCGTGGACAAGGCGCTGCCCACAGCGCGGCGCTTCGAGCCGAATGTCGGTCCCGTTGTGCTGGAACCACTGTGGGTGCGCACGGTATTGATCACCATCGCCCTGCTGTTCCTGACGGCCTTCCTCATCGTGCCCCTGGTGGCCGTGTTTGCGGAAGCGTTCAAGAAGGGCTGGGAAGCGTATATCGCCGCCATCATCGATCCGGACGCGATTTCCGCGATTAAATTGACCCTGATCACGGCCGCCATCGCCGTGCCGCTGAACCTGGTATTTGGCGTGGCCGCTTCCTGGTGCATCGCCAAGTTCGAATTCCGCGGCAAGAGCATCTTGCTGACCCTGATCGACTTGCCGTTTTCCGTCTCGCCCGTCATTTCCGGCCTGATCTACGTGCTGATGTTTGGCGCCCAAGGCTGGTTCGGCCCTTGGCTGCAAGCGCACGACATCAAGATTCTGTTTGCCGTGCCCGGCATCGTGCTGGCCACCATCTTTATTACTTTCCCGTTTGTGGCGCGTGAACTGATCCCGCTGATGCAGTCGCAGGGCAGCGAAGAGGAAGAGGCCGCCATCGTGCTGGGCGCGTCGGGCTGGAATACTTTCCGCAGAGTCACCTTGCCGAACATCAAGTGGGGTCTGCTGTATGGCGTGATCCTGTGTAACGCCCGCGCCATGGGCGAGTTCGGCGCCGTGTCGGTCGTTTCCGGCCATATCCGCGGCGAAACGAACACCATGCCGCTGCAGGTGGAGATTCTGTACAACGAGTACAACTTCGCCGCCGCATTTGCCGTCGCCTCCCTGCTGGCCCTGCTGGCCCTGGTGACCCTGGCCTTGAAAGCTTTCATTGAGTGGCGTTTGAACGAGAGCGACGCCGACGATTCCGCCTTACGTTCTACGGAGCACTGATATGACCATCGCAGTTAACAACATCCACAAGCGCTTCGGCGATTTCGTCGCCCTCGACAATATCTCGCTGGACTTTCCCGCCGGCGAATTGACGGCACTGCTGGGTCCGTCCGGTTGCGGCAAGACGACCTTGCTGCGCATCATTGCCGGCCTCGAACATCCGGACAGCGGGCAAGTGCTGCTGGACGCGGAAGATGCGTCGAACCGCCACGTGCGCGAGCGGCAAGTCGGTTTCGTCTTTCAGCACTATGCGCTGTTCAAGCACATGACCGTGTTTGAAAACGTGGCCTTCGGCTTGCGCGTGAAGTCGCGCAGCGAGCGCCCGTCGGAAGACCAGATCCGCCGCAAGGTCAAAGATTTGCTGGAACTGGTACAGCTGGACTGGCTGGCCGACCGCTATCCGCCGCAGCTGTCGGGCGGGCAACGCCAGCGTATCGCCCTGGCGCGCGCCCTGGCCGTCGAGCCGCGGGTGCTGCTGCTCGATGAACCGTTCGGCGCTCTCGATGCCAAGGTGCGCAAGGAATTGCGCCGCTGGCTGCGTCGTCTGCATGACGATCTGCACGTGACCAGCATTTTCGTCACGCATGACCAGGAAGAGGCGCTGGAAGTGGCCGACCAGGTCGTGCTGATGAACAAGGGCACCGTCGAGCAGCTGGGTTCCCCGGAGCAAGTCTACAACCACCCGGCCTCGCCGTTTGTCTACGGCTTCCTGGGCAACGTCAACCTGTTCCACGGCCGCGTGCATGACGGCGTGATGGCGACGGGCGACGCCAGCTTCGAGGTACCCGATTATGCGGGCGTGAGCGACAGCAAGGGCACGGCCTATGTGCGGCCGCACGACCTGGAAATCGACCGCTACACGCAGGGCGCGGAAGGCATCATCGTCAAGCTGAGCCGCGCCCATGCGATCGGTCCGCTGGCCCAGCTGGACTTGCAGCGCGTCGATAACAGCGAGCTGATCGAAGCGGTGATGTCGAACGAGCGTTTTACCCATCTGCAGCTGAAGGAAGGGGAGACGTTAGTTGTCCGCCCGAAACGCCTGCACGTGTTCGTTGAACCCACAAGAACCTGAGAGGCTGGAACACTATGAATTTTCAACAACTGCGTTCGATCCGCGAAGCGGCCCGCCGCGGCTATAACCTGACGGAAGTGGCCAACGCCCTGTTCACGTCGCAGCCGGGCGTAAGCCGGCAAATCCGGGAACTCGAGGACGAGCTGGGCGTGGTGATTTTCGAGCGCAACGGCAAGCGTTTGACGGGCTTGACCGAGCCGGGAAAAGGCATCCTGAAGATCGTCGACCGCCTGTTGATCGAGGCGGAAAACCTGCAGCAGGCCAGCCTCGAATACAGCGGCCAGACCAGCGGGACGTTATCCGTGGCGGCCACGCACACGCAGGCGCGCTATGCGTTGCCGAAAGTGGTGCAGGGTTTCCGCGCCGCCTTCCCCGAGGTGCGCATCGCTCTGCAGCAAAGCGCGCCCGAGCATATCGCGGAATGGGTGTTGTCGGGCAAGACCGATATCGGCATCGCCACGGAAGGCTTGAGCCAGTTCCCCGACCTCGTGTCGTTCCCGTGCTACCGCTGGAGCCATCTGATCGTCGTGCCGGACGGCCACCCGCTGCTCGAGCACTCGCCGATCCGCCTGGAAGACCTGGCGAAATATCCGTTGATTACCTACGACAAGGGGTTCACGGGACGCGGTCATATCGATGATGCGTTCGCCAAGGCGGGCGTGACGACCGACATCATTTTGACGGCCATGGATTCGGACGTCATCAAACAGTACGTGGCGCTGGGCCTGGGCGTGGGCATCGTGGCTTCGATGGCCTTCGATCATGGCCGCGACAAGGGCTTGCGGGCGGTGGAAGCGTCGCACCTGTTCGCCACCAACACGACGCGCCTGGCCGTGCGGCGCGGCGCCTACCTGCGCGCCTACGCCTACGAGTTCATCCTGCAGCTGGCGCCGGACCTGACGCGCGAAGACATCGACCGCGCCATGGCGGGAGAGGAAGCCCTCTAGACGATGGCCGCCCTTTGCGCGCGTGTCAGGCTGGCCACGGCGCGCGCGTAGCTATCTTGCACCAGTTCCGCCAGGTAATCGGTGGGGAAGCGCGCCACGTCGACGATGGTCACCCAGTGAAAACGGCCCATGTAGCGGGCCGGTTTCACGCCGGGCATGTCCGTCAGTTCGATAAAGCGCTCGGCGCTGACCCGTAGGCTGAAGCGCCACTGTTCCGGTGCGCTGGTCTTGAAATAGGCAAATTTCTTGCCGCTTATTTCACACACGAGGATGTTCGACGGCGGGCCATACAGCACGGCTTGTGCGCCGGGCAGGGCCGTGCAAAAATCCTTCAGTTCATCTGTTGTCATTCGTCAACCGCCATGAATTGTTGCGTGTTGTGATCGAAGGCATAGGCCGATCCGGCGGGCGCATCCAGTAGTGTAATAAAACGGTCGTCCACGCTGAGCACGGCGCCCAGCGACACGAGGGCCACGTTGGCGCTGTCGTTCATGTAGTCGTCGCTCTCGTCGTTGGCCGTGAAGCGCCAGCCGCTGTCGTCGTCGTTGTCCGGCTCCTCGCGGTACAGATAGCCGACGGGCGCGCCGTCTTCCAGCACTTTTTTCGTCACGAAGCACAGGCCCGCGTAGCGGTTGACGAGGTTATCGTCATCGTCGTGCTGCGTATTGATGATGTGGCATGCCGCGAAGGCGACGGGGTCTTTGGCCTGCAAATCGGCGATGTAGCCTGGCATGTTGTCGAGCTTGCCGGTGAAGTGCCCATGCGGCTCGACCGTATCGACCAGCACCCACATGCGCTCGGCGCCCGGCGCTTGCGGGTCGTCGCTGTGGAAGGCGAAGATCAGCTTGACCACCTCGCCGGGGCGCACTTGGGCGATGGCCTCGGGCGGTGATTTATAAAAAGTATAGGGGTGGCGCGCCGCCAGTTCGGCGGCGTCGGCCAGGTGCCAGCTGGGCATGGTGGTTCGTCATCGGAGTCGAAGAGCTCCCATGGTAGCTGATTGCCCGCCGGCCTGGCTACTCGCTAGGCCAGCTCAGGCCGTTTTGCGGGCAAACAGCCTGGCCGCCACCAGCACGCCGGCTGCGCCCATGACCCAGGCGGCGGTGCTGCTGGAAAAACCGATCAGCGTATTGGCGGCGATCTTGCCCGCTTGCGGCTTGACCAGGGCCATGCGGCGTTGTGTCATCTGTGCGCCCAGCTCGCTCAAGCGTCTTGCTGTCAGCTGCGTCTCGGCTTCCGGCAGCAGCACGGTTTCTTCATCGGCCACATGGTGCAGCACGCCGCGCATCATTTCCAGCAACAGGGCGTCATGGCGCGTGGTCGCCGCATCGGTTGCGCGCAATTCGGCGATCAGGCGGCGCATTTCCTGGTGCTCGGGCACGCTTTTCTGGCGTACCGTGGCGTCGCCGTCCAGCTGGCGCATCTGGGGATAGAAAATTTCCTCTTCCAGCTGCGCGTGGATGTCCAGTGCGCTGCAGATGGTTTCGGCCAGCGCTTTTTTGACGGCAGGCTTTTTGCTGGTGGTGTACTGGTGAAAGGCCAGCAGCACGTGACTGTGGTCGAAGCGGATCATGTCGGTGATGGAGGGACTCAATTTGCTTAAAGTCAGCATGGCGTGCTCCGTGATGGATGTCGGCAGGAACATGCATGATAGGGCGCGGCGACGGGCCGCCCGGCTGGAAGAATGGCGCTTGTCTGCGCTGGCGCAAGACGGCGTGCGATAACGTCGGCCGGGCTTGCCTGAACGGTGCCTGCGTCTGTGTGAATTAACAACACTTCAGTCCGCCCGCCAATTTCACGGCCCAGGTGTGCGAAGCATGCCACTGCGCAAAGCGGGCTCATGTAATCAATGCATGAGACCGATTGAAATTTTCAATGGCTGAAGATGTTTCTTTTATTGCATTTTGATTTCCTGAATGATATCTTTTGTCCAATCGCAAGGAAATGTAATAAAACTATAAATAACATTGTAATTTTTGAAATGTCTCAATAGGGGAAACTATGAATATGACTAAACGTGCCGTACTGGGTCTCTGCCTTGCTGTCTCGGCTTGCCTGGCGCCATTGTCCCAGGCTGCGAGCTGGGTGGAAATCACCGATCCGGCCATGAGCGGCTTCGCGGTGGGCAGCAAGACCGTCACCTACGGCAGCGTGGCAGCGGATTCGGTCTGGGTCTATGACGGCGCCAACCCATCCGGCGCGCAAAGTGCGGCCGCCATCCAGAGTTTGGTCAGCAGCAAATTCGGTCTGCCATCGAGCGGCACCGGCTCGCTGGTCCTGGCCGCCCAGGGCGACATAGCCAGCAGCAAATCCGGTTCGTTCACCGTCAACTCCAGCTTTGACTACTTGGCCGTGCATTATGGCCGTGGCGAACTGTTGTTCCACTGGGACACGCCGTTGGCCGCCAATACGGTTTTCAGCCTGAGCAACCTGCCGCGTGGCCTGAGCAATTTCCGCGCGTTCAACTCGGTCTCGGCAGTGCCTGAGCCAGCGACCTACGGCATGCTGCTGCTGGGTCTGGGCCTGGTCGGTTTTGCCGCGCGCCGCCGCCGCGCCTGAGCCTGATGCGCCTGCGGGCGCAAGACATGAAAAAGCCCGGAAACGCATCTTGCGTTCCGGGCTTTTTGCATGGCAGAGCGTTATTTACCAGCTATAGCCAGCCTTGGCGTAGTAGTAGCGGCCGTTGAAACCGTTCGGCGCGAAGATGCTGTAGGGCTGGGTGCCGTTGACGTTCAGGTTGCCCGCGCTCGTCACTTGCGCCGGGTAGCGGTTGGTCACGTTGTCGATGCCGGCCACGAGGCGCCAGTTCTTGCCCAGTTTCACGGAACCGGACACGTCCAGCACCCATTGCGGGTCGTACGTCTGGTCCAGCTTGACGTCGTTCTGCGGCACGGTGAAGCTGCCGTAGCGCGTCACGACGCCGTGCGCATTCCAGATGCCGAAGCCATAGTCGGCGGCCAGGCTGAACTTGTCCTTCGGCGACGCCACCGTGATGCGGTCGATGCTCTGGCGGTCGATCAGTTTCAGGTTGTTGGCCGTCAGGATGGCCGGGTTGTCGGCGATTTTCTGAACCTTGCTCTTGTTGTGGTTGTACGCCACGGTGAGGTCGAGACGGTCCTTGTCCTCCAGGTCGATGCGGTAGGTGCTGACGATGTCCACGCCTTCCGTGCGCGTATCGACGGCGTTGGTGAAATAGCGTCCCGAGCCCACAGGCGTGCCTTGCGCGGCCAGGACGCTTTTCAAGGCATTGTTGAGGACCAGATTGGCCGAGAACAGGATGCGGTTGTCGATGTCGATGCGGTAGGCATCCACTGTCGTCGTGAAGTTGCGGTTAGGCTGGAACTGCAGGCCCAGGCTGTAGTTGCGGGCCTTTTCCGGTTTCAGATCCTGTGCACCGAGGGCGCGCGCCTGTGGCGTGTTGACGGCGAAAGTGCCCGTTTCGATCGGCGTGTTGACGCCGTTGACGACCTGGAAGTTGGTCGTCGTGATGGTGTAGTACTGCTGCGCCAGCGATGGCGCGCGGAAGCCGCTCGACACCGTGCCGCGCAGGGACAGGGCGTCCGTGAACGCATAGCGCGCAGAACCCTTGGCCGAGGTGGTGCTGCCGAAATCGCTGTAGCGCTCATGGCGCAGGGCCACGCCGCCCGACAGTTTCTTCGTCGCTTCCGCTTCCAGGTTGACATAGATCGACTCGTTGTGGCGCGAATGGCTGCCCGCGTTGGCAGGACGGAAGCCGGCAAAGCCTTGCGAGCCGCCGCCCGTGTACGACGCTTCGTCGCCAGCACCGATGCTGTACTTTTCACGACGCGCTTCGGCGCCGACGGCTACCGTCAGCGGGCCCGTAAAGTAAGAGACGGGAAATTCGCGCGCCGCATCGAGGTTGAATACGGTCTGTTCGTTTTTCAGCGAGCCGGCATAGAAATGCGTGGGGCTGTTCGCGCCCAGCGACTGGTTGACCGTGTTGTCGAGGTCCAGTTCGAACTTGTTGCTGCCGTAATTCAGGCTGGCATCCCAGCGCCAGCCGGCCGCCTCGCCGCGCAAGCCCGTGACGATGGACTGGTCCGTCAGGGTGCTGTTTTGCAGCGGCAAGAAGCCTTCCGGGAACAGCGGCGTACGCTGGATGAACTGCTTCGAATTATTCGGGTCCGCGATCAGCGCCGTGCGCCAGGTGGCGGCGGCCGACGTGTCGCGCTTGCCATAGTTGCCGAAGGCGTACCAGTCGATGTTGTCGTTGATGCGGTATTCGCTGTTGAGGAAAATCGTTGCCGGCTTGCTTTCCGGATCGCCATAGCGCTGGTTGATCTTGCCGTAGCGCGGCTCCAGCGGATTGCGGAAGTCGGCGCCGGCGCGGTTGGTCGGATCGCGTTCCGCTACTTCCGCCGAGACACGCACCCAGCCGTCGTCGCCGAGCGCGAAGCCGGCCGAGCCCTTGATGGATTTTTGCTTGCCGTCGCGTTCCTGCGTCTGGCCGTAGCCTACCTCGACGTCGCCGCCGGCCGCGCCTTTTTTCAGGATGATGTTGATCACGCCGGCGATCGCGTCGGAACCGTACTGGGCCGCCGCGCCATCGCGCAGCACTTCCACGTGGTCGATGGCGGCCAGCGGGATGGCGTTCAGGTCGACGGGCGCCGAGCCGCGGCCCAGCGAACCGTTGACGTTGACGACGGCCGACGTGTAGCGGCGCTTGCCGTTCACCAGCACCAGGGTCTGGTCGGGCGACAGGCCGCGCAGCTGGGCGGGACGCACGGCGTCGCTGGCGTCGGCGCCTGTGGCGCGGGCAAAGTTCAGCGATGGCAGCAGGCGCGCCAGCACGGTCGCCAACTCGCCCGAACCCGTGCTTTGCAGGTCGCGCGATGTGAGAATGTCGATCGGCGATTCGGAATCGATGGTGCGGCGGTTCTTGGCGAAGGTGCCGGTCACCACCACCGATTGCAATTCGCCTTCGGCCGGCAGTTCTTGCTGCGCTTGCGCCTGCATCGGCAGGCTGAAGCAGGCGACCAGGCTGGCGGCGATAACGGTTTTGACGGGGAGGGCGGGAAGCTGGGAACGGGCGGTGCTTGAACTCATCGACGATATCTCTTCGGTTGGTGGTTGCGCGGACCATGGCGGTCCGATGATGCAATCAGATTAACAGTGGGCACGCGGCGTGCTTACGAATCGTTCTGTCTATCGATATGCAATAAATATCTGAAAGACGTCAACATGGCGCGAGTAGCGCATATGGCCTCGTTTCCAGCATACGACCGGGCATGGCAAGGCCGCAATGCTGCACAGCAGTAAATTGCCAGCTGTTGTATAAATACGACTAGTTGCGATGAGAGTGGGGAGTCTGGCGGCGGCCTGCGCCGCCAGACGGAGGGCGCTTACTGCCCGGGGTTGGGCAGGCTGGCGTGGATGGCGTCGACGGCCGCTACCAGTTCTGGCGACAGGCTGACTTGATGGGCGTCGATATTTTGCTGCAACTGCGCCACGCTGGTGGCGCCGATGATGGTCGAGGCCACGAACCAGCGCGAGTAGCACCAGGCCAGCGCCAGCTGCGCCGGCGTCAGGCCGTGCGCGCGGGCCAGCGCCGCATACTGGCGCGCTGCCCCGATGGTAGCGGGGCGCACGTAGCGTGGACTCCAGCCGGGCGGGAAAATCGTCAGGCGGCCCCTGGCTTGCGGATCGTCGAGGTATTTCGCCGTCAGCTGGCCGAACGCCAGCGGGCTGTAGGCCAGCAAGCTGACATTTTCCCGGTGACAGGTTTCGTCGAGCAAGCTCGTCTCGAAATGGCGCGCCGTCAGGTTGTACAGGTTCTGGATCGAGGCGATGCGCGGCAAGCCCTTCAGCTCGGCCTGCTTGATGACTTCGCACACGCCCCACGACGATTCGTTCGACACGCCGATGTGGCCGATCTTGCCTTCGTCGACCAGCTTGCCCAGCACGGCCAGGGTGTCTTCGATGGCGACCGACGCGTGTTCCTTGCGCGGGTCGTACACGCTGGCGCCGAAGATGGGCAGGTTGCGGCTGGGCCAGTGCAACTGGTACAGGTCGATATGCTCTGTCTGCAGCCGGCGCAGGCTGTCCTCTACGGCGGCACGGATGTTGACCGCGTCGTGGTCCGTCTTGCCATTGCGTATCCAGTGCATGCGCGAGTTCGGCCCGGCCACCTTGCTGGCCAGCACGATCTGGCCGCGCTTGCCGCTTTTCTTCAGCCAGCTGCCGATGTATCGCTCGGTGCTGCCCTGCGTTTGCGCGCTGGCCATCACCGGATACATCTCGGCCGTGTCGATGAAGTTGATGCCCCGTTCGAGCGCGTAATCGAGCTGGCTGTGCGCTTCGGCTTCGCTATTCTGCTCGCCGAAGGTCATCGTGCCCAGGCAGACTGTGCTCACTTCCAGGCTGCTGGAACCCAGCTTGACCTTGTTGATCATTTCGCCTGCTTGCCGCGCAGCGCGCGGGCGCAATCCTTGATCAGCGCGGGGCCCGCGTAAATCAGGCCGCTGTACAGCTGCACCAGCTGCGCGCCCGCCTCGAACTTGGCCACGGCGTCCAGGCCCTGCATGATGCCGCCCACGCCGATGATGGGCAAGGCGTCGCCCAGTTCCGCCTTCAGCAAGCGGATGACATTGTTCGACAGCTCGAACACGGGCGCGCCCGACAGGCCGCCCGCTTCGGCGCCGTGTGGCATGCCTTCGACGGCGCTGCGCGACAGGGTCGTGTTGGTGGCGATGACGCCGTCGATCTGGTGGCGCGTGAGCGACTCGGCGATGCTTTTCACCTGTTCGCCATCCATGTCCGGCGCGATTTTCAGGGCCAGCGGCACGTAGCGCTTGTGCTTGTCCGCCAGGCGCGCCTGGGCTTCCTTGAGCTGCGACAGCAGGGCGTCGAGTTCGGACGCGCCCTGCAGCTGGCGCAGGTTTTTCGTGTTCGGCGACGAGATGTTCACCGTCACATAGCTGGCATACGGGTAGACTTTTTCCAGGCACAGCAGGTAGTCGTCGGCCGCCCGCTCGATGGGCGTGTCGGCGTTCTTGCCGATGTTCAGACCCAGCACGCCGGCGCGGTCCTGGTAGAACTTCGACGCCTGCACGTTGGCCACAAACGCGTCCACGCCGCCATTGTTGAAGCCCATGCGGTTGATGATGCCCTGCGCCTGCGGCAGGCGGAACATGCGCGGTTTCGGATTGCCCGCCTGTGCGCGCGGCGTGACGGTGCCCACTTCGATGGAACCAAAACCCAGGTCGGCCAGCGCGTCGATGTAGGCGCCATCCTTGTCCAGGCCAGCGGCCAGGCCCACGGGATTGGGGAAGGTGATGCCCATCACCGTGCGCGGATCCGCCGCCGGTTTGCCGGCCAGCTTCGTCAGGCCCAGCGCGCTGGCGCGTTTCAGGGCGGGCAGGGTCAGATGATGGGCCGCTTCGGCATCCATCGAGAACAGCAGCGGGCGGGCGAGGGAGTACAGGAATTTTTCAGACATGGGGGCGCTTTGAGTAGGTGTGCGGGCCGCCGGGAAGGGCTGGCGGCGCGCGAAATAAGTGCCGTATTTTACCGTGTTCCGCGCGGCTGCCGGGTGTATAGTTCTCTTTGGTCTAAAGCAACATTGATTCATTCATAATTTGCATTGGGCCGCGGACCTTTCTGTTTTTTCTCTGTTCTGTTGACTTCATAAGCGAGACATCGATTGAAAAAGACACGCATCTTGACGGCCATCGCGGCCGCCAGCGCACTGCTGCTGAGCCACCCGGCCCTGGCCCTGCCCAATACGCAAGACACCCGCATGCTGAGCGAACCGGCCGTCTCCAGCCGCCACATCGCCTTCATCTATGCGGGCGATTTGTGGCTGTCCAACCTCGATGGCGGCGGCGCGCGGCGCCTGACCTCCGACCTGGGCGACAAGTCCAATCCCGTGTTTTCGCCCGACGGCAGCCTGATCGCGTATAGCGCGAATATCGACGGCAATGTCGACGTGTATGTGATCGCGGCGGCCGGCGGCGTGCCGCGCCGTCTGACCTTCCATCCGGGCGCGGACCTGGCGCAGTCGTTCACGCCCGATGGCCAGGCCGTGATGTTTACCTCGCCCCGCGCCGCCTTCAACAACCGCTTCCAGAAGCTGTTTACGGTGCCCGTGGCGGGCGGCGTGGAAACGCAGCTGGAAATTCCGAATGCGTCGCGCGCCACGTATTCGCCTGATGGCAAGCGCATCGCGTACAACCCGCTGGCGCCCGCCTTCAAGCAGTGGAAGCGCTACCGGGGCGGCACCAATTCCTGGCTGTGGCTCTTCTCGTCCAGTGACAAGTCGATTGAAAAAATCCCGCAGCCGACGACGCGCTCGAACGACGTCGATCCGATGTGGATAGGCGACACCGTCTACTTCCGCTCCGACCGCAATGGCGAATTCAATCTGTTTGCCTACGACGTGAAAACCAAGGCCGTGCGCCAGCTGACGCAACATGCGGATTTCCCCGTGCTGAACGCGTCGGCAGCGAACGGCACCATCGTCTACGAGCAGGCCGGCTATCTGCATAGCCTGGATTTGGCTAGCGGCCAGGCGCACAAGCTGACCATCGCCGTGGCCAGCGACCTGGGACAGGCGCGCCCACGCTGGGTCAAGAACGCGAAATACATCCGCGACGCGTCGATCTCGCCATCGGGCGCGCGCATCGCCTTCGAGTACCGGGGCGAGATCGTCACCATCCCCGCCGACAAGGGCGACGTGCGCAACCTGACGCAGACTGCCGGCGCCCACGAGCGCACGCCGATCTGGTCGCCCGATGGCCGCTCGGTCGCATATTTCTCGGACGAGTCGGGCGAGTATGAACTGCATGTGCGGGCGCAGGATGGCAAGGGCGCCGTGCGCAAGTTCAAGCTCAATGGCAGCGGCTTCTATGACAATGCCGTCTGGTCGCCTGACAGCAGGAAGATCGCGTTTGCCGACAATGGCTGGAGCATGTATGTGATCGACGTCGGCACGGGCAAGGTGCAGAAGGTCGCCACGGAACCGATGTATGGCGTCGACAAGAGCATGCGCGCCTCATGGGCGCCCGATTCGCGCTGGCTGGCCTACACGCTCAATTCGCCCACCTACACGCGCAGCGCCTACATCTATTCCGTCGAGCAGAACAAGTCGATGCCGGTGACCGATGGCCTCTCCGACGTGGCCGAACCTGTGTTCGACAAGAGCGGCAAATACCTGTACTTCTTCGCGTCGACGAATGCGGGCCCCAGCAACAACTGGTTCTCGCAGCAGAACGAAGA
This sequence comes from Janthinobacterium aestuarii, assembly GCF_051380835.1. Classification (NCBI taxonomy): domain Bacteria; kingdom Pseudomonadati; phylum Pseudomonadota; class Betaproteobacteria; order Burkholderiales; family Oxalobacteraceae; genus Janthinobacterium; species Janthinobacterium aestuarii. The sequence goes on from NZ_JBNYXU010000001.1 coordinate 691,469, forward strand.
CAATCTGGTGACGCGCACCGTGTGGATGGCCGTGTTGCGGCGCGACTTGCCGTCGCCCCTGATCAAGGAAAGCGACGAGGAAAAGGCCGCCAGCACGGAGAGTAAAAAAGACACGGTGAAGGCGGAAGCGGAGCCGAAGACTGAACCGAAGATCGATCCGAAGACGGGCCGCGACGATCCGAAAGTGGCCGTGGCGCCCGTGGCGCCGATCAGCATCGATTTCGACGGCATCGCCACGCGCATCGTCGACTTGCCGCTGCCGGCCGCGCAGTTTTCCAGTCTGGCCGCCGGGGCCGCCGGGCAGATCTTTTTGCTGCGCGAAAGCGATGGCAAGAAGGCCGTGCAGCGCTTCGATCTGAAGGAGCGCAAGGCGGAAACCGTGGTGGCCGAAGCCGACGATTTCGAAGTGTCGGCCGACGGCAAGAAGCTGCTGTACCGCCAGAAGGACAACTGGGCCATGGGGTCAAGCACGGGCAAGCTGCTGATGCCGGGCGAGGGCAAGATCAAGGTCGACGCCATCGAAGTAAAAGCCGATCCGCGCGCCGAATGGACGCAGATTTTCAACGAGGTATGGCGCATCAACCGCGATTATTTCTATGATCCGGGCATGCATGGCGTGGACTGGAAGGCCATGCGCGACAAGTACGCCGTGTTCCTGCCCGAGCTGTCGAGCCGCGCCGACCTGAACCGCCTGATCCAGTGGATGTGCAGCGAACTGGCCGTGGGCCATCACCGCGGTGGTGGCGGCGACGATTTTATCGAGGCGAAGAAGGTGCCGGGGGGACTCCTGGGCGCCGACTATGACGTGAGCGATGGTCATTATCGCTTCAAGAAAGTGTATGGCGGCTTGAACTGGAATCCGGCCCTGCGCGCGCCGCTGACGGAGCCGGGCCTGAACGTCAAGGCGGGCGAATACCTGCTGGCCGTCGACAGCCGCCCGCTGGCGCCGCCCACCAACTTGTACAGCGCCTTCGAGAACACGGCCGGCAAGGCCATCGACCTGACCGTCGGCCCGTCGGCCGACGGCAAGGGCGCGCGCACGATCACCGTGGTGCCCGTGCCCACCGAGGATGCCTTGCGCAACCGCGACTGGATCGAAGGCAATATGCGCAAGGTCAATGCGGCCACGGGCGGGAAGGTGGCCTACGTGTACGTGCCCAATACGGCGGGCCTGGGCCACACCTACTTCAAGCGCTATTTCTTCCCGCAGGCGGACAAGCAGGCCATCATCGTCGACGAGCGTTTCAATGGCGGCGGCAGCGTGGCCGATTACTACATCGAGATCCTGCAGAAGAAGGAAATCGCCTGGTGGACCATGCGCTACGGCGCCGACATGAAGACGCCGTCCGCGTCGATCCAGGGTCCGCGCGCCATGCTGATCGACGAGACGGCCGGTTCGGGCGGCGACCTGCTGCCGTGGATGTTCCGCAAAAATAACATGGGTCCGCTGATCGGCAAGGCCACGTGGGGCGGCCTGGTGGGCGTACTCGGCTTCCCCGTGCTGATGGATGGGGGCTTCATCACGGCGCCAAACCTGGCGTTCTGGACGCGAGAGAACGGCTGGGGCGTGGAAAACGAAGGTGTGCCGCCCGATATCGAAGTCGAGCAAACGCCGGCCGACGTCATCGCCGGCCGCGATCCGCAGCTGGAAAAAGCGATCGAGGTGATCCAGGCCGAGCTGGCGAAGAACCCGCCCGTGTTGCCCAAGCGTCCGGCGTTTCCGGACAAGAGCAAGTGAAAGAGTAGGTCGGATTAGCGGAGCGTAATCCGACAATATTGTTGGCGCCGCCGGTGGTGTCGGATTACGCGCTTGCGCGCTAATCCGACCTGCCAACTGCCCTCCCACCGACATGCGCTTGGTTTTACATCACCACCCACTGTCCTTTGATCCTCGCTTCCAGCGGCTTGAAATTGATTTTATAAGCCATCTTCGGGCTCTGTTCGATCCAGTAGCCGAGATACACATACGGCAGCCCCAGCTCGCGCGCCTGGGCGATTTGCCACAGTACGTTGTAGGTGCCGTACGAGGCGCCCGGTACGTCCGGGTCAAAAAAAGTGTAGACGGACGACAGGCCATCGGCCAGCACGTCGATGATGCTGACCATGCGCAGGATGCCGTCGGGGTCGCGAAATTCCACCAGGCGCGTGTTGACCCGGCTTTGCAGCAGGAATTGCGCGTACTGGTCGCGGCTGTCCTGGTCCATGCCGCCGCCCGCGTGGCGCGTGCTCTGGTAGCGCAGATACAGCTCGTAGTGTTCGTCGAGGAAGGACAGCGTGGCCACGCCCGCCTGCAGGCCGGCGTGCCTGCTCCAGGCGCGGCGCTGGTTGCGGTTGGGCGTGAACTCGCCCGTCACCACGCGCACGGGGATGCAGGCCTGGCAGCCGTCGCAATACGGGCGGTAGGTAAAAATGCCGCTGCGGCGAAAGCCGTTGCGCACCAGTTCCGAATACACGTCGCTGTTGATCAGGTGCGAAGGCGTGGCCACCTGCGAGCGGGCCTGGCGGTCGTCCAGGTAGCTGCACGGGTACGGTGCCGTCGTATAGAACTGCAGGGTGGCAAACGGTAGTTCGTTCAGGTGCGTCATGCTGATCCTGTCTGGTCTGTCCGCGGCGGTGTGCCTTGAGCTATCATAGCTTTTTTACGCCGGTGGCGCAGCATGCCAATCGGTGATTTGCGCTGCTTCAATGGCGACCCTTACATGGGCCAGGAAGCGCGCGCGCGAAATGGGCGCCGCGCCCAGCGAGGCCAGGTGTTTTGTTTCTTGCTGACAGTCAATCATGGCCACGCCGCGCGCCTGCAAAAACCGTACGAGGTGGGCCAGCGCGATCTTCGAGCCATCGGAAACGCGGGCGAACATCGATTCGCCATAGAACATGCGGCCGATCGACACGCCATACGCGCCGCCCACCAGTTCACCGTCAAACCACAGTTCCGAGGAATGCGCGTAGCCCAGCTTGTGCAAGCCCGTGTAGCCGGCGATGATTTCGTCCGAAATCCAGGTTCCCGGGCCATCCTTGCGCGGCGCCGCGCAGGCGCGCATGACGGCCTCGAAATCGCCGTCGAAGCGCAGCTGCCAGCGCCCATCCGTGGCGGCGCTGCGCTCGACCTTGCGGATCGCCTTGGCCAGGCTGTCGGACACCTTGAAGTCCTCCGTCATCAGTACCATGCGCGGATCGGTGCTCCACCACAGTATGGGCTGGCCTTCGGAAAACCAGGGGAAGATGCCGCGCCGGTAAGCGTCGAGCAGGCGCGCGGGCGACAGGTCGGCGCCGGCCGCCAGCAGGCCGGGCGCCTCGTCGGTCAGGGCGTGCGAGACGTCGGGGAACGGGGTGTGGATGTCGAGCCAGGGAATCATGCGGCGGTTGCTTATTCTGCATCCGCGCGGGCCATCGGGCGCGTGATGTCGCCCGTATGGACGCCGTAGCTGCCACCTTCGCGGATTTTCACGCGGTCGGCAAAGAACAGTTCCAGGGTGGCGCGGATGGTGGGGAAGGCCAGGTCATCCCAGGGAATCTGCGCTTCCGTAAACAGTTGCACGTCCAGGCTTTCGATGCCCGGCGCGAAATCGAGGTCGCGCAAACGCGCCAGGTAGAACAGGTGCACCTGGTGCACGCGCTGCACGTTCAGCAGCGAGAACAGGGGGCCCAGTTCGATATTCGCGCCCGCTTCCTCCACCGTTTCGCGTTCGGCCGCGTCGGACGTCGTTTCATCGTTTTCCATGAAGCCGGCCGGCAGCGTCCAGTAACCGAGGCGCGGCTCGATGGCCCGCTTGCACAGCAAGACCTGCAGCTGGCCATCTTCTTCCCAGACGGGAATCGAGCCGACCACCATTTTCGGGTTCTGGTAATGGATGGCGTCGCAGTTGGCGCACACATAGCGCGGACGGTTGTCGCCTTCCGGAATGGACAGGCTGACAGGATGGGCGCATTCGGAGCAGAATTTCATGGGCAGGCTTAGGAAAATGGGTGTCTGGTGTAACGCTTACTGTACACCGATTGCGTGCCGCGTGGCGAGCTGCGCAGGCACGATTGGCAGCTGGTCATGTCGCCCGCGCATCCATTAGATTGGTCTATTACGGTTGAATTTGAGATAGCTATTGCCTAAGCCACCCGTTTGCCCTTATAATTCTTGTGCGGGGTGGAGCAGTCTGGCAGCTCGTCGGGCTCATAACCCGAAGGTCACAGGTTCAAATCCTGTCCCCGCAACCAATACCGGAAAGCCGCTGATTCTTGCAAAAGATCAGCGGCTTTTTTCATTCTCAAGCCGCCCACGCAGCTCTTCCAGCTCGCTGCCGCGATTAGCTCCCCGCAGTGCAGCAAACTGGTATATAATTCGCCTGCGGGGTGGAGCAGTCTGGCAGCTCGTCGGGCTCATAACCCGAAGGTCACAGGTTCAAATCCTGTCCCCGCAACCAATTCGAAGCCGCTGGTTCCTCGCAAGAGGGCCAGCGGTTTTTTCGTTGTGCGCTCCGTGGTGCACCCCGTTTACTCCGGCGCCTGGCGCGCATACACGACCAGTCGCAAGTGGCGGTCCGCATCGATGGTCAGCGAGGTGTGCTCATACGCGACCTGCTCGCCGTCGATTGTCAGCTGGCGCACGCCTGCACACGGCGCATGCACGTCGTGGCGGCGCCACCACAGCTTGAATTCGGGCGAGACTTTTTCCAGTTCTTCCACCAGCGCGTGGATGTCCGCTTCCTGCGTGGCGCGCGCGTAGTCGCGGCGAAAGCTCGACAGCATCAGCGGCGCTTGCTCTTCCCAGGCCGTGAAGCGTGAGCGCAGCAGCGGGTCGGTAAACAGCAGCCACAGCAGATTGCGGCGCGAGGCGGCATGCGCGCCGAAGCCGAACAGCGCGTCCGCGCCCGCATTGAACGCCAGCACGTCCCAGCGCAAGTTGAGCACATAGGCCGGATGCGCCAGCTCGTGCATCAGGCGGCGCACCAGCGGCGGCACCACGCAAAACGTCTTGCCCTCTTCGGCCGGCGGGCGCGCATGTGCGAGCAGGAACAGGTGGCGGCGTTCTGCCGCGTCCAGTCTCAGCACTTCGGCCAGCTTGTCGAGAAAGGCGCTCGAGACGCCGATGTCGCGCCCTTGTTCCAGCCAGGTGTACCAGGTCAGCCCCACGCCGGCCAGCGCCGCCACTTCTTCGCGGCGCAAGCCGGGCGTGCGCCGCCGTCCTCCGCCGGGCAAGCCCACGTCTTCCGGCGACAGGCGCGCGCGCCGCGCCTGCAGGTAGGCGGCCAGTTCGTGGCGGGTGCGTTGCAAAGTGCGCATGGTACTGTCTTTCCGGTAAGCCTGTTGCTATCAGTAATAGCATAAACAGTTAAATTGTAATTGTTTATATTGTATTCCAGAATGCCTGCTTTCTTTCCGAAGGCTTGCCCATGTCCGACTCTTTCCGCAGCGCCCCCGCAGTTGACACTACCGCGCTTCCCGCCACCGTCTACCTGATCGCCGTGGGCGCGTTCGCGCTGGGCATGGCGTCGTATGTGACGGCGGGCCTGATGCCGATGATCGCCGGCGCGTTTTCCATCTCGCTGGCGATGGCCGCGCAACTGGTGACGGCGTTCACCCTGGCCTATGGCCTTGGCTCGCCCTTGGCCGTGGCCTTGCTGCCGGCGCGCGCGCAGCGCTCGGGCCTCTTGACCGCGTTGGCCGTGTTCGTGCTGGCGAATGGGGCCAGCGCGCTGGCGTCCGGTTTCAGCAGCCTGCTGGCATGGCGCGCCATTGCCGGCATCGGTGCGGGCGTCTACCTGGCGCTCGGTATCGCGGCGGCGGCGGGCGTGTCGGCGCCGCAGCAGCGGGGCAAGGCCATCGGCGTGATCATGGGCGGCATGGCGGGCGGCACGGTGCTGGGCGTGCCATTGAGCTTGCTGCTGGCGCAGCAGCTGGGCTGGACGGCGGCCTTGTGGCTGGTCGCCATCCTCGGCGGGTTGGCGCTGGCGGGCTTGCTGTGGCAGCTGCCCGCGCTGCCGGCGGCACCGGCGATTTCTCTGCGGCGCAAGCTGGCCTTGCTGGCCGATGGTCAGGTGCTGTCCGTCTTGCTCGTGTCCTTGCTGGCGGCCATCGCCAGCCTGGGCATGTACACGTTTATTGCGCCGCTGCTGGCGTGGTCCGCGCAGGGGGCGGCGATGTCCGCCACACCCTTCCTGTGGGCGTGGGGCGTGGGAGGGATCGTGGGCAGCGTGCTGGTCGGGCCATGGGCGGACAAGGTGGCGGCGCCGAAACTGACCTGGCTCATCTTGCTGCTGCTGGCGCTGGCCTTGTGCGCGCTGCCGCTGGCGGCCCGCTGGTCGGCCTGGCTGATGCTGGCGCCGATCGCGCTGTGGGGCGCGGCTGGCTGGGCCCTGCAAGTGCCGCAAAACCAGCAGCTGCTGGCCGTGCGTGCGCGGCAGGGCGACGGCAACCTGGCCATCGCCCTCAACGAATCGGCGCTCTACCTGGGCAGCGCCATCGGCGCCGCCATGGGCGGGCTACTGCTCCTGCTCAACTGGCCGATGTGGCTGCTGGCGGCCGGCGCCGCCTTGGTCGCCACCGCGGCGCTGCTGCTGCAGTGGCCAGCCGCGCGGCGGACTTAAGCCTTTTTCGCCAGCTGCATGCCCACGGGCAGGGCGCGGATGCGCTTGCCCGTGGCGGCGAAGATGGCGTTGCACAGGGCCGGGGCGATGGGCGGCGTGGCCGGTTCGCCCACGCCGCCGAGTTCCATGTCCAGGGTGCCCGGCACCAGGTGCGTGTGGATCACGCGCGGCGCGTCGGCGGCGCGCAGCACGGCGTAGTCGTGGAAATTGCTTTGCTCGACCCTGCCATTTTTAAAGCTGATCTCGCCGCTCATGGCCAGCGACAGGCCCATGATGCAGGCGCCCTCGATTTGCGAGCGCACGCGGTCCGGGTTGATCTGCGGGCCGCAATCCATGGCGATGTCGACCCTCGGCACGATGACTTCGCCGGCCGCATTGATCTCCACTTCGATCACGGCCGCCACATAGGTGACGAAACTGTAGGACACGGCCAGGCCCAGCCCCCGTCCCTTGGGCAGCTTGCGGCCCCAGCCCGCCTTGGCTGTCGCCAGCTCGATCACGTGGCGCATGCGGCCGATATCGACCGGATACTTCGCCGGGTCTTCGCCATAGTTCCAGCCGTCGGACAGGTCGGCCGGATTGATTTTGCGCGCGGGACCCAAGAGCGCCAGCAGGTAGTCGCGGTGATCCTTTTTTGCCGCGTGGGCCAGTTCGGCCGTGAACGACTGGATGGCAAACGCGTGCGGGATGTTCGACACGGAACGGAACCAGCCGATGCGCGTATGGGCCGGCACTTCGGGCACTTCGACGCGGATGTTCGCGATGGCAAACGGCACGTTGATGGCCGACATGCCCAGCTCGAACGGCGCCTGCTTGTTCGCGCCGGCGGCAAAGGTCGAGGTGATGGTGGGGGCGGCCGTGCGGTGCAGCCAGGCCGTCGGCATGCCTTTCGTATCGAGCGACGCTTCCAGCCGTTCGACGGACACCGTGTGCAGGTAGTCGTGCTGCAGGTCGTCGTCGCGCGTCCACGTCAGCTTGACGGGCGCGCCATCCATGGCTTTCGACAGCAGCGCCGCCTCGACGGCGAAATCGGGTTTCGATTTGCGCCCGAAGCCGCCGCCGAGCAGGGTCACGTGGACGGTCACGTCGTCGTACGACAAGCCCAGGGCCTTGGCCACGTTGCTGCGCGTCGCTTGCGGCGCCTGCACGCAGGCCCACACTTCGGCCTTGCCGCCGGCGATGCGCACGGTGGCGGCGGGCGGCTCCATGGTGGCATGGGCCAGGTGGGGCAGATAGTATTCGGCGCTGAGTTTGCGCGCGGCGGGAGCGGCGGCCAGGGTGGCCACCGTCTTGCCCTGGTCGCGCGCCGGGCTGGCCGGCTGGCGCACGGCCGCTTCCAGGGTCTTGCGGAAGGCTTTTGAGTCGTAATCGCCGTTCGGGCCATCTTCCCATTCCAGCACCAGCGCTTCGCGGCCCTTGATGGCGGCCCAGGTGTTACGCGCGATGACGGCCACGCCGCCCAGCGGATTGAACATGGCCGGCGGCGGGCTGCCCGCCAGTTCGACTATGCGCAGCACACCCTGCACCTTCAGGGCCGCCGTCTTGTCCACGCTTTTCAGCTTGCCGCCGAAGACGGGCGGACGGGCGATGACGGCATACGCCATGCCATCGAGGCGCGTGTCGATGCCGAAGTGGGTATTGCCCGTGACGATGTCGCGCAGGTCGATGCCGCGCGTGCTGGTCTGGCCGATGTAGCGCAGCTCGTCCGCCGTTTTCAGGCTGATGCGCGCGCGCGGCGGCACCGGCAATTTGGCCGCTTCCTCGGCCAGCGCGCCGAACGACAGCGAACGTCCGCTGGCCGCATGCACGACGCCATGATTGACGGCTTTGACCTCGGTGACCGGCACGTCCCAGCGCACGGCGGCCGCCGTTTCCAGCATCAGGCGCGCCGTGGCGCCCACGTGGCGCATGGCGCGGAACGAGTGGCGCATGCTGCGCGAACCGTCCGTATCCTGGCTGCCGTAGCGCGCTTCGTCGGCGGGCGCCTGCCGCACGCGCACCTGCGCCCAGTCGGCGCCCAGTTCGTCGGCCGCCACCATGGGCAGGCTGGTGCGGATGCCCTGGCCCATTTCGGAGCGGTGCACAACAATGGTGACGATACCGTCGGCGGCCACCGACAGGAAGACCAGTGTGTCGTCCACTACGCCGCCGGCCATCTTGTCGCCCCCGTATTTAACGGCGTCGGCCGCCATCACGAGGCCGGAAGGGCCGGCCACCAAAGTCAGACCGGCCAGCGCGCCGGCGGCCTTGAGCCAGTTGCGCCGCGCAGGCGAATGGACGGCGGGAGTGTCATGGATGCTCATTTGGCCGCTCCTTTTGCGTTGATGCTGGCCGAGGCCTGCTTGATGGCTGCATGGATGCGCGTGTAGGTGCCGCAGCGGCAGATATTGCCGCTCATCGCTTCGCGGATTTGCTGGTCGTTCGGCTTGGGCGTCTTGTGCAGCAGGGCCGTGGCTGACATGATCTGCCCGGCCTGACAGTAGCCGCATTGGGGCACGCCGTGTTCCTGCCACGCTTGCTGCAGCGCCAGGCCGACCTTGTCTTCGCCCACGGCTTCGATGGTGGTGATCTTCTTGCCGGCGGCGGCCGACATCGGCGTCACGCAGGAGCGGATGGCTTCGCCATCGAGGTGCACGGTGCAGGCGCCGCACAGGGCCATGCCGCAACCGAATTTGGTGCCGGTCATGCCCAGTTCGTCGCGCAAGGCCCACAGCAGTGGCGTGTCTTCAGGCAGGGCAAGCTCGTGCTGTTTGCCATTGATGGTTAGGGTCGTCATGTGTATTCCTTGGTGGGGATGGTGCGGGACGCGCGACGGCCATCCGCCAAACGGATTAGCTCATCAGTATAGGATGGTAGCATCAGCCGCCCTGCGCTGCAGGGCATCGGTCCGGTGGCGGCCACCGGCTGCTTTCATGCCGACCTGATTCAGCGCGGCTGTTCCAGCTGCGCGTACACGGCGTCGGCGATCTTGCCCAGTTCCTGTTTGGGCAGGTTCGCCGAGAGGGCATAACCGAGTTGGCCATCGATCCAGTAAAACACGCTCAAATCCTGCTCTTGCGTGTAGCGGAAAGCCGTTTCCTGCCTGCCGGCCCGTTCTTTCGCCACGTACAGGGTCAGGCGTTTGCCGCCGCCATCTTCATACATGAATTGCGCCACGGGGCCGTCGCCATCGCCGGGCAGCAGGCGCCCGCCGATCAAGTGATAACCGAGCGGCGACAGCGCGGGCGGCTGCAATTTGCTGCCCAGGCGTTTCGACAGCCATTGCATCAGATGCGCTTCCTGTTCCACGCCCACCTCGACGGGGTGGCGCACTTCGGGCGTGTAGACGGCATGGGCGATGGCGGCACTGCGCGCCAGGGAGATCGGGCTGGCGCTGGCTGTCGCGCCATCGCCGCGCAGCAGCCAGCCGCCCATGCCGCCGGCAAGCACCAGCACGACGGCCGCTGCCGCCTGCATGGCGGGGCGCTGCCAGGTGCCGTTCGCCGCCGCTGGCGATGTCGCTTGCAGCAGCGCTGGCGGCACGGCTTCGTCCAGCACGGGATCGAACAGGGCGCGCAATTGCCGGTTCTGTTCGCGCCAGGCGTCGACTCTGGCGGCATCGTCGGGATGCGCGCGCAGGTGGGCGTCGATGGCCGCGCGCTGTTCCTCGGGCAGGACGCCGTCGGCCAGGGCGTGCAATTGCGCTTCGCTGATGGCTTGCGTTGTCATTTCACGACTTTCAGGGAGGGTAGGCCGCTGCCCTCGCTGCCGGCGGGGCGGCCATCGAGCAGGGTACGCAGCTTGTCGCGCCCGCGCGACAAACGCGACATCACGGTGCCGACGGGGATGCCCAGGGTAGCCGCCACCTGCTCGTACGGCATCTGTTCGAGCGCGACGAGCAGGATCACTTCACGCTGCCCCAGCGGCAAGCGGGCCAGCGCCGCATCCATTTCGCCGATGGCGATGGCCTGCCCCGGCGTGCGCTCGGGCGCGGGCAGCAGAGCGTCGTCGTCGAGTTCCTGCAGCGCCAGGCCGGGACGGCGCAATTGATCCACGTGCAGGTTGTGCATGATGGAGAACAGCCAGGGCCGCATCTCGCCGCCGCGCTGCCGCTGATCGAGCTTGCGCCAGGCCCGCTCCACGGTGTCCTGCACCAGGTCGTCCGCGTGCAAGGCGCCCACCAGCGCGCGCGCATAGCGGCGCAGGCCGGGCAGGCACGCTTGCAGCTGGCGGCTGTCCTCTTGCGTGGTCATCGTGGCGGCGGGAAGGGCTGCTTACGGCTTGACGACGTGCCACACGTTCTTGAAATTGTCGCCGGCCACGTCGCCCGGCTTCTTGTCTTCCTTGTACAGATACAGGGGTTTGCCCTTGTAGGTCAGCTGCATGGCGCCGTTGTCTTCGCGCTTGATGCTGCCATACGGGGCGGCGGGCGCCGCTTCGGTGGCGATGACGGCGGGCCAGGCCACCAGGCAGCCGCCGCTGCAGGCGCTCTTGCCGCTGTCGGCGACATCCTTGTCGAACACGTACACGGTCATGCCGCTGGCGTTGACCAGCATGCCATTGGCGGGCATGACGTCGGCGGCGAACGCCAGCGGGGCGCACAAGGCGGTGAACAGGGCGGTGGCGGCGATAGTGGTGAAGCGCATGATGGTCTCCTTGAGGTTTTGGGGGCTTGCAAGGGATAGACGCATGCCGCCCGCCGTTTATTCCCGCGCCGGCGGATTATTTTTTGGATGCAGGCTGGCCCACAGGTGGGCGGCCGCCATGGTGCGGTGCGGCGCGTACTGGCGCAGCCACTGTTCCGTGCGCGCCATGTCCGGCTTGTTCTCTTCGCCGAGCAGTTTTTGCAGGGCGGCGCGGATGGCCACGTCGCCGTGCAGCGAGCAGTCGGCATAGCCGTAGCCGCGCAGCAGCGCGTAGTTGACGGTCCACGGGCCGATGCCTTTCACGGCCAGCAGCGCCTGAGAAATCGCCGCCACGTCGCCGGACGCCGGCAGCTCCAGCGACAGTTCTCCCTCATGGACGAGGCGTGCCAGGCGCAGCACGGTTTCCGCCTTGGCGCGCGAAAATTTGCGGCTGGTCAGATCCTCGATTTCCAGCCTGGCTACGTCGCGCGCCTCGGGATAGCACCACAGGCCGCTGCCGTGCCGGCGTCCCGCTTGCAGAATGAAAGTACGGCGCAGGGAAATGGCGAACGGCAGGTTGATCTGCTGGCCGATGATGGCCCAGGTCAGCGCCTCGAACGGGCTGGCCGATTGCACGATGCGCAGGCCCGGATTGACGCTGACCAAGGGCGCCAGCAGCGGGTCGCCGGCGGCCAGTTGCGCGAAAGGTTGCGGGTCGATGCGCAGGCCGAGGATGTTCAGCAAGGCGCCGTGCAGCGGCGTTTGAAGGTCCGCATCGCCGTCGATCTCGGCACGGCAGACGGCGGCGGCGTCCGTGAAGGCGACGTCCAGCACGACCGGCACGCCTTGCAGCAGGATTCCCTTGCGCAGGCCAGTCTCGGTGACCTGTTCGGCCACGGCTTCGCCATCGCGGCTGTGGAAGGCGATGACGTCGTCGCGGCGGTAGCCGGCGGGCAGGGGGAGGGTCCAGTGCAGCAGGGTCATGGTGGGCCAAAGTCAGGGACGGTATCAGGGAGGCGATGCGGCGCACCGCGTTTCTTGCTTTTTACCTTAGCGCGCAGATGTCGGTGGTGGGCGGGCTCAGGGCCGCCGCATGCTGGATCTGCAGGGCGTCGGGCACGCCATTTTTCACGGCCGTCATTTCGGCCAGGATGGAGATGGCGATTTCGGCCGGCGTCTTGCTGCCGATGTACAGGCCGATGGGTCCATGCAGGCGCGCCAGCTGTTCTGCGCTGACGTCGAACTGCAGCAGCCGTTCGCGCCGCTTGGCGTTATTCGCGCGCGAGCCGATGGCGCCCACGTAGAACGCCGGCGATTTCAACGCTTCCATCAGGGCCAGGTCATCGAGCTTGGGGTCGTGCGTGAGGGCGACGACGGCGCTGCGGCTGTCGAGCTTGAGTGCGAGCACGAGGTCGTCGGGCATGGCGTGCAGCAGGGGCACGCCGGGCACGTTCCAGCCGCCCCGGTATTCCTCGCGCGGGTCGCAGACGATGACGTGGTAATCCATGGCCGTGGCGATCTGCGCCACGAAGCGTGACAGCTGGCTGGCGCCGATGATCAGCAAGCGCCAGCGCGGGCCATGCTGCGTGGTGAGTACGCCATCTTCCAGGGCCAGCATGGCCCCTGGCGTGGCGCGCCGCAGGGTGACGGCGCCGCTGCGCAGGTCGAGCCGGCGCTCGACCAGTTCATGCGCTTCCAGGCGCGCCAGCAGTTCGGCCACACGGCTGTCCGCATGCAGCGGTTCGATGGCCAGTTCGATGGTCCCGCCGCAGGGCAGGCCGAAGCGGTGCGCCTCGTCCGCGCTGATGCCGTAGCTGACGATTTCCGGCAGCGTGCGCACGATGCCGTGCACGCGCACGGTGTCGATCAAGTCATCTTCGATGCAGCCGCCCGAGACGGAACCGACCACCGTGCCATCGTCGCAGATGGCCAGGGTGGCGCCCACGGGGCGGGGGCTGGAACCCCACGTCTTGATGACGGTGACGAGTTCGCAGCGGTGGCCGGCGGCCAGCCAGGCGGCGCTGGTTTTCAGAACTTCAAGGTCGATGCTGTCCATGGGGCGCGGAAGGAAAGCCGCAGGAACGCGGCAAAGTATGGAATATTTTTCAATATTGTGGCTATACTACGCTCTCCAACAGCCTGCGGAGAGTTTCATGTCGAACGACCAAAAGACGCAAGATGACGGCATCCCCAAGTTTGGCAAACTGCTCATCGCCCTGTTCCTGGCGGTGGTGTTTTGCGGCGCCCTGACCTGGGTCATGGGTACTTACTTCCCGAATTTCCCGGGCGCCTGAGCAAACCTGCTGCGTCAGGCGCCTTTGGCGTTTAAGGCTTCAACGGCTTCTTCGCCGCCTGCTTGGCGCGCACGTCGATGACGGCGCGGTTGACGGCCGCCATGCGCGAGTTGGTGCCCGGGTGCAGGGCCGTGTAGCCGTTGGCGACCGTCGCCGGCACTTGCGTGGCCAGACGCTGCCAGAAGCGGGCGGCGTTGTCGACGTTGTAGCCGGCGCGCGCCAGCAGGTAGATGGCCAGGGTGTCGGCTTGCACGTCGAGTTCCTGCGGCATGGCCTTGATGCCGGCGGCGCCCGTCAGCATTGACACGTCGGGCTGCACGGCGCCCAGGCTGTCGATGATGCTGCCTGCCGTGCCTGCCGTGCGCTGGCTGCGCGCGTGGTCGAGGATGTTGTGCGCCATTTCGCGGGCGATGACGAAGGCGATGCCTTCGTCGTTTTGCGCCGCATTGACCATGCCGCGCGTGAGCATGATGCGTCCGCCGTCCGAGTACGCGTTGATATTGTCCGCATTGCCCAGGGCAACGCGGAAGGCGCAGGCGCGCGTGACGGGAATTTTCAGGTCCTGCTGCTGGCCGTCGCGGGCGATGGTCATGTTCAGGCTTGCGCTTTTCGATGCCAGCGGGCCGACGATGGCGCCGAACGGGCCTTCCGCTTTCGGGCCGGCCGGCAGCGGCTTGCCTTCGGCGGCCAGCAAGCCGTCGCCCTTGCGCAAGCCGGCGCGCGCGGCGCCGCTGCCCGGCAAGACGCCGGACACCTGCATCTGTTCGCCGTAGCCGAGGGCCGCCTGCGCCGCGTCGGCATAGATGCCGGGGTAGGAATACTTGTTCTGCGCCGTGAAGCCCAGCAGGTTGCGCGCATACGTCTTGCACAGGTCCGCATTGTTGATCAGCAGGGGCGCCGAGACTTTCGACAGGCGGTCCTGCAGCGACACCATCTTCACCAGTTCTTCCTGCGCCGCCTTTTGCTGCGCCGTCGGCGCGGGCGCATCGGGCGCCGACACGACGTTGAACGGGCCGCTGACATTCGTCATCGGGGTGGTGCAGCCGGCGAGAATGGCCGCACTGGCCAACAGGAGAGGAGTGGCCAATCGGCGCAGCGAAGTTGGGGCTGGGATCGGATGGCGGAAACCTGGCATAAGAAAGTCCTTAATGTTTGCCGGTGCTGCCGAAACCGCCAACACCGCGTTCGCTGTCGCCGAATTCCTCGACGACGTTAAAACCCACTTGCAGCACCGGCACGATAATCAGTTGCGCCAGGCGTTCCATGGGGTTGAGCGTGAAAGCGCTCTGGCCCCGGTTCCAGGTCGATACCATCAGCTGGCCCTGGTAATCGGAGTCGATCAAGCCTACCAGATTCCCCAATACGATGCCGTTTTTGTGGCCCATGCCGCTGCGCGGCAGGATCATGGCCGCATACGACGGGTCGCCGATGTGAATGGCCAGGCCGGTGGGAATGAGCACGGTCTGGCCAGCCTCGATGGTGATGGCCTCGTCGATGCAGGCGCGCAGGTCCAGGCCGGCGCTGCCGGGCGTGGCGTAGGCCGGCAGCAGTTCTTTCATGCGGGCGTCGAGGATCTTGATGTCGATATTTTTCATGAATCTAACTAACTAAGCTAAGTCGTTTAAAGGGATTATTTGAGCAGCGAATTCTTGGCAATACGCTTCGAAATTTCCGAAATCAGCTGGCGCGCCAGGTTCAGTTTCGAGGCGCGCGGCAGCACGGTATGGCCTTCCTCGTCGAACAGGATGATGGTGTTGTCGTCCTGGCCAAACGTGTTGTGGCCGATATTGCCGACCAGGAGGGGAATGCCTTTCTTTTCACGCTTGGTCGAGCCGAATTCCACGAGGTTTTCCGATTCGGCGGCAAAGCCGACGCAATACGGATAGCCGGCCAGGTTCGTGCGTGCCGCCACGGTGGCGAGGATGTCGGGGTTTTGCGCGAATTGCAGTTCGGGCACGGAGCCGTCGGCCTGCTTTTTCATCTTCTGGTCGCTGGCGTTGGCCACGCGCCAGTCGGCGACGGCGGCCACGGCGACGAAGACATGCTGGCCGTCGACGTGGGCCAGTACGGCATCATGCATCTGCTGCGCGCTTTGCACGTCGATGCGGCGCACGCCGAATGGCGCGTCCAGGGCAGTCGGGCCGGAAATGAGCAGCACCTCGGCGCCCGCTTCGCGCGCCGCGCGCGCCACCGCATAGCCCATCTTGCCCGACGACAGGTTGGTGATGCCGCGCACGGGGTCGATGGCTTCGAACGTGGGGCCGGCCGTGACCAGCACGCGCTTGCCCGCCAGGACTTTCGGCTGGAAGGCGGCGATCAGCTCCGTCAGCAGCTGTTCCGGCTCCAGCATGCGGCCCAGGCCAACTTCGCCGCATGCCTGTTCGCCGGCGGCTGGGCCGAACAGCTTGATGCCGTCGTCGCGCAGCTGCTGCACATTGCGTTGCGTGGCAGGGTTCTGCCACATTTCCACGTTCATGGCCGGCGCCACCAGCAGGGGCAGGTGGGCGGGACGGGCCAGGCACAGGGTCGACAGCAGGTCGTCGCACACGCCATGCGCGAGCTTGCGCATGAAGTCTGCCGAACACGGCGCGATCAGGATGGCGTCCGCATGGCGCGTCAAATCGATATGCGCCATGTTGTTGTCGATGCGCGCATCCCACTGGCTCGTGTGCACGGGGTGGCCGGACAGCGCCTGCATCGTGACGGCCGTGATGAAGTGGCTGGCCGCATCCGTCATCACCACTTGCACCGAGGCGCCGGCCTTTGTCAGCGCGCGGCACAGTTCCGCCGCCTTGTAGCAGGCGACGCCGCCTGACAGTCCCAGGACGATTTTTTTGCCGGACAGTTCCATGCCGTTCTCCCGCGTGTTTATTTGTTTACCCGGCGCAGTTCATCGATGATGAACAGGGCCGCGCCGATGCAGATGGCGCTGTCGGCGATATTGAAAGCGGGGAAATGGCCCCAGCTTTTCCAGTGGAAGTCGAGGAAGTCGACCACGTGGCCGTACATCAGGCGGTCGATGGCGTTGCCCAGCGCACCGCCGAGTATCAGCGCCAGGGCCCAGCAGAACATGCGCTGGCCCGCGTGCTTTTTCAGCAGATAGATGATGTAGATGGCGGCCGCCAGGGCGATGCCGGTGAAGAAATAGCGCTGCCAGCCACCCTGGTCGGACAGGAAACTGAACGCGGCGCCCTTGTTATACGCGAGCACCAGGTTGAAATACGAGGTGATGACCATCTCTTGCGCATAGCGGAAGGTCTTCAGGATCGTGATCTTGGTGATCTGGTCGAACAGGATGACGATGGCGGCAATGCCCAGCCAGGGCACGAGCGACGCCGACGATGACGATTTCGATGAAAAACGGTTTTTAGTGGCCATATTTTTCCAGGGAAGATAAAGCCGCCGCTGCCCTTGCAGGCAGCGGCGGTGGGAGCGGGGCGGGAGTCATCCAGCCCCGGCTTGCTGTTTTAGGCGAAGCGGCGTTTCTCGCCCGCGCCAAACAGATTGCTGACGCAGCGGCCGCACAGGGTAGCATGCGCGGCGTCCGTGCCCACGTCCGCACGGTAGTGCCAGCAGCGCTCGCACTTCGGCGCCGTCGATGCGGCCACGACCACTTCTTCTGCCGCTTCGTCGGCTACTTCAGCCACGCTTGCCTGCGAGGTGATGAAGACGAACTTCAAGTCCTCGCCCAGGCTGGTGAGCAGCTTGTACTTCATCGGCGCGGCCTTGATCGTCAGTTCCGCCTGCAGCGAGGAGCCGATGGCGCCCGAGGTGCGCAAGTCTTCCAGCTGTTTCGTCACGTCCGTGCGCACGGCGCGCAGGGCCGTGTATTTCTCCAGCAGGCCGGCCGCGTCCGACACTTCCGGCAGCTGCCACCAGGTTTGCGTGAAGATGGTTTCATCGCTGGCGGCATACGCTTCGCTTCCTGCGAAGACGGCCCACGCTTCTTCTGCCGTGAACGACAGGGCCGGGGCCATCAGGCGCAGCAGGCTTTGCGTGATGTGCCACAGGGCCGTCTGCGCCGAACGGCGCGCGTGCGACGTCAGGCCCGAGGTGTACAGACGGTCCTTCAGGATGTCCAGGTAGAAGCCGCCCAGGTCTTCCGAGCAGTACGTCTGCAGCTTCGAGACGACCGGGTGGAATTCGTAGCGCACGTAGTTGTTCTCGATCTGCGTTTGCAGCGATGCCATGTTGGCCAGCGCATAGCGGTCGATTTCGAACATTTCCGCCACCGGCACGGCATCCGTGGCCGGATTGAAGTCCGACGTATTGGCCAGCAGGAAGCGCAGGGTGTTGCGGATGCGGCGGTACGATTCCGTCACGCGTTTCAGGATCTCGTCGGAGATCGACAGCTCGCCCGTGTAGTCGGTCGAGGCGATCCACAGGCGCAGGATGTCCGCGCCCAGGGTGTCCGAGATCTTTTGCGGCGCCAGGGTATTGCCCAGCGACTTCGACATCTTCTTGCCTTCGCCATCGACCGTGAAGCCGTGCGTCAGCAGGGCTTTATACGGTGGGCGGCCGTTCAGCATCGACGACACGAGCAGGGACGAGTGGAACCAGCCGCGATGCTGGTCCGAGCCTTCCAGGTACAGGTCGGCCGGGAATTGCAGCTGCGTCGAATGCGAACCGTGGCCTTGCGGGCCGCCCAGCACCGTCTGGTGCGTGGCGCCGGAATCGAACCACACGTCCAGGGTATCTTTGTTTTTCGCGTAGATGGCCGCTTCGTCGCCGATCAGGTCTTTCAGATCGAGCGCCTGCCATGCCTCGATGCCGTCCTTTTCGATCAGCTTGGCCACTTGCTCCAGCAGTTCCGGCGTGCGCGGATGCAGGTCGCCCGTTTCCTTGTGCACGATGAAGGCCATCGGCACGCCCCACTGGCGTTGGCGCGACAGGGTCCAGTCAGGACGGTTGGCGATCATGCCGTGCAGGCGCGCCTGGCCCCAGTCCGGGAAGAATTCGGTATCGGCGATGCCTTTCAGGGCCGTCTCGCGCAGGGTCGCGCCACCGTCTTTTGGCGTCACGTCCATGCCGGCGAACCACTGCGAGGTGGCGCGGTAGATGATCGGCGTTTTATGGCGCCAGCAATGCATGTAGCTGTGGTCGAACATCTTGACTTCGAACAGCGCGCCCGCTTCACGCAGGGCGTTGCAGATCGGCTTCGACGCTTCCCAGATGGTCATGCCGCCGAACAGGGGCAGGGTCGAGGCGAACTTGCCGTCGCCCATGACGGGTTTGATGATGTCGTCGTCCTTCATGCCGTGCGCCTTGCACGAGATGAAGTCGTCCAGGCCGTAGGCCGGCGCCGAGTGCACCACGCCCGTGCCGCTTTCCGTAGTCACGTATTCGGCCAGGTACAAGGGCGACAGGCGGTCATAGAAAGCGTCGCTCGCATGCAGCGGGTGGCGGAAGCTGATGCCGGCCAAGGCCGCGCCGTCGCAGGTGGCGATCGTCGTGCCCTCGAGCTTGAAGCGCGCCAGGCTGGCCACGACCAGGTCTTGCGCCAGGATCAGCAGCAATGGCTGGCCATCGCGCTCGGTCTTCACCAGCGCGTATTTGACTTCCGGGTGTACGTTCAGCGCCTGGTTCGACGGGATGGTCCATGGCGTCGTGGTCCAGATGACGATGAAACCGTTATCGGTCGGCAGCGATGGCAGGCCGAAGGCGGCCGCCAGTTTGGCCGGCTCGGCGAACTTGAACCCCACGTCGATGGCGGGATCGCGTTTTTCCGCGTATTCCACTTCCGCCTCGGCCAGGGCCGACTGGCAGTCGAAGCACCAGTTGACGGGTTTCAGGCCGCGGTACACATAACCTTTTTCCAGCAGCTTGCCCAGCGCGCGCAATTCGTCCGCTTCATTGCCGTGCGCCATCGTCAAATACGGGTTGTCCCACTCGCCCAGCACGCCCAGGCGGATGAAATCCTTCTTCTGGCGCTCGACCTGCACGTTGGCGTAGGCGCGCGCCTTTTCCAGCACTTCGGCCGTCGGCAGGTTCTTGCCGTGCAGTTTTTCGATCTGGATCTCGATCGGCATGCCGTGGCAATCCCAGCCCGGTACATACGGCGCGTCGAAGCCGGCCAGCGAGCGCGACTTGACGACCATGTCCTTGAGGATCTTGTTGACGGCGTGGCCCAGGTGGATGTCGCCATTCGCGTACGGCGGGCCGTCATGCAGGATGAATTTTGGACGGCCGGCGGCAGCCTTGCGCACGCGCTCGTAGATTTTCTTGTCTTGCCATTGCTGTACCCATTGCGGCTCGCGCTTGGCCATGTCGCCGCGCATCGGGAACGGGGTTTCCGTCATGTTGACCGGGTATTTGCTTTCAGGCTTCTTGTTCTGCTTGGGCGTGGCTGGCTTGTTTTGATCGGACATAATCTTCTTTAATGATATTGAATGGTTTGCGGCGGCAGGAGCCGCCAGTCGGCGGAGTTGGCCGGCGTCAAATTCGGTCGGTGGCGGTAATGGCGCCGCTGCGCTGCTCGAAGTAGGCGCGCGCCTGGTTCGAGTCGCGCTCGATGGCGGCCGTCAGGGTGGGCAAGTCGTCGTACTTTTCTTCGTCGCGCAGCTTTTCCAGGAATTCCACGCGTACCAGCTTGCCGTAGCAGGACTGGGCGAAATCGAACAGATGCACCTCCAGCAAGACGCGGCCGCTGTCGTCGACTGTGGGGCGCACGCCCAGGCTGGCCACGGCGGGCAGCGGTGCCGGTCCCAGGCCGTGCACTTGCACGATGAAGATGCCGGACAGGGCGGGGCGGTGCGCCACGCGCAGGTTCAGGGTGGGGAAACCGAGGGTGCGGCCCAGCTTCTGGCCGTGGATGACGTGGCCGGAAATGGCGTACGGATGGCCGAGGAGCTGCGTGGCCAGCGGGAAATCGCCGGCGGCCAGGGCCAGCCGCACGGCCGACGAGGAGATGCGCGTGCTGCCATTCATCACCGTCGGTAAAGTTTCTACGTGGAAACCGTATTGGCGGCCCGCTTCCTGCAGCATGGCGACGTCGCCGGCGCGCCGGGCGCCATAGCAGAAGTCGTCGCCGACCATCAGCCATTTCACGTGCAAGCCGTCGACGAGGACTTTTTCCGTGAATTCCTGCGGCGTCAAGGCGGCGAACTGGGCGCTGAAGTGCTCGACGACGACACGGTCGATGCCGGCGTCGTCCAGCGACTGCAGCTTGTCGCGCAGGTTGGCGATGCGCTGCGGCGCCTTCGACAGGTCGCCCGCGCGCTGCGCGAAGAACTCGCGCGGGTGCGGCTCGAACGTCATCACGGCCGCTTCGATGCCGAGTTCGGTTGCAGCTTCGCGCACGCGCGCCAGCAAGGCCTGATGGCCGATGTGGACACCGTCAAAATTGCCGATGGTCAGAGCGCAAGGCGCTCGTGCCTGGGCATTGGGAAGTCCGCGGAATACCTTCATAGGAATCTGATGAAAAACTGTGCCAAAAGGGGGATTATACGGACTGTTTCAGGGATGCACACCCGGCAGGGCGGGCGCAGGGGCAATTTCCCTGCTGAAATGATAAAAAGCGTTGCCGGCAAGGGTGCCGGCAACGCTTTAGATTTGACTCAATGCACTCTCAACGTCGAAGCCAAGCGTAGCGAGCGGCAGCGATTTGTGGCCGAGAAGCGCAACCGTACTGTAGTACGGTGAGCATCACAGGCTGCAAAGCGCGACGCGCAGTAGCTTGGCTTCGATGTCAATTACTTGTTCATCAATGCCCAGTAACGGGCCAGGTCAGCCGCGCCATCCGTGCCCTTGACGGCTTTCAGCGCGGTCGATGCGTTGGATTTCTTGCCGGCGTGGATGTAGGCGATGCCCAGATGCAGCTTGGCTTCTTCCGGATACTTGGCGGTGCCCATTTTCACGGCGTCATTCATCAGGCCCAGGCCTTTGTCGGCCTGGCCATCGTAGACCAGGGCGAAGCCCAGCTTGCTCAAGCTGTCGGCGTCCTTGTTCTTGACGTATTCCGCTTCCGACTTGGCGGCATTGGCCTTCAGGTCAGCCTGGGTTTTCAGGGCCAGGTCTTTCAGGCGCTGGTGACGGGCGGCATCGGTGCCGGTGCCCAGCACGCCTTTTTTGTAGCCCTGCTCGATGATGGCCAATGCTTCGCCAGGATTGCCTGCTTGCAGGGCCAGCTGGCTGATTTCCATGTATTCGGATGGCTTGGTGAACAGGCCGTTGGCCAGGCGCAGGCGCTGGACGTCCAGGCCCAGGCGCTGCGAGAAGCCAGGTTTGCCGGAAACGCGGTTCAGCAGATCGGCCCAGTAGCTGGTTTTCGGATAGCTCGATGCCAGTTTTTCCAGGGTGGCGACATAGCCGGCCTTGTCGTTCTGTTTCAACTGGATGTTGGCCAGCATTTGCAGGCTCGCTTCCGAGTTGCCGCCGCGCGATTGCAGTTCCTTCGCCGCTTCGGCGTAGTTGCCGCTGACGTAGTAGGTCTGGATCAGCAGTTCGCGCATCTGTGGATCTTCGCGGTCTTTCAGCGAGCGTTTGATCCAGGTGATGGTGTTCGGCCAGTCCTTGGCGCGGTAGTACATGCCTGCCAGCGCTTGCGTGAATTTGGGGGCTTCGGCGGCGCTCAGGCGGCCGGAATTGATGACGGCTTCAAACGCCTTGATGGCGGTGCCGTTGTCGCCGGCGGCGGCAGCGGCCGAGGCGCGCACGCGCTCGATCTGGTAGCTTTCAAAGGCGGTCTTGCCGCCGACGCTGTCAGCTTCGCGCAGCTTGGCCAGCGCTTCCTTGTTTTTGCCGCTGCTAGCGAGTTTTTGCGCTTCTTGCAGTGGCTTGCCCACTTCGGCACGCACGGTGTCCGCGGCGTATGCCAGCGAGCCCAGGCCGATTACGGGAGTTGCTGCGGTAAAACCGATAGCGGCCATGACGAGGCCGAGATGAGCGAGACGAAACTTGGACATAAGAAAGTCTTTCAGTAAAAAGCGAATAGGCAGGAAGTCCTGCCTATTCGGATGTAAAGAGAACCTGATTGCTGCAGCTTACTGGAATTGCTCGTTGCCGACCAGACCGATTTTGGTCACGCCCAGACGCTGCGCCGACGCCATCACACCGGCGACGACTTTGTATTCCACCAGCTTGTTCGGACGCAGATGCACTTCCGGCTGGTCTGCTTGCGCAGCGACGTTGCTCAGCTTGGCTTCCAGCGAAGCGCGGTCAGGAACGACCTGATTGTCCCACAAGATCGTACCGTCAAAATCGACATCGATCGTGACGACCACTGGTTCGGTTGTCGGTGGCGGCGGGGTGCCGACCGGCATGTTCAAGTTCACCGAGTGGTTTTGCTTAGGAATCGTGATGATCAACATGATAATCAGCACCAGCATCACATCGATGAGGGGCGTCATGTTCAGTTCCATCATTGGTTCCGGATCCGCGCCTGGAGCGCTTCCCGAACCGACATTCATACTCATAGTGTTTCCTTTAAGAAGTCCAACGAAGCACCGGGCGAAACTGCCGCCCGGTCAGCTTCCGGCAGTGGCGCGCCCATGTTGCAGGGGCGCCGCTGCCAGTTGCTATCAGCCCTTGTCAGGTGGTTCGGTGATGAAACCGACCTTCTGGATCCCGGCACGTTGGGTCGTGTAAATAACCCGGCCGACCGATTCGTAGCGTGTTTCTTGGTCGCCACGAACGTGTACTTCCGGCTGCGGTACTTTCACTGCTTCAACTTTCAGATAATCGAACAGTTCGCTCGTATCTTTCAGTTTCTTCTGGCCCAGATAAATCTCGCCATCCTTGTTGACAACGATGTTGACGTTTTCTGGCTTGCTTTGAAGGGCTTGGTTGGCCTCAATCGGCAAAGTGATTTGCTGCAATTTGAGGACGACCGGACTGGTGATCAAGAAAATGATCAGCAAAACCAACATGATGTCGACGAGCGGCGTCGTGTTGATTTCTGACATTACTTGATCTTCATCTCCGCTGTCGGAGCCGACGGACATCGACATGATTCTTATCCGATCTTTTTAGCGCCGGCAGCACGGCCAGCTTCGCTGGTCGACATTGCGCCGGAGATCAGTACCGAGTGAACGTCGGCGCTGAACGAGCGTACGTCTTCCATTGCGGTTTTGTTACGACGCACCAGCCAGTTGTAACCCAGAACGGCAGGAACGGCGACCAGCAGACCGAAAGCGGTCATGATCAGTGCTTCACCAACTGGACCTGCAACTTTATCGATCGAAGCGTTACCGGTCATGCCGATGTTGGTCAGCGCGCCATAAATACCCCAAACGGTACCGAACAGACCGATAAACGGTGCGGTCGAACCAACGGTTGCCAGGAACGACAGGCCATCTTGCAGACGCGATTGGACTTTGTCCGAAGCGCGCTGGATCGACATCGTCACCCAGGTCGACAGGTCGATTTGTTCCAGCAGGGCGCCGTCATGGTGAGCCGTTGCCTTGGTGCCCGATTCAGCGATGAAGCGGAATGGCGAGCCTTCGGTCAGCGTTGCCGAACCAGCAGCGATCGAAGGTGCTTTCCAGAATTTGGCAGCGGTTTCTTTAGCTTGCTTGAAGATCTTCATTTGATCCATCAGCTTGGTGATGATGATGTACCAGCTGCCGATCGACATGATGGCCAGGATGATCAGGGTGGCGCGTGGCACGAAGCCGCCGTCCCACACTGCTTGCAGGCCGAACGGGTTGTGGACTTCTTCGGTTTTGGCTGGAGCTGCTGCGTCAGCGGCTGGAGCTGCTGCATCTGCTGCTGGAGCTGCTGCATCAGCAGCTGGTGCTGGTGCTGCTGCAGCGTCTGCCGCTGGAGCCGTAGCTGCTGCCGATGCTGGCGCGTCAGCGAATGCCGGAGCTGCTACCAGAGCGGTAGTAGCGGTAACGGACAACAGAACCGCGGCAAAAAATGCGGACAAACGGGTATTCTTAAACATGCTTCCTCCAAAATTAAAAATAACAGATCGCTGAACGTAATGACAACGAAATCATAGTGTGAGACAGGGGATAACTGCCTCGGGTTTTAATCCAGCGACCAAACGTATTGCATTTGCTGCCAGCCTTGTTCCGGCTTGCCGTCTACTGTTGCCGGCTTAAATGTACAGCGGCTGATACCTTGCACCGCGGCTTTGTCCAGGTCTCTGAAGCCGCTGGACTTCACGATCTTCGAATCAGCGACCTTGCCGTCTACACCGATCAGGAACGACAGTGTCACCACACCGGTTTCCTCATTGCGCTGCGACGACTTTGGATAAGCCGGCTTTTCGCAGACACTGAAGTCAACCACGGCCGGCGTACGCACCGATTTGGCTGGTCCAGGAGTTGGCGCAGGCTGTGCAGGCGGTGCTGGCGGTGCCAATACATTCGTGGCTGGCTTCACAGCAGTCGTATTTGCAATCACGTTTTGCTGTGGTGGCGGCTGCTGCACGTTCACCTCGACTGGCGGAATGAATGGCGGCGGTGGCGCTTTCATTTCTGGCGGCGGTGGTGGCGGTGGAAGATCCTTCGGTGGAGGCGGTTTGACTTCCTCGATAATCTTGGTTTCAACCGGTTCCATCATTTTGGTGACCAACCGCTTGCCCAAGCCCGTCACGATCCCGTAAGCCGCGAGAACGTGCAGCAGGACAACGATAGTGATGCCTGTGTAGTTCTTGGGACTTTTCTCGTTCGAAAAATTCATGCCTGCTTTCTCCAAATACCATCTCTTGTCTTGCAACTGAACCCCAAAATGACGACACAAAGCTCCAGCCGTATCCGGGACGTCGCCGAATTATACATACGAATTCTTTATTTTACACAGATTTTTAACGCCTAAAACCGGTTAAATTTTTGGCGCTTTTGCGCCCTGAAAACGTACTTGCTTATGTCATCTTTGCACGCTTTCGGACAGAAAAAAAGGCGGTCTTATCGGTTTTTTACAGCCGTTTTGGGCTACCACTGCTAAGTTCTCCGATGTGCCCATATGGCGGAATTATATTTCGTGATATTCAATATGGAAACCGCTAAATTTGGAGGAAAATCTTTCCTTTTGGAAATGTTTTGACTCGGAACCAGACCACTTAGCGGCGTGCGCGCACCAAACGGGTGCGGAAGCCACTTCACCCAGGTCAAAAAAGGCGGTCCTGGCGGCCCATTTGAGGCCGCCAGGCCATACTGAATTCCTATGTAGGCATAGGAAACGCTTATATTCTTGCCATTAATTATTATCAATAAATCATTTCATGGCCTGACAACGGGGTCATCGCGCCGGTTGCGTTTT
This sequence comes from Janthinobacterium aestuarii, assembly GCF_051380835.1. NCBI lineage: Bacteria > Pseudomonadati > Pseudomonadota > Betaproteobacteria > Burkholderiales > Oxalobacteraceae > Janthinobacterium > Janthinobacterium aestuarii. The sequence continues at coordinate 717,152 of NZ_JBNYXU010000001.1, forward strand.
TCCCGTCGGCAATTCAGGGTGCCCAGGACGACGCCTTGCGGGTCGACCGTATCGAGGTGGACATCGAAGCCCCACAGCCGCGCCACGTGCTTGAGCACCTCGGCCGCCTGCTGGTTCAGCGGGCGGCGCTGGAATTGCGTGTGGCGCAGGGTCAATGCGCGGTCGTCGCGCGTATTGACGGACCAGACCTGGATGTTCGGCTCACGGTTGCCCAGGTTGTACTGCTCGGCCAGCTGCTGGCGCACGTAGCGGTAGCCGGCATCGTCATGGATGGCGGAAATGGCCAGCTTTTCATTCTTGTCGTCGTCGAGCACGGCAAAGAAATGGAATTCGCGGATCAGCCGCGGCGACAGATACTGGGCGATGAAGCTTTCATCCTTGAAATTGCGCATGGCAAAGTCCAGGCTCTTGCGCCAGTCGCTGCCTGCCATGTCGGGGAACCAGGCGCGGTCTTCGTCCGTCGGGTGCTCGCAGATACGGCGGATGTCGCTCATCATGGCAAAACCCAGCGCATACGGATTGATGCCGCTGTAATACGGGCTGTCGATGGGCGGCTGGTAGACGACGTTGGTATGGCTTTTGAGAAACTCCATCATGAAGCCGTCGCCCACCACGCCTTCGTCGTAGAGCTGGTTCAATATCGTGTAGTGCCAGAAGGTGGCCCAGCCCTCGTTCATGACCTGGGTTTGGCGCTGCGGATAGAAATACTGGGAAATCTTGCGCACGATGCGCACCATCTCGCGCTGCCACGGTTCCAGCAGCGGCGCATACTTCTCGATGAAGTACAGCAGGTTTTCCTCGGGTTCGGGCGGAAAGCGGGGGGCGGCCTTGCGCTGGTCGTCCTCGTCCTCGTCTTCGTCGCGCCGGGGCAGGGTGCGCCACAGCTGGTTGATCTGCGACTGCACATAGGCTTCGCGCTCTTTCTGGCGCGCATATTCCTTCGCCATCGACAGTTTCGCCGGGCGCTTGTAGCGGTCCACGCCATAGTTCTGGATGGCGTGGCACGAGTCGAGCAGCAATTCCACGGCATCGACGCCATGGCGCTGTTCGCATTCGGCGATGTAATTCTTGGCAAACACCATATAGTCGATGATGGCGTCCGCATCCGTCCAGGCGCGGAACAGGTAATTGCCCTTGAAGAAGGAATTGTGCCCGTACGCCGCATGCGCGATCACCAGCGACTGCATGGTCAGGCTGTTTTCCTCCATTAAATAGGCGATGCACGGGTTCGAGTTGATGACGATCTCGTAGGCCAGGCCCATCTGGCCTCGCTTGTAGCTTTTCTCGGTAGACAGAAAGTGCTTGCCGAACGACCAATGGTTGTATGAGACGGGCATGCCCACCGAGGTGTAGGCATCCATCATCTGCTCGGCCGTGATGATTTCCAGCTGGTTCGGATACGTGTCGAGGCCAAACTGTTTCGCCACCCGGCGGATTTCCTCGTGGATTTGCTCGATCAGCTCGAATGTCCATTCCGACTGCTCGGGCAGGGCGTTCGGGTGGCGCAGGCGCACGAACGGTTCGCCCGGAGTATTGCTGGCGCGGTCAAAGGCTGCACTCATCATTTCACCTGTTTCTTGAACAGTTCGCGGAAGACCGGGTAGATATCGGCCGGCGTGACGATCTTTTGCATGGCGAAATGGGCGTGATGGTCGAGCACGCCCGCATATTGCTCCCACAGGTTTTGCTGCGGGCCGTCGGTGATCTCGACATAGGTGTAGTACTGCACCTTGGGCATGATGGTATTGATCAGCAACTGGCGGCACAGCATGGAATCGTTGTCCCAGTTGTCGCCGTCGGACGCCTGCGCTACATAGCTGTTCCATTGCCCGGCGCCATAGCGCTCGTCGATGATGGTGTTGAGCAAGTGCAGCGCGGACGACACGACGGTGCCGCCCGACTCGCGCGAATTGAAGAATTCATGCTCGTCCACTTCGGCCGCCGCCGTATGGTGGCGGATGAAGACCACCTCGATCTTGTCGTAGACGCGCTTGAGGAACAGATACAAGAGGATGAAGAAGCGCTTGGCCGTGTCCTTGCGCGACTCGTCCATGGAGCCGGAGACGTCCATGATACAGAACATGACGGCTTGCGTCATCGGTTTGGGTACCTTGATGCGGTTGCTGTAGCGCAAGTCGAACGGATCGATGAAGGGAATGGCCAGCAGGCGCGTGTGCAGGTGGTGGATCAGGCGGCGCAGTTCCGTGACGAGCGAGTCGCTGTCGGGCGCCCCTTCGTGCAGCAGTGTCGCCAGCTCTTCCTCGGCCTGCGCCAGCTGCTTGCGGGCGCCGCCGCCGACGGCGATGCGCCGCCCCAGCGCGCCGCGCAAGGAGCGCAGCACGTGGATGTTCGATGGCGTGCCCGACATATTGTAGCCGGCGCGCTGGTTCTTGAATTCCGTGGTGGCCGTCAGCTGGGTTTTCACCATGTGCGGCAATTCCAGGTCTTCGAAGAAATAATTCATGAATTCTTCGCGCGACAATTCGAAGATGAAATCGTCTTCCGTCGTCTCGTCGCTATTGCCCGCCTTGCCCCGCCCGCCGCCACCGCCGCCTTTCGGCCGGGCGATCTGGTCGCCTTTCAGGTATTCCTTGTTGCCGGGATTGACCACTTCCCATACGCCGCCATGCGCGTGGCCAAACGACGGTTCGCCCACGTCCTTGACGGGGATGCTGACCTTCTCGCCATTCTCGACGTCCGTGATCGAGCGCCCCTTGATGGCGCGCCCCACGGCATCCTTGATCTGGCCCTTGTAACGCCGCAGGAAACGCTCGCGGTTGACGGCGGATTTATTCTTGCTTTGCAAGCGCCTGTCGATAAGGTATGTCAAAGGGTGCCTCCTTGCCTCTCGTCCTGCGCGTCCCGTCAGTTGCCGGGAGGGAGCGCGCCTCCGCTGTCCGCGCTATGACGACTTGCGTACGCGCAAGTACCATTCGCATAACAGGCGTACCTGCTTGGCCGTATAGCCTTTTTCCACCATGCGGGCCACGAAGTCGGCGTGCTTGTTGGCATCGTCGGCGCTGGCCTTGGCATTGAAGGAAATCACGGGCAGCAATTCCTCCGTATTCGAGAACATTTTCTTTTCTATCACGGTGCGGAACTTTTCATAACTGGTCCAGGCGGGATTCTTGCCGCCATTCGAGGCCCGTGCCCGCAAGCCGAAGTTGACGATTTCGTTGCGGAAATCCTTCGGATTGGAAATGCCCGCCGGCTTCTCGATCTTTTCCAGTTCATTGTTCAGCGACTCGCGATCAAAACTTTCGCCCGTGTCCGGATCGCGGTATTCCTGGTCCTGTATCCAGAAATCGGCAAACGTCACGTAGCGGTCGAAAATATTCTGCCCGTATTCCGAATAGCTTTCCAGGTAAGCCGTCTGGATCTCCTTGCCGATGAATTCCACATAGCGCTGCGCCAGGTGCTCTTTAATATACGAGAAGTAGCGCTGCTCGAGTTCCGGCGCGAACTGCTCGCGCTCGACCTGCTGTTCCAGTACATATAATAGATGCACGGGATTGGCGGCCACTTCGGAATTGTCAAAGTTGAACACCTTTGACAGGATCTTGAAGGCAAAGCGCGTCGACAGGCCGTTCATGCCCTCGTCCACGCCCGCGTAATCGACGTATTCGTGCATGGACTTGGCTTTCGGGTCCGTATCCTTGAGGTTTTCGCCATCGTAGACGAGCATCTTCGAAAAGATGCTCGAGTTTTCGGGGTCTTTCAGGCGCGACAGGATGGCGAACTGCGCCATCATGCGCAAGGTGCCGGGCGCGCACGGGGCCTTGACGAGCGAGGAATTGGCCACCAGCTTGTCGTAGATCTTGATTTCATCGGACACGCGCAGGCAATACGGCACCTTGACTATATAGATACGGTCAAGAAACGCCTCGTTGTTGCGGTTGTTCTTGAACGTCTTCCATTCCGACTCGTTCGAGTGCGCGAGGATGATGCCGTCGAACGGAATCGCGCCGAAACCTTCCGTGCCCTTGTAATTGCCCTCCTGCGTGGCCGTCAGCAAGGGGTGCAAGACCTTGATCGGCGCCTTGAACATTTCCACGAATTCCATCAAGCCCTGGTTGGCCAGGCACAGGCCGCCCGAATAGCTGTAGGCGTCCGGGTCGTCCTGGGCGTAATCTTCCAGCTTGCGGATGTCGACCTTGCCCACCAGCGAGGAAATATCCTGGTTGTTCTCGTCGCCCGGCTCCGTTTTCGAGATGGCGATCTGTTTCAGCACGGATGGATAGCGCTTGACGACGCGGAACTGGTTGATATCGCCATTGTATTCATGCAGGCGTTTCACGGCCCACGGGCTGGGGATGTTGCGCAGGTAGCGGCGCGGGATGCCGTAATCCTCTTCCAGGATGGTGCCGTCCTCTTCCTCGTTGAACAGGCCCAGTGGCGATTCATTGACGGGCGAGCCTTTCAGGCAATAGAAGGGCACGTGTTCCATCAGCGACTTGAGTTTTTCCGCGATGGACGATTTGCCGCCGCCGACAGGCCCCAGCAAGTACAGGATCTGCTTGCGTTCTTCCAGCCCTTGCGCCGCGTGGCGGAAATACGAAACGACTTGCTCGATCACTTCCTCGGTGCCGTAGAATTCGCGGAAGGCGGGATAGATCTTGATCACCTTGTTGGCGAAGATGCGCGACAAGCGCGTGTCGTTGCGCGTGTCAACCAGTTGCGGCTCGCCGATGGCGGCCAGCATGCGTTCGGGCGCGCTGGCATACGTCAGCTTGTCCTTCTTGCACAGGGCCAGGTATTCGGTGAGCGACATTTCCTCTTCGCGGGTGCGCTCGTAGCGTGCTGCATAGTTATCAAAAATGGTCATGTCAATGTCCTTTAATGTAAACCTGAACTGCCAGTCACCATGGCCGCCCGCCTGGCACTCGCCTGGGCTTGCCGTCTGAATTTTTTCTGTACCCCGTACCGATTTTTATTGTTGTTTCAAGCCCGGCTGTCTTTGCGAGTCCGGATTGCCCGGACCAAAAAACTGGCGCTTGATGCCGTGCGCTGACGTGGCCAGCCGGCTTATTTTTTCACTGTTGATAGCGCTTGTTGCACTTACCTTTACCCGATGAAATTAATTATTGCTCTAAAGGATCAGGAAGTCAAAAGATATGTCAGCATATCCTTAATACTTGTTTGTAAATTGTTGATTTAATTGGATAAATCATCAAATTTTTCCTCGATTTCAATGAACCTTTGTAGACCTTTTAAACCATCATACGACAATTCGCCAGCGCGTGCCGATGCCGGCCGTGGCGCTGCCGCAACTGGCGCCATGGCGGGCGGGCGCCGGTGAGGCCGGCCATCTTGCGCTAAGATGCCTGCATGTCTGATGGCCCTGCGCGCCGCGCGTGCGCGTGCGCGAGCCAGCATTTTAATCGTCACCCTATAAGGAACACCCATGATGCACCCCCAATTGCGCGCGATCGTCCGCGGCATGCCGAAGGCCGAACTGCATATCCATATCGAAGGCTCGCTGGAGCCGGAACTGATTTTCGCACTGGCAGCGCGCAATGGCGTGCCGCTTGGCTATGAATCCGTGGAACACTTGCGCAGCGCCTATGCTTTTACGGATTTGCAGTCTTTTCTCGACATTTATTACGCTGGCGCAAGCGTGCTCTTGAAAGAGCAGGATTTCTACGACATGACGCAAGCCTACCTGCAGCGCGCCGAGGCCGATAAGGTCTTGCACACGGAAATCTTCTTCGACCCGCAAACCCACACGGCGCGCGGCGTGGCCATGGCCGACGTGATCAACGGCATCCACCGCGCCTGCCAGGACAGCCCCGTCAGCGCGGCCCTGATCCTGTGCTTCCTGCGCCACCTGAGCGAGGAAGAAGCGTTCGAGACGCTGGAAGACGCCTTGCCGCACCGCGACAAATTCATCGGCATCGGCCTCGACTCGTCGGAAGTGGGCAACCCGCCCGAGAAATTCTCGCGCGTGTTCGCCCGTTGCCGCGAACTGGGCCTGCACCTGGTGGCCCACGCGGGCGAGGAAGGTCCGCCAGCCTACATCCGCACGGCGCTCGACGACTTGCAGGTCGAACGCATCGACCATGGCGTGCGCTGCCTGGAAGACGCGGAACTGACGGCCCGTTTGGCGCGCGAACAGATCGCCCTGACCGTCTGCCCGCTGTCGAACACCAAGCTGCGCGTGTTCGACCAGATGCATGACCATAACCTCGTGCAACTGCTCGACGCCGGCCTGCTGGTAACGGTGAACTCGGACGATCCCGCGTATTTCGGCGGCTACATGAACGACAATTTCGACGCCATCTTCGACGCCTTGCCACTGGGCCTGTCGCACGCGCATCGCCTGGCGCGCAACGGTTTCATCGCCGCCTTCCTGCCGCAGGCGCAGAAAGACGCCTTCCTCGCCACTGTCGATGCGTATTTCGCCCAGCACGCGGCCGCCCACGGCATCGCGCAATAACGCATCACAACCAACTCGCATAAAGACCCGCCGCCCATGTTCCGCCTTTCCCTGAAAATGACCGGCCGCGACTGGCGCGCCGGGCAACTGCGTTTCCTACTCGTCGCGCTGATCGTCGCCGTGGCGGCCCTGTCGGCCGTCGGCTTCTTCGTCGACCGCCTGCGCGCGGGCCTGAACCGCGATGCGCACCAGCTGCTGGGGGCCGATCTCGTCATCAACGCCGACCAGCCCGTCAATGCGGCGTGGCGCGCCGAGGCGCAACAGCGCGGCTTTATCCTGGCCGATACGGTGACGTTTCCCAGCATGGCGCAGGCGGGCGAGGGCGAGCAGTCGCTGTCGCAGCTGGCGTCCATCAAGGCCGTCTCGCCCGGCTACCCGCAGAGGGGCAAGCTGAAAATCACGACCACACTGAGCGAAGCGCAGGATGCCGTGGGACGTCCCACGGACCAGGTGCCGGCACCCGGCACCCTGTGGGTCGATGCGGCGATTCTGTCCAGCCTGAATGCGAAGCTGGGCGACACCCTGACCCTGGGTGACAAGGCATTTACCGTCACGCAACTGATCGCCAGCGAACCGGACCGCGGCGCTTCCTTTTTGAACTTCGCCCCGAGAGTCATGTTACCTTTGGGCGACCTGGCCGCCACGGCGCTGGTGCAGAACGGCTCGCGCGTGTCGTACCGGCTGCTGCTGTCGGCGCCACCGGCCAAGGCGGCCGAGCTTGCGCAATATCAAGCCAGGCTGGAAAGCCAGATCAAGACGCAGGCCATCAAGGGCGTGCGCATCGAATCGCTGGAATCAGGCAGCCCGCAGATGCAGTCGACCCTGGACCGCGCCGACCGTTTTCTTTCCCTCGTCGGCTTGCTGTCGGCCATGCTGGCGGCTGTCGCCGTGGCCATGGCCGCGCGCCGCTTCATGCTGCGCCACCTGGACGCATGCGCCATGCTGCGCTGCCTGGGCTTGACGCAAAACCAGGTCACGGCCATGTACGTGATCGAATTCCTGCTCGTCGGCCTGGCCGGCAGCGTCGTCGGCGTTGCCGTCGGTTTCGGCGGCCACCTGGTGCTGCTGGAGTTATTGGGAAAACTGGTGCAGAACGACTTGCCGCCCGTGTCCATGCTGCCCGCGCTGCAAGGCGTGGCCACCGGCATGCTGCTCTTGCTGGGCTTTGCCCTGCCGCCGATTTTGCAGTTGCGCAATGTCCCGCACAACCGCGTGATCCGCCGCGAGCAGGAGCCGCCGCAGGCGCTGGCCGTGGCCACGTATGGCCTGGGCATCGCCGCCTTCGTCGTGCTGCTGTTGTGGCAGGCGGGCGACGTGAAACTGGCGCTGCTGACGGCGGCCGGTTTCCTCGGCGGCTTTGCCCTGTTCGCGCTGGCCGGCTGGCTGGGCATCAAGTCGCTGAAAACCCTGCGCGGCGTTTTCAACCACCAGGGCTGGCGCTTTGCCGTCACGTCCTTGCAGCGTCGCCCGGGCGCCACCGTCATCCAGGTCGTGTCGCTGGCCCTGGGCTTGATGGCCTTGCTGCTGCTGACGGTGGTGCGCGGCGACCTGATGGTGGCCTGGCGCAACGCCACGCCGCCGGACGCGCCGAACCGTTTCATGATCAATATCCTGCCCGAACAGAAAGAGCAGATCGCCGCGCGCCTGGCGCAAGCGGGCGTGGCCAACGCGCCTTTGTATCCGATGATACGCGGGCGCCTGGTGGCCGTGAACGGCAACGCGATCACGGAAACCACCTACGAGGATGACCGCGCCAAGGGCCTGGCCGACCGCGAATTCAACTTGTCGACGATGGCCACCATGCAGGAAGAAAACAAACTGGTGGCCGGCAAGTGGTTTGCCAATACGCCCGGCGCGCCAGCCGAAGCGTCGGTGGAGGAGGGCATCGCCAAGACCCTGAAACTGAAACTGGGCGACAAGCTGCGCTTCGACATCGCCGGCCAGCCCGTCGAAGCGGCGATCACGAGTTTGCGCAAGCTGGAATGGGGTTCGATGCGCGTCAATTTCTTTGTCATCATCAATCCGGCCGCCATGGCGGACACGCCGCAAACGTGGATCACGGCCTTCCACTTGCCGGCCGCGCAGGCGGACCTGGGCAACGCCTTGCTGCGCGACTACCCGAACCTGACGGTGGTCGACGTGGGCGGCGTGCTCAAACAGATTCAGGGCGTGCTGGACCAGGTGGTGACGGCCGTCGAATTCCTCTTCGCCTTCACTTTGGCGTCGGGCTTGCTGGTGCTGTATGCGGCCCTGATGGGGTCGCAGGACGAGCGCACGCGCGAAGCGGGCTTGCTGCGCGCCTTGGGCGCCACGCGGCGCCAGCTGGCGCAGGCGCAGCTGATCGAGTTTTCGCTCGTCGGCGCGCTGGCCGGCTTGCTGGCGGCATCGGGCGCGGCCGCCATGGGCTGGGCCCTGGCCACGTACCAGTTCAAATTCGCCTGGAGCTTCGCGCCCGGCGTGTGGGCGTTCGGCCTGCTGGCCGGCGCCTTGTGCGCGATCGCCGGCGGATGGCTGGGCTTGCGCAACGTGCTCAAACATCCGCCGCTGCAAACCCTGCGTGAGGGCTAATTTGCCAGCTACGCGCTGACGCTGTCGCCCGCGCCCGCGCGCAAAAACTGCGCATAGGACATGACCGGTTGCCCCAGCTGGTGCGCCGGCACGTCGAACAGGGCCCAGAAATACGTCACGCTGCCCAGGCAGATGGTGGGCGAGGCGCAGTAGCGGAACCAGTTCTCGCCGATCTGCGCCGCGTACATGCCGTCGCTGTCGGCGTCGGAAAAGTAGGGAATCACGCGCATTTCCAGCAGCGCCAGCAGCAAGGATTCGGGCGCGTCGCTGTCGCGCGCCATTTCGTATTGCGTGTGCAGGCTGCGTTCCGTCTCGATGATCATCAGCTTGGCGTGGCCGTCGCGCGTGAAAAACAGGATGCCGCTGGGATTGGGAAAAATATAGTATTCGACAAAGCCATGTCGCTGGCACAGCTCGTGCACGACGGCGGCCAGCGCCTCGTCTTGCAGAAAACTGTAGTCGTGCAGCATCAGCAAGTCGCGCACGGTGTCCGTTTGTTGCAGGAAGAATTCGCGCTGCAGGGCATGGATTTCCTGTTCCAGGATGTCGAGCGCATCGTCGTCGCTTTTCTTGATGTAGCGGTCGATCAAGCCCCGGTTGAAGGCCGTCACGGCCACTTTTTCATCGGCCGCCCCTGTAAATAAAATCTTCTTGCACGGCAGGTCGCGCACGGCCTGGCAAAATTCCAGGCCATTCATCTGCGGCATCGAATAATCGACCACCAGCACGGAGGGCACGGCAAAGCGCTGCGCCTGGCCGCTGATGCGCCAGATGCGTTCGATGTCGAGCGCCACGTTGTACTGGTCGGGTGGCAGGTTTTGTGTGTCGAAGTTCACGTGCAGCGGCGTTTCGCCCGGTTGCGCGCTCTGGCGCAGCCAGTGCAGGGCGCTGCTGGTGTCGTGGAAAGTCTTGCGCGCCAGGCCGGGATCGAGCTGGAACGCCAGGCTTTTCAGGAAGGAATCGCTGTCGTCGATCAGTACGGTCAGGGTCGGATGGGTGTAGACGGGCAGTTGCATGCGTCACCTCGCGCGGTGGATGGATGGAAAACGGTTGTGCGTGGGCACGGGCAGGGGCTGGGGAAATTCCAGCACGAAGATGGCGTAGGCGCCTTCGCGCGCGACGCAGCGGATGCGCGCTTGCCAGGCTTGCATGATTTGCCGGCACAGGGCCAGGCCGATGCCGCTGCCGTTGTGCGAGGGATACGAATAGAAGCGGTCGAAGATCAGCGGCAGGCGGCTGGTGGCGATGCCGCAGCCCGTATCGATGAACAGCAGGCGTGGCACGGGATGGGCGCCATCGATGATGATGCGCACGCGGCCCTTGCCGGCGCGGTGGATGCTTTTCAAGGCATTGCGCAGCAGGTTCAGCAGGATCACCACGCACAGCTCCGACTGGCCGGGAAACGTGAAATCGGCACGCACGTCGACCTTGACGATGTCGCGCTGGGCCGTGCTGGTAAACGGATAGCGGCGCAGCACGGCCGCCACGCTGTCGTGCATGGCCACCGCTTCGTTCGCTTCGAGCTTGCGGTTGACGGCGCTGGCGCTGAGCAGGAACAGATCGATCATGTGGTGCATATGGCGCACTTCGAACTGGATGCGCGCCAGCGCTTCCAGGCTGGCCGCGTCGGGCGGCTGGTCTTGCAGGTTTTGCTGTAGCCCGCGCTGCAGCCCGCGCACGTTCGCCTCGACGCTGACGAGGGGCGTGCGCAATTCGTGCGCCACGCTGCCCAGGCCAGCCGCCAGTCCGGCCAGTTTCTCTTGCGCGCCCACGTTGCGCCCCACCTTGACCACGGACAGCACGGCAATCGTGAACCAGTGCACGGGCAATTGCTGCAAGACGTCGCCGCTGAGCAGGAAGGCGGGATCGCCGGCCACGGCAAACGCCAGGCAGGCCAGCAGGGTGCCGCTCAGGTAGGCCAGTATGGCGATGCGCGTATCGAAGTGAAACAGCACGACCAGCGCTACCAGCAGCGAATGCGCCCACATGGTCGAGGCATGGTTCATCAGGAACATGTACGTGAAAAAAAACGGCAGTTCGAAGGTCAGCCCCAGGAACAGGTAGACGCTGAACCAGGTATTGCTGAAGCGGTCGGGCCATAGCGCGGGCAGGAACAGCAGTGCGGCCACGATGCGCAGCAGCGGCGATTCGTATTCCTGCGGAAAGAAATAATGCCACAGCGCGTAGTACAGCGGCATGCCCAGCGCTCCGATGAGCGCCAGCGTACGCACCTGGGCGCGCCGCACAGGCGTGTGTTCGATGGCGTCGTGGAAATGCAGGAAAGGCTGGAGCAGCTTGCCTTGCCATCGTTTTCCGGAAGGGGACTGCGCATGCATCATGGTAAGGGGGCGTGTTTGTTGAAGCGTGTCAATGCAACATGATCGGCGGGTTCCCTCTATATCAGCAGGATATCAGCATAACTGTTGAGTTGTATCAAACTCTTGCCGGATGGCTCGCGCATGTTGGACGCGGTAGTTCCCCCGCAACCAATCAGGAGTTCCTATGTTAAACGCCATTTCCCCTCTGTCGTCCCGCGACGTCCACGCCGAACAACGGATGCCCGCCTTTGTGCGCGCGCGCATGGATGAACATTACGTCGAGCGCATCGAGAAGCTGCTTGGCGGCCAGCATTTGCATGAATGGCAAGCCATGCCGGTCAGTGCGGTCATGCTGGCAGGTAATGATTACCTGAACATCGCCGGCGAGGCGGCGCTGCTGGCGGCCCAGGCGCGCGTCTTGCAGGGCGGCGGCGCCATGCTGATGTCGTCCGTCTTCCTGCAGGAAGGCAGCCGCCAGCACCGCCTCGAACAAAAATTCGCGGACTATCTGGGCAGCGAAGCGTGCGTGCTGGCGCAATCGGGCTGGGCCGCCAACGTGGGCTTGCTGCAAAGCCTGGCCGGGCCCGGCATCCCCGTGTACCTCGACATGCAGGCCCATGCTTCGCTGTGGGAGGGCGTGCAATCGGCGCAAGCCGTGCCTGTTGCTTTTCTGCACAACGATGGCGCCCACCTGCAGCGCCAGATCGACAAGCATGGCCCCGGCATCATCATCGTCGATGCGCTGTACAGCACGAATGGCAGCGTGGCGCCGCTGCTGGAGATGGTGGAAATCGCCGAGCGCAGCGGCAGCATGCTGATCGTCGACGAGTCGCACTCGCTGGGTACGCACGGCCCGCAGGGCGCGGGGCTGGTGGTGGAGCTGGGCCTGGGCGAGCGCGTGCATTTCCGCACGGCGTCGCTGGCAAAGGCGTTTGCGGGCCGGGCCGGGCTGATCACCTGTTCGGCCCGTTTCAAGGGATATTTTTTGTCCGCTTCGCGGCCCGCCATCTTCAGCTCCTGCCTGCTCGGGCACGAGCTGGCGTGGTTCGACGCGGCGCTCGACTTCATCCGCGCCGCCGATGGCCGCCGCGCCGCGCTGCATCGCCACAGCGTGCAACTGCGCCAGGGGCTGATGGATCTGGGCTACAACGTCAGCGACGGCACCGAGCAGATCATCGCGCTGGAGGCGGGCACCGAGCCCGATACCCTGATCCTGCGCAAGGCGCTGGAACGGCACGGCATCTACGGCGCCGTGTTCTGCGCGCCGGCCACGCCGAAGAACCGCTCGCTGGTGCGCCTGACCCTGAATGCGGGCTTGCGCGAGGACGAGTGCGCCAGGGTGCTGGCCGCCTGCGCCGCCATCCGCGACGAGACGGGCATGGCGCGCTGGCCATCGACGCGGCGCCTGCGCAAGCTGGCGCTGGTGTAGACCTCAGACTTGGCCGGGCTGGTTGCCGGCAATGCCGTTCAATAGCAGGGACAGAGGCGCCAGTTGTTCCGCGCTGGCATTGCCCAGCAATTCCTGGCCCAGCGCCTGCGCCGTCGTATTCGCGTGCGCCAGCAATGCCAGTCCCGCGGCCGTGATGGCGGCGTAGCCGACGCGGGCATCGCGCGCATCGGCCTGGCGCGCCACGAGACCGATTTTTTCCAGCGGCATCAGCGAGCGCGTGATGCCGGACGCCGTCAGCGCCAGGCGCTCGGCCAGGTCGATGCGGCGCAGGCGTCCGCCGGGTGCCCGCTGCAAGTGGTACAGCAATTGATAATCGCCAAAGCTCAAGCCATGCAGATTGCCCAGGGTGCTGTCGAAGCGGCGCACGAGCATGGCCTGGGCACGCGCCAGGCGCAGGCAAAAGTCCAGCGCGCTGCCGCCGTCCGGCGGCGGTGAAGTGTGATCGGTCATGGCGTCCTTTTCATTTGCTGCGTAGTGCGTGAGTGCGCAAGTGTAAAGCATGGCCGCTCAATAGCGTGATTGCCCCTGTTCCAGCAGCTGCGCCTGGTGCAGCGCGAGCAGGGCGTCCAGTTCTGCGTCCGCATCGAAACCGGGATCGGCCGATGGCTTGACGGTGTCGATGATGTCGAAGCGGAAAGCTGCCTCGCCGTCGCGCCGCCAGTCCGCCTGCAGGCGCGCATTGCGGTGCGAGCCCAGCGCGAGTTCGAAGCGGCGGCGGTTCAGCGCGCCGGGCGCATTGCGGCTGCGTTCGAGCAGGGTGCGGCCGCTGGGCAGGTGGCGCAGCGCGATGATGCCCAGCGCGGGCGCTTGTTGCCGGTAAGCTGCTTTCAAGGCAGCTTGCTGTGTTTTATCCATGCTGCGGTTTCCTCAAGCTTGGGTGGTGTAATCGGTGCTTGCGATGCGGGCAATATCGGTGAGCATGGCGGCGGCGATGGCGGCGGCCAGCAGCAGGGCGCCGCCGGCGCAGAACAGTTCGCCCACGCTCAGGCGGCGCAGCAGCGCGCCAGTGGCCGCCGCCGACAGCGGCGCCAGTCCCAGGAAGATACCCATGAACAGCGCCATCGCCCGGCCCAGCATGGCGGGCGCCACGCGCCGTTGTATCCAGGTAAAGATGGCCACCTGCACATAGCCGCCCAGCAATCCCGTGACGGCCAGCAAGGCCGCGCCTTGCCAGGCTGTATCGATTTGTCCCAGCGCCATCAGCAGCAGGCCCACGACCGCATCGACAGCCAGCAGGGTGGCGCCGAAGCGGCGGCGCAGCCAGGTGCCGCCCAGGCTGGACGCCAGCATGCCGGCCAGGGTGCCGGCGCCGTGCGTGCCCATCAGCAAACCGAGCGCCGGGGCGCCGTGCAGGCGTTCGCTGGCCAGCACGGGCAGGGCCACTTGCAGCGGACCCATGACGAAGAACGCCACCACGGCCCAGTAGGCATAGCAGCTGCGCAAGGCCATGTCGCGCCACACCATGGACAGGCCGGCCGCCATGTCGCGCCACATGCTCTGCGCCGCGGCGGCGGCCAGTGGCCGCAAGGTGACTTGCCGCAAGGTCCAGGCCGAGAACAGAAACGTCAGCGCATCGATGGCAAAGGCGGCGGCCAGTGCCGCCATGCCGGTTTGTTGCCCGCCATCGTGGACGCCGAGCACGAGCGCCGCCAGCAGCGGACCGGCCAGCAAGGACAACTGGCGCGCGCCCATCTGCAGGCTGTTGGCCGTCTGCAGTGTTTGCGGCGGCACGGCTTGCGGCAGGATGGCCGTGCCGGCGGGAATGCCGAAGGCGGAGGCGATGCCCAGCGCCAGCGCGGCCGCATACGCGAGCGCCACACTGGCCTGGTCCAGCATCAGCAGGCCGGACAGTGCCAGCAGGATGGCGGCGTTCGCATATTTGCTCAGCAGCAGCACGCGCCGGGGGGAGTAACGGTCGGCGATGGTGCCGCCCAGCAAAATCAGCACGGCGCGCGGCGCGCCCATCAGGGCCACGGCGATGCCCAGGCTCAGGCTATCGTTTGTCAGACTCAGCGCCAGCCAGGGCAGGGCCAGCATGCTGAACTGGTCACCGAGCACGGACACGAGGCCGCCACCGAGCAGCCAGCGGAAATTGATATTGCGTAGCAAACGAGGTTGGACGGTGGTTGACATGCTGTTTTGTCTCGGGTTTAAAATTGCATAATATTTGATAAAAGGTTGATTAGTCAAGTATATTGCCATTTATTGTGGCAGAGGGCGCTGGCGCCGCATGGGCCGCCAGCGCTTGCGCTATCATGGCGGCCATGACTGATACCACTGCCCCTACCCTGTACGAGACCATCGGCGGCGCCCCCGTGCTGCGCGAAATGGTCGACCGTTTTTATGACTTGATGGAACTCGAGCCCGAGTTCGCCGGCATCCGCGTCATGCATCCGCCATCGACGGATGGCTCGCGCGACAAGCTGTATTTCTTTCTGACGGGCTGGATGGGCGGACCGGATTTGTATATCGAGAAATTCGGCCACCCGCGCTTGCGCGCCCGTCACTTGCCGTATGCCATCGGCACCAGCGAGCGCGACCAATGGCTGCGCGCCATGGCCTGGGCCATGGAAGACACGGGCATCGAAGAGTCCTTGCGCGTGCGCCTGATGGAATCGTTCTATCAGACGGCCGACTGGATGCGCAACAAACCTGACTGATCCCATGAGCCCAATCGAGTTTTACAGCCTGCTGGGCGCCGCCATCGTCGCCATCGTCCTGTTGCTATTGATCTTGCTGCGCCCGCGTGGCGCGGCCGGCGACGGCGCCACCACCCTGGCCCTGGTGCAGCAGCACCAGCAGCAAAGCCTGGAACGCATCGACCGGGTCGAGCGCGAAGTGCGGCTGCAGCTGCAGGCGTCGGCACAGGCCACGCGGCAAGACCTGGCTGCGGGCCTGGCGCAATTCCAGGCGGCGACCCTGCAACAGCTCGACAGCCTGCGCACGCAGATGCAGGCGCAGGGCAAAGTCGGACGCGAAGAACAGGCGCAAAGCCTGGCGCGTTTTGCCGACAGCACGAACCAGACCCTGGCGCAGCTGACGGAGTCGAATGCCCAGCGCATGCTGGAAGTGCGTGCCACTTTGGAAAACAAGATCCGCGACTTGCAGGCCGACAATGGCGCGCGCCTGGAAGAGATGCGCAAGACGGTCGACGAGAAACTGCATGCCACCCTGGAAACGCGCCTGTCCGCCTCGTTCCAGCAAGTGTCGGAGCGGCTGGAAAAAGTCCATCAGGGCCTCGGTGAAATGCAGCAGCTGGCGCTGGGCGTGGGCGATCTGAAGCGGGTGCTTACCAACGTCAAGACGCGCGGTACCTGGGGCGAAGTGCAGCTGGAAATGCTGCTGGAGCAGGTACTCACTGTCGACCAGTACGCGAAAAACGTGGAAACCTTGCCGGGCAGCGGCGCGCGCGTGGAATTCGCCCTGAAACTGCCGGGCATGGTCGACGGCGGGCCGCCCGTGTGGATGCCGATTGACGCGAAATTTCCCAAGGAACAGTATGAGCGCCTGGTCGAGGCGGCCGAGCGGGCCGATGCCGACGCCGTGGCCCTGGCGGGACGCGAGCTGGAGCGGGCTGTACGGGGCGAAGCGAAAACCATCGCCGAGAAATACCTGGCGCCGCCGCTGACCACCGACTTTGCCATCCTGTTCCTGCCTACCGAGGGGCTGTATGCGGAAGTGCTGCGCCGCCCGGGACTGGCCGACGAATTGCAGCGCGTGCACCGGGTCAGCATTGCCGGGCCATCCACCCTGACGGCTTTGCTCAACAGCTTGCAGATGGGTTTCCGCACCCTGGCGCTGGAAAAGCGCTCGTCGGAAGTGTGGCAAGTGCTGGGCGCCGTGAAGACGGAATTCGGCAAGTTCGGCGAGGTGCTGTCGCAAACCCGGCTGACCCTGGAAAAGGCGGCGAAAAATATCGAAAGCGCGGAAGTGCGCAGCCGGCAGATGGCGCGCAAATTGAAATCCGTGGAAGCCTTGCCGGGCGAGGCGGCCGCCTTGCTGCTGGGTAAGGCGGACGCCGGCGACGGCGAGTAGCGCGCCTCAGGCTGCCCGCACAGTGCGGCGGCGCAGCACGCTGTAGCCGATCAGCGCCAGACCGGCCAGCAGCATGCCCCAGGTTTGCGGTTCCGGCACGGCCGGCAAGACGGTCGGCACCGTCGGTGGCAAGCTAGGGATGATCACGGTGGGCGGCACGATGATGCTGCTGCCCCGGTCCGGAGGCAGGCCGCTGCCGCCTCCACCGCCACCACCGCCGCCGCCCATGCCGGCCGGCGGCGTGATGCCGCCCGCGGTACGCACATAATCGAAGGGCAGGAAAGGAATGCTGGCCACCTCGGGCGGCATGGCGCCGCCCGTGAAGGAACCGCCGCGCAAGGCGTCGGGATTGTCGATCAGGGGCGCGCCTGCCGCTTCCGGGGCGGCGGGCGCGGCGGCAACGGGTGCTGCACCGCCGGGAGCGGCACCACCGGGAGCTGCACCGGCCGCTGGCGGCGCCGATGCGGGCGCCTGCGTGATACGGCTGACGTTGCGGCAAATCGTCGGCACCAGGATGCACTGGCCTTGCACGCAATACACGAGTCCCCGTTCCTGCATCTGCTCGTTCCAGCCCGCACGCGTGACATTGCGGCAGACGCGGCCAGGGCCGAAATGCATGTCGCTGATGCGCGCGTTGTAATTGCCCTTGCCGCGGATGGCGTCGCGGCTGATCACCACGATCTCATCGTATTGGCGCGCACGCATGCGCTCCTTCAATTGTTCGCGCACGGGCGGCGCGATATCCGTATAGCGGTCCACGGCCGCCACCACGTCACCCATGAACGGGTCGACGCCAGGACGATTCCAGTTGCAGTTATCGAGCACATCGGCGCGCGCGATGCCTTTCGCGCTGGCGGGCAAGGGCGCCAGGGACAAGGTGGCAAGCAGGCAGGCCGTACCCAGCAAGCTGGCTCCCGCGATCCATGAGCTGTGTCTCATTGTTGTTCCTCGTGAAAACAATATCAAAATTGAACTTTTTGTATGAGTTCGAATGTTATCACCGAAGAAACTTCAATATCAACTAATAAATAAAATTATTACAATTAGTGTTGTCTTTATTGATTTGTTTTAAGAGGAAATGATTGATATTTTTATCTCGATTGGAAAACGTCTGCCGCGCAGGGGAATTGATTGCAATGGGGAAATGCAAACGGCCCGCGCAGGGCGGGCCGTTCAGGGGACGGGAGCGGGTAGCTGCTTACATCAGCCCATGGAACAGCACAATATCGACGAGGTCGCCGGCCGCCACGTGGCCTTGCGCTTCATGCAGCACGATCATGCAATTGGCTTGCGTCATCGAACGCAGGATGCCCGAGCCTTGCGCACCCGTCACGCGCACGTGCTGGCGCCCGTCCGCGCCGCGCTCGACGATGCCGCGCTGGTATTCCGTGCGGCCCCGTTTCTTGCGGATGGGCGCTTGCGCCGCCACCTGCAGCAGCGGCAGGGTGGACGTGTCCGCATCGGCGCCCATCAGGCGCAGCAGGGCGGGGCGGGCGAGGAAATAAAACGCCGCCATCACGGCCACGGGGTTGCCTGGCAGACCCAGCAGCAAGGCCGTGGCGCCCCCGCTGGCAATCCGGCCAAAGGCCATGGGGCGGCCCGGGCGCATGTTGATTTGCCAGAAGGCCACGTCACCGAGGCGGGCGAGGATCTCGCGCGTAAAATCGGCCGCGCCGCTGGACACGCCGCCCGAGGTGATGATGACGTCGGCCTTGGCGCAGGCGCCGCGCAGGGCCGCTTCCAGCGCTTGCGGATTGTCCTTGACGATGCCCATGTCGAGCACTTCGCAGCCCAAACGGGTCAGCATGCCCAGCAGGGTGTAGCGGTTGCTGTCGTAGATGCAGCCCGCGTCGAGCAGCTCGCCGATCGAGCGCAATTCGTCGCCCGTGGAAAAGAAGGCCACGCGCAGGCGCCGGCGCACGGGCACCGTGGCGATGCCCAGCGAGGCCAGCAGCCCCAGTTCGGCCGGTCCGAGTAGTTTGCCCTGCAGCAGCGCAGGCTGGCCTTGCATCAAGTCTTCGCCCTTGAAACGGCGGTTGTCGCCGGGGCGGATGCACTCCGGCGCGATGGTGATGCTGTGCTCGCTGGCGTGCCGCACCAGTTCCTGCGGCACCACGCTGTCGCAGCCGTCCGGCATGACGGCGCCCGTCATGATGCGCGCGCATTGCCCGCGCCCGACGTTGACCGTGCCCGGGCGACCGGCCAGAATGGTATCGACCACGGCCAGGGTCACGGGTGCGTCGCCACCGAGGTCGGCCCCATGCAGCGCATAGCCATCCATGGCGGAATTGTCGTGCGCGGGCACGCTGATGGGCGAGATGATGTCGGCCGCCAGGATGCGCTCGAACGCTTGCGGCAGCGGCAGTTCCTCGATCTCGGCGAGGGGGGCGACCGTGTCGGCCAGGATGGCTTGCGCCATCGGCACGGACAAGCCCTGCGCCTGCAGGGCGGTCAGCTCATCTGGCGTATTGATGTTGCCGAACGCGCCATGGTTCTCGAAGAGCACTTCGGCCAGTTTCAAGGGGCCATGCCAGGTACGCATGCGGCGCCCGCCGCCGCGCAGATACGAGTCTAACTGGGGCAGGGTCGAGGTTTTCACCAGGCAAAAGACGGGGTGCGGGCGGCGCACGGCCGATCCCGTCGCCGGATCGATTTCCTCGGTGACGGCGATGGCCAGGTCGGCATCGCTGTCGATCAAACCGGCGGCCAAGCGCGCTGCCAGGTCGGGTGGCAGCAGGGGCGAATCGCACGGCACCGTCAGCAGGTAGGGCGTGCCGGCGTGCCGCATGCCGCTGTGCAGGCCGGCCAGGGGGCCCAGCTGGCCCGGCAGCGCGTCCGGCCACACGGGCAGGCCGAAGCTTGCGTAATCGCCGGCATCGGCGTGGACACTGATGGCCAGCTGGCCCACTTGCGGCGCCAGGCGCTGCAGCACGTGGCGGGCCAGGGGCTGGCCATGCAGGCACAGCATGCCCTTGTCGCGCTGGCCCATGCGCGTGCCGAGGCCACCGGCCAGGATCAGGCCGGTAATGTCGTGTTTGTTGATCATGTCAGGTAGGAAAATTGGTGCATGCGCCATGGTAGCAGCGTGGGGCGTGCGCCGCCCCGGATTCAGCCGCCGATGTACGACATTTCCACTTTCTTTTTACCGTGCTCAAGTGTGCCGCCCGTCAAATCCGTCTGGCTGGTGCGCAATTGCGAATAGCGGTCGCTGCGGCCGCGCCACAGCTGCGCCACGGCCGAGGATATTTCCGCGTCGCTATGGCCGCCGCGCAGCAGGCTGCGCAAGTCGTGGCCGCTGCTGGCGAACAGGCACGTGTACAGCTTGCCCTCGGTCGAGAGGCGGGCGCGGCTGCAGTCGGCGCAGAACGCTTGCGTGACGCTGGAAATGAGGCCGATCTCGCCGCTGCCATCCGCATAGCGCCAGCGCGCCGCCGTCTCGCCCGTGTAGTTCGGGTTAATGGGCAGCAAGGGCATGTGTGAGGCTATGCGGCGCACGACTTCGGCCGAAGGGATGACTTCCTGCAAGTTCCAGCCATTCGACGCGCCCACGTCCATGTATTCGATGAAGCGCAGGATATACGGTGTGCCCTTGAAGTGGCGCGCCATGGGCACGATTTCCTGCTCGTTCATGCCGGCCTTGACGACCATATTGATCTTGATGGGTCCCAGGCCGGCGGCATGCGCCGCATCGATGCCGTGCAGTACGTCGGCGACGGCGAAATCGACGTCGTTCATGCGCTTGAAGGTGGCGTCGTCGAGCGAGTCGAGCGACACGGTGACCCGGTTCAGGCCCGCATCCTTGAGCGTCTGCGCTTTTCTGGCCAGCAAGGAGCCGTTGGTCGTCAGGGTCAGGTCCAGCGGCTGGCCCGACGGCGTGCGCAGCGCGGCCAGCATGGCGATGAGCTTTTCGATATTCTTGCGCAGCAGCGGCTCGCCGCCCGTCAGGCGGATCTTTTCCACGCCGTGTTCAACGAACAGGCGCGCGATGCGCGTGATTTCCTCGAACGACAGCAAATCCGTGTGCGGCAGATACACGTGGTTCTTGTCGAACACGTCTTTTGGCATGCAATACACGCAACGGAAATTGCAGCGGTCGGTAATCGAGATGCGCAAGTCGTGCAGGGGCCGGCCCAGGCTGTCGGCCACATTGCCGCTGGGACTTTCCAGCCGTGCGGGGATCACCGGTGCCCCATTGCGGGCCTCGGCGAGGTAGATAATCTTGTCAGCCATGAAAGGTCATGCCACTTACATAAAATCGGTCAAGGCAGATACGATAGCACGAGGCCGAAGATGGCACAGGCGAGCAGCAATTTGATGGTGCCCACTTGGTACTTGATCAGCGCCACGCCGGCCGCCAGCGCGATGGCAATCGCTACCCAGTCCCAGTGCGGCATCGGGTTTGTTTGCCAGAAGACATGGCGGCCAAAGAACAGGGCCAGGCTGGCGATGACGCCGACCACGGCCGCCGAGATGGCCGTCAGGGGCGCGCTCAGGCGCAGATTGCCGCGCGACGCTTCCACGAGGGGCGCGCCGGCCAGGATGAAGATGAACGAGGGCAGGAAAGTAAACCAGCTGGCGACGAGCGCGCCGCACACGCCTGCCAGCCACAGCTGCTCTCCCGTCACGGCATGGCTCCAGCCGCCGACAAAACCGATGAAGGCGACGATCATGATCAGCGGGCCGGGCGTCGTTTCGCCCAGCGCCAGGCCATCCATCATTTGCGCGCTCGTGATCCAGTGGTAGTGGTCGGCGGCGCCCTGCACCAGGTAGGGCAGCACGGCATACGCGCCGCCGAACGTGAGCAGGGCCGCCTTGCTGAAAAACACGCCCATCTGCGCCAGCGGCTGGTCCGCGCCGCGCGCCAGCGCCAGGCCCAGCCAGACGAAGAAGGCCAGCGCCAGGCCCACGGCAGCCGTGCCAAGCAGGCGCGGCCAGCGGAAGCGCGCGTGGCCCGGCGTCGGCGTGTCGTCATCGATCAGGGCTGCGCCGTAGCGGGCCGCGCCGCCGTGCGACGCGCCGTTGGCATGAAAGTGGCCCGGCAGCCAGCGCCCGCCCGCCATGCCCAGCAGGGCGGCGCTGAGCACGATCGGCGGAAATGGCAGCTGTAGCGCGGCGATGGCGACAAATGCGGCCGCCGCGATGGCGATCAGGGCGGGGCTGCGCAAGGTGCGCCGGCCCAGGCGCCACGCGGCCGCCAGCACGATGGCGACGACGGCCGGCTTGATGCCGTACAGGACGCCGGCGATGGCGCCCACGTGGCCATACGCCATGTACAGCCAGGACAGGGCGATCAGCACCAGCAGCGAGGGCAGCAAAAACAGCAGGCCCGCCACCAGGGCGCCGCGCGTGCGGTGCATCAGCCAGCCGATGTAGATGGCCAGCTGGGTCGCTTCCGGCCCCGGCAGCAGCATGCAGTAATTGAGAGCGTGCAGGAAACGCTGCTCGGAAATCCAGCGCCGCTTTTCCACCAGTTCCGCATGCATCATGGCGATTTGCCCGGCGGGGCCGCCAAAGCTGACGCAACCCAGCTTGAGCCAGTACCAGAAGGCGCTGCGCAGGCTGACGGGGGCGGGGGGCAGAGTGGCGTTCTCGTGCATGGCGGGTGGAGGGCAGCAAAAAAGTGGATATAAAAAAGGGGAAGCCTGAGCTCCCCCTTTCATCATTGGCGGCTGGGCGAACCAGGCACGCTTATGGACGTTGCGTGTTGACCTGGATCAACGGCTCATCCGATTGCGGCGGCAATGGCTTGCGTTCGCGCGGCTTGCGGACTGGAGCGACTGCCTTGGCGGCCGCTTCCTGCGCCAGGCGCAGTTTTTCCGGATCGGTGGCAGCCAGGGTCAGGCCGGCCGAACCGAGCACCGCGCTCAAGTTCAGCGGTGCGGCAGGAGCCGGAGCAGGAGCAACGACAGGCGCTGGTGCTGGTGCCGGAACAGGCACGGGAGCAGGGGCGGGAGCCACTTCGGCAACCACCGGGGCCGCTTCCACCACGGCTGGCGCCGTTTCGGCGACTGGCGCTGCTGCTGGAACCTCTTCAGCCACGGGGGCGGTTTCCACGGCAGCTGCCGTTTCCACGACTGGGGCTGCTTCGGCGATGACTTCCGCTGGAGCAGGCGCTGGCGCCGGTGCAGCTTCCGCTTTCTCGGCAAAGCTGTACTCGGCAGCTGGTGCTGGTTCGGCAGCGGCTGGTTCAACTTGCGCTGCAGCAACGACGGCTTCGACAGGGGTTGGCGGCACGATCACCTCAGCCGCTGGTGCGGCTTCTTCAACCTTGACCACTTCCACCACTTCGACCACTTCCACGACTTCAGCCACGACGGCAGGAGCGGCATCCAATGCAGCTTCCACTGGTGCGGCAACGGCGACGACAGCGGCGGCGGCCACGACGGCGACTGGAGCGGCATCCGCGGCAGCTTCCGGCGCCGGAGCGACCGTAAAGCTGATCACTGGTGCGTCCTGGCCTTCGTTGTCACCGTTTGCCGATTCGATCAGCTCACCCGTTTCGCGGTCGCGGCGGTTGCGGTTGCGGCCACCACGACGGCGGCGGCGGCGCGGTTCTTCGCCTTCCACGTCGTTTTCCGTCTCTTCGCCTTCAGGACCGGCATTCGCCGGCGCTTTCAGCAGGTTCGCCGGTGCGGCATCGGATTCAGGGCCGTTTGACGGCACGACGACGTTGACTGCGCTGGCGGTGGCGCCAACCAGTGCCAGCTCTTCAGCTTTCACTTCAGCAACAACAGCCTTGTCGGCGCGCGGTTCGCGCGCTTCGCGTGGCTGGCGTGGCGGACGCTCGGCGCGCTCTGGACGTTCCGCGCGCTCCGGACGCTCGGCGCGTTCAGGGCGTTCACCGCGTTCGCGCGGTGCTGCCGCCGTATCGCCGTTCTCGCGCGCTTCACGCGGTTCGCGTGGCGGACGCGGTGGGCGTGGCGGACGGGCCGCTTTTTCCAGTGCTTCCGCTTCTTTCGCTGCATCGTCCTGGGCTGGACGGCCCTGGCCTGGTTCGCGTTCTTCGCGGCCAGGCTTGCCGTTGCGGCCACGGCCACGCGGGCCACGGCTATTGCGGTCGCCGCGGTCGGCGCCGGCCGGCTTGGCTGGTGCGACAGGGGCGGGCGCTGGTGCCACCGGTGCCGGAGCGCCGGTGAAGAAGCTGATGATCTTGGCGATAAGGCCCTGTGGTGCGGCAGGCGCGGCCACTGGAGCCGGTTTCGCTTCGACGGGCTTGCGCTCGACCAGCGGTGCCGGCTGGTCAGGCGTGATCGTCTTGACGACGGCTTCCTGGCGCGGCTTGGCTTCTTCCTTCTGGCGCTTGCTGTACGCCATGTCGGTTTCAGCGTTTTCAGCCAGGTTGTAGCTGGCCTGGCTGTCTTCCAGACGCGGATCGTCGTGCTTGATGCGTTCCAGTTTGTAGTGCGGCGTTTCCAGATGCTTGTTCGGAATCAGGATCACGGCGATGCGGTGGCGGTTCTCGATCTTCAGTACTTCGCCGCGCTTTTCGTTGAGCAGGAAGGCGCCCACGTCCACAGGCACTTGCACGTGGATGGTGGCCGAGTTTTCCTTCATCGCCTCTTCCTGGATGATGCGCAGCACCTGCAGGGCGGACGATTCCGTATCGCGGATGTGGCCGGTGCCGGAGCAGCGCGGGCACGTCACATGCGAACCTTCGGACAGCGAAGGACGCAGGCGCTGGCGCGACAGTTCCATCAGGCCGAAACGCGAAATCTTGCCCATTTGTACACGGGCACGGTCATGGTGCAGCGCATCTTTCAGACGCTGTTCCACTTCGCGCTGGTTTTTCGCCACTTCCATGTCGATGAAGTCGATGACGATCAAGCCGCCCAAGTCGCGCAGACGCAACTGGCGGGCCACTTCTTCGGCCGCTTCGCAGTTGGTGTTGAAGGCGGTCGTTTCGATGTCCGAGCCGCGCGTGGCGCGGGCCGAGTTGACGTCGACGGAGACCAGCGCTTCGGTGTGGTCGATGACGATGGCGCCGCCCGATGGCAGTGGCACGGTGCGGCTGTACGCCGTTTCGATCTGGTGTTCGATCTGGAAGCGCGAGAACAGCGGCACGTCGTCGCTGTAGCGTTTTACGCGGTGCACCATGTCGGGCATCACGTGGCTCATGAACTGGTGCGCCTGGTCGTAGATCTCGTCGGTGTCGATCAGGATCTCGCCGATGTCGGGCTGGAAGTAGTCGCGGATGGCGCGGATAACCAGGGACGATTCCTGGTAGATCAGGAAAGCGCCGTTGGCCGACTTGCCGGCGCCTTCGATGGCGCGCCACAGTTGCATCAGGTAATTCAAGTCCCACTGCAGTTCATCGACGTTGCGGCCGATGCCTGCCGTGCGGGCAATCACGGACATGCCAGCTGGCAAGTCCAGTTTATCCATGGTTTCGCGCAATTCCTGGCGCTCTTCCCCTTCCACGCGGCGCGATACGCCACCGCCACGCGGGTTGTTCGGCATCAGGACCAGGTAACGGCCGGCCAGCGAGACGAACGAGGTCAGGGCGGCGCCCTTGTTGCCGCGCTCTTCCTTCTCCACTTGGACCATGATTTCCTGGCCTTCGCGCAGCGCTTCCTTGACGGAAGCGTTACGGACATCGACGCCTTCGCGGAAATACGTGCGGGCAACTTCCTTGAAAGGCAGGAAGCCGTGGCGGTCTTCGCCATAGCTGACGAAGCACGCTTCGAGCGATGGCTCGATGCGCGTGATCACGCCTTTGTAGATGTTGGATTTGCGCTGTTCGCGCCCGGCTGTCTCGATATCGATGTCGATCAGTTTTTGTCCGTCGACAATCGCTACGCGCAGTTCTTCTTGCTGCGTGGCATTAAACAACATGCGTTTCATTTTTATAACTCCGCGACCCGTAGGCCATCTCAAAGCCGCTTCCGGGGAAGCGGCGAAGTACAGGGATATATGCGAGAACGGGAGTGCTGGCGGGGGAAATGCCCAGGCGTGCGGAGCAACAACGCGTACGAGGTATACGTTACGGCCGCAACAGGCGCGGTGAGGTCGATCGTCATGCCGAGTGCACAGGACACTTGCAACTCATCTGAAACAGCCCGGATGAGAATGAACTGCATCGGGGGCAGAGAATGCAAGTGGTCAGCAAATTCAGAGCCAAAATCGTTAGCCGGCTCATTACAGGGATCGCGATGGCGAGGCTTGGCCTCAGCCTATCATCGACAACCCTCAGTATTTGGCCACATACGGGGTTTGGCGAAAACGGCAAGCGTTATCAACTTCATCAACCCGCGAGCCCGACTCGATAAGTCGCGCTAACGGGTACTTATCCTTATAATCCCACACTCACTTCAGCATCTCCACGCGTTATCCGATTACAACTACGGTGCAACCTTGATTCGCGCAGGGATGGTGCATATACATTTTTTTCCACCGAATTTGCAATTTGGCGAGGCCGGTGGAGACGCCCCTGTGTAAAATGTGCTTTTATTCTTACACTCGCAGCAGCCAGGGCCGCAGCAAAAACAATTATATATTCAAAATGAAGGACTTAGAGAGATTTCTGGGAAGACATAGTAAATGAAGAGTCAAAATGATGTTGTTCCCCCTTCAACACCCCCGGTTCAGCCGCAAGCCCAATTCGTAACGATCGCCGAGGAAGAAGCAGGCCAGCGCATCGACAACTACTTATTAAGAGTGTGCAAGGGAGTGCCTAAAAGCCACATCTACCGGATCTTGCGATCGGGAGAAGTGCGGGTCAATAAAGGCCGTATCGATCAGCTGTACCGTCTCGCCGCCGGCGACGTGGTGCGCATTCCGCCCGTGCGCGTGGCCGAAAAGGCCGCCACGGGCGCGCCAGCCGCCGAATTCAAGATCATCTTCGAAGATGCACAGCTGCTCGTCATCGACAAGCCGGCCGGCGTGGCCGTGCATGGCGGCTCGGGCGTGTCGTTCGGCGTGATCGAACAATTGCGCGCTTCGCGCCCCGACGCCAAGTTTTTGGAACTGGTGCACCGCCTGGACCGCGACACGTCCGGCCTGCTGTTGCTGGCAAAGAAACGCACGGCGCTGACCAATCTGCACGAGCAGATGCGCGACGGCGTCACCGACAAGCGCTACCTGGTGCTGGTGGCCGGCGACTGGAAGAATGCACGCCAGCATATCAAGTTGCCGCTGCATAAATATACGACGGCCGAAGGCGAGCGCCGGGTGGCCGTGCAGGCCGATGGCCTGGCGTCGCACACGGTGTTTTCACTGTTGCATAAATATCACAACTTCGCCTTGCTGGAAGCGGAATTGAAGACGGGACGCACGCACCAGATCCGCGTGCACCTGTCCTCATCCGGTTTCCCCATCGCCGGCGACGACAAATATGGCGACTTCGCCCTCAACCGTGCTCTGTTGAAGGCCGACAGCACGCGCGGCGCCCTGAAACGCATGTTCCTGCACGCGCACCAGATCACGTTTACGCATCCGGAAACGGGCAAGACGATGACCCTGAACGCGCCGCTGGCTGCCGAATGCGAGCGTTTCTTGGTAAGCTTGGGCAAACCATTGGCCGTTGCCGCACGATAAGTATGCAGCGCGTGCGCGCGACACTACTCATAAGGTAGTCAGTCGCCATCATTCATTCTCAAGGAGCCGGCGGCTATGTCGTCGGGAAACATGGCAAGAAAGCAATTTGATCTGATCGTCTTCGATTGGGACGGTACCCTGATAGACAGTACCTCGACCATCGTCAAGTGCATCCAGGCATCGGCCAAAGACCTTGGCTTGCCCATTCCCACCGAGTTGCTCGCTTCGCACGTGATCGGCCTGGGTTTGCAGGAAGCGATGCAGCTGGTGATGCCGGACGTGGAGCCGAAATACCATGCGCGCATGGCCGAGCGCTACCGCTATCACTATCTGTCGCGCGACCATGAGCTGACCTTGTTTCCAGGCGTACACGAGATGCTGCAGGAACTGTCGCAGCAGGCGTATTTCCTGGCGGTGGCCACGGGCAAGAGCCGTGTCGGCCTGAACCGCTCCTTGAATGCCGTCAAGCTGCTGTCCCTGTTCGATGCGACGCGCTGCGCCGATGAAACGTTTTCCAAGCCCCATCCGGCCATGCTGCAGGAACTGACGCGCGAATTGGGGCAGGATATGCGCCGTACCGTGATGATTGGCGACACCAGCCATGATTTATTGATGGCAAGCAATGCAGGCGCGGCGGGTATTGCCGTAGAGTATGGGGCGCATCCGGTGGCGCAGTTGCAAGCTTGCAATCCCCTGTATTCGGCCGCCACGGTGGCCGACCTGCATCAATGGCTGAGCGAGCACGCATGATGACTGATGTTGCGGAAGTGTTGATTTGTGCGGCCGACGCCGTGGCCGATGGCGGCAAGGGCGTGCGCTTTCCCGTCTCGGCCGGTGGCGAAGCGACCACGGGCTTTGTCGTGCGCCATGGCGGCAAGGCGTATGGCTACCTGAACCGCTGTGCCCACGTACCGATCGAACTGGACTGGGCCGAGGGCGAGTTTTTCGAGTCCAGCGGCTTGTACCTGATGTGTTCGACGCATGGCGCCATCTATGTGCCGGAAAGCGGCTTGTGCGCGGGCGGCCCCTGCAAGGGCGGACGCTTGCGTCCGATCACTGTGGCCGAACGCGATGGTCAGCTGTACTGGCAACCCGACGAGTATGTCCAGCCGCTGCCGGCCTGAGGCCGGGGCAGGCCTTATTGCAATTTAAACAAAGTGAATCATGAGCGATAACACGAATGACAAGCTGGACAGCAGCGCGCCAGCCGCCGGCCACGGCGTCCCTGCGGGGAACTGGGAGCGCGACGTGCTGGAAAAGCTGGTATTTGCCACTTTGCAAGAGCAACGCGCGCACCGCCGCTGGAGCATCTTTTTCAAGGTCTTCGGCCTGCTGATCGTGCTGTTCGCCCTGTGGGTGTTTTATGACTACAACACGGCCGACGACAGCGAAACCCTGGGCCGCCACACGGCCCTGATCGACATCAATGGCGCCATCGAGTCCGAAGGCAGCGGCTCGGCCGCCGTCGTCATCCCTGCGCTGGACAAGGCGTTTTCCGACGCCGGCTCCGTGGCCGTGGTGCTGCATATTAATAGTCCGGGCGGCAGTCCCGTGCAGGCCGGCATGATCGTCGACGAGATGCAGCGCCTGCGCAAGGGTTATCCGGACAAGCCTTTATATGTGGTGGTCGATGAAATGTGCGCCTCGGGCGGCTATTACATCGCGGCCGCCGCCGACCGCATCTACGTCAACAAGGCCAGCGTGGTCGGCTCCATCGGCGTGCTGATGGATGGCTTCGGCTTTACGGGCGTGATGGAAAAGGTCGGCGTCGAGCGCCGTTTGCTGACGGCGGGCGAGAACAAGGGTTTCATGGACCCGTTCAGCCCCCTGACGGAAAAGCACAAGGCGTATGCGCAAGGCATGCTCAATGAAATCCACCAGCAATTCATCGAGGTGGTGCGGGCGGGACGGGGCAAGCGCCTGAAAGAAACGGCCGATACCTTCTCCGGCTTGTACTGGACGGGGGCGAAAGCTGTGGAAATGGGCCTGGCCGATGATTTCGGCACGGTCGACAGCGTGGCGCGCGACGTCGTCAAGGCGGAAGACATCGTCGACTATACGCAGCATGAAGGCTTGCCGGAACGGGTGCTCAAAAAGTTTGGCGCCGCCATGGGCGCGGGTGCGATGAAAGCGGCCGTACAGCAGTCACAACCGGCGTTGCGCTGAGGACATCACTCTTGGCTGGCAAGCAAGCCAATCGAGAATGATTTTCAATAAGGTGGTAAATTGGCTTGAAAATGGGGCTGCTTGGGCTATAGTGAAACCGTAGTTCTTTTCAAGGAGGGGCGATATATCAACTATGTTGTCAGTACTAACTTGATTGGCAGGTCATGGAACTACTCGCCGCATCGCAGATGTGGTTTTGAGTGAATTTACATTCCTCACTAAAGTCCCGATGGGGCTTGGAAACGGCGGCGCAATGCCGCCGTTTCCTTTTGTGCGTCGTTCGTGCCGGATGGGTGAGTGTTGCTCGATGTTGTAGCTGGGCGTGCTGGCAAGGCAGGCATGCGAGGGCAGGGCATGGCCGGTCGGATGGGGCGCGCTCAGACGGCGCAGCCGTTGCAGTGCGCGGGCAGAGCGTCTGCCTGCCGGGCCGGCGCTGCGTCGGCACTGGCGTTGGCGCCGGAACTGGTCTCGGGCGCTGTGTCCATTATGACGGGCGCCGTCACGTTGTCGGTTTCCGCGGCCGCATCCGCATCCGCGTGGGCAAAACCGCCGAGTTCCAGCCAGCACATGAAATGGCATTGCGCTTCGGCATGCCAATGCGTCTGGCTCGCTGGTGATGGTGTTGCGTCCTCATCCTGCGGCGCCGGGGCGCTGCTCCAGCGCGCCACGCCGAGTCTGACCTTGTGCATGGCCGCCTGTTCCGTAGCGATGCGCAGGCGCATGTCGGCGATGCTGCCTTGTAAGGCGATGGTATCGGTATGCTTCATACAATGTCCTTGTGAGTCGTTGTCTGGTTATTATTCCTAAAGCTCGTTAGGCGGATTCCTAACGAAGTTTCAGTCTATCAATGCGATATTCCGAGCGCTTGATATTTCTCAAAGGAATTGGCCATTTATATCGAAATCTCACCTTGCACTTCAGCTCATCTGTGCCTGCGCAAGGCTGGTGCACGCCCGGCGGCCCGGCGCAGGCCCCGCGCGCGGCCGCTTCACGCTGCCTGCCGCTTCTGGTAAAGTCACGCCCATGAGTAAATTATCCCTAGACCGCATCCTGCAATCGCAGGGTTTTGGCACCCGTAAATATTGTCGTTCCCTCATCGAAGATGGCGATGTCGTCATCGATGGCGTCACCCAGACCAATTACCGCGCCACCGTCGAGACCGAAGGCCTGGTGCTGCACGTGTTCGAAGAAGAGTGGGTCTACCGCGCGCACCTGTACCTGGCGCTGAACAAGCCTGCCAACTTCGAATGCTCGCGCAAGCCCAGCCATCACCCTGGCGTGCTGACCCTGCTGCCGGAACAGTTTACCTGGCGCGAAGTCCAGCCCGTCGGCCGGCTCGACCACGATACGACCGGCATGCTGCTGATGTCCGACGATGGCCCATTTATCCATGCACAATCGTCGCCGAAGCGCCACGTTCCCAAGATTTACCAGGCCACCACGCAAGAGCCCGTGACGGATGAACTGGTGGCCCTGTTATTGGCCGGCGTGCAATTGCACGATGAGCCGGCCCCGCTGGCAGCCCTCGTCTGCGTCAAGCGCGGCGAACACCAGCTGGAAATCGTGCTCGAGCAAGGCAAGTACCACCAAGTCAAGCGCATGCTGGCCGCCGCCGGCAACCATTGCAGCGCGCTGCACCGTTCCGCCATCGGCAGCCTGACCCTGGAATCGCTGGGCATCGCCGAAGGCGAGTGGTGTTACCTGACTTCCGAGCAGATCGCGCTGCTGGCGTAAATTCCTTCTGACCGTCAAAGCCGGGGATGTCCCGGCTTTTTGGCGTTTTTAGCCTCCTATTGCCTGCTTTTGACGCAGTTTCCCGCACATGAAATTAGCTACCCTGAACGATGGCACGCGCGACGGCCAGCTGGCTGTCGTCTCGCGCGACCTGAAAACGGCCCACCTGGCCGATGGCATCGCCTCGACCCTGCAAAAGGCGCTCGACGACTGGAGCTTCATCGCGCCCCAGCTGGACTTGCTGTACCAGACCATCAATAGCGGCCGCGGCCATCGCGCCTTCGAGTTCGACCCGGCCAATTGCATGGCGCCCTTGCCGCGCAGCAGCCTGCGCGTGGCGGGCGCGTCCTACCTGCAGCAGATCGAGCGCGCCTGCAAGGCGGCGGGACTTGAAGCGCCCGCCAATCTGCGCGATGCCCCAAGGATGTACCAGGGCGCCAGCGACGATTTCCTCGGTCCCCACGATGACATCACCCTGGCGCACGAGCAGTGGGGCATCGATTACGAGGCAGGCATCGCCGCCATCACGGACGACGTGGCCATGGGCTCGACGCCGGACCAGGCGCACCTGAACATCAAGCTGTTGATGCTGGTCAACGACATCACCCTGCGCAACCTGGCGCCCGACGAGCAAGCCGGCGGCTACGGCTTCCTGCAGGCGAAACCGGCCATGGCTTGCTCGCCTGTCGCCATCACGCCCGACGAATTGGGCGACGCCTGGCGCGGCGGCAAGGTGCATTACGCCTTGCGCTGCAGCCTGAACGGCAAGTTGACGGGCCAGCCCCATGCGGGTGCCGACATGGCGTTCAATTACCCGCAATTGCTCGCCCATCTGTGCCAGACGCGCAACGCGCGCGCCGGCAGCGTGGTCAGCGCGGGCGGCGTCGCCAACAAGGAAGTCAAGAAGGGGTTTTCCAGCATTGTTGAGCGACGTAACCAGGAGATGATCGCCGATGGCGTCGCCAGCACACCATTCCTGTTGTTTGGCGATGTTGTCCGCCTGGAAATGCTGGGTGATGACGGCAAGTCCCTGTTTGGCGCAATCGAGCAGACGGTGAAGCAGGCCGAGGCGCGAAA
Organism: Janthinobacterium aestuarii; assembly: GCF_051380835.1. Classification (NCBI taxonomy): domain Bacteria; kingdom Pseudomonadati; phylum Pseudomonadota; class Betaproteobacteria; order Burkholderiales; family Oxalobacteraceae; genus Janthinobacterium; species Janthinobacterium aestuarii. The sequence goes on from NZ_JBNYXU010000001.1 coordinate 749,469, forward strand.
AAATCGTTAGTGACCCGAGAAAATGGCCATGACTGCGTTGCAGCCCCTCGCCGTACTATTCGTACTGTCTTCGGGGCTGCGCCTTGTCCTGACCATGTTTCGGTCCCCTCTGAAATGGGCGCCTGCGGCGCCTTTAGTATAGGCAAGGGAAAAGGAGGGCAATTGCCCCCCTTTTCCCTTGATGGCGTTGTGTTGATTGAACCGATAATGCTCCATGCCCAGTCCGTATTGCGCCTAGCCAGGCTGCAGGACTTCACCGGAGTTGATTGATGTCGGAAGACAGCGACGCAGAAAAGACCGAAGCCGCGTCACCGAAGCGCCTCGAGCAGGCGCGTGAGGAAGGCGACGTTCCGCGATCGCGTGAAGTGGCCACGTTTACGGTGCTGATGGCGTCCGGCTGCTGCCTGTGGTTTGCCGGCGACGCCATCGTGCGGCGGCTGACGGCCGTCATGGTTTCCGGGCTGACCCTGGACCGGGAGCAGATACTCAATCCCGACGCGATGATGTTGCGCATCGGCTACGACGTGGGCTCGGTCTTGCTGACCTGCCTGCCGTACGCCGCGGCCATCATGCTCGTCGCCCTGGCGTCACCCGTGCTGGTGGGCGGCTGGCTGTTCAGCTCCAAGGCGTTTACCCCCAATTTTGGCAAGCTCAACCCGATTCGCGGCCTGGGCAATATGTTTTCGAAGAATGCGCTGGTGGAGTTGCTCAAGGCCATCGCCAAGACTCTTGTCGTCGGCGTCGTCGCCTGGATGGTGATGCAACATCAAAAGGATGCCGTGCTGGGCCTGTCGGTGGAATCGCTGCGCGCCGGTTCGGCCCATTTGATCAGCCTGCTGATCACGGCCTTTTTGCTGATCGTGGGCGCCTTGGGCCTGATCGCCGCCATCGACGGTCCGTACCAGATGTGGCACTACGCCAACAAGATGAAAATGTCCTTGCAAGAAGTCAAGCAGGAAGCGAAGGAGTCGGACGGCAATCCGCAGATCAAGGCAAAGATACGCCAGATGCAACATGAAATGTCGCGCCGCCGCATGATGGCCGACGTGCCGACGGCCGACGTGGTGGTAACGAATCCTACGCACTACGCCGTGGCCCTGAAGTATGGCGAGAATTCGCGCGGCGCGCCGCAGGTGGTGGCCAAGGGCATCGACGAAGTGGCGGCGAAGATCCGCGAACTGGCTGGCGAACACAAGGTCGCCATCCTGGAAGCGCCGGCCCTGGCGCGCGCGCTGTACAAGCACACGGACATCGGCGACGAGATTCCCGAGGCGCTGTATGGCGCCGTGGCCGAAGTGCTGGCCTACGTGTTCCAGCTGCGCAGCTACGGCAGCGGCCACGGCGAGCGCCCCGACAAGCCGAAAAAACTCGACGTACCGCCCGAGCTCGACCCGCTCGACCCCGCGTCGCAGACCAAACCCGCGGCAGACGCGGCAGACAAGAATAAAGGAAGCACACCATGAACGGCCTGACCATGCCAGCCTGGCTCAGCGGATTAAAAGGCAACGCCAGCAAGGGCCTCGCCGCGCCGATCATCATCATCATGCTGCTGGCGATGATGGTGCTGCCGCTGCCCGCCTTCATCCTCGACATTTTCTTCAGCTTCAATATCGCGCTGTCCATCATCGTGCTGCTGACGGCGCTGTACACGGTCAAGCCGCTCGACTTCATGGCGTTCCCGACCATCCTGCTCGTGTCGACCATGCTGCGCCTGTCGCTGAACGTGGCGTCCACGCGCGTGGTGCTGACGGAAGGCCATACGGGCGCCGACGCGGCCGGTAAAGTGATTGAGGCGTTCGGTCACTTCCTGATCGGCGGCAACTACACGGTCGGTATCGTGGTCTTCATTATTTTGACGATCATCAACTTTACCGTCGTGACCAAGGGCGCGGGCCGTATCGCCGAGGTGGGCGCCCGCTTCGCGCTGGATGCCATGCCTGGTAAACAGATGGCCATCGATGCCGACCTGAACGCCGGCCTGATCGGCGAAGACGAAGCGCGCCGCCGCCGCACGGAAGTGGCGCAGGAAGCGGAATTCTATGGCGCCATGGACGGTGCCAGCAAATACGTGCGCGGCGACGCCATCGCCGGCATCTTGGTGACCGTTATCAATATCGTCGGCGGCTTGCTGGTAGGCTTGCTGCAGCACGACATGGGTTTTGCCGACGCGCTGAAGAACTACACCTTGCTGGCCATCGGTGACGGCCTGGTGGCGCAGATTCCTTCGCTGATCATTTCCACGGCGGCCGGTATCGTCGTCTCGCGCGTGGCCAGCGAACAGGACATCGGTACCCAGCTGGTGGGCCAGCTGTTTGCGAAACCGCAAGTGCTGTATATTACCGCCGGCATCATCGGCGGCATGGGCCTGATCCCCGGCATGCCGAACATGGTTTTCCTCCTGCTGGCCGCGCTGCTGGCCGGCTCCGCCTATTTGATCAGCAAGAAGCGCATGCAGGAAAAAGAAGCGGCCGAAAAGCCGGCCGAAGCGCCGCAAGCGACCGTGGCGCCCGAGCAGGAAGAAGCCAGCTGGCAAGACATCATGCCCGTCGATACCCTGGGCCTGGAAGTGGGCTACCGCTTGATTCCCCTGGTCGACAAGACGCAGGGCGGCGAATTGCTCAAGCGCATCAAAGGCATTCGCAAGAAATTCGCCCAGGAAGTGGGTTTCCTGGCGCCGCCCGTGCATATCCGCGACAACCTGGAATTGAAGCCGTCCGCCTACCGCATCACCTTGAAGGGGGTGGAAGTGGGCGTGGGCGAAGCGTTCAACGGCCAGTTCCTGGCGATCAATCCCGGCATGGCCAGCGGCACCTTGCCGGGCCTGGCCACGAGCGATCCCGCGTTCGGCTTGCCCGCCACGTGGATCGACGCCAGCTTGCGCGACCAGGCCCAATCGATGGGCTACACGGTCGTCGATGCGGGCACCGTGGTGGCCACGCACCTGAACCACCTGATCACCTCGCATGCGTCCGAGCTGCTGGGCCGCGCGGAAGTGCAGTCGCTGCTCGACCACCTGGGCAAGGATGCGCCGCGCCTGGTGGAAGACCTGGTGCCGAAGATGCTGTCGCTGTCGGCCCTGCAAAAAGTGCTGCAGAACCTGCTGGCCGAGGGCGTGCACATCCGCGACATGCGCACCATCATCGAAACTCTGGCCGAGTACACGGTCAGCACGCAAGACCCGAACGAGCTGACGGCGCTGGTGCGCGTCTCCCTGGGCCGCGCCATCGTGCAGCAACTGTTCCCCGGTGCGGCCGAGCTGTCCGTGATGACGCTCGACAGCCGCCTGGAACGCCTGCTGATGCAAGCGATGGGCAATGGCGGCGACGGCGCCGGCATCGAGCCGGGCCTGGCCGACACCATCGCCCACCAGGCGGGCCTGGCTGCCCAGCAGCAGGAAGCGCTGGGCCTGACGCCGGTGCTGCTGGTGCCTGCGCCGCTGCGCGCCCTGCTGTCGCGCTTCCTGCGCCGCGCCTTGCCGCAGCTCAAAGTGCTGTCGCATGCGGAAGTGCCGGAAACCAAGACGATCCGCGTCACGGCGCTGGTGGGCGCGCAGTAATTGACATGGTTAATGCCGGGGTCAGATCCTCAACACCATCAACACGAAGGTCATCGCCAACGTGCGACGGGGTCTGACCCCAGATTTCGTTAGCGTCAGTGGGGGTCTGACCCCAGCAGTTGCTTTTGGTCAAATAACCATCAATTTCCTCCCGGCAAACTGAATAACGGGTACTTTCCCGTCCTGTTCCTTCGATCGTTTCCTGCAAGCATCGCTAATAATGGAAACTGTCCGAGTGATCTGTGTCCATGTGGAAGACAGCACTCAAGCAACAGGAGTCGATGATGGTCACACAGTTCAGCCAATATTGCGCCACCCCCGCCCTGGGAGGCCGGTCATGAATGTGAAGAAATTTACGGGCGCCTCGTCGCGCGATGCGCTGCGCAAGGTGCGCGAAGCGCTGGGCCCCGATGCCGTGATCCTGTCGAACCGCCAGGCCGATGGCGTGGTGGAAATCCTCGCGCTGGCCAATGACGATGCCGCTTCGCTCGCGTCGCCGCCGGCCGCGTCCGAAATGGCCCAGCCCCGTCCCCAGTTGCAGACCCAGTTCGCCACGCCGCAGCGTCCTGCCGCCCCGGCCCAGCGCCCGGCTGCGCCACGTCCTGCCGCGCCGCGCCAGGCTGCTTCCGAGCCAGTGGACATGGCCCGCATGCAGCAGATGATGGCCAGTGCGCTGGCGCACGTCAAAGAGAACGCCGCCGCCGAGATGAGCGGCATGATGAATGAAATCCGCGCCATGCGCGGCATGATGGAAACCCAGCTGGCGGAAATTTCGTGGGGGTCGACGCAGCAGCGCGAGCCGCAAAAAGCCGTCGTGCTGCGCGAAATGCTGGCCGCCGGCTTTTCCGCCAGCCTGGCGCGCTACCTGATCGACAAGCTGCCCGCCGGCCTCGACGGTGCGCAAAGCATGCGCTGGATCAAGACCGTCCTCAGCCGTAACCTTAACACGGTGGCCAATGAAGACGCCATGCTGGAACAGGGCGGCGTGTTCGCCCTGGTGGGCCCGACCGGTGTCGGCAAGACCACCAGCACGGCCAAGCTGGCGGCCCGCTGCGTGATGCGCCACGGCCCGGAAAAGCTGGCCCTGATCACCACGGACGCCTATCGTATCGGCGCGCATGAGCAACTGCGCATCTACGGCAAGATCCTCGGCGTGATGGTGCATTCCGTGAAGGATGAAGCGGACTTGCGCATCGCCCTGAAAGAATTGAAGAACAAGCACACGGTGCTGATCGATACGGTGGGCGTGAGCCAGCGCGACCAGATGGTGACGGAACAGGTGGCCATGCTGTCGGGCGCCGGCGCCGACGTGAAACGCCTGCTGTGCCTGAACTCCACGGCGACCCAGGAAACCCTCAACGAAGTGGTGCGCGCCTACCAGGGCAGCGGCCTGGCCGGCTGCATCATGACCAAGCTCGATGAAGCGGCGTCGATCGGCAACGTGCTCGACGTGGTGATCCGCCAGAAGCTGAACCTGTTCTATGTGTCGAACGGCCAGCGCGTGCCGGAAGACCTGTACCTGGCCGACCGCGGCTACCTGATCGACCGCGCCTTCAAGCTCAAGCGCGACTCGGCGGCCACGCAGTTTTCCGATGCCGAACTGCCGCTCTTGATGGCGCAGGCAGCCGCCCGCAACAACGAAGCGCGCGGGGTGCACCTTGGCTAATTTCGATTTCGACCAGGCCGAAGGCTTGCGCCGCATGCTGGCCGGCCCGCAGCCGCGCGTCATGACGTTCCTCTCGGCCACGCCGCAGGACGACAAGGGCGCCATGCTGGTCAACCTGGGTGCTTCGCTCGTCTACGGCGGCAATGACGTGCTGCTGCTCGACGCCAGCGGCGGCAGCGATGGCGTGGCCGCGCGCCTGGGACTGGCGCACGGCGCCAGCCTGCGCGACGTGGCGCGCCAGCAGTGCGGCTTGAACCAGGTCATCCACCAGGTGCCGCAAGGCTTCGGCGTGGCCAGCCTGGGTGCGCGCAACCACCTGATGGACAGCATGGACTATGCGGGCGAGGACGAACTGCGCCGCCTGGGCAAGACGTTCGACGTGCTGGCGCGCCAGAGCGGCATCGTGCTGGTCGACGGCGTCGTGGCAGAAGAGGGCGCCTGCTTCCCCGTGCCCTTGATGGCGTCGTCCGATATCGTCGTGCAAGTGTCGACCAGCGCCACCTCGATCAAGGCGGCGTACTGCCTGATCAAGCGCCTGAGCCAGGAACTGGGACGCCGTCCGTTCGGCATTCTCGTCACCGGCGCTTCCGAATCCGAAGCAAAAGTGGTATACGATAATATGGCACAGGCGGCGAGCCGCTACCTGGCCGTGAAGCTGACGTCGATGGGCTCGGTGCCTGCCGATGAGTATCTGCACCGCGCGGCGCGCCTGGGCCGCAGCGTGGTCGATGCGTTTCCGCTGGCCGGCGCCTCGGTGGCGTTTCGCGGACTGGCCGAGCGGCTGGCCCGTTCGGCGGCACCGGTGCTTGGCGGCACCTTGTACCAGACGGGGAGCCCGCACCAGTTCAGCGCCTGAAGCCAACCGTAGCACCAGATAAGATGAGAAAACAATAAGCAGCCTATGTACACGGTCAAAGGGAAATCGAACAAGGACTATTTGCTGACGGAGCACATTCCGCTGGTAAAGCGTCTGGCGCACCATATGAAGGCGAAATTGCCGCCTTCGGTCGAGGTCGATGACCTGATCCAGGCCGGCATGATCGGCCTGCTCGATGCCATTAGCCGCTATGAAGAAACGCATGGCGCGCAGTTCGAGACGTATGCCGTGCTGCGCATCCGCGGCGCCATGCTCGACGAATTGCGCACCAGCGACTGGCTGCCGCGCAGCATGCGCCAGAACATGCGCAAGATCGAAGAGGCGATGAGCACCTTGCAGCAGCGCCTCGGCCATCCGCCGACGGAGTCGGAAGTGGCGAAACTGCTCAAGATGTCGCTGGCCGACTACCAGGAAATGCTGGGCGACGGCGGCGGCCACCAGCTCGTGTACTACGAAGACTTTCATGACCCGGACGGCAATGACAGCTTCCTCGACCGCCATTGCGTGGACGAGGACAGCGACCCCTTGCGTTCCCTGCTCGATACCGATTTCCGGCAATCCGTGATCGATGCCATCGACGCGCTGCCACCACGCGAGAAAATACTCATGGGCCTGTATTACGAAGAAGAGCTGAACCTGAAGGAGATCGGCGCGGTGATGGGCGTATCCGAATCGCGCGTCTCGCAGCTGCATACCCAGGCCGTCGCGCGCCTGCGCGCAACCTTGAGGGAGCAGGCGTGGACTGGTCCAGCGTAATCGGGCTGGCGCTGGCGCTGGCGGGCCTGTTGGTCGGCCAGGCACTGGAAGGCGGCAAGATGGCCTCCCTGCTGCAGCCGGCCGCCTTTGCCATCGTCATCATCGGCACTTTCGGCGCCGTGCTGCTGCAAACGCGGCTGCGCACTTTCGTGCGCGGGCTGGAAATGCTGCGCTGGGTCTTCCTGCCGCCAGCCGATACGCGCGCCGCGCTGGCGCGCGACATCGGGCAATGGAGTTTGACGGCGCGCCGCGACGGCCCGCTGGCGCTCGAGCGCCTGATGGAAAACACGGCCGACCGCTTCAATGCCAAGGGCTTGCGGATGATCGTCGACGGCATCGCGCCCGACAAGCTGCGCCAGTTGCTCGACGTGGAAATCTCGGCCTACGAAATGGCCGAACGCCAGGCCGTCAAGGTGTGGGAATCGGCGGCCGGCTATTCGCCCACCATCGGTATTCTGGGCGCCGTGCTGGGCCTGATCCACGTGATGGAAAACCTCACCGATCCAAGTAAATTAGGCAGCGGCATCGCCGTGGCGTTTGTCTCCACCATCTATGGCGTGGGCCTGGCCAACCTGCTGTTCCTGCCGGTGGCGAATAAACTCAAGGCCATCGTCTCGCGCCGCGTGCTGCAGTACGAAATTACGGCCGCCGTGCTGTACGACATCGCCACGGGCGACCATACGCGCATCATCGAAGAGCGCGTGTCGAGCCTGCTGCACGAGCACTGACCATGATGCGGCGCGCGCGCAGGAAGTATGACGAGGAGCCGGACAACCAGGATCGCTGGCTGATCTCGTACGCCGACTTCATCACCCTGCTGTTTGCCTTCTTTGTCGTGATGTACGCCATTTCGCAAGTCAACGAAGGTAAATACCGCGTCTTCCAGAACGCCATCGGCCAGGCCTTCAGCCTGGAAAAGGGCGCGCCGCCCATCATCATGGAAGCGCCGCAAGCCATTCCTTTGCCGAACCCCGCCCTGAAACGCCGCACGGAAGCCATCCGCCGCGAGCGCGAACACATGACGCGCCTGGCGCAGGACTTGACGTCGACCCTGGCGCCGCTGGTCAAGGAAGGCAAGGTGCGGGTCACGCAGACGAGCCGCGGCGTGAGCGTGGAAATCAATGCCAGCGTGCTGTTCGACCCGGGCGCGGCGCGCCTGACGGTGGAGTCGGACCAGGCCCTGCGCGCCGTCGCCGTGCTGCTCAAGGACGATACGCACGACGTGCAGGTGGAAGGGCATACGGACGTGCAGCCGATCAGCAATTCGTCCTTTGCCTCGAACTGGGAATTGTCGGCCGCGCGCGCCAGCGCCGTGGTGCGCCTGTTCATCGCCAGCGGCGTCAAGGCGTCGCGCCTGACGGCCGTCGGCCACGCCGACAACATCCCCGTGGCGCCCAACGAAACGGCGGAAGGGCGCGCGCGCAACCGCCGGGTCGCCGTGACGATCCTCTCGGGCATCCCGGAAACGGTGACGGAAGTGCCGACGGCGCCGCCGGCCAACTAGGACAGGTTTGCGGGCCGGCGCCAGTCCGGCGGACCGGACGCATGTCATTCGGTGGTCATACTGCAATGCTAGGCTGTGGCACTTCTTTTCAGCCTCCAGGTCCACCCTATGTCTTACTCCAGAATGCTGCTTCCTTCCATCGCCATCCTGTTGAGCGTTGCCGCCTGCGGCGGCGATAGTGATCCGGCGAGCAGCGTGCCACCGCTACCCACTGGCCGCTGGATCGCCGGCGATCTGCATACCCACACCACGCAATCGGCCGATGCGGATGTCAGCCAGACGCTGGACAAGGTGCTGGCCAAGGCGTTCGGCAGTTACGGCCTCGACTGGATGGCGCTGTCCAACCACTTGCGCGTCTCCACGCGCGATGCACTGGGCGCGCCGCTGGCGACGCCCATTCCCATGTCCATCGGCGCCGAGCGTTACGAGGTGCCACGCGTGCAGGCGCTGCAGGCGGGTGGCACCTACGCCGACAAGCTGATCTTTTCCGGCTTCGAGTGGGACATGCCGACCCACGATCACATCGGCATCGGCCTGTTCGAGGGCGTGGACAAGCTCAGCGCCAGCACCCGGGGCATGAAAGAGTTCGAATACCTGTTCACCACGCGCGACGCGGCCATGTTCGACGCTGCCGATATTGTTGCATGGAAAGAAAAATACGGTGACACCCGCTACAACAAGACGGCTGCCGACGCCTTGCAAGCGATCAACTGGCTCAAGCAGAATTATCCGGAGACCAGCTACGCCGTCATCAACCATCCGTCGCGCAACAAGGGCAGCTACAGCATTGCCGATTTCCGCGCCTTTAACGATGCGGCCCCCAACATCATGTTCGCCATCGAAGGCATGGTCGGCAACCAGATGGAGCCGGACCGCGGCGGCTATACGGCTGCCTATACGGACGACAATGCGTTGCTGCGCGTGTATGGGGGCGTCGACTACGTGGTGGCCAAGCTGGGCGGGCCATGGGATGCGCTGCTGGGCGAGGGGCGCCGCATCTGGAACCTGACGGATTCGGATACCCACTTCAAGATCGTCGGCGGCAACAGCAGCGGCTATTTCCCGGGCGAGTATGCGAAGAACTATGTGTTCAACGGCGCGCAGGGCGCGCCGCTGGCGAAGGACTTGCTGGCGGGCTTGCGTTCGGGCAAGATGTTTTCCACCTATGGCGACCTGATCAACGCGCTGGACTTCAACCTGGCCAGCAAGGATGACCGCAAGGAGATGGGTGGGGAGCTGAAAGTCGGTAACGGCGACACCGTCACCATTACCATCCGCTTCAAGAACCCGGCCAAAAACAACTACGAAAAGCCTGTCGACAGCGGCTTGGCCGCCAGCGTCAAGCCCGTTGTCGATCATGTCGACCTGATCGTCGGCGATGTGGGCGCGAAGGCGGCGGCAGGCACGCCAGCCTACAACGTTGCCAGCAATGCCAGCACGCGGGTGCTCAAGCGCTTCACCAGCGCGGATTGGAAACTCGGGGCTGACGGTTACTACAGCGTGAGCTACCAGACCACAGCGGCAAAGAACCAGTATTTCCGTCTGCGCGGCACCAATCTGGGGACCGATGTTGCCGGTCTGACGCAGGGTGGCGAACCGCTGGCCGACCAGCGCACGGGCACGACGGACAGCACCCAGCGTTTCAATGACATCAACGACCGCAATTACCGCAGCCTGTGGTTCTATTCGAATCCCGTGTTCGTTACTTTGCGTTAATAGCGTAGTCGGCCGCGCGTCGCCGGACAGTGCGGGATCCCGCTTGCTTCCGCATCCGCTTGGTACAATCGCGGCCTTCTTTCTTTTTATTTCTCCATCATGAAAAGCAGCTCCCAGGGCGGTCTCGTCTATTCCACCGAAACGGGCCGCATGTGTCCCGCCTGCCGCCAGCCGCTGGCGCAATGCGCGTGCAAGGCGCAAGCGAAGGCGGCGCCCGCTGGCGATGGCGTGGTGCGCGTGTCGCGCCAGACCAAGGGCCGCGGCGGCAAGAGCGTTACCGTGGTCAAGGGCTTGCCGCTGGACGCCATCGCGCTGGCCCTGCTGGGCAAGCAGCTGCGCACGCAGTGCGGCTCGGGCGGCACGGTCAAGGATGGCGTGATCGAAGTGCAGGGCGACCATGTCGACACCATCCTTGCCGCGCTGACCAGGCTGGGCCGCCAGCCGAAAAAGGCCGGCGGCTAGCCGGGGCGCGTGCGTGCGGAGGCGTGCGGCCCGCTGCCGCGCGCCTGTGGTAACGTGCATTTCCTTTTATGCGCCACCTCATATGAATAACAAACTGACCGGTATCGCCATCGCCGCTGCCATCGCGGCAGTACTGGCGGTCGTGTACTGGCCCGCACCCGATGGCGGCGCACCGGACGCTGCCGCCACTGCCGCCGCCAGCGCGCCGCCGGGGCGCAGCCTGGCATCGTATTTGAATATCGATGCCACCCCGGCCGCCGATGCCGCGCTCGTTGTTGTGTCCCTGGCGCAGCGGCTCGAACGCCTGAGCGCCAGCGGCAAGCCGGAAGACGCGTATGCGGCCTATAACCTGATCGACGACTGCATCGTCTTCCAGCGCGAAAGCCGCTTGCCGGGCATGGAATTCGAGCTGGGGCGCGAGATGACGGCGGAAGAAAAAGCCGCCCAGCAGCAGTTGTGCGGAGGCATGACGCAGCGCCAGCGCGAGGACCGCCTCGGCTATCTGGCCACTGCCGCGCAAGGCGGCGTGCCGGGCGCGGCCACCCTGTTCCTGTCGGAAGGCCCGTTCGGCGACCGCAGCGCGCTGCGCAACCGTCCCGACGATCCGCTGGTGCAGGCCTGGAAGCGGCAAGCGATCGCCCAGCTGACGGCGCAGGCGGACGCGGCGGAACTGACCAGCGTGTCGACCCTGATGATGGCTTACCTGCGCGATGGCGACGTGGTGCAGAAGGACGCGCCGCAAGCGTATGGCTACCTGCTGGCCCTGCGCATGGTCTACGACGACATCCTCACGCCAGGCACGACGAATCCGTACCAGGATGAATACTGGCACTGGCTGCGTAACGAGCTGACACCCGAGCAGCAGGCCGCCGCCCTGACCAAGGCGAATGACATCGCCGCGAAATTCCGCCAGCATACGGGCCGGCCCGCGCACGGTTGAGTGCGTAGGCCAGCCCCGGCATCTGGCCCGTGCATAAGCCAGTCCGTGCATGGAACCACTGCGTCTGCCGCGTGTCTGCCAGCGACGGCAGCAGCGCTTGCTGGCGCCCCGATGCCGGTCAGGCAGCCGTTTTGCGGCGCCGTATGCTATACCCGATCAGGCCCAGTCCCGCCAGCAGCATGCCATAGGTTTCCGGTTCCGGCACGGCCGTGGTGATGGAAATGTCCAGCACGGAATCACGCACGCCGATGCCGCTTGCCACCAGGGTGTAGGTGCCTGGTCCCAGCAGGCCGTCGAAAGTCGAATGGGCAAACGAACCCAGCACGCCGGTGAAGGTATCCGATTGCACCAGGTTATTGCTGGAGTCGAACAAGTCAATGTTGACGCCAGTCAGGCGGGGACCGAAATCGTTGGCGCCCGTGACCAGCCAAGCCGCGTTGCCCGTGAACGACTGCACGCCGGCGCCGACCGTAAACGTGGTCGTTTGCAGCAGCGAGCCGTGCTCCGTCGTGAAGGTGTCGACGAACAAGGTGTCTTGCGCCAGCAGCGGCGTGGCCACCACGGCGGTCGATACGAGGTGGTTGTAGAACACGGATTGCGTTTCGGCCTGCGCGACCGGTGCCAGCAGGGTGCAGCCGAGCAGCAGCGCCGCGCCAGCCTTGCTTACTGAGAGAGAGTTCATATCATGCTCCTATGTACTTGCGATTGAGGTGGTGTGCGTCATGGCGCAGCGCAAAAGCGCAGGCTGGGGCGTGAAATGGATCAGCTATGCCTGCGGGAACGATGTTCGTGTCGGCGAGGAAAGTCCCACCTGGAGATGTACGGCGTACGCCAGGGATTAGCATATAGTCATCACCTGTCTCAAGTTTGAGCATGCTCAAACGTGCGGCGTCAAAAAGGGGTTGTGTAGTTTTTGCGTGCGGTGTTGTGGGGGGAATGCGGACGCGCTGGCACCGCCGCAGTCTCCCTGGAGGGAGCGACACGGCGATGACGTTCTCGATGGCAGCCGTATGGGTGCCGCTGCTCGGGACGGCGTCAGGCGTGCAGCAATGGCTTATTGCTGGGGTGAAACGGGAAGACGCTTAGCCGATCACGACGCGCCGGCTGGCCGGGTTCGTCATCGGTTGGCCGCTGGGGCCGTAGAAATTGCCGCTTTGGGCCGTGGGGCGCATGGCGTTCAGGGCGCCTTGCGTGTGCAGCATGTGCTTGTTGACCAGCAGGCTGTTTAGCCGGTTCTGTTCCTTCGCTTCGCGCGTCGTCTCGAGCAGGGCTTTCCACAGGGGCGCCGCCTCGGCTTCGCTGGCGCCGACCAGCCAGTCTTCCATGCCCGCTTCGGCGGCGGTAAAACCTGCTGCCGCCAGCGCCTGGTGGCGTTGCGCCGCCAATTGGCTCAATTGTCCTACGAGTGCCGTCTTGCGCACCGTGAGCTCCGTGATCGCATCGATGTCAGCCGCAACCAGATGCCGCTGTTCTTCTTTCATCAATGCCAGCAATGTGGTCATGAGCTGTTGCTCGTCGCGCAGGCTGGAAAACGGAGTCACTGATTGCATGAGGGAACCTATCTATTTCGTGAGTGCAGCAAGTCCTTGACTGTGTCGAGGAGACCGTCCGCCACTTTTTCAGAGTTGACCTGGAACTGGCCGTCGGCGATCGCCAGCTTGATGCGTTCGACTTTTTTCGTGTCGAACACGGCGCCGCTGCCGGCAGTTGCACTGGCCGCTAATGCCTGTCCTTGCGGCGACAGGCGTACATTGTCCGACGTTGTCGGTGTTGCCTGGGCTTTCTCGGCATTCCGGGCGCCGGAGGTACTCGCGGGCGCCAACGGCAGGCCGGGATTGCTTTTAATGGTGTTGTCGGTAATTTTCACAGCGTGATCCTCGTCTGGTCGAAGTCAAAAAACTCCGGGATATGTGTCATTATCGGCACCTTCTTCCGAAACTTTAGTGCGCCAGACCACAATATCGCTGTCCATCCGGGTTTAAAAGGCGACCTCCACCATGCCGCCAGGCCGCGCCACGCCGCTGATCTGCTGGCCGCTCTGCGTGCGCACCTGCACCGTCTGGCCGTCGCCGGCGCTGCCGATGGCGCGTCCTTCTGATGCCACCTGGAAACCGTTGCCACTGGAAACGACACGTACCAGCTGGCCCTGCATCACCACCGGCTTGCGGCGCAGGGTGTCGAGGCGCATCGGTGTGCCTGGCGGCAAGGAAATATTCGTGCTGGCGCCCACCACCTGGGCCATGTCAGTGGCGATGCCTGCCGGCAATGCGGCCAGGTCGCCCTGCATCGTCACCAGCTGGCTGGCGTCGATGGCTTGTCCTTGCGCCAGCGGCACGGCACTGGCGACGTAGTCGCCCACGACGGCCACGTTCGCTTGCAAATAGATAGTCCAGCTGGAGGGCGCCGTGCAGCGCACGCCGACGGTGGTCTTGCCCCAGGCGCGCGCGCCCGGTGCCATGAACGCTTGCGGCGCGGGGCAGGCGGCCAGGTTCAGGCGCGGATCGACGGCGCCGACGGTGATCGTCACTTTGCCCGGCAAGCCATTGCTTTGCACTTGCAGGAACTGTTCCACGCTGTTGCGCAGCGCTTCCGGCGTCTGCCGGCCGGCGTTTTGCGCCTGTGCCAGCAGTGGCAGAGCGGCGAGAGCGAAGAGGAGAGCAAGCGGTGTTTTCATGGTGATAGGCCTCTGGAATAGTGCCATGATAGTGCGCGCCGCCCCGTTCGAAGCGCCGATTAAGGGGTAAAAGTACGGTCTGATCCGGCGATGGTCTTGCTGGTGGGCACCGTACTATGTTTCCTGTCATCACTATACCGCCATCCTTCCGCCATCTCGGGCGCCAGTGGCAGATCTTTCCGGAGCCTGACATGATAGGGAAACTCGACGATTACATGCGCTTCAACGAGACGGCGCTGAGCCTGCGCTCGACGCGCCAGGAATTGCTCGCCTCGAATATCGCCAATGCCGACACGCCCAACTACAAGGCGCGCGATGTCGATTTCGCCGCCGCATTGAAAGGGGCGATGGCGCGCAAGGATGGCGTGCCGCCGGCCCTGAAGGGCACGGCGCCGCAGCATATGCCGGGCAAGGGCGTGGCCGCGGTTGCGGGCGCGGCCGGTGGCGGCAAGGTCGAGACCCTGGCCGACGGTACGCCGCTGCTGTACCGCGCGCCTGCCCAGGGCGCCGTCGATGGCAATACAGTCGACATGGACCTCGAGCGCAATGCCTTTGCCGACAACGCCATCCGCTACGAGGCGGCCGTGACGTTCCTCAACTCGCAGATCAAGGGCATGCTGACGGCCATCCAGGGAGGACAGTAATCATGTCGCTATTTAATATCTTCAATGTTTCCGGTTCGGCCATGAGCGCCCAGGCGCAGCGCCTGAACACGGTGGCCAGCAACCTGGCCAATGCCGACAGCGCCACCAGCGCCACGGGCGAAGCCTACCGCGCCAAGCAGGTCGTGTTCGAAGCCGTGCCCATGGCCAACGGCGCCACGGCCGTCAAGGTGCAGAAGGTGATCGAAGACCCGTCGCCGATGAAGCTGGTCTACGACCCGAAGAACCCGCTGGCCGACGAGAAGGGCTACGTCACCATGCCCAACGTGAATACGGTCGACGAAATGGTCAACATGCTGTCGGCTTCGCGTTCGTACCAGACCAACGTGGAAACCATGAACGCGGCCAAGTCGCTGCTCCTGAAAACCCTCACCATCGGCCAATAAGGCTGACTGACCATTATGGCAACCATCGATACCAGCACCTCCAAAGTCACCGACCTGATGGCGACGATGAATCCGAAGAAGACGACGGCCGAACCAGGCAGTGTCGAAGCGGAAACGAACAAGTTCCTCACCCTGCTGGTTACCCAGCTGAAAAACCAGGATCCGATGAATCCGCTGGACAATGCGCAATTGACCAGCCAACTGGCGCAGCTGTCGACGGTGACGGGCGTCAACAAGCTCAATACCACCGTGGAGAGCTTGAAAGCCAGCTATCAGCAAGCCGAATCGATGCAGGCGGCCAACATCATCGGCCACGGTGTGTTGACGGCGGGCAAGGATATCAACCTGAGCAAGAGCGCCGCGCTGCTGGGCGTGGACCTGGCCACGGCAGCCGACAAGGTCAGGGTCGTCATCTACAAGGCTGGCAAGGAAGTCCATTCCATCGACCTGGGCGCACAGGCGGCGGGCACTTTGCCGTTGGGCTGGAACGGTTCCACCGCCGAACTCGACAAGGATGGCAAGCCAGTCGTGCTGGCCGACGGCGCCTACACCTTCACGGTGGAAGCCACGCGGGGCGGTGTCCAGCTCAAGGATGCAACGGCGCTGATGTTCGGTTCGGTCGCCAGCGTGTCGACGGGCGCGAATGGCGTGAAATTGAATGTCCCGGGCGTGGGCAGCATCACCATGGCCGACGTGAAACAGATTCTGTAAGCCGCTTCCCCTTAGCGTGACCCTCTACCCCTAATTTCTACCAGGAGAACACAATGTCTTTCCAACAAGGCCTGAGCGGCTTGAATGGCGCCGCCAAATCGCTGGACGTCATCGGCAACAACATCGCCAACTCGTCGACCGTGGGTTTCAAGCAGTCGCAGGCCCAGTTCGCCGACATTTATGCCAACTCGCTGTATGGCGTGGGCGGCAACCAGGCAGGGATCGGTGTGTCGGTGTCGCAAATCGCCCAGCAATTTAACCAGGGTAACCTGGAATCGTCGTCGAATCCCCTCGACATCGCCATCAATGGCGGCGGCTTTTTCCGTACCAGCGTCAATGGCGCCATCCAGTACTCGCGCAATGGCCAGTTCCAGGTCGACAAGAGCGGCTTCATCGTCAACGCCCAGCTGGCGCAGCTGACCGGCTATCCGGCCGACGCCAACGGCAAGATCGTTGCCGGCGCCATCGTGCCCCTGCAAATCGACCAGTCGGACATGAAGCCGCAGGCAACGACCAAGGTCAACACGGAAGTCAACCTCAATTCCAATACGCCCATGCCGACCACGGTGCCGTTCAAGATTGGTGAAGACACGTCGTACAGCAAGCAGTTTCCCGTCGAAGTCTTCGATTCGCTGGGCAACTCCCACATCATGTCGAATTTCTACGTCAAGACGGGCACGAACACCTGGGATGTCTATTCGGCCGTTGACGGCACGGAAGTGACCAGCATGAAGGCCGCGGCCGCCCTGCAGACGGACCCTGCCTCGCTGGCCGCGCGCGCCGCCTACCAGGCTGCCGCCACGGCCGTGCCGCTGGTGCCGGCCAATGTAACGGCCGCCGCCGTCGCCTATGGCAATGCGGTCGGTGCCGCCGTCTCGACCGCCGCCGCCGCCGCGGGCGCCACGCCGGCGCAACTGGCCGCCATCGCCGCCACGTATGGCAGTGCCGTGCCGAATGGCGTCAACTCGAGCCGCACGCCCGACCAGATCGACGCCGCCATCCGCGCCGTCACCAATGTGCCAGCCGTCAAGACCGGTTCGCTGGTCTTCAACACGGTCGGCAGCCTGGACCGGGCTGCCATGCTGGCCCTGACGCCGCCGCAAACCTTGCCCGTCACCGTCAACTTGCCGATCTTCCCGGCCACGGGCGCGAATGCGACCCTGTCGCTCCAGGTCGACTTCACCAAGTCCACCCAGCTGGGCAGCCCCACGGCGGAAAAGAAAACGGAAGCGGACGGCTACAAGGCGGGCCAGCTGAGTCAATTCATCGTGGGCGACGACGGCGTCATCCAGGGCCAGTACAACAATGGCAAGACGCGCAGCCTGGGCCAAGTGGTGTTGAGCAACTTCGTCAACCCGAACGGCCTGGAGCCGCTGGGCAACAACGCCTGGGTGGAAAGCTCGGCCTCGGGCAAGCCCGTCACGGGCGAGCCGAAGACGGGTAACCTGGGCAATTTGCGCGCCTCGTCGGTGGAAGTGTCGAACGTCGACCTGACGGCGGAACTGGTCAACATGATCACCGCCCAGCGCGCCTACCAGGCGAATGCGCAGACCATCAAGACGCAGGATTCGGTGCTGCAAACCTTAGTCAACCTCCGCTAATAAGTTGACCGGGGGCGTATGCCCCCGATTTTATTGTTGGTTTGGGAGAAATAAAAAATGGACCGTCTCATCTACACCGCCGGCTCGGGCGCCAAGCATATCCTCGACAAGCAGGCGACCACGGCGAATAACCTGGCGAACGCCACCAGCACGGGTTTCCGTGCCCAGCTCGACTCGTTCCGCGCCGTGCCCGTGGTGGCCGACGGCATGATGCCGACGCGCGCCTTTGTCGTCGATTCGACGGTCGGTTCCGATTTCACGCAAGGTCCCATGCAGCACACGGGCCGCGCGCTGGACGTGGCCGTGGAAAACGGCGGCTGGATCGCGGTGCAGTCGGCCGACGGTTCCGAAGCCTACACGCGCAACGGCGCCTTGAAGCTCAATGAAAACGGCATGCTGCAAACGCAGTCGGGCCTGATGGTGCAGGGCGATACGGGACCCATGGCCATTCCGCCCGGCGTGACGGTGGCCATTGCCAGCGACGGTACGGTGGGCACGCTTTCCACGGACGTGCCGCCGGGCCCGTCGACGGTGCTGGGACGCATCAAGCTGGTCAACCCGCCCGAGCAGCAACTGGTGCGCGGCGACGACGGCCTGTTCCGCCTGAAGGATGGCACGGTGGCGCAGGCCGATCAGGCCGTCAAGCTGACCACCGGTGCGCTGGAAGGCAGCAATGTCAGCCCCGTCGACTCCATGGTCAGCATGATTGCTCTGGCGCGCCAGTTCGAAACGCAAATGAGCTTGTTGAAGAATGCCGAGAATAACGCGGCGAAAGCCACCCAGATCCTCGCTTTGAATTGATGGGGGCCGCCGCATAATGGTCACATAGAAATAGTCTACAGAGCTGACTAGCGCTGTTATTGGAGAAAAATCATGATTCGTTCCCTTTGGATTGCCAAAACCGGCCTGGAAGCGCAGCAGACGCAGATGGACGTGATCGCCAATAACCTGGCCAACGTCAGCACCACGGGCTTCAAGAAGTCGCGCGCCGTGTTTGAAGACTTGCTGTATCAAAATGTGCGCCAGCCGGGCGCGCAATCGTCGCAGCAAACCCAGCTGCCATCGGGCTTGCAGATCGGCACGGGCGTACGCACCGTGGCTACCGAACGCATCCATACGCAGGGCAATCCCCAGGCATCGGGCAATTCGCGCGACGTGATGGTCAACGGCACGGGCTTTTTCCAGGTGCTGATGCCGGATGGCGCCACCGCCTACACGCGCGACGGATCGTTTCAGACGGACGCCAACGGCCAGCTGGTCACCTCCGAAGGTTTCGTCATCCAGCCCGCCATCACCGTGCCGACCAATGCGCTGAGCCTGACCGTGGCGCGCGACGGCACCGTTTCCGTCACCTTGCCCGACACCGTGGCGCCATCGCAGATCGGTTCGCTGCAACTGACCACCTTCGTCAATCCGGCCGGCCTGGAATCGAAGGGCGAAAACCTGTACATGGAAACGGGCGCCTCGGGCGTGGCGCAAACCAATACCCCGGGCACCAACGGCGCCGGCGTGCTGATGCAGGGCTATATCGAGACGTCGAACGTCAACGTGGCCGAGGAAATGGTCAACATGATCCAGACGCAGCGCGCCTACGAGATCAACAGCAAGGCCATCACCACATCCGATCAAATGCTGCAGAAATTGTCGCAACTTTAATTTTCATAGTCGTCATGCCATCCGCCGCCGGATGGCAGCGGAGGTTCGCCATGCAATACCCCATCATCGCCCTGTTGTCCACAGTCCTGCTGTCCGGCTGCGCCATCACGCCTACGTCGATTGTGCAATATCCGACCACCACGCGCGCGCCGATGCCGGAACCCGTGGTCGTCAACAATGGCTCCATCTACCAGCCGTCGACCTACCGTCCCGCCTTCGAAGACCGCCGCGCGCGCCACGTGGGCGACACCATGACGATCGCCATCACCGAGCGCACGAATGCCGTCAAGGCGGGCGCCAGTTCCGGCAACAAGTCGGGCAGCGTGGGCTTCAGCACGCCGGGCATGCTGCAGGGTCGCCTGGGCGGCACCGTCTCGGCGAATGGCGCGACGAAATTTGCCGATGGCGACAACCAGTCCGCCAGCAACACGTTTTCCGGCGTGATCGGCGTAACGGTGATTGAAGTGCTGCCGAACGGCAACCTGATCGTCGCCGGCGAAAAACAGATCGCCATGAACAAGGGTACGGAATTCATCCGCTTCTCGGGCATGGTCAATCCGGACACCATCGGCACGGGCAACGTCGTGCCATCGACCCAGGTGGCCGACGCGCGTGTCGAATACCGTACCAACAGCCAGATCGACCGCGCCGAAATGGCGTCGATGGCGTCGCGCTTCTTCCTCAGCCTGCTGCCGTTCTGATCATGGCAATGTTTACTTTCCCCCGCTTTTTAGTCATCTGCGGCCTGGCCGCTTCCTTGCTGGCGCCCGTGGCGCAGGCCGAGCGTATCAAGGACCTGGCCAGCATCGCCGGCGTGCGCCAGAATCAGCTGATGGGCTATGGCCTCGTCGTCGGCCTCGACGGCAGCGGCGACCAGACGACGCAAACCCCATTTACCATCCAGAGCGTGGCGGCGATGCTGCAGCAGCAAGGCATCAACTTGCCGCAAGGCACCAGTTTGCAGCTGAAAAACGTAGCCGCCGTGATGGTGACGACGGCATTGCCCGCGTTTGCCCAGCCGGGCCAGTTGCTCGACGTGACGGTATCGTCGATGGGCAATGCGAAAAGCTTGCGCGGCGGCACTTTATTGATGACCCCGTTGAAGGGCGCCGATGGCCAGGTGTACGGCATGGCGCAGGGCAATGTGCTGGTGGGCGGCGTGGGCGCGCAGGCGGCCGGCAGCTCCGTTGTCATCAACCACCTGAGCGTGGGACGCATCTCGGGCGGCGCGACCGTCGAGCGCACCGTGCCTTCGGCGCTGGGCGCCAACAACACGATCCGCCTGGAATTGAACGCCACCGATTTCGCCACCGCCAGCCGCGTGGTTGACGCCATCAACAGCCGTTATGGCGCCGGCACGGCCGCCGCGCTCGATGGCCGCGTGATCCAGGTGCAGTCGCCGGGCGGCAGCGACCAGCGCGTGTCCTTCCTGGGCCAGCTGGAAAGCATCGAAGTCAATCCGGCCCGCCTGGCGGCCAAGGTCATCATGAATGCGCGCACCGGTTCCGTCGTGATGAACCAGTCCGTGACCCTGGAAACGTGCGCCATTTCGCACGGCAACCTGTCCGTCACCATCAATGTCGAGCCGCAGGTGAGCCAGCCGCCGCCGCTGTCGGGCGGGCGCACGGTGGTCACGCAGACGGCGCAGATCGATATCAAGAAGGAACCGGGCAAGGTCATGCTGGTCAAGGGCGGCGCCTCGCTGTCCGAGGTGGTGAAAGCCCTGAACGCCATCGGCGCCTCGCCGCAAGACTTGCTGGCCATCCTGCAGGCGATGAAGGCGGCCGGTTCGCTGCGCGCCGAACTTGAAATCATTTGATGGACACGCCATGATCAGCCAAACCGACCTCAGCAACACCGCCGCCTACGACGTCAAGGGAATGGATGGCTTGCGCCAGTCCGCCAAGGCGAAGGACCCCGCCGCCCTGAAAGAGGCTGCCACGCAATTCGAAGCCATGTTCATCAACATGATGATGAAAAGCATGCGCGAAGCGACGCCGCAGGACGGCATCATGGATAGCCAGCAAAGCAAGATGTACACCTCGATGCTGGACCAGCAGACGAGCCAGAACCTGGCCAAGCGCGGTACGGGCCTGGCGGACGTGCTGATCCGCCAGCTGTCGTCGTCGAACCAGGCCCTGGTCGCCGATGGCGCCGAAGCACCGTCGGCCCGCTCGTCGAGCATGGCGCAGGCACTGGCCGCCTTCCGCCAGCAGCAGGGTGCACTCACCGAGGGCGCAGCCAGCGCCAGCGGTACCGGCAAGACCCTGAGCGACAAGGCCAACGCCACGCAGGCGCCGCACGTGCGCGCCTTCCAGGAAAAGCTCGGTGTGCATGCGGAAGAAGCGAGCCGCGCCACCGGCATCCCGGCCAAGTTCATGCTGGGCCAGGCGGCGCTGGAAACGGGCTGGGGCAAGCGCGAAATCATCAGCCGCGACGGCAGCAGCAGCCACAACCTGTTCGGCATCAAGGCCACGGGCGACTGGAAGGGCAAGGTCACGGAAGCCGTCACCACGGAATACGTGAATGGCAAGGCGCAGCGCAAGGTGGAAAAATTCCGCGCCTACGACAGCTATGCGGACAGCTTCAAGGATTATGCGCAGTTGATTACCAACAACAAGCGCTACGAGAAAGTGCTGGCCAGCGCTGGCGACGCCAGCACGTTCGCCCACGGCTTGCAAAAGGCCGGCTACGCGACGGATCCGAATTACGCTGCCAAATTGACAAAAATTATCAAGAATTCGCTGGTCGGCTAGTAACCCGCCGCGCCCCTGTGCAGGCCGCGCGCTTCAAGTTTTCGCCGCGGCTGCCGTAAATACCCATGACAGTAACCAATAAGACACCATGACTTCGAATCTACTCAGCATCGGTAAGAGCGGTTTGCTTGCAGCGCAGGTGGGCCTGTCGACGACCGGGCATAACATCACCAATGCCAACGTGGACGGTTACAACCGCCAGGTGGTGCTGCAGCAGACGGCGCAGTTCAACAATGCCGGCTATGGCTTTGTCGGCAATGGTACCGAGGTATCGCAAGTCAAGCGCCAGTACGACGGTTTCATGGCGGCCCAGGTGAATGGCGCGCAGTCGACGACCAGTTCGCTCGACGCGTATTACACGCAGATCAGCCAGATCGACAATATGCTGGCCGACCCCACGGCCGGGCTGTCGCCGGCGATGGCTGATTTCTTCAAGGGCGTGCAGGATTTCAGCTCGAATCCCTCGTCCGTGTCGTCGCGCCAGGCCTTGTTGTCGAGCGCAAACTCGCTGACGGCGCGCTTCCAGGGCCTCAGCGCGCGCCTGACGGAAATCGGCGACGGCGTCAATTCGCAGATTACCTCGAACGTGAAGGTGATCAATTCCTACGCCAAGCAGATCGCTGAACTCAATACGGCGATTACCAACCTGACCGTGAATGAAAGCAATCAGCCCAACGATTTGCTGGACCAGCGCGACCAGCTGATCACGGAGCTGAACAAATACGTCAAGGCAACGGTTCAGCCTGGCGCCGGCAACTCGATTACCGTCTCGATCGGCTCGGGGCAGCCGCTGGTGGTGGGCAACAAGAACTTTGAGCTGGCCACCACGCCGTCGCCGACGGACCCGAACCGCCTGGACGTGGGCTATGTGACGGGCACGAGCGTCACCAAGCTGTCGGAAAGTTCCCTGAGCGGCGGTGCGCTGGGCGGCTTGCTGGAATTCCGCAGCGGCAGTCTGGACCGCATCCAGAATTCGCTGGGCAAGGTCGCCATCGCGCTGGCCTCGACTTTCAATGAACAGCACAAGCTGGGCCAGGACTTGAACGGCGACATGGGGGGCAACTTCTTCAAGTTGCCCGATCCCGTCATCGGTGCCGACTACCGCAACAATGCGACCAGCACGACCGTGGTGTCGGCCAAGGTCAGCGATCCGACCAAGCTGACGGCCAGCGACTATGCCGTCAAGTATGACGGCGCCAATTATGTGGTGACGCGCCAGACCGATGGCGCGAAAACAACCATCAACCCATATCCGCAAACCGTGCCGCAAACCATCGACGGCGTGGATTTCTCGATCACGGGCGCGGCGGCCGAAGGCGACAACTTCATGGTCAGGCCGACCGCCCACGGCGCTGCCGACCTGGCTGTGGCAATTACCGACCGCAACAAGCTGGCCGCCGGTGCGCCGATCGCCACGGGTGCGCCCGTCAGCAACACGGGTAGCGGCAAGCTCGGCCTAGGTAGCGTGGACAAGGCGTATTTAACGCCGGGCAACGCGTTGACGGGCACCGTCACCTTGACATATGACAAGACGACCACTTCACTGTCGGGTTTCCCTGCGGGCCAGGCCGTGACGGTGAAAGGCTTGAACGGCGCGACCACGACATACCCGGCCGGCACGGCGAACATCCCGTACACGGAAGGCGACAGCTTCAGCTTTGGCGGCATCAACTTCAACATGACGGGCGCGCCCGCGCAGGGCGATAAATTCACCATCGCGCCGAACGCGGGCGGCGTAGGCGACAACCGCAATGCCGCCTTGCTGGCCGGCTTGCAGACGAAGAATATTCTCGATGGCGGCAAGGCCACGTTCCAGGGCTCGTACGCGGAAACCGTCAGCTATGTCGGCAACAAGACGCGCGAGGTACAAGTCAGCGGCCTGGCCAGTCTTGCGTTGTTGCAACAAACCAGTACGCAGCAGCAGGCCGTCTCCGGCGTCAACCTCGATGAAGAGGCGGCCAATCTGCTGCGCTACCAGCAAGCCTACCAGGCTTGCGGCAAGGTCATGCAGATCGCCAGTACCCTGTTCGACGTGGTCATCGGCCTCGGACGTTAATTATTCAGGCGGCGGCGCATAGCGCCCCGCCGCCATCAGGAAGGGCAGCATCATGCGCATCAGTACCAAAATGATCTATGACGCGGGCAGCACACAGCTGAACAATCTGCAGGGCGCGTTGAACCGCACCCAGATGCAGCTGTCGGCGAATCGCCGCAACCTGACGCCGGCCGACGACCCGATCGCCTCGTCGCGCGCGCTGGAAGTAACGCAGTCGCAATCGATCAACACGCAATTCGTGACGAACCGCTCGAACGCCAAGAATTTCCTCTCGCAGGAAGAGCTGGCGCTGGGCAGCACCGCCTCGCTGATCGCCGATGTGCAGCAACTGGTGCTGAAGGCCGGTAATCCGGCATTGAAGGATATCGACCGCCAGAGCCTGGCCACGGAACTGAAGGGCCGCTTGACCGACCTGATGGGCATCGCCAACACGTCCGACAATGCGGGCGGCTACCTGTTTTCCGGCTACAAGTCGACGACGCAGCCGTTCAGCCAGACGCCGGGCGGCGCCACCTACGTGGGCGACCAGGGCCAGCGCGAGCTGCAGGTGGGCTCGGCGCGCTACCTGGCCACCAGCGACTCGGGCGCGGCCGTGTTCGAGAACAATTTGACGGGCAACGGCAAGTTCACCACGGCGGCCGATCCGGGCAACTTTACGCGCGGCGGCGCCGGCATCATTTCCGGCGGCACCGTCACCGATCCCACCAAGTTGACGGGGCACAAGTACTCGATCGACTTCCAGGTGACGGGCACGGGCACGGATGCCAAGACGACCTATACCGTGACGGATGTGACCCTGGGCCAGACCATTCCGAATCCGGCCGTGCCGGTGGCCTATAAATCGGGCGACGCCATCAACTTTGACGGCCAGCAAGTCAATGTCGCGGGCAAGCCAGCCGACCTGGACAAGTTTACCCTTGAGCCCAGCAGCAAGGAATCGATCTTTACCACGATTACCAACCTGATCGGCGCACTGGGCCAGCCGGCCACGGGTGACGCGGGGCAGGCGCGCCTGACGGCCAGCCTGAACACGGCGCACGACCTGCTCGACACGGCCTACGACAACGTGCTGTCGGTGCGCGCGGAAGTCGGTTCGCGCCTGAAGGAACTCGATACCCTCGACAGCGCCGGCGACGACCTCGACCTGCAATATGCGAGCACCTTGTCGGGCTTGCAGGACCTGGACATGGTGAAGGCGATTTCCCTGTTCAGCCAGCAGCAGATCACCCTGCAGGCGGCGCAAAAATCGTTCACTTCGATCTCGGGCCTGTCACTGTTCAACTACATCAGCTAATAACGGGCACCGGCAGGACGACCGGCAAGCCGGGGCAGGGAGGACATCTCCGGCCCCGGCTTTTTTGCGTCCGCAATCTGGTCACTTTGGCAAGATATTCAGGCAAGCTGTGCAGTCTACCTGTATATCTGTTATAGTAGGGGCCGTTGATCCACTTTCGCTTCCCATGCACACGACACAAGAAGACCACGAACAAGTCCTGCAACTGGCCGGCGAATTGCGCATCCTTATCGGAAAATTGCGGCGCCGCCTGCGCGAAGAGGCGCACCTGGGGGACGTCAGCATGTCGCAGGCATCCGTGCTCAGCCGTCTCGAGCGCGACGGCCCGGCCACGGCCAGCAGCCTGGCGCGCGCCGAAGGCATGCGGCCCCAGTCGATGGCCGCCACCGTGCAAGCCTTGACGGAAGCACAGATGGTGACGGGCTCGCCCGATCCGGCTGACGGACGGCAAACGATCCTGACCTTGACGGACAGCTGCCGCGCCTGGATCGCGGCCAGCCGCGCCGCGCGCGAAGACTGGCTGGCGCGCACCATTGAAACCCGGCTTACGCCGGACGAAGTCACCGAACTGAACCATGCGGTGGCATTACTCAAACGCTTGGCGGAATGATCCACTGCTAGACCTTAACACTCGGCAAGGAGCCCGCACGCCCAGATGAACAACACATTCCGTTCGCTACGCATTCCCAATTACCGTATCTGGGCCGGCGGCGCCCTCGTGTCGAATATCGGCACCTGGATGCAGCGCACGGCGCAGGATTGGCTGGTGCTCAGCGAATTGACGCAGCACAATGCCAGCGCCGTCGGCATCGTCATGGCCTTGCAGTTCGGTCCGCAATTGCTGTTGCTGCCCCTGACGGGCATGGCGGCCGATTTGCTCGACCGGCGCAAACTGCTGCTGTGTACGCAGGCGGCCATGGGATTGCTGGCGCTGGGCCTGGGCTTGCTGTGCATCAGCGGCCTCGTGCAACTGTGGCATGTGTATGTGTTTGCTTTCCTGCTCGGTTGCGTGACGGCCTTCGATTCGCCCGTGCGCCAGACCTTCGTTGCCGAGATCGTCGGCGAGGAAGATCTGACCAATGCCGTGGCGCTCAATTCCACCTCGTTCAATGCGGCGCGCATGCTGGGGCCGGCCGTGGCCGGCTTGCTCATCAGCAGCGTCGGCAGCGGCTGGGTCTTCATCATCAACGCCGTTTCGTTTGCGGCCGTGATCGGTTCGCTGTTGCTGCTGCGCGTGGAATTGCTGCGCCGCGCGCCGCGCCTGAAGGCCACGCGCGCCAGTCTGGGCGAGGGTTTCCGCTACGTGCGCCAGCGGCCCGACCTGATGGCCATCCTGCTGATGCTGTTCCTGATCGGCACCTTCGGCCTGAACTTCCCCATCTTCCTGTCGACCATGTCCGTAACGGCTTTCCATGCGGGCGCCGGGCAGTATGGCGTGCTCAGTTCCGTGATGGCTTGCGGCTCCGTGGCCGGCGCCTTGCTGGCGGCGGGGCGCGGCCAGCCCACCCTGGCCTTGCTGCTGGGCGCGGCCGCGCTGTTCGGCCTGGCGTGCGCACTGGCGGCCGTGATGCCCAATTACTGGCTGTTCGGCATGATGCTGGTGGTCATCGGCATCGCCGCGCAAACGTTTACCACCAGCGTCAACAGCAGCGTGCAACTGTCGACGGCGCCCGCCATGCGGGGCCGCGTGATGGCCATCGTGCTGGCCATTTCGGCGGGTGGCACGCCGCTGGGCGCCCCCATCGTGGGCTGGGTAGCCGACACCTTCGGCCCGCGCTGGGCGCTCGGCATCGGCGCTTTGTCCGGCCTGGCGGCGGCCCTCGTCGGCGTGCGCTACCTGGTCAAATATCACCAGTTGCGCTTGAACGTCGACGTGCGCGCCTGGCGCTTCGCATTCAGCAGCGACCAGCGCTGACGCCAGCTGTCAGGGAGGCAGCAGGCCCGTGCGGGCGGCGGACAGGATGGCGCCGCTCAAGCCATCGAGCAGGCTCGAGGCGGCGCGTGCCGTATGCCAGTGCAGGGGCACGTCCAATGGCGCAGCGGGCAGCAGTTCGACCAGACTGCCATTGTCGAGACAGGGCTGGATCAGCGCCTGCGGATGCAAGCCCCAGCCCATGCCGGCCAAGGCGGCCGTGACGAAAGCATGCGACGAGGGCAGGGTGTGGCGCGGCAGTTCCACGTGCCGGTGGCACAGGCGGCGCACCCAGCGCGCCTGCAGCTCATCCTTGGCATTGAAGACGAGGCTGGGAGCCAGCGCCAGGCTGGCGGCGCCGACGCCGTGGGCAAAATGCCGCTGCAGGAAGGCGGGACTGGCGGCCGCCAGGTAGCGCATGGCGCCCAGCGGGCGGCTGTTGCAGCCGGAAGCCGGCCGGGCCGTGGCGCTGATGGCCGCCAGCACGGCGCCGCTGCGCAGCCACTCTGCCGTATGGTCCTGGTCGTCGACGGCCACCTGCAGCAGCACCGGGTGCGCGGCCGCGAAGGCGGCGATGGCGGGCGCCAGCCAGGTGGCCAGGCTGTCGGCATTCACGGCGATGGGCACGCTGGCGCGCGACATACCCTGCGCTGCCAGCGCCGGCAAGGTGCCCTGCAAATCCTGTTCCAGCAGTTGCACCTGGTCCACGTGCTGGCACAGACGCCGGCCCGTTTCCGTGGCGCGGCAGGGCTGGTCGCGTATCACCAGCGCGCAGCCGACGCGCTCTTCCAGCAGGCGGATGCGCTGCGAAATGGCCGATGGCGTCACGTGCAAGGCGCGCGCTGCGCGCTCGAAACTGCCTTCGCGGATGACGGAAGCCAGCGCGGCGAGGGCGGCATAATCGAGCATGAATGAAGTTTTCCTTAACTTGCTGTAGAAAAGGTAGTTTGCCTTCATTTCGTTCGGCTGGCAAGATCGCCGCATGACACTCTCGACCGCCACCACACCACTCGTTTTCTCCGTCTTTCTCCAGGGCTTGACCCTGGGCCTGGGACTCATCGTTGCCATCGGCTCGCAAAATGCCTTTGTCTTGCGGCAAGGCTTGCGCCGCGAACACGTGGGCGCCATCGTGCTGTTTTGCGCGCTGGCGGACGCGGCGCTGATTGCCGCCGGCGTCCTGGGCATGTCCCGGGCGTTGGGGCAGCGCCCCATGCTGGCCAGCGCGCTGGCGCTGGGCGGCGCCATTTTTCTGGCCGTCTACGGTTGGCAAGCGCTGCGGCGCGCGCGCCGGCCGCAGCAGTTGCGCGCCGCCGAGGGCGGTGACGGTCTCGGCCTGGCTGCCATCCTGGCCCAGGCGGCGGCGTTTACTTTGCTCAATCCCCATGTCTATCTGGATACGGTATTGCTGGTGGGGAGCATCGGCGCCCAGCAGCCGGGCGTAATGCGCGGCTGGTTTATCGTTGGCGCCAGCGCGGCCAGCTTGCTGTGGTTTGCCTCGCTCGGTTATGGTGCGCGCTGGCTGGCGCCGTGGTTTGCACGGCCCCGGGCCTGGCAAGTGCTCGATGGCTTGATCGGCGTGACCATGTTCGTGCTGTCGGCGCTGCTGCTGCGCCACGCGCTGGGCTGATCGTTGCGATCAGCGCGCGGCAGGCAGCGGCGCCGGTGGCGCCGGGCGCAGGGGATTGGGCGGCGCGGGCGGCGGTGGCCGGTCGCGTGTGGCAAAGCCGCGCGGCAGCAAACGCGCCGTTTCTATGCCGCGCAGGAACATGTTCTGGAAGGGCGTGGCCAGGTAGGGCAGGACCATGCCGATCACCAGCAAGCCCACGCCCAGGGTGACGGGAAAACCGATACCGAAAATGTTCAGCTGCGGCGCGGCCCGCGTCAAGATGCCCAGGGCCACGTTGGTCAGCAGCAGGGCGGCGATGATGGGCAGCGAAATTTGCAGACCGGAACGGAAGATTTCCCCGCCCCAGGCCGCCAATTGCTGGAAACCGCCGCTACTGATGGGGCTAGCCGAAATGGGCAGGCTGACAAAGCTTTCCGCCAGCGCCGCCAGCAAGACCAGGTGGCCGTTGACGGTCAAAAACATCAAGGTGGCCAGCATCACGAGGAACTGGCTGATGGCGGACGACCTGCCCTTGGTTTGCGGATCGAAGAACGAGGCGAAGCCCAGGCCCATGGTGAGACTGCTGAGTTCGCCGGCCATTTCGATGGCGGAAAACACGATGCGGATGGAAAAGCCCATGGCCAGCCCCACCAGCATCTCTTGCGTGAGGATCAGCAAGCCGGGCAGGGACATCGGGTTGACGGCCGGCAAGGCCGGCACGGTGGGGGCGATGATCATGGCCAGCAGCGCGCCCAGGGTCACCTTGACGCTGGCTGGCAGGGCCGCATTGCCAAACAGCGGCGCGGCCGCGATCAGGCCGAGGATGCGGCTAAGCGGCCACAGCAATGCTGCGATCCAGGTATTGAGTTCGATGCTGGACAGGGTCAGCATGGCAACAGTGGCTGCACTAACCCACCAGGTTCGGGATGCCCGTAAACACCTGGCGCATGTAGTCGAGCATGACGGACAGCATCCACGGACCGGCCACGACGATGGCGACAAAGATGCCGACCAGCTTGGGGATGAAGGACAGGGTCGCCTCGTTGATCTGCGTGGCCGCCTGGAAGATACTCACGATCAAGCCGATGATGAGGGCGACGAGCAGCATGGGCGCGGCCACCATCAGCGTGATTTCCATCGCATGGCGGCCCAGGGTCATGACGCTTTCGGGTGTCATCTGGTTCCCCTAATAAAAACTCTGTGACAGCGAGCCCAGCAGCAACTGCCAGCCATCGACGAGCACGAACAGCATCAGCTTGAACGGCAGCGAGATCGTCGCGGGCGACATCATCATCATACCCATCGACATCAGCACGCTGGCGACCACCATGTCGATGATCAAAAACGGGATGAAGATGGCAAAGCCGATCTGGAACGCCGTCTTCAGCTCGCTGGTGACGAAGGCGGGCACGAGGATGCGCAGCGGCACGTCTTCAGGGCCTTGCAGGGCCGCCGAGCGCGACATCTTGGCAAACAGGGCCAGGTCGGCCTGGCGCGTCTGCTTGAGCATGAAGGTTTTCAGGGGATCGACGCCCTTGTCCAACGCCTGCTGCATGGTGATCTTGTTTTCCTGATAGGGCTGGTAGGCATCCGTATAGATCTTGTCGAACACGGGCCCCATGACGAACAGGGTCAAAAACAGGGCCAGCCCTACCAGCACCTGGTTCGGCGGTGCCGATTGCGTGCCGATGGCCTGGCGCAGCAGGGACAGCACGATGATGATGCGCGTAAAGCAGGTCATCATCAGCAAGGCCGCCGGCAGGAAGGTGAGCGACGTCATCAGGATGAGCGTCTGTACCGGCAGCGAATAATTCTGGCCGCCGCCCGGCGCCGGCGTGCTGTTGAAGGCCGGGATGCCAGGCTGGGCCATCGCCCACAGCGGCAAGGCCAGGGCAACGGCCGCCAGCAGCCAGGTCAGGGGAGTCTTCAAAGTGGACCACGCCATCTGCTGCTTATTTCCCATTGCGTTTTTCGATGGTCTGTTTCAGCCACTCGGAAAAATTGGCGGCCGCGGGGCCGTTTTGCGCCGTGGCCAGTTGCGGCAGATCGCCTTCCTGGCGCGGCATGGTGGCCAGCGCGTTGATCCTGCCGGGCGAGGCGCCGACGACGATCCACTGGTCGGCCACTTCGACGAGGACGATGCGTTCGCGTCCGCCCAGGTTGAGCGAGCTGACGACGCGCATCTTGTTGTTGCCGCCCATGACCTTGGGGCCATAGCGTTTCATGAACCAGGCCAGGCCGATCAGCAGGGCCAGCACGAACATCAGCGCGAGGATGGTTTGCAGCAGGCTGCCGGCCGAGCTTGCCGGCGCCATCGTCGCCGGTGCGCCAGGCGGCATGGCGGGCAGGGCGGCGGCAGGCGAGGCAGCCGGAGAAGCTGCTGGCGCCGTTGCGGCGGCAGGCGGCGTCTCGCTTGCCACGGCGGCGGAAGCGCTGGCGGCGCTGGCCGCCGGCGTGGACGCGGCTGGCGCTTCAGCCAGCGCAATGCTGCATGCCGCCATGAGCGGCAGCATGATGGAAATCAACAGGCCAGGCTTCATTTATTCAATTTTCGGATGCGTTCGGAAGGCGTGATGATGTCGGTCAGGCGGATGCCGAACTTGTCATTGACCACCACCACTTCGCCCTGGGCGATCAGGCAGCCGTTCACCAGCACGTCCATCGGTTCGCCGGCCAGGCCGTCGAGCTCGACCACGGAACCCTGCGCCAGTTGCAGCAGGTTCTTGATGGCGATCTTGGTGCGGCCCAGTTCGACCGTCAGCTGCACGGGGATATCGAGGATGAAGTCGATATCGTTGTGCGTTTCCGACTTCGATGCCTGCTTGGAAAAGTCCTTGAACACGGCGGCGCTGGCCGCGCTGGCCGTATTGGCGGCCTGGTTTTGCAGCGCTTCGGCTTCCGCCTTGGCCTGCTCGGCAATGGCCGCGCCCCAATCGTCTTCCGCGCTTTGGTCGTCTTGGTTGTCAGACATGTGTTTCTCCTGTTGTACAGAGTTGGCCGCCAAGCGGCCAGTGTATATATTAATTGTAACCCCTGGCAAAACCGTAGTGAGCGGCAGTGATTTGTGGCTAAGAAGCGCAACCGTGCTGGAGCACGGTGAGCATCGCAGGCCGCAAAGCGCGACGCGCAGCAGGTTTTGTCAGGTGTTTAGTGGTTATTCATGTTATCGGCATTGGCGAGGAGTTTCTCTACCTTCAATGCATATTGGCCGTTCAACACGCCGTACGTGCAATCCATCACGGGCACGCCATCGACGGTAGCGGCGATCAGTTCGGGAATATTCAGCGGGATGATGTCGCCCACCTTCATGTTCAGGATTTCATCGAACGACACGCGCGCCGTGCCCAGCGAGGCCACCAGCTCGACTTCGGCGATCTGGATCTGCTGCGTCATCAGGCGGATCCAGCGCTTGTCTACTTCCAGCGCCTCGCCCTGCAGGCTCGATGTCAGCGAATCGCGGATCGGCTCGATCATCGAATACGGCATGCAGAAGTGGATTTGTCCGGAAACGGAGCCCAATTCCACCGTAAACGTGGAAGCCACCACCACCTCGTTCGGCGTGGCGATGTTGGCGAACTGCGTGTTCATTTCTGAGCGGATATATTCGAACTCGACGGGGAAGACCGGCTCCCACGACTTGGTGTACGCCTCGAAGACGATATCGAGGATGCGCAGGATGATGCGCTGCTCCGTCTGCGTAAAGTCGCGCCCTTCGACGCGCGTATGGAAACGTCCGTCGCCGCCGAACAGATTGTCGACCAGCAGGAAGACGAGGCCCGGATCGAAGACCATCAGAGCCGTGCCGCGCAGCGGCTTCATGTGCACCAGGTTCAGATTGGTTGGCACCACCAGATTACGGATGAACTCGCTGTATTTCGAGACGCGCACGGACCCGACCGACACTTCGGCGCTGCGGCGCAGGAAGTTGAACAGGCCCACGCGTAGCAGCCGGGCGAAACGCTCGTTGATAATTTCCAACGTCGGCATCCGGCCGCGCACGATGCGCTCCTGGGTTGCCAGGTTGTAGGTACGAACTCCCGTGACGTCTTCCGGCGCCTGCGCGTCGTCCTGGTCTCCGTTGACACCCTTCAGAAGGGCATCGACTTCTTCCTGGGAGAGGAAATTATCGGCCATGGCTGCTTATTGAATGATGAATGCGGTAAATAATACGTCCGTCACGTCCTGCTCCGGCCCTTTGTCCTCGAACGGCTGGTTCACCTGATTGATGATTTCGGCCGCCAGCTGCTGCTTGCCTTCCACGGTATTGAGTTCGGACGCCTTCTTGCCGGACAGCAGCAACAGCAAGCGGCTGCGCACCTTCGGCATGTTCAGCTTGATCGAGTCCATTTCTTCCGGACTGCCCACCTGCAGGGTAAACGCGATCTGCAGATATTGCTCGCCATTTTCCGGCTGCAAGTTGACGGTGAAGGCATCGACGGGGATGAAAACGGGTGGACCTGCCTTGGAAGCGGCATGTTTTTTCTTGTTCGGCGCCGATTCTTCTTTATCGGCCTTGCCATGCAAGAAGTACCAAGCGGCACCGCCACCGATGCCGCCGGCCACCAGCACGGAGGCCAGCACTATGATCAGAAGCTTCTTTTTCGAGGCGCCGGCGGGAGCCAGGCCTGCATCTGCTTTCGGATCTGCTTTCATTTTTGGATTTGCTTTCAATGGTACTCGGGTGCATGGAAGTGGATCACGACGCCATTATGTCATTATCGGCAAATTCTGCGCAGGAGGATGCAGTGAAAAGAGGGCGGAAGCGCCCTCAACTCGCTGTTTTTATACGAAAAGTTATGCCGTGGGGCGCGCCTGTGGCCTGCGGACGACGAATTGTCCTCAGGCAAAGGTATCCACGGCACTCAGGCTGGCCCGGCTGCGTCCGCCCGTCGCCGGCGCGATGGCGATCTCGCCACCGGAGGCGCCGCCGCTCTGGCCATTGCCACGGCGTTCGCCCGAGGCGGCGCGTTCGCCATTGTTTTGCTGTTCCGGCGTGCCGGCCGAGACGGTGGCGCTGCCGAAGGCGATGCCCGCTTCGCTCATCATTTCGCGCAAGCGCGGCATGGCCGCTTCCAGCGCCTGGCGTACTTCCGGCTGGGCCGACATGAAGGCGGCGTCGGCCTGGTCATTGGTGACCGTCAAGACCACTTGCACGGGGCCCAGGTCGGGCGGATTCAGGGTCAGGGTGGCGCTCTGATCGCCACCGGCCGCCATCCACACGACTTTCTGCCCCAGTTGCTGGTCCCAGGCCGGCGTACCGACCCGGCCCGTCAGCTTGTCGGCCGGCACGGCCACGGCGGCCGCCGCCTGCTGCAGCGCGCCCGGCTGCAACTGGGCCGCCAGGCGGCTCAGGTCGGCTGGTATTTCCTTGAGGACCGGTTCGGCCACGGCGGTACCCGCCTTGGCGGTGGCCGCCAGCTGGGCGTCGATGGCCAGCTTGCCCGGTTCGGCCTTGCCTGCCGGCACGCTGGCGCTTGGTGTGGCGACCGCCTTGCCCTGGGCCTGGCCCAGGCTGTCGGCAAAGTCGCCGCCGTCCGTTTGCGCGATGACGGTGGCGGCGGCCTTGCCGCTACCCTGGCCGGCTGCCAGCAACGGCCCCGTTGCCAAACCCTTGCCGTCGGCCTTGACGCTGGCGCGCGCGGGCAGTTCCGGCACGGCCTTGGCCGCTGGCGGCTGGATGGCCAGTTGGATGCTGCCCACGAGGGCCAGCATCTCGGCGGCCGGATCGGCTGGCGGCGTGACTGTCGCGTCGGGGACGGCAGGGACGTTGGCCTCGGCCGTGGCGCTGGAACCATCGCCGCTGGCTTGTGTGGCCGCCTCGGCCGCTGGCGTGGACGGCTGTTCGTTGCTGGCCGCCTGGTCGGTGCCCGCTTGCGCCGGCTTCGCTTCACTGGCGGGTGCCGGCGTCGCTGGCGCTGGCGTGGCCGCCGGGCTGGCGGGGCGCGCCGCCGGCGCTGCTGCCTGCGTTTGCGCCATATTGCGGCTGGCCTGGCGTTGCTCGATCTGGCGGTTCAGGGTGCGCTGGAAGTCGCCCGCCGCACCGCTGGTGGTCGGCTGGCTGCGGTTGGCGGCGCCCGGCGTGGCGTTTGGCGAGATAATCTGGGAAATCGGGGTTGGCTGGGTTTGCATGATGCTGCCTCAGTGTTGCTTAGCGTTTGTAATAGGCTTGTCGCGCCGCGTGCTCATCCATTGCTTTCTGGTCGCGCTTGTTTTCCAGCTTTAGCGCCTGTTCCTGCGCCCGGTTGTTCAGGGTCGTGTACGACATGCGCTTGCGTTCGGCCAGCTGCCAGCGCATCTTTTCATTGTCGCTGCGCGCTTGCGCATGCTCGACCACTTGCTGCTGGCCCATGATCGCGCTGTCGAGTTTGACCATGAAAGCCTGGAAATTGCGGTAAGCCATCGGCGTGATCCCGCTGCTCATGCTCGCTTCGAAGCGCTTGGCATAGTCGTCGCGGTAGCCGGACAGCATGTCGAGCTTCTGGCGGCAATCATCGAGCGCTTTCAGGGCCGCGCCCAGGCGCTTGGCGCAGTCGTCCGTTTCGCGCTGGGCGAGGTCGATCAGGGTTGCAAGTTGGGAAGGAGAAGCCATGGCTGATTATATTCCCGCTATGCAAGTCCTAATCAGTCGAATAGAGCGGTAAGTTGCCCCAAGCTCTCGTCCATGCTGACCCGCTCCGTGATTTGCTGTTGCAAAAACGCTTCAATCTTTTCATGCAGGGCGATGGCCTGGTCCAGCACGGGGTCGGTGCCGGCGCTATAGGCGCCCACGCTGATCAGGTCGCGGCTGCGCTCATAGCGCGAATACAGCTGTTTCAGCTTGCGTGCCTGCTGCTGGTGCTCGTGCGTGGTGATCGAGTGGGCAGCGCGCGAGATCGATTGCTCGATGTCGATGGCCGGATAATGGCCCGCTTCGGCCAGCCGGCGGTTCAGCACGATATGGCCGTCCAGGATGGCGCGCGCCGAGTCGGCGATCGGGTCTTGCTGGTCGTCGCCCTCGGTCAGCACGGTGTAGAAGGCCGTGATCGAGCCGCCGCCTTCCTCGCCATTGCCGGCCCGCTCCACCAGCACGGGCAGCTTGGCGAAGACGGAGGGCGGATAGCCCTTGGTGGCGGGCGGCTCGCCGATGGCCAGGGCGATTTCGCGCTGCGCCATGGCGTAGCGGGTCAGCGAATCCATGATCAACAGCACGTTCTGCCCCTGGTCGCGGAAATGTTCGGCAATGGCCGTCGCATACGCGGCCCCTTGCAGGCGCATCAGCGGCGGCGTGTCGGCCGGCGCGGCCACAACGACTGAGCGGGCCAGGCCTTCGGCGCCGAGAATCTGTTCGATGAATTCCTTCACCTCGCGTCCCCGTTCGCCGATCAGGCCGACGACGATCACGTCCGCCTCCGTGTAACGGGCCATCATGCCCAGCAGCACGCTTTTACCGACGCCGGAACCGGCGAACAGGCCCATGCGCTGGCCACGGCCCACGGTCAGCATGGCATTGATCGAGCGCACGCCCACGTCCAGGGTGTCGACGATGGGCGCGCGGCCCAGGGGATTGGCGGGGCGTACATTGATGGGGGCGCTGTCAACCGTGTGCAGGGGGCCGAGCTGGTCGAGCGGGCGTCCCGCGCCATCGAGCACGCGGCCCAGCAGTTGCGGGCCCACGGGCAAGTGGCGCGCGCGGTCGCTGGGGCGGCGCCGTGGATGCGCGACGCTGCCGGGGCGGGGGATGGCCGGTTCGACGGAAAATACGCGCGTGCCGGGCACGATGCCCTCGACGTCGCTTTGCGGCATCAAAAACAGGCGGTCGCCTTCGAAACCGACGACTTCCGCCTCGACCCGGCCGCCATTCGGCAGCGGCACGGTGCAGGCGGCGCCGACGGCCAGGCGCAAGCCCACGGCTTCCATCACCAGGCCGGCCACGCGCGTGACCCTGCCAGAAATTTGCATCGGTTCCACAAAGCCGACGACGGCCGAACAGTCGCTCAGGTAGGCGCGCCAGCGCGCCGCATGGGCAGTGGGGCCTTTGACGGGCTCGCTCACGGCGCCAACCAGTCCAGGTCTTTGCCCAGCGCATGCGTCAGGCGGTGCCAGCGGGTAGACGCCTGCGCGTCGATCTGGTTGCTGGCCGTGTCGATCTTGCAACCGCCGCGTTCCACGCTCGGGTCTTCGATGACACGCCAGCCGCCCTTGTCGAGCTCATCGCCGATGCCGTCGCGCACCACTTGCGCGTCTTCCGGGTTGAGCATCAGCAAGGCCGGTTGTTGCAGCACTGGCAAGTATTCGATGGCTTCGCGCACGATCGGCAACATCAGCTCGGGGCGCACGGGCAAGGCAGTTTTCAGCATGCCCTTGGCCAGCTGCAGCGCCAGTTCCATCACGTCGTTGGCGATCAGTTCGTCGGCCTGGTGCACGGCCGTGCCGAAGTCGACGGCGATGGTTTGCAGATGCGCCAGTTCCACGCTAGACGCCGCCTTGCCTTGCGCATACGACTCGGCATGGCCGTCGGCATGCCCGGCCGCGTGGCCTTCCGCATAGCCGGCCGCGCGGCCTTCCTCGAAGGCCGTGGCGCGCGCTTCCTCGCGGATGGCGTCGAGCTCTTCCTGCGTCGGGTATTCGAGCGGCGGGGCCAGCTCTTCCTCGTGCAGTTCGGCAAACGGGTCGAGCTCGGGCTCGGGATCTGGTTCCAGCAGCTTGCGCGCCGCCACCACGCTGGGACGCTCGTCGCCAAACGAGGTCATTTCCCAGCGTTGGTAGGCGGTTTGCTGCTCTTTGGGAATGAAATTAGACAAACGAATCCTCGCCTTTTCCACCTAAGACAATCTGCCCTTCGTCCGCCAGGCGGCGCACGATCTGCAGGATCTGTTTCTGCTGCGATTCCACTTCCGACAGGCGCACGGGGCCTTTCGACTCGAGATCTTCGCGCATCATCTCGCCGGCGCGCTGCGACATGTTCTTGAAGATCTTGTCGCGCAGCTCCTGCGAGGCGCCTTTCAGGGCGATGATCAGCATTTCCGACTGCACTTCGCGCAGCAGCAACTGGATGCCGCGGTCGTCGATATCGATCACGTTGTCGAACACGAACATTTCGTCCATGATCTTTTGCGCCATGTCGTTGTCGTAGTTCTTGATGTTGTCCATGACGGAGCCTTCCTGCTCGCCGCTCATGAAGTTCAGGATCTCGGCTGCCGCGCGCACGCCGCCCAGCGACGATTTCTTGATGTTTTCGTTACCCGACAGCAGTTTCGTCAGCACATCGTTGAGTTCGCGCAAGGCGGCCGGCTGCACGCCGTCCAGGGTGGCGATGCGCAAGACCACGTCGTTGCGCAGGCGGTCCGTGAAGTGGCCGAGGATTTCGCAAGCCTGGTCGCGTTCCAGATGGACGAGGATGGTGGCGATGATCTGCGGGTGCTCGTTGCGGATCAGTTCGGACACGGATTGCGAATCCATCCACTTCAGCGATTCGATGCCGGACGCATCCTTGCCGCCCAGGATGCGCGACAGCAGCACGGACGCCTTGTCGTCGCCCAGCGCCTTGGTGAGGACTTGGCGGATGTATTCGTCCGAATCGAGGCCGACGGTGGAATTGAGTTCCGTCTGCGCGCGGAAGTCGCCGAGCACCTCGACCACCTGCTCGTGCGCGATGCCCTTCATGGTGGCCATGGCGGCGCCCAGTTTCAGCACTTCGCGCGGGCCGAGGAATTTCATGACCTCGGCCGCTTCGCTCTCGCCCAGTGCCAGCATCAGGATCGATGCTTTTTGCAGTCCCGTTGTCTCAGTCATTATTGCCTATCCATGCTTTGATTACGTTGGCCACCACGCGTGGGTCTTCCTGCGCCAGTTTCCTGGCCATGGCCAGGTTTTCGCGATAACCGCGGGCCGTATCTTCTTCCAGCTCTTCCAGTTCCGCCTCGCTGAGCAGGACTTCGTTTTCTTCGTCCGTTTTCGCCAGTTCCGGCTCAATGACGGGCGGCGGTGCGCCGAAATCGTCGATCTTGCGCATCACGGGGCGCAGCATCGGGCGCACGATCTTGATGAAGATATACAGCAGGATCAAGGCCGTGATGAGGAATTTCGCTAATTCCTTAGCCAGCGGCAAGTTGGCCGGGTCGCGCCACCATTCGAGCTTGCCTTCCGGCGCGCGGTCGATGCCGTCGAAGGGCGAGTTGGCCACGCTGAAGCTGTCGCCGCGTTCCTTGTTGTAGCCCATCGCTTCCTTGACCAGATTATTGATCTGGACCATTTCGGCAGGGGAAATCGGCTTGACCGTGACCTTGCCATCCTTGTCGAAGCTGCGGCGGTAGTTGACGACGACGGCCACCGACAGGCGGCGCAGGCCGCCCATGGATTTCTGTTCGTAGCGCACGGTCTTGTCGACTTCATAATTCGTCGTCGATTCCTTCTGTGTCGGTGCGGTCGGCGCGCCGCCCGGGGTACCAGGCGCCTCGGCCGTCAATGGCGCCGTTGCCACGCCTGGCGGCTGGTTCGACAGTGCGCCCGGCACGCCGGACGGGTTGGCATTGCCGGCGCCCGTCGATTCGCTCGTTTGCTGGCTGCGGATGGTGGACGCTTCCGGCGGCGAATTCGGCTTGTAGGTTTCGGCTGCCTGTTCGCTTTGCGAGAAATCGACGTCGGCCGTCGCTTCGGCGCGTACATTGCCTTCGCCGACGATGGGCAGCAGGATCGATTCGACCTGCTTGATCACGCTTTGCTGCAATTGCTGCACGTACTTCAGCTGGTTCGGGTCCAGGCTCTTGATGCCGTTGGCGCGGTCCTTGTCCTTTTCCTGGTTCGACAGCAAGGTGCCGGCCTGGTCGACGACGGTGACATTGATCGGCAGCAATTCCGGCACGCTCGACGCCACCAGGTGGACGATGGCGCTCACCTGCAACTGGTCGAGACCGCGGCCCGGATGCAGGTTCAGCAGTACGGAAGCCGTCGGTTTTTGCTGTTCGCGCACGAAGACGGACGGTTTGGGCAAGGCCAGGTGGACACGCGCCGTATCGACGGCGGAGACGGATTCGATCGATTTCGCTAGTTCACCCTCGAGGGCGCGCTGGAAATTGACCTGTTCCAGGAATTGCGAGACACCCAGCTTCTGGTTTTCCATCAGCTCGAAGCCCACGTTGCCGCCTTTCGGCAAGCCTTGCGCGGCCAGTTTCAGGCGTGCGTCGTGGACTTGCTCGGATGGCACGAGAATGGCGCCGCCCCCTTCGGAAAACTTGTGCTTGATGCCCAGCTGGTCCAGCGAAGCGGTGATGGCGCCGCCGTCGCGGTCCGTGTAGTTCGAGAACAGGACTTTGTATTCAGGCGGCTGGTTCCACATGTACAGGGCCACGCCGATGGCGATCAGTGCCGCCACGCCCAGGCCGCGCAGGAAATTCTTGCCCATCGGCGTCTTGGCGAACGCTTGCACGGACTCCACGGGCGAGCGGGCAGGCGCCGGTTCCGGCGGTATGCGGTTCACATCGATTTCTTCGGCTACAGCCATGATTGCCTTCCGGGGCGCGTATGTTTGCTAATGAGTGGGGGCCGCTTCCACTGGAGGAGGGGGCGATATGCAGAATTATCCGCCACTGTCACGCGCTTCAATCGTCCAAATAGAAGGCGCTTTTGCCGCCTGCTCGGCCGAGCGGCTGGCGTGGGCGCTGGTATTGTGGAACCCTGGCAACATGTGACGGAAGTTATTGTACCCGTCGTTGCCTTGCAAGCCAGGGTTTTGTTCTCTGGGTGCAACAGGCAAGAATAGACCAGAATCGGGAGGCAAAGTGAAAACAGGCGGTATCGATAGCAGCAGGATCGAGGCGATGATCGCGCAACTGAAGTCGGCGGCCACGCGGCCGGAGGCGAAAATACCGGCGATCCAGACCGAGATGCCGGCGGCGAAGGTGAATTTTGCCGATGCCTTCAAGAGTGCGCTGGACTCCGTGAGCGGGGCGCAAAAGGCCTCGTCGGCGCTGGGGCAGCGCTTTACCATGGGCGATGAAAAGGTCAGCCTGTCGGATGTGATGGTAGCGATGCAAAAGTCGAGCATCGAATTCCAGGCGACAGTGCAGGTGCGCAATAAGTTAGTTGCTGCGTATCATGAGATCATGAATATGCAGGTTTAACTGTTGAGAACCCAAAACGAAGACTGGGGTCGGACCCGCCGGGTCCGACCCCGGCCCTTGCGTTTTGGGTTAACTGTGATCAGCCCAACCCCGCCATCCTGGCATTGCGCTCCCGCTCCAGCCGCGTGATATAGCGCTGCACGTGCGCGAGCATACTGCGCGGCAGGTCGACGAACTGGCAGCCGAGGCGGCGGTTCAGCTTGTTGTTCAGCAGGGTCATGTCCAGCGAATTGCGAATTTGCAAAGTCGCGGTGACGATGCCGACGTCGGGCAAGTCGATGCGGCAACCGGGATAGTCCCTGCCGATCGTCTCGCCCAGCATCAGTTTATTGTCGAGGATGGCGATGCCGCCGCAGCTGATGTCGGCCAGCGGGAACAGGGTGTCGGCGCCACCGAGCGAGGGCGGCAGGGGAATCGAGACGCGCACGGGATTGCTCACGGGCGTCGTCATGCGGTAGTACTCGCGCCGCTGCAAGCGGATCAGTGTTTCTGGTATGGCAATTTTCAAGGCGGGCGTGCCGCCGTAATTGCACTCTTCCACCAGGGCGCTGGCAAACAGGATGCGGATCTTGTCGAGCGAGGTTTCAAACGAAATGCCCTTGGCGGCCAGCATGCGCCGATTCTGGTCGGCATTCACGGAACGGTCGAGGATGACGGTGTTGCGGTCGGCATCGACTTCCAGGATGGACGTGACGCACACATCGGATTCACCGTGGATCAGCATGCGGATCAGCTGGTTCTTTTCGCTGATGCTGCGCAGCAAGGCGATGATTTCCCGCCGCGATTCCACTTCAAAATCATGCCAGTTTTCAAGGCCGGAATCCATAATATGTGCTTGCATTGATGCCTGTCTATGTATCGGTGAGGTTGACGCTGGTGTCGGGCGGCGGCGGGATCGGTCCGCCATTCGCAGATTCAATATGATATAACCAGGCCAGCAGTTCCGCAATCGCCCGATACAGGCCGGGCGGAATCTGGCGGTCCAGGTCGACATCCATCAGCAGCGCCACCAATTCCTTCGATTCATGCACGAACACGCCGTGTTCGCGCGCCGTGCTGATGATCTGGTCCGCGATCAGGCCGCTGCCCTTGGCCACCACCTTGGGCGCCGGCGTGCCGCTCTGGTAGGCCAGCGCGACGGCCGTCTGCGGCACCTTGCGTTTGGTGTCGTCAAGCATCGTCTGCTCCAGCCGCCACCGGCTTGCCGGCGATCGTCAGCGACGACAACGGCCAGCCAGCCGCGTCGAGCGACGCTTCCAGCCGCGCCGCATGCTGGCGCAAGGTGTCGGCGCTGCCTTCGCTGCCCGCTTGCAACTGGATCGCCACTCTGCCGCCCTGCAGGACCACGTGCGCGGCCAGGTCGCCCAGCAGGGGGAACTGGAAGCGCACATTGCTGCGCCAGGCCGTCGCTTCCTCGTCGCCCTCGCGGCCATCGTGCTGCTGGCCTTCCGGCGCATCCTTGCTGATATCCCACTGCATCTTCTGGCCGGGCCAGGCTTCGCCCTGCCACTGCACGCGCGCCTGTTCGTGCGTATGCAGCTGTAAATTGATCAGTTGCGCCGAAGCGAGGTCGGTGCCCATTCTGGCCATGTCGCCCTGTGCCGCCTTCTGCATTTGCGGCTCCAGCAGCAGCGAGGCCAGCGGCCGCTTGCCTTCGGCCCATTCGGCCACATGCGATTCATAGAACAGGCCGCTGCTGCCGACCGCATCCTGCAGTTTCTGGGCCACCTGGGCCGGGGCGGCGCCCGGCGTGGCCATCAGCGGCGTCTTGCCGACCAGGGACAAGGGTGCGCCGGGCACGCTTTCCGCCTGGCTGAGCACCGTGCTGATGGCGCGCGCGGTGGTGCTCAGCTCTGGCGCGGGCGTGTCGCCTGCCAGCGCGGGCAGCAGATTGGCCGGTGTCAGGGGCGCACGGCTGAGCAGGGTGGCGGCCGTGCTGCTGGCGCGCGTGCCGGCCTGGGCGGCACCGGCCTGGGGGCCGCGCGCTTCGGCCGCGTCGGGCTCTGCCTCCGCGTCCGCATACGTCAGCAGGGCGCTGGCGGGCTGGTCGCGGTTGTTGCCGATTTGAAAAGAGGGGCGGGGATGGATGCCGATCAGGGTCAGCGGAATTTCCATGCCCGGCTGGGCGCCGGCGGGCAGCTGCATGCGGGCCGGCGTGCCGGCCACGCGCACGAGGAAGCTGCCGTCGCCCATGCGGGCCAGCACCTGCCCCTGCATGGATTTGCCGATGAGTCCCTGCAGCGAGCGCTGGAACTCGGCCTGGCGCGGGTCGGCGACGGCATCGGCCGCCCGCGTGACCTTGACCGGGGTCAAGGGCGTCATGCCGATCGCATCCATCTTCGGCAACATGATGTGACCTTGCCCCGTGGGCGTTTAGACGCCGTAGGCGTTGGCCAGGCGCCGTTCGGTGCCGGTGCTGTTGATCAGCTTGGACAATTGCGCCATCCACGGCATGGTGAGGTCGCGGATCTTGCGGTCGTCTTCCAGGATCTGCCTGATCAGGGCGACCTTGCGCTGGCGGCCTGCGCTTTCCAGCACGACTTTTTCTTCATTCGCCTTCAACGCCGCCACATGCGTGCTGATGCGCTGTTCCAGCGCTTCGAGCTCGTCCCAGTCGGCATTGGCGGCGGCGGTGACCATCTGGCCCGTCAGGGTCTGCACGGTTTCGTAGGTGGTCAGGACTTCTTGATTGGTCATCATGGGTCAGGCACTCGCAAGGCTGGGCATACGTTTCAAATCGGCGCCAGGCGTGGCGGCGGGGGTGGCGCCTATGGCGTTCCAGGTTTCACGCAGATCGGTCAGCAGGCGCTGCACTTCTTCCAGCATGGCCAGATCGTTGTGGATGTTGGCCGCCAGCAAGCGCGCGCTCATGTATTCATACAGGGCGTCGAGACCTTCGGCGATCTGGCCGCCCGCGTCCTTGTCCAGGCTGGCGCGCAAGCCATTGTCGATGATCTGGATGGCTTTCGAGATGGACTTGCCTTTTTCCGGCACGTTGCCCGATTTCATGTGCATCTGCGCGCTGAGCACGGCCACCAGGGCGCCGTCGTACAGCATCACGATCAGCTTGTGCGGCGAGGCCGAAACGATACCCGTCTCCAGGCCGACCTTGGCGTAGGCATTGACGCCGCGTTGTTGGGTTCCAAACATATGTTCTCCTGATGATTGGGCTTAACGGTTGGCGGCGAGGGCGGCCAGCTGCTGGGTCAAATACGATTGCGTGGTCGCCATTTTGCTCAGCGTCACGTCCAGG
Source organism: Janthinobacterium aestuarii (assembly GCF_051380835.1). Taxonomy (NCBI): domain Bacteria; kingdom Pseudomonadati; phylum Pseudomonadota; class Betaproteobacteria; order Burkholderiales; family Oxalobacteraceae; genus Janthinobacterium; species Janthinobacterium aestuarii. The sequence goes on from NZ_JBNYXU010000001.1 coordinate 793,611, forward strand.
CGCGTGTACTGGGCGCGGTAGCGCGCTTCGATACCCGTCAGCTTGTCGGCAAAGCGCTGGCGCTGGTCGGCCACATCCTTGATGCTTTTGTTGATGCCCGTGGTGCGGCCCGTGATGAGGCCATCCGTGCCGAGGAAGGCGGCGGCAAGGTTGTTCAGCTGGTAGGCATAGCCCTGCGAGAAGCTCACCGTGCCTCTGTCTCCTATGCCGCCGCCCGTCACTTCGATCTTCAGGCCGTCGGCAGGCGAACCGGGCGCGCCCGTCAAGGTCTGGCCCGAACCGATGACGGCCTGGCCGCCGATGGTGCCGGCCACGTCCGTGCCCTTGGTAGGGGTGACGCCGGCGCCGATCAGCGTCTCGACGCCCGTGCCCGTGACGCTGGCCACAGCCAGGTTGGAGACGGAGCCGTAACGGGCGGACGCCACTACCAGGCGGCCATTGCCGTCGATCGAAGCCGTCACCGATCCGCCGTTTTCACTGAAGGTCTTCACGCCGTTGATCGACGACTGGATCATGCCGGCAAGCTGGGCGGGGGTATAGTTGCCAGCAGGAATGGTCACGGTCGCCGTGTTCTTGGCGGCCGCAGGCTCCGTATCATTCAGGGTGACGCTCCAGGTAGTGTCGCTGGCGATCGTCGTCGATGCTGGTAGCGCCACAGTGCCGTTCAGGGTGCCCTGGCTGGCCATGTTGGTGATGTTCAGCGCATACGAACCGGGCTTGGTGGCGGCCGTCGAACTGGTGAAGCTGACGTTGCTGTCCGTGGTTTTTCCCAGAGCAGAGAAGAGGCCGGCCACGTCGGAGAAATTGGCGCCGATGGCCTTGTCCAGTACGGCCGAATCGAGTACCAGGCTGCCGTCTTTTTGGAAGGTAATGCCGACCTGGTCCAGGGTCTTCAGGTTGCCTGCCAGTCCAGTGATCGATGTGCTCAACTGCTTGCGCAGCTGCGACTGGATCGATTGCGTCGTCGAGTCGCCCAGCATGATGCCGGCCTGCTTGGTTTCCGCGTTGTAGGACGTCATCTTGGCAATCGACGCGTTCAAGTCGTTGTACGCCTTGACGAAGGCGGTGACGCTGGTCTTGACCGTCGACGTATCCTTGGACACGGACAGCGAGCTGCTGCCCACCTTCAGCACGTTCAGGGTCACGCCTTCGATGGCGCTGTCGATGCTGTTCGAACTGTTCGTGATGGGAATGCCGTTGACGCTGAGCATGGTGTTCTGCGCGGCGCTGTTCTGTTTCAGGTTTTGCGTGCCAGACGCGTCGTAGGACAGCAAGTCGCTCAGCGCGCTGTCGGCGGGCTGGCCATCGCTGCCGCTCAGCGAAATCTTCATGGAGGAGTTGGCGCCGGACTTCGACGAGCTCAGCACCAGATGGTGCGGCTTGTCCGAACCGTCGGAAACGATGCTGGCGGTCACGCCCAGGCCCGCATTGTTGATGGCGTCGCGGATGCCTTGCAGCGAGTTGTTCGTGGAATCGATGACCACCGTGCCCGTCGCCTGCGTCGCATCCTGGGTAAAGCCGCTGCCGATATACGCACCGCCGGCGCCGGCCGTCAGCCCGGCGGCGGCCGGATTGCTGCCGGCCACCGTGATGGGGCTGCCATTGGTCGAGGCGAGCGTGATGGAACTGGCGACGGTGACGTTAAAGCCCGTGTTGGTGGCCGTGGACGCATGGCCGATGCCGCCCTTGACGTCGCCCGTGACCACTTCCTCGATCTGGATGTTGGAGCCGTCGGCGCGCGTAAATTGCAGGGTGCCGTCGGCAGCCTTGCCGGTGACGGTGATGTTGGCCTCGGCCAGCGCGTTCGAGACGGCGTTCGGGCCGGCCAGGGTGGTGTCGAGCGAGGCGCCCGTGATGCCGCTGCCGGCCGCCACGCCATTGCCTTGCGTAACGATATTGACGCCGCCGACGGACAGCGAATAGGTGCCATCGGCACCGGTGGCAACATTGCCATAGCCGGCGAACAGGGTGGCGCTGCTGGCGGCTGGCTGCGCCGTTGCCGTCACTCCCGTGGTGCTGCTCTTGGCATTGATGGCTTCGGCCAGCGCGCGCGTGCTCTTGGTCGTGCTATCGGTGGGAATGGCCGTGCCATTCAGGGTCAGGGAGCCGTTGTTGATGCCGTTTTGCAAAGTGGTACCGCTGAGCGCCGTACCTTTCATGCCGAAGATACCACCGGTAACATTGCCCAACTGGAAGGAAATGGTGGTCTTGGCACCCGAGCCGATGGTGGAAATCTTGCTGGCGTAGCCAGCCGAGGTCAGGGTTTGCGACTGCGCCAGCTGGCTGACATTGATGTTGTAATTGCCGGCCACGGCCTTGGCGCCGGCCGAGGCCGTGAACACCAGAGGGTCGGCAGGCATCGCCGAGACGGCGCGGAAATTATTGCTGTTGCTCAAGCCCGAGAGAGAGGTCTGGAAGGCGCCCACGGCGCCGCTCAGCGTGCCCAGCGCGCTCAGCTTGGCCTGGTAGGAAGCGGTTTTCTTGTCATACGATGCCAGGGGCAGTGCTTCAGCTGTCATCAGCTTATCGATGAGGGCGGTGACGTCCAGCGTGCTGTTGCCGATGCCTGGGGAAGATAAGGTTGGTGAGATGGCCACTACATGCTCCTAGGAAAACACTAATATAAGCTGTTATCGGCAGAATCAATCAGGACTTGAGAGGGGCTTTTATGGTCTTGTTTTCAGCTGGCAGAACAGGCGGGGCGCAATGGCGGGGTTTTGTTATGTGGAGTGCACTAAAAAACAGGGCCAGTCCAGGTGTGGCTGGCTGGCCCTTGTTCGCGGTTCCGTTGCTATGTTGCTATATTGCACTGGCCCTGCGCTTGCTGTCGGCATGGATTATGCGCTTTGGCTGATCAGCTGGCCTTTTGCCGAAGCAAAGGACTTGGCGATTTCCAGCGCTTCCCGGGTGGGGATCTGGCGCAGGACTTCTTGCGTTTCCTGGTCGATGATCTTGACCACGGTGCGCTGGCTGTCTTCGTCGATGGAAAATTGCAAGCCCTGGGTTTTGACCTGTGGCGACTGGTTCAGTTCCGAAACGGCCTGGTCGAGCTCTTCGCGGCTCGGTTCCTTGGCTTTGCTGGCCGTCGCGTCGATGCCGGTGTTCGCGCTGCGTGCCACCTGCGCGCGCGCGGTGGCCGGTTCCGCGGATGGGTAGTTCTTGTCGATGCGCGCTGCGGAGGCGGCAGCGATGGTGTCGATAGTCATGTTGCTCCCCTAGTGAAAATTCCCCTGCCGAAGAAATCCGACAGGGGAACCTGAGTCCAGCGATGTAGCGTTGCTAATCGAAGATTAGCCGCGCAGCAGGCTCAGCACGCCGTTTGGCAGCGAGTTCGCTTGCGCCAGCATGGCGGTACCAGCTTGTTGCAGAATCTGGCCACGGGTCATGCTGGCCGTTTCTGCAGCAAAGTCGGTATCGACGATGCGGCTGCGCGAAGCCGACAGGTTTTCCGTCGTCGATTGCAGGTTGCTGATCGCCGAGGAGAAGCGCGATTGCAAAGCACCGTACTGGGCGCGTTGGCTGTTGACCGTGGACAAGGCTGCATCCGTGATCTTCAGTGCCAGTTGAGCGTTTTCAAACGTGGTCACGTCCAGCGTGGCAACCGATTTCAGGGTCGAGCCCTGGTTGGCGCCGACAGCCGTACCGCCCGTCAGTTTCAAGCCGGTGGCCGTCGTCTCGTTGACCGAGAAGCTGCTGTCGCCGTCGAAGGTGACGCGGCCGTTCGCTACTGCCGTGGCGGTCGATGCGGCGGCACTGAATGCCGCTGGTGCGGTGACCTTGGCGCCTTTTTCATCGTACGTTGCCACGTTCAGCTTGGTGTTGGTCTGCGTGTTGGTGATCTTGATGTCGGCGCCGGTGGCGTTGCTCATCTTGATACCTTGGCTGACCGAGTCATACTGGGCCGTAACGCCCGTTTTGGCCGTTTGTGCATTGATGGCGTTGATGCCTGCGGCAAAGTCGGCAGCCGTGTTGGCGCCGCCGGTAACGGCGAACGAGACGGTGACGTCGGTTGCATTGTCCGAGGCAATCTTGAACGAGTACGCTTCAGCACCCAAGTCCAGGTTGACGTCGGTGCGGGCTTCGGCGGTTACGCCGGTGTTGGCGGTTTTCGCGTTGACGGCGGCGGCAACGGATTTTGCCGTCGATGCGGTCGTGGTGGTAACATCAGCGGAACCGAACTTGCCCGAGATTTTGACCGCGCCGGCAGCGGCGGAAGAGGTCGAACCCGCTTGTACGGCAGCATTTTCCACGCGGTTGTTGCCGTAGGTGCTGGTCAGGAAGTTCGCGCCATTGGCCGAAATCAATTGGTTGGCATCGGCGCCGACCTGGAAGTTGGCCGTACCCATCGTGCCGTCCAGCAAAGCCTGGCCGTTGAACGAGGTGGTTTGGGCGATACGGTTCAATTCCGAGTTCAGCTGGCCGACTTCGGTTTGCAGCGCCTGGCGGTCGCTGGCCGAGTTGGTGGCGTTCGACGATTGTACGGCCAGTTGGCGGATACGTTGCAGGATGTCGCCAGAGCTCGACAGTGCACCCTCGGCCGTTTGCGCCAGCGATACGCCGTCATTGGCGTTGCGGGTGGCTTGCGTCATGCCGTTGATCTGCGACGTCATGCGGTCGGAAATCGACAGGCCGGCGGCATCGTCTTTGGCGCTGTTAATACGCAGACCGGAGGACAGGCGTTGCAGCGAGGTGGTCAAGGCCGATTGCGAGGTCGACAGGTTGCGTTGCGAGTTCAGGGAAGCGATGTTGGTGTTAATTACTGCAGCCATTTTAATTCTCCAGACAGGTATTACATTGCGCTATGTGCTATTCACGTTGGTCTGCCTCTGTACTTTGAAGCAATCAAACCGTCGTTGTAATGTTTATCGGTGGCAGGCTGAAAAAGTTGATGGGGAAAAACATTCTTTATTTTATTTTTTTACCCTCATTTTTCCGTGGTGCGGCACGCTAGACGGCAGGAAAAAACAAAACTTGAGGGTGAAAAAATATTTATTTCAGCCTTTTTTATGCCGCTGTTTTCCGCTTGGCAGGCCGGGCTGGCTGGCATCGCCATTCGGTAAAGCATCTATAAGCCCCCCCTTTCCCCTCATGCTCGTCGTCTTGGGCCGTGGCGCAGCTGGTAATATTGTTTCCATATTGCACATTCCGCCTGCCATGGCTGCCGTGGCAGCGTTACGTGGCCTAACCTCGGGTTTTTATGACAACGACTGAACTGGGCTCAAGCAGCTCCGCCGCCGCGCCGCTGGCGCACGAAGTGACACAGGCCATCGATGCGGCATTGCAGATGGCACAGCAGCATTTGCGTGACGATGAACTGGATGCGGCCGCACAACTGTTCTTGGCGGTGCTGGAACTGGCGCCGCAGCAAGCATTTGCGAACAGACAACTTGGCCTGCTCTCGATGCGTGTCGGCGACGCTGCGGCGGCCGTACCTTATTTCGCGGTCGTGCTGGGTGCCCATCCTGATCAAGCCAGCAGCTGGCTCGACTATATAGAGGCGCTGATACTGGCAGGCCAGCATGCCACAGCCCAACAGATGCTGACCTTGGGCCGCCAGCACGGCCTCGATAGCCTGGCCGCCGATCAGTTGCAGCAAGAATTACTTTTGCGTATGCAGGCAGGGACGGATACGGCCGCGCCGCAACCGTCCGGCCGGATGGACGTGGGGCGCAAGGCAGCGCCGCAACCTGGCGAGCGCATGAACATATTGTTCGATCAGCAAAAGTATGCCGAACTGGAAAAGGAGGCGCGTGCGCTGACGCGCCGCATGCCGAACGATGGTCTGGGCTGGAAGATGCTGGGCCTGGCCTTGCTGATGCAAAGCCGTCTCCGCGCCGCCCTGCCATGCTTGCAGAAGGCGGTCCGGTTGTTGCCACGCGATGCGGAAGTGCAGAACAATATGGGACTGGTCCTGCAGGAGTTGGGCAAGCTGGGCCCTGCAGAGCTCAGCTATCGCAGGGCAATCAGCATGGCGCCAGATTTTTTCAGCGCACATAGCAATCTGCTAATGCTGCAAAGTTATAGCGCAAGCAATGACTCCAGCCGCTACTTTGAGCAGGCCCGGCGTTATGGCAAGGCCGTGGCATCGTATGTCAGCAAGCCTTTTAATGCATGGTCCTGCCGCAAGGATGCCGTGCGCCTGCGTATCGGCATCGTTTCCGGGGACTTGCGCCAGCATCCTGTCGGTTACTTTCTGGAAAGCATACTCGCCTCGCTCAACCAGCGGCGCGTCGAACTGATCGCCTATCCCACGGCCATGGTGGTGGACGATTTGACGGATCGCATCGCCCCTCACTTTTCCGCCTGGCGTCCCATTTTTGACAAGACGGAAGAGGCCGCGGCGAGCATGATCGAGGCCGATGGGGTGCACGTCTTGCTGGATCTGGCTGGCCACACGGCGGCAAACCGTTTGCCGCTGTTTGCCTGGCGGCCCGCGCCCGTGCAGGCGACCTGGCTCGGCTACTTCGCCACCACGGGCGTGCAGCAGATGGATTATTTGCTGGGCGACCGCTTTGTCGCGCCGCTGGAAGAGAGTACTGCCTTCACGGAAACCCTATGGCACATGCCGGACAGCTATCTGTGCTTCAGCCCGCCGGCCTTCGATATTCCCGTCACTCCTTTGCCAGCCCTCGAGAATGGCTACGTTACGTTTGCCTGCTTCAATAAGCTGAACAAGATGAATGATGGCGTGGTGGCCGTATGGGCGAGGATTTTGCAGTCCGTGCCGGGTTCGCGATTGTTCCTGAAAACACCGCAATTGGCCGACGCCGCTGTTCGCAGCCGCACCATGGCGCGTTTTGCCGTCCTTGGCATCGGCGCCGAATGCCTGCGCCTGGAAGGCCCATCGTCACGGCAGGAGTTACTGGCCGCGTATCAACAGGCCGACATTGTGCTCGATCCCTTCCCGTATCCGGGCGGCACCACCAGCATGGAAGCGTTATGGATGGGCTTGCCCATCGTCACGCGCAAGGGCGACCGTTTCCTGTCGCACTTGGGCGAGTCGATCATGCACAATGCGGGCTTGTCGGACTGGGTTGCCACGAACGATGATGACTATGTGGCCATTGCAGCCAAGAAAGCGGGCGACCTGGCGCAGCTGGCGGCGCTGCGCGGCGGCTTGCGCGAGCAGGTGCTGGCCTCGCCCCTGTACGACGCGCCCCGTTTTGCGCGCCATTTCGAAGACGCCATGTGGGGTATGTGGCAGGCGCGGATGGCTGTGATTGATAACGCAGGAGAACAATGATGGCTCGTACCACCCTGATTACCGGCGGCGCCGGCTTCCTCGGCTCGCACCTGTGCGACCGCATGATCGCCGACGGCCACGATGTGCTGTGCGTGGATAATTTCTACACGGGCAGCAAGGACAATATCCGCCACCTGCTGGGCCACAAGCGCTTCGAGCTGCTGCGCCACGACGTCTGGCTGCCGCTGTACGTGGAAGTGGACCGCATCTACAACTTGGCGTGCCCGGCCAGCCCAGTGCACTACCAGAACGACCCCAGCTCGACCACCAAGACCTCGGTGCTGGGCGCCATCAACATGTTGGGCCTGGCCAAGCGCAAGCGCGCGCGCATCCTGCAGGCGTCCACCTCGGAAGTGTATGGCGACCCGCAAGTCCATCCGCAGCGCGAGGATTACTGGGGCCACGTCAACCCGATCGGTCCGCGCGCCTGCTACGACGAGGGCAAGCGCTGCGCGGAAACCCTGTTTTTCGATTACCACCGCCAGTCGGCCGTGGATATTCGCGTCGTGCGCATCTTTAATACCTATGGCCCGCGCATGCATCCGAACGACGGCCGCGTCGTCAGCAACTTTATCGTGCAGGCGCTGCGGGGCGACCCGATCACCCTGTACGGCGACGGCCAGCAGACGCGCTCGTTCTGCTATGTCGACGACCTGATCGAAGGCATGGTACGCATGATGAACCAGACCAAGGAAATCGGCCCCATGAACCTGGGCAATCCCGCCGAATTTACCATCCGTGAACTGGCCGAACTGGTGCTGCGCCTGACGGAATCGAAAAGCGAACTGGTCTTCCGTCCCCTGCCGGCCGACGACCCCGTGCGCCGCCAGCCCGACATCGCCAAGGCGCGCGCCGCCCTGGAATGGGAACCGACGGTGAGCCTGCATGATGGCTTGAAAGAAACCATCGCCTACTTCAAGAAAGTGATCTTCGCATGAAACAGCAATTGCTCCCGGCCGTGTGCCCGGTCTGCGCCCACACGGTGGCGGCGGCGTTTTTTGATGGTGGCCAGCAAGCCCTGGCCACCCTGGGCTGGCCGGCCAGCGCGGCCGAAGCGCAGGCGATGGCCGTGCAGCCGCACGATTTCGTGCAGTGCCCGCAGTGCACGCACGTGTGGAACCGCGCGTTTTCCTATGACGCCATTCCCTACCAAAACAATCCTAACCGCATGTTCAACAAGGGCGGGATATGGAAAGGCCACCTGGCCGACACGCGCGACGTGCTGCTGGCCCAGTTGCCTGACTCGCCCACGGTGATCGACATCGGTTGCGGCGAAGGCCATTTCGTGCGCGCGCTGGCCGATGCCCGCAGCGAGCACGGGCGCTTCATCGGTTTCGACCCGAACGCCACGCCGGAAACGGGCCGCGGCGTGGAGTTTCACGCGCGCTATTTCCAGCCGCTGCAGGACCTGCCCGAGTTCGCGCCCGATGCGCTGGTGATCCGCCATGTGCTTGAGCACCTGACCGATCCGGCCGCGCTGGTGGAGCAGATGGCGTGGGCCGCCTCCCGTTCGGACAAGCCGTGCTGGCTGTTTGCCGAAGTGCCGTGCATCGACCGGGTCTTCGCCACGGGCCGCCTTGCCGATTTCTTCTATGAACACATGTCGCACTTCACGACGGAATCGTTCCGTACCCTGATGCAGCGCGCAGGCGAGGTGGTGCAACTGGCGCATGGCTATGACGGCGAAGTCGTGTATGCGCTGGTGCGCCTGCAGATTCCGAAGGCCCTGCGCGAGCAGGCGCGCCACAGCAATGCGTTTGCTCTTGCTGCCCAGCGCAGCCGCAAGAATATTGCCGCCCAGCTTGACACTTTGGCTGCCGGCGGCCGGCGCGTGGCCATCTGGGGCGGCACAGGCAAGGCCGCCGCCTTCATGCACCAGTTCGGCGCCGACGCGCAGCGCTTCCCGCTGGTGGTCGATTCCGACCCGGACAAAGCCGGCACCTTTGTGCCGAGCCTGGGCCAGCAAATCGTCTACCGCGACGTGCTGAAAACAGAACCCGTCGACGTGGTCATCATCCCCACGCAGTGGCGCGCACGCGATATCGCTGCCGAAATGGCGCGCGAGGGCATCGTTGCCAAATCCATCCTGATCGAGCACGAAGGCGGCTTGATCGATTTCTTTGCTGACGAGCATCCGTACCGCTGATGCTCGCGCCAGGCGCCCCAGTGGCGCCGGAATGCAAAATGCCGCTCGATGAGCGGCATTTTCGTTGGCGCGTACCGTATGTAGTGGTTCAGTCCGCCACCACCACCCGGTTCTTGCCCGTCTGCTTGGCCTGGTACATGGCGCGGTCGGCGCGCTTGACCAGCTCGGCCTGATCTTCATTGGGCAGGCGCAGGGCTACGCCGGCGGAGAAGGTGATCAAGACTTTTTCGTTGTCGTGCAGGAAGAAATGCCGGGTCAGCTCGCGCTGCAAGCGTGTCATCGTCGACGAGGCCGCCTCGACCGTCGTTTCCGGCAGCAGGATGAGGAATTCCTCGCCGCCGAAGCGGGCGATGACGTCCATCGAGCGCAGGGTTTCCTTGACGATTTTTACCAGGTGTTTTAGCGCCGCATCGCCGGCCAGATGGCCGTAGGTGTCGTTCAGGCGCTTAAAGTCATCGAGGTCCAGCATGGCGATGCACAGCGGCGTGCCGCGGCGGTCGGCGCGGGCCGTCTCGCGCTCGAACACGTCATCCAGGCCACGGCGGTTCAGGCTGCCCGTCAACTGGTCTTCCCGCACCAGTTCGCTCATATGCTGGAGCTTCGCTTCCAGGGTGTGAATGCGCTGTTCCGCATCCTGCACTTCCTGGCGCGCCAGCACCATTTTGTCGCGTGCGCGCAAGGCCTCGTTCTGCACCATGCGCGTTTCGCGCAAGACTTCGTCGAGAACGCTGTTCAGTTCGCTGATATTTTCCGCCTGGCTGATCTTTTCCGAATAGCCGCCGATCTTTTCATGGAAGTCGCCCGTGCTGGCCGCCACTTGGCCCAGGCGGTCGATGAAGGTCATCATCATGTTCTTGACCGTCAGCTTGACGTCGGACAGGCTGTGCTTGAGCTGGCTTTGCTTGTAGATGACTTCCTTCAGGCTGCGCGTGGCGTCTTCCAGCGCGCGCTGGTCGAGCGGGCCGGCGATCAGGTTTTGCACGGCATCGACCTGGCCGCGCAGCCAGCTGTCGTCGTCGAGCAACTGGCTGACGTTATCGAGCAGCAACTTGAACAGGCGCAGCAGCAATTCTTGCTGCTCGGCCGTGTCGCCGCTTTTCAGTTCGATCTGGTAGCACAGCTGTTTCAGGCGCAGGGCCGCTTCGTTCAGCGCTTCTTCCGTATGGGCTTGCTTGATGGCCGCGCCCAGCGATTCGGCCTCTTCCACCAGCGCGGGCGTGCCCGTCAGCAAGGTGGCGACGGCAAAGCCGAGGGTGCGGCTGAGCAATTCTCGCAGGGTGCGCGTCTGTTCGCCGTCCGGCAGGGGCGGCAATTCGATGCCGCCGCCTTTCTTGACCTGTTTCTCCGCCAGCTGCGCCAGGGTGCGCGCATAGCTGTCCCAGTCGCGCGCTTTCAGTGCGCGCTGGAAACGCTTGCCAAAGTCGCCCAGTTCGCCCGCCGATTCGCTCATCTTGGCGGCGAATTGCGTCAGGACGTTTTCCGCGCCACTCTCCGTGGGTGCGCTCGCTGCCAGCACGGCACCCGGCGCCCCAGCGCTGTCCGCCGGTTCGCTGATGCCGGCGATTTCATTGTAGATATCGCGGTAGGCGCTCGGTGTCGGGGCGATGCGGCGCGTGGCCAGGCGGCGAAACGCTTCGCGGGCGATATCGGCCGGGTTCATCGCGGCGGCGGTATTCGTGGCGCCAGCGGGAGCGCTTGCTGGAGAAGATGGCAATTTACTGGACATGTAGGCACAGCCTTTTCAGATATTTCTCATTATCCTCATGATATGCGAGTTGGCAAAGAACTTATTGTGCGAGAAGCAAGGAGAAGTCCTGCCAATTCGCCCGATGCCAGCGGGCATGCCGCTTTGCGTCAATCCACCAGCTGGTTGCGGATGGCGTAGTGCGTCAGTTCGGCGCTATTCTTGAGTTTCATCTTGACCAGCAAGCGGGCACGGTATTCGCTGACGGTTTTCACGGACAATTTCAGCTCCTCGGCGATGGCGCCTACCGCCTTGCCCGAGGCAATCATGACCAGGGTCTGGTATTCGCGGTCAGACAAGGTGTCGTGCAAGGCCGTTTCGTGGTCTTCGCCCACCGTGTTGGCCAGTTCCTGCGCCAGCGAGGCGCTGATGTATTTCAGGCCCTGCGCCACCTGGCGGATGGCCGTGACCAGTTCGCGCGGCGCACTCTGTTTCGTCAGGTAGCCGGCCGCGCCCGCCTTGAGCGAACGGATGGCGTACTGGTCCTCGCGGTGCATGGACAGCATCAGCACGGCCAGTTCCGGCTTTTCCTTCTTGATCTGCTTGAGCACCTCGATGCCGCTGCGGTCGGGCAGGGAGATGTCTAGCAGCAACACCTGGCATTTCGAGCCACGGAACAGTTTGATGGCGTCGTGGCCATTTTCGGCTTCGCCGGCCACGATGATGTCCTTCGTATCGGCGAGGATTTGCTTCAAGCCTTCGCGCACGATCGCATGATCGTCGGCGATGAATACCCGGATGGTGGCTTTTTCTTTCATGACTGCGTTGTTTCCTATCTGATTCACCCACTAGGCCGCGTCTGGCGGCGGCCCGCTGTGCGCTGGCGCACTGGCTGCAGCCGCTATTATCGCCTCTCGCGCCGTGGTCAGCCGGATTTTTATGCTCAGGATGGTGCCGCCGCCCGGCCCATCCATCAGGCTCAGGGTGCCGCCCAGCGCGCTGGCCCGTTCTGCCATGCCGCGGATGCCGAACGATTGCGGCTTGGCACGGTCGGACAGGCGCATGCCGACGCCATTGTCGGCGATCGACAGGCTGATATGCTGGCGCTGCCGGGCCAGGCGCACGCTGACCTTGCTCGCCTGCGCATGCTTGGCGATATTCGTCAGCGCTTCCTGGGCGATGCGGAACAGGCTCGTTGCCTGGTCCAGCTCCAGTTCGATGTGCTGGCGGTTCGAAATGAACTGGCACTCGATGCCGGCCTGGCGCGCGAATTCCTTGACTTGCCAGTCCAGCGCGGCGACCAGGCCAAGGTCCAGCATGGACGGGCGCAAGTCCAGCGAAATGCGGTGCACGGCATCGATGCTGCGGTCGACCAGGGCGTCGACATAGTCGGCCTTTTCCTGCAACTGCAGGTCGTCCGGCGGCAGGCGGCGCGCCAGCATGGCCAAGGCCATCTTGATGGCCGTCAAATTGCCGCCCAGGTCATCGTGCAGTTCGCGCGCCAGGCGCGTGCGTTCGTGCTCCTTGACCTTGTCGATATGCGCAGTCAGCTCGGCCAGGCGGGCGCGCGACTGGCGCACTTCGATCTGCTCGAGCCGGCTTTCCGTGATATTCGTCATGATGCCTTCCCACTGCACCGTGCCGTCGGCCAGCGCGCGCGGCGTGGAGCGCAGGTTGATCCATTTGACGTCCTTCCAGGCATCGATCCAGATGCGGCCTTCCCAGTTCCAGCTCCACAAGGCGTTTTTCGACGCCTGCATCGATTCCAGATACGAGGCGCGGTCGTCGGCCAGGATCAATTGATAAAACAGTTCCGGGCGCGCGTGCAGCAGTGCCGGGCTCAGGCCCAGCAAGGCCTGGCAACCGTCGCTCAGGTAGGGGAATGCGGCGCGGCCATCCGCATGCAGGCAGAACTGGTACACGAGGCCCGGCGTATTCGAGACGATGGCGTTGAAGCGCGACTGCACTTGCGCCAGGGCGGCGGCCGTCGCCTGCGGCGTGCGCAAGTCTTCGCCCTCGGCCAGGATCAGGGCGCGGCCGTGGCGGTTGGCGCGCGACAACTGCAGGCTGAGCGAATACAGGCTGCCATCGCGGCGGCGCTGCTGCACGTGCAGCCGGGCTTGCGCGCCGATACTGTCGTCCAGGGTGGCCAGCACGGCAGTCAGCTGCTGCGCGTCGAGTTGCGGCGCCAGCGTGAAGGGCGTCATCGCCAGCAATTCCTTGCGCGCGTACTGCAAGTTGTCGCAGGCGGCATCGTTGGCGTCCAGCAATTGCAAGCTGGCCGTATCGTACAGGTAGATTTCCGGCGCCGCCGCGCGCATGGCGGGCGCCAGCCGGGGAGTGTCGTGCATGGCGTTGGCTTTCTTCATCAGCGGCGGGCGCGCCAGAAGGCGGCGAAGCGGCGCAGCACCCTGGCAGGGCGGGAATTATGGCGCCCTGGCGTGCCTTTGCGCAAGCGCTGCCACCAGGCACGGCGGGCGCGGCCCAGCGCGGCCGACAGCCGGCTGACTCGGCGCCATGGACGCGTGGCGCGCAGGCGGGCGATCCAGCGGTCCTTGGTTTCCATAAACAAGCCATGCCAGCGCGCAAACCACGGCAAATTCAACAGGGTAGGGCGCGTCAGGCTGTAGAGGCGCGCCACGGCGGCCGCGCCGCCCAGCTTGGCGATGACGATCACGCCGATGCCGGAAAACGCATGGCCGCGCGCGATCGCCAGCAGGGCCAGCAGCTTGACGGGAAACAGCAGCACGGCCGGCAGCACGAAGATGGCCAGCGCCCAGTACGGCGGCAGGCGCCTGATCCACGCTTCGAGCGCATGCAGGGGCGGAAATTGCGCGATCACCTGCATGATGCGGGCCCCGGTCGCCCACAGCCATTCCTCGATCAGCAGGAAGATGGCGGCCAGGTAGACCAGCGGCGCGAACAGCCAGCGCCTGACTCTGTAGAATTTTTTCATCCGTCTCCGTGTGCGGCGCAGGTTTGCCGCGATTGCCACGATGATACGTCAAAAAAGCCCGCTTGCCCCCGCATCCCGTGTGCCCGTGGCTCCCTGGCGGGGCTACAATAGACAGATGAATAAAGCCTTTGTAAAAGAATCCGACAACGACGACGATGAAGAAGCGGCCGCGCTGGCGCTGGCCATTCCCGCCGGCGCCAAGAACTACATCACGCCGGCCGGTTACCAGCGCATCAAGGACGAGCTGCTGCAGCTGATCGACGTCGACCGTCCGGAAGTGGTGCGCATCGTCCATTGGGCGGCGTCGAATGGCGACCGTTCGGAAAATGGCGACTATATCTACGGCAAGCGGCGACTGCGCGAAATCGACCGCCGCATCCGCTTTCTCACCAAACGCATGGACCTGGCCGCCATCGTCGACCCCAGCGTGCACCATGGCAACGACCAGGTCTTCTTCGGCGCCACGGTAACTTACCGCACCAGCGACGGCGAAACGCACACCATCACCATCGTCGGCATCGACGAATTCGACCCCCTGAACGGCAAGATCAGCTGGGTCTCGCCCATGGCCCGCACCATCACCAAGGCACGCGAAGGCGACGTGATCACCCTCAACACGCCGCTGGGCGAGCAGGAACTGGAGTTGCTGGAAGTGACGTATCCTGCGCCGGGGGAGGGGTAGTTTGCGGTGACGCAGGGTGGCAAGCGGCGTGTTCCGCCAAAATGAAGGCTCCTTTTTTGTGAGGAGCTGCCATGGCTCGCACCGCGCGCTTGTTTTTGCCTGGAATGCCCTTGCATGTAGTGCAGCGAGGGGCGGACAGGCAAGCATGTTTCCTTGATGCCGATGATTACCTGCGATATTTGTCTTATTTGAGCCAGGCGTTGAAAGCGAATCCATGCAGAATCCATGCTTATGTACTCATGACTAATCATGTGCATTTGCTGTTGTCAGCAGACACTTCCACTATTCCCTCTGGTTTAATGAAATCGCTGGCGCAGCGGTATGCGCAATACTTCAATTGGCGTTACGGAAGGACTGGAAGCATATGGGATGGCCGTTATAAGTCTTGCCTGGTGCAAGATGCGTTATACCTGCTGGTTTGTCAGCGTGATATCGAACTCGATCCGGTTCGTGCTGGGATGGTTGACTTGCCAGGAGCGTATCGTTGGTCCAGCTATCGTTGTAACGCGTGTGGCGAGCATGATAGCCCGGTGACTGCACATCCGCTGTATTGGCGTTTGGGGAGAAGTCAGGTGGAAGCACAGGCTGCCTATCGCGAACTTTTTCAACGGGATTGGTCGTTGAGAGATTTGAGTCAGTTGCGTGCCAGTATCAATGCCTAATTTGCACTTGGTGATCAGGATTTTTTACGACATGTTGCAGAACGCGGAGATCAGCCGCAGGCGTAAGCTTGGGGTCAGACCCGGCGGGTCTGACCCCAAGGCTAGTTACGCTCGCGCAGGATGCGGTTGACCCCGGCTACCCGCCGCACATTGCGCAGCAGGGCGGCCAGGTGGACCCGGTCCTTGACTTGCACGGTGAAGCGCAGCTGGTCGAGGACGTTGTCCTTGTCTTCGTCCATGCCCACATAGATGATGTTGGCGTCGGATTCGCCGATTTCGGCGGCCACGCGGGCGAGGATGCCCCGTTCGCTGTTGATCAGCACTTTGATGCGGCAGTCGAAGCGGCGGTTCAGTTCGGTTCCCCAGCGCACGGCAATCCAGCGGTCCGGTTCCTTGGCGCGCTGGCGTTTCGCTTGCGAGCAGTCGCTCGTGTGCACGAGCAAGCCCTGGTCGCGGCGCAGCTGGCCGATGATCTGGTCGCCCGGGATCGGCAAACAGCATGGCGCCAGTTGCACGGAGACGCCTTCGCTGCCGCAGATGGTGACGGGGTCGAGTTCGCTACCGCTATTGTGTTCCACCGGCATGCTGGCCGCTTCGCCGCCGATCAGGCCGAAGATGTGGCGCGCCACCAGGGTGGCCATGCGCTTGCCGATGCCGATGTCCGCGTACAGCTCGTCCATGGAATTGGCGCTCGATTCGTTGAGCAGGCGTTCGACCAGTGGTGCTTGCAGGTCGGCGTCGATGTTCAGGGTGTGCAGCGCCTGCGACAGCAGCTGCTGGCCCAGGGCGATTGATTCGGGCAGGTTGATCGTGCGCAGATGGTGGCGGATGGCCGAACGGGCCTTGCCGGTGCGCACGAACGACAGCCACGTCGGGCTGGGGCGCGACGAAGAATCGGTGATGATTTCCACGATGTCGCCATTGTGCAGCTCGGTGCGCAGG
This sequence comes from Janthinobacterium aestuarii, assembly GCF_051380835.1. NCBI lineage: Bacteria > Pseudomonadati > Pseudomonadota > Betaproteobacteria > Burkholderiales > Oxalobacteraceae > Janthinobacterium > Janthinobacterium aestuarii. Next base: position 809,926 of record NZ_JBNYXU010000001.1, read on the forward strand.
GGCGAGGTTTCGTTGTTGATCTTGACGGCCACGGTCTGGTCGCCGATGCCCGTGTGGATCGAATAGGCGAAGTCGATGGCCGTGGCGCCGCGCGGCAGGGCGATGATCTTCGACTTCGGCGTAAACACGTAGACGGAATCGGGGAACAGGTCGACCTTGACGTGTTCGAGGAATTCGGCCGAGTCGCCCGTCTGCTGCTGGATGTCGAGCAGGGATTGCAGCCAGGCATGCGTGCGCTGCTGCAGGTCGGACGGGTTCGATTCGCCGCTCTTGTAGAGCCAATGCGCCGCCACGCCCGATTCGGCCGTGCGGTGCATTTCCTGCGTGCGGATCTGGAATTCGACGGGCGTGCCGTACGGGCCGATGACGGTCGTGTGCAGCGACTGGTAGCCGTTCAGCTTGCGGATCGCGATGTAATCCTTGAACTTGCCCGGCATGGGCTTGTACAGGCTGTGCAGGGTGCCCAGGGTCACGTAACAGTCGGCAAAGCTGCCCACCACCACGCGGAAGCCGTACACGTCCAGCACTTGCGAGAACGACAAATGCTTGCTGCGCATCTTTTTATAGATGTCGTACAAGGTCTTTTCGCGGCCCGTGACGTCGGCCTCGAGATCGGCCATGGACAAGGTGCTTTTCACCGCTTCCATGATCTTGTTGACCACTTCACGCCGGTTGCCGCGCGCCGCCTTGACGGCTTTCGCCAGGGTGCGGTAGCGCATCGGGTACAGGTGCGAGAACGACAGGTCCTGCAGCTCGTGGTAGATGTTGTTCAGGCCGAGGCGGTGCGCGATCGGCACGTACACTTCCATGGTCTCGCTGGCGATGCGGCGCTTTTTCGCCGCCGTCATGAAGTCCAGGGTGCGCATATTGTGCAGGCGGTCGGCCAGCTTGATGAGGATCACGCGCACGTCGGACGCCATGGCCAGCAGCATCTTGCGGAAGTTTTCCGCCTGCGCTTCGATCTGGCTCTGGAATTCGATCTTTTCCAGCTTCGACAGGCCGTCGACCAGGTGCGCGACCGGTGCGCCGAAGCGTTCGATCAATTCATCCTTCTTGACGTCCTGGTCTTCCATCACGTCATGCAGCAGGGCGGCCATGATGGCTTGCGCGTCGAGCTTCCAGTCGGCGCAGATTTCGGCGACGGCGATCGGATGCGAGATATACGGCTCGCCCGAGCGGCGCATCTGGCCCAGGTGCATTTCGTCGGAGAAGCGGTAGGCTTCCTTGACTTTTTTCAGGTCGGCAGGGGAAAGGTATTCGGCCAGCTTGTCGGCCAGATGGCTGACGGAGGCCACGCCGAGGGCGGGCGCTGGCGGTACTGCGGGGGTATTGCTGCCGGACGTGCCGGTGCCGGGCGCGGAAGCGCCCTGCGATTTTGCCGCCTGGCGCGGGGCCAGGGGCGGCAGTGCTGCGGAAGTCGTGTCGGCTGGGGTCAGACTCATAAAACGTCGCGTTGCTTCACAGTGTGAATAAAGGATACGGTAGAACCAGGGGTCAGCACTGTTCCGGCACGCGGGTTCCCAATTACATCGGGACCTTTTTCAGCATTTCGATGCCGACTTTACCGGCAGCGATTTCACGCAGTGCGACAACGGTAGGCTTGTCCTTGGCTTCCACCTTGGGGGTGTGGCCTTGCAACAACTGACGTGCGCGATAGGTCGCAGCCAGGGTCAGCTGGAAACGGTTAGGGATCTGCTTCAGGCAATCTTCGATTGTGATACGGGCCATAGTAACTCCTAAATTTGTGTGCGTGGTGCTGTGTGAACTGGCGTGCAGAGACGATTATTCTGCGTGCAGGCCCAGCTGGGCGAATAGCGATGCGTTGCGGGCCGCTTGTTGCGCAAACCGGCAACGGGCCGCTCTCACGATCGCGCTCAGTTCGGACAAAGCGACCGTAAACTCTTCATTGATAATAACATACTCGAACTCGGGAGCGTGTGCGATTTCGCCGCCGGCCGCCAGCAGGCGGCGCGTGATCACGTGCGGCTCGTCCTGGCCGCGCTTGTTCAAGCGTTCTTCCAGCGCATCGATCGACGGCGGCAGGATGAAAATGCCGGCCGCGCGGGGAAATTGCTTGCGCACTTGGCGCGCGCCCTGCCAGTCGATTTCCAGCAGGATGTCGGTGCCGGCGGCCATTTGCTGTTCCACCATGATGCGCGAGGTGCCGTAGTAATTGCCATGCACTTCCGCCCATTCCAGGAATTCGCCCTGGTCGGCGCGCGCGACAAAGTCTTCCGCCGTCGTGAAATAGTACTCGCGGCCATGCTGCTCGCCCGGACGGGGCGCGCGCGTGGTGGTCGAGATCGACAATTTGATGCCGGGCTCTTGCGCCAGCAATGCGTTGACCAGTGTCGATTTGCCGGCGCCCGATGGCGCGGCAACCACGAACAGGCTGCCGGAGAAGGCGGTAGGGTGGCTCATGCGGATCTTTCAATAATCGTGTTGTTGGCGCCGATGCTCGCGCAAGCGGCGCCCAATCCGGTATTTTACCAAGAGGCAAGGCGGCGAGCCAGTCCCAAAGCGGCCGGCATGGATGATGCCTGGCCAGGCTGACGCTTACTCCAGGTTCTGCACCTGTTCGCGCATCTGCTCGATCAGCAGCTTCAAGTCCATCGAGGCGTCGGCCAGTTCCTTGACGGACGCCTTGGCGCCCAAGGTATTGGCTTCGCGATTGAGTTCCTGCATCATGAAGTCGAGGCGCTTGCCCACTTGGCCGCCCTTGGTGAGGATGTGGCGCGTTTCGCCCAGGTGGGCCGACAGGCGCGCCAGTTCTTCCGATACGTCGATGCGGATGCCGTACAAGATCACTTCCTGGCGGATGCGTTCCATGGCGTCCTGGCGCGACAGGGCCGAATTCGAGCCCTGGCTGGCCAGACCCAGCGCGTCCTGCATGCGTTCGATGGCTTTTTGCTGGAAAGCCGCCACCACTTGCGGTATCAATGGCGTGATGCGCTTGACGATGGCTTCCATCGCCTCGATGCGCGACACGAGCACGGCTTCGAGCGCCGCGCCTTCGCGCTTGCGGCTGTCGACGAAGGCGGCCACGGTGCGCTTGGTCAGCGCGCCCACGTCCGCCTGCAAGGATTCCTGCCCCACTTGCGCTTCTTCGATGACGCCAGGCCAGCGCAGCAGTTCGGCCACCGTCATGACGGGGGCGGAGACAAAATGCTGGCCCACTTCGTTTTGCAGGCGCGCCAGTTCGGTCAGCAGGGGCAGGTTCAGCGCCTGCGTGCCGGCCGTCGCGGCCTTGCGGCCAAAGCTCAGGCGTACCTCGACTTTGCCGCGCGTGATGGCGGACATGACGGCGGCGCGCAAATCAGGCTCCAGGGCCCGCAGATCGTCGTTGATCCGGAATTGCAGGTCGAGAAAGCGCGAGTTGACGCTCTTGATTTCAATTGTCAGTGTGCCTGCAGCACCTTCGCTGGTGGCAACCGCGTAGCCTGTCATGCTTGAAATGCTCAAAGGATTCCCCGATTTGGTCTTGTATACAGTCACTTATACACTTAATCAGCCAGCGCAGGCAATACCGCCCGCGCCGCAAAACAGGACCGAAGTGCCCTATGGCCTGAAAATTGCTGAATAGTGTGCGTTTTACGGCATTGTAAAGAAAATTGTGTTTGGCGGGGCAGGATTGTATGGATCATGTGTGCGCCGCCCGCCATTGCGCCTTGCGCTGTTGCATGGCCGCAAATAGACGGGCGCGCGGTGGTAGAATCGCTGCCGCAACCCCAATCACACAGGACATCCCCCATGACATTCGAATCCCGCCCGAGCGGCCGCGCCGTCGATGCGCTGCGCGCCATCCGCATCACCCGCCAGTACACCAAGCATGCCGAAGGCTCGGTGCTGATCGAGTGCGGCGACACCAAGGTCATCTGCACCGCCAGCATCGAAGACAAGGTGCCGGGTTTCCTGAAGGGCAAGGGCCAGGGCTGGTTGACGGCCGAGTACGGCATGCTGCCCCGCTCGACGCATACGCGCATGGACCGCGAAGCGGCGCGCGGCAAGCAGTCGGGCCGCACGCAGGAAATCCAGCGCCTGATCGGCCGCTCGCTGCGCGCCGCCTTCGATTTGCAGGCATTCGGCGAACGCACCTTGCACCTCGATTGCGACGTGATCCAGGCCGACGGTGGCACGCGCACGGCCTCGATCACGGGCGCCATGGTGGCCGCGTATGACGCGTTTTCCCAGCTGCAGGCACGCGGTGCGATCGCCGCCATCCCCGTGAAAAGCTTTGTCGCCGCCATCTCGGTGGGCGTCTACCATGGCATGCCGGTGCTGGACCTCGACTACGTGGAAGACTCGGGCTGCGACACGGACATGAACGTGGTGATGACGGAAGCGGGCCACTTCATCGAAGTGCAGGGCACGGCCGAAGGCGCCGCGTTCGACCGCGCCGGCATGAACCGCCTGCTGGACCTGGCGCAGGGCGGCATCGCCGATCTGGTCGCCATGCAGAAGCAGGCTTTGGGGATCTGATCTTTACACAGATTTACACATCGCCGCCCGCCGCGCCGGGCAACAAGCCCGCTTTTGCCGCTGTCGAGCGTGGCGGTGGGCCAAGGTGAGGGGAGCGCAAAAGGTTTACAATGTCGGCACTTCAACCGGACTACTGACATGACCCAACGCCTCATCCTCGCCTCCAACAACGCCGGCAAGCTCAAGGAATTCAACGAGCTGCTCTCGACCATCGGTTTTTCCGTCCACGCCCAGGGCGAGTATGACGTCCCGGAAAGCGACGAGCCGTTCCACACCTTTGTTGAAAACGCGTTGCAAAAGGCGCGCCACGCGTCGCGCCTGACGGGTTTGCCGGCGCTGGCCGACGATTCCGGCGTGTGCGTCAATGCGCTCGGCGGCGCGCCGGGCGTGTATTCGGCCCGTTATGCGGGCGAGCCGAAATCGGATGCAGCCAACAGCGCCAAGCTGATCGCCGACCTCGAGGCGCATGCCGACAAATCCGCGTATTACTACTGCGTGCTGGTGTACGTGCGCCATGCGGACGACCCGCAGCCGGTGATCGCCGACGGTCGCTGGAACGGCGAGATGATCGCCGCGCCGCGCGGCAACGGCGGCTTCGGCTACGATCCGCATTTCTTCGTTCCCGCGCTGGGCAAGTGCGCGGCCGAACTGACGTCCGATGAAAAGAACGCGCTGTCGCACCGTGGCCAGGCCCTGCGCGCGCTGGTGGAAAAGCTGCGATGATCCCGATCAAACTGGTGGGCGCCGTTGCCAAATCAGCAGCCAAGCCCGGAGCTTCGCCCATGCCGCAGGAAGGCATTTCCGGCGCGGCCGGGGCGGCCCTGAAATACCTGCAGCCGGGCGCGCTGAACCTGACGGCCCTGCCGCCGCTGTCGCTGTACATCCATTTCCCGTGGTGCGTAAAAAAATGCCCGTATTGTGATTTCAATTCGCACGAGGTGCGCGGCGACTTGCCGGAAGCCGAATACCTGGCAGCCCTGCGGCTGGACCTGGAAATGGCGCTGCCGCTGATCTGGGGCCGCAAGATCCACACGATTTTCATCGGCGGCGGCACGCCCAGCCTGATGTCGGCGGCGGGCCTGGACCGCTTGATGTCGGACGTGCGCACCCTGCTGCCCCTGGAGCCCGACTGCGAAATCACGATGGAAGCCAATCCGGGCACATTTGAAGCGGAAAAATTCAAGTCCTACCGGGCCAGCGGCATCAACCGCCTGTCGATCGGCATCCAGAGCTTCAGTGGCCGCCATTTGCAGGCGCTGGGGCGCATCCACGACGACAACGAGGCGCGCCGCGCGGTGGAGATCGCGCACGCCAATTTCGACAATTTCAATCTCGACCTGATGTACGCGCTGCCCACGCAGACGCTGGACGAGGCGCGGCAGGACCTGGAAACGGCGCTGTCGTTCGCGCCGCCGCACCTGTCGCTGTACCACCTGACCCTGGAGCCGAACACGCTGTTCGCCAAGTATCCGCCCGTGCTGCCGGACGACGACGAGAGCGCCGACATCGCCGACATGGTCGCCGCGCGCGCGGCGCAGGCGGGCTACGGTCGCTATGAAGTGTCGGCCTATGCGCAGCCGGGCCGCCAGGCCAAGCACAACCGCAATTACTGGGAATTCGGCGACTACCTGGGTATCGGCGCGGGTGCGCATTCGAAGATATCGTTCCCGCACCGCGTGCTGCGTCAGGCCCGCTACAAGCAGCCGCGCGCCTACATGGATGCGGTACTGGCCGGCAACCCGGTGCAGGAAGAGCGCGAACTGGCGCGCGAGGAAATGGGTTTTGAATTCATGCTCAATACCTTGCGCCTGACGCAGGGCTTTGCGCCGAACCTGTTCGCCGAGCGCACGGGCCTGGCCCTCAACGCCATCGAGCAGCCGCTCAATGCGGCCGAAGCGAAAGGCTTGCTGTACCGCGACCACCAGGTCATCCGCCCGACGGAACGGGGGTTGTGCTTCCTGAACGACTTGCAGCAGATGTTCCTGGAAGACTGACGCTGCCTGATGCGCTAATGCGCGGTGGCGGCGCGCAGGCGCTGCAGCTTGGCCGCGTACAGCCCGTGCTCGCCGCGCGTGGTGCTGTTGTCCATCGCCAGTTCCAGCTGGCGTCCGGCCTGCGCCATCTGGCCCATGCGCGCATACGCCTGCGCCAGCCAGAAGTGGAATTCATGGTAGTAGGGGTCGCGCGCGATCTCGCGCTTGAACAGGCGTGCCGCTTCCTGGTAGTCGGCGGTTTCCATGGCGCGCTGTCCCAGGTTGAAAAAGTGGAACGGCGGCTCTGGCTGCAGGGCCAGCAATTTGCGCCGCAGCAGCTGCGCTTCGTCCGCGCGTCCCAGGCCGTCGAGTGCTTGCGCCAGGTTGGACAGCAGCACGGGGTTCGATGGCGAACGTTCCAGCGCGTAAGCGAGCGTGCGCCGCGCCGGCTCAACGTCGCCGTGGCGCAGCTGGATGATGCCCAGGGTATTGAAGGCGCCCGCAAACGTGGGGTCTTGCAGGATGGCGGCGCGCGCATACCAGTAGGCTTGATCGAGTTCGCCGCTGGCCATGGTTTCGGCGGCGCGATTGTTGAGGTACATGGCCAGGATGGTTGCTTCGCGCACTTCCTGCGTGCGCTGGCCGGTGAGGTCTTCGCCAGGCAGGAAGTCGATGAGCAGGATGGCATCGGCCTCGTAGCCGACGGTATTGCCGATGGCGCGGCGTTCCAGCGCGAGATTGACGTGGCCGGTGACGAAATACATGCCGCTGCTGCGGCTCCAGCTTTCCTCTCCCAGCACCACCTGGTAGTGCACATTGAGCCCCATTTCCTTGGCCAGTGCGGCCGTCATCAGCACCAGCGACAGGCAATTGCCGCTGCGCGCATCGAACGCCTGTGCCGCCGTGCGGGTCATGGCGGCATCATATTCCAGCTGCAGCCCGGCCCGGTTGTGCAGGGCATCGGCGAGCGCGCGGCGGGGATTTTTGGTGCGCGCCTCGCGCGCGATATCGACACGCACGTAGCGCCGCATGGCGTCGTTCATGGCAAACGCCTGCTGCGGATCGACCGGCACGGTTGGCGCGGCAAAGCTGGCATCGTTGAACAGGTCGGGCGGAGGCGGAGTGGCGGGCGCCGTGGCGCAGCCGGCAAGGGCTGCGCACAGCAGCAAGGGGGACAGGAGGCCCAGGCGCAGCTGTTCGCTGATGCCGCTGATGCTTTTCATGTTCATGCTCCCGCAGAACGATGTCAGGCGCAACACGTATTGCTGCCGGTGGTGCGCCATGCCACCTGAAACTAGTATCCTCGCGCGCCACGGCGCTGTCAAACCCTTTTGACGGCCCTGTTGCCAGTCTTAAAACTCTTCCCAATCCTGCTCGCCAGCCACGTGCGCCTGGGGCTTGCGCGCAGCGGGCGCGCTCCTGGTCGCGATGCCTGGCTGCCTGGCGGTGCTGCTCCTGGCCGGCGGCTTGGTCAGCTGGGTGGACGCTGGCCGCGCGGCGCGCACCGGCGCCGCCGTGGCCACGTGGTCGAGCTGGAAGCCGGCCGCCACTTGCGCCAGGCGCGCCGCCTGGTCCTGCATGCTTTCGGCCGCGGCCGCCGCTTCCTCCACCAGGGCCGCATTTTGCTGCGTCACCTGGTCCATCTGCGCGATGGCCTGGTTGACCTGGTCGATGCCCAGGCTTTGTTCGGCGCTGGCGGCAGTGATCTCGGCCATGATGTCGGTGACCCTGCGCACGCTGTCGACCACTTCGCCCATGGTGCTGCCGGCCTGCTGCACCAGCCGCGTGCCGTTGTTGACCTGTTCCACCGAGTCGCCGATCAGGGTCTTGATTTCGCGCGCCGCCGCGGCCGAGCGCTGCGCCAGGCTGCGCACTTCCGTGGCGACGACGGCAAAGCCGCGCCCTTGCTCGCCGGCGCGCGCCGCTTCGACGGCCGCGTTCAAGGCCAGGATATTCGTCTGGAAGGCGATGCCGTCGATGACGCCGATGATGTCGACGATTTTTGTCGATGCCGTATCGATGGCGCCCATGGTGTCGACCACCTGGCTGACGATGCTGCCGCCCCGTTCGGCCACGCCGGACGCGGCCACCGCCATCTGGTTGGCCTGGCGCGCATTGTCCGCATTCTGCTTGACGGTGCTGGTCAATTCTTCCATCGACGACGCCGTCTCTTCCAGCGAGCTGGCCTGCTGCTCCGTGCGGGCCGACAAATCCTGGTTGCCGGCGGCGATTTCGCCCGATGCCGTGGCAATCGCATTGGTGCCCGTCTGCACTTCCGACACCACCTTGCGCAGCGCCTCGTTCATGCCGTGCAGCGCGCGCATCAGGTCGCCGATTTCATCGCTGGCGGCCTTGCCGAAATGCGTGCGCAAGTCGCCGTCGGCCACCGTTTCCGCCACTTTCACGGCGGCCTTCAACGGCTGCGTGATCGAGCGCGTGATCAGCCAGGCGCAGACGCTGCCCAGCGCCACCACCAGCACGCACAAGGTCAGCAGCAAGGTGAAGCTGCGCCCGTTGGCCGCCTCGATCGCTTGCGCCGTGGCGTCGATGGCCTGGCGCTGCTGCGACAGCAGGGCCTTGACGTTGTTTTGGTATTTGGCGGCGGCCGGCGCGAAGCTGTCGCGGTAGGTGCTTTCCGCCTGCGCCGCGTCGCCGGCCTTGCGCGCATTCATCACCAGGGTCTTGGCATCCTGGTACTTGACGCGCTCGGCGATGGACGATTTGAAGATGGCTTTTTCCTCATCGCTGTCGAGCAGCGCCTCGATTTTCTTCAGCAGTTCGCTGCCCTGTTTGGTGCTGTCGGCGATGGTGTCGGCAAACACGTTGGACAGGGTTTCATCCGTGCTTTTGGCGATCATCGAGGTGCGCGCGATGGCCGAATAGATCAGCACGTACCAGTCCGATACGAGGCGTTCCTTGGCCAGCGGTTTTTCCATCATTTGCCGCGTCGCTTCGGCATTCACATGGGCGCTGTACAGCGCGTACGAGGTGGAGATCACGGACAGCAGCAGCACCAGCGCGAAGCCTGCAGCCAGGCGCGTGCCGATACGAAGGTGGGAGAGGGCGTGCATGGTTGGAGCTCCTGTCGCAGAGGGATTAAAGGTTGCCTGTGCGACATAGTATGCACTGAGAAGTGACCAAGAGGCGAGGGAAAAGCGCGCTTGTGTTGGCGTCTGTTGCAGCTACGCCCGTGCTACAGATGGCCCGCCTGGCGCAAGTCCGGCTGCTCGGCCCAGCGGGCGAAGGCGGCCGCCATGCGCTCGCTTTCCGCGATGGCGCGGCGCCAGTCGCGCATGCGTGCCGCGTGGTCCTGGCCGTAATGGGAGAAGTCGCGCCGGTCCGGCAGTTTGCCATTGGGCAGGCTGGCCACGAAGGCGGGCGACGGTGAGACGAGGATCATGTTGTCGAGTGCGCTATCGCCGCTGCGCGCGCGGCGCCAGGGCATGGCCTTGTCCAGCCAGCCCGGCACGATATGGTCGGCAAAATGCGGGTACAGCACGAGGTCCGGTTCACGCTGGTAGGGCAGGTGCAGATGGTAGTCGACCAGGCCGCCGTCCCAGTAGCGCCCGGGCGGCGCGCCGGCGATGTCCGTGACCGCGTCGAGCACCAGCGGGATGGAGCCGGAGGCCAGCAGCGCGTCGCGCAGGTTGTCTTGCGCCAGCGGCACGAAGTGGGAATGAAAGGCGTCGAAGCGCGAGCGCAGCCAGCTGGCGCCGTCCTGCCCGGCATGGAACACGGCGCGTTCCAGCGAGGCGGCCAGGCGCGCGCGCGCCACGGCGTTGCCGGCGGCGGCCAGCAGGAAGCCGCGCCGGTCGCGCCATTTGCCCGGCTGCGCCAGCGCGCCGATGCCGCGCACGGCCAGCACCGACAGGCTGTGGCGCTCGTGCCGCAGCAGCTGCGCATCCTGGCCATCGAGGACGGCGTCGAGCAGGGCGCGGCAGGTGCGGCTGACGTGCGCCGCCTCGGGTTTGTCGGGATAGCGCTGGCCCACGTATTCGCGCACCAGGCGACGCTGCGCGGCCACCGGGTCGGGAAACACGGCGGCGGCCATGCGCCAGGCGCCGATCGAGGCGCCGACGAAGTGGCGCGGGCGCGGCGCCTGCGGCAGGAACTCGCCGAACAGCCAGCAATCGAGCTGGTGCAGAATCAAGCCTTTCGGCCCGCCTGCGGCGGCAGGGACGATGGCGATATCGCTGGCGCGCACCCCGTTGTCGGCGATGCGCGCCCGGGCGCGGCGGCCCAGGCGGATGGTGATGGCGGATGAAAGCGGCAGTGTGGAGGACATGCGCGTGGCGGCTGGTGGCGGATGCTTATTGTAGCGATTGTCGCGTCATGCCGCGCCAGAGGGCGGTGGCAGGCGTGCGACAGTTGAGAGGAAAAAGCAATATTATTTGAAAACTAAAGATGCTTTTGCAAGCGTGCCGTCCTTGCCTTTTTTGACTGATAAGAGATACATGAAAAAACCAATCTGCGCCTCCTGCCTTGTTCTGCCAGTCTTGCTGGCCGCCACTCTCAGCGCCTGCGGCGGCGGCTCTTCCTCTTCCGATGCCCAGGTCTCCGCGAATCCGTCCCAGCCCGTCAATCCGGCCCCGCCGGTGACACCGGTCACCCCGCCGCCCGCCGGCAGCGACACGGGCAGTGTCAGCGCACCGTTTGCGAAAGGACTGAGCCCGCGCTACCTGCTGTTGGCCGTTGCCAGCCAGGCTTACGGCACCTTGGGCAGCGTTGCGCAAGACGGTTCCGGCGCCCTGAGCGAGATCTCCGGCGCCAGCTTCAACGGCACACCCGCCATCACGCGCGACATCAGCGGCGACGCGGCATTTGCGCAGGGACGCTGGTTCACCGGCACCATCACGCGCAGCAGCGGCAGCACGGTCATGAGCGGCAATAATGCCAGCGCCCATTACAGCGTCTACAACACGGTGGCGGCCTTGCCTTTCACCGGCGCTTTCCAATGCGATGCGGGCAAGTTCACGGCGCCCAGCTATACGGGCGGCGCCAGCGTGCAGCAGGGCGGCTATTTCGGCACGGCCAGCGGCAGCGCCACCTTGTCCTTCGGCGCGGCAGGCGCCACACTGGCCATGACGGTCGATGCCACGGCCGGCGGCAGCGCCGGCAAGGCCAGCGGCACGGGCACGATCAACACGCCGGACATGACGGTCATCAGCGGCGGCTTCCTGGGCGGCAGCTCAGGCATGCTGCTGGCGCTGGGCGACGGCGGTACGGGGAGCTACCTCGTCACGGGCGGTTACAAGGTGGTCTTGGCAAATGGCGCCAACTACCAGGGCGTGGCCACGTTCCGCTGCTCCTGATCGCACGGGCATGAAAAAAGCGGCGTCCGTGCAATGCACGGACGCCGCTTTTTTTTCGTGAGCCGGAATTAACGCAGTGCCGCGATCATCTGTTTCAGCTTGCCGGAATCGACGCAGAAAGCGCGGATGCCTTCGGCCAGTTTCTCCGTCGCCATCGCGTCTTCATTCATCATGAAGCGGAACGCTTCTTCGTTCAGCGACATTTGCACGACGTTGGTCGATGGCGCCGCCTCGGCGCTCAGCTTGCGCTCCACCGGCGCATCGCTGTCGGCTAGCTTTTGCAGCAGGTCGGGACTGATGGTGAGCAAGTCGCAGCCGGCCAGTTCGAGAATTTGCGAGGTGTTGCGGAAGCTCGCGCCCATCACCTCGGTCTTGTAGCCGAACTTGCGGTAGTAATTGTAGATGCGGCGGACCGATTGCACGCCCGGATCTTCCGCGCCCATGTAGTCGATGCCCGTCGATTTCTTGTACCAGTCGTAGATGCGGCCGACGAACGGCGAAATGAGCTGGGCGCCCGCTTCGGCGCAGGCGATCGCCTGGGCCAGCGAGAACAGCAGGGTCATGTTGCAGCGGATGCCTTCCTTTTCCAGGATGGCGGCGGCGCGGATGCCTTCCCAGGTGGAGGCAATCTTGATCAGCACGCGCTCGCGTGGAATGCCCGCGTTCGAATACAGGGCGATCAGGTCGCGGCCCTTGGCGACCGTGCCTTCCGTGTCGAACGACAGGCGCGCATCGACTTCGGTGGAGACGCGGCCGGGGATGGTTTGCAGGATTTCCACGCCAAAGGCGATCAGCAGACGGTCGATGATTTCGGCGGTCGAGGCGTTCGGATGGTCGCGCACGGCCTTTTCCAGCAGCGGCTTGTATTCATCCTTCTGCACGGCCTTCAGGATCAGCGACGGATTCGTCGTCGCATCGCGCGGCGTGTAAGCCTGGATCGATTGGAAGTCGCCGGTGTCGGCCACCACGGTAGTAAATTGCTTCAGTTGTTCGAGTTGGTTCATGGCTGCACGGGAAAGAGTGAATGGGCTTGCCGGGCTATTGTACCGAATTCACTGCCTGAAGCACCGACTATTGGCTTGCCCGCGCATTACTTGCTCAATTGAATCTTGCTTTTTTGAGAACTCGCGCATAATTGCCTGGACTTGTTTATTTTGCACATTGTTTTAATAAGCAATGTGCGATGCCACTCTCCAGATGAAGAGCATCTTTTGACACAAGATATCGTTAGCGCGGTAGCCGCCTTCAACGGCGAGACACGCCTGTATGCATTGTCCATCGGCGATGATGGACAGGACAGCGGCTTGCTGGTCGAAGCCTTTGCCGCCGATGAACGGCTGCAGGAAGTTGGCGCGCGCGAGATCATCGCCTTGTCCACCAGCGCCCATGTGGCGCTGGCGCCCCTGCTGGGCCAGCCGGCCAGCCTGCATATCAGCCTGGCCGACGGCACGCGCACGCAGTTTTCCGGCTACATCAGCGCCGCGGCCACGCTGGGCAGCAATGGCGGCCTGGCGCGCTACCGGCTGCGCATCACCCCATGGCTGTGGCTGTTGACGCAGGCGCGCAACAGCCGCGTCTGGCAAGACCGGAGCGTGACGGCCATCGTCGATGAGGTATTGCAGGCCTATGCGCCGTATGCGCTGTGGCGCTGGAGCGACGAGGTGGCGTCATTCATGCAGGAAGCGGGCGAGCGCAGCTATTGCTGCCAGTACCGGGAGTCGGACTACGATTTCGTGTGCCGGCTGCTGACGGAAGAAGGGCTGGCCTGGCGGTTTGACGGTCAGACCATGATCGTCTTTGCCGACAGCAGCCAGGCGTGCGCCACGCCCGAGGACGCCAGCAGCGCGCAAGGCGGCGGCTTGCGCTTTCATGGCGCGCGCGTTGGCGAGCCCGGCGACAGCGTGCAGGCCTTGAGCGCGCGGCGCAGCCTGCAGGTGGGCCTGAGCAGCGTGCTCAGCTATGACTACAAGGCGAAAAAGGCCGTGGCCGCCAGCGTGCCGACCAACACGGTGCTCGGCGGCAAGAATGCGCCGGTGCTGGAAAGCTACGATACGCCGGGCCAGTACTGGTACGCCAGCGCCGCCCAGGCGCAGCGCTACGCGCAGTTGCAGATGCAGGCCCATGAAGCGCGCGCCCAGCTGTGGCAAGCGCGCTCGACCGTGCGCACCCTGCGCGCCGGCACGCGCTTTACCCTGACGCAGGGGCCGTTGCCGCAGGCCGATGGTGCCGCGTCCGAATATGTCGTGCTCCGGATGGCCAGCATCGGCATCAACAACCTGCCGGCGCCCGCCTCGCAGGCGCTGGCAGAACTGTTCGGACCGCTGCCGGAACTGCTGGACGAAGCCATGCCCGGGCTGGGCGACGGCTTTGCCGACTTTGCCACCGCGATCGCCCAGGCGCAAGCCAGCGGTTACGCCAACTGCATCGAGATGATTGCCGCGGCAACGCCATGGCGTCCTGTGCATGGCGACAACGATGTACGCCACCACCCGACACCGACGGCCTGCGGCAGCCAGAGCGCCATCGTCGTCGGCGCCGACGGCGGCACCAGCGCCAGCGGCGGCAGCGAAATCCATTGCGACAAGCTGGGCCGGGTGCGCATCCGTTTCCACTGGCAACTTGACGGCAGCGCCACGTGCTGGGTGCGCGTGGCGCAGCGCGCGGCCGGCGGCGGCATGGGCAGCCAGTTCCTGCCGCGCATCGGCCAGGAAGTGCTGGTGCAATTCCTGGAAAACGATATCGACCGGCCCATCATCGTCGGCGCCCTGTACAACGGGCAAGGCGAGGGCGGCGTCGCGCCCACGCCGGGCGGCGTCACGGACAAACCCGCGGACGCCAGCGTGTTCGAGCCGGCGCGCGACCATGCGCCCTCGGCGCAGGGCAACGTGGCGGGCGGCAACAGCCCGCTCTGGCATGGCGCGGCCGGCGGCAGCGCCGGCCACCGCAACGGTGCCGCGCAATGGGGCATCCGCAGCAAGGAATTCGGTACCGCCGGCTCCGGCTCTGGCTCTGGCTATAACCAGCTGCTGTTCGACGATACGGACCAGCAAGGGCGCATCGAGCTCAAGAGCAGCCATGCGGCCAGCGCGCTCAGTCTTGGCCACCTGATCCATGCGGCCGACAATTACCGGGGCAGCCTGCGCGGCCTGGGCGCCGAACTGCGCACCGACGATTACGGCGCCGTGCGGGCCGGGGCCGGGCTCTTGATTTCCAGCTACCTCGTCAACCACGACGCGCAGGCGCGCGATCCGGCCGGCGACAATGCGCCAGGCATGATCCTGCTCAAGCAGGCGGCCAAGCTGGGCGAAACCTTCAGCGCCGCCGCCGTCACGCACAAGACGGTCGCATATGCCAGCCACCTGGGCCCGGCCAAGGCGAACACCAGCGTACTGGACGAAAAGGCGGCGCCCCTGCAAGCCTTTCTCACCACCGCTTCCGGCATGCTGAGCCAGGACAGCACCGCCGCCGCGCGGCGCGACGCGGCGGGCAAGCCGACCAGCCCCGGCGACGGCAAGCTGCCGCACAGCAGCGATGCCATCATCGCCATCGCCGCCCGCGCCGGCCTGGGCGTGCTGGCCAGCCAGGATATCCAGCTGGCGAATGGCGAAACGGCTGCCCTGATGAGCGGACAGGACACCCAGTTCGTCGGCGGCGGCCAGCTGCGCGTGCACAGCGGCCAGGCCATCGGCGCGCTGGCCGGCGTCGTCAAGGCGGGCGAGAACAATACCGGCCTGCAATTGATCGCCGCCAAACAGGCCATCGAGTTCGAGGCGCAGGCAGACGTGCTCAACGTGCAGGCGCGCGAGGAAGTCAATATCGTCAGCGCCGCCTCGCACATCGACTGGGCGGCGGCCAAAAGCATCCGCCTGTCGACGGCGGGCGGGGCGAACATCACGATCGAGGGCGGCAACATCACCGTGCAGTGTCCGGGCAAGATCACGGTGCATGCCGGCAAGAAGAGTTTTATCGGTCCGGAAAGGCTCGCTTATCCGTTGCCCAGATTCTCCCGTTCCATATGTAAACGATGCAGGCGTAGCGCCGCCGAATCAGGTTCGCCTTTTTCTATGGTGGAAGAGTGAATAGCCGAAAACAACAGTTAGAGGAGAGCGACTAAGTGGGTATTAATATGTTTCCCTCTGATTGGAAAGTGTCATCGCACACGCGCTTGCAGGCGTTTCGCCGCCAGTTTCCCGAGGCGCACATATATGCGCTGGTCGATGGTGTTTTTGACGAGTCGTGTTATCCCTTGCTTAAGCGCACGCAGCATCTACGATATGAGGCGTTGTTTGCCGGTACGCCAGGTGCGAATGAAGAAACTTTGTCCATCTCGCCGCTGCTGGTTGAGTTTGACGATGCAAGCCGTTTTACTTGGGAGCGGCTGCTTGAGAAAACCAATGGTCATCCGGCACTCAGCCTGATTGTCACGCCGGAGCCGTTGAAACAACTGGCGGCCCGTTTGGCGCCATGGTGCATCGTTGACGCCGCCGACTATACGGTGGCATTGTCGTTTGCCGATACCCGCATTTTGCCGCAGCTTTTCAAGATATTGACGGCGCAGCAGTTGGGCCAGTTTTGTGGGCCGGCACACCATTGGCAATACGTCACGCGCAAAGCCGACTGGAGTGATTTGACCTTGCCTGGTGAAGCGCTACCGGCGGCGCCTGGCATATCGTTAAGCGAGCAGCAATGCGTTCAACTGATGCGTACGGCGGAAGCCGACGGCATCTTGTTCCAAGTGCGCGCGACCAGGCCTCGCTTGCTGGAACCACATACTGCCGAACATGCCCATACCTTGGTTGAATACTGGCTGGGTTGTGCTGATCATGCGCGGCTTGAAGCACCGCCAGATCGATTTGACGTATGCATATTTGGCCTCGAAAACCCAGGCCTGGAAGCGACGTCGCAACTTGCATTCTGGCTAGCGGAACCTGCACGGGCACAAGTGCCAGCTGCATTGTTTGAAGGATGGATGGCGGAGCAATCCCCTGTTGCTGTGCCGATGTTATCAGTGGAGGCAAAGTCATGATTATCTTGTTCAGGCAGTGGCTGTGGCGAGGTATCTTGCTGGCCGCATGTTTTCCCGGCGTCGGCATGGCGGCGAGCATTCAGGCGCTGAATTATTCTTCGCGCGAAGTCAATTACATTGCGGTTGAAAATCCGGGCAATACCAACAGCGGCGGCGGTGGCGATGCGATCGATCCTTATGGCCAAGGCGGCACGATATGCTGTTTCAGCGTGCCGGAAAAATGGCATGCGGATTTGAAGGTCGTGGTGGTCTATCAGTTTTATCCAGACCCGACTCTGCATCGCGAGACGGTCAGCATCCCGCCGTATCCAAATGGGAAGGCGGGCGATATCTGGCTGATCGTCTATGAAGATGGCCGCGTGGGGGCCGTGGTATCGCATTACGGACCGAGTCGGCCGGAATGGCCGGGGAAAATCAAGGGGTATCCGGTACCGACGAAGGAGTATCGGGATGAACGTCGCAAGGATAAACTAAAGAGAGAGAGAAATACGCTCGATTTTTTGGAGAAAAGATTACTGCGTGACTTTTATACATTATCAGATGAAAAGATAAAAGAAAAAAAGGAAATTATTGAATTTCAAAAAAAAATTGTCCAGAGTTTAGAGGGAGATGTGAGGTGACAGCTTTTTTAGCCGAAAACTATTCTGTTGATAAAACTGATCCATCTGACAAAGACCGTTTTTTTGACGGAGCTAATGAAATGGATGAAATTATAGAATTTATAAAGAAGCGTGAATGCCCACTTCCAGGTTTTCCTCCACCATGTGATGTCAATCTGTTTTTCGGCTTCTTCTTCGACGGCACCAACAATAATATGAAGCGGGATGTGCCGTTTCATTCGCACAGCAACGTGGCGCGCTTGTATCGTGCATTTCCCGGCGGTAAAGATACGCATGGCAGCGAGGCCTGGCCGGACTTGGAAACAAAATACCACAACAGTTACTTTCGCACCTACGTCCCCGGGGTCGGCACACGCTTCGATGAGGTTGGCGATACGGGGGAGGGATTTAGCGCCCTCACCAGCGACCGGGCGCGCGGCCTGGCCTTCGCCTACAAGGGAGAAAATCGTATCATCTGGGCATTGGTGGAGGCACTCAATAATGTGCACAGATATTATACCGATGCTCCCTTGGTAGATGATAAGACGTTTAAAAAGGACTTCAATACGCTCAGTTTGCCCAGCAAAGTGCGGCCTTCACAGGCGCTGGTGAATGCTTTTACGCAGGCCTTGCAAAAGTTGCACAGCAATTTGCGGCCATTTGTGCCAACCGATGGGCCGGCGAAAAGCGTCAATAAAGGCAAGGTGCTCAATATTTTCGTGTCGATGTTCGGTTTCTCGCGTGGCGCGGCCGAAGCGCGCTCGTTTGCCAATTGGTTCATCTGGTTATGCAAGCTGGATGCGCAACTGACCGTTAGCAAAGGCGTCAAGGCTCGCCAGTTAAGTATGGGCACTATCGAGGTGACGTTCGACTTTATGGGCCTGTTCGATACCGTCGCTTCGGTTGGCTTGGCGGCTTCAGTGCCCCTCCCGAACAGGATGGTGGACGGACATGGTGGCTGGGCCGACACCGAAGTGTCGCTCAGAATACCCACATCACCGGGGCCAACCAAGTGCCTGCATCTGGTGTCGGCGCATGAAGTACGCCGGTCTTTTCCCTTGGACTCCGTTGCTCACCTGGGCAATATTCCCTGTAATTGCACGGAAATTGTTTTCCCCGGTGTTCATTCGGACATCGGAGGCGGCTATTTACCGCAAGAACAAGGGCGCGGTACAGATCCAAGCGGAGGTGACTTGATGTCGCGCATTACCTTGGCCACGATGTACCGGGCGGCGCGCCTGGCTGGGGTGCCGCTGAAGCTGGAAGAGGCCAGTGAAGCGACGAAGCGGGCCTTTCGCATCGATCCGCGCACAATAGCCACCTTCAATGCCTATATCGGCTTTTGCCATGCGCAGCAAGGAGCTGAGCCATCATTGCGGCTACATAGGATTATGGAATTCCAGCACATGCTGTACATACAGTGGCGCAAGAAAATGCTTGGCAAGATGGGAGATTTGCCGAATGTCAAGAATTTGGCAGCCACCTATAAAAGCGGGAAATTCGATTTTACTGATCTCACGATGGCGGACAAGGAGTTGGAGGAAGAGGTTGCGAGCTTTGAAAAATGGCGCACCGATCAGCGCACGACTGGCAGTAGAGGGCGGCCCCGTAATCCCGAATGGGAACCTATCGCCGAATTTTGGGATAAGCCGGTACCACCCGCCGAAGTAAACAACTTTTTTGAACAGTTCGTGCATGACTCGCGTGCGTGGTTCAAACCGTTGGGGAAAGACATTCCTGACTTGTGGTACGCGCTGGAATTGCTTGTGGCTCAGGAAGAGCGAGCCCGTGAATGGGAGAACGGTCCGGAGGCAGACCCTGGGAAGCCCAATCCCTATAGTTTGAGCAAGAAGGAAAAAGAGCAATTGCTGCGATACAAAGCTGTCAAAGGTACCGAAAACGAAATGGATGCGATCGAGCCGGACAAGGGCGGACGCGAGAACAGACTTCTGGGAGGTGGCTATTTGCGTTTCCGGTCAATTTACATGGGATCGGATACCTTCAAGCCGTCAGGCGCTCAGTATGCGGGCATGCTGCCTGTTTTGCACAAGGAACAGCGCATTATCGCGATGGCCCATCATATATCTGCCGATGCCGTGGAGTCGCTGAAGATGGTGTAAGTCAAATGCCAATCCATTGAGCTACCCGTGCACTGGGT
This sequence comes from Janthinobacterium aestuarii, assembly GCF_051380835.1. Classification (NCBI taxonomy): domain Bacteria; kingdom Pseudomonadati; phylum Pseudomonadota; class Betaproteobacteria; order Burkholderiales; family Oxalobacteraceae; genus Janthinobacterium; species Janthinobacterium aestuarii. The sequence continues at coordinate 829,473 of NZ_JBNYXU010000001.1, forward strand.
CGATAGCCGCACATTGCCGACCTTGCTGGCAGCCTTGACTAACGCAGTCCGTGCATTTGCTGAGCCCGATCTATTTCATTCTGCCACCCCGGCTAAGGAGCTGCCCCAGCAGGGCTGGAGCCGGCAGAGGATCAGCCGGATCAGCCGATGAAGGAGTCAAACTGCATGTCGAATTCCTGCAGCGCTTTCTGCGCATTCTGCATCTTCTTGCGGAATTCAGGTCCCCGTTGCAGGGCCAGACCCACGGCCAGCACATCGATCACCACCAGGTAGGCCAGGCGCGCGGAAATCGGCGTGTAGGGGTCGGTGTTGAAGACCAGGTCGATCGGGATCAGCACGGTCGCCAGGTCCGCCAGCGGCGTGCCCGATGGCGCCAGCACGACGACGTCGGCGCCGCCGCGGCGCGCCAGTTTCACGGAGCGGACCAGGGCGGGGCTGTTGCCGCGCTGCGAGATGGCCACCAGGCAGTCGCCGCCGCGCAGCAGGGCTGCGGCGATGCTGTGGATGTTCGGGTCGCTGTAGGCGACCGTCGGCACGCCCGAGCGGAAGAACTTGTGCTGCGCGTCGGCCGCCACGATGCCCGACGTGCCCTGGCCATAGAATTCGATCTTGCTGGCGCGCGACAGGATGTCGAGCGCGCGCTGGATCGCTTCCGGATTCAGGTTGTTGCGCAAGTCGAGCAGGGTGTTGATGGAACGGCTGCAAATTTTATTCACCAGGTCGGCCGCCAGGTCGTCCTGCGCCGGCTGCTCGTTCGCGCCCGGCATGGCCAGGGCCAGGCCCTGTGCCAGCTTCAGCTTGAATTCATGCCAGCCGTCGTAGCCCAGGGTGCGGCAAAAGCGCACCACGGTCGGTTCCGACACCTGCGCGCTTTTCGCCAGCGCCGTGATGTTCTGGCTGACCGTCTGGTTCGGCTGGTCAAGCACGGCCAGCGCGACCTTTTTCTCCGACTTGGAGAGCGAATCGAGCTGGGTGCGGATGGAATCAAGCAGCATCAGGGTAGTCTTCTGGTAGGTGTTCAGGAGTGTGGGGATAATAGGTAAAGGGCCTGCCCCTCTGCGGGCAGGCCCCTGTTTTGCCTGTTAATCCTCGGGTAATGCTTCTTCACGCCACTGCAAGCCATCGCGGCCGATCAGGGCGCTGGCGGCTGCCGGGCCCCAGGTGCCTGCGGTGTACGGAATCGGCGCGCTGTCGTTCTGTTCCCAGTTGTCGAGAATCGGCTCGACCCATTCCCAGGCCGCTTCCAGTTCGTCGCCGCGCATGAACAGGGTCAGCTGGCCGCGCAGGACGTCGAGCAGCAAACGCTCGTAGGCGTCCATGCGCGGGGTCTTGAACGACTCGCGGAAATCGAGTTCCAGCTCCGCCGGTTTCAAGCGCATGCCGTCGCCTGGGGTTTTCGCCATCAGGTTCATGCGCAAGCCTTCGTCCGGCTGCAGACGGATCACCAGGCAGTTCGGCTGGAAGCTCGACGTGGGCTGGTTGAAAATCGAGTGCGGGATCTGCTTGAAGCGCACGACGATCTCGGCCAGGCTGTCGGCCATGCGCTTGCCCGTGCGCAGGTAGAACGGCACGCCGGCCCAGCGCCAGGTGTCGATCTCGGCCTTCAGCGCAACGAAGGTTTCGGTGCGCGAATGTTCCGGCGCATCGGGCTCGTCGCGGTAGCTCGGCACGGTGGCGCCGTCGACATGGCCGGCACGGTACTGGCCGCGCACGATGTTTTGCGCCAGGGTGGTGGGCGTGAATTTTTTCAGCGAGCGCAGTACTTGCAGCTTTTCATCGCGCACGGCGTCCGGCGCGATCGAGGTCGGCGGTTCCATGGCGACGATGCACAGCAGTTGCAGCAAGTGGTTTTGCAGCATGTCGCGCAGCGCGCCCGAGGTGTCGTAGTAACCCATGCGGTTGCCCACGCCCAGCTTTTCGGCGATGGTGATCTGCACGTCGGAAATCCATTCGCGGCGCCACAGCGGTTCGAACAGGATATTGCCGAAGCGCAGGGCCAGCAAGTTCTGCACGGTTTCCTTGCCCAGGTAATGGTCGATACGGTAGATCTGCGATTCCTGGAAAACCTTGCCCACTTCGGCGTTGATCTGCTTGGCGCTGGCCAGGTCGCGGCCCAGCGGTTTTTCCAGCACCACGCGCGAATTCGGCGTTACCAGGCCGTTCTCTTCCAGGTTGTCGCAGATCAGCGCGAACAAATGCGGCGGCGTCGCCAGGTAGTAAACGCGCGTCAGGTCGGCATCGCCGCGCAGCGCTTCGACCAGCGGCGCGTACGTGGCCGCATCGCTGGCGTTGAGCGACACATACACGATGCGCGCGCAGAATTTGCTCCAGGTGGCGGCATTCAGGGTGCTGGCCTTGATATGCGGGCGCGAGTTGGTTTCCACCATTTTCAGGAAGGCATCCTGGCCGCTGTCCTGGCGGCCCACACAGATGATGCGCGCCGTCGGCGGCAAATCGTTCGCGACGTCGCGCGCATACATTGCAGGCAACAACTTGCGCATTGCTAAATCGCCGCTGCCGCCAAACAGGACCAGGTCAAAATCGGTAAGTGCCATAAGTGAGTGTCGTCGCAAAAGTAAAAGGGCCGGAGCGGGGAGGAAGCCGACCGGAAGTGCCAGTCTGTCGCTACTATAATCGGTGGTGTAAATTTACTACGTAGAACAGGCAATTGCAAGAAATTTTACTACATTCCAGCCGCCATCGTCGCCATTTTGCCCGCTATGCATGCCTGCGATGCCGGCATGGCCATTATATGCCGTTCGCTGGCCTTGGTAGGCTATCGCTATTTGCACGCGGCGTTTCAAAGTAACCATGGTTGCCAGGGAAATTTCTAGTTCTCTACGTCATCATTTGCGCTGTAGCAACAGGCAAAGCAAGAAATGCTGTCAGGATCGCCGTTGGCAGCGTAAAGTAGCTTTGGAGAAAGTAAAAAACCGTATAATTCAAGCTCGAATCGATAGCAACTATTGGTTGTAAGAAATTGTACGATACACACTGCACCGCTAGCGCCGGCCATGCCCCGAACCCGCCATCCGACGTCCATGCGACGTGCAGTCCGCATTGTCCGCAGCATCAGGGGCAGGCGACTTAACTTTACAAGACGGCTCAAGGGGACACAATGAATTCAATGCAGCAAGATGTCGATGAACGCACCAGCCTGACAGGCAATAATAAATTCGAACTGTTCCTGTTCAAGCTGGGCACCAGTGATCACTCGACCAGCCGCGAACTGTTCGGCATCAATGTGTTCAAAGTCCGTGAAATCATGGAAATGCCTGCCATCACGGCGGTGGCCGGTTCGCACCCGCACATGCTGGGCGTGGTCAATATCCGTGGCCAGATCGTGCCCGTGATCGACCTGCCGATGGCGGTCGGCTGCAAGAGCAGCGGCTTGAAGATCCTGATGGTGACCGAATTTGCCCGCTCGACACAGGCGTTTGCCGTGGAAGAGGTCGACGAAATCGTGCGCCTGGAATGGAACCAGGTGCTGTCGGCCGAATCGAGCGTCGGTGGCGGCCTCGTCACCAGCATCGCCCGCCTCGATGGCGACACGGACAAGACGCGCCTGGCGCAAGTGCTGGACGTGGAGCAAATCCTGCGCAACGTGCTGCCGTCGGGCGATCCGGACGTGGACGAAAACAGCATCGGCCCGCAAGTGCGTTTGCCGGCCGGCGCCGTGATCCTCGCGGCCGACGATTCCTCGCTGGCCCGCTCGCTGATCGAGAAGGGCCTCGAAGCGATGGGCGTGCCTTTCATCATGACCAAGACGGGCAAGGAAGCGTGGGAACGCCTGCAGGCCATCTCGGCACAGGCGGCCACGGAAGGCAAGACGGCGAAAGACAAGGTCGCGCTGGTGCTGACCGACCTGGAAATGCCGGAAATGGATGGCTTTACCTTGACGCGCAACATTAAGAACGACGGCCGCTTCTCCAACATCCCCGTGGTGATCCACTCGTCGCTGACGGGCTCGACCAACGAAGACCACGTCAAGGGCGTGGGCGCCGATGGGTATGTGGCGAAGTTTGTGGCGGCTGAATTGGCCGAGACGATCCGCAAGGTATTGTCGCGGTAATCGGACGCGGCCATGGTCAACACGGTTGTCGGATTACGCGGGCCTTCGTCCCGCTAATCCGATCTACGCCGTTGCGCAAGAAAAAGCGCCGGACCCTCGCGGGTGCCGGCGCTTTTTTTTGCTGGCAAACGATTACGGCTGGTCCGCCACGCCTCTGGGCACGTGGCAGTCCGGTAGGTCGGATGAGCGCAGCGACGCTGCGCGTAATCCGACGCCGCCACGGTCAACAATGGTGTCGGATTACGCCTGGTAAGCTGTTTCCGGCTGGCCCGCCACGTCCACGCGCACGGACAGCACGTGGCCCGTCAACGGGTAGTCGGCGATTTCGGTGGCGGAGCGGTTGTGGCTGGCGCTGGTGATGTACAGGGTGCGCAGGTCGGGGCCGCCGAACGTCACCATGGTGGGGCAGCGCACGGGCACGGTGATTTCGCCCAGCAGGTGGCCGTCGGGAGCGAAGCGCAAGATCTTGCCGCCTTCAAACATGGCCGACCAGTAATTGCCTTCGCTGTCGACGGCCGCGCCATCGGGGCGCCCGCCGTAATCAAACGCTTTCTTGTCCGTGGAAAAGCGCTGGAACGGCTGCGGCGCGGAAATGGCACCCGTGGCCGCATCGAAATCGAAGCGGTCGATGCGGTGCGTGGTGGTATCCGAATGGTACATGGTGCGCTGGTCCGGGGAAAAGCCCAGGCCGTTCGAGACGGTCATGCCGCCCGACCAGACCTTGCGCACTTGTCCTTTTTCCAGCACGAACATTTCCGCCGCATCGGCGTTGCGCGGCTCGAAGATCGTGCCGACCCAGAAGCGGCCTGCCGGGTCGACCTTGCCGTCGTTGAAGCGGGTGGTGGCCATGTCGAACGGTGCCGGGGCGATTTCCGCCAGGCTGCCCGTCTTCGTGTCGAGGTGGGCGAAGCCGCTGCGCAAGGCCACGATCAGGCCGCCGCCGGCATTGATGGCCAGCGCCGACGGTTCCGTCGGCATGCTCCATTGGTCATGCTTGCCGCTGGCCGGGTGCAAGCGGTGCACGGCGCGGCCATCGATATCGACCCAGTACAGGGCCGCTTCCTTGCCATGCCAAAGCGGGCATTCGCCCACTTGCATGGCTTTGTCGCTGACTACTTTGATTTCGTAAATATTCATAAACCTCAATTAAGTTAGTACGCCGCCTTGGCGGCTTTCGCCAGGGCAATCAAGCCATTGGTCGAGCTGTCGTGGTGGTCGGGACGGGCTTCGCCCGTCAGTTCGGCCTGGATTTTCTTGGCCAGCACCTTGCCCAGTTCCACGCCCCACTGGTCGAAACTGTTGACGTTCCACAAGACGCCCTGCACGAAGGTCTTGTGTTCGTACAGCGCGATCAGGGCGCCCAGGGTGGTCGGGGTCAGCTGGTCCATCAGGATGGTGTTGCTGGGGCGGTTGCCTGGGAAAGTCTTGTGCGGCACCAGCGCTTCGATCTCGCTTTCCGGCAAGCCTTGCGCCTGTAAATCAAGGCGTACTTCATCGCCCGTCTTGCCCGTCATGAAGGCTTCCGACTGGGCGAAGCAGTTGGCCAGCAGGGCGTCGTGGTGGCCCGGCAAGTCGTGCGTGGCGCGCAGGGCGGCGATGAAATCGATGGGCGTGATGTCCGTGCCCTGGTGCAGCAGCTGGAAATACGCATGCTGCGCATTCGTGCCGCAATCGCCCCAGATGACGGGACCGGTCGGCACGCCGACGGGCTGGCCGTCCTTGGTGACGCGCTTGCCGTTGCTTTCCATGTCCAGCTGTTGCAGATAGGCGGCAAAGCGGCTCAAGTCCTGGTGATACGGCGCGATGGAAACGGAGCCGCAATCGAGGAACTGGCGGTTCCAGAAACCGACCATGGCCAGCACGACGGGCATGTTCTGTTCCAGCGGCGCCTGGCGGAAATGCTGGTCCATCGCATGCGCGCCGGCGAGGAAATCGCTGAAGTATTCGAAGCCGACGGACAGGGCCACGGCCAGGCCGATCGACGACCAGACGGAATAGCGGCCGCCGACCCAGTCCCAGAACGGGAACATATTGTCCGGCGAAATGCCGAAGTCGACGATGGCTTGCGTGTTGGTCGAGACGGCCACAAAATGCTGGGCCAGATCCTTTTCTTCGCCTTCGAGCAGGAACCAGGCGCGCGCTGTGTTGGCGTTGAGCATGGTTTCTGCCGTAACAAAAGTTTTCGAAGCCACGATGAACAGGGTCGTTTCCGGATCGACCTTGGACAAGGTCGCTTCCATGTCGTGGCCGTCGACGTTGGACACAAAGTGCATTTCCAGGCCCGGGTTGGCGTACGAGCGCAGGGCCAGGCACGCCATTTTCGGGCCCAGGTCCGAGCCGCCGATACCGATGTTGACGATGTCGCAGATCGGCTTGCCCGTGTAGCCGAGCCAGCTGCCATTGCGCACCTTGTCTGTAAATGCCTTGACGCGTTGCAGCACATCTTGCACGTCGGCATCGATATCCTGGCCATCGACGACCAGCTTGGTGCCGCGTGGCGCGCGCAAAGCCGTATGCAGAACGGCCCGATGTTCGGTAAGATTGATTTTCTCGCCAGTGAACATGGCTTCGCGCTGCGCTTCCACGCCGCGCTCGCGGGCCAGGTCCATCAGCAGGCCCATGGCCGTGGCGTCGACGCGGTTTTTCGAATAGTCGAGCAGCAGGCCGGCCGCATCGACGGTCATGCTGGAAAAGCGCGCGGGGTCGGCCGCGAACAGCTGGCGCAGATGCACTTCGCGCAGGCTGGCGCTATGCGCTTGCAGGGACTGGAAACTGGCGGTGGCGGTGATGGCAGGAGTAGGTGCTGGCTGGCGCATGGCGGTCGGCTTGGGTGCTTGTCTCGGTTGAAAGGAGCGCGGCGCGTTCGTCGTGGCGAACAGCGGATCCGGCATTGGTATGAGAATAATACATCAGAAAAACGTAATTTCACTACAGTTTGTGGCGCGAAGCGGATTTTGTTGTGCTTTTTTTAGCGATCGCGCCCATGACATATAAGAGCCATGTTGGTACGTGCCGATACGCGATATTTGCCGGGTTTGCCTTGATACGCCGCAATCCGTCGCTTATTTGTGTTGCTGGCCCATGCAAGAGTGCTTCTTCTTCACCATTTTGTAGTAAAATTTCACGAAATACTCATTTTTAAGGAAATCCATATGGCGCTGCATCCAGTAGTCGAATCCGTAACAGCGCGCATCATCGCGCGCAGCCGGCCATCGCGCGGCGCCTACCTGGCGCATCTGGATGCGGCCCGCATCCAGGGCGTGCAGCGCGGCGCCCTGTCGTGCACCAACCTGGCGCACGGCTTTGCCGCCTTTCCCGCCAACGACAAGCTGTCGCTGAAGGAATACAAGAAGCCGTCCGTGGCCATCGTGTCCTCGTACAACGACATGCTGTCGGCGCACCAGCCGTTCGAAGGCTTCCCGCAGATCATCAAGCAAGCCGTGCGCGAAGTGGGCGCCGTCGCCCAGTTCGCCGGCGGCGTGCCCGCCATGTGCGACGGCGTGACGCAAGGCCAGCCAGGCATGGAACTGTCGCTGTTTTCGCGCGACACCATCGCCATGTCGACTGCCGTGGCGCTGTCGCACAATATGTTCGACGCCGCCCTGTACCTGGGCGTGTGCGACAAGATCGTGCCGGGCCTGTTGATCGGCGCGCTGCATTTCGGCCACTTGCCGGCCGTCTTCGTGCCGGCCGGTCCGATGACGTCGGGCCTGTCGAACAAGGAAAAAGCCCAGGTGCGCCAGCTGTATGCGCAAGGCAAGGCCACGCGTGAAGACTTGCTCGAAGGCGAATCGAAAGCCTACCACGGCGCCGGCACCTGTACTTTCTACGGTACCGCGAACAGCAACCAGATGCTGATGGAAGTAATGGGCCTGCACATGCCTGGCGCCGCCTTCATCACGCCGAACACGCCGTTGCGCGATGCGCTCACAAGAGCCGCCTCCCAGCGCGCCGCCGTCATCACGGCGCAGAGCGGCAGCTATTTGCCGGTCGGCCATATCGTCGACGAGAAATGTATCGTCAACGCCGTCGTGGGCTTGCTGGCCACGGGCGGTTCGACCAACCACACCCTGCACCTGGTGGCGATCGCCAAGGCGGCCGGCATCGTCATCGACTGGAACGATTTCAACGAGCTGTCGGCCATCGTGCCGATGCTCACGCGCATCTACCCGAACGGCGACGCCGACGTGAACCATTTCCACGCGGCCGGCGGCACCGGTTACCTGATCCGCGAATTGCTGGACGCGGGCTTGCTGCACGAAGACGTCAACACCATTCTCGGCCACGGCTTGCGCGCGCACTGCATGGAACCGTTCCTCGGCGAAGACGGCAAGGTATTCTGGAAAGATGCACCGGCCGCCAGCGCCGACGAAAACGTGCTGCGCCCCGCTTCGAACCCGTTCGCGCCGGACGGCGGCATGGTCCTGGTCGCAGGTAACCTGGGCCGCGCCGTGATGAAGGTCTCGGCCGTCAAGCCGCAGCACCGCACGGTCGAAGCGCCGGCCCTCGTGTTCAATTCGCAGGAAGATTTCATGGCCGCCTACAAGGCGGGCACCTTGGACCGCGACTTTGTCGCCGTGCTGCGCTTCCAGGGCCCGCGCGCCAACGGCATGCCGGAACTGCATGCGCTGACGCCGGCGCTGGCCAACCTGCAGGATGCGGGCCGCCACGTGGCGCTCGTTACCGATGGCCGCATGTCGGGCGCGTCGGGCAAGGTGCCGGCCGCCATCCACGTGTCGCCTGAAATCCTCGCCGGCGGCCCGCTGGGCCTCGTGCGCGACGGCGACATCATCCGTCTCGACGCCTTCACCGGCGTGCTCGAGGCGCTGGTGCCGGCCGACGTCTGGCACGCCCGTTCGCTGGTGACGGCAGACCTGTCGCCGAACCACATCGGCATGGGCCGCGAGCTGTTTTCCATGTTCCGTTCCACCGTCAGCGCGGCGGAAGAAGGTGCCACCACCTTCGGCCTGCCGTCGCCGATTCCCACCACCGTCGCCTTGCACGACGCCGACAATGTCGGTGACACCGTACCGGGTTCCGATGAAGACTTTTTGGCTAGGAAATAAGAGATGACCATGACACTACTGGAAATTATGCGCACCTCGAGCGTGATCCCCGTGATTGCGATCGACGATCCTGAACACGCCGTACCGCTGGCGCGCGCGCTGGTGGCGGGCGGCATCCGCGTGCTGGAAGTAACCCTGCGCACCAAGCATGGCCTGGAAGCGATCCGCGCCATGTCGGAAGTACCGGGCGCCATCGTCGGCGTGGGCACCTTGACCCGTCCCGAGGAATTCGTCCAGGCGCGCGATGCGGGCGCCGTGTTCGGCGTGTCGCCAGGCCTGACGTCGGCCCTGGTGGCGGCGGCGAAAAGCAGCGGCTTGCCATTGCTGCCAGGCGTGATGACGCCAGGCGAAGTGATGGCGGCGCGTGAAAACGGCTTCCAGCAGCTGAAACTGTTCCCGGCCGTGCCGGCCGGCGGCATCGGCATGCTCAACGCGATTTACGGCCCGCTGCCGGACATCACGTTCTGCCCGACAGGCGGCATTTCGCAAGAGACGGCGTCGCAGTTCCTGGCGTGCAAGAACGTCGCCTGCGTGGGCGGGTCGTGGCTGACGCCGAAAGACGCGATCGCGGCCGGCAACTGGGACCGCATCACGGAAATCGCCAAGGCTGCCAGCGGCCTGCGTTCCGCCTAGTCGTACCTGACATAAGCTACGCGTGTCGCGCTTTGCGGCCTGCGATGCTCACCGTGCCTTCGTATCATTGTGCTTCTTGGGCACAAGGGGGCGCCGAACCTCGCTGCCGCTCGCTACGCTTCTGTCAGGTACTTGCAGTTATAGTATTCGGCAGGCTTTTATGCCTGCCGCGCTTTCTTCACTTCTTCTTATGCGAGTCTTGCGCCGCCCCCTCACCATCGGCGAAACCGCCATGGCCCGCAGCGTCTTCCAGGGCGCCATCGACTACGCGCGCGTGCGCGTCGTGCGCGGCTCTTTTCTACCGTTCGGCTTGCAGGACCAGAACACGGCGATGACGCCGCGCGGCAGCCTGCACTTCATGCCGGTCCAGTACCGCGACGATTTCTCGCGCGAAGGCAATGGCGGCAAGCTGTTCTTCATCCATGAAATGGTGCACGTGTGGCAGTACCAGCTCGGCTACAGCGTGCTGCTGCATGGCGTACTGCTGGCGCTGGGCGGCGGCTACATCGGGCAGCGCGCCTACCGCTACGATGCGCAAGCGGGCGGCGTCCTGTCCGACTTCAACATGGAGCAGCAGGGCGACATCATCGCCCACTACTTCGGCGCGCGCCAGCTGGGCATTCCCACCTACGTGGCCAAGCTGCCGCAGCTGCAGGATATCCTGCAAGGCTTCCTGATTAATCCCGCCGACCGGCTGCTGCTGCCGCGCTGACGCCACCGCTGATGCCACTGTTACGGTGTCGTGTTCGACGCCAGGCGCATGTCCGGCGCGCGCAGGCTGGCCGCCGCATCCTTGCCCAGCAATAAACGCAGGTCGGCGCCCGCGCCGATGCCGCCGTCGTCCGCCGCTTGCAGCTGCGGCATGCCGCCCAAGGCCAGGGCCAGGGCGGCCGCTGCCTCGGCGTGACCGGGGCGGTAGACGATGCTGCTGGCCTGGACGCCGTACGGTCGCTGGTTGCCCAGCCGCAGCACGCTGATGCCCATGCCGCCCAGCATGCCGCGCATGCGCGCCGCCATCCCCGTTTCGCCATTGCCGTTGATGACTTCCAGCCGTGGCAGGGTTGTCACCGGTGCCACCGGTTTTGCCGGGGTTGGCAAGGCGGCTTGCGCCGCCACAGGAGCGTCGCGCCAGCTCAGCGTGAAGATATTCGGCTGCAACTGCGTCAGTTGCAGGCGGCTGGCAGGCGCCGCTGGCGCGGGCGCCGGCGTTAGGTCGGGCGCGATGGTCTCCGCGGTGGCATCGACCGTGCCGATGCTGCGCGCCAGCGCCGCGATGGCCAGGTCCAGGTTGGCGCGCGCCGGCTGCTGGCCGTTGTCGAGCTGCAGCGACTGGCGCAGCACGCTGGCCGCCTGCGCGTAATCGCCCTGCAGGTACAGTACGTAGCCGAGATTGTTGTAGGCCCTGGCCGTCGGGGTCTCTTGTGCCAGCGCCTGCAGCATGCCGCGCGCCGTTTCCAGCTGGCCCAGCTGCGCATGCAGCACGGCGGCGCCATTGCGCGCATCGGCCGAGTCGGGCGTCAATAGCAGGGCTTCGCGATAGGCTGCCATCGCCGCGCGCGGGTCGCCCAGTTCCTGCATGCGCTTGCCCAGCTTGCAGAAAGCGGCGCTGCGGGTGGCGGGGCTGTCATCGATGTGCGATTGCGGTGGCGCAGCATGATTGCTCTGAGTGGCCGGGCCGGGCAGGTGGCCGCAGGCGGGCAGCAGGCCGGCGCAGGCGAACATGAGCATCAGGGTGGTGTGCTGTGACATGGCGGTTCTCCGGTCAGCTGCCGCTGCCCATGCTGGGCAGGAGCACGCGGTAGATTTGCAGGAAGGCTGGTCCCATCAGGACGACCAGCAGCGAAGGAAAGATGAAAAAGATCAGCGGGAACAGCAGCTTGAGGGCGATCTTCGCCGCTTCTTCCTCGGCCATCTGGCGGCGCTTGGTGCGCAGCTGGTCCGACTGCACGCGCAGCGAGGAGGCGATGCTGGTGCCGAAGCGTTCGGCCTGGATCAGCATGGCCACCAGCGCGTCGACATCCTCGACCCCCGTGCGCAGGGCCAGGTTGCGCAGCGCCCGCTCCTTGGTGTTGCCGGCGCGCAGTTCCAGCATCACCAGATGCAGTTCCTCGGCCAGCACGGCGCTTTTCAGGGCGATTTCGGCCGCTACCCTGGCCAGCGCCGCATCCATGGCCAGGCCCGCTTCCACACACACCGTCATCAAGTCCAGCGCATCGGGAAAGCTTTCGAAGATGTCGCGCTGGCGCCGCTTGATCATTTGCGCCAGGACGATATTGGGCAGGTAGTAGCCGATGGCGGCCACGATGAGCAGCCAGAACAGCAGCGCCTTGCCGGCCACCTGGCTGCCCGACGCGCTCAGTCCCAGGAACAGCAGCAGCGGCAGGCCGATGGCCAGCATGGTCTTGGCGGAAAAGAACAGGATGGGCGCCGACGCCTGGCGCAGGCCGGCATTCATGAAGCGCCGGCGCATCACGGAGCCTTCCCAGCCCTGGTCGGGCAGCGACAGTTTGGCCAGCGGGCCGCTCAGGCGCACCATGCGCGCCAGCCAGGGGCTGGGCGCGGAGGCGCCAGGCGCCGCCGCGCTCTTGCCGGTGGCATTGTCCATGCGCTGGCGCAGGGGATCGGGGGCAAAGCTGCGCATGGCCACCAGCACAGTGCCGAAGACAGCGATGAAGAGCAGGGCGAGAAAGGCGAAATGGACGGGATTCATGAGGATTCTCCTTGCGGGCTCAGACGCGGATGCGGATGATATTGCGCATGACCAGGATGCCGCACACCATCATCACCAGTGCGCCGACGAGCATCTTGCGTCCGCCCGGATCGACGAACAGCATTTCCAGGAATTGCGGATTGGTCAGCTGGATCATGGCCGCCGCGCCGAAGGGCAGCAGCGATAAAATCCAGGCCGACAGCTTGCCTTCGGCCGACAGCACGCGCACCTGTCCCAGCAGCTTGATGCGTTCGCGGATGATGCGGCTGATGCTGTCGAGCAGCTCGGCCAGGTTGCCGCCCGTTTCCCGCTGGATCAGCACGGCGATGACGAAGTAGCGCAAGTCCGTGCTGGGCACGCGCGTGGCCAGGTTCATCAGCGCGTCCTGCATGGCGATGCCGAAATTGACTTCGTCGAAGGTGGCGCGAAATTCCACGGCCAGCGGCGCGTTCATTTCATCGCCGACCATTTTCAGGGCCGTGGGGAAGGCGTGGCCGGCACGCAGGGCGCGCGCCATCAGGTCCAGCGCATCGGGCAATTGCTGCTCGATGCGCTGCAGGCGCTTGGCCTTGGCGCGCAAGACCACCAGCAGCGGCAGCAGGGCCGCGCCGGCCACCAGCGGCAGGCGCAGCAGCCACGGTACGCCGAAGTAGCTGAGCAGCAAAAATGCGGCGCCGGCCGAGGCCAGCATCACGCCGGCGAAGCTGGCCACGCTCCAGGTCATGCCCGACTGTTCCAGCAGGCGGTCGAGCGCATGCACGCGGGGCACGCTGAGCAGCACGCGCTGCAGGGACGGGGTGTCGCTCAGCAGGCGCTTCTTGATCATCGAACTGCCCGTCTCGCCATGCGCGCCGGCCGACATGATGCGCAGGCGGCGCGCGACCCTTTCCGCTTCCGGGCCGCGCGAGGTGTTCCACGCCAGGTACACGCCCTCGATCAGCAGTACCACGGCGATAAAGGTGAGAATGGCGAATACGTAATAGAGATAGTCCATGATGCTCCCCTTAATGGTACTGGCGGGCGGGATCGAACAGGGTTTCCGGCAGGCTGATGCCGAAGGCGCGCAGGCGTTCCAGGAAGCGCGGCCGCACGCCGCTGGCATGGAAATGCCCCTGCACCGTGCCGTCTTCGCCGATGCCCGTCTGGCGGAAGGTGAAGATTTCCTGCATGGTGATCATCTCGCCTTCCATGCCGGTGATTTCCTGGATCGAAATGATCTTGCGCTTGCCGTCCGTCAGGCGCGCCACCTGCACCACCACGCTGATGGCGGAACTGATCTGCTGGCGCATGGCCTTCACTGGCATGCCCGCCGAGGCCATGCTGATCATGTTTTCCAGCCGCGTCAGCGCGTCGCGCGGGGTGTTCGCGTGGATGGTGGCCATCGAGCCTTCGTGGCCCGTGTTCATGGCGCCCAGCATGTCGAGCGCCTCGGCGCCGCGCACCTCGCCCAGGATGATGCGGTCGGGGCGCATGCGCAGCGCGTTGCGCACCAGCGCCCGCTGCGTCACTTCGCCCTTGCCCTCGATATTCGGCGGGCGCGTTTCCAGGCGCACCACGTGCGGCTGCTGCATCTGCAGTTCGGCCGCGTCCTCGATGGTGACGATGCGCTCGGCCGTGCTGATGAAGCCGGAAATCGCATTGAGCATGGTGGTCTTGCCGCTGCCCGTGCCGCCCGAGATCAGGATGTTGACCTTGGCCTTGCCCAGCGCCTGCAGGGTGGTGCTCATTTCCTCCGTGAGGCTGTGCTTGAGCATCAGGTCCGCCAGGCGCAGCGGCTGGGCCGAGAAGCGGCGTATCGACATCACGGGGCCGTCGATGGCCAGCGGCGGGATGATGGCGTTCACGCGCGAACCGTCGGGCAGGCGCGCATCGACCATGGGACTCGATTCGTCGATGCGCCGGCCCACGCGCGAGACAATCTTGTCGATGATTTTCATCAAATGCGCATCGTCGGTGAAGCAGATGTCGCTCAGCTCCAGGCGGCCATGGCGCTCGACATACACCTGGCGGTAGGTGTTGACGAGGATGTCGGACACGCCGGGATCGGCCAGCAGCGGCTCGAGCGGGCCGAAGCCGAGCACCTCGTCCTGGATGTCGCGGATCAGCGAGCGCCGTTCCAGCTCGTTGATCACCACATTGTCTTCCGTGAGCACGTCGCTGACGAGGATTTTCAGCTCTTCGCGGATCTGCTCGCGCGACAGGCGCTGCATGCCTTCCAGGTCGACGCGGTCGAGCAGCGCCTGGTGGGTGCGGTGCTTGAGCTGCTGGTAGCTCTGGCTCGATGCGCCCTGGTGCGCGGCATCGTCATTCAGGGCGGCATCATCCTGGGCATAGCCCAGGCGGTCCCGCAGGGTGAGTTTTTCGGCAGTCATGGTCGGTCTCCGGTAAATGTAGGGGATCAAGCGCGCGCCAGCAGCCGCGAAACCCAGCCCTGCGCGGCGGGCGGGGTTTCGCCGGCCATGCTGGCGGCCAGTTCCTGCAGGGCGCGCGAGACGGCGTTGTGCGGCGTCAGCTTGAGGATGGGCACGCCCTGGCTGACGGAGGCCGCCACCGCCTCGTAGTGGTTGGGGATGGATTTGTAGACGTGCTTGCCATACGCCGCTTCGAGATCGGCCACGCGGATGCTGTCGCTGCTGGCATAGCGGTTCAGGATCAGGCGGATCTTGTCTTCGCGGTAGCCGAGGCCGCGGAACACGTCGAGCAGCCGTTTGCCGTCGCGCACATACGGCAAGGTTGCCTGCAGCACGGGGAAGATCAGGTCGGCCCGATCCAGCGCGCGCACGCTGACGGGGTCGAGTCCGCGCCCCACGTCGAGCACGATGTAGTCGTACTGGCTGCGCGCCAGGGTCAGCAAGCGGTCGATATGCTCGGCTTCGACGTCGGCCGCGTGGGCCGGGTCGTCGGCGGCGGCCAGCACGCTGTAGGCGGGCGTGATCTGGATCATGCTGGCGGTCAGCAGCGAAGCGTCGAGGCGCACGATCTGCTGCGACAGCTGCGACAGAGTGGTGGCCGGCTTGTGGTCCGAGACGAACAGCGCGGCGTCGCCGAACTGCAGGTTCAGGTCGAACAGCGCCACCTTGCGCTGTTCGCCGGCGGCCAGCGCGTAGCCGAGGTTGGCGGCGATGAAGGTGGCGCCGCTGCCGCCCTTGCACGAGACGAAGGCCAGCACCTGGCCCTTGCGCGTGACCTGCTTCTGCAGTTTTTCCTCGATGCGGCGCAAGGCGGCGCACAGGGCCGCGTCGTCGTCCGGCTGCAGTACTTCGCGCACGCCGGCGCGCATCGAGCGCAGCAGGAATTGCGGACTTTGCTGTGGGCATTGCACGATGATGGCCAGGTTCGGATGGCGTCCGCCCAGCAGCTCGAGCTGTTCCAGCTCCGCCTCGCCCGTCTGCTCCTGCTCCAGCAGCAGCAGGTCCGGCGTGACGCCGTTGTCGAATACATCGGGTATGCTCGCCAGCAGGGTGACGCGGTCGGCCGTGCTGCGTTCGCGCAGCAAGCGGGTCAGCCGTTTGAGCTGGGCTTCATTCTTCGAGACGATGACGATATTCACTTGGTACTCCCCGGTAAAGGTGTTCAGTTGATCTGGAAGCCCAGGCTTTCGGCGTGCATGACCACCACCGAGGCTGGTACGGCGATATTGAGAAAACCGAACAGGCTGACCATCGGCGTGTAGCTGACGTTGTCGATCGATACGCGCACGCTGTCGATGCAGCTGGCCGTGCGCGTGATGTCGCCGCAGGCCGACAGGTTGTCGCCCGGGTCCGTCGGCGGCAAGGTCACTTCGGCGCCGCTCTTGTTCAGGTAGCGGATGGTGATGTTGGCGGCCGTCAGTTCCGGCGCGGCCGGCAGGGCCGTGCCGCCGAACAGGGCCAGGGTCTTGATGGCGTCGGTCTCGTCGATCCAGCGCACCACCGCTTCGCGCGCTGCGCGGCGGGTCACTTCCTGCGCCGTGTTGTACAGGTACAGCATGCGGCCAAATTCGAGGATGCCGAACAGCAGCGTGAAAAACAGCAGCGACACCAGGGCGAATTCGACGGCGGCGGCGCCGCGCTGGCGCCCGGCTGGAGGAGACGATGAAAGGCGGTGGCGCATGGCGTTCTCCTTACAGCATGTAGCGCATGGTGGTGCGCGGCGAGAGCGGCGTGGCATAGCTGCTGGCCGCGCCGATCACGAAGGGCAGGTACTGGCCCACCGACAGCGTGTAGTTGACGACTTCGACGCGGATGCCTCCCGGCGCCGTGCCATCGTTGCAGTTGCTGTCGTTGAATGCCGCGTCCAGGCAGGTGACCGTCACGTTGGCCGTGGTGAAGTCGCTGATGCCGGCGCTGAGGGCCGCATCGACCACGGTCTGTCTGGCCGCCGGCACGCCCTGCGAGGCGATGCCGGCCTTGGCCTTGACGGACATGTTGCGCGCCGCGTCGCGCGTGGCCTTGGTCAGCGCGTCGTAATACCAGAAGGCGCGGCCGAAGCCGAAGATGCCTGCCAGCAGGGTGATCAGCAGGGCCAGCACGATGCCGAATTCGACGGCGGCGCCGCCGCGCTGCCTGAGGGGGGAGTGGTGGATGCGCATGGCCGCCTCACTTGTAGAGTTTGATTTCGGAATTCGGCACGGGCTCGATCAGGCCCGCGAACTCGACGTCGAGGCGCTTGGTGCCGCCGCTGAAATCGGCTTTCATCGTCATGAAGAATTTGCCGATACCGACCGCGTTCATGGTGCCGCACGAAGCCGGCCCCACGGGCGCCGTGCGGCAGTCGACCAGCACCACGTTGAGGATGCGCCGGTTGCGCTGGCCCGGATGGGCCACCGAGGGCGCCTGGAACGTGGGGCCGCTGGTCTGGTTGTAGGGCGAAGGCGGCGTGCCGGCCGGGAAGCTGGCACCGGCGCTGGTCGGATAGCTGGCGGTGTCGAAGTAATTCGCCTTGGCCGTGCTGTACATGGGGTTGGCGTTGCCGTCCGCGACGCTATACGCGGTGCCCGCCTTGGCCGGGGTGGCGCCATTGCTTTGATAGGCGGGGCCGTACGACCACAGCACGCCGTAGCCGCCGAACTGGGCGAACGCGGCCGAGGGAGCGGGCACCGTGCCGGCCGACGGCAGCTGGTAATTCGGCTTGCTGCCGGCAAGGCTGACGGACTGCTGGCTGGGCAGGGTGCTGGCGCCCGGCTGCATCCAGCCGGTGGGCGGCGAGTTGGCGGCGCTGGCGGCGCAGGGCGACGCGCCGCCCACGCATGGATATTCCTTGATGTTGGTGTCGGGCGGCGCCGTCACCGGGTCGCACACGGATGGCCCGCCGTAATCGTCGAAGCGCGAATTGAGCGAAGCGGCCAGCGAGGCCGACAGGCCCGTATTCGTGTAGACCTGGCCCGTGCCGCTGGTGATGACGGCGCTGCTGCCCGTGCACATGAAGGGCGCGGTGGAGGCGGCGCTCGCATGCGAGGCGCTGCAGCTGCCGGGCGGGGCGTCGACTGGGTTGATCAGGTAGGGGTCGGACGGGCCGCCCAGCGGATTGAGGCCGAACAGGTTGTAGGTGACGCCGCGGCGGAAGCCGAATTCCAGCAGCTCCGTCAGGCCCGTGCCGGCCGGCGCGGCCGGATACGTGTATTGCGCCGTCTTGTTGGCCGGATCGACGGCGCACACGCCGATCGGCGTGACGTCGTTGACGAAGCGGCCCGCCACGGCCACACCCGAGGTGCTGGTGCTGGCGATGCCGGCGATGCCCATCAGATAAGTGGCGAAGGTCTTGCTGCCCGTGTCGACGCGGATGAAGGTTTGGCCCTGGGGGCTGGTGCGGGCGCTGGCGCCGGACGACCAGGGGCCGTCCGGGCTGGAGCCGAAGCTGATGTTGGCGGCCGTGATGGTCAGCGTGGTGGAAAAGTCGTAGCGGTTCTTTTGCGCGATGGCGATGGCCTTGGCCTGCGCGTTGTCGATGCCGGTGGCGCTTTGATTGAGTTCGACGGCGCCTGCCAGCGCGGCGCTGTCGGCGCCGTTCTGCAGCTCCGCCTTGGCGATGTACAGGTGGCCCAGGTCCAGTACCAGGCCGCCCATGGCAAACAGCACCACCAGAGTCAGCCCCAGCACGATGGCGATCGCGCCCTGCTGCTTGTCGTGCCTGCGAAATGCGGTGTTCATGGCTGTCTCCTGGTGGCCTGGGGGGAGGGCGTCGCGGAACCGGCGCCTATTGGCGTCCGCCCACGCCGATGGTGAAGACATTCGGTTGCGGTTCCGGCGCCGCGAACGATTTCTGGTAGCGCTGGTAGGCGCTGGCGCCGGCCTTGCCGTCGATGCCGCTGACCGGGTTGGCATTGCGGTAGGCGTCCGGATACATGATCTGCTGCGCCTTGAGCAGGGCCACGGATTCGCCGAAGTGCGAATCGAGCACGGGCGTGGTGGTGGCGGCGCAGCCGGCCAGCAGGCATGACAGGATGGCGCAGGGCAGGCAATGTGCGGTTTTCATGGTGTTCTCCTATTTGAGGTCGAAGCCGGCGGCAGGCTGGGGCGCGGCCGCTTGCGGCTGCATGGGCGCTGCTGGCGCAGGTGCCGCTGCGGGCGCGGGCGCGCTGCCTTCCATTTTTCCCTGCATGAACATGTCGCCGCGCGTCGGCTGGATGTAGCCGTCGGTGGGCAGCTTGTAGTCGGGCGGCAGCGGCTTGACCAGGTGCGGCGTGATGATGAAGACCAGTTCCGAGCGGTCCGTCTGGAAGTCCGTGCTGCGGAACAGGGCGCCCAGCACGGGCACTTCGCCCAGGCCTGGCAGGGCCTTGATATTGCTGGTCACGTTGTTCTTGATCAGGCCGCCGATGGCGAAGCTCTGGCCATCGAACAGCTGCACCGTAGTGGTGGCGCGCCGCGTCGTAAACGACGGCAGGATGGCCGTGGCCGAGATGCCGGTGGCCGTGATGCCGATGCCGTCCTTGTTCAGGTCCGACACTTCCGGCGCCACCTTCAGGTTGATGCGCCCCCCTTCGAGCACGGTGGGCGTGAATTTCACGGCCACGCCGAACTCCTTCTCTTCCAGGGTGATGGTGGGCACGCCGTTATTGTTGGTCTGGCTGACGGGGATGAAGATTTTGCCGCCGGCCAGGAAGCTGGCCTCCTGGCCGCTGATGGCCATGATGTTCGGTTCTGCCAGCACCTTGATCAGGCCATCGCGTTTTTGCGCGTCGAGGTTGAAGAAGTTGTTCTTGCTGGCGCCGCTCAAGCCGCTGGGATTGTTGCTGAGCAGACTGGACAGCAGCGAATACGACCAGCTGCCGATGGTCTTGTTGATGCCCAGGCTGGCGCCCAGCTGGTCGACCAGCACTTTCGACACTTCGGCCACCTTCACTTCCAGCATCACCTGCTGCGGCGCGGCGATCGACAGCAGGTTGATCACGCGCGGCGTGCCCGCATCGGGCGCGGCGGCGGGAGCGGCAGCGGAGGCACCTGCGGCGGGTGCTGCGCCCGAGGCGGCGCTGCCGCTGCGGGCGCTGCGCTGCACATAGGCGTTGGCCAGCGACAGGGCCTGGTCGGCCTTGACGACGTCGCTGACCATGCCCGACAGGATCAGGGTGTCGCCCGCCACCGTGACGTTGATCTTTTCGTTCGGCAGCAGCTCGGCCATGCGCGCCTGCAGGCTGCTGCTGTCGATGCCGACGGCCAGGTCGATGATGGTGGCGTCATTGCTCTTGTTCCACAGGATCAGGTTGGTGGTGCCGACGGAACGCCCCAGCAGGTAGACCTCGTTGGGATTGAGCAGGATGACGTCGGCGATGCGCGGGTCGCCGACGGACATGCGGCTGGCGGCGAACGGCAGGCGCATCAGGGTCGACTTGCCTTCGGCCAGGCTCATTTGCGGCGCCATCTCGGTGCGGCCGGCGCGCGATTCGCTTTGCGGCGGGGTGGCCTTGGGCCGGGTGGTGGCGCGGCTGCTTTTGGCTGTCCCGGTGTCGGCGGCGGTGGCGGTGGCGGCGACGGGTTCGCCGCGCGCCTGGGGCGCCAGGGCGCCGATCATGGCGAGGGCAAGCGCCAGGCTGAGTACCCGGCTTCCGCTTGCTGTGCAATATGTGCTCATGGCGTGACTCCTCTGGTGCAGGTTAGAATTGTTGGGAGCTGCGTTCCAGCCCCTTGATGACATCGACCCTTGGACCGGCCTGTGGCGCAGGCGCGGCGGCGGGACGGCGGCGTGGCAGCGGCTTGGCTTGCACCATGGCGGCGGGGGTTGCCATGGCGACTTTTTCATCGAGCAAGCTGGACTTGGTGGCGCCTTCCGTGTTGACGGGCTTGTCCTCGACCTGGTTGCGCAGCACCAGCGACAGGGTGCCCACGCTGCGTGCCAGGTCGAGTTTTTCCGCCTGGTCCGGCGTCAGCTCCAGGGTCACGGCGTTGACCACCTTGGGCTTGGTGTCGTCGCGGCTCGATTCCTGGGCGATGGCCAGCACGAGGATGCGTTCGAGCACGATCTTGGAAATGTTCGGATCGCGGTCCGGCGTCTTGCGGGCCCCTTCGCCCTGGGTGTTGACGAGAATGTCGACGAAATTGCCGGGCAGGGCGAAGCCGGCCACGCCCACCACGTCGTTGACGCGCACGGTCATGGCGCGCTTGCCTTCGGCGACGACGGCCGACAGGCCGCCCTGCGTGCCGGGAGGCGCCAGCTTGCCTTCCATGATCGGTTCGCCGTGCTGGATGCTGGTGCGCGTGACGCGCGTTTCCAGCAGTTTCGGATCGTTGATGGCGCCCGGCGGCAGCGCGTTCGATGGCCAGTCCACCATGCGCACCATGTCGGGCGTCAGGCGCGCCCCGAGGCTGATGTCGACCTGGGCCACGGCCACCTTGTTGATGTTGCCCGAGGCTTGGGCATTGATCCAGCGCGCGGCCACGATGACCGCGGCGAACGCCAGGATGACCGCAATGGCCATCATCGTCAGAGCGCGTGCGTTTCTCATTTTGCTTCCCCTTTGTGCTGGACCGCTTCCGGTCCGGTGTGTGTGCTTGCAAGGTCGTCATCGCTGCCGAAATAGTTTTTCCATGCCCACAGCAGCCCTTCCGGCGACAGCTGCGCCGCGTGGTCTTCATAGCGCGCCTGGTCGCAGATCTGCGCCAGGATGTCGCGCGGATAGCAGGCCATCAAGGGCCTTCCGTACTGGCTGTGCAGGTGCAGCAGGTAGGTGTAGGAGGCTTCGTCGAAATTGATGCCCAGCTGGGCGCAGGTGCTGCGGAACACGGCCAGGTAGTGGTAGGCGCTCAAGGGCCCCACATGGATTTTGTAGCCGATGCGGCGCAGGAAGGAGTCGTCGGCCAGGTGCTGCGGCGCCAGGTTCGACGAGAACACGACGATCACGTCGAAGGGCACGGGGAATTTGTAGCCCGTGTGCAGCGACAGGTAATCGATGTGGCGCGCCATCGGCACGATCCAGCGGTTCATCAGCTCCACGGGCGAGCAGCGCTGGCGGCCCAGGTCGTCGATGATGAAGATGCCGTTGTTGGCCTTCAGGTGCGGCGGCGCCTGGTACAAACGGGTGCCTTGGTCGAATTGCAGGTCCAGCATGTCGAGCGTCAGCTCGCCGCCCGTCAGCACGGCGGGGCGCTCGGCGCGTACCCAGCGCGGGTCGGATGGCACCGGGCCGCCGCGCGACACGGTGTGCAGCATGGGGTCGAGGAAGGGCAGCACTTCGCCGTCGACCATCACGGCATGCGGCAGGGCGATGGCGCCGCTGAGCAGACCGTTCAGGCGCTCGGCCAGGTAGCTCTTGCCGCTGCCGGCGGGGCCGTGGAAGAACAGGGCGCGCCCGGAGTTCATGGCCGCGCCCAGCTGATCGAGCACGGCCGAACTGGCCACCACGTTGCGGAATTCGCGCTGCACGTCGTCGCGGGTGACATGCATGTCCGCCACGCTTTGCGCCAGCACCTGATTGCTGTAGTCGGCCAGGGTGACGGGCGCGGGACCGCTGTAGGCATTGCGGCGCATGTACTCGGCGGCGCGCAGGCGGCCCTGGTCGCCCAGCATATAGGACAGGTCGGCGTCGGTGCCGCTGCCGCCGTTGCGGCGCGCTTCGCACAGCTTTTCGGCGCGCATGAAAGTGAGCAGCGGCTCGAGCACGCCGGCGCCCAGCTTGACGTGCGTCGACAGGGCGGGCAGGCCGATCTGGCCGCGCAGGAAGAGTATCTTGACCAGCAGTTCGACCAGGAACAGGAAGGGCAATCCCGTTTCCTCGACCGTGCGTGGCGCGCGCTTGGCGGCCGGTTCGACGCCGCCGCCGTCGCTGCGTTCTGGATAGGTGTCAGGCATGATGGGTGCTCCTCGCTCGGGTGGCCGGATATCAGAAAATGAAGGGCAGCAGGCGGTACTTCACCTGGCGCATGTAGACGCGATAGCGCACGTCGGTGGACAGGAAGCGCTCTTCGCGCAGCAGGCGCATCACCATCATGCTCATCGTCGCGGCATAGATGACGGTGTTGGTGGGCGAGGTGTTGGCCAGCAGGTAGCCGCTCAGGGAAATCAGGTAGCTGGCATACAGCGGATGGCGTATCACGCGGTAGACGCCGCCCGTCTTGATCTCGCGCTGCGCCGCCACCAGGCCGAAGCTGCGGTTCAGCGACAGCAGGCCGGCGATCTGCAGCAGGCTGCCGACGGCCAGCAGGTAGCGCGCGCCTGGCCAGATGGCCATGTCGGCGGGAGACAGCAGGAAGGGGGCGAAGGTGGCGCCGATGGCCAGCAGCCAGTCGCCCGCATCGGTGGAGACGCTGACTGGAGCCGAGCGCACGATGAAGAACAGGGCGGCCAGGGTTTCGGCGGCGCAGAACAGCAGATAGCTCCAGTCGCCGCTGTGCAGGAATCCCACCACGTGCGCGCTGGCGAAGAACGCCCACAGGCAAGCCATGGCGATGCTGGTGCACAGGCTGGCGTGGCGCGAGTGGCAGAAAGTAGCGAGGGTGTCCATGGTCGGGTCCTAGGGTGGCGGGTCGTCGGAGCGGCGCGTTTCAGCGCAGGCTCCACAGGTGGTTGTAATGCAGGAACAGCTGCAGCGTGGTGCCGCTGGCAATGGCGAAGGCGTAGGCCAGCTTGCCGGTGGCGGGCGGCGGTTCGGCGATCGTGGCGGCGCCGCCGGCCAGGCTGTGCAGCAGCGCGCCCAGCATCATGTGGTAGGTGTTTTTCAGCACCTGGCGCAGGCGCTGGCCGGCCAGCGCTGCGGCCAGGGCCAGCACGCCGCCGCACAGGAAGGTGAGCAGGACCGCTTCGAGCACGGCGTCGGGACCGAGGAAGGCGCCGCACATGGCCATCAGCTTGACGTCGCCGGCGCCCAGGGCGCGCAGCAGGTACATGGGCAGCAGCAGGGCCAGTCCGGCAGCGGCGCCGGCCAGCGCCTGCAGCAGTCCCAGGCCGCCGAAGGCCGCGTCGAACAGGCCGGCGCCCGACGGTACGAAGCTGTTGAGGATCAGTCCCGCCAGGGTGCCCCACAGCACCAGAAGGTTGGGGATGCGGCGTGTGCGCAGGTCGTGCCACAGGGCGGCAGCGAGCAGGGCGGCCAGTACGGCCAGGCACAGCAGCATGGGCAGGTAGGCGTTCATGACGTCAGTCCTTCCTTGCCCATGCAGGGCGCCGTGGCCAGGTGCACGACCGGTGCCGCGGCCTGGCTGGCCAAGAGCCGTCCCACCAGGCGCCACACCAGCGCCGCGCCGGCCGCGCCGACATAGCCGTCGAGCGCATAGTGCCAGCCCAGGTGGATGGAGCCGAGCAGGATCAGTACGGCGAAGGCGGACAGGGCGATCCCGGCGGCGCGGCTGACGTTCCAGCCCACGATGGCCATCAGCACGGCCGTGGCCACATGCATGCTGGGCATGGCGGAGATGCCCAGTTCGCCGTGTGCGCCCTTGCTTTGATAGCCTTGCCACAGCATGTCCTGCACCTGCAGGGCCCAGACGGGAACGTGCTGGTTGGCCTCTTGCAGGTAAGCCATCAGCGGCGCATACGGATCGCTGGCGTGCAGGTGGCCGTAGTAGCAGGGACCGACGGAGGCAAACAGCACGGCCAGGATGCTGCCCAGGGCGATCCAGGTCAGCGCAAAGCTGAGCAGGAACTGCATGCGCAGCAGCGGGCGGCGCGTGTCGAGAATGAGCCAGTACAGGATGGCGTAGAACAGGAAGAACCAGAGGTGGTAGCTGAAGTTGAGCAGGCCCGTGACCAGCGGATGGCCCAGCAGCGGCTGCAGCCTTGCCCACGGGGCCATGCCGCCGTGCAGCGCGATGTCCCAGGCCGACAGGGTGGCATCCCAGGTGTAGGAGTGCAGGCGCGGGATGGCGCCCTTGATGACGGTGAAGCTGGAGGCGAAGACGGGGATCAGCAGCATGGCCGGCAGCGCGTGCAGCAGGCGCTCGTTGCTCAGGTAGCGGCGCAGATCGTGGTACAGATAGTGGCACAGGCGGTGCGGGCGTTTCATCACCATGACGTGGATGGTGTAGCCGCACAGGATGAAGACGGGACCGGTGAGGATGGCCACGAGGAAGCCGGCCAGCACGTTGAAGATGTCCGCTGCGCTGGGCAGGCCGCCTGCCAGCAAGGTCGCCACGGCGGCGTACGACAGCACGATCAGCAGCAGGGCGCGGTGGGTGCGCAGCGAGGCGCGCAGGGTGTTCATGACAGGGCCAGGACCACTTGGTCCTTGACGTAGACAAACAGCAGCTTGACCTGGTCGCCAAGCAGGGCGATCGTGACCACCAGCACTGCCGCGATCAGGCCCGCCAGCAGCGCGTATTCGATCGCGGTGACGGCGGACTCGTCGGATAAACGGCTGAAGAGAGATTTCACGATGGGCCTCGCTATGCGTTCGTCAAGGTGGGCGTGCCGGGAATGGGGGAAGCGTAGTCCGGGCTGGCGCTGTGCCGGCCCGGACCGTACCGCGTCAGGCATTGGCGGTGGTCAGCTTGGTGCCGATCGTGCTGAAGGTCTTTTTCAGTTGCGTGCCGACGATGGTGATGGCGGCGATGATCACGACGGCGATCAGGGCGGCGATCAGGCCGTACTCGATTGCGGTGACGCCATCTTCTTCGCGGATAAAGTTTTTGATGAGGTTCATGACAACTCCTGGTGTGGTTAAGGTACGGCGGTGGATGAAACGGCATGGCGGTGTTGCTTCCTGGTGCTACGACCTGGCGTGCTCAAGGGCTTTCGCCCAGTGCCAGCAGTCCGATGATGCACACCACCGCCATGAGGGCCGCCACGAGCGCATAGCGGTAGAACGCAGCTTTTTCCTTGCCCTGCAAGTAGGTGATCAGGGATGTCGGAAGAAACTTGTCAAGGCGCATTCTGTGCTCCGTGTCGTGGTGGGCCGTGCGGTGATTTGCACTCCGGTAAAACCACTATAGAAGTTGGCACCTTGATCTACATCAGAAGAACATCCTTTTGTTGCAAGGAGGAACTGCTTGTTTTTTTCGTGACAATTGTCACGGTCGAGTCTGGCGCGCAGACGCAACGGCCGTGCCGCTGGCTGGCGAAGGGGAAGGCGGGGAGGAAATGCGCGGCCGTGGCCGCGCAGGGAGGCAGCAGGATCAGGCGCCGGGCGGCAATTGGCCCAGCTGGTGCTTGGTGGCGTAGGCGTACAGTTCCAGGCGGTTGTACACGCCCAGCTTGCGGTAGATCGACGTCAGGTGATTGCGCAAGGTGTGTTCGGAGATGAACAGCTGGTCTGCCAGCAGCTTGGCCGGCGTGCCGCTGCCGTGCACCAGCGCGGCGATGATCTTTCTTTCCTTGAGGGTCAGGCTGGCGATGGCGATGGCTTGCGCCGAACCGCCGCCGGGCTGGGTCAGCTGTGTCAGCATGCGTCCCAGCATCGCGTGTTCCAGCCACAGCTCGCCCTGGTACACCTTTTCGATGGCCTTCAAGACCATCTCCGCCGGCGCATCCTTGCTGACGATGCCGCGCGCGCCTTTCAGTACCGTCTGGTCGAGAACGGCCTGGTCGTGGCTGGCCGTCAGCACCAGCACGCGCGTGCTGCCATACTGCGCCAGCGCGGGCAGGATGGCCAGCGAACTGATGCCGCCCAGGTCCAGGTCCAGCACGATCACATCCGGTTGCAGCGCCTTCGCCTGCTCCAGCGCCTCGCTGCTGTCGGAGGCCGTGGCGACCACGCGCATGCCCGAGTGCTCGCCGCCGATCAGCCGCTCCAGACCCCACAGCATGGTCTTGTGATCGTCCACCAGCATGACGCTGATGACATGGCTGGCCGGTGGCATGTGGCGTAAGTCATTCATATGGGGATCTCGATCTGCACGGAGGTGTTGCCCAGCATGCCATGCGTGACGCGCGCCGTGCCGCCGAGGGCGGCGGCGCGCTCGGCCAGCGAGTCGGGCAGAAAATCGGGGACGTGCGCGGCGGCGCATTCGTTGTCGATGCTGATGTGCAGCGCGCCCTGCACGCAGGTCAGCTTGACGGCGCCGTGGCGCGCCGATGTATGCTTGCGGATATTGCTCATGCCCTCGTTGACGATCTGGAACACTTCGGCCGCCAGGCGGTCGTTGATGTGCAGGTCGCCTTCGATCTGCAGGGCGATGTCGATGCCATAGAATTCGCGGATCTGCGTGGCCTGGCGGCGCAGCGCGACCAGCAGTTCCGGCTCGCTTTGCACTTGCCCGTTCTTGAACGTGCGCGCGTAGCTGCGCAGGTCGGCGATCACCTGGCCCGACATGATGATCAGTTTTTCCAGTTCCGGCAGCAGCGGATTGCCCGGCGTGGCTTCGTTGCGCAAGGCGGCCAGGCCGTGGCGCAAGCCGATATACGGCTGCACGGCCGTGTCGTGCAGGTCGCGCGCGATCTTTTCGCGTTCGCGCGAGGCCGCCTGCGACGCCAGCCGGTCGAGCAGGTTGATGTTTTCAATGACGGGAAACGCCTGCGCGCCGATATGGCTGAGGAACAGGGCATCCGTCTTGCTCATGCTGGTGGCGGAGACGATAAAGATGCGGCCTTTGCCATTGCGCAGGGGCAGCGGCGCGCTGATGAAGGCGTGCGCTTCGAGCAGTTCGGCCAGGCGGGCGCCCGCCGCGTCGTCATGCCGCAGCCAGCGTCCGCTGTCGGGCTCGAGCATGCGCGCGCCGCCTATCCACGGCAGCCAGGGGCCTGCGGGCTGGTTGTACAGCGCGATTTTATCGTGCGGGAAAGCGAGCAGGGGACTGGCCGCGTCGTCGCTGAGGAGCGAGCTGGTGTGCACGACGCCCGTTGCCGTTTGCAGCACGCTGCGCAGCGACCAGACGCGCGTGCCCTTGTCCTGCATGATCAGCAGGCAGCTGCGGCCGTTGAAATAACTGCGGGTTTTTTCCAGCACCGAGGTAATGGTCTGGTCGACGCCGAAGCGCGGATTGGACAGCTGGCTGACATCGCGCAGCAGCGCCAGATGGCTGCGCTGCGTGATGGCCGAACCACCCCAGTAAGCGATCATGTAGCCGAGCGCCAGCAGGAAGGTGGTGCGCAGCAGCAGGCGCGACAGTTCCGCATCCGTTTCGCCGAACAGCGCCGTGGCGGCGAACAGGCCGGCCGAAGCGAGGGTGACGCGCGCGCCTTCCTCGAAGCCGCGCTGGAACGACGAGGTCAGGATGGCAAAGAAAAAAAACAGGAAGAATAAAGTGTTGTGGCTGCTGGTGGAAAACACGATCAGCGCATACCAGGCCACGTCGAGCCAGTACAGCAAGATGTCCTGGGGCAGGCTGAGGCCCAGTACTGCCAGCACGTAGAGCAGCAGGCTGTGCATGGTGTAGGCGGAAAAGATCAGCCAGGTAATCTTGCTCAGCTTGCCGGCGCTTTCGGGATCGATGAACAGAGTCAGCAAGGTGGCGCTCGACAGCAGCAGGCGCATGCCGTTCACCATGGTCGTATCCATGCCAGCACCCGGCAAGCCGGATTTGAGGGGAGGATCGAGATTCACAAGCGCTCCTGGCCGTGTCCCGCATGGTGAGCCATGCGCAGGGATAGATACCACAGATAAATTCTTGTTGTTGTTGCTGCAATCACTGACGAGTCTACGCACACGCCGTAAAGATGTCTACTGGAATCCTTTGTCCTGCGTTGCTTTTTTTGGCTCTGTCATCGGCAACTAGGGGAAAGGCCGGAATCTTCCCTTGGCCGTGCTGTCTGACTCTGCATATCAATCACGTAGGGAGCAGATCATGCGGCCAGCCGAATGGATCACCTTGATTGCGCAGTTTGCTCAGTTGAGCCAGCGTCAGCGGCAAGCAGGTATTGCCCTGCTACGTGGCAGCGCGCCGCACGACGCGACCGTCGCGCTGCTGGAAAGTGTCGCGCAGACGCGATTGGCCTGTCCCGCCTGCCACTCGGCGCACCTGCACCGGCATGGTCACGCGCACGGTCTGCAGCGCTACCGCTGTGCTCCCTGCGGGCGCACCTTCAATGCGCTCACCGGCACGCCGCTGGCGCGCCTGCGTCACAAGACCTTATGGCTCGACTACGCCGATTGCCTGCTGGCATCGGATTCCGTGCGCAAGGCGGCCAGTCAGTTAGGAGTGCACCGCAACACCACGTTTCGCTGGCGTCACCGGTTTTTATCGTTGGCAAAGACGGACCGGCCGCATGGACTGCATGGCATCGCCGAGGCCGACGAGTTATATCTGCTGGAATCGGAAAAGGGATCCAGAAACATGACGCGTCCGGCGCGCCGCCGTGGCGGCCATGACCGCCAGCGCGGTATATCGAATGAACAGGTCTGCATCCTGGTGGCACGCGACCGTACAGGCCAGACCCTCGACTTCGTCACGGGCAAAGGGGCGTTGACGAAGGCGCAGTTGCATCACTGTTTGTTGCCTGTCATCGACAAGGACGTGCTGCTGGTCACCGATGGCCATACCGCCTACCGGGCTTTTGCTCGGGAAGCTCGTATCAGCCACCAGGCCGTCAACTTGCGCGCCGGCATCCGCGTGCAGGGCGCCGCCCACGTGCAGAACGTCAACGCCTATCACAGCCGTTTGCGCGAATGGTTAGGGCCGTTTCACGGCGTGGCAACGCGCTACCTGCCGAACTACCTGGGATGGCGGTGGATACTCGACGCCGGGCGTATCCGTTCACCGGAAACGCTGTTGAAAGCAACGCTGGGTGCATTTCCACACCTGACGGTGACATAGCTTTTTTTTACAGCGGCTGCACCATCACGCGGTTGCGCCCGGCGCCCTTGGCCAGGTACAGTGCGCGGTCGGCGGCGCCGATCAGGGCGGCGATGGTCGGCTGCTGTTGCGGGTGCTGGGTGGCGATGCCGATGCTGACCGTG
Organism: Janthinobacterium aestuarii; assembly: GCF_051380835.1. NCBI lineage: Bacteria > Pseudomonadati > Pseudomonadota > Betaproteobacteria > Burkholderiales > Oxalobacteraceae > Janthinobacterium > Janthinobacterium aestuarii. The sequence goes on from NZ_JBNYXU010000001.1 coordinate 859,193, forward strand.
ATGTGCTTGACGTCATTGCCCGTCTTGGCATGCGGAATGCGCAGCCCGGCCGCCCGTTCGCGGATCGCCTCGGCCATGCGCAGCGCCTGCGCCGCGTCCGTGTCGGGCAGGATGGCGGCAAATTCTTCGCCGCCATAGCGCGCCAGCAAGTCGGTGGGGCGCTGTAGCATGGCGGCCAGTTCGGCCGCCACTCGTATCAGGCAGTCATCACCTTGCTGGTGACCGTAATGGTCGTTGTAATCCTTGAAATGGTCGATGTCGATCATCAGCAGCGACAGGGGGCTGCCCGTGCGCATGGCGCGCCGCATTTCCTTTTCGATCGCCACGTCGAAGTGGCGGCGGTTGGCGATGCCGGTCAAGCCGTCGGCAAAGGTTTGCGAACGCAAGACCATGGTTTGTTCGCGCAGCAGCTTTTCGCGGCCCACGGCGATGGTCACATCATTGATCTGGATCAGGCAGTGGCGCGGCGAACCGGGCAAATTGATTGGCGTGACGGCGATCGCCTGCTGCATGCGCTCCCGGCCTTCGGCTGCGCCATGCGTGTACAGGGGAAACGGCGCCTTGTGCAGGGTTTGCGACAGCAGCGACTGGAAATTGTCGCGCAGGGCCTGGGTGATGGCCGAGGCTATGCGCTTGTGGCGCAATTCCGGATAGACGGCAAAGAAATCCTGGCCCAGCACGGCCTGGCACGCCGAGTGGCGCGCCATCCAGTGGTTCCACAGCACGATGCGGTGCTGTTCGTCGAGCACGATGGCGCCCAGGTTGACGGCACCGAGTATGCTCTCGAGCAGGGCGAGTCGGTGCAAGGCCTCCGGCATGATCGTCACGCCTGTCCCAGGACCTTGGCCAGATAGCGGCTGACCTGCTGCTTCAGGTCGTGCAAGGCAGACAGGTCGAGCACGAATGCCACATAACCGTGGATCTGGTGCTTGGATAGCACGAAGTCGATATGCAGCATCAGCACGACGGCGTCGTCATCGTCACCGCCGAACGAGGACAGGATTTCCGCGCTGGTGCCCACATGGTACAGGGGCAGCGAGCCATGCAGTTCACTGTCGAACAGGTTGGCCAAAGTTCCCACGCAGGAATTGAGGATGATGTTGCCGATTTCGCTCATCGCCTCCTGTTCCATTTCCGTCAGTTCCTGCAACGGCATGGCGTCGCCCACCATCAGGCGCACAATTTCCAGGCTCTTGTCTTCGGGGAACATCAAGATGGCTTCGGTGGCGAAGGCGCCATCGTAATGCTGGCTGACGCCGCAGATGCGTTCGCCATCCTTCTTGCTGCCCAGCAATGCAGCCGCGTCGGCACGGTTCAGGAAGGTGATCGACGGCACCGACATGGTGACTTCTTCATTGACGATTTCGCTCATCGCGGCCGCCGCATGGCCCACCCCGATGTTGAATATCTCTACGAGGGCATCGTTTTCGAGTTCGGAGAGATTGACCATGCTCACAGTCCCAGTGACTCGATCAGCTGGTGGATGCGCGTTTCCGTGATCGGTTTTTCCATGAAGCCGACGCCGAGTTCGCTGGCGCGGTTGCGGATGGCGTTTTGCACGTTGGCCGTGACGAGAACGATGTGCGTTTGCGGGCACAGCGCGCGCAATTGTTCCGCCGCCGCCACGCCGCCCATGCCGGGCATGTTGACATCCAGTAATATCAGCACAGGGCTGACAGTCTTGACTTTTTCCAGGGCTTCTTCACCCGTCGCCGCCTCAATCACTTGCCAGTCGGCATGTTTGCTGAGGATGAACTGATGCGACATCAAACGTGAAACCCGGCTGTCATCGACAACAAGTACCTGTTTACTGTGATTCATGTGCTATTCCTGGAACGTCATATCGGGCAATCGTGCCATTTTCGCATATTTTAGGGAGCATAGAGAGTAATTGGCTGGGAATTGCCCTGGAGCAAAGGTTTCCTGCTTCCCTGTTGTATTCCATCGCATGGCCCGTCATCATGGCCGGCTGGCCGGGCTGGCAATCCGTTAAAATAGCGGCATTCCTCACTTTAGCCTTTTTTTTGCCATGACCCAAGACGAATTGAAGCAAGCCGTAGCCCGCGCCGCCCTTAACTATGTGGTGGACGGCGAAATCATCGGTGTCGGCACCGGTTCCACCGCCAACTTTTTCATCGATGAACTGGCCAAGATCAAGGACCGTATCAAGGGGACGGTCGCGTCGTCCGAAGCGACGGCCGCGCGCCTGGCAGACCATGGCATTCCCGTCTTCGACTTGAACGACGTCGAGTCGATCGCCGTCTACATCGACGGCGCCGATGAAATCACGGCCAGCGGCGCCATGATCAAGGGCGGCGGCGCGGCATTGACGCGTGAAAAGATCGTCGCATCCGTCGCGAAACAGTTTGTCTGCATCGCCGACGGCTCCAAGCTCGTCGATACTCTGGGCGCCTTCCCGCTGCCGGTGGAAGTGGTGCCGATGGCGCGCGCCGCCGTCTCGCGCCAGCTGGCCGCGCTGGGCGGCACGCCCCGCTTGCGCCTGAAGGCGGGCAGCGATCAAGCGTTCATTACGGATAACGGCGGCGAGATCATCGACGTGCTGGGCTTGAAAATTGCCGACCCGGTGGCGCTGGAGCAGCAGATCAACCAGATCGTCGGCGTCATCGCCGTCGGCCTGTTCGCCGTGCGCGGCGCGAATGTCTGCCTGCTGGGCATGCCGGAAGGCGTGCGTACCCTGGCCTACTGATACGCAGCAGAAATCCGGGGGCAGTCACTGCGTGATCGGAATGCGCCTCACTGGGGCGCATTCCCCCGCCGGGTCTGACCCCAGCCTTCCATTTGCACCGCCCGGTACACGGCCACGGTGCGCAGCAAGCCACCGAGGAAGAGGCCGCTGAAGCAGCCATAGGCGAGGCAGACAGGTGCGATGAAGCCGGTCGCGTGGGCATAGGCCGGCGCGATGGCCAGGGTCACTGCCACCGCATATTTCATGCAGAAGATACTCATCATCAGGATCAATGGCACCCAGCTGCCGGGACGCTGTACGCTGATCCGTTCGGGAATGGCGACGATCTTGCGCGCATCGGTCAGCGTCCACGCCAGCGCCGCACCGGCCAGGGCGCCGATTGCCCAGGCGAACGGCGCCACGCCATCGAAGCCGAAACTGCCATGCACGCCGCTCAGCGACAGCGCCAGCATCACTATGGGAATGATGCACAGCTTGCGCAAAGTCACTTCGCGCGCGCGGCTGGCCAGCACGCCCCGGTAGACGAGAAAGCCCAGGATGGCCCAGACGTAGAGGGGAGTGTGGCTGAAGATTTGCTGCAACATGGTGTCCGCCTTGGAATGAGGTTGTCGATGGACGTACTGTGCCAGCCGGCGGCATGGGCGGCGAGCGGTGTGCGATGAAACGGGGCGGCGGTGCCGTGAAACGGCGGAGGCGGGCGTGAAACGCAGGTGAAACTGCCCGTGACGTGGTCACGGGCAAGCGATAAAACTTACTCGGTTGGCGGAACGTAACCCATGGCGGCATCGGCGCCATTGCCGAAGAAATGCTTTTCCATTTGCGTGGCCAGGTATTTGCGGGCGCGCGCGTCGGCCAGGTTCAGCCGGTTTTCATTGACCAGCATGGTCTGGTGCTTGAGCCAGGCAGCCCATGCTTCCTTCGACACGGATTCGTAAATCTTCTTGCCCAGTTCGCCCGGGTACGGCGGGAAATCCAGTCCTTCGGCTTCCTTGTTGAGTTTGATGCAGTGGATCGTGCGGGCCATCTGTGCTCCTGAATCAGTGTAGAGATAAAGCGTGATTATAAGGCACTTTGCGCCTGCCCTCGCGGGGCCGTCGCGGCCTGGCGACACGCCGTTTGCCGCGCCCTTGCGCTGGATCAAATTTGATCTGCGCCGCCCCAGCTAGTAAGATGCCTTATCGCGCCAGCCGCTGGCAGCGCCTCTTCCAAGCAAGTAGTAACAATTAACCAATATGGAATCCCTATGACCTCAGTGAAAGTCCATGGCATCGACGTCAGCAATACCGGCAGCTTCGCGCTGTTTGGCGGCATCAACGTGCTCGAATCGCGCGATCTTGCCATGCGCGCCTGCGAAGAATATGTGCGCGTGACGCAAAAACTGGGCATTCCTTATGTGTTCAAGGCCAGCTTCGACAAGGCCAACCGTTCATCGATCCATTCCTATCGGGGCCCTGGCCTGGAAGAAGGCATGCGCATCTTCCAGGACGTCAAGGCGGCGTTCGGCGTGCCCGTGATTACCGACGTGCATGAGCCATGGCAAGCGCAGCAGGTGGCCGAAGTGGTCGACGTGCTGCAATTGCCTGCTTTCCTCGCGCGCCAGACGGACCTCGTCGTGGCCCTGGCGAAAACGGGCAAAGTCATCAACATCAAGAAGCCGCAATTTTTGAGCCCCGGCCAGATGGCCAATATCGTAGAGAAATTCAAGGAAGCGGGCAACGATCAATTGATCCTGTGCGACCGCGGCACCTGCCTCGGCTACGACAACCTGGTGGTCGACATGCTGGGCTTTGGCGTCATGAAGAAGACGTGCGACGACCTGCCCATCATCTTCGACGTCACGCACGCACTGCAACAGCGCGACCCCGGTGGCGCCGCATCGGGCGGCCGCCGCCAGCAAGTGGCGGACCTGGCCCGCGCCGGCCTGGCCGTCGGCATCGCCGGCCTGTTCCTGGAAGCCCATCCTGACCCGGACAATGCCCGCTGCGACGGCCCCAGCGCCTTGCCGCTGGACCAGCTGGAACCATTCCTCGCGCAATTGAAGGCGCTCGACGACCTGGTCAAATCGTTTGCGCCGCTGAATATCAAATAACGATTTCAATGTAAAAAAAGCCCGGCATGCCGGGCTTTTTCTTTTTACAAGGTTTTGATGAGGACCTGCGACTTGCGCTGCCAGTTATACATATGCTGGCGGTCCTTCGGCAAATCGTCGACGGTGGCCGGCACGAAACCGCGCTTCTTGAACCAGTGCGAGGTGCGCGTGGTCAGCACGAACAGTTTGTTCAGGCCGGCGGCGCGGGCGCGGTTTTCCATGTGTTTCAGGATGCGCTCGCCGTCGCCCTGGGCTTGCACTTCCGGGTTGACCGTCAGGCATGCCATTTCCGCCATCTTTTGCGCGGGGAACGGATACAGGGCGGCGCAGCCGAAGATCACGCCGTCATGCTCGATGACGGAGAAATAATCGATTTCGCGCTCGATCAGCTCGCGGCCCCGCTTGACGAGGGTGCCGTCCGCTTCCAGCGGTTCGATCAGTTTGATGATGCCGCCCACGTCTTCGATGGTGGCCTGGCGCAGGCTTTCCAGGTTTTCATGGCTGATCATGGTGCCCACGCCATCATGGGTAAACAATTCCAGCAGGGCCGAGCCATCCATCGAGAACGGCACGATGTGCGAGCGCTCGACGCCGTTGTGGCATGCCTTGACGCAATGTTTTAGGTAAAACGCCGTGGCGTCGGGCAGGAAGCCCGCCATCAGCACGGCTTCGGCCTGGTGCGACGACAATTCGCGGATTTCCACGCCCGTCGCGTCTTCCATCATTGGCGTTTCGGTAATGAAAATCAGCTTGTCCGCGTGCAGGGCGATGGCGGCGCTGCAAGCCACGTCTTCCATCGTCAGGTTGAACGCTTCGCCCGTGGGCGAGAAGCCCAGCGGCGAGAGCAGCACCAGGCCGTCCGAACCGAGGATGGAATGGATGGTTTCCGCGTCGACCTTGCGCGTGATGCCCGTCAGTTCCAGGTCCACGCCATCGATCACGCCCAGCGGGCGCGCCGTGATGAAGTTGCCTGAAATGATACGGATGGCCGCATGCGACATGGGCGTGTTCGGCAAGCCTTGGCTGAACGCGGCCTCGATATCGAGGCGCAGCTCGCCGGCGGCTTCCTTCGCGCATTCCAGCGCGGCGATGTCCGTGATGCGCACGCCATTGTGGAAGCGGCCTTCGACGTTACGCAGGGCCAGCTGTTCCGCCACCTGCGGCCGCGAGCCGTAGACGACGGTGACATTGATGTCCAGCGCATGCAGCAGGGACAAATCATGGGCCAGCACCTGCAGCGCCCCGGCGCTGACGAGTTCACCGGGGAAGGCGACCACGAAGGTCTTGCCGCGAAAGGCGTGGATGTAGGGCGCGACGGAGCGCAGCCATTGGACGAATTGGGTAGGGTTTTCCATTAAGCGCATTATAATTCGCTGCGCGATGTGCGCGCTTAAAATACCTGTAAAAAACAATGTCTTCAGCCAGCAATAAGTCTTCCCCTCCTTCCAACGTTGCAAATGTGCCCGCCAGCGGGGATGTTGCCGCGCCTGCCGCCGCGCCTGCGCCGGGCCGCCAGCGCCCGCCCGTGAGCCAGCAAAGGCAGCAGCCGCCGCGCGCGGAACAACAGAAACAGCAACAGCAGCAGCGTGCGCCGCGCCCGCCGCGTGAGGGGCAGGAAAGCCGCGAAAGTCGTGACGCAGCCCGCGCCGCGCGCGAGGCGGAAAAGACTTTCCGCAATCCGCTGCCGCCGATTACGTATCCGGAAGACTTGCCCGTCTCGGGCCGGCGCGAAGAAATCGCCAAGGCCCTGCTGAACAATCAGGTGATCATCGTCTCGGGCGAGACGGGTTCCGGCAAGACGACCCAATTGCCGAAGATTTGCCTGGAGCTGGGGCGTGGCCAAAAAGGATTGATCGGCCACACGCAGCCGCGCCGTATCGCCGCTTCGTCGACGGCCAAGCGCATCGCCCAGGAACTGGGCACGCCGCTGGGCGAAACGGTCGGTTTCAAGGTGCGCTTTGCCGACACCTTGACGAAGGGCGCGTCCGTCAAGCTGATGACGGACGGTATCTTGCTGGCCGAGACGCAGACCGACCCGTTGTTGAAAAACTACGACACCATCATCATTGATGAAGCGCACGAACGCAGTCTGAACATCGATTTCCTGCTCGGCTACCTGAAACAGCTGCTGCCGCGCCGGCCCGATTTGAAAATCATTATCACGTCGGCCACCATCGATGCGGAACGCTTCGCGCGCCATTTCGGCACGCCGGAAAAGCCGGCGCCCGTGATCGAAGTGTCGGGCCGCTTGTACCAGGTCGAAGTGCGCTACCGTCCCGTCGAGCGTGAACAGGTCGCCATGCCCGGCGCCGCCAATCCCGACAAGCCTGGCCAGCGCACGGCGAATGTACGTGTAGCCGCGCGCGAAAAGCGCGACCTGATGGATGCCGTCGTCGATGGCGTGGAAGAGCTGTGCCGGATCGGCTCGGGCGACGTGCTGGTGTTCCTGCCGGGCGAGCGCGAAATCCGCGACTGCGCCGAAGCGCTGCGCAAGCACCATCCGCCGCACGTGGAGATTTTGCCCCTGTTCGCCCGCCTGTCGGCCGAGGAGCAGGAGCGCGTGTTTAAAACCAGCAATGCGCGCCGCATCGTGCTGGCCACCAACGTGGCGGAAACCTCGTTGACCGTGCCCGGCATCCGCTACGTGGTCGACGCGGGTCTGGCGCGCGTGAAACGCTATAGCTACCGCAACAAGGTCGAACAGTTGCAGGTCGAGCCGATCGCCCAGTCGGCCGCCAACCAGCGCGCCGGGCGTTGCGGCCGCGTGGCCGACGGCGTCTGCATCCGCTTGTACGAAGAGCAGGATTATTTGCTGCGCCCGAAATTCACGGAGCCGGAAATCCTGCGCTCCTCGTTGGCCGCCGTCATCTTGCGCATGAAGTCATTGCACCTGACGGACGTGGAAACCTTCCCCTTCATCGAGCCGCCGCTGGCGCGCGCGGTGGCCGACGGTTACCAGCTGCTGCAGGAACTGGGCGCCGTTGACGAGGTGAATAAACTCACGCCGCTGGGCAACAAACTGGCCAAGCTGCCGCTCGACCCGCGCGTGGGCCGCATGATCCTCGCCGCGCTCGACAACGCGTGTCTGACGGAAGTGCTGATCGTCGCTTCCGCCCTGTCCGTGCAAGACCCGCGCGACCGCCCGATGGAACACCAGCAGGCGGCCGACGAAGCGCACAAGAAATTTGCCGATGAAAAGTCGGAATTCTTGAGCTACCTGAAAATCTGGCGCTGGTTCGAATCGGCCATCGAGCACAAGAAAACCAACCGCCAGCTGCAAGACAATTGCCGCACGCATTTCCTGTCGCAGATGCGCTTGCGCGAATGGCGCGACGTGCATTCGCAGCTGCTGACCATCGTCAAGGAGCAGGGCTGGCGATTGAACGAAGCGCCGGCCACCTACGACAATCTGCACATGGCCTTGCTGACCGGTTTGCTCGGCAATATCGGCTTCAAGGGCGAGGACGAGCCGGGCGCCGGGTATCTCGGCGCGCGCGGCATCAAGTTCCATATCTGGCCCGGTTCCTCGCTGCTGAAAAGGCCGGGCAAGTGGATCATGGCGGCCGAGCTGGTCGACACGACGCGCCTGTATGCGCGCTGCGTGGCGCAGATCCAGCCCGAGTGGCTGGAAAAAGTCGGCGTGCATCTGTTGAAGAAATCGTGGGGCGAGCCGCGCTGGGAAAAACGTTCGGCGCAAGTGACGGCGTCGGAACGCGCGACCCTGTACGGCCTGGTGGTGTACAGCCAGCGCCGCATCAATTACGGCAATTTCAACTTGCCGGAAGCGCGCGAAATCTTCATCCGCGACGCCTTGGTCGGCGGCGACTTCGACACGCGCGCGCCGTTCTTTGCGCACAACCATAAACTGATCAAGGACATTGAAAACCTCGAGCACAAGTCGCGCCGCCTGGACGTGCTGGTCGACGATGAACTGATCGCCGCCTTCTACGACCAGCTGCTGCCGGCGGACGTGTGCAACGGCGCCGGTTTCGAGAAGTGGCACAAGGAAGCCACGCGCGACAATCCGAAGCTGCTGTATTTGAATCGCGAAGAGCTGATGCGTCACGAGGCGGCCGGCGTGACGACGGACCTGTTCCCGAAAACCATGTCCGTGACGGGCCTGGAAATGGGACTCACGTACCACTTCGAGCCAGGCAGCGTGCGCGATGGCGTGACCTTGAGCGTGCCCTTGTATGCCTTGAACCAGTTGCCGCGCGAGCGCTGCGAATGGCTGGTGCCGGGCATGCTGAAGGAAAAGGTGCATCTGCTGCTCAAATCCCTGCCGCAAAAGCTGCGCCGCCACTGCGTGCCGCTGCCCGATTACGCGGCGAAATTCTGCGAGCGCGTGCATGCAGCGGGCGTGTTCGGCCGCGGTGACTTGATCGACGCTATCATCGCAGACATCCGCACGCAGATCACGATCAATGTGCTGACGACGGACTTCAAGCCGGAAACCCTGCCTGCCCATCACTTCATGAATTTCAAGGTGATCGACGAGCATGGCCGCCAGCTGGACATGGGCCGCAACCTGGCCACCTTGCAAGCGGAATTCGGCGGCCAGGCGCGCCAGAGCTTCCAGAAACTGGCCGAAGTGTCGGGCGTTTCCGGCACGGGCACGCCCGGTGCCAAGGTGGCGGGTGCGCAAGTGGCGTCGCGTCTGCAAGCGCAGGCGCAGGGCGCCGCCGCCAACGCGGCAGCAGGCAAAGGCGGTGCGCCAGCCAAGGGCGCAGCTGCTGCTGCCGCGCCAGCGTCCGGCAATGCCACCGTTTCGCAGCACATGGGCTTGACGGGCTGGACCTTTGGCGAATTGCCGGAGTTGCTGGAAATCGTGCAGGGCAAGCTGACCCTGATCGGCTTCCCCGCGCTGGTCGATAAGGGCACGCATTGCGACCTGGAAGTGTTTGACGACCCGACCGTGGCCGCCCGCACGCACAAGGTGGGCTTGCGCCGCCTGTTCGCGCTGCAAATGAAGGAGCAGATCAAATACGTCGAGAAAAGCATCCCCGGTTTGCAGCAGATGGGCATGCAATTCATGGCCCTCGGTTCGCAGGAAGAGCTGCGCGAGCAAATCATCAACAAGGCGCTCGACATCGCCTGCCTGCAAGATCCGCTGCCGCTGGACGCCGCCTCGTTCGCCAAGCGCCAGGTCGAGGGCAAGTCGCGCCTGGTTCTGCTGGTCAATGAAATCGCCCGTTTGCTGTCGCAAGTGCTGACGGAATTCCACGGCTTGCCCAAGCGCCTACAGAATATTCCTGCAGCGGCCGCCACCGATATCCAGTCGCAGCTGCAAGGCCTCGTGCATAAACGCTTCCTGACGGAAAACGAGTACACGCAGCTCGCGCATTTCCCCCGCTATCTGAAGGCGATCAACGTACGCCTGGAAAAACTGCGCGCCGACCCCGCGCGCGACACCAAGTTGATGGCCGAATGGCAATCGGCCGCTGCGCCGTATCTGCGCCAGGCCAAGGACCGCCAGGCCGGCAAGAATACGGATCCGAAGCTGGTCGACTTCCGCTGGATGCTGGAAGAGCTGCGCGTGTCGTTGTTTGCGCAGGAATTACGGACGCCGATGCCGGTTTCTGCCAAACGCCTGCAGAAGGTATGGGAGTCGATGCAGCGGTGATGGCGCCTCTATAAACCTACTGCGCAGCTCACTATCGCGTCGGCGTTGCTCACCGTACTAGAGTACGGTTGCGCTACTCAACGCGATATTGAACTTGCTCGCTACGGTTTCTAGAGGCGCCTTGACGCTAACGATGGGCAGCAACATGCTCCGCTAATCCATCCTACCCGACCTACCCGGCTCAAGTGCGCTTGTTGAGATCATCATCATCGCTGAGCGAGGAGCGCGAGCCCAAGTCGCCCAGGTCGCCCTGGCTGCTGCCCGTGCCGGCGCGGCTGCCGCTCATGGAGCTGCCGGTCAGGCTGCCTTCGCTGCCCGATTGCAGGCTGGCGCCGCTGCGCAGGTCGCTGCCGGATGGCATGTGGCTGCCTGCCATGGCGCCGCTGCCGTAGCGCGTGCTGCTGCCATAGAACGCTTCCATCTGCTGGTTCCAGGCTTCGCTGCCCATGTCGGGCCAGTTGTTCTTGTCGAAGCCGGGAGCGTTTTTCAGCAAGTCTTTGTCGACGTTCAGCAGGAAGCGCTTGTTGACGGTGTCCAGGGTCAGGCGTTCCCAGGGCACGGCGAACAGCTTGTCGCCCATGCCCAGGACGCCGCCGAAGGACAGCACGGCGTAGGCGATCTGGCCGGTGCGCATGTCGAGCATGATTTCCTTGATGTCGCCCAGCTCCTCGTCTTCGTGATTGTAGACATCGTCCCCGATCAGGGTATCGGCCCCCATCAGGGCCGGCCCCGGGCCGTCGTGGTTACGGTACATGCCCAGGATGTCGCGGTCCAGATAGCTCATGGTATTTCTCCTATGAAGTGCTGATCGAACATCCAGATTAAGCATACGCACTATGTGGCGTTTGATCTGCCTCAATGGTGCCAGCGGCACTTTTATCGGTGTGCAAACGTACGGTGCTGTCAGCCAATTGCGGTACTCTATGCGTTCCAAGGAGGAGGCCGCACATGCTGATGACGCAACGATGCAGTGGGATGAACTTGCGGTACGCTCCACAACGACACGCACGCCGCGTGCCATGGTAAAGCCCGCCACCAAATGGCTGCGCGGGTTATTGCGCGCCGGTAAGGCGCAGCAGCGCACGGCGACCAAGCTGGCCAAGGTGCTGTTCGGCCCCGTGCCAGCCAAGCCCAAGGCCAAACCCCGCAGCAAGCCCGTGCTCAAGACCAAGGCCAAAACAATCGCCAAACCACGCGCCAGGCCCGCCAGCGACGCCGTACCCTCGCTGGCGCCCTTTGCCACGCCCCTGTCGCCACCGCGCGTGCGCAAGCGAACGGCGCCCCCGCCGGGCAAGTGGCTGGCCGCCCACTATGCGCCGCTGCCGGAACTGGGCCAGTTGCCGGGCCGGCGCCTGCCGTATTTCCTGTATCTGCCCGAGAAGGCGCCGAGCGTCGCCATGCGCAGCCGGGGCCGGCCGCTGCTGGTGATGCTGCATGGCTGCGAACAGAGCGCCACGCAGTTTGCCGAAGGCACGCGCATGAATCGTCTGGCCGAGCGCAAGGGCTACGCCGTGCTGTATCCGCAGCAATCGTTGCGCTCGCATGCGCGCCGCTGCTGGAAATGGTATGACAAGCTGACGCAGGAGGGCGGCGGTGACGTGCGCCTGATCGTCGGCGCCATCGAGCAGGTGGCGGCCCGCTATGCGATCGACCGCGCGCGCATCTATATCTGCGGTATTTCCGCCGGCGCCGGCATGGCGCATATCGTGGCCCTGAATCATCCCCATCTGTTCGCGGCGCTGGGCCTGCATTCCGGGCCCGTCTTTGGCGCCGGGCATAACCTGATCGGGGCGCTGGGCGTGATGCAACATGGCGCTGCAGCCCGCGCCGATGCGGCCATCGATGAAGTGCTGGCGCGCCAGCCCGCCTTTCCCCGCCTGCCCACCATCCTGCTGCAAGGGCTGGCCGACAAGGTGGTGCGGTCCATTAACCAGACGCAGCTGGTGCGCCAGAGCGTGCGCGTCAACCGCTTGCCGTTCGATACCGTGGTGACGGCACAGCGCCTGCCTGGCGGCGCGGCGGGCGGGCGCAATCCGGCCCATGCGTATGCGCTACACGATTATCAGGTGGGCAAGGATGTGCTGCTGCGCGTGGCGCAGGTCGAGCACCTCGAGCACGCGTGGAGCGGCGGCGACGCCAGCCTGCCGTTCAACGACAAGGCCAAGCCCGACGCCAGCAAGATGCTGCTCGATTTCTTCGCCAGCCACCGCCGCCGATAAGCGGGCGTGCCGCGCGCCGCAACGGTGCGCTGGCACTGGTACGCATCGTTCTCCCTTTCCCCGCAGGCCGCGGCCAGCGCGCCGGCACGCTGGCCGCGCCCTTTTCAGCGCAGATTTCCAATCTCGCAGTACCATGGATTTCATTCAAGTGGTATTGCTGCGGTATTTAAAAATAACAAAAACAGGTGCTAAAAATACAAATTGGTATACAATTGGTACACGTTTTCAGTGTGAAACCGTGTTCGCCGTCCCATGCCCCGACGGCTGATACGCACTGACGGCAGCCACCCACGTTACGGAACGCGCCATGTCCATCAAGTCGAAGCAGTTGCTGTGGTTTTTTGCGTTTTTCCTTGTCTTTGAGCTCAACATCTATCTGTCGAACGACATGATCATGCCGGCGATGCTGGGCATCGTCGAGGAGTTCCAGGCGGAAAAAAAGTTCGTTCCCCTGTCCCTGAGCCTGTATCTGCTGGGCGGCAGCTCGCTGCAGATTTTCCTCGGGCCCCTGGCGGCCTGCATCGGCAAGCGCAAGCTGGTGTTGACCGGCAATACCTTGTTCCTGCTGGCCACCTTGGCCGTGCCATTGACCGCCTCGATCGAGCAATTTCTCGCCGTGCGTTTCATCCAGGGCATGGGCTGCTGCTTCATCTTCATCGGCTATGCCATGATCCATGAACTGTTCGACGACATGGCGGCCGTCAAGCTGAGCAGCATTTTGTCGAGCACCACCATCCTCGCGCCCCTGGCCGGCCCCATCCTCGGCAGCGCCATCATCAGCCGGCTGGACTGGCGTTACGTTTTTTTCCTCTCGGGACTGCTGGCGCTGCTGTCCTTGCTGGGCCTGTTCAAGAGCATGCCGCGCACGGCGCCCAAGGTCACGCGCCCGGACCTGGCCGCCATCGTGCGCAGCTACGCGGCCATTTTCAGCAACGGGCGCTTCATGTTCGGCATGTTCACGGCAGGGCTGGCCACCGTGCCCCTGACGGCCTGGATCGGCTTTTCGCCCATCTTCGTGCTGCAGGAAATGGGCGCGTCCTACGCCACGTATATCGCCCTGCAATGCGTGATCTTGTCGGGCTTTGTCCTCAGCAGCATCGCCATCCAGCGCCTGCGCCAGGATTTCCCCCTCGTCTCCCTGCTGCGCATGGGCGGGCTGATCGCGGCCGCCGGCATGCTGGGCGCCGGCGCGGGCCGCCATCACGTCGACGTGTTTGCCGCCTGCATGTTTGTCTATTCCATCGGTTTCGGCCTGTTCAACGGCGCGCTGATCCGCAGCGCGATCACGGCCAGCAAGGAGGCGATGACCTTGACGACGGCCGCCATGAGCTTGCTGTACTGCATTTATCTGTCCGCCTGGCTGCAGTTGTACAACGTGCTGTGCCAGCGCTTCGGCTATGCGCTGGAAACGTATGCGCTGCTCAATATTCCCGTCATCGTGGCCATCACGGCCTGCCTGCTGCTGTTTACGCGGGGCATGGCGGGACGCCGGGAAAGCGTGGTGCGGCTGGCCCGGCACTGATGGCGCAACGATGCGTCTGTTCTCGACCTTGCTTTACCTCCTGCGAAGTTTATTGACACTCTCCTGCGGAAAATGGTGCGCCCATGAAAATAGATGACCTGGCCTCGAAACACGATCAAGCAAAGATTTTCAACCTCGAATACGAGTTCCGCATCAACCGGCTGAAACTCGATTACATCACCCTGGCCGATGTCCGGCCGGCCGGCAGCGACCTGGAGCAACTGGCCGTGGAGCACCAAACGGGCATCGCCGCCCTGCGCAGCTTCGTCTCCCTGAACTTCAATCATTTCAACGCCGCAAGCTGCTCCTCGCTCAGCTGCATCCCCACGCGCGCGCTCGGCGACGACGAGCGCTACCTGCACCGCATCTGGATGGGCGGACCGTTGCCGGCCATCGCGGCCGAAGCGATCGGGCAGTGGGGCGCGGCGCTCGACGAGGTGCGGCGCAACGGCGGCGCGCCGTACGTTTCCATCCTGTGGGTATGGGATGCGCAGCAGCTGCGCAATGACGAGCGCTTCAGCCCCACGGGCGGCGCCGGGCGCTACACGATAGGCCGCTACGCCATCGGCGGCACGACCCTGCATATCAACTCGCTGCGCGCGCTGGCGCTCGATTTCGCGCCGGCCCGCTTCGACACCCTCGATACCCTGCATACGCAGCGCTACTTCGCCACCTTGTCCGATTATTTCCGCATCCTCATCATGTGCGAATACGGCGGCCTGTATATGGATGTCGATACGATCCCGCATCATCCGGCGACGATTTTCCTGATGAAGCCGGAAGTGCCCGATTATTTCCAGCGCAAGGATGGTGACGGCGAAGAGCGCCGGCATGTCAGCTGGATGAATCTGTTTCTCGATGAAACGGGCATGCTGATCGCCAAGAAGAACGATGCCGCGCTGCGCGTGATCCAGCGCAATGTGAACCTCGCCTATGCGGGCATCGACGCGCAGGTTCCCCGTTCCTGTCCGCAATTCGAGGCGCGGCTGTTTGGCCAGTTCTATGCCGAATGGAAGAAAAACCTGGGCGTGACCGTGCTCAGCCATGCCGAGTTCTACCAGCGCTATTGCGTGCTGTATGACGGCGCGCGGGAAGCGGTGGTGGGCGGCATCCGCGGTATGCGCTTGCTGGACGATATCATTACCGACATGCACATTCCCTTGAGCGACGAGGAACGGCGCGCGTATGCGCGTTGTGTGGCGCGGCTCGACGAGATCGGCTGGCAGCTTGACGATCCTATGATCCTGCCCGACATCGTCGATGTGTTCGATATCGAGGAAGTACCGCGCATGGCGTATGCGGCCCAGCTGCGGGCCGACATCGACCATTTTCACTATTACTCGGTGCTGTCGGACGACCCGCAGCTCGACCGCGTAAATACCGTCTTTTGCCGCTACCTGCTGGCCCACCGTTCGCAGCATATTGCCGCCGGTGCTTTCTGGCGCCCGACCGTCGGCCGCCACGGCAGGCGCATGCCGGCCGTCAGCGATGCCGCCCCGCCAGGTGACGAGGCGCAGGCGGATCTGCTGTCGCATGCGCCTCTCACGCTGGTGCGGGGCGAACTGCTGGACGACGAGACGAAGAACCGCATGGCGAAGCTGCTGTTTGCCACCAGCTACCTCGAATACTGCTCGTTCGGCAATAAATTGAATCTGCAATTCGTCGAATTGCAGCGGCGGCAAAACATCGACCCGTATCTGGCGCACATCCACGGCCTGTATGACGAGGACGAGCGTTTCATCGGCTTTTTCACGGCCGCGACGATGGACGAGTTCCAGGCCTGCGGCGCCGTCTCCTATTACCGCGACGACATGAAGGCGCTCGACGATGCGTATGACGCCTTCGTGCTCGCGCATGCGCGCGCCGACGACTGTTTCGTCAGCAGCCTGGCCATCGACGAGAAATACCGGGGCCAGGGTTTATTCAGGCAGATGTTCCATGAAATCCGCGACCTGGCCAGCCGCAAGGGCTGCGCGCGTATTACCTTGACGGTGTGGGAAAAGAGCGAAGCGCTGCAAGTGTATCTGCACAAGGGTTTTCGCAGCGTGGGCACGTTCGATTATGCCTACAGCCTGTTCTATGACCGGCTGCATTTCCTCGTGTATGAGGGTAACTGAGGAGGAAATTGAGGAAGCAGGGGGCGGCCGGCAGCCGCCCCGTGAGTAGCGTTACAAAGCGAGGAAGGCCAAGGCCGCCACGGCCGTCGGCAGCAGGGCGCCGGCCAGCAGGCCGACGGCGCCGATCGATTCATCCTTGAAGCCGCGGCGCAGCAGGGCCACGCCGGCCGGGTTCGGCGCATTGGCGATGACGGTCAGGCCGCCACCGGCCACGGCGCCGGCCATCAGCATGTATTTTGCTTCGTCCGTCATGCCGACGATCAGCGAACCGAGGTAAGTGAGGGCCGCATTGTCGGTAATGGCCGTCAAGCCCAGGGCGCCGAAGAACAGGGCCAGCGGCTTCAGGCTCGAGACGATGGGTTGCAGCCACCATTGCTGCATGCCGCCCAGTACCACCAGGCCGCCCAGGAAGAAGCCGACCAGCAAGCCTTCCTTGAGGATCAGCGGGCTTTGATAGCGCTCGTACGCCTGCACGAAGCCGAGGAAGAACAGGAACAGGCCGATGAACAGCACGGGATGGTGCGCCAGGGTCACCACGCCGGCCAGCACGATCATGTGCACGAGGCTGACGGCCAGCGGTACTTTTGGCGCTTCCACTTCGCCGGCCTTCGGCTTGATGTCGGAAGTGTTGCTGTGCAGGTATTTGCGCAGCAATATGCTCACGCCCGTGGCGTTGACGAGCACGGCAATGGCGGCCTTCCAGCCGAAGTGGCTGGCCATGTAGGCGCTATCCCAGCTCCACGTGGTGGCCACCATCAGCACGGGCGGCGCCGCGTACGAAGTCAGGGTGCCGCCGATGGAAACGTTGACGAAGAGCACGCCCAGCGCGCCATATTTCAGCCATTCAGGGATGCCCGGGCGGAAGATTTGCGGCGCCAGCATCAGTGCGGCCAGAGTCATCGCGGCCGGTTCCGTAATCAGGGAACCCGTCAGGGGCACGAGCGCCAGGCCCAGCCAGACGAGGGCCAGTTCCGTGCGCAGCGGCATCACGCGCGCTACGCTTTTCAACAGGCGCTGCACGGCGTCGAGCACGGGGCGCGAGGCGGCCACGACCATGACGACAAAGACGAACAGGGGCTCCGTGTAATGGCGCGACTCGGCATACTCGATGGCCGCATCGCTGCCCGAGACAAAGGCCATGATGAGGATCAGGATGAAGGCCCAGAAGCCGAACACGACTTCCACTTCGCCCAGCAAGTGCAGCAAGCCCGCATGGCGGGGATGGCGCCGCGACAAGGTTTCAAAGGACTTGGCGGCAAAAGTGTGGATGAGCGCAAGGCCGAAGACGATGGCGCTGATGATTTGGATGGTGGTCAAATGCGTTTCCTTATGGACGGAGGAAGCCGGCTGGTACGTTGCCAACCGGTAAGGAGAGTGCTTATGGTACAGCAATCGATGCCAAAAACGGGGTTTTTCGGACATGGCGGAGCGGCCCCGGCGGTAGCGGCAGTCAGATAAACCTTGCTAAAAGTGGAGCTGGATAGTACTGTATATGCATACAGTATTCATCTATCTATCTATCTATCTATCTATCTATCTATCTATCCAATGATGCAACATTCTCAATTGATGGCCTCGCCGGAAGCCTTGCACCCGTCCTTGTGGCGCGCATCGCAGCTGGGGCAGGGCGCCACGCGCTGCCTGGACACGGGCTTTGCCGCCCTGTCCGCGCAGCTGCCCGGCGGGGGCTGGCCCAGCGGCAGCCTCATCGACTTGCTGGTGCAGCAGCCGGGCAGCGGCGAATTGCGCTTGCTGGCGCCCGCGCTGGCGCAACTGCCGGGCTTGCCCATCGTGCTGTTGCAGCCGCCCCATCCGCCGCAGGCACTGGCCCTGGCTGCGCAGGGACTGGCGCCATCGCAACTGCTGTGGCTCAAAAGCGCCGGCAGCAAGGATGCCTTGTGGGCGGCGGAAAATATCTTGCGCAGCGGTACGTGCGGCGCCTTGCTGTTCTGGCAGCCGCACGTACGCGCCGACAGCCTGCGCCGCTTGCACCTGGCCGCACAAAGCGGCAACACCCTGTTCTGCATGCTGCGCCCGCTGCACGGTGCCCAGGATGCGTCGCCGGCGCCGCTGCGCCTGTCCGTGCGCCCGGCCGCGGGCGGCATCGAGATCGGCTTCATCAAGCGCCGGGGACCGCAGCGCGACGCGCCCCTGTTCCTGCCCCTGCAACCTCCTTCATTACTGCTACGCCATGCGACTCTGGATCGGCCTGTGCCTGCCCCGGCTCCCGCTCGAAGTGTTTTGCCCGCGCTGGTCGGCTGACAGCCTGGGCGTAGTGCTGGAGCAGGAGCAAGTGATGGCCGTGTCGCCGCTGGCGCGGGCGGCCGGCATCCGGCCGGGCATGCGCCGCGCCGGTGCGCTGATGCTGGCGCCTCAGGCGCGCCTGCACGAGCGCTCCCCTGACCTGGAAGCGCAAGCCTTGCAAGCGGTGGCGCTGGCGCTGCTGCAATATTCGCCGCTGGTGGCGCAAGGCGAGGAAGCGACCCTGCTCGTCGATGCGGGCGCCAGCCTGCGCCTGTTCGGCGGCGTGCGTGCCCTGTGCCGGCACATCGCGGCCAGCTTGCGCTCGCTCGGCTACACGGCCCAGCTGTCGTGCGCCCCGACGGCACGCGGTGCCTGGCTGCTGGCGCGCGCCGCTACGCGCCGGAGCCGCGTGCTGGGCATGGAGAGCCTCACCCGCCGCCTCGACCGCCTGCCGTGCGCCTTGCTGCCGCCTGCGCGCCCTTACCTGGACTGGTTCGAGGGCATCGGCTGCCGCACCCTGGGGCAGCTGCGCCACTTGCCCCGGCCGGGCTTGCAGCGCCGTTGCGGCGCAGCCTTGCTCGATATGCTCGATGATGCGCATGGCCACAGCACGGAACTGTTCGTGTGGCTCGAAGCGCCGCCCACGTTCCGCGCCAGCCTGGAATTGTTCGACCGCGTGGAGCACGCCGACGCGCTGCTGTTCGGCGCGCGCCGCCTGCTGCAGCAAATGACGGGCTGGCTGTGCGCGCGGCAATTTGCCGTCGAGCGCATTCAGCTGCTGCTGGCGCACGAGCGGGGCAGGGTGGCGCGTCCGCCCACCGTCATCGACCTGGCGCTGGGCGAGGCCGTGTGGCGCGACGAGCACCTGGTGCGCCTGCTCAAGGAGCGCCTGGCGCAGCTGGCGCTGGAGGCGCCCGTGATCGGCCTGACCCTGGAAGCGCTGCAGGTGCAGCCGATGGCGCCGCCCAGCGAGACCCTGTTCCCCGAGCCGGGCGGCACGCCGCAGGAACGCCAGCGCCTGCTGGAATTGCTGGTGGCGCGCCTGGGCACGGACAATGTCTTGCAGGCCGCGCCGCGCGCCGATTACCGTCCCGAGGCAGCCAACCAGTGGCTGCCGCTGCCGGCCAAGATCGGCGCCAAGAACGCCCAGCCGGACTTGCCGCCGGGCTTGCCCGGCATGCCCCGTCCCGGCTGGCTGCTGGCCCAGCCCATCGCCCTGCTGATGCGCGAGCACCGGCCGTTTTATGGCTCGCCTCTGAAAATGGTGTCCGTTGCCGAACGCATAGAGGCGGGCTGGTGGGGCCAGTCGCAGGCGCGCGATTATTTCATCGCCGAAGGCCTCGACCACGCCCATTACTGGGTCTACCGCGAACGCATCGCCGGCAGCGGAGAAGACGCCGCGCCGCGCTGGTTTTTGCATGGCTTGTTTGGCTGAATAGGCTGTCCTGCTGAAACTGCCGTGCTTGGCTATACTGGCTCCCCGGCGTCGCATCTTAATTGAAACGAAGGATATCCATGACACAGCTTTCCGACTTCCCCATCACCCAAAAATGGCCTGCCCGGCATCCCGAGCGCCTGCAGCTGTACTCGCTGCCGACGCCGAACGGCATCAAGGTCTCGATCCTGCTGGAAGAGCAGGGCCTGGCGTACGAGCCGCACCTGGTCAGCTTCGAGACAAACGACCAGACATCGTCCGCATTCCTGTCCCTCAATCCGAACAACAAGATTCCCGCCATCCTCGATCCGAACGGCCCTGATGGCAAGCCGCTGGCGCTGTTCGAGTCGGGCGCCATCCTGCTGTACCTGGCTGAGAAGACAGGCAAGTTCATTCCCCAGGACGCGGGCCTGCGCTATGAAACGATACAGTGGCTGATGTTCCAGATGGGCGGTATCGGCCCCATGTTCGGCCAGGTGGGCTTTTTCCATAAATTCGCCGGCAAGGATTACGAGGACAAGCGTCCGCTCGAGCGCTATCTCGGCGAGGCGAAGCGCCTGCTGGGCGTGCTCGAGCAGCGCCTGCAGGGCCGCGACTGGATCATGGGCAGCCAGTACACGATTGCCGACATCGCCATCTTCCCGTGGGTGCGCTGCCTGGTGGGTTTTTATGGCGCGGGCGATCTTGTCGGTTTTAATAACTTTCCGAATGTGCAGCGCGTGCTGGATGCTTTCCTGGCCAGGCCTGCCGTCATCAAGGGGCTCGACATACCATCGCGTGGCTAAAACAGCCGTGGCCGGACGGCGCTACAATGCGCCATCGGCCGCGCTGCGCGGCAGCTTTGATCTGAGACAATGAAATCCACCCGGCAAGATTTTCCCGGCGCACACGGCCATGTGCTGGCGGCGCGCCTCGATGCGCCCGATGGCGCCATCCGCGCCTACGCGCTGTTCGCCCACTGCTTTACCTGCGGCAAGGACGTGCTGGCCGCGCGGCGCATCGCGCAAGGCTTGACGGAACACGGCATCGCCGTGCTGCGCTTCGACTTCACGGGACTGGGCGCCAGCGAAGGCGAGTTCGCCGCCACGAATTTCTCGTCGAACGTGGACGACCTGGTCGTCGCCGCTGACTTTTTGCGGGCCAGGCACGCCGCGCCGCAATTGCTGATCGGCCACAGCTTGGGCGGCGCCGCCGTGCTGGCCGCCGCGTCGCAAGTGCCGGAAGCGACCGCCATCGCCACCCTGGCCGCGCCGAGCACGCCCGCCTACGTGACGCGCATGTTTAGCGACCACCTGGAAAAAATCGCCGCCGAAGGCGAAGCGCTGGTGCAGCTGGAAGGGCGGCCCTTCCGTATCCGCCAGCAATTCGTCGACGACGCTGGCAGCCACAGCTTAAAAGAGCACATCGCCGGCCTGCGCCGCGCCCTGCTGGTGATGCACGCGCCGAACGACACGACGGTCAGCCTGTCGAATGCGATGGATATCTTTACGGCGGCCAAGCACCCGAAAAGCTTCGTTTCGCTCGACGACGCCGACCATCTGTTGACGGGGCGCGATGACGCGGCCTATGTCGCCAACGTCATCGCCGCGTGGAGCGCGCGCTATATCAGCTAAGTAACTAAGCGGCCGCCCAAGAAAAAACGCCGCGGCAGCAGAAGCTGGCGCGGCGCAGATGGGGGAGAAAACGGATCAGTCTTCGTCAAACTCGGCCGAAAGATCTTTCCAGCCTTTACTTACAGCAAAGGCCGAAAACTCTTCCGGCGCTTCCAGAACGATCAGTTTCTTGTCTTGCAGGCCCAGGTCGCCGTGGCCGAAGTCGGGGCCCACGTAGCCGAGGCTGCGCAGACGGGCCAGGATATGGCCGACCAGGGTCTTGTCCTTGTAGGCGCCTGCTTCGAGCGGGGCGGCGAAATCGACGTAGACGTCGATGATGCCGTAGCCTTCGTCGAAGATGCGGATGGCCTTGATGTCGTGGGCACGGCCGGAGCCGTCGGTGGCCTTGAAGGGGCCGCTGAGCTGGATGTCGGTGTCATTGTTCATGCCGCCAGCATACACCAAAAGCCGGCCCCGCATGGGGGGCGCCATGCAAATCCTGCTGGATGGGCCATGTAAAAATTTCTTACAAATTCAGCGGCGTCTGGGGCGCTTTTCGCCAATTTCAAGGCCTTGAAAGGGGCTGGAGAGGCCGTATATCGGTAACAGGCGGATGCTCATGGTGAGGTCCGCCCCTCTTATCGCTTCATTTGAAAAGGATATTTATCATGCGTACTTTTGACCTTGCTCCCCTCTACCGTTCCGCCATTGGCTTTGACCGCCTGGCACAGCTGCTCAACGAACAACGCGCCGATGCGCAACCGAGCTATCCGCCGTACAACATCGAACTGGTGTCGGAAGATAAATACCGCATCGTGATGGCATTGGCCGGCTTCTCGCGCGAAGAGATCGACATCATCACCGAACGCGACTCCCTGCACGTCACGGGCCGCAAGCAGAAAGATGGCGTCGAGCGCACGTTCTTGCACCGCGGCATCGCTGCCCGCGATTTCGAACAGCGTTTCCAGCTGGCCAACCATGTGAAGGTCACGGGTGCCACGTTTGAAAACGGCATGCTGACCATCGACCTGGTGCGTGAAGTGCCGGAAGCACTGAAACCGCGCAAGATCGAGATCGGCGCCGGCAGCGATACCGTCAGTGTGCTGGAACAGCGCCAGGCAGCCTGAGCTGAGCTGATCCCGGCGCCACTCTCTGGCATTGGCGGGAGGGAACATCCCCTCCCCATGCAGTAAAATACTGGCCGGTTAATCCGGCCAGTGTCACGTCTGGAGCCCGTTCGGGCCCTTCATTGAGCGCCATGCAAGGTGCGTGCGGCAGGCCAGATTAAGCCATGCTTAAAGGCGCAAATACCTGTTTCCAAATAGAAAAATGTTAAGCACCGCCTAAGACTCGTGGCCCACTATTGCAGACATCAAAATCTCATTAAATGAGGAGCAATTCATGGAACAGCAAACGAATACCGCATCCCTGAAAATCAAACGCACTGTAGCCGCGCTGGCCGCGATCGGTGTACTGGGCGCCGGTGGCGCCATGGTGGTGCATCAGAACAATGCTGGCGCGAATGCCGCCGCCGCTGCCCCAGGCGCCCCCGTGGCTGCCGCCGTGGCGCCCGCCGCTGCCGCGCCGCTGGTGGCCTTGCCCGACTTTAGCCAGATCGCCGCGCGCAACAGCCCGGCCGTTGTCAATATCAGCGTCACGGGCAGTACCAAGGTGGCCTACGACCCCTCGGCCCAAGCCGGCAATGACGACTTCGGCAACGACCCCTTCTTCGAATTCTTCCGCCGCTTCCAGGGGCCGCAGGGCGGGCAGCGCGGTGGCCGCGATGTGCCCACGCATGGCCTTGGTTCCGGCTTCATTGTCAGCCCCGACGGCGTCATCATGACGAATGCCCACGTGGTGCGCGATGCGCGCGAAGTGACTGTCAAGCTCAACGACCGCCGCGAATTCCGCGCCAAGGTGCTGGGCACGGATCCGAAGACCGATATCGCCGTGCTGAAAATCGACGCCAACAACCTGCCCGTCGTGCCGCTCGGTCATTCGAGCGACCTGAAAGTGGGTGAATGGGTGCTGGCCATCGGTTCCCCTTATGGCTTCGACAGCACGGTGACGGCCGGCGTCGTCAGCGCCAAGGGCCGTTCCCTGCCCGACGACAGCAACGTGCCCTTCATCCAGACGGACGTGGCCGTTAACCCCGGCAACTCGGGCGGCCCGCTGTTCAACACGCGCGGCGAAGTGGTCGGCATCAATTCGCAGATATACAGCCAGACGGGCGGCTTCCAGGGCCTGTCGTTCGCCATCCCTATCGATCTGGCCGGCCGTATCAAGGACCAGATCGTCGCCACGGGCAAGGCCAGCCACGCCAAGCTGGGCGTGACGGTGCAGGAAGTCAACCAGGGCTTTGCCGATTCGTTCAAGCTGGCCACGCCGGAAGGCGCGCTGGTGGCCAATGTGGAGCGGGGCAGCCCGGCCGACAAGGCGGGCCTGAAGTCGGGCGATGTGGTGCGCAAGGTGAATGGCCAGCGCATCATCGGCTCGGCCGACTTGCCGGCGCTGGTGGGCACGTCCTTGCCAGGCGACAAGATCACCATGGATGTCTGGCGTGACGGCAAGATCGTCAGCCTGACGGCAACCCTGGGCAATGCGGCCGACAAGGTGGCCGACGTGGCGAAGAGCGACAGCGCCGCCGGCAAGGTAAAGCTGGGCCTGGCCCTGCGTCCGTTACAATCGGATGAAAAACGCGAGGCCGGCATCAGCGCCGGCCTGCTGGTGGAAGACGCGGGCGGTGCTGCCGCCAACGCCGGGGTGCAGCCGGGCGACGTGCTATTGTCGGTCAATGGCCGTCCCGTCAACACGGTCGAGCAAGTGCGCGACGTGGTGGAAAAATCCGCCAAGTCGGTCGCCTTGCTGATACAGCGGGGACCCGACAAGATTTTTATTCCGGTGCGTTTAGGTTAATGAATGAGTACCGGGTCAGTCACTTCGTGATCGGAATGTGTCCCATTGGGATACATTCCCCCGTCGGGGCCGACCCCAGCTTTTCATCTTTTGGGGTGAAAGCAAGCATAACAAGATAGAGAGGCAAGCCATGCGCTTATTGCTGGTAGAAGACGATACGATGATCGGCGAGGTGGTGCTCGATTTGCTGCGCGCCGAGCATTACGCGGTGGACTGGGTCAAGGATGGAGACATGGCCGATACGGCCCTGCAGACGCAGACCTACGATCTGGTATTGCTGGACCTGGGCTTGCCTCGCAAGGATGGCCTCGACGTGCTGCGCTCGATGCGCTTGCGCAAACTCGACACGCCGGTTCTCGTGGCCACGGCGCGCGACGCCATCGAGCAGCGCATCGCCGGCCTCGACGCGGGCGCCGACGATTACGTCTTGAAACCGTACGACCTCGACGAACTGCTGGCGCGCATCCGCGCCTTGCTGCGGCGCGCCTCGGGGCGGCCGGAACCGGTCTTCGAACACCAGGGTGTTTCCATCAATCCACTGACGCGCGAAGTGATCGCCGAAGGGCATCCCGTCAATCTGTCGGCGCGCGAATGGGCCGTGCTGGAAGCCTTGATCGCGCGTCCCGGCATCGTGCTGTCGCGCGCGCAGCTGGAAGAAAAGCTGTACAGCTGGAAGGATGAAGTCAACAGCAATGCCGTGGAAGTGTATATCCATGGCTTGCGCAAGAAGCTGGGCAGCGACTTGATCCAGAACGTGCGCGGCCTCGGCTACATGGTGCCCAAGGCATGAGGATGAAGGTCACGGTGACGCACTCGCTGCGCGGCCGCCTGCTGTGGTTTTTGCTGGCGGCCATCATCATGGCGGCCCTGGCGCAAGCGTCGATCGCCTACCGCAGCGCCCTGTACGACGCCGACCAGATTTTCGACTATCACATGCAGCAGATGGCCCTGTCGCTGCGCTCCGGCGCGCCGCTGGCCAACCATGCGCAAGCCTTGCCGGCCGACCCCGTCAACAATGACATGGTGGTGCAGGTATGGACGCCGGACGGCGTGCAGGTGTTCCGTTCGATCACGCGCGCGGAATTGCCGCAGCGCGCCGTGTTGGGCTTTTCGAATGTAAAGGCCAACGGCACGACCTACCGCATCTTCTCCGTGCAAACCAGTTCCCAGACCGTGCAGATCGCCCAGGACATGGCCGTGCGCAAGCGCATGGCCGGCAGCCTGGCGCTGCGCACGGTGGGCCCGATTGCCCTGATGGCGCCGATTTTGATGCTTGTCGTCTGGTGGGTCGTCAGCGGTTCGCTGGCGCCCGTCTCGCGCGTGCGCAAACAGGTGGCGGCGCGCCAGGCGGACGATCTGTCGCCCGTCTCGGAAGCGGGCTTGCCCGACGAAGTGCGCCCGCTGGTGCATGAGCTGAACTTGCTCTTCGGTCGCGTCAAAACGGCGTTCGACGCGCAGCAGCATTTCGTTGCCGATGCCGCGCATGAATTGCGCACGCCGCTGGCGGCCTTGAAGCTGCAGGTATTGAGCCTGGAGCGGGCCGAATCGCAGGAAAAGCGCAGCCTGGCGATCTCCCGCGTGAGCGCCGGCATCGAGCGGGCCACGCGCCTGGTCGAGCAGCTGCTGGTGCTGGCCCGCCAGGAAGCGAGCGCCGCCAGCGGCGACCAGCTGCAGGCGGTGGATTTGAACGATGTCGTCAAGCGCGCGCTGGGCGACATGGCCGGCATCGCGCAGGCGCGCAAGATCGACCTGGGCCTGCATCACATGGATGCGGCCAAGGTGGCGGGGCAGGCCGATGCGCTCAACATCATGCTGCGTAACCTGGTCGACAACGCCATCAAGTACACGCCGCAGGGCGGCACGGTCGACATCGACCTGCGCGCCAGCCCCGTTGGCGTGACGTTATCGGTGGAAGACAGCGGCCCCGGCATTCCGCCCGAAGAGCGCGAGCGCGTCTTCAGCCGCTTCTACCGCGTGCCCGGCACGGACGCCAACGGCAGCGGCCTGGGCCTGGCCATCATCAAGGCCATCGCCGAGCGCCATGGCGCGCGCCTGGTGCTGGACAAATCCGAGCGCCTGGGCGGTTTGTGCGTGCGCGTGGAATTCCCGCAAGCCGTGAAAAAATAGGGCTCTGTCCTCGGCAAGTAGGGGAAATGTCGGAATTTTCCTGTGGCTGAGCTGTCTGACTCTGCATATCAATCACGCAGGGAGCAGATCATGCGGCCAGCCGAATGGATCACCTTGATTGCGCAGTTTGCTCAGTTGAGCCAGCGTCAGCGGCAAGCAGGTATTGCCCTGCTGCGTGGCAGCGCGCCACACGACGCGATCGTCGCGCTGCTGGAAAGTGTGGCGCAGCCGCGATTGGCCTGTCCCGCCTGCCACTCGGCGCACCTGCACAGGCATGGCCATGCGCACGGCCTGCAGCGCTACCGCTGCATGCCCTGCGGCCGCACCTTCAACGCCTTGACGGGCACGCCGCTGGCGCGCTTACGCCATAAATCGCTGTGGCGCGATTACGCCGATTGTCTGCTGGCATCGGATTCCGTGCGCAAGGCGGCGAGCCAACTGGGCGTACACCGCAACACCACGTTTCGCTGGCGTCACCGGTTTTTATCGTTAGCCAAGACGGACCGGCCCCATGGCCTGCATGGCATTGCCGAAGCGGACGAACTGTATGTACTGGAATCTGAAAAGGGAGCGCGGCAGATGACGCGTCCGGCGCGCCGCCGTGGCGGCCATGCCCACAAGCGCGGCATTTCCAATGAGCAGGTCTGCATCCTGGTGGCGCGCGACCGTACGGGCCAGACCCTCGATTTCGTCACGGGCAAAGGGGCGTTGACGAAGGCGCAGCTGCACCACTGTTTGTTGCCTGTCATCGACAAGGACGTGCTGCTGGTTACCGATGGCCATCCCGCCTACCGGGCTTTTGCTCAGGAAGCTCGTATCAGCCACCAGGCCGTCAACGTGCGCGCCGGCATCCGCGTGCAGGGCGCCGCCCACGTGCAGAACGTCAACGCCTATCACAGCCGTTTGCGGCAATGGCTAGGTCCGTTTCATGGCGTGGCGACGCGCTACCTGCCGAACTACCTGGGATGGCGGTGGATACTCGACGCCAGGCGCATCCGTTCACCGGAAACGCTGTTGAAAGCAACGCTGGGTGCATTTCCACATCTGACGGTGACATAGCCAAAAATAACGTTTTGATCATGATCTTTGGCATGTTGCATTGACGCGCGCGCCGCTGGCATATATTGTCTGCGCAATAAGCAATCAAGCAAACGGAGCGCAGCATGCAGAAGATCGGCTTTTCAGGAACCCTCGACCCCATCACCAACGGCCATATGTGGGTGATCGGCGAAGCGCGTTCGCTCGCCGACGAGGTGATCGTGTTCCTGTCGCAAAACCCCGCCAAGCGCCCTCAATTTCCCGCTGAAGACCGCAAGCGCATCATCGAACAGAGCGCACGCGAGTGCGGCTGGGATAATGTGCAGGTGGTCATCGTCAAGGGCGACTACACGGCGCGCGCGGCGAAAAAGCACGGCTGCGACTACCTGATACGCGGCATCCGCACGACGGCCGATTTCGACTATGAAAACTTGATTCAGCAAACGAACGTCGATGTGCTGCAGGGCGCCAAGACCATCTTCGTCATGCCGCCGCGCGACCTCGGCTCCGTCAGTTCCAGCTTCGTCAAGGCGCTGGAAGGGCCGGTCGGCTGGAACTGGACCATGAAGAAATTCGTCCCCGGCCCGGCCTACCAGGCGTGGATACTCGATTGCCTGCGCAAGGAGTGGGAAGCGCTGTGGAACTACGCGACCGCCTCGCAAGATGACATCGCGCTGGCGGACCACTGGTTCGCGCACCTGACGGGACCGCAGGCGTATGGCGGCGCGGACCGCCACTATCACAACCTCGACCACCTGGTGCATGGCCTGTCCGAGATCCGCGTGTGGGCCGACAATACCTTTGCGCCCAAGCGCGACAGCGCGCTGGTCAAGAAGGCGTTCTGGTTCCACGACGCCGTCTACAGCCACGACGACGATGCCCTGTATTCGAGCGAAGAGGCGAGCGCCCAGCTGTGGCTGGCCAGCGGCCTTGATGCGGGCGATAACCTCGATGTAGCGCAATTGATACGCGCCACCGACCATTTCCAGGGCCCCGGCATCAGCCACGCGCTGAAGGACGCCATGCTCAGTGCCGACCTGGCTATCCTGGGGCAGGATGAAGAAGTGTATCAAGCCTACACGCAAGCGATCGGAAGAGAATACGCGCACGTGGACCCCGTGCGCTTCAATGAACAGCGGGGCCTGGCCCTGCGGCACCTGAGCGCCAAGGCGCAGGCGGGCCAGCTGTTTGGCGATGCGTATTTCGCCGATCAGTACAACGAGCGGGCGATAGACAACATGCGGAAAGAGATCGCGGTGCTGGCGGGGAATTGAGTTTAACGGTGGCTGGCTGCTGCATGCAGCAGTGCATCCTCGAGCCGGTCATTGCCCCAGAATAATTCCCCGTTGCTGACGAAGCTGGGGGCGCCGAACAGGTTCAGCGCTTGTGCCTGCTCAGTCTGGCGGCGCAGCCGCAGCTTGTTATCTTGTGTCAAAGCCAGCGCCAGGACGGTGCGCGCATCGAGGCCCAGCTCGTCTAAAACTTCACTGACTGCCTCGATGTTGTCGATATCGCGGTCCGCGGCAAAATTCATCGCCATCATGCGGCGCGCGAATGGCGCAATCCAGCCCTGGTCCGCGCCGATCAAGGCCACACGCATGGGCAACAGGGCCGTGCGGGGAAAGGAACTCGGCTGCTGCCATGGCAACGCGTACTTTTCGCACTGGCGCGCCATGTCGCGCCACGTGTAGTCGCCCTTGAGTTTTTGCAAGATGAAGGGCGATGTCTCCCAGCCCAGCGCCTTGAACACGACGCCCAGCAGGAAGGGTTTCCAGATCACACGTACCTTCTTTTCATGCGCCAGCGCTTCGATGCGCATGGCGCTCAGGTAGCTGTAGTTGCTGCCGAAATCGAACCAGAATTCCAGTGTGGCCATGGCATCGCTTCCAGGTGATGATGCTAGCGGGCCGCCTTGGCGCGCGCCGCGTGCAGTTTCTTGAAGCTGTCGATCAGGCGCTGGTGCCTGTCGAGGCCTTCCAGCTGCATGCTGGTCGGGGTCAGGCCGAAGAAGCGCACGCTGCCGCCTACCGAGCCCAGCACTGCATCCATGCGTTCGTTGCCAAACATGCGGCGGAAATTGACGACGTAGTCGTCCAGTTCCAGCGCGTCATCGAGTTCCACTTCCAGTACCACGTTCATGGCCTGGTAAAACAGTTTACGCTCGAGCGTGTTGTCGTTGTACTGCAGGAAGGTTTCCACCAGCTCTTTCGCTTCCTCGAACTGCTGCAAGGCGAGATGAATCAGCAGCTTCAATTCCAGCGTCGTCAACTGGCCCCACACCGTGTTTTCGTCAAATTCGATGCCGATCAGGGTGGCGATGTCGCCGTACTCGTCGAGCTCGCTGTTTTCCAGCCGATCGAGCAAGTCTTCCAGGCTGGCATCGTCCAGGCTATGCAAGTTCAGGATGTCGGCGCGGAACAGCAGCGCCTTGTTGGTGTTGTCCCAGATCAGATCTTCGACCGGATATACCTCGGAATAACCGGGCACGAGGATGCGGCAGGCCGTGGCGCCCAGCTGGTCGTACTCGGCCGTGTACACTTCCTTGCCCATGCCGGCGAGGATGCCGAACAGGGTTGCTGCTTCCTCGGCATTCGAGTTTTCGCCGTGGCCGGAAAAATCCCACTCGACGAAATCGTAATCGGCCTTGGCGCTGAAGAAGCGCCACGAGACGATGCCGCTGGAATCGATGAAGTGTTCGACGAAGTTATTCGGCTCGGTGACGGCTTCGCTGGCAAACGTTGGTTGCGGCAAGTCGTTGAGGCCTTCAAAGCTGCGGCCTTGCAGCAATTCCGTCAGGCTGCGCTCAAGCGCCACTTCCAGGCTTGGGTGGGCGCCGAACGAGGCGAACACGCCGCCCGTGCGCGGGTTCATCAGGGTGACGCACATCACCGGGTACACGCCGCCCAGCGACGCATCTTTGACCAGCACGGGGAAGCCTTGCTCTTCCAGGCCGGCGATACCGGCCACGATGCCCGGGTATTTCGCCAGCACTTCCTGCGGCACGTCGGGCAGGGCGATTTCGCCTTCGAGGATTTCGCGCTTGACGGCCCGCTCAAAAATTTCCGACAGACATTGCACCTGCGCTTCGACCAGCGTATTACCGGCACTCATGCCATTGCTGACGTACAGGTTTTCGATTAGGTTCGACGGGAAATACACGACTTCGCCATCCGAATGGCGCACATACGGCAGCGAGCAAATGCCGCGCTCGGCATTGCCGGAGTTGGTGTCGATCAGGTGCGAGCCGCGCAGCTCGCCATCGGGGTTGTAGATGTCCAGGCAGTATTCGTCGAGAATCTCTTTCGGCAGCGCATCCTTGCGGCCCGGCTTGAACCAGCGCTCGTTCGGGTAGTGGACGAATGGCGCGTTGGCGATGTCCTCACCCCAGAACGACCCGGCGTAGAAATGGTTGTTGCTGAGACGCTCGATATACTCGCCCAGCGCCGACGCCAGCGCGCTTTCCTTGGTCGCGCCCTTGCCGTTGGTGAAACACATGGGCGAATGCGCATCGCGGATATGCAGCGACCAGACATTCGGGATGATGTTGCGCCACGAGGCGATTTCAATCTTGATGCCCAGGCCCGCCAGCAGTCCCGACATATTGGCGATCGTCTGTTCCAGCGGCAAATCCTTGCCGACGATATAGGTGCTCGCGCCAGGGGCTGGATTTAAAGCCAGCAAGGCCTGCGCGTCGGCGTCCAGGTTTTCCACCTCTTCAATCACGAACTCGGGGCCCGTTTGCACCACTTTTTTCACCGTGCAACGGTCGATCGAGCGCAGGATGCCCTGGCGGTCCTTGGCCGAGATATCGGCCGGCAGTTCGACCTGGATCTTGAAAATCTGCTGGTAACGGTTTTCTGGATCAACAATATTGTTTTGCGACAGGCGGATGTTTTCAGTGGAAATATTGCGTGTATCGCAATACAACTTCACGAAGTACGCCGCGCACAGTGCCGATGATGCTAAAAAGTAATCGAACGGGCCAGGCGCCGAGCCATCGCCCTTGTAGCGGATGGGCTGGTCGGCGATGACCGTAAAATCGTCGAACTTGGCTTCGAGACGCAGCTTGTCGAGAAAGTTGACTTTAATTTCCATGAGGTAATCCAATACAGTGCTTATGAGTTAGGCGCTATTATCCGTGCTTTCTGCCGCAGGGCAAAGATTGTTCACTGCGGCCGTGCTGGCCGGGAGCGGCCGGGGCAATGAAGGAGACATGATAAATGTATGAGGCGATCTGACTGAACATGCGAATAACACTGATGCGTCACGGCGCGCCGCAACTCGCCAAGGGCGGCTGGATAGCGCCCATGCAAATGGGACAGTGGATTGATCTCTACAATCAATCGCTGATCAAGGAGGGCGACATTCCTCTGGAGTGCCCCGTGGCCGCGCTTTCCGCGTCGACCATCGTGGCCAGCACGGCGCCTAGGGCGTGCTCATCGGCCAGGGCACTGGGCGACTTGCCATTCACGCAAGAGGCGATTTTCACTGAAGCGGAGCTTCCCTTTGCGCTCTGGAAAGCGCCCTGGTTGCCGCCCGAAGCCTGGGCAGTGATTTTCCGCCTGCTCTGGCTTTGCGGTTATGCGCGCGGCTCGGATTCGCTCACGCTCACCCGGCAGCGTGCCAGGGCCGCCGCCGAGCGGCTTGTTGCGCTTGCCGCCAAGGGGCCTGTGCTGCTGGTCGGACATGGCATCATGAATCGTTTGATCGGCAAGGAGCTGCAGGCATTGGGTTGGCTTGCCCGCAACAGGCAAGGCAGCCGCTACTGGAGCATGGGCGTGTATGAGTTGTGAAATTGGTGGGGCGTGGATCGATATAATTGATGGTAATGTGATCCAAACGCTGTGGCCTTCCCATTGCGAAGGTCAGCGTCATCCATAAAGAAGGCCGTGCCGATGCAAATTTCCATGAATGATGTGCTCGCTGAGCAAGAAGTGATAGCCCTCTACAAGGCCAATCACTGGTCGTCCGCGGAAAAGCCCAAAGAGCTGATGGCTGCGCTGCGCAATTCCCACAGCCTGGTGACGGCCCGCGCCGATGGCAAATTGATTGGCATCGGCAATGCCATTTCCGATGGTCATCTGGTTGTCTACTTTCCGCATATGCTTGTCGATCCCATGGCGCAAGGCCAGGGTGTCGGCAGAAGGATGATGGCGGCCATGCTGGAAAAATATGCGGGGTTTCACCAGCAAATGCTGACAGCGGACGGCAGGGCCATCGCGTTCTACGAATCCGTGGGATTTGTTCGCGCCGGGAAAACAGAGCCCATGTGGATCTATGCGGGCGATGAGCATTGAATGGTGAGGCCGACATAAAAACAGCGGCTGCCCATGCTGGCGCAGCCGCTGTTTTTTAGGCGGACACGGTGATCAGAACTTCACCCACAGCCGTCCGAAATACGAAGCGCCGTTCAGGCCGAATTGCACGCTGTCGTATTTGAAGCCGTTATCCGTCTCGTCCGCGTTTTGCGTGGTGGGCTTGACGTTGAAGATGTTGTTGCCGCCAAAGGTCAGCTTGGTGTTCTTGCTGATGCTGTAGGTGAAGCTCAGGTCGGCCGAGGTCTTGGCCTTGTAGCGGGCGTTCGGTACGCCTTCGGCCGTGCCGCTGAAGGTGCCCAGGGTTTGCGGGCCAAAGTAGATGATGCGCAGGTCCGATTCCAGCTTGCCCGTGATGTAGTCGAAGCCCAAGGTGGCTTTCGCGCGCGGGCCGCCCTGTTCGATGAACAGGCGTTCGCGCTCGGACAGCAAGACATCCTCGAAGCCCGTCAGCGAGGCGGGTGTCTTGACTTTCGTCACTTCCGTCTTACTCAGGTTCAAGGCCACGAAGGTGTTCAGGCGGTTGCCGGCCAGCTCGCCCTTGTGCGAAGCCGTCAGGTCCAGCCCGCGCG
The DNA here is from genome assembly GCF_051380835.1 of Janthinobacterium aestuarii. Taxonomy (NCBI): domain Bacteria; kingdom Pseudomonadati; phylum Pseudomonadota; class Betaproteobacteria; order Burkholderiales; family Oxalobacteraceae; genus Janthinobacterium; species Janthinobacterium aestuarii. The sequence goes on from NZ_JBNYXU010000001.1 coordinate 892,709, forward strand.
TGCGCGTGTCGATGGAGTTGACGAAGAATTGCGCTTCGCCCACGCCCAGCAGGGCCAGGCGCGCGGCCAGGTCAGGGTAGTTGTCGGCATTGAAGCGGCCCGACAGCACGATGCGGTCCTTGATCTTGATGTTGTACAGGTCGGCCGTGACGGAGATGGCTTGCGTCGGCGTCCAGGTGGTGCCCAAGGTAAAGCTGGTGGATTTTTCCTCTTTCAACTTCGGGATGCCGGCCGCGTTGGCGACGGTGTCGCCATTCGGCGCCAGCACCACGTCGGTGGGCACGCCGCCGATGAAGTCGGTGAAGGTGGACGAGAAATACACTTGCTGCAACGATGGCGCGCGGAAACCCGTGCTGGCCGAACCGCGTAGCAGCACGTTCGGCGCCAGCTTGTAGCTGCCGGCCAGCTTGCCGGTGACGGTGGAGCCGAAGTCGCTGAATTTTTCATAGCGCAGGGCTGCCTGGGTTTTCAGGCGTTCCGTCCATTCCAGTTCCACGTCGCCATACGCGGCGATGCTGTGGCGCTTGGCCTTCGTGGCGTCGCCGGGCTGGAAGCCGGGAAAGCCCTGGCTGCCCGCATTGCCGCCCACACCCACGCCGTCGGCGTCGTTGTAGGAGCCCGGTTCGCCGGCCATGATCTTGTATTCTTCGCTGCGGTACTCGGCGCCGAAGGCCACGTTCATGCCGCGCATCACTGTGTCGTAGTAGCGGCTGAAATCGGCGTTGCTGGTCAGCTGCTGGAACGAGAAGCCGCCCGCGTCGTAGTTGCTGGCGCTCACGCCCTTGCCGCCGTTCATCAAGTCGAGATTGGCGATCGATGCGTTCAGCGTATTGCTGATGTCGTAGCGCATCTTGTTGTAGCCATAGGTTTGTGAAAAATCCGCATGCCATTCGCCGATCTGGCTGCGATGGCCGATGGTGGCGTACTGGTCGTCGATCTTGCCGTTAATGAAAGGCACGAAACCGTCCGGGTACATGGCGGCCGAATTGCGCGACGGGATGTCGTCGCTGCCGATGCCGCCCCGGCCAAATGCGGCGCTCGAGGCGTCGCGCGTCTGTGCGCCGGCCGTGAAGTACAGCTTGCCCGTGCCGCTGGTGGCGTAGTCGCCATTCACGTACAGGGTTTTGTTTTTGGATTTGGTGTCGCCGATGATGCGCATGCTGTCGGAATCGGCGCGGTTCGAGCGGCCCCGGTCCAGGTATTCGCCGGTGATGGCCAGGGTGCCCTTGTCGCCCAGCGCGATGCCGCAGTAGGCGGAGGTCATGTAATTCTTGCCGTCGCCTTCCGAATACTGGCTGTAGCCGGCCACCGCTTCGCAGCCCAGACTTTTTTTCAGTTCGATGTCGATCACGCCGGCAATGGCGTCCGAGCCGTACTGGGCGGCGGCGCCGTCGCGCAGCACTTGCACGTTCTTGATCGCCAACAAGGGAATCGCATTCATGTCCGTGCCCGTGTTGCCGCGGTTGCGCGCGCCGAACAGGTTGACGAGGGCCGTCGTGTGGCGCCGCTTGCCGTTGACCAGCACGAGGGTCTGGTCGGAGCCGAGGCCGCGCAGGGCGGCCGAATCGATCAGGTCGGCCCCGTCGGCGCCCGTCTGGCGCGTGGAATTGAACGAGGGCGAGATGTATTGCAGCGATTGCGCCAGGTCGAACTGGCCGCCTTGCTCGGCCACCTTGGAAATCGGAATGATATCGACCGGCACCATCGTATCGGTGGAGGAACTGGCGACCCTGCGCGAGCCGACCACACTGACCGTTTGCACGGGACCTTCCGTGGCCGCAGGGTCGTTGCTCTGCGCCATGGCGGCGGGACTGAAGGCGGCCAGGGCGGCGCTGCCGTACAGGCTGATGAGGACTGCTTTACGCAAGGTGGTGAGGGTCGGCACGCAGTATCTCCAAGTGGTATTGTGATTTGATTCTAGTGCCATCATTTCATCATTCACCAGCGATACTTTGTTTTCTTATTACAAATTTGTAGTAACTGTTGTTTCCTGGTTGATTAGCTTTTCGCCGCTGCCCGGCTTGCCTCGTACTGGTGCGGCATGCCCCGTTCAGGTGCTGCGTTGCACCATGCCGCCCACCCAGATTGCCTGCGCGCTGTATTGCACCTCGATCAAACATGGCTGCTGCGTCACGTGGCCCTGATGCAGGCGCAGCGACTGCTGCAAATGCGCTGACAGCGCGCCCGCCGCCACGCCCGTGGCGCTGTCTTCCAGCGCCGGGTCGAGGTGGTTGAAGTTGCGCCCTTCGTACTCGTGCTCGCCCGTGCGGCAATACGCATAGCAGCCGTTGACCTGATGCAAGGCGCTCCAGTCGGCGATCAGTTCCAGGTTCGGTCGCAGCGCGCGCAGGGTGGTAAGGTCGGCCACTTCCAGCAGCAGCTTCGAACTGCCGACGGAGGCGATCACGGGCGGCGACAGCAAGTGCATGTGCTGGCCCATCAGTTCCGACGGCACATATTTCTCCACCATGACGGCCGGCGCCGGCTGCGGTGTCAGGCCGATGAAAATACCTTCCGCGCGGCGCACCAGCTGCAAGGCTTGCCCGCGCATGGCCGTGGTCACCGTCAAGGCTGCCGGTGCGCCAGGCGCCGTCAGCAGCACATGGGCAGCCGCCAGGGTGGCATGCAGGCACAGGGGACTGCGCGTGTGCGGATAAAAATAGTCGAGCACGACGCCTCCGTCCGCTTGCCGGTCGAGGAAGACGCAGGCGCTGACCTGGCGTTCGCGGGCAAATTGCTGGCGCGCCGTTTCGCTGTTGTCGTCGTTTTCCACGACCAGCGCCGCATTGCCGCCACCGGGTGCGGCGCCGAAACATTTCAATAAATGGACGATCATGATGGGCGAGGCATAAGGTAAAACACCAGCATAACCGAGAAGCCGTATTCCAGATGCGTATAATATACTGTGTTTATATACAGTATTGAGGTAGATCATGTGGGGCGCCGTCTTACCCGAGTATGCTGAGTTGTACTGCCTGAGCAATTTCAGCTTCCTGCATGGGGCCTCGCATGCTGAAGAGCTGGTGGCGCGCGCCGTCCAGCTTGGGTACAAGGGGCTGGCCATTACCGACGAGTGCTCGCTGGCGGGCGTCGTGCGTGCCCATGCGACGGCCAAGCGGGCCGATTTTCCGTTGATCATCGGCGCGCATTTTCATTTGACGCAGGCCGACGGCAGTCCGGCCCTGTCCTTGCTGGCGCTGGTGCAAGACATCGACGGTTATGGCAATTTGTCTGAGCTGATCACCATGGCGCGCACGCGGGCGGCCAAGGGGCGCTATTTGCTGACGCCCGACGATTTTGCGGCGCCTTCGGCCGAGTTTGCCCATTTGCGGGGGCTGCCTGGCTGCCTGATGATCTTGCTGCCCAGCTATCCGGCCCAGCCGGAAACTGTGCGTGCGCAGGGGGCGTGGATGGCGTCCACCTTTGGCGGCGAGCGCAGCTGGATCGGCCTGAACCTGCTGCAGCGGGCGCAGGATGACGCGCACCGCAGCGCCGTGCAAGAGGCGGCGCAGGCGCAGGGTTTGCCCGTGGTGGCCATCGGCCACGTGTGCATGCACGTGCGTTCGCGTAAGCCCCTGCTCGACACTTTGTGCGCGATTCGCGTGGGCAAGCCCGTGGGCGAATGCGGCTATGCGCTGGCGCAAAATGCGGAGCAGCATTTGCGCGCGCGCTTGCGCCTGGCCAATGTGTATCCGCCGCAAGCGCTGGCGGAAACCTTGCGCATTGCCAAGATGTGCGAATTTTCCCTCGACAGCCTGCGCTATGACTATCCCGACGAGCTGGTGCCGGGCGGCCACACGCCGGCGACCTATCTGCGCGAAGAAACATATGCGGGCGCGCGTCTCCGCTTTCCGTTGGGCATTCCGGCCAACGTGCAGGAGCAGATCGAGCAGGAGCTGGAACTGATCGCCGAGCTGTCGTATGAAGCGTACTTTTTGACCGTGTACGACATCGTGCGCTTTGCCCGTTCGCAAAACATCCTGTGCCAGGGCCGGGGCTCGGCAGCCAATTCGGCCGTCTGTTATTGCCTGCACATCACGGAAGTGGACCCGGCACGCGGCAATTCGCTGGTCGGGCGTTTCATGTCACGCGAGCGCAACGAGCCGCCCGACATCGACGTCGATTTCGAGCACCAGCGGCGCGAAGAGGTGATTCAATATATCTACGGAAAATATGGGCGCGAGCGGGCCGCGCTGGCCGCCGTGGTGATCAGCTACCGTCCAAAAAGCGCTTTGCGCGACAGCGGCCGCGCGCTGGGGATCGACCTGGCCATCGTGGAAAAAGTGGCCAAGGCGCACCGCTGGTTCGACGGCAAGCGCGATCTGCTGGAGCGCCTTGCTGAATGCGGGCTCGATCCGGAAGCGGCATTGTCGCAGCAGTGGGCCGGCCTGGCGCAGCAGTTGATGGGCTTTCCCCGCCATCTGTCGCAGCATCCGGGCGGCTTCGTCATTGCGCACGGGAAGTTGTCGCGCCTGGTGCCGATTGAAAACGCCACCATGGCCGAGCGCAGCGTCATCGAGTGGGACAAGAACGACCTCGAGGAGCTGGGCTTGATGAAGGTCGACGTGCTGGCGCTGGGTATGCTGTCGGCCCTGCGCCGTGCCTTGGAACTGGTCGGTGCACGGCGCGGCGAAGAGTTCCGCCTGCAGGATATTCCCCGCGAAGACCCCGCCACCTACGACATGATGTGCGAGGCCGACACCATCGGCGTGTTCCAGATCGAGTCGCGCGCGCAGATGAGCATGCTGCCCCGGCTGCGGCCCCGTGAATTCTACGACCTCGTCATCGAAGTGGCGCTCGTGCGCCCCGGCCCCATCCAGGGCGGCATGGTGCATCCGTATCTGCAGCGCCGCCAGGAAAAGGAGGCGATCGAGTATCCGAAAGGCCTGGAAAAGGCACTGGGACGCACACTCGGCATTCCCATTTTCCAGGAGCAAGTGATGCAGGTGGCCATCATCGCCGCCGATTTCAGCCCCGGCGAGGCCGATGAGCTGCGGCGCGCCATGGCGGCCTGGAAACGCAAGGGTGGCATGAACAATTACAAGAAACGCATCGTTGAAACGATGGTCAAAAATGAATATGAGCGAGAGTTTGCCGAGGCCATCTTCAGCCAGATCGAGGGCTTTGGCGAATACGGCTTTCCCGAGTCGCACGCGGCCAGTTTCGCCCTGCTGACGTACGCCAGTTCCTGGCTGAAATGCCACGAACCGGCCGCCTTCCTGTGCGCCTTGCTCAACAGCCAGCCCATGGGCTTTTACAGCCCTTCGCAACTGGTGCAGGATGGTCGCCGGCATGGCGTGCAGGTGCTGCCCGTCGACGTGGCCATCAGCGACTGGGAGGCGACGTTGGAAGAGACTACGGAAGGGCGCGCGCCCGCCGTGCGCCTGGGCTTGAACAGCCTGTTCGGCATGCGCGCCGAGGCCGCCCGGCGTATCGAGGATGCGCGCGCCATTGCCGCTTTTGTCGACGTGGTCGACCTGGCCCTGCGTGGCGGCCTGGACCGTCATGACTTGCAGGTGCTCGCTGCCGGCAATGCGCTGCACGCGCTGGCCGGGCACCGGCGCGTCGCGCTGTGGCAGGCGGCTGGCGCCGTGCCCGACAGGGATCTGCTGCGCGCCACGACGCAAGAGGAAGACTTGCCCATGCTGGCCGCCCCGACGGAAGGCGAGAGCATCGTCAGCGACTACCGCGCGCAAGGCCTGACTCTGGGCCGCCACCCGCTGGCGCTGCTGCGCAGGCAATTGCTGGAACAGCGTTTCATGCCGGCGTCTACGCTGATGACGTACACGAGCGGGCAAGTGGCGCGCGCCTGCGGCATCGTCACCGTGCGCCAGCGTCCGGGTACGGCCAAGGGCGTGATCTTCATGACACTGGAAGACGAGACGGGCACCGTCAACGTCATCGTCTGGCCCGACCTGGTGGAAAGCCAGCGGCGCGAAGTGCTGAGCGCGCCGCTGCTGGGCGTGTACGGCGTGTGGCAGCGCGAAGGCATCGTGCGCAACCTGGTGGCCAAGCGCCTGGTCGACATGTCGCATCTGCTGGGACGCTTGCGCACCAGCAGCCGCGATTTTTGTTGAGAGTTGCCGGCGGGGAGGAGGGCATGGCATTATTTAAGAATGACAACATTACCCGAACCGACACTGCGTCCCGCCCTCGTCGCCGACGCGCCCGCCATCGTTGCCCTGATCGACGACCTGATGCCCTTTTTGACCCTGCATCCGGATGGCGCGGGGGCGGAAAAATTCATCGAACACTGCCGCCAGCCAGCCATCGAAGGCTATCTGTCACAGTCGCGCTATGCGTATCAGCTCGCGCATATCGGCGGCGAGCTGGCCGGCGTCGTGGCCATGCGCGACAACACGCATCTGTTCCACATGTTCGTGCCGCGCGCCCTGCACCGGCGCGGCATGGCGCGCCGCCTGTGGCAGGCAGCCCGCGATGCGTCGCTGGCCAGGAGCGATGTGACGGCCTTTACCGTCAATTCCTCGCTGTATGCCTTGCCCCTGTACATGAGCTTGGGCTTTGTCGCCACGGGGCCGAAGGTGGAGGAGGGCGGCATCGCTTTCGTGCCGATGCGCATGGAATTGTAAAAATCACCCCAACGACAAGGACTGGGGTCGCACCCTCAGGGTACGACCCCGGCATTTGCTTTTTGGGTTGGTATTGATTACCAGCGTACGATCTTCCCCGGATTCATGATGTTCTTCGGATCCAGCGCATGTTTCAAGGCGCGCATGGTGTCGATGGCACCTTCGCCATGTTCTTCCACGAGGAACGCCATCTTGTGCATGCCCACGCCGTGCTCGCCCGTGCACGTGCCATCCATGCCGATGGCGCGCGTGACCATGTCGCTGTTGACCTTTTCCGCGCGGGCGATGTCGGCCGGGTCGTCGGGATCGACCAGCATCTGCACGTGGAAATTGCCGTCGCCCACGTGGCCGATGATGGCGTAGACGAGGCCCCGCGCCTCGCAATCGGCCTTGGTGGCGAGGATACATTCGGCCAGGCGCGAAATGGGCACGCAGCAATCGGTGGAAATGGCGCGGCTGCCGGGGCGCATCTGCAGCAGGGCGAAATACGCGTTGTGGCGCGCGGCCCACAAACGCGAGCGGTCTTCGGGGCGGCTGGCCCACTCGAAATCGCTGGCGCCGTGTTCGGCCGTGATGGCTTGCACCTGCTGCGCCTGCTCGGCCACGCTGGCCGGCGTGCCGTGGAACTCAAACAGCAACAGCGGCTTTTGCGGCAGCGCCATCTTGTCGTAGGCATTGATGGCTTTCACGCCATTTTCATCGAGAAACTCGACCCGCGCCACAGGAATACCCATCTGGATGGTCTGGATCACGGCGCTGACGGCTTCGCCCGTGCCGGGGAATGAGCACACGGCCGCCGAGATCGCTTCCGGCAGCGGATACAGTTTGACCGTCACTTCCGTGATGATGCCCAACGTCCCTTCGCTGCCGACGAACAAGCGCGTCAGGTCGTAGCCGGCCGACGATTTTTTCGCTCTGGTTCCCGTCTTGATGATGCGGCCATCGGCCGTCACCACGGTCAGGGCCAGCACGTTTTCGCGCATGGTGCCGTAGCGCACGGCATTTGTGCCCGAGGCGCGCGTGGCCGCCATGCCACCCAGCGACGCATTGGCGCCCGGGTCGATGGGGAAGAACAGGCCCGTGTCGCGGATTTCCTCGTTCAGTTGCTTGCGCGTTACGCCCGCCTGCACGGTGGCCGTCAAGTCTTCACCATGCACGGCGACCATCTGATTCATTTGCGACATATCAATCGTCACGCCGCCATGCAGGGCCAGCACGTGGCCTTCGAGCGAGGTGCCGCTGCCGTAGGCGATGATGGGTACGTCGTGCGCGCTGCACAGCTTGACGGCGGCCGCCACTTCCTCGGTGGAATGGGCGAAGATGACGGCGTCAGGCAGCATGGGGGGATAGCTCGACTCGTCGCGTCCATGGTGTTCGCGCATGGCTTGCGTCATGGAAAAGCGGTCGGCAAAGATCAGGGAAAGTACGGCAGCAAGAGAGTCTGGCAGCGGTTTTTTCAGTACCGCCAACTGGTCAGTTTGATTCACGCAAGTCCTCCGTTTTTTTTATTCTACCCCGCACCTGGAGATTTCACCGAAGCACCATTTTTGCCAGTTGTAAAAAATTCCGCATGATGCGCCGCGCAGCGGTTGTAAATGAGAATCATTTCTATTAAAATGCCCGCCAGTAGTTATTTTGCAATGCGTGCTTCAATCCGAAAGGCCATGCCCATGAGATTCCCCCTGTCCCTCGCAGCCGTCCTGCCCGCCTGCGTACTGGCCCTGAGCGCTTGCAGCAGCGTCGCACCCGTCAACGGTGCCGGCGCCACCGCCGTTGCGCCTGCCGCTGCGCAAGACGTGCGCCAGCTGGGCGAGATCGTTGACCTGCGCAGCGGCAAGCGCGTGACTGCCGAGCAATTGCTGGCCCAGCTGGCCGTCGCGCCGCGTGTCATCGTGGGCGAGCAGCATGACCAGCTCAGCCATCACCAGATCGAGCAATGGTTGTTGCAGCAGTTGCAGGGCCAGCGTCCGCAAGGCAGCGTGCTGCTGGAAATGTTGAACCCGGACCAGCAAGCCAAGGTGGACAAGGTCAAGCCGTGGCTGCAGACGGACCCCGTCGTGCGCCCCGAACACGTGGCCGAGCTGGTGGCCTGGCAGCCGGGCTGGAAGTGGGCGCAATATGGCGACCTGGTGATGACCGTGATGCGCGCGCCGTATCCCGTCTGGTCGGCCAACCTGGACCGCAGCGAGATCAAGCAAATGTTTATCGACAAGCCGGCCGTGCAGGGCAAGCATTCGAACCTGGCCAACGATGGCAAGGTGCATGCCAAGCTGAAAGACATCATCCGCATCATGCACGACAACCAGATCGACGAACCGCGCCTGGCCGCCATGCTGTCGGTGCAGCAGCAGCGCGACCGCCGCATGGCCGAGCGCCTGCTGGCCGCACCCGCGCCGGCCGTGCTGATTGCAGGCGCCTACCATGCGCACAAGGACCTGGGCGTGCCGTTGCACGTGCAGGACTTGACGGGCGGTCCGGTGCCGCTGGTGCTGGTCCTGGCGCAGCAGGGCGCGGCAGTCCAGGCGCCGCAGGCCGATTTCGTCTGGTTCACGCCGGTTGTTGCGCCCGCCGTCGCCAGCGCCAAGTAAGCCGTAGCACCTCCGCCGGGCGTTCAGCCCGGCATTCTCCCCCAGCAAGCTTCTTCGCAGCAGCCAGGTAGTTCGTCCGATTTTTTGCATGCGCGTGCGCGCCGTTGGCGCAGCCATGCCTGTTACCTGTTGAAGCTTCCATGCGTATCTCCTGTCTCAAAGCCGCCGCTGGCGGCGTGTTTCTGTCCCTGTTGCATGCCACGGCGCAAGCGTCCACCTTGCCACATGACATGTCGCCGCTGGGCATGTTTTTCGCTGCCGACCAGGTCGTCAAAAGCGTACTCATCGGCTTGCTGGTCGCCGCGCTGGCCACCTGGGTGGTCTTGCTGGTGAAGGGCGCCAGTTTGCTGCAAGCCCGGCGCGCGGCGGCGCAAGCCGTTGCCGTGCTGAAGACGGCGATCTCCTTGCCGGACGCGGCGGCAAAGAGCGAGGTGTCCGTGCTGGCGCAACAGCTGCTCGGCGATGTGCAGCAGGAATTGAAGCTGTCGCACGCCAGTGCGCCAGCGGCGGCCCTGAAGGAGCGGGCTGGCTTTCGCCAGGAACAGTGGATTGCGCACAATATACGCAGCATGACGCAAGGCATCGGTCTGCTCGCCAGCATCGGCGCCGTGGCGCCGTTCGTCGGCCTGTTCGGTACCGTGTGGGGCATCATGAACAGTTTCATCGGCATCGCCGTCAGCCAGAGCACGAATTTGGCCACTGTCGCGCCCGGCATCGCGGAAGCCTTGCTGGCCACCGCCCTGGGTCTGGTGGCGGCGATTCCCGCCGTCGTCATCTATAACGTCTTGAGCCGGGGCATCAACCAGTACAGGGCGCAGCTGCGCGCCGCTTCCGCGCAAGTGCTGCTGATGCTGAGCCGCGACCTCGACACCCGCAAGCAGGCCTGAGCCATGGCTTCCCTGTTTCCTACGCCGGACGACGATACGGCCGACATGCCGGAATTGAGCGAGATCAATGTCACCCCCTTCATCGACGTGATGCTGGTGCTGTTGATCATTTTCATGGTGGTCTCGCCGCTGGCCACCGTCGACCTGAAAATCGACTTGCCGGCCGCCAAGGCCAAGCCGGCACCGCGCCCCGACAAGCCCCTGTTCGTTTCCCTGAAAGCCGACCGCAGCCTGTACCTGGGCGAGGCGCCCGTGGCGCGCGAGCAATTGGGCCTTTTGCTCGACGCGCAGACGGGCGGCGACCGCCAGCGCACCCTGTTTTTCCAGGCCGACAAACAAGCGGCCTATGAAGATGTGCTGGGCGTGATGGATGCCCTGCGCCGGGCCGGCTATCTGAAAGTGGGCCTGGTGGGCCGGGAGGGCGGGTGAATCCGCGTCCGATATTGAGCTGGGGCATCGCCACGTTGCTGGTAGTGGCCGCCGTGCTGGCGCTGCTGCTGTGGGCCGGCTGGCGGCCCGTCAGCGTCGCTCCCACGCAGCCGCCCGCCAGCGTGATGGTGGTATTTGCCGCGCAAGCGATGTCGCCGGAAACACGGCAAGCGGCAGCGGCAGCGGCGCGCCAGTCGGCGGCGTCCAGCGCCGCCCAACCCAAAAAGAGCACGGCCAGGCAAGAGGCGCTGCCCGTGCTGGCGCGCGCCGCCGCGCAGGAGATTGTCGCCGCTGAAAAAGAGGAAAAGACAACGCCCAGCCCGTCAACAGATATTGGCAAGGATGCTGCGAAGGAAACGTCATTACCCGCACAGGCCAGCAGCAGCGCCACGCCGGCGCCGGCCGCCGTGCGCGGTCCGCAGGCGGCGCCATTCGATAGCGATACGCCGTTGACCAATGCGGCGCCGGCCAGTTGGCAAAGCCGCGTGTTGGGCCATCTGGCCCATTTCAAGCGCTATCCGGGCGACGCGCGCCAACGCAAGCGGGCCGGCGCCGCCTGGGTACGTTTCCAGTTGGACCGCGACGGCAAGCTGCTGGCCAGCGAACTGGTCACCTCATCGGGCACGGTGCTGCTCGACCGCGAAGCACTGCAAGTGCTGCAGCGCGCGCAGCCGCTGCCGGCGCCGCCCGACAACGTCCTGCGCCAGGGCACGGTGACGGTGACCTTGCCCGTGTCGTTCAAGCTCGACGCCGAGAGCGGCCACGGCGCCAGCTGACTTTTTCAATCACATAACAAATCGAGGGTGTATGCATATCAAGACAATGACGCAGGCCGTGGGCATCTGCATGGCCTTGCTCGCGCAGCAGGGATGGGCGCAACAGGCACAAGACAATGGCAAGGTCGTGTTTTCGCCGCTGAATGTCTCGGGTGAAACGGTACCCGTGGAACAGCAGGCGCTGGAAAAACCGGGCGCCGTCAGTGCGCGCGGCGCCGATACGCGCTTGCAGCCGGTCGACCAGATATTGCGCGGCATGCCGGGCACGTTTACCCAGATCGATCCAGCGCAAGGGGCCGTCAGTGTCAACATCCGCGGCCTGTCCGGCTTTGGCAGGGTCAACACCATGGTCGATGGCGTGACGCAGAATTACTATGGCAGCGCACCGTCGGAAGTGGCGCATGGTAGCGTGCCCAGCAGCCAGTTCGGCGCCCTGATCGACCCGAATTTCATCATCGGCGTGGACGTGTCGCGCGGTAATGTCGTTGGCGGCGACGGCGTCAATGCGCTGGGCGGCAGCGCCAACTTCCGCACCATCGGCGTCGATGACGTGGTGTTTACGGGCGAGAAGGCGGGCGCGCGCACGAAGATGTCCGCCGGCAATAACGGCGTGGGACGCAGCGCCATGCTGGCCGTGGCCATGAAAAACCCTGCCTTCGATGGCGGCAGCGTCGGCTTCATGGCGGCCACGAGCGTGAGCGTGATCGGCAACAACTACAAGAATGGCAAGGGCACGGATAGCGAGGAATTCGGCTTCGGCTACAACCGTTTCTATAAACAAAGGCCGAAGTCGCAATTGCTCAAGCTGGACCTCAAACTGAGCGATTTCCATGCGCTGGAACTGTCGGCGCGCGATTACCGCAACACGTTCACGCGCCGCGATATCCGGAGCGATGACTACTATGTGAAATACCACTACACGCTGTTTTCGGAATTGATCGATCTCAATGTGACGGCCAGCAGCAGCCGCGGCAAGCAGAAATACATGCCGGAAGCCTTGATCAATTTCGTCAACACGAGCACGGCCAACCGCGCCGACGCCTTCGACATCAACAACACGAGCAGTTTCAAGCTGGCGGGCGGCGATGCGCTGGTGACCGTGGGCGGCAAGCTGATGCGCAATCAATACAGCAAGCACGTGGAAAGCCTCGTCGACGATCCCGACAACCCGGACGCGAACCGGCAATCGATTGAAAACAATACCTTTGGCCCCACCGGCAAGCAAAAGATCGACAGCCTGTATGCGGGCCTGCAATACAACCGCAGTATCTATCAGATCAATGCCGGGCTGAATTACACGCGTTTCGAATTGACGGGCTATAAGCCGGCTTGTGACGAGCGCGTAAAATGCTTCCCGCAAGGGGCGGCGCATATCGCGTTGAAGGAACACGGCATCAATCCCTCGCTGCTCGTGTCCGCACAGGTGACGCCGTGGTTCCAGCCGTTTGCCAGCGCCGAGCGCACCATGCGGGGGCCGAATCCGCAGGAAGTATTTTTCTCGAACGATGGCGGGGCGTCGATGAACCCCTTCCTGAAGGGGGAAAAGGCGACGACCTATCAGCTGGGTTTCAATTCCAGCCTGCACGGTTTGCTGAGCGCCAACGATGCGCTGAACTTCAAGGCCTTGTATTTCAAGAGCAAGATCGACGGCTATATCACCAGTCAATCCTTCCTCGTCTGTGACAACGGGCGCAAGTGCAATATCTCGGAAGTGATCGCCACGGATTGGGAGACGGTCGACGAATACGTGACCAATATGTATATCTACATCAACTCGGCCACGCCCGTGCGTACGCGCGGCTGGGAACTGGAAGCGCAATACCAGCTGGGTCCGGCTTTTGCGCGGCTGTCGTACACGCGTGAAAAGACCAGCCAGCCCACCTCGATCGCCAGCGCGTGGTTTGGCGCGTCCGACATCAGCGAGCTGCCCAGCACCTACTACAACCTCGATGTGGGCACGCGCTTGCTGGACAATAAAATGGAGGTGGGCGCCATCATCAAGCACACGGGCTCGAACCGCCGCCTGTCGCCGGACAATGAAGCCGATGAAGTGACGGGGGAAGTGGCGAAGGTGGACAATCCGAAGATTCCGGCCGTGATCGATTTGTATGCGAGCTGGCAGGTGACGAAAAACCTGTTCCTGCGCCTGTCTGTGCAGAACGCGATGGACAAGAATTACTCGGAAGCGCTGAACCGCCTGAACTCGATGCCGTCGCAGTCGCAGGACAACACGCCGATGAGTACGGCGCGGGGCAGGACGTATGTGGCAGGGCTGGAGTACCGGTTCTAGTTTAAAGCTGGGGTCAGTTCCTTTGGAATCGGCATGCGGTCCATTGGGCCGCATGCCCCCGGCGGGTCTGACCCCAAATGAGGCCAGCTCTTTAATACTCGCGTGGTGTGGTGCCATAATAATTGTGGATCGATGTCGCCCAGGCTTGGTCCGCCATGTTCGGCCAGTTATCCGTGTCGAAGCCGGGCGCGTTTTCGATGCGTTCCTTGTCGACGTTGAGGGTGAAGCGCTTGTTGACGGTGTCGAGCAGCAGCGCTTCCCACGGCACGGCGAAGAGTTTTTCGCCGATGGTAAACACACCGCCGTGCGACATCACGGCGTAGGCGATTTTGCCGCTGCGCATGTCGATCATGATTTCCTTGATTTCGCCCAGATGTTCATCCTTGGCGTTGTGCACATGGTCGCCGATCAGGGTGTCTGCACCCATCAGTTCCGGGCCGGGACCTTTGTGGCCGCGGTTGACATACATGCCGTAGGCGTCGCGTTCTTCGTAGCTCATGATGGACCTCCTGTTGAAAATGCCAGTGTGCCGCCAGGGTGCGGCAGGGTCTGTTCGCTCTCCCACACAAAGTATGGAATTGGAAATATTTCAGTTATTGCTAGCTTGCAATCTTGTTGTGCGTAGACAGCAGGAGGGGGAGGGATAGTCGGTATTTGGCGCAAATTTCCGCGCGCGGGAGGCGACGCAGGCGGGCTTTAGTGTATAATTTCAATTTCCCGCACGTGCCGTTCGGCACCATCTGCAATGACCAAATTTGTCTTCGTCACTGGTGGCGTTGTGTCTTCCCTTGGAAAAGGGATTGCCGCCGCCTCCCTCGCCGCGATCCTCGAATCGCGAGGCCTTAAAGTCACCATGCTCAAGCTCGACCCGTATATCAACGTCGATCCTGGCACGATGAGCCCTATGCAACACGGTGAAGTATTCGTCACCGACGACGGGGCCGAAACCGACCTCGACCTCGGTCACTACGAGCGCTTCATCTCCACCCGCATGAAAAAGGTGAATAACTTCACCACTGGCCAGATCTATGAATCGGTGATCCGCAAGGAACGCCGGGGCGAATATCTGGGCAAGACCGTGCAGGTGATTCCGCATATCACCAATGAAATCCAGGATTACATCCGCCGTGGCGCCGAAGGCTACGACGTGGCCCTGTGCGAAATCGGCGGCACCGTCGGCGATATCGAATCGTTGCCATTCCTGGAAGCGGCGCGTCAGCTGAGCCTGCGCGCCGGCCGCAAGAACACGGCTTTCGTTCATCTGACCCTGGTGCCTTACATCGCCTCGGCCGGTGAGCTGAAAACCAAGCCGACCCAGCACTCGGTGCAAAAGCTGCGCGAAATCGGCATCTTGCCAAACGCGCTGCTGTGCCGCGCCGACCGCGCCATCCCGGAAGACGAGCGCGCGAAAATCTCGCTGTTCTCGAACATCGAGGAAGACGCCGTCATTTCCGTGTGGGATGTCGACACCATCTACAAAGTGCCGCAAATGCTGCATGACCAGGGCCTCGACAAGATCATCTGCGACGCGCTGGACCTCGATCCCGCACCGGCCGACCTCTCGATCTGGAGCAAGCTGATCTACACGATGGAACACCCGAAGGCGGAAGTGACCGTCGGCATGGTCGGCAAGTATGTCGAGCTGACCGAGTCGTACAAGTCGCTGATCGAAGCGCTGCGCCACGCCGGCATCCACACGGAAAGCCGCGTCAACATCGAGTACATCGATTCGGAAGAAATCGAAACGACCGGTTGCGACAACCTGGGCAAGTACGATGCCATCCTGGTACCGGGCGGCTTCGGCAAGCGCGGCGTGGAAGGCAAGATCAAGGCGGCCCAGTTCGCCCGTGAAAACAAGATCCCTTACCTGGGCATCTGCCTGGGCATGCAAGTGGCCCTGATCGAATACGCGCGCAACAAGGCAGACATGCCGAACGCGAATTCGACCGAGTTCGACCTTGATACGGATCAACCTGTCGTTGCACTGATCAATGAGTGGCAAAACCACGATGGTAAAGTCGAGTTGCGCGATGAAAACTCGGACCTGGGCGGTACCATGCGCCTGGGCGCGCAGACCTGCGCCGTCAATCCGGGCACCCTCGCCGCCGAGATCTACGGCAGCGTGGTGACCGAGCGTCACCGTCATCGCTACGAAGCCAATAATCACTACCTGGCCCGTGTCGAAGCGGCTGGCCTGATCGTTTCGGCCCGTACGCCGAGCGAAGATTTGTGCGAAATCATGGAATTGCCACGCACGGGTGAAAATGCCCACCCATGGTATATGGGCGTGCAATACCATCCTGAGTTCAAGTCGACGCCACGCACCGGCCATCCGTTGTTTACCTCGTTCATCAAGGCAGCGCTGGCGCACAAGGAAGCCAACGCCGTCGCTGAATAACGCCGGTCGATAGCACAGTATTACCCGTAAGACAGCTCCCGGCCTGATAGTCTCCGCCGGGAGTTTCTTTGCCCCCTTTGTGCAATTGCGCATCAGAACGCAGTGTGCAGCCCCTGTTACGCTTAACTTTGGAGAATGACATGAGTGCTATTGTTGATATTATCGGTCGCGAAATCCTGGACTCGCGCGGTAACCCGACCGTCGAATGCGATGTGTTGCTGGAATCGGGCGTGATGGGCCGTGCGGCCGTACCGTCGGGCGCCTCGACCGGTTCGCGCGAAGCCGTGGAATTGCGCGATGGCGACGCCAAGCGCTACTTCGGCAAGGGCGTGCTGCAAGCATGCGAAAACATCAATACCGAAATCTCCGAAGCCATCATGGGCCTGGACGCCAATGAACAGGCTTTCCTGGACCGTACCCTGATCGACCTGGACGGCACGGAAAACAAATCGCGCCTGGGCGCCAACGCCATCCTGGCCGTCTCCATGGCCGTTGCCAAGGCTGCCGCCGAAGAAGCGGGCTTGCCGCTGTACCGCTATTTCGGCGGTTCGGGCGCCATGCAGATGCCAGTGCCGATGATGAACGTCATCAACGGCGGCGCACACGCCGACAACAACCTGGACATCCAGGAATTCATGATCATTCCCGTGGGCGCTCCGTCGTTCAAGGAAGCCGTCCGCTACGGCGCGGAAGTGTTCCACACGCTGAAAAAGATCCTGCACAAGAAGGGCCTGAACACCAACGTGGGCGATGAAGGCGGTTTCGCGCCATCCTTGGCCAACCATGAAGAAGCCATCAAGCTGATCATCCAGGCTATCGAAGAAGCGGGCTACGAGCCAGGCACGCAGATCGCCATCGGCCTCGATTGCGCCGCGTCCGAGTTCTACAAGAACGGCAAGTACGAAATGGAAGGCGAAGGCCTGAGCCTGACCGCCACCGAGTTCACCAACCTGTTGGCGACCTGGTGCGACAAGTACCCGATCATCTCGATCGAAGACGCGATGCATGAAGGCGACTGGGACGGCTGGGCGATCCTCACAAAGGAACTGGGCAAGAAAGTGCAACTGGTGGGCGACGACCTGTATGTCACCAACACCAAGATCCTGAAAGAAGGCATCTCGAAAGGCATCGCCAACTCGATCCTGATCAAGATCAACCAGATCGGCACCCTGACGGAAACGTTCGCCGCCATCGAAATGGCCAAGCGCGCCGGCTACACGGCCGTCATTTCGCACCGCTCGGGCGAAACGGAAGATTCGACCATCGCCGATATCGCCGTCGCCACGAACGCCCTGCAGATCAAGACCGGCTCGATGTCGCGCTCGGACCGCATGGCCAAGTACAACCAGCTGCTGCGTATCGAGGAAGACCTGGGCGACATCGCCAGCTACCCTGGCCGCGATGCGTTCTATAATCTGAAGTAAGCTGATGTAAAACCCACTGGCCGGCCGGAGATATCCGGCCGGTTTGTTAACCGACTACCCCATGCGCCTGATTACGCTTGCCCTGGCAGCCCTGCTGCTGCTGATCCAATTTCCCCTCTGGCTGGGTAAAGGCGGCTGGCTGCGCGTTGCCGACATGGAAGCCCAAGTAGCGGTGGCGAATAAAAAGAATATGGAATTGAAGGCGCGAAACGCCAAGCTCGAATCCGAAGTGCGCGACCTGAAAGATGGTACGGGCGCCGTCGAGGAGCGTGCCCGCTATGAGCTGGGCATGGTCAAACAGAATGAGATTTTCGTGCAGATCGTGCGCAAGGGACAAACCCCGCCACTGCAGGAAACGCCGGTGGACGCTGCCGCGCCGCACTGAGTACTTCCCACTTGCCAGCCTGAACCGATTGCCAGGCTGACATATCACAGCTGTATTACTACCTGATACTTCTTACTTTCTACTGCTATACACGACTGCCTTGTTGCTTGCTGATCAGAAACGGGCCTTGCCGGTCGAGATCAGGTAGAAATGGATGCCGGTAACGACGACGGCGACGGCGATCAGTGCGGTTTCGAGAATCATCATATAAAAATCCTTTCAGTATTGAGTTAGCCGCGCGAGGCGAGGAAGCGCAACTCAGAAGCCAGATTCGGCATCAGGTTTTCGTAACGTGCCGCTTCCGAGTTCAGCAGGGCGATGTCGCGCTTGCTTGGGCGCACATAGCGCTCTTCATTGGCGACGCTGCTGGCGATGACTTCCTTCTGGGCCAGGTCGCTGTACGGCTTGGAAGCGAGCAGGGCGCTCAGGAAGGCGCGCGTGGCACGGCCCAGGTTGCTGAAGTAGTTGTCGTTGTCGTTGCTGTAGGTGTTGGTAAAAGTGGACATATGCCCTCCATGAATGGTCTGTTGTTGCATTGCACAATAATGGAGTTCACGATATATGTCTAATTCCAAATTCCAATTTCAGAAATTCAGAAAGCGAATAATAAGGGCGTAGCCGCCGGCCACGCCCTGAAAAAGAATTTGTTACGAAATGTTTATCCGGCGGCGATGCGTCCCAAACCCGGATCGTCGCTGAAAAAGCCGTCCAGCCCCGTCTCGATATAGCGCCGCATTTCCGCCACGGATCCCGCTTCGTTGCGCGCGTTTTCACCGTTGCCGTCGCGGAAGTCGGCCGCCAGGAAACGGTTTTCCGGACGGAAGGTCCACGTGTGCAGCAACAAGCCCGCCTGGTGCGCATCGTCGACGATGGCAGTGGGCTTGGCCAGGCGCTGGTCGGCGCCCAGCGGGATAACGCCTCGCGTGGGCGGCGCCACCACGTCCGCGTAGGCGGCGATGTCGCGCAGGCCGGCCGGCGTCGTCATTTGCCCGAACGTCAGCTTGCCACCCGCCTTGGCCACGTCCATCGGGCGGATATCGCCGCCCACCACCAGCTGCATCAGGCGCACGTTGGCGCGCCGTCCCAGCTTCTCGCGCAAGTACTTCAGGTTCGCCACTTCGAAGGACTGGATTTCAATCGGTGCGCGGCGCGTGTATTCGTGCGCCAGCATGCTCGACAGGAAACGGTCTTCCAGCGCCAGGCCCGCATCGCGGAAGTAGGTCGAGCTTTTCAGCTCGGGCACGAGGCCGATGATGCGTCCGCTGGCGGCCGATTGCGCTGCAACAAAATCGATGATTTCTTCCCAGGTCGGGATCTGGAATTGTCCATCGTAAAGGGTGTTGCCTGTGCGTACCTTCGGCAGCCGTTCGATGGCGCGCAGGGTTTTCAGTTCGGCCAAGGTGAAGTCGTCGACGAACCAGCCTTCGTGCCATTCGCCGTCGACCATCTTCTTGCCGCGCCGGCTGGCGAATTCGGGACGGCGCGCCACGTCGGTGGTGTCGATCAGGTTGCTTTCATGGCGCGCCACGAGGATGCCGTCGCGCGTGGCGACCAGGTCCGGTTCCACGTAATCGGCGCCGTCGAGGATGGCCTTGGCGTACGACGCCAAGGTGTGCTCGGGACGCAGGGCGCTGGCGCCCCGGTGGGCGAACACGAGCGGACGGGCAGGTGGCGTGGCCAGCAGGCCGGCCGCAAAGCCGGGCGCGGCGGCCAGCGCCAGGCCGCCGGCGGCCGCGCGGACGAAGCTGCGGCGCGAAAAGTGCCGTTGCGGCAAGATTGGCGTACGCATCAGAAGTCCGCCGTCAAGGTGAGGAAGCCCTGGCGCGGGGCGATCGGGAAGGTGTTGTACGTCTTGTCGGCCGCGCCGACCACCACGTTCAGCGAGCCTTCGCGGTTGGCCAGGTTGCTGACGTTCACTCTCCAGCGCGGGTTTTTCAGCCAGCTGGCCATGGCCGGCAGCTTGCCCGACACGCCCAGGCCCATCAGGAAATAGCTGGGCACGGACAAATCGTTGGTGTACGTCGCGTAGCGCTTGCCCACATAGTCTCCCGTCAGCTGCACTTCGATATCGCCAAACGTCGCCGAGGCCACGAACTTGTTCAGCCACTCGGGTGAGCCCGGCACGTTTTTGCCGGCTGTGAGCACCAGCGTGGCACCATTGTCGTAATTGTCCGCGTACTGCGAACGGTTGTACGACAGGGCATTGTAGAACGAAAAATTATTGCCGAAGTGAACGGTGCCGGCGATATCGATGCCGTTCGTGCGCACGCTGCCCACGTTGGCCAGCACGGGGTTGCCGCCGATGATAGAGGAAATCACGGGGGTCGGGCTGATCTGCAGCAAGCGGTTGCTGAAGTCGACATGGTAGACGTTGACTTGCCCATCGATGGAAGTGATGGCGCCCAGGTTCAATGGATGGCTGCCGCGCACGCCCACTTCATAGGTGAGGGCTGTTTCCGGCTTGGCATCGCGCTTGAACAAATCAAAAGCGGCCTGGCTCGACAAGCTCCACGGCGAGGCGCCGCCACCGCCATAGGTGACGAACTGGCGCATGTTTTTCTGGATGTTGAAATACAGCTGGTCTTGCGGTGTGACATCCCAGCGCGCTCCCACTTGCGGCAAGAACCATTTTTTCGTGTTGATGGTGCCGACCGGCAAGGCCGTCGAACCGCCGGCAATGGCGCCCTTGGCTGGCTGCACGGGGAATTGGCCATCGGCAAACTGCAGGCTGGACTTGAAGCCGGCCTGCAGGGCGATATCGGGACGGATGCGCCATTCATCCTGCAAGTGCAGCTGCACCACCTTGTTGTCGATCTCGCTGCCGTACTGGGTGATCAAAGGATTGCTGGGGCGGTCGTACGGCGACGTCGGGTTGTTGACGTCCAGCGCATACCAGCGGCGGTAGGCGGACGAGCGGTTCTGTTCCAGCCACAGGCCCGCTTCCAGCTGGTGATTGCCGATTTCCTTGCGCAAGGTGGAAAGGAAGCCGCCGCGCTTGATGTCGTATTCCGTCGTGCGCACGGCGTAGCCCGAGTTGCCGAAGACTTCCTTCAGGTTCTGCTTCGGGTAGTACACGCTGAACAGGCCCGGCAAGCCGGCCACGCCGATGGGGCCGGCCACCACGCCCGCGCCGTCATCCTTGTGGTAATACATCTGGTTGGACCAGGTCATGCCTTCGGACAAGTTGGCGTCGAACTTGGCGTAGGCCAGGTAATCGGTGCGCTGCGCATCGCTGTAGTAATTGCGGTAATTGTTGCCGTCCGCGGCGGGCGTCGCGCCCGTTGGCGACAGGTAATTGAGGGCCGCCTTGAAGTCCGGGTACAGGAAGGGGCGCGTGTAGGGCGCGCTCGTTTCGCCGGCCACGTGCACGGTGCTGTCTTCGTTCGGCTCGATCTTGTCCGAGTAATTGAAGAACAGGGTCAGCTTGCCTGCCTCGCTGCGGTTGACGTACTTGGCATTGAACTGGTCGCCGCCCTGGCGCGCATCGAAGTCCCAGGCCCGCGCTTCGTGGTGCAGGATGGAAAAATAGGCGCTGCTGCCGTCGCCGAAGGCGCCCGTGTCGTAGCGGGCAAACGTGCGCGAAGTACGGTGGCTGCCCACCGTTTGCTGCACGCTGGCGCCCTGCGTGGCCAGCGGGTCGCTGGAATAGGTTTCGATGGTGCCGCCCAGGTTGCTGGTCGAGGCCGTGGCCAGGTCGCCCGCGCCCGACGACAGCACGACGCTGCGCACGTTTTCGCTGATCACGGCGCGCTGCGGCGACAGGCCGTTGTAGTTGCCGTACTGCTGGTCGCCCAGCGGCACGCCATCCATGGTGTAGCCCAGTTGCTGGCCAGAAAAGCCATGCACGAACAGCGACAGGTTCTGTTCGTTGTTGCCCCACGGATCGGCCGTCTGGAAGCTGACGCCCGGCAAGGTTTGCAAGGCTTTCAGGGGATTCGTGCCGGGCAGGATTTTCTGGATTTCATTCTTGCTCAGGGCGACGGAAGAGCGCGTCTTGCGCGAGGAAATCTCCACGGTGGCCATCGGTGCGCCGTCATCGGCGGCAGTGGCGGGTGCGGCCATCTCGGTCGTGGCCGAGGCTACGGCGGCGGCCACGGCCGTTTGCGCCAGGGCAGGCAAACTCAAGCCCGCGGCGCAGGCGCCCAGCAAAACATGGAAGGAATGGCGGCGCAGGGCCAGCGTCAAGTGGGTGGTCATCATCAGCCTGTGGAAAGTATTGGGAGTAATACAAGCTGCGCAGCGTAACGGCGGCGCGTGACGGGCTGATGACGAACTGATGACGGGAAGATGACAGCAGAAACAAAGGCGCCGTCTGAGAGACGGCGCGAAGAATATTACAATTAGTTAATGCTGGCTGCGGGTGGAATGAGCACCTCTGCCGGCGCATCCGTGACGAACAGCTGCGCGCAATCGACCTTGTCGAACTCGTAGTGCTGGCCGCAGAAATCGCAGTTCACGCCCACTTGTCCCACTTCTTCCAGGGTGCTGTTGACTTCTTCCTCGCCCAGCATCTTGAGCATATTGCCCACTTTTTCGCGCGTGCAGCTGCAATGGAAGCTCGGGTGCAGCGGGTCGAAGACGCGGATCGTTTCTTCCCAGAACAAACGCTGCATCAGGGTATCGATGTCCGTCGACAGGATTTCCGCTTCTTTCAGGGTCGAGGCCAGCATCACGGCGCGGTTCCACGTGTCGAGCGCGTCTTCTTCCGACACGGGCGTCGCTTCGGCCTTGCCGCCATGGTGGGGCAGCTTTTGCAGCAGCAGGCCGCGCGAGACGGTGTCGTCCGTGGCCAGCCACAGACGCGTGTCGAGCTGTTCCGAGCGCAACATGTAGTTTTCGATCACGGTCGCCATGTCGTCGCCGTCCAGCGGCACGATGCCCTGGTACGGTTGCTGGCCTGGTACCTTGTCGGCCGGGTCCAGGGTGATGATGAAGCGGCCCTTGCCCGTGGCGTTGAGCAATTGCGGCACGGTGGCCACGTCGGCGATGATGGCGTCCGGGTCGAGCTTGGCCGTGGCGCGCAGGCGCAGGTCGGAGTCGCACTCGACCACCATCAGGCGCACGGGACCGTCACCATGGATTTGCATGATGATGGAGCCGTTGAATTTCAGGTTGGCCGACAGCAGGGCGGCGGCGGCCACCATTTCGCCCAGCACTTTTTTCACGGCCGTCGGATAGGCGTGGCGCGACACCACTTCCTGCCAGGTGTGGGACACGTCGATGAACTGGCCGCGCACGGCGGCGTTGTCGAAAATAAATTTTTGCAGGGTATCCTGGCCGGTAGCGGCTGCGCTGACTGCGCCCGTGATTTCAGTCGTCATTCTTTTATCCAATCTTCTTGAGTTGCGTATTAAATAGCTGGCCGCGCTGCACATAGTTCACGGCGTTGCCTTGTAGCCTGGTGATATCGTCTGCCGTCAGGGCCCGCACGGCTTTCGCCGGTGAGCCGAGGATCAGCATATTGTCGGGAAATTCCTTGCCTTCCGTGACCAGCGCGCCCGCGCCGACCAGACAATTCTTGCCGATCTTCGCGCCATTCAGGATCACGGCCTGGATGCCGATCAGGGCGCCATCGCCGATCGTGCAGCCATGCAACATTGCCTGGTGGCCAATGGTCACGTTCTGGCCGATGTCAAGCGGGTAGCCAGGGTCCGTATGCAGCACGGCGCCTTCCTGCACATTGCTGTTGGCGCCCACGGTGATGCGTTCGTTGTCGCCGCGAATCGTGGCGCCAAACCAGACGGACGTATTCGCTTCCAGGGTCACCTTGCCGATCACGTTGGCCGTGTCGGCAACAAAAGCGGAAGCATCAATCTGCGGCGCATCGGCGCCCAATTGGTAGAGTGTCATCGTTAGCCTGTGGCGGTGGTGGAAGCGCCGGGGGCGGCCGGACGCGGAAGTTTTGCGCTATTTTACGCTGTTGCAGGGCAAGTCCGAGCGCCGACCGTCAATCCGGTATAATTATCGAACGGTCGTACTTTTATGGCCGTACTATCGACAGACACAGCATGTGGCGCCATCTGCGCCACTTTCAAGGCAGGCATCCGATGAAACCCATGAAACTTTCCCGTTCCGAATTCATCAACATCCGCGGCGCCCGTACGCACGTGCGCCACTGGGGCCGTGTAGGGGCGCCCATCCTGTTCATGGTGCATGGCTGGATGGACGTGGCCGCCTCGTTCCAGTTCGTCGTCGACGAGCTGGCCGGCGACTGGCACGTGATCGCGCCCGACTGGCGCGGCTTTGGCCTCAGCGACTACACGCAATCGGACACCTACTGGTTCCCCGACTACCTGGCCGACCTGGACGCCATGCTGCTGCATTACTCGCCGGACGCTCCCGTCAACCTGCTGGGCCACAGCATGGGCGCCAACGTGGCCGGCCTGTACGCGGGCGTGCGGCCCGAGCGCATCAGCCGCTTCATCAACCTGGAAGGCTTCGGCATGATGGCAACAAAACCGGAGCAGGCGCCGGGCCGTTACGCCAAGTGGTTGGACGAATTGCGCGAGCCGCCCGCCATGCGCAGCTATCCCACGCAAAAGGCCGTGGCCGAACGCCTGCAAAAGACCAATCCGCGCCTGCCGGACGAGCGCGCGGCGTTCCTCGCCGAACACTGGTCGGCGCAGAACGAGGCGGGCGAGTGGGACATCATGGGCGATCCGCAGCACAAGCGGGTCAATCCCATCCTGTATCAGGTGGAAGAAGTGATGGCGTGCTGGCGCCGCATCACGGCGCCCGTGCTGTGGGTAGAGGCGGATGAGACGAATATGTGGCAATGGATGGGGCCCAAGGAACAGGCGCGCATAGAAATCGACCGGCGTTTGGCCTGCATCAAGGATGTGCGCTGCGAGATGATGGCGGATGCGGGCCATATGCTGCATCATGATCAACCGGCGGCACTGGCGCGGCTGGTGGAAGCCTTTTTGGCCTGATGTGTGTCGGGAACGCCGCAGCGCGATTTGACAAGCAGCGTACAATGAAAACTTCTTCCATGCTGAGCCCGTGCAGGGTATTGTTTTCACATGCTTAAAGTCGACCTGCATTGTCATTCGAATATCTCCGACGGCGTGCTCGCGCCCGCCGCCGTGGCCGCGTACGCACGCAAGGCCGATGTGGACGTGTGGGCCCTGACGGACCACGATGAGATATCGGGCGTGGCCGCCGCGCGTACGGCCGCGCTGGACCTGGGCATGCGTTTCGTGGCCGGCGTGGAAATTTCCATTACGTGGGCCGGCGAAACCGTGCACATCGTGGGCTTGCAAGTCGATGAAAACAATCCGGATCTCGTGCAGGGCTTGCACCAGACGCGCTCGGGGCGCGACGCGCGCGGCCGCGAGATTGCCCGTCAGCTGGACCTGGCCGGCATTCCCGATGCCTATGAAGGGGCCTTGAAATTCGTCGGCAACCCGGACCTGATGTCGCGCACGCACTTCGCCCGCTACATCGTGGAAATGGGGAAATGCGCGAACATCCCCGACGTGTTCAAGAAATACCTGTCGGAAGGCAAGCCGGGTTATGTCGAGCACCGCTGGGCCACCCTGGCCGAAGCGGTGGGCTGGATACGCGGCGCGGGTGGCGTGGCCGTCATCGCCCATCCGGGCCGCTACCGTTTCAGCGACATGGCGCAAGGCGTGCTGTTCGATGAATTCAAGCAACTCGGTGGCTTGGCCATCGAAGTCGTCACGGGCAGCCATAGCCCGGACCAGTATCCCGAATACGCGCAACTGGCCAACGCCTACGGCTTCCTCGCCTCGCGCGGCACGGATTTCCATGCGCCGGGTGAATCGCGCGTGGATTTTGCCAAGTTGCCGCCGCTGCCATCGAATGTAACGCCTATCTGGCACGACTGGTTCTAGGGCGCGGCCGGCCTGCGCCTGCCATGCGGGCTTGAAAAGTCGCGGCTGCACACTTATCTTTTAGCTATTCTGTTTTTCCGGAGCCAACGCCCATGAAACGTATCGTCCTTTTTATTGCAACCAACCTGGCCGTGATGCTGGTGCTGTCGCTCGTGCTCAGTTTGCTGGGCGTGGGCAATCCGGCGCGCGGCAGTACCTTGAACCTGGGCAGCCTGCTGGTGTTTTCGCTGGTGGTGGGCTTCACGGGATCAATCTTTTCCCTGTTGATCAGCAAGCCGATGGCCAAGTGGAGCACGGGCGCGCGCGTGATCGACAACCCGACCTCGTCGACGGAATTATGGCTGGTCAATACCGTGCGTGCGCTGTCCGAGCGGGCCGGCATCGGCATGCCGGAAGTGGCCGTGTACGAAGGCGACGCGAATGCGTTCGCCACGGGCGCCTTCAAAAACTCGGCGCTGGTGGCCGTCTCGACCGGCTTGCTGCAAAGCATGAACCGCGATGAAGTCGAAGCCGTGCTGGGCCACGAGATCGCCCACGTCGCCAATGGCGACATGGTGACGCTCACCCTGATCCAGGGCGTGGTGAATACCTTCGTCGTCTTCATGGCGCGTGTCGTGGGTTTCTTTGTCGACAATGTGCTGCTGAAAAATAATAACCGCGAAGGCGGCGGACGCGGCATCGGCTATTTCGTCACGGTGATGGTGTGCGAAGTGATCTTTGGTCTGCTCGCTTCCATCATCGTCGCCTGGTTCTCGCGCCAGCGCGAATTCCGCGCAGATGCCGGTTCGGCCAAGCTGCTGGGCAGCCCCACGCCGATGATGCATGCGCTGGCCCGCCTGGGCGGCGTGCCGCCGGGCGAGCTGCCGCAATCGATGCAGGCGCTGGGCATCAGCGGCGGCAATGGCGGCTGGGGCGCGCTGTTCGCCACCCATCCGCCGATCGAACAACGCATCGCCGCGCTGCGCGGCGTACAATAATGCTAACTTAACAAGCTGGTTCGCCAGAACGCTTACACATGAGTCAATTTTTCCAGATTCACCCTGACAATCCGCAATTGCGCCTGATCAAGCAGGCGGCCCAGATCATCCAGTCCGGCGGCGTCGTGGCCCTGCCTACGGATTCCTGCTACGCGCTGGTGTGCCAGCTCGACGACAAGGGCGCCGTCGAGCGCCTGCGCCGCATCCGTGGCGTGGATGAAAAGCACCATCTCACCTTGCTGTGCCGCGACTTGAGCGAGCTGGGCGTGTACGCCCGCGTCGACAACCGCCAGTTCCGCCTGCTCAAGGCGGCCACGCCGGGCGCCTATACCTTCATCCTGGAAGCGACGAAGGAAGTGCCGCGCCGCCTCAGCCATCCTTCGCGCAAGACCATCGGCCTGCGCGTGCCGCAGCACCGCATCGTGCAATGCCTGCTGGACGAACTGGGCCAGCCCCTGCTGGGCGCGACATTGACCTTGCCCGGCGACGAAGAGAGCCTGACTGATGCCGACACCATCCGCGAGCGCCTGGAAAAACTGGTCGACCTGATCATCGATGGCGGCGTCTGCGCGCATGGCCCCAGCACCGTGATCGACTTGACGGGACCGGAGGCGGAAGTGGTGCGCGTGGGCCGCGGCGACCCGGCCGTGCTGGGCTTGTAGAGGGTATCGCGCGCCTGTTGCCGCGCCGGTCTTCACCTGTTCTTAATGACAACGTAAGAAAGGGCGTAGTTCGCCTCTGGTAGAATCGCGGTCATGAGCGATTTCAATACGATAGTCCAGACCGTTGCGGTGTACCTGGTACCGGTGCTGTTTGCCATTTCCCTGCATGAGGCGGCGCATGGCTACGTCGCCCGCTATTTCGGTGACCCCACAGCTTCGAACGAGGGCAGGCTGAGCCTCAATCCCATTCGGCATATCGATCCTTTCGGCACGATCTTGCTGCCTTTGATGCTGTATTTCGCGATCCAGGTACCGTTCGGCTATGCCAAGCCGGTGCCCGTCGATTTCAGCCGCCTGCGCAATCCGAAGAAGCAGATGGCCTGGGTGGCGTTTGCGGGGCCTGGCGCCAATTTTGTCATGGGCCTGGGCTGGATGATTGCCTTTGTCGTCCTCAGCGTCCTGCCGCCAACGGAAATGGGCATGTTTTTCCGCAAGATGGCGGGCGCCGGCGTCAGCGTGAATGCGGCCATGTTCGTCTTTAACCTGATTCCCGTGCCACCCCTCGATGGCGGACGCATCATGACGGGCTTGCTGCCGATGCAGTTGGCGCGTCCTTACGCCAGCATCGAACGCTACAGCCTGTATGTGTTCGGTGCCCTGGTGCTGCTGATGTATACGGGCGTATTGAACCGCGCCCTGCTGGCGGCAATCGAATTTGTCATAGGCATTTTTGTCACCATGGTCACGCCCCTGACGGCTCTGTTGACGTGATACAAGCAACTGGATAGTCGCACATAATTGATGGAAGTACCGATGCAAGCAATTGAACCAACAGTAGAAACCGAAGCGATTTCCGGCTGGCTGCGCCGCTGGGCGCCCCTGATCCCGGGCGGCGAGGTGCTGGACCTGGCCTGCGGCGCTGGCCGCCATGCGCGCCACCTGGTGAGCCTGGGCCACCCCGTGATCGCGCTCGACCATGATCCGGAAATGCTGGAAAAAGCGGCCGGCACTGGCATCACCACGTCGCTGGTGGATCTGGAAGCGCCGGGCGCCGTATGGCCCTTCGCGCCCGGCCGCTTTGCCGGCATCGTCGTCACCAATTATCTGCACCGGCCGCTGCTGGAAGCCATGGTTGCCAGCCTGGCGCCCGATGGCGTGCTGCTGTATGAAACGTTTGCCGAGGGCAATGAACAGTTCGGCAAGCCGTCGAATCCGAAATTCCTGCTGAAGGAAGGCGAAATGCTGACCTGGGCCGTGCAGCAGGGCTTGCGTGTGGTAGCGTATGAGGATGGGCGCGTGGAACAGCCAAAAGCTGCTCTTGTGCAACGAATTTGCGCCGTCCGGCCGGATTTTCCACGGTTGGCAGCGCTGCTGCCGACGTTTTGAGCGGCCATACTATGTCAGAATGCACCACAGGCGCGGGCTATCCGCTACAATCGTTGTTTTATTTATCGGCGCTATAAACTTACTATGATCAAGGGCAGCATTGTAGCAATCGTCACCCCGATGCACGCAGACGGCAGTCTGGACTTTCCAGGTCTGCGCAAGCTGATCGACTGGCATATCGCCGAGGGTACGGACGGCATCGTCATCGTTGGCACAACGGGCGAATCGGCAACAGTCAGCGTGGAAGAACACTGCGAACTGATCCAATTGACCGTCGAACATGCCAAGGGACGCATTCCTATCATCGCCGGCGCCGGAGGCAACTCCACGGCCGAGGCCATCAAACTGACGCGCTACGCGAAAGAAGCGGGCGCAGATGCTGTCTTGCAAGTGGTGCCATACTACAACCGTCCTACCCAGGAAGGCATGTACCAGCACTTCAAGGCCATCGCCGAAGCCGTCGACATCCCCGTCATTCTGTACAACGTGCCGGGCCGTACTGTTGCCGACATGAGCAACGAGACCATCGTGCGCCTGTCTGCCATCCCGAATATCGTCGGCGTGAAAGATGCGACCGGCAATATCGGCCGTGGCGTCGACCTGCTGCGTTTGGTTCCAGCGGACTTCGCCGTGTACTCGGGCGACGATCCGACCGCCATGGCGCTGATGTTCTGCGGCGGCCACGGCAATATCTCCGTGACGGCCAACGTCGCGCCGCGCGCCATGCACGAACTGTGCGTCGCGGCCATGGCGGGCGAGCGCGCCACGGCGATTGCCATCAATAACAAGGTTTTTCCTCTGCACCAGAAGTTGTTTGTCGAGCCCAACCCGGTGCCCGTCAAATGGGCGATGGCCGAAATGGGCCTGATGCCTGCCGGCATACGCTTGCCACTGGTGCCGCTGGCTGAAAATTGCCATGCCACCGTGCGCGATGCCTTGCGCGACGCCGGCATCCTGTCTTAAGACCGAACTTCAAGCCCGGACTTGACCAGTCCGGACCTTCCCTGATTCCAGCTGCTACTTAGCTTCTTATCCAGTTACGACATGACTAATTGCAAGAAAAACCAATCGGCGCCTGCCACCATCGCCGTCCGCGGCATCGTCATCGGCGCCATCGCAGCCAGCCTCGCGGGCTGCGGCATGATCAGTTCGGTAGTCGGCGGCGACAAGGTCGACTACAAGTCGGTCAAGAAAGCCGGCACCCTGGACGTGCCGCCTGACCTGACGCAATTGCAGCAGGACAACCGCTACTCGCTGCCGGATTCGAAAAACGGCGTGGCCACGGCTTCCGGCTACAACGCGCAGCGCAACGCCACGGCCGGTACGCCCGTCGTCGTGGGCGCCGACGGCGTGGTCGGTGTCGTGCCGGTCATGGCAGGCGGCGTGAAGGTCGAGCGCGCGGGCAACCAGCGCTGGCTGGTCGTCAAGCAATCGCCTGAAGTGCTGTGGCCGCAACTGAAACAGTTCTGGGAAGATTCGGGCTTTACCATTGCCGTCGACCAGCCTACGGCTGGCATCATGGAAACCGAGTGGAATGAAAACCGCGCCAAGGTGCCGCAAGACTTTATCCGCAGCACCATCGGCAAGGCTTTCGATTCGCTGTACTCGACCGGTGAAAAAGACAAGTTCCGTACCCGCGTGGAGCGCCTGGCCGATGGCTCGACCGAGATCTACATCAGCCACCGTGGCGTGGAAGAGGTCGTCACGGGCCGCGACAAGGAAACCACCACCTGGACCGCGCGTCCCAACGATCCAGGCCTGGAAGCGCAATTCTTGGCCAAGCTGATGACGCGCCTGGGCGCAGCCAGCGACGATGCGCAAGCGAAGACGGCTGTCGATGCCGCCATCGTGCAGCCCCAGCACGCCAAGCTGGTCGGCGACGCCGCCACGCCGGCGCGGGCAATCGAAGTCGATGAAGGTTTCGACCGCGCCTGGCGCCGTGTCGGCCTGGCGCTGGACCGCGTCGGCTTTACCGTGGAAGACCGCGACCGCACGCAAGGCACGTATTTCGTGCGTTACGTCGATCCGGATGCAGTCAAGAAAGACGGTTTCTTCTCGAAACTGTTCAGTTGGGGTTCGTCGTCCGACAAGGACAAGGAAGCGCAGCGCTATCGCGTCCTCGTCAAGGCCGGCACGGGCTCGACCAGCCTGGTCAGCATCCTCGGCAACGAAGGCCAGCCAGATACCTCGCCAGTGGCAGAGAAGATCCTGGGTCTGCTGAACGATCAGTTGAAGTAAGCGCTACATTCGCGGCAGGCATTAGAACCTGCCGCGCATTACAAAGGCTGGCCCGGTGGAAACCGGGTCAGCCTTTTTTATTGCCTGCGTCCGGCGTTATATCCTGCGGATAAAACGCCGGACGCAAAAAAGCCGGCCCGAGGGCCGGCTTTCTTTAGTGCAGGGTGCTAAATTACTTAGCAGCCGATGCAGCAGCCGAAGCAGCCGAAGCAGCGTCGGTAGCGGCCGAAGCGGCAGCCGAAGCAGCAGCAGCAGCGTCGGTAGCGGCCGAAGCAGCAGCGTCAGCAGCAGCAGCTGGAGCAGCTTCAACTGCTGGTGCTGGTGCTGGGGTTTCAACTACTGGTGCTGGTGCAGGAGCTTCTTCTTTTTTGCTGCAAGCAGCCAGAGCAACAACCATCAGGGAGGCGATCAGCAGGGATTTTTTCATTTGTTTTCCTTAATTATTTCAAAAAATAAATCAACATTGTTGCGATGAATAATTACCGGTAATTATCGCTCGTTAGGTCGTCTTCGAAGGCTTTTCGTACCAGGTGGTGCCTGCCAGACAACGGAAACTTCCTAACCGAATATTATAGCGATTTTTGGTGCGTCGCAATAGGAGCAAGAGGCAAATTCGCAACTATTTTGTGATATCGCAATATTTGCCGAAGCAAATTGCAAGCAAGTGTAAGCGATTTGCGAAAGCGCGACAAAACGATATAAAAATAATATCTTTCTTTGCGCTGGCGCAGATGCTGTTATTTTACCTACTGTAATACCACTTTGCTACGCTGCACCCATTCAAGCCAGTTCGATCCAGCCATCCTGATACCAGGTATACAAGGCATCCATCACGTCATCGGAAGCCTGGGCCACGGCGGCGCCATCGAGGGCGCGTTCGTTGGCCAGGGTTTCCAGGGCCGTTTTGTCAGCCTTGCCAATGGCAAACGATTCGCCATTGATGAAGACATTCTTGCCACGATACAGCATCAGCGTCTTGCGCGACAACACGACACCCTTTTTCTGTGCGGCGTCCGCGAAGCGGCCCACCGTCAGCGGCTTGGACAGCGGCGTGAAAAACACATTGTGCTTCGGTTCCGACAGGTGTTCACCGAGGAAAATGGTGACGTCTTCTTCCGTAAAGCGCACCTTGTTCAGCTCTTCCGCGATGGTGCTGAGCATTTCACGGGGGATTTCCGCCGGCTTGCCCGACGCTTTCAGGTCCGGATCGCTGTAAATGCCCGGCAAGTCGATCGAGTCGGCCATGAATTGCAGGAAAGCTTCGCCCAGTTCCTGGAACGAAGGCGAGCGGAAACCGATCGAATACGTCTGGCAGTCGCCGATGGCCACGCCGTCGTGCGCGTAGTGGGGCGGCAGGTACAGCATGTCGCCCGGTTCCAGGGTGAATTCTTCGTCGGGCGTGAAGTTGCTGAGGATTTTCAGCGGCAAGCCGTCGATCAGGCTCAGGTCTTTCTGCGCGCCGATGCGCCAGTGGCGCTTGCCCTGGCCTTGCAGCAGGAACACGTCATAGGAATCGAAATGCGGGCCCACGCCGCCGCCATCGGTGGCGAAGCTGACCATCAGGTCGTCCAGGCGCGCGTCCGGCAGGAAACGGAACTGGCGCAGCAGGGCGTCAGCCTTGGCGCTGTGCAGGTTGGCGCCCTGCACCAGCAGCGTCCATTCCTTCTGTTTCAGCGAAGGCAGGCTGGTCAGCGGACCTTGCTGCATGTTCCAGTGGCCATCCGCATGGCTGACCAGGCGCGATTCAACGTGATCGAGGGTAGCCAGCTCGGCCAGGGCCTTGAAATCGAACAGCGCCTTGAAGCCGGGTACGGCTTGGCGGATCAACAGGGGCTTTTTATGCCAGTAGTCGCGCAGGAATTGCGCCGGCGTGATATCGCCGAGGAGAGTTAATGTTTTCATGCGCCCATTATAACAACCGGAAATGCAGGAATGCGCCTGCCGTTGGCGGCGTGAAGGTATAATTTGCCAGCTTATACAATGAAAGGAAGCATAATGAAGATTGCCAAAAATACGGTCGTGACTGTCAACTACAAACTGTCAGACGCGCAAGACAATCTGATCGAAGACGGCCGTCAGCCGATGGTCTACCTGCACGGTGATTATGAAAACACCCTGCCGAAGATCGAAGAAGAACTCGACGGCAAGGAAGTTGGCTACTCCAACACGATCCAGATCGAACCGGATGATGCTTTCGGTGAATACGATCCAGCCCTGGTCAAGGTCGAGCCGCGCAATCGCCTGCCTGAGCCGCTGGAAGTGGGCATGCAGTTCGAAGGCATGCCGGAAAGCGATTCGCCGGACGAAGAAGCGATGATTTTCACCGTCACCGATATCGCCGACGACAAAGTCGTGCTGGATGGTAACCATCCACTGGCCGGCATCGCGCTGCGCTTCTCGCTGACCGTCGCTGACGTGCGCGCCGCCACCGATGAAGAAATCGCCCATGGCCACGTGCATGGCGCACACGGCCATGACCATGGTGATGATGAAGAGGGTGACGAAGGCGATCACTTCCGCTCGCATCCGATTCACTAATATCGCTTGTTCCAGGCCGGCTACATGCCGGCCTGTTTGCTGATGCGCTAGCGGCGCACGGTCGACGCCCTGACCCTGGCTTGCGCCGATGGCCTGACGGCGCGTTGACGCACCTCAAAGAATGGCGTCTTGCCTGGCCGTACGGCGATGGCGGACCAGTCGTTGTCGATGCTGACGTGACCCAGGTTGCCTTTCCAGCTGATTTTCGGCCCGCCTGCCTTGGCCGCGGCCTTTTTACTTTTCCCTTCCTTGCCGTCCGCGTCGCCATCGCGCTGCGTATCGACCAATAACACCTTGCCGCTGAACTTCTTCGTCAGGGTACGGACCTGCTTGCGCGATCCGGCAAAGCCGTCCTGTTTTGAGCTGAAGCTGGGCAGCAACGAATTGTCGTCTTCATCGAGCACGCCCATGTCGCCGTCGGAGAACAGCACGATACCGTCGAGTTTCTTGCGCTGCGCCATGGCGAACAGGCGCTGCAGCCAGGAACGGTTGGCGACCAGGCGGTCTTCGAATTCGCTGTTGCGTCCCGCTTCCGGCAGGAAATGGTTGTTATTCGCGGGCAGGTTGATGGTGGCAAACAGCACGCCGCCATATTCCCAGTGGGCGTTTTCCGCATAGCTGCGGAACTTCGCCGTCGATGACAACCGCGACAGGGTCAGCTTGCGCTGGCCCAGGCTCTGGTCGTCGGCGAAATACACGTCGCGCAAGCGGTTCAGGCGTTCGATGGCGTTGACCCTGCCGCGCGAGTTGCGGCAGTTGGCCCAATCGCTGGCCGACAGCGAGACGATCAGCGGCGGGCCGCTGGCGTCGAGCAAGTCCTTGCGCTGGCTGTACAGTTTGTCGCTGCACGATTCGCTGGCCGCCTTGATGCCGGTGGCCACGACGAAAGATGCATTGAAGGCGCTGGTGTCGGCGATGGCTTTTTTCAGGGGGCCATCGTCCGGTCCGGCGTTGAAGGAGTGGCCCAGCACGGCAAACTCGAAGCCGGCCTGGTCGCTCTGGGCGGCCAGCGCCGCTTGCCATGGCAGGCTGGCAGCCAGCAAGCCGGCGGCCAGCAGGTGTATCGTGCCGCGCCGGCAGGTCATGCGGCGGCCAGCCGTTTCAACTGATACAGCTGCTCGAGCGCATCGCGCGGCGTGAGCGCATCGGGATCGAGGTCGGCGATGGCGTCGAGCAAGGCTTGCTGCGCCGCGTTCAGCGCGGCCAGCGGCGCCGCCGCTTCCTCTTCTTCCTCCTGCGCATACGGATCGGCGGCCGGCGCGGCGAACAGGTCGCGCTGCGGCGTGGCGTCGAGCGCCTGCGCTTCCAGGCGCGCCAGGTGCTTGCGCGCGGCCTTGATCACGGGCTGTGGCACGCCGGCCAGTTGCGCCACCTGCAAGCCATAGCTTTGCGAGGCGGGACCGGCCTGCACGGCGTGCAGGAAGACGATGCTGTCCTTGTGCTCGACGGCGGACAAGTGCACGTTGGCGGCGCTCGGGTGGCTGTCCGGCAGTTGCGTCAGCTCAAAGTAATGTGTGGCGAACAGGGTGAAGCTGCGGCTCGTGTCGATCAGATGGCGCGCGATGGCCCACGCCAGGGCGAGGCCGTCGAAGGTCGAGGTGCCGCGGCCCACTTCATCCATCAGCACCAGCGAGTGCTCGGTGGCGCCGTTCAAAATGGCCGCCGATTCCGTCATTTCCACCATGAAGGTCGAGCGTCCGCCCGCCAGGTCGTCGGTGGCGCCGATACGCGTGAAGATGCGGTCGATGGGGCCGATGGTGGCGGACGCTGCCGGCACGTAGCTGCCCACGTAGGCCAGCAGGGTGATCAGTGCCACCTGGCGCATGAAGGTCGATTTACCGCCCATGTTCGGACCGGTAATCAAGAGCAGACGGCGTTCGTTGACGAAGCGGCAGTCGTTGGCGATGAAGCGTTCGATCTGCTTTTCCACAACGGGGTGGCGGCCTTCGACGATGTTGATGCACGGCTCGTCGACCAGTTGCGGCGCGGCCCAGTTGTGCTGCTGCGCATGTTCCGTCAGTGCATTCAGGGTGTCGAGCTGGGCCAGGCCTTGCGAAATGGTCTGCAAGGTACCGATGTGCGGCGCCAGGTCGGCCAGCAGCAGGTCGTACAGCATCTTTTCGCGCACGAGGGCCTTGTCTTGCGCCGACAGGGCCTTGTCTTCGAAAACCTTGAGTTCCGGCGTGATGTAGCGCTCGGCGTTTTTCAGGGTCTGGCGGCGGCGGTAGTCGTCGGGCACCTTGTCCGTCTGGCCGTGCGTCACTTCAATATAGAAGCCGTGCACCTTGTTGTATTCGACGCGCAGGTTGGCGATGCCCGTGCGGGCCCGTTCGCGCGTTTCCAGGTCGAGCAGGAACTGCCCCGCGTTTTCCGACAGCGCGCGCAATTCGTCCAGTTCCGCATCGAAACCCGTAGCAAACACGCCGCCGTCGCGCACCATCGCGGCAGGTTCCTGCGCCACGGCGCGCACCAGCAAGTCCAGGCAGGCAACAGGCGTGGCCAAGGCTGTGTGGATGGCGGCCAGCAAGCCGGTTTCGCCGCCCTGGCCAGGACCATAGCAGCGCACGACGTCGCCGCGCAAGGCCGGCAGTTGCAGCAGGCCGTCGCGCAGGGCTGCCAGGTCGCGCGGACGCGCCGACAGCAGCGCGATGCGCGTGGTGATGCGTTCGATGTCCGGCACTTGCGCCAGGGTGGCGGCGAGCGGACCGGCTGCTTCGCTTTGCGCCAGCGCGGCGATCGCTTCATGGCGCGCGCGCGCCACCTTCTGGTCGCGCCGCGCATGGTGCAGCCAGTGGCGCAGCATGCGCGAACCCATGGCCGTGCGGCAATGATCCAGCAGGGAAAATAAAGTGGGCGATTCCTGGCCGCGGATGGTTTCCGTCAATTCGAGGTTGCGGCGCGTGGCCGCATCCAGACCGATGAATTCGCTTTCCGTTTCCGTCGTCAGCGAACGCACGTGCTGCAGACCGCGTCCCTGCGTCGACTGCGCATAGCGCAGCAGCGCACCGGCCGCACCGAACGCGGCGCCCAGGCCATCGGCGCCAAAGCCCGTCAAAGTCGCCACGCCCAACTGGTCGAGCAGGGCCTTGTGGCCTCCCACCACGTCGAAATGCCAGTCCGGCACGCGGTTGATGTGCGTGCCCGCGTAGTCGTCGAACAGGTTGCCATTGTCGCCGCTCAAGATTTCAGCCGGCACGATGCGCTCGAGCTCCTGCTGCAATCGTACGGCGACGGTGCTGCTGTCGCCGGAAAACTCCATCAGTTTCAAGGCGCCGCTGGCCAGCGACAGCCAGGCCAGGCCGGTGGTGACCGTCTTGCGCTGCGTGATGCTGCACATGGCCAGCAGCGGGCGCTCGGCCTTCTCCGGCAGCAAGTCCGCATCCGTCAGGGTGCCGGGCGTGACGACGCGCATGACCTTGCGTTCGACGGGGCCCTTGCTGGTGGCCGGGTCGCCGATCTGCTCGCAAATGGCCACCGACTCGCCCAGCTTGACCAGCTTGGCCAGATAGCCGTCCAGCGAATGAAACGGCACGCCGCACATTTTAATGGGGTTGCCGCTGGCCACGCCGCGCGCCGTCAGGGTAATGCCCAGCAGGCGCGAGGCTTTTTCCGCATCCTCGAAAAACAGCTCGTAGAAATCGCCCATGCGGTAGAAGACCAACATCGTCGGGTGATTCTCCTTGATGCCTAAATATTGCTGCATCATGGGAGTGAGCTTTTCAGCCGAATTTTTCTTTGCCGCGGCGGCGTTGATTTCTTTTGGGACGGTGGTCATGTGTTCTTTGTCGTTGGTCCGGCGGCAGGAAAGGCATGCCTGCCGGGCTGTGTGTGGTGCTGTGTGCATTCAAGGCCGCGCCAGAGGGCGGAGCTTGGGTTCAAGGCCGTCATTTTACCGCTTTCGGCGGGCAGGGCGGGGTATTGCGTGCGGATGGAAAAAAGCCACGTCGATGGAATTGACGTGGCTTGGCGCATTTCGCCCGCTGGTGAGGCGCAGTGGATGGTATCGACAGGCCAGGACTTCCAGCGGCTGTCAACCGGCACCTCAGTCCTTGTGCGCTAACTTGGACGGTCGAAAGCTACTCATTACATAGTGGTTGTGCCGCCCACCGAACTTTCTGGGTCGAAGGAGAAGACTCGCAGTTCCGGCTGAACGTCTTCTCCGCGCATGATGCGTACGGTCATGACGAACGACAATTCCCAGCGGCCGCTTGCATAGCCCACGTCCAGATTGTGCTTCCATGCCTGACGGATGCGGTGCAGGGGCGTCTGATCTGGTTCACCCAGCAGTTGCTGGATTTCGAAGTCCAGTGGCAGTTGATAGGTGGCACCCACAGCTTGCAAAAATGGCGAAGGAGGCGAGTAGATGGTCGCTACTTTCGGACCGATCTGCGTTAGTTGCGGTACGCTGACGATGCAGCAGTCGACGATCTGGAACGAGGTAAAGCCACTGTCCTTGGAGCCGCAGCAGGTAACGTCGAGATAGACATGTTGGCCTTTCTGGAAATGCACGCCACCCATGTAGGGCCCGTGTCGCGGATCGGCCGTACCGTCGCACGAGGTGAAACTGTAATCGAGCTGGTTAGTAATTTGATCTGCATCAAAATGCACGGATAACTTCATCCAAGGGCTTACAGGCGTCATTTTTTACTGTCTCTTTCCAGGTTGATGAGAAATTGTTGGTAGCGGCCGTCGCGCCGCAGGTTCAATAGATCGGGTGCGGACTCGATCAGATTGAGGGGGTAGCCAAGCTTGCTGGCCTGTAGAAGTGCAGCCAATGCCTCACTGCGATTGCCAATCAGTTCATGCGTGAGGGCCGCACGAAATTGCACGTCGGCCACCAATGGGGCCAAACTGAGTGCATGCTTTACTCGAGCTAGTGCTTGTTGCTTTTTGCCGACATATGCCTGGTAAAGCGCCATACGCGAATTCATGGTGATGTCGTTGGGCACGCGCTGGAGCAGCGGCTGGAGCAGGCTTATTGCACGCTGGTAAGATCGTTTGGATGCCTGCATTTGCGCTGGGATCCACCGTTGTGCATCGGCCAGGTTGGCCCACAACAGGTAGATACCGGGCCCCCCTTTGTTCTCAGATACGGCATTTTCAAATGCTTGCACGGCCCCCACGTAATCACCCTTAGCAAACAGGGATGTGCCGAGGTTGGTATATAGCTCCCAGTGCGGACTCACCTGCAACCCTTGTTGTAGTACCTGCAGGGCTTCATCGCTGCGATTCTGCCGCAGCAGGGCTGCGTTCAGATAGGCATAGGTACTGGGCGACTGCGGTGACATTTTTATACTTTTACGAAAAGCCTGCTCGGCTCCTGCGTAATCGTCTTGTTTATACTGCATGATGCCCTGCAGGACAATGAATACGTGCTCGCCTGGATAGGTGGTAATTGCCGATTTCAATACGGCTTGCGCCAGATCAAACTTGTGACTGGCAATGAGTAGGCGCGCCTTGCCGTACAAGCCTAGCAAGTTATTGGGTTCTAAATTCAGCGAGGTAGTTGCTTCGCGCAGCGCATCTTCGTTCTTGCCTTGACGCTCATATACCCAGGCCTGCGCCACATGGGCGAGGGCTAGTTGGTCGTCTGCCGCGAGTGCTTGCCTGGCGCTGATTTCGGCCCGTTGCAGCCACGTCTCGTCACGGCCATCGCTGATATAGCGCAGGCTTGCCGCAATGGATAGGCCTGCGGCTGCCGCTGCATGATTTGGATTGTGCTGTAGTAATGTGGTGAAGTGCTCGAAGGCCTGCATCTGGCTACTATCGCGGTCAAATGTGCGCAGTGCTTCCATGCCAGCTCGCATGGAGGCGATTTCGGAATATGTCGCGGCACTATGTTGACCACGTAGCGCTGCCACTAAGTTCGGCCCTTGCCAGACACCCAGACCAAGCACGATAACTGCGCTAGCCGCCACCATAGCGCGCTTGACCGGTACTTGAAGTTGAATGGCAATCGACACCGGTGGCTTGGCTGGCTTTACTTCAGTGGCTTGCATATCCGCCGTTACTGAAGATGACGACTGCGCCCCTATCGCCTCGCGCACATCGCGCATGGTGCGCGGCCGTTCGGCCGGGTCGTGCGCCGTCATCGAGCGCACGAGAGCGTTGATGGTGGGCGGCACCGTTTCCGGTAGGTCGGGCCAGGCTTCCGTCGCCTGCATGTGGGCGGCGGCCAGGGCCAGGCCGTTCAGGTGGGCGAAGTGGCGCTGGCCGGCCAGCATTTCGTACAGCATGGCGCCCAAGGCATACACGTCGCCGCGCGTGTCGGGCAGGCGGCCCATCAGGCGCTCGGGCGCCATGTAGGCGATCGTGCCTTGCAGGTCGCACAGGGTGGTCGTTTGCGTTGCTTGCGGGTCGATGTGGCGGGCCAGGCCGAAGTCGAGGATGCGCACCTTGCCATCCGCTTCCAGCATCAGGTTCGACGGTTTCAGGTCGCCGTGCACGAGGTCCATGGCGTGCGCTTCGTCCATGGCGTCGGCGATCTGGTAGGCGATGTCGAGTGCCGTTTGCAAGTCCGCCTTGCCGTCGTGCATGAACTGGCCCAGGGTCTGGCCTTCGACCAGTTCCATGACGATGGACTGGCCCGTGCCCTGGCCTTCGATGGCGAAGATGCGCACGAAGGCCGCATGCTTGAGCGAGGCGGCCAGGCGCGCTTCATTGATCAGTTTTTCCGGATGCAGCACGTCGGCTTGCGGTTTCAGGCGCTTCAGCGCCACGCTACGGCACAGCTTGGCATCCCACGCTTCGAATACATGGCCGAAACCGCCTTCGCCCAGCAAGCGGCGCACTTCATAGTGTCCGCTGATCGTGTCGTCTTGCAGAGGGGGCTGACGCAGGGAGTCGAGCAGTTCCATATACCTTGGCTTCAGAGTGCATCAACATGGGCGTCAAGCATCGAAAAGGGCTAATGCGATGTTTGCATGCTCAAGATGATTGATTTTGAGTAACTTCCTGATTTAAAACGATTGTTTAAAATAAGTCAATTAATATTGGCAAGGAGTGAACAGAAACTGCTGGCAGTCGCCTTTGCGCGTTTCTGCCGCAGGCATGTGCTGCTACGCCACACAGGCATCGATGGCCGTGCCCAGCTTGTCGACGATCTCATCGACGTGGCTGGCGTCGATGATGTAGGGCGGCGCCAGCAGGATGTGGTCGCCGTGCAGGCCGTCGATGGTGCCGCCCATGGGGTAGCACATCAGCCCGTTTTGCATGGCTTGCGTCTTGATGCGCGCATGCAGGCGGCGGGCCGGGTCGAACGGCTGTTTGGTATTGCGGTCCCGCACCAGTTCCAGTCCCAGGAACAGGCCGCGGCCGCGGATGTCGCCCACGTGCGCGTGGCTATCGAAACGCTGGTGCAGCCGCTCTTGCAGCAAGCCGCCCATGGCGCGCACGTTGGCCAGTAAATCGCGCTCCTCGATCTGCCGCTGCACGGCCAGGGCGGCGGCGCAGGCCGTGGCGTGGCCGATATACGTGTGGCCGTGCTGGAAGAAGCCCGTGCCGGCGCGGACGGTGTCGCGGATATCCGTCGATACCATGACGGCACCGATGGGCTGGTAGCCGGCACCGAGGCCCTTGGCGATGCAGATCAGGTCGGCGCTGATGCCTTCCTGCTCGCAGGCGAACAGGCTGCCCGTGCGTCCCATGCCGCACATGACTTCGTCGAGGATCAGCAGGACGCCGTGGCGCTGGCAGATCTCGCGCATGCGCTGGAAATAGCCGGCGACGGCGGGCAGGGCGCCGGCCGTGGCGCCGACGACGGGTTCGGCGAT
Source organism: Janthinobacterium aestuarii (assembly GCF_051380835.1). Taxonomy (NCBI): domain Bacteria; kingdom Pseudomonadati; phylum Pseudomonadota; class Betaproteobacteria; order Burkholderiales; family Oxalobacteraceae; genus Janthinobacterium; species Janthinobacterium aestuarii. The sequence goes on from NZ_JBNYXU010000001.1 coordinate 933,905, forward strand.
GAAGGCCATGACGTTGTCCGCTCCCAGTGCGGCGATATCGTCTTCCAGCTCCTGGCCCAGGCGCGTCACGTAGTCGCCATCCGTTTCATGCGCCTGCTGGTCGCGCCAGGCGTAGCACGGGGAAACGTGGGTGACGCCGATCAGCAGCGGTTCGAACTGCTGGCGGCGCCAGGCGTTGCCGCCCGTGGCCAGCGCGCCCAGGGTGTTGCCGTGGTAGCTTTGGCGGCGCGCGATGACGTGGCGGCGCTGCGGCTGGCCCCGTTCCACGAAATACTGGCGCGCCATCTTGAGCGCGCTTTCCACCGCTTCCGAACCGCCCGAGACGAAATACACGCTGTCGATGCCGGCTGGCGCCCGGGCGACGAGGAAATCGGCCAGCTGCTCCATCGGCTCGCTGGTGAAAAACGAGCTGTGTGCGTACGCCAGCGTGGCAATCTGCTGCTGCACGGCGGCGATCACGGCCGCATCCGAATGACCGAGGCAGGAGACGGCCGCGCCGCCGCAGGCGTCCAGGTAGCGCTTGCCATCGGTGTCGATCAGGTAGGGCCCATCGCCGCCGGCGGCGACGGGATAGCTGGTACTCAAGCTGCGGTGGAAGACATGGCTCATGGCATCGCTTTCTTATCGGCAAGTGGGATGGCCGATTATAGGAGGCGTTGCGCCGCATTGCAACGATTGATGTATTTGTTTTTAATTTACATCATTTGATGTTTTTACGTAAGCACCCAGCGCCCGCAGCTGGCTTTCCGCCGCGCCGATGGCCGTGACGGCATCGGGCCCCGCGCGCGCCACCAGCAGTTCCACCAGGCTTTCCACGGCCGCGACGCCGGCCACGATGGAAGGGAAGAACGAGGGGCTGTCGACGGCGATGACGATGCTGGCGTCGGACTGCAGGGCCAGCGGCGACATGGCGCTGTCGCTGATGGCGACCACCTGGCAGCCGGCCATGCGCGCCGCCTGCGCCACCAGCAGCGCTTCGCTCGAATACGGCGCGAAGCTGACGACGACGACGGCTTCGCCCGCCTGCAGGGCGCGCAAGTCCATTTCCAGGGTGCCGCCCTGGCCGCTCAGCAGCTGCACGCTGGGGCGCAGCAGCCGGTACAGATAATGCAGGGTGTAGGCGATGGGATGGGCGGCGCGAAAGCCGGCCACGTGCACGCGGGGCGCCGTTTGCAGCAGGGTGGCGGCCGCATCCAGGGCGGCGTGGTTGGCGCTTTCCGTGGCGGCCAGGTTGCGCTGCTGCACCATGAACACTTCGGTGACCAGATTGCCGTCCTTGCCCGCCAGCGCCCCCGCTTTTTCCGCATAACCGGCCGGTCCCGCGCGCAGGCGTTCGACGAAGATGGCTTTCAGTTCCGGCCAGCCGGCAAAGCCCAGCTGCTGCGCCAGGCGCACGAGGGCGGCCGACTGCACTTGTGCGCGCGCGGCGATGCTGCGCATGGACGAGACGGCCACTTCGTCAGGATGGTCGGCCAGGTAGCGGGCGCCGGCCTGGAATTGCGGACTCAGTTCCGCATGGCGCGCCTTGATCAGGTCCATCAGTGCCGCATAGGAATCGTGGGGTGTCGCTGCCTGCATCGCCGTGCCTCATTAGATAGGTTGCGGCGATGGTACAGGATTCGTCAGCGCGCCGGTAGCGGCGCGCTGTGCGCCAGGGCGGCCGTGCGCGGGCGCAGGCGGGCAAACAGGTGCGGCCCGGCCGGTTTGCGGTGCGGTCCCGTCGTCAGCACGCGCAAGGCGGTGGGCAGCGGCACGTCGTGGCAGTGCAAAAACAGGGCGGCGGCGCCCGTGCCGGCCATTTCCTGCAAGGCCAGCGCATGTTCGACCAGCGCCGCCGTGCGCATGTCGAGCCGCAGCGGAATGTCGGGTTGAAATAACTGTATATCGACGTGCCGTGCATCGCGCATGCTGTCCCCGCCGGGTTCGATGGTCAGACTGCCAGCATAAAAGCGCCCCGGCGCCGCCACTTTGCGTTAAATCAATTCCTGTGTCTAATAGATTCCACAAGGCAAAAAAACGCCAACCGTCACCGGCTGGCGCTGAAACTCCTCAAGGAAGAAGACATGTATTCCAACGACGTTTCGACGCCTGACAAAACCATCGCGAGCGGCAGTGATTTGTGGCCGAGAAGCGCAGCGGCACCGTAGTGCCGTGAGCATCGCCGGCCGCAAAGCGCGCCGCGCAGCCGGTTTGGTCAGGTGTCCATTACAAGCTCCAGCGGACGGAGAGTCCCACGACCTTGTCGTAGCGCCGCACATCGCGCACATAGTCCGGCGTGTCGTGGTAGTCGCGGTAGGTCGAGTCGAGCAGGTTGTTCGCGTCCAGGGTCACCGTGGTGTTCGGGTTGAGCTTGTACGAAACCGACGCGTCCAGGGTCTTGGTGGGCGCCACGGTCAGATGGATGCCCTTGCCGCGGTAGTTGTAGTCGTCGACGTATTTGTCGCGCCAGCTGTAGGCCAGGCGCGCCGACCACGGTCCCTGTTCGTACAGGCCGACGATATTGGCCGACCATTTCGACATGCCCGTGAACGGGTGCACGCTGCCGTTCAATTCTTCCAGTTCGCCCGTCATGTAGGTGGCGTTCGCTTGCAGGCCCAGGCCGCTCATCCAGCCGGGCAGCTTGTCGTAGAACTGCTGGTACGCCATTTCCAGGCCTTGCAGATGGCCCTTCGAGGTGTTGCGCGGACGCGTGATGTCGTACTCGATGCCGCCATACGTTTCCTTGGCCGAACCGGACAGGATGTAGTTCTTGAAGTTGTGGCGGAACACGGTGGCCGTGACGGAGCCCGTCTGCGCGAAATACCATTCCAGCGCCACGTCGAGGTTCTTGCCTTCCACGGGTTTGAGGTCGGGGTTGCCGCCGCTGCCCGTCGGGCGCACCATCTCCAGGCTCTGGCCCAGGCTCACGCCGGGGTTGAAGTCGGCGAAGTTCGGGCGCTGCACGGCCTTGCCGGCCGTCATGCGGGCGATCAGGTCCTGGCGCAGCATGGCTTTCAGGGTCATGCTGGGCAGCACGTCCGTATCCGAGGTTTTTACGCGCACGGGCGTGACGATGCCGTTTTGCGAGGAATTGCCTTGCAAGTCCTGCTTGGTCTGCACGACGCGCACGCCCAGGGTGCCGTCGACCGGTACCTGCGCCAGGTCAAAGCCGATGCGCGCCTTGCCGTAGATTGCATTGGTTTTTTCCACATCCTTGTAATGGGTCATCGGATCGTCGGGGCTGCGTTCGCTGCTGCCCGTAAACAGCTGGCGCAGCGCGGCCGTGTTGTTGAGCATGAAGTCGCGGCACGGCGTGAGCCAGCTTTGCAGGCCGAAGTTGCCCGTGTTCTCGTGCGAGGCGCAGGCCAGGCCGGGAATCGCGTCCGCAGTCATGATCGACGTCAGCCCGCCCTGGCCATTCTTTTCGCGGATCGATTCGGCCTTGCGCTTGGCTAGGCGCACGCCGCCCGAAAATTCGCGGAAGAAGCCCGTGCTGTCCATGTCGTAGGTGACGTCGCCGCGCCAGTCGGTCGAGCTGCCTTCGTCGTGGCTGTGATTGTCGTAGAAACCGAGCAAGGTGTAGTTCTTCGGGTCCATCATGTTGTAGCCGGGGTAGCTGATCTGCGCGCCGCCGTTCACGTTCGTGCTGCCGATGATGCTGGTCGGATGGGCGAGAAAGTCGAGGATGGGAAATTCGCGCTCGAAGTTGCTGACCGTGCGCGCCAATTCCGTCGTGGCGCGCAGTTGCGGCGTGATGTCCCAGCGCGCGCCGATGGCGCCTTGCGAACCGATCGAGCGGTCGCGCCGCGCCTGGGTCGAGCCCAGCGTGAACGGCGACCATGGGCCGTCGATCTTGCCCACCGTGGCCGCCTGATTGGTGCCGGGGATCAGGGTGATGTCGGGGTTCTGGCCCCACGGCAGCGAACCGACGAAGAACTGGCTGTCGAACGCGTGCTTGATCAGGGTCGACATGCCTTCCGCATACACTTCCACCTGCGAGTTCGGGCGCCACTGGAAGGCGGCGTTGGCCGCGTAGCGCTTGCGGTCGCCCACGGTCGGGATCATGCCGACGGAATCGGGACCCGTGATGTTGCCCGCTTCCGGGCGCTTGACGGGTTCGGCGTTCCAGATCGTCTCGTCATAGTATCTGCCGCGCTGGTAGGACAGGCCGAGCAGGGCGCCGAATTCGCCGTATTGGGTCTTCCAGCGGTTCGAGACCATGCCGCTGACGTTCGGGTCCGTCGAGCCGGACTTGTCGCGGTGTTCGGCGCGCACGTTGCCCGATGCCGTAAAACCCTTGAAGTCGAACGGGCGGTTGGTGCGTACGTCGATCACGCCGGCCGTGCCGCCTTCGACCATCTCGGCGCCCTGCGATTTGTACACGTCCACGCGCTGCAGCATGGCCGTCGGAATGTCGGCCAGGTACAGGCTGCGGCCCACGGAGGTGAACATTTCGCGGCCGTTGAGCAGGGTCACGACGCCAGGCAAGCCGCGGATGATGACGGTACCGGCTTCGCCGCCTTCGCGGCGGACCTGCACGCCCGTCACGCGGCCGAGGATTTCAGCCACGTTCTTGTCGGGGAATTTGCCGATTTCATCGGCGACGATGGAATCGACCACCTGGTCGCTGTTTTTCTTGATCGTCTGTGCGCTCTGTGCCGCCCTGCGCACGCCCGTGACGGCGACGACGGCGATGCCGCCATTATCGGCCGGGGCTGCCGCCGCTGCCGGTACCGTTTCTTCCACGGGCGTTTCCACGGCGGGCGCCTGCTGCGCCCAGACGGAGGCGCTGCTCAGCAGGCCTGCGCCGGCCAGGGCGGCCACCGTCGCCTTCAAGGTAAAGCGTGTTTTTTGTCGGGGCGTGCGGGTGCCCGTTGCCATCAATTGCATCATCTTGTCTCCACCTGTATTTTAGTTATGTTGAGAACGCTGCGGCAGTCGCCGCCAGAGCTGGAACTGGCTCAGGAAGCATGGTAGGGGCGAATGACTTTGCGCCACAAATGACTTCTTTTGCGATGTCCATATCAATTCCGGTATCCCTGCCGCATTCATGCACCTGCCGGCCTTGCCCGCTCTCCACACGTGGCGAAAATAGTTTTGTATTTTTTGCCGGTGGCGGCGTTGAGGTAGCGATGCAGCGGCACCAGATGGGGCGTCGCCATCCCACTCAATGAAAGGAAGCACCATGTTGGCATCCACTATCACCGAACCGTTGCTGCGTCACTTGCAAGCGGACGGATATCAGGCGCAGATCGACAGCGATGGCGATATCGTCTTCCGTTTCGAAGGCATGGGCTATGTCCTGTGCTTTGACGCCGATGACGCGCAATTTGGGAAACTGCTGTTGCCGAATGTGTGGACCATCGATACGCCGGAAGAGTTGCTGTGCGTGCGTGCCGCGCTCGATGAAGTCAACCGCCGCATCAAGCTGGTGAAAGGCCATGTGCAGCGCGGTCAGGTATGGTTCTGCATCGAGATGCTGCTGATCGAGCAGCAGCACTGGACGCATTTCCTCGCGCGTGCCACCCGCGCCATCGCGCATGCGGCGACGCTGTTTGCCAGCGAGATGCGGGCCGGCGCGCTGGCCGCGCAGGCGATCGAGAAAGCCGGCGCCGACTGAGGCGCAGGGATGAAAAAGGGCGGCCCGCAGGCCGCCCTTGTGCGCAGTGATGAAGCGCTTAGGCTTCGGCCACGCGCTTGGCGATGTGCGCCAGCGCTTCTTCCACCTGGTCGATCAGAATCAGGCACAGGTCGCCTTCGCCGAGGCGCGCCAGGGCCTTGTCGATGGCGACGAATTCGCCGTTGATTTCATCGATATGGCTGGTGCGCTTGGCGCCGTTCAAGCCCTGGCGCAGCAATGCCACGACTTCGCCGTCGGCGCGGCCGCGCTGGCATTGATCCTGGTACAGCAGCACGTCGTCGAAGGCGGCGCCGAGGATTTCCGTCTGCTGGCGGATGTCTTCGTCGCGGCGGTCGCCGGCGCCGCTGATGACCACCGAGCGGCGCTTGGCCGGCATGCTTTCCACGGCCTGCACCAGCGCCAGGATGGCGTCCGGATTGTGGCCGTAGTCGGCGATCAGGGTGGCGCCCTTGTAGTCGAACACGTTGAAGCGGCCCGGCGCATTGTCGGCTTCATTGGCAAAGGTTTTCAGGCCCAGCGCGATGGTTTTCCAGTCCAGGCCCACGGCCCAGGCGGCGGCCAGCGACGCCATGACGTTGTCGACCTGGAAGCCGATGGCGCCGTTGCGCGTGATCGGCACCTGCGACAGGGCGATTTCGTGGCGCTCCTTGCCTTGCGCCGCGACCAGCTTGCCGTCTTCCACGTACACGACGCGGTTGCCTTGTGCGCGGTGCGTGGCCATCACGGGATGCGTCTTGTCGGCGGCGAAGAAGGTCACCGTGCCGCTGCAATTCTTGGCCATGCGGGCCACGGCCGGATCGGTGGCGTTCAGCACGGCCACGCCGCTGTCGGCCACGTTCTGCACGATCACTCTTTTAAGGACCGCGAGGTCTTCCACGGTGGTGATGTAGTTCAGGCCCAGGTGGTCGCCCGCGCCGATATTCGTCACCACGGCGACCTGGCAGCGGTCGAAGGCCAGGCCTTCGCGCAGCATGCCGCCGCGCGCCGTTTCGAACACGGCTGCGTCGACGTCCGGATGCAGCAGCACGTTGCGCGCGCTGCGCGGGCCGCTGCAGTCGCCGCTGTCGATCTGGCGTCCTTCGATGTACACGCCATCCGTGTTGGTCATGCCCGTGCGCAGGCCGGAGGCCGTCAGCAGGTGGGCGATCAGGCGCACGGTGGTGGTCTTGCCGTTGGTGCCGGTGACGGCAACGACGGGAATGCGGCCATCGTCGCCCTCGGCGAACATGGCGGCGATGATGGCTTCACCCACGGGGCGTGGCTTGCCGAACGACGGCGCCAGGTGCATGCGCAGGCCCGGTGCGGCGTTCACTTCCACGATGCCGGCGTTCTGCTCTTCCAGCGGTTTCAGAATGCTGTCGGAGACCACGTCCACGCCGCAGATATCCAGGCCCACCATGTGCGCGGCCGCGACGGCGCGCGCCGCCACTTCCGGGTGCACGTCGACGGTGACGTCGGTGGCCGAGCCGCCCGTCGACAGGTTGGCGTTATTGCGCAGGATGACGCGCTGGCCGACCGGCGGCACGGATTCGGCCACATAGCCCTGCTTGGCCAGGCTGGCCAGGGCGATGTCGTCGAAGCGGATCTTCGTCAGCGAGGTGGCGTGGCCGCTGCCGCGGCGCGGGTCCAGGTTGACCTGGTCGACCAGTTCGCGCACCGTGTGCTGGCCGTCGCCCACCACTTGCGGCGGGTCGCGGCGGGCCGCTGCCACCATCTTGTTGCCGATGACGAGCAAACGGAAATCGTGACCCGGAAGATAGCGTTCGACGAGGATATCGTCGCGGAATTCCTGCGCCGCGAGGAAGCCGGCCGTCAGCTGTTCGCGCGTGGTGACGTTGACGGTGACGCCCTTGCCCTGATTGCCGTCTTTTGGTTTCACGACGACGGGCAGGCCGATCTCGCAGGCGGCGGCCCAGGCATCGTCCGCATCGATGGCGACGCGGCCTTGCGGCACGGGCACCCCAGCCGAATCGAGCAGTTTTTTCGTCAGTTCCTTGTCTTGCGCGATGGCTTCGGCGATCGCGCTGGTGCCGTCCATTTCGGCGGCCTGGATCTTGCGCTGCTTGCTGCCCCAGCCGAACGTCACCAGGCTGCCTTCGGTCAGGCGGCGGAACGGGATGTTGCGGGCCACGGCCGCGTTGACGATGGCGCCCGTCGATGGACCGAGGCGCACGTCTTCATCGAGTTCCTGCAACTGGTGCAGGGCGCCGGCCAGGTCGAACGGCGCATCGTCGAGCGCGGCGCGGCACAGCTGCTGCGCCAGTTCCAGAGCCAGGCGGCCGACGGCTTCTTCCGAGTATTCGACGACGACCTGGAAGATGCCCGTTTCCAGGGTCGGCGTGGTGCGGCTGAAGGTGACGGGGCAACCGGCTTGCGCCTGCAGGCCCAGCGCCGCCAGTTCCAGCACCTGCGCCATCGGCGCGGCGTTGTAATTGCCCAGCGGTTGCAGCGGGCTCAGTTGCGGGAAGAGGGCGCGCAGGCGGGCTTCGAAGCCGGGCAGCTGGGCGATGTCGAGTTCCTGCGTGGTGCAGGAAACAATGGCTTCCACGGCGGTGTCGTGGCTCCAGAGGTTAGGGCCACGCAAGGCCCGTACGCGAGATACTTCCATAATTAAACCGTAATCCTGTTGTGTTCTTGTGGGCCCGGCCGTCCTGGCCGGGCTTGAGTGCTGCTTTGCCTTAGTTGCCGATGCAGCCAGGGGCCGCGTCAAACGTGCGCAGGCCAGCGCAAATCAAATCGACGGGCAGGTTCAGGGCCCAGGCGGCGGCCGCGACGGCCAGCACGCTGTCGACATTGCCGGCCGTGGCCGGTTTCAGCAGGTCCAGGCACAGCAACACCGTTTCGATGCCGCCTTCGGCCAGCACGATGTGGTTGCCGCGCACGAACACGGCGCGCTGGCCGGCGGCCAGCTGAGCCGCGATGGCTGGCAAGCCGCCATCCTGCGCATACAGGGTCACGGTGCCGTCGCACAGTTCGGCCAGTTCCAGCACGTGCGCGTTGGCGGCGTTGAGCACGGCCACGCCCGTCGGCACCACCACGTCGACCTGGCTGCGCACGGCCTTGTACAGGCCCGCTTCGTCCAGCACGTCGAAATCCTTGACGCTATCGAGGCTGCCCATGTCCGTGACGACGCCGATCTGGCATTTGTCGTAGGCCAGGCCTTCGGCCAGGATCATGCGCGGATTGCTCTCGAACAGGGCCGTCTGCACGGTGCGGTTGAGCAGCAAACGCTGGCCCGCGTCCCAGTTCACGCAATCGCTGCTGACGACTCTGCGCTGGTCCAGATACATGCCTTCGCTGCAGACGGCGCCCGTGTGCAGGCCCGACAGGTTGAGCAGCTTGCACAGCATGCGCACGATCAGGCTGGCGCCGCGCGTGCCCGTCACGCCGATCAGCGGAATGCGGCCCGTTTCCTCGGGGGCGAACAGGTGGTCGACGATGGCCGCGCCCACTGGGCGGGGCTGGCCCACGCCCGGCTTGATGTGCGCCAGCAGGCCAGGGCTGGCATTGACTTCGATGATGGCGCCGCGCTGTTCTTCCAGCGGACGCGTGATATCGGTGGTGACCAGGTCGATGCCGGCGATATCCAGGCCGACCACGCGCGCGGCCAGCAGGGCCGCATGCACGACGGACGGATGCACGTCGTCCGTGACGTCGATGGCCACGTTGCCGTTCGGCTGGATCAGCACTTTCTGCCCCGCCTGCGGCACGGACAGGGCGGTCATGCCCTGGCGCTGCAGTTCCAGCACGATTTCGCCCGACTCATGCGGCTTGACGGTACCCAATGGGAAATCTTCGCCTTCGCCGCGGCGCGGATCGGTATTGATCTGCGTGTTGACCAGTTCCAGCACGGTCGAGACGCCGTCGCCGTCGACCCACAGCGACTCGCCCTTGGCGGCCGCGATCAGCTTGTTGCCGACGACGAGCAGACGGTGTTCGTCGCCCGTGATGAAGCTTTCCACCAGCACGGCCGAGCTGTCGCCCTTGCGCGCGGCCAGCTCGTAGGCGGCCTTCACGTCGGCTTCCGTCATCAGGTTCAGCGAGACGCCGCGGCCATGGTTGCCGTCATACGGTTTGACGACGACGGGCACGCCGATGTCTTGCGCTTCTTCCCAGGCCGCTTCGGCGCTGCGCACCAGGCTGCCTTCAGGGACGCGCACGCCGCACGATTTGAGCAGGAATTTGGTCAGATCCTTGTCGCTGGCGATGCCTTCGGCGATCGCGCTGGTGCGATCCGTTTCGGCCGTCCAGATGCGGCGCTGCGCGGCGCCGTGGCCCAGTTGCACCAGGTTGCCGTCGTTCAGGCGAAGCGAAGGGATGTGGCGCTCGGTGGCCGCATCGACGATGCTGGCCGTGCTCGGACCCAGGCAGCGCGAGTCGACCATGTCGCGCAGGGGCGCGAGGGCCGCTTCCAGGTCGTAGGCTTCATCGTTGATGGCTGCCATCAGCAGTTCGCGCGCGGCGGCCAGGGCGGCGCGGCCCACGTGCTCTTCGCGTGTGCGGAAGGCCATCTTGTAGACGCCGCGCTGGCTGGTCGAGCGCGTTTGGCCGAAGCCCGTGCGCATGCCGGCCAGGTTTTGCAGTTCCAGCACCACGTGCTCGAGGATGTGGGCCGACCACGTGCCTTCGCGCAGGCGCTCGAAAAAGCCGCCACGTTCGCCCACGCCGCAGCGGTGCTCGATCATGCCGGGCAGCCACGCCACCAGGCGCTCGTACAGGCCGGGCAGGGTATTGGATGGATAGTCTTCCAGTTCGCCGATGTCGACCCAGGCTTCAATCACCGGGCGGTAAGTCCAGATGTTGGGGCCGCGCAAGTGGGTGACGCGGGCAAATTCGATGTTCTTCTTCTTGATCATGTAAGTGGTTTCTTGATAACAAGCCAGGCGTCTGGGCGCCAGATACTTTATGTTGGCTCTACAGAGTCTTTTCAGGCTCTTGCTTGGTTCTTTATCCCGGGTATGCGCAGTGTGCCACTTTTAGCGGCCTCTTGTCGCGTTTGCTGCCCTTATTCTGCTGGTGTTGTCATTCTAATTGTTACTAATTGTTGCCGTACTTGTTATAAAGATACCGACTCTGGGCCAAGCTGGAGCATTTGCGCAACAGCGGGCTGTTGTATACTTGCTCGTGTACGACGGACGCTGATTTTTTTGCGCCGTTTTGCCATCATTCCTTACCGGCAGGCATCCATTCGATACAATACAGGAAATTGCCACTGGTGCATCCACCTCGCCATCGCGCAGTACACAAACATTGATCGGGCGTCTGCCCCATCCCCCAAATCCCGCCCTGAAGGGCTTGGCCTCGAGCCGGAGTATGCTTTACGATGACAACTGAACTGAGTGTTCCTGCAACAACTATTCCCCTCACATCGCTGCCGGCGACCGTGCCAGAAACCTGGCTGGCGGAAGTGGAGAGCAACCTTTCTCCAGGGGAGAACGTTTTAAGTAGCGTTGAGGTTGACCTCGATGCGCGATTACGTTTCACAAAAGGCATAATAGTTGTCACCGAGAAGCGTTTGCTGGCCCGTTCGCCGGGCGATACCACCTGGAAAAGTTGGTCTTTCCGCCACGGATTGCGCCTGACGCACCACGACCACGCCGGTGTCGGCCACCTGGAACTGTTCGACGACCACGGCCGCCTGGCGTCGTGGCGCTTCACTTTGGGCCAGAACCTGCATGCGATCCGCGTGCTGGAACAGTTCGTCGAGCGCCTCGACAGCCACCTGACGGGCCAGCCCGTGCTGGAAGCGGAGCAGGAAGTGTGCCCCAGCTGCAAGGCGCCTTTGGCGCCGGAGCAGGAAGAATGCCCGATCTGCGCCAAGGTGCTGCACACGCCGCCATCGACCTGGACCCTGTTCCGCCTGTGGCGCTTCGCCCATCCCTACCGTGGCCAGCTGGCCCTGGGCTTCATGCTGATGTTGCTGAGTACGGCCGCGCACATGATTCCACCGTATCTGACGGCGCCGCTGATGGACAATGTGCTGATCCCGTATCAAAACGGCAAGCATATCGACCCATGGCTGGTGGTGTACTACATGAGCGGCTTGCTCGGTTCGGCCCTGCTGGCCTGGCTGCTGGGCTGGGGCAAGACCTATGTGCTGGCCCTGGTGTCCGAACGCATGGGTGCCGACTTGCGCTCGGCCACGTATGAGCACCTGATGAAACTGTCGCTGGAATTTTTCGGCGGCAAGCGCACGGGCGACCTGATGGCGCGTATCGGCAGCGGCAGCGACCGCATCTGCGTCTTCCTGTCGCTGCATTTGCTCGATTTCGCTTCCGACGTGCTGATGATCATCATGACGGGCGTCATTTTGTGGTCGATGAACCCGTGGCTGGCCATCATGACCCTGGCGCCGCTGCCCTTCATCGCCTGGATGATCCACCTGGTGCGCGACCGCTTGCGTACGGGCTTTGAAAAGATCGACCGCGTGTGGAGCGAAGTGACCAACGTGCTGGCCGATACGATTCCCGGCATCCGCGTGGTGAAGGCGTTTGCGCAGGAAAAACGCGAAGCGGCCCGCTTCCGCGACGCCAACGCGCACAACCTGGCTGTCAACGACAAGTTGAACAAGGTCTGGTCGCTGTTCTCGCCGACCGTGTCCTTCCTGACGGAGATGGGCTTGCTGGTCATTTGGTGCTTCGGCATCTGGCAGCTGTCGCGCGGCGAAATCACCGTCGGCGTGCTGACCGCCTTCATCGCCTACAGCACCCGCTTCTATGGCCGCCTCGACTCGATGAGCCGCATCGTCTCCGTGACGCAGAAATCGGCGTCGGCCGCCAAGCGCATCTTCGACATCCTCGACCACGTGTCGAGCGTGCCGGAACCGGCGCAACCGGTGAAACTGAACAAGATCGAAGGACGCATCGACTTGCGCGAAGTCGGTTTCCGCTATGGCAACCGGGCCGTCAACCGCGGCATCACCCTGAACATCAAGGCGGGCGAGATGATCGGCCTTGTGGGCCACAGCGGCTCGGGCAAGAGCACTCTGGTCAACCTGATCTGCCGTTTCTACGACGTCTCGGAAGGCGCGATTCTGCTCGACGGCGTCGACATCCGTTCGTTCGCCGTGTCCGACTACCGCCGCAATATCGGCCTGGTGCTGCAGGAGCCGTTCCTGTTCTTCGGCACCATCGCTGAAAACATCGCCTACGGCAAGCCGCACGCGACGCGCCAGGACATCATCGCCGCCGCGCGTGCCGCGCATGCCCACGAATTCATCCTGCGCCTGCCGCAAGGCTACGATTCGATGGTGGGCGAGCGCGGCCAGGGCTTGTCCGGCGGCGAACGCCAGCGCATCTCGATCGCCCGCGCCCTGCTGATCGACCCGCGCATCCTGATCATGGATGAAGCGACATCGTCTGTCGACTCGGAAACAGAGAAGGAAATCCAGAAGGCGCTGGACAACCTGGTGCAGGGCCGCACGACGATCGCCATCGCGCACAGGTTGTCGACCCTGCACCGCGCCGACCGCCTGGTGGTGCTGGACCGCGGCCAGGTCGTCGAAGTGGGCAGTCACGATGAACTGATGGCGAAAGAGGGCGCCTATTTCCGCCTCTACGAAGCACAGGCGCGCAACAACGAACTCGCCCTGGATGACAAGGAATAAGCATGGCCAGTACAACTTTTACATTAAGCCGCGACACCTTCGGCAAGCTGGTGATGACGGACGCGGACGGCCAGGTCTTTGAAGGCGTGGCGCCCGTGCGCGCCTTCCCCATCCAGTCGCCGGACGAAGGCATTTCGCTGGTGCTGGGCAATGGCAAGGAAGTGGCGTGGATCGAGCGCATCGACGCCTTGCCGGAACCGGCGCGCAGCCTGCTGCAGGAAGAACTGGAAGGGCGCGAATTCATGCCCGAGATCGCCCGCGTGAAAAGCGTGAGCAGCTTTGCCACGCCATGCACCTGGTATGTCGATACGGACCGGGGCGAGACGCAGTTCGTGCTGAAAGGCGAGGAAGACATCCGCCGTATCGGCGCCACGTCGCTGCTGATCGCCGACAACCACGGCATCCACTTTTTGATACGCGACATGTTCAATATCGACAAGACGACGCGCAAGATACTCGACCGCTTCCTGTAAGCGTCGGAGTTACTTGAAAACCGCTGCCTGCAGCGGTTTTTTTTCGTCTGCCGGGCATGAAAAAAGCCGCACAAGAGTGCGGCTTTCAGGGGCGGTACCGGCAGCCGTTTCAGGCCGCCGGGGATTGCGCTGCATTACATGAACTTGTAGCCTGCGCCGATGTAGAAGTAACGGCCGCGGACGTTGTACAGCTGGGCAAAGCCCAGGGTGCCGTACTGGTTGCCGGCGCCCATCGCGCTAAACGGTGGCATTTTGTCGAACAGGTTCTTGATGCCGGCCGTGAAGGTCAGGTTTTGCATTGCCACGTACTGGCCCGTCAGATCCACTTCGGTGTGCGAAGGAATCGTGCGGGTACCCGGCTTGATTTCGTCGCGGCGCAAGTCCGAGTCGATCATGTCGCCCGTCGTACGGATGACCAGGGAGCCGGACATATTGTCCTTTTCCAGGCTGGCAGTGAACGTGTTGCGGTACTTCGGATTCATGAACGTCTTCAGCGTGCTTTGCACCGGATCGGTTTCCGTATCCTGCGTTTCCATGCGGGTGTAGATGGTGGACGCATTGCGGATCGTGAATTTGCCGAACATCGTTTGCGGCGATGTGTAGCGCAGGTCCGTATCGAAACCGCGCACTTCGGTGGTGGCCAGGTTCTGGTTGTTCAGCAGGATGCGTGCGTCGCCATTCTTGATTTCCACGTTGCCGCGCTCGATCGCCTTGGTTTCCGTCAGGGTGCCGATCTCGTTCTTCTTGTCGATCTTGAAGTAGTCGATGCTGACCGTCAGCGAGTTCACTGGCGAGAACACCATGCCCAGGTTGTAGGTCTTGCCTGTTTCAGGTTTCAATTCCTTGTTGGAGCCGGAGACCTGGTAGTAGGCGAAGTTTTTGCAATTGCCGGCGATCGAAGGGAAGGCATCGCAGATTTCCTTGTCGTTCGTCGTATAGGCGCCCGCATCGACGCCGCCATACATCTGTTTCAGCGATGGCGCCAGGTAGCTGCCTGCATACGAACCGCGGAACATCAGGTTGTTCAGCGGCTGGTAGCGCAAGGCCAGTTTCGGGCTGGTTTTGCTGCCGACATTCGAGATGTCGTCATAGCGCACGGCCACTTGCGCTTCGACGTTTTTCAGGAAGGGGATCGACAGTTCGCCGAAGATGCCCTTGGAATTGCGGTCCGCCTTGACTGCAGCTTGCTGGATGCTGCCGAAGACCAGGCCATCGATCTGGTTCTGGTCGGGCTGGTCGCTCAGCGATTCCTTGTTGTAGGAAACGCCAACAGCGTAAGCCATCGCGCCGCCTGCCAGATCCATGATCGGTGCAGATGCCTTTGCGTTGAAGAAGGTCAGTTCCGACTTGCCGGCGCGTGTAGGCGTGAGGCGAATCTTGTCGACGGCAGCCTGTGGATTGTCGGTGCGGGTCGGGTCGATCGTGCCATTCTTGATCGCTTCGTTGAACAGGTCGTAGTGCGCGTAGTTCGAATCGCGGTTGGTGGCCTTGCTGACGCCCTTGCCGATGGCGACGTCCCAATCGATGCCGCGCGTCGTGCCTTCCAGGCCCGTCGAGAACTGGGTCATCGTGCCTTTGCGATTGGTCTTGCGCGGGCCCATTTGCATGAAGCGGCCGGCAACGGTCTTGCCATTGGCCACGAAGTTGCCAGGTGCGGCCTGGGACTCGAAGTCATCCTTGCTTTCGGAATAGGTAAATTCCGCAAACGCGCGAATGTTGTCATTGATTTTCAGGCTGCCGATCAGCATGCCGCTGACGCGGTCGGCGCCGTTGGTCGAGGTCAGCAAGGTCTTGTTGACGTCGAAACGGCATGAGCCATCGCTCAAATCGTCCGGTGGGCATGGCACCAGGGTGCCGCCGCCAACGATATTGCCGCTAGGATGATAGCCGCTGCGGCCATCCGGACCGCCAAAGCGGCGGAAGTCGGCTGAACGGGTCAGGTCGCGGTCCTTGCGGTAGATTGGATCGCGCTTGAACACGTCGACCGTGGCCAGTACGTTGAAGCCCTGGGTGTCATAGTCGCCAAAACCGTACACGAGGTTGGCCGTCTTTTCCTTGGCGTCCGAACGCGAGCTTTGGCCGTAGCTGGTTTTCGCTTCCAGGCCCTGGTAATTCTTTTTGGTGATGAAGTTCATCACGCCGGCAACCGCATCGGCGCCATAAATGGCCGAACCGCCGTCCTTCAGGATTTCAATGCGTTCCAGCGCGCTCAGCGGGATGGAGTTGACATCGACCGCGGCGCCCGCGCCCGAACCGTCTGCCAGCGCATTGGTCGGCAGGCGACGGCCGTTCAACAGGATCAGCACGTTGCGTTCGCTCAAGCCGCGCATCTTGATGTTGGTGGTGCCGGAACCGGATGGCGAGTTGGCGCTCAGTTCGCCCTGGTCATTGATGTCGATGGAAGCCAGGTTGCGCACCAGTTCAGCGACGCTGGTGGCGCCCGTGCGCTCGATATCTTTCTTGCTATAGATTTCCACCGGTGCGGCGGTCTCGGCATCCACGCGCTTGATGGCGGAACCGGTGACAACCACGCGTTGCACTTTTTCCTCGCCAGCCTTGGCTTCCTGCGCCTGGACGGTTTGGTGCATGAAACCTGCGCTCATGACCAAAGTGCCGGCAAACATCATGCGCAAGGATTTGCTTAATTTCTTTTCAATCATTGTCCATCCTCCAACTAGGAAACTTTAGTTTCCTTAGGGTTTTATTTAGCTATTTGAAAGTATTTTCAAAATGACCATGTTTGCAAATTTAGTATTTTAAATTTGCAATTCATCAGACCATTTTTTGATCTTGACTGTCAAGAACTGCCGGGTATTTGTTCAGATGCAGGACACGTGGCAGAGCGAAAGTGGATGAATTTTATTTGTAGCAAGCAGGAAAGTATTAAATTCCAATTGCTAAATAAATTAAATTTGCCATTAGGTAAAATTATCATTGAAAGTTCAGTATTTGCTGATTGCCTGTCTAGACAGCTGTGGTTTTTTTGTGACAATATTGGCGGCGAACAAGGCAGGGCGTAGGACAAAAAAAAGCCGCCCGGAAGGGGCGGCTGGTGGTTGAAAAAGGCGCTTATTACTGAAACGCCACTTCCGCAAAACTGCGCAATTTGCGGCTGTGCAGCCGGTCCACGCCCTGGCGGCGCAGCAGTTCCACGGCGCGGATGCCGATGCGCAGATGCTGGTCGACGCGCTCGCGGTAGAAGTGATTGGCCATGCCCGGCAGCTTGATTTCGCCGTGCAGCGGCTTGTCGCTCACGCACAGCAGGGTGCCGTAGGGGACGCGGAAACGGAAGCCGTTGGCGGCGATCGTCGCGCTTTCCATGTCCAGCGCGATGGCGCGGCTCTGGCTGAAGCGGCGCTCCGGCGTGCGCTGCGGCAGCAATTCCCAGTTGCGGTTGTCCGTGCTGGCCACGGTCCCCGTGCGCATGATGTGTTTCAGGTCATGCCCCGTCAGCTGGGTGATTTCCGCCACGGCCGTTTGCAGCGCCTGCTGGATTTCCGCCAGCGGCGGGATCGGCACCCACAGCGGCAAGTCTTCGTCGAGCACGTGGTCTTCGCGCACATACGCGTGCGCCAGCACGTAGTCGCCCAGGCTTTGCGTGGTGCGCAAGCCGGCGCAATGACCGAGCATCAGCCAGGCGTGCGGGCGCAGCACGGCGATATGGTCGGTGATGGTCTTCGCATTGGCGGGACCGACGCCGATATTGACCATGGTGATCCCGCTGCCGTCCGCGCGCAGCAGGTGGTAGGCGGGCATCTGCGGCAGGCGCGGCGGCGCGGCGCCCAGCGCATCCTCGCTTTCGACAGTCTGGCCGACCCGGCGCGTGACCACGTTGCCCGGTTCGACAAAGGCGATGTAGTCGTCGTCGTCCGAGGGCGCGGCCGCATCGGGCGCGCGGTCCATCATGGCGTGGCCCAGGCGGATGAATTCGTCGATGTAGAACTGGTAATTGGTGAACAGGACGAAGTTCTGGAAGTGCTGCGGCGACGTGCCGCTGTAGTGGCGCAGGCGCTGCAGCGAATAATCGACGCGCGGGCCCGTGAACAGCGACAGCGGCTGCGCTTCGCCGTGCGCCGGTTCGTGCGTGCCGTTGGCGATGCCGTCGTCCATGGCCGACAGGTCGGGCAGGTCGAACAGGTCGCGCATGGCCAGGCGGCGGCCCGCATCCATATTGCCTTCGATATGGTCATGCTCGGCGAACGAGAAATGCACGGGGATGGGCTGGGCGCTCACGCCCACTTCCAGGTGCACCTTCTGGCCGCTGTTATGGTTTTTCAGCAGCAGGGTGAACTGGTCCAGGTAGTAATCGCCGAACAGGTCGGGACGCGTCAAAGTGGTTTCAAACACGCCGGGGCCGGCGACAAAACCGTAGGCCAGCGGCGAGTCGGCGCGCGCCACGGTGTCCGTCTGGATGCGCACGAAGGGGTAGCAGGCACGCACACGTTCGTGCATGTCTTCGCCGGCGACAAAGCGCTGCAGCGCATCGCGCAAGTGTTCGATGCTGCTGCGGTAGATGGCTTGCACTTGTTCCAACGCCAGGCGTGGATCGTCGAAGCGGGAGGAGGCGATGAAGGGGGGCGTAAGCAAGCGGATTCTCCTTGTGGCGGTTCGTGCTTGCCATTGTAAGGCAGGCACCGCATTTGTGTGGTGCGTGCGGGGCTTTGTTGCCGGCAAAACGGCGGGCCGGAGACGCGGGCCTGAGAAAATGCCGATGGCGGCGTTGCGGCTCCTTGCCGTACATGCGTACTGTCTGCGTCGCCGCGCCTGGCCCTCGACATTTTTCAGGCCCGCTTGGCCCGAGGGGCCTTTGCTGCGGTCCAGGGTAGTCAGTACTCTGCTGGTGCGCTTGCGCTGTAGAAAGACCTGCTGGCTGGCTTGTGCAGTTAAGGTGCTATTTCTGGTTGAATGAGTTCGCCTATGCGAAGAAGATTACCATCCGGATCGACAATGGCAAATTCCCTGAGTCCCCAGGGTTTGTCTTCCAAAGGGTGTATGCGCGGGATGCCTGAATCAGGCAAGCCGACAGCCAGGCAGGTTTCATACAGACTTTGCACATCGCCCACACGGATGTGGCAGCCTGCCAAGGACTGGGCCGGAACCAGCTCGGCATGGGTAAAAAAGTGAAGTTCGATGGTGCCTCGTTTGAAAATTGCGTAGTCCTGGCTGAACTCGTGCGCCCCGCCTTCGAATCCCAGCCGCCCTTAAAACGCCGTTGTTGCGTTGACGGAGCGGCATGGCAGTATCGGTATGGCGGAATCGGTATTTTGGCTCATTTCGTTGGTTGCAAGATAATTTTAGTTCGGTCACGAAAGGCAGCTTACGCCCGAAGCCGACACTCGCCTAACTTATATCGAGCCCTGAGCCAGTTGTTCCAGTGCTCCCAACAAAGCCAACGATGCCGCAATTTCAAAGCTTCCCTCGTTCGAATCAATGGCATGTGATGAACCACCTACTATCCGAATCAGGAGACCTTCCGTGCTGTATGTACCAAACCTTGCGTGAGGCTGGAATTGTGCCTTGATGCCTCTGTAAACCGCTGCCTTAAATTCCTCAGGGATTCTTGTAGGCGAGACTTCCCATGCGAATGAAAGCGCCGTTTGCGCCGGTTCGACTGACAGGATTACGTGACCGTAGCGATGCATGCCGCCAGCTTGTCGGACGACTCGTCCTTCTCCACACAGTGGACCTTCAAGCTCACATCTCTTCATTGTATAGTCAGCATCGCCGTTTCAGCCGTTTCCGCCGCTCTGCAAAAGACCGCTTCTGGCCGAACGCGGCCGTCGCTCCCTAGCATAGCAGCTTGCCCAGCGGCAAAACTCAGCAATTCTCACAGTCGACCGATGACGCCCCAAAGACAAAATAGGCCATGGGCGTCAGGTGGGGTGGCGCATGCCATCAGGACTAGGTGCCGTGGACTCGAACAGAGAAATGGTCCAAGTTATGTCGGGATACACGGAAGTGACTTCTACACCCAGGTCTATTTCAATAAAACCGAGAGACTTCAAAATAGAGCTGACAACGTCAAAGCGGTGGTTTTCAAAAAAGCGATCATCTCGATCACGACGATCTCGAAGCAAACCAGGGTGCATCGAAGGTAATGAGAATAGCACCTTCGCGGTCGGCTTGAGCACCTGCAGAATGGATTTCCACGACTCTACAAAACAGTCCTCGTGAATATGCATCAACACTGCGCTACACAGCACGCCATCGAAACGTCCGCCGAATGGCACGCGAGTAAGAGGTAGTAGGCCAGACTTCACGCGCCCCGCCAGTTCGGGATGTTTCGTCAGAGAGTATGTTCGCATCGAGTCATTGGGCTCGATGCCATAGGCGTCAATGCCGTTTTTTATTAAAACCGCCAAGTCCCGGCCGGAACCTGATCCGACATCCAGTACCTTGTCACCTTCTTTAAAAGCAGCTTGAAAATATTTCGAGATAGCGCTGTGCGATGCCTCTGAATCGACCGTGCCATGTTGCACGTAGCTTTCATAAAACTTGGCCGTCATGTGATCCATGCTGAAGCTCTCCATTTCGTCTGCTCCATCGTTTTGCTCCGTACTGCTTTCGTCTGCTTTTGGCTCAGGCTGGGTAAAAACGTCAATCGCTGTAAACCAACCTGAATGGTAAACGTTAACCGCCACATTTCACCCCGTCAATTGTTCACGAATCGCTCACGTCACTTTGCCCGGCCAGAACCGGCGCATGGTCTGGCGTTCCTGTTCTTCGTCGTGCAGCGCCAGCGCCGGTTTGACCAGGTCGCTGCGGCTGATGATGCCTACCAGCCGGCGCTCGCCATCGACTACGGGCAGGCGTTCGAGCTGGTGCACGGCCAGGCGGGTAGCCAGTGTGCGGCAGGTTTCGCCGCCCAGCGCCAGCAGCGGCGGATTGACGCCATACAGTTCGCCTACTTTATATGCCTGCGGATGGGCGTCGATGGCGGCGCGGTCGAGCATGCCGACCAGTGCGCCGTCGCGCGTGACGGGGTAGGCGCGGTGCGGCTGTCTCAGGCCGAAATGGCTGGCCAGCACGTCCGCTACCAGCGCCTCGGCGTCGATGCTGACCGGCGTGGTGGTCATCACTTCGGCCACGCTGTGGCGCTCGAGCGGATCGATGCTGTATTCGCGGAAGATATGGTGGCCGCGGCGGGCGATCTTCTCGGTCAGGATAGAGCGGTGCATGGTCAGTACCGTAAAACCATAGGCCACGGTGGCGGCAGCGAGCACGGGCACCAGCGCGTTGGCGTCCTGCGTCAGCTCGAATGCAAACACCACCGCCATCACCGGTGCGCGCATCATGCCGCCCAGCGTGGCGGCCATGAACACCAGCGGCCAGATGGCTGGATCGCCACCGGGCAGGTAAGGGCCGAGCAGGGCGCCCAGGCCCGCGCCCAGCATCAGCAGGGGTGCCAGCACGCCGCCCGAGGTACCGGAACCGAGGGCGATCAGCCAGATGATGGCTTTGACCAGCAGCAGCGCCGCCAGTGCGCTGGCGGCCAGGTGATTGCTCAGGAGGTCGCCGATTACGTCATAGCCCACGCCCAGCGCGCGCGGCTGGAAGTAGCCGCCGATGCCCACTGCCAGGCCGCCCATGGCCGGCCACCACATCCAGTGCACGGGCAGTTTGTGAAACGCGTCTTCCACGCGGTACAGGGCGGTTGACAGCAGCCAGGCCATGGCGCCGCACAGCAGGCCGGCGATCACGCACGAGCCCAGCGCCAGCGGCGCCATGACTGCCGTTTGCATCGGGAACAGGGGGCCGCTGTCGATCAGCAGGGGGCGCAGGAAGCCTGCCACCGCGCAGGCCACGGCCACCGGCGCCAGGCTGCGCGGACGCAGTTCGAACAGCAGTAGTTCAACGGCCAGCAGCAGGGCGGCTATCGGCGTGCCGAAGACGGCCGTCATGCCGGCCACGGCGCCGGCCACCAATAGCGCCTTGCGCTCGGCGCCGCTCAAATGGAAGTGTTGTGCGATCAGGGAGCCGATGGCGCCGCCGGTCATGATGATCGGGCCTTCGGCGCCAAATGGGCCGCCGCTGCCGATGGCAATGCCGGAGGCGACCGGTTTCAACACCGCCACCTTGGGCGACATGGTGCTTTTCTTGAACAGGATCGCTTCGATGGCTTCCGGTATGCCGTGGCCGCGTATCTGCTCCGAACCATAGCGCGCAATCAGGCCGATCACCAGGCCGCCGATGACCGGCACGACAATCACCCATGCGCCCAGCGTATTGTCGGCGGGCGACGTGGCGGCCGTGGACAGGGTCTGGAAGAAAAACAGATTGGTAAAGAAGCGGATCGCGTGCAGCAGCAGGTCGGCCGTGACGGTCGACAGCGCGCCGATGACGGCGGCAATGGCCGCGATCAGCAGCAGCCTGGCCTTGCCGTCGAAGTCGCGCCGGCTGTCGTAGTGCGGTTTGATCTCGTGCTGGCTCATGCTGTTTCGTCCTGTGAAAGTCGGGGTATGGTAAAGACGCCGTCGAGCGACAGCAGTTCGGCGCGGTGACGTTCGGCCAGGCGCGCCATCACCGCTTCGCCGGCGGGCAGCAGATGCACTTCGACGCGGCGCTTGTCGGCCTGGCTGGGTTGGCGCTCGACTAGGCCCATGGTTTCGCAGCGCGACACCAGCGCCACCACGCCGTGGTGCTTGGCCTGCAAGCGCTCGGCCAGCTCGCCCACGCTGGCCCAGTCGCGGCCCGGGTAGCCCTTGATATGGAGCAGCAGCAGGTATTGCAGCGGCGTGATGCCTTCGGCCTGCACGGCGTCTTCGGAAAAGCGCTCGAAGCGGCGCATCTGGTAGCGAAATTCGGACAGGGCTGAAAAATCGGCCTTGGTCAGCGTAGGTAGTTTTGCGGTGGCCATGATTGCGTTGTCAATGACGGGACGCAAAATATATCACAACATGATGTAATTTTCTTGATCTGGATGTTTTTTCAGGCGGATGGAAAATGCCGGGTGCTTGACGGGTTCAAATAGAATCTGTATTCTATTTGAATGGTCAGACTAGCCAAATTCAACGAAAACAACTTCATCGACAGCGCGATCGCCGTCGCCGCCCAGTGCGGCGTGGGTGCCGTCTCGATGGCCGCCATCGCCGTCAAGGCTGGCGCGCCCATCGGCTCCGTGTATCACCGCTTCGATTCGCGCAACGCCATCCTGGCGCGCGCCTGGCTGCGCGTGAAAAGCGACTTCCGCGAGGAAGTGGCCAGCCGCTGGCTCGGCGGCGACACCTGGGCCGGCGTGCACGGCTTGCTGGACTGGTGCCGGCGCAAGCCCGTATATGCGCGCTTCCTGCTGCAATGCGCGGACAGCCCCGATTTCAGCAGTGGCCTCAGCGAGGAATTGCTGGCCGCCGTGGAAGAGGAGCAGGCAGCGCTCGACGCCTGCTTTGTCCGCTGTGCCGAAGCCATGCCCGCCACCGCGGAGCTGGACCTCGATCACATGCTGCTCAAATTCGTGCTGATCGACGCGCCCGTGGCCGTCGTCAAACCTTATCTGACCCAGGAGCGGCCGATACCGGCCAGCGTCGACGCCATGCTGCGCGCCTCGCACGATGCCGTACGCGGCTGGGCCGCCCACACCACCTCACACTAACAAAGAAAAGAATCCCCATGCGCTATTCCACCCAGCTTGAACACGGCAAGAAAATCCCGCTGCACGACGAAGAAGGTTTCATCGGCATGCGCGCGGCCGGCCGCATCGCCGCCGACACGCTCGACTACATCGCGCCCTTCGTCAAACCGGGCGTCTCGACGGCCAAACTCGACGCCCTTTGCGAAGAATTCATGCGCGCGGCCGGCGCCATCCCCGGCACCATCGACTACCACGGCTACAAGCACGCCAGCTGCATCTCCGTCAATCACGTGGTCACGCACGGCATCCCGTCCGAGACCAAGATCCTCAAAGTGGGTGACATCCTCAATATCGACGTGACGCCGAAGTTCAACGGCTGGTTCGGTGACACCAGCCGCACCTTCAAGGTGGGCGCCGTCTCCATCCTGGCCAACCGCCTCGTCAACACGGCGTATGACGCCATGATGGCCGGCATCCACACCGTGCGTCCCGGAGCGACCCTCGGCGACGTGGGCGCCGCCATCGAAGCGGTAGCCAAGGCGCAGGGCTTTTCCTCCGTGCGCGACTTCTGCGGTCATGGCGTGGGCCAGGTCTTCCACGACACGCCGCAAGTGCTGCATTACGGCCGCGCCGGCACGGGCATCGTGCTGGAACCGGGCATGATCTTTACGATCGAACCGATGCTCAACGTGGGCAGCTACCAGGTCAAAGTCTTGCCGGACAAATGGACGACGGTGACGAAAGACCGCTCGCTGTCGGCGCAGTTCGAGCACTCGCTGGCCGTCACGGAAACGGGCTTTGAAATCTTTACCCTGACCGGTTCGACCGAGCCGCTGGTGTAAGCATGGATGACGCGCGCCGGCAGCAGCTCACCGATATCGTCGCCGCGAAAGCCGGCGTGGATGTCGCTTGCGCGGCGCGCCACCTGGCGCTGCATGATGACGACGTGGCGGCCGCCTTGCGCGGCATCGACGCCGAACGTTATACGCTGACGCAGCGTCTGCTGAACAAGTACCGGCGCGATCCGGAAGACGCGCTGCAGCACGTGGCGCTGGCCGTGCTGCAGCAGGAAGGCATCGCCAGTGACAGCGTGCTGCGCGCGGAGCGCATCGCGGCCCTGGCGCCGCCCGTCGCTGGCATGGTGATGCTGGCCGAGTGGCTGGCCTATGTGGACTGGGAAGGCTACGACAGCGCCCTGTACGCGAATATCGACGCGGTGGCGGCGTTCATCACCAGCGCACTGGACTTGCCCGAGGTGGCCGCCAATCTGCTGCAAACGCGCGATGCAGCCGTGTTTGACACGCAGCGCCCGGCGCTGGCCGCCGCGGCCCTGCTGTTCATCGAGCGCCACACTACGCAGTTTCCCTGACGGCTGGCGCTTTGCCGCCGGCGGGCGCGCGTCTTACAATGGCGGCAAGCACTGTTGCCCCATTTTGAAGACTTCCGCATGAGCGATTTTCCCGAAGATATCTACACCGAGCCGTCCGCCGACGTGCACACCCTGAACAACCTGGGCCCCTTGACGGGCATGGCCGGTATCTGGACGGGTACGCGCGGCCTGGACGTCAAGCCGAAAGCGGACGGCCCGCGCAAGCAGGCCTTCGTCGAGCGCATCGAACTGCAGCCGATCGACCCCGTCACCAACGGCCCGCAACTGTTCTACGGCTTGCGCTACTACATCCACATCACCAAGCCGGATCAAGTCAAGACATACCATGAGCAGGTGGGCTACTGGCTGTGGGAGCCGGCCACGGGCGCCGTGATCCAGACCCTGGCCATCCCGCGCGGCCAGATCGCCATGGCGTCCGGCACGACGACGGCGGACGCCACCAGTTTCGAACTGGTGGCCAAGCGCGATTCGACGGCCTACGGCATCTGTTCGAACCCTTTCCTCGAACACGCGTTCACCACCGTCGAATACCGGATCAAGGTCGATATCCACGCCGATGGCACGTGGGGCTACGACGAGGACACGGTCATGCTCATCCGCGGCAAGGACGAACCGTTCCACCACACGGACCGCAACCTGCTGACGAAAATCGCCGAACCGACGCCGAACCCGATGGCGCTGCAGGCGCTGGCGGCAGCCGCCTCTTGAGAGCACCTGTCAAAACCTGCTGCGCGTCGTAATTTGTGGCCTGCGATGCTCACTGTACCTCCGTACAGTTGCGCTTCTCGACCACAACTTCCTTCCGCTCGCTACGGTTTTGTCAGGGTTCTAGGGTTTTCCTTGCGCCACGGCTTTGATCGCACGCTCCTCGCCCATGGCGGCCGCGATCTTCCAGCGCTGCATGGCGCTGGCGCGGTCGGGGCGTTTTAATCCAGCGCCTTCCCAGTCCATCAGGCCCAGGTTGTAGATGTCGCCCGCGCTGCCCTTGTCGGCGGCGAGGGTGAACCATTTGCGCGCTTCCTTGTGGTTGACGGGAATCTGGTAGCCGCGCACGTGGTACAGCCCCAATAAATGCATGGCTTGCGCATTGCCCTTGTTCGCGGCCTGTTTCAGCAAGTCGAGTCCGCGCGCCATGTTGCGCGGTTCCTGCCAGCCTTCGGCCAGCATCACGCCTTTCGCCGTCAGCGCATAGCTGTCGTTTTTCACGAGGCCCTTGCCGATCAGGGGCTTGGCGGCCACCTGGCGCGCTTCGCGCTGCTGCGCCGTCGGCGCGGCGACGGGGCCGGGCTTGCCTTCGCCCATCAGCAGCATCCAGCCATACAGACCATACGCGCCGGCGTCGCCCTTGCCGACCAGGCTTTCCAGCATGGCCAGCGCCTGTACCTTGTCGCCATTTTCGTACAGCTTGACGGCCTTGGCGCTGCTCGCATCTGGCGGCACTGGGACTGGCGCATGGGGCGCGATGGGCGCTGACGCCTTGGCCGTTTGCGGCTGTGGACCAGCCGGGCGCACGCGCACGGGCAAGCCATAGCTGGCGGCCAGCACGGCCAGAGTGGCGGGCGCGAGGATCAGCACTTGCGCCAGCTGGTTGCGGCGTCCCTTGCCGGCGATGCCCATGGCCCGTTCGGCTTGCTGCTCGCCGCCCAGCGCTTCGCTCAGCACGTTTTTTACCTTGCGGTTGAACAGCCAGTAGCCGGCGCCCGTGACGAGCAGGCCTGCGACGGCGGCCGCCCCGCGTCCTGCGAAGAACCATGTGGCGATGGCGGCGGCCAGCGCGGCCAGCGCACTTTTCCACCAGAATTGCTTGGCCAGCCGCGTGTAGACCTGGCGCAGGGCGCCGAGCACGCAGGTGCGCACATTGTTGGCATAGTCGGTGGAGACGACATCGACGTGGGCATGGTCCGCGTCGCCGCTAAGGACGGACTCGATCACGTCCGCATTCAGTTCCGAGGCGGCCACGTCGCGCAGCGGCGTCAACAAACCTTGCACGTGGGCCGAGAACAGGCCGTCGTCGGCGCTGCCGGCCAGCGCGTCGCTGAGTGCCTTGAGGTCGCCGCGCAGCAGCTTTTCCACGATGTCGTCCAGGGTCAGCCAGCGCAAGTCCGTGCCGTATGCGACCAGGTGGTGCTTTTCCGCGTTGCACGATGCATCGAGGCGCACGATGCGCAGCTTGGCCGCATACAGGGCGTCGACCTCCTGCGGCTGGTCTTCATTGTAAATGCTCACTTTCGCCAGGGTCAGGCTGCTGGCAATGGCTGCCAGTGAGTGCACGCTCTCCTTGTCGCGGATGCGGCGCGCATCGTCGGGCGCCTGCTTGGGCAGGCTGACGCTGTAGCCGGGCGCCACGTGCACGTCGACCCAGGCCGCCTTGCCCACCTTGCCGGAGCCGTCGCACGGGTTGCAGCGCAAATCGCCCACGCCGCTGCAGGTGCGGCACGTGACCTTGCCGCTGGCGCGGCAGGTGCCGCAATTGATGCTGCCGGAACCGTGGCAAGTGTTGCAGCTGACCTTGCCGTAGCTGCAATGGTAGCAAGAACGGTATTCGGTGCGGTACTGGGGCCGCGTTTCGCTGTGGTAGCTGGTGTGCGAGCTGCCGTTGCTGTAGGTGGTAGTGGGCACTTGCACCGTGATGTAGTCGGTGACTTGCTCGGACACCGTGCCGCTGCCGCTGCAATACGAGCACGACACCTTGCCGCTGCCGTAGCAGCCATACGCGTCGCAGCCGACGGTGCGTCCGCCGTGGCAGTTCCAGCATGTTTCCGTTGTCGCACCATAGCAGGTGTGGCAGTTGATGCGGCCGCGGCCGGTACAGTTGCTGCAGGTATCGAGGTGCCAGTACTTGACGGCGTGCGGCAGGTAGACGCCCGCCTCGACGCCGTTGTAAGCCTGGCCTGGCTGGCGCAAGACATTGTCGAGCTTGCCCGCCGCGCGGCGCAGCCGTTCCTTCTCCTGCGCGTGAGCGAGCGCTCCCACCTCGTGCGAGCCACAGCGGCAGTCATTACCCGCTGGCGTGAAATAGCCATTGATGACACGCTGCTCGAAGCGCGCCTCGAGCGCGTAGTTCGCTTGCAGCGAAAACTCCTGCAGCACGTCTTCCTCGTCCAGCGGCGTGATGTCGTGCGGCTCGAAACGCGTCTTGTCCTGCACCAGGGTGCGCAGCTTGCCCAGCACCGTCGGTATCTCTTCCTTGTCGAGCTCGATGGGCGCTGGCGCCGTCACGGACGTTGCTGATGCCTGGGGCATGTCCTCGTTGCCTTGGGTATCGGTGGCCGTCTCGGTGCTGGGGTTCATGCGCGTCCTTTTGCTCTCTGGAAAGATGTTTGAATTTTAGCATCCCCATATGACAAAGCGGATAGCGCCGGTGCGCTTTTTCAGCGCAGGCCGCGGCGGAACTGGTCGGGCGTGCCGCCGCTTTGCCGGCGAAACATCGCGATGAAAGCGGACGCCGTGCTGTAGCCCAGTTCCAGCGCGATCGCCTGCACGGTGTCGCCCCGTTCCAGCAGGGGCAGGGCGGCCAGGAAGCGCTGGCGCTGGCGCCATTCGCCGAACGGCATGCCCAGTTCACGCTGGCAGCGGCGCGCCAGGGTGCGCTCCGTTACGTGCAATTGCGCGGCCCAGTCGGCCAGTGAGCGGTTACTGCCGGGCTCCGCCTGCAGGGCCGCCAGCAGCGCCGCGATGACGGGCTCGTCGCTGCCGGGCAGGTAGTTGCGGCTGCACGGCGCCAGTTGCAGCTGGTCGACCAGCACCTGCGCCAGGCGCTGGTCGGCTTCGGTGGCGGGCGTGGTGACGTGGCGCCCGGCAAAGTCGCCGAGTATGGCTTTGAGCAAGGGACTCAGGACCAGCGCGCATGGCTGGGCGGGCAGCTGCGCGCACAGGCTGGCATCGATGTAGGCCGAGTGAAACACGACATCCTGGCGGATATAGCCGTCGTGCAAAGTCTCGGGCGGTATCCACACGGCGTACTGGGGCGGCGACAGGTAGCGCTGGCCCGCGACCATGATTTCCATCACGCCCGTGGAGCAATACGTGAGCTGTCCCCAAGGATGGCTCTGGTAATCGAATTGCTGGTGCGCGCGGTAATCGTCGAGGCGGAAATACACGGGATAGGGCAGGGCGTCGGAAACGGCGGGGAAATGCTGGTTGCTGGCCATGGCGTCTTTGTCCTGTTCTTCGCATCGATTGTCCGCTATGCATTATATCCATGGAATCGGACCATGCGAAAATGGCGGTCTTGAATACTGGAGTACGCCGCATGCAAGTGAAGCACTATCTGTTGCCCGTGATCGCCGTGCTGATCTGGGCCATCAATACCATCGTCAGCAAGATGGCCGTCGGCGTGATCGATCCGGCCGCCATCTCGTTCTACCGTTGGCTGCTGGCCGGCGTGCTGCTGGCGCTCGTGTTTGGCCGCGGCGTGTGGAAGCAGCGGGCCGTGGTGCAACCGTATCTGGGCAAACTGTTTGTGCTGGGCATGCTGGGCATGGTCATGTACCAGTGCCTGGCCTACATCGCGGCGCAAACGACGACGGCCACCAACATGGGCATCCTCGCTTCCATGATGCCCTTGCTGGCTGTCGGCCTGTCCGTGCTGCTGCTGGGCGAGGCGCCCACCGTGGGCGGCGTGTTTGGCGGCCTCGTGTCGCTGCTGGGACTGGCTTACCTGCTCAGCCATGGCGACCCGGCCGCCCTGCTCGCCCATGGCGCGGCCGTGGGCGACGCCCTGATGATGCTGGCGTGTTTGTCGTATGCGGGCTATGGCGTGCTGCTCAAGCGCTGGAAAATTCCGCTGAATAACTGGCATTCGCTGCTGATCCAGGTCTGGTGCGCCGTGCCCGTGCTGTTCGTGTATTACCTGAGCCAGTCCGCGCCACCCGTCACCGGCGCCGGTTTGCCGCTGGTGCTGTTTGCCGGCATCCCCGCCTCCATCATCGCGCCGTTTTTGTGGATGCACGGCCTGGCCAAGTTGGGGCCTAGCCGCGCGACGACCTTGATGAATTTGCTGCCCGTGTTCACGGTGATCATCGCCATGCTGTTCCTCGGCGAAACCTTGCACAGCTACGACGTCATCGGTGGCGGCGTGACCCTGCTGGGCGTGGTGATGGTGCAGTATTTGAAACGTCCGCTGCGCCGCGCCAGCGCCTAGTTTTTTTGCTATGCTGGTGTTTTGAACAAGGAGACGCCATGCCCAGCATCGATACTCTGTTGAGTGAACTCGAAGCATTCGGTAACACCAATGATGCGGTGCACACGGCGCGCGCCAGCCGCATGCTCAACATCACGCGCGACACGGGCGAATTGCTGGCCGTGATGGTGCACGCGCGCGGCGCCCGGCGGGTGCTGGAAATCGGCACCTCGAATGGCTATTCCACCTTGTGGCTGGCGCGCGCCGTGCAGGCGCTGGGTGGCAAGGTGGTGACGGTGGAAAAGGCGCAGGACAAGTTCGACATGGCGCACGACAACTTTGTGTGCGCGCAATTGCAGGGCGTGATCGGCCAGCTGCTGGCGGACGCGGGCGACGTGCTGCGCGATGCGGCGGACGGCGCCTACGATTTCATCTTCCTCGATTCTGCGCGCCAGCAATACGCGCAATGGTGGCCGCAGCTGGACCGCGCCCTGGCGGCCGGCGGCGTGCTGGTGGTCGACAACGCCAGTTCGCACTACGCGGACATGGCCGGCTTCATCGAAGCCATCCGCGCCGACAGCCGCTACACGACCTGCCTGGCCACGGTCGGCAAGGGCGAATTCATCGCCGTCAAGGCGGGCAACTGATTATTCGGCAACGATAGCCGCTTCCAGCACGCGCACCAAGGACTCCACGCCTTGCGCATCGACGTCGTCAAAGCGGCTGACGAGCGGGCTGTCGAGGTCGAACACGCCGATGATCTGGCCATTCGAAAACACGGGCACCACCAGTTCCGAACGGGAATTGACGTCGCAGGCGATGTGGCCGGGAAACGCATGCACATCGTGCACGACGATGGACTTGCCTTCCACCACGGTGGTGCCGCACACGCCGCGTCCCTTCTTGATGCGGATGCAGGCCGGCTTGCCCTGGAACGGACCCAGCACCAGTTCCTCGCCTTTCAGGAAATAAAAGCCGGCCCAGTTGAGGCCCGGCATGGTGTTGAAGACCAGCGAACTGAAGTTGGCCGTATTGGCGATGAAATCGCTCTCGCCTGACAGCAAGCCTTGCAGCTGCGAGCGCAAGTCCGCATACATGGCTTGCTTGGCGGCGGGGGTATCGGTGCCGTAGGCGGCGTCGCTGATGGTAAACGTCATGGTCGTGGTGGCGCTTGAAAATGGGGAAGGCGACATGGTAGCGCGTCTGGCGCATCCGCGCGCGGCCCTTACTTTTTCAGGTGTTCCTGCGCCAGCTGGCGCAGCAGGGGCAGGGCCGCATGGCCGCGATCGGCTTGCCAGGCCAGGCCGATGCCGGCCGCCAATTCCTCACCCTCCGCCAGTTGCCGGTAGGCCACGCCATCCATGCGCAGCGCGCGGAACGAGTCGGCCAGCAGGGCCATGCCCTTGCCGGCCGCCACGTCGCCGAGCAGCACATGGTGGTCTGGCGCTTCGCGCAGGAAATGCGGCGCGAAGTTGTGGCGGCGGAACACTTGCTGGCAATGGTCGAAGAAGGCGGGCTGGCGCGCCCGTTCGAACCAGTAGACGGATTCCTGAGCGATATCAAGCAGGCTCAGCTTGCGCTTCTTCGCCAGCCGGTGACCGGCGGGCAGGGCTAGCATCATGGGCTGGCGCGCCAGCGGCTGCACGGCCAGTTCGAACGTGGCGCTGGGTAGCGCAAGCAGGGCCGCATCGAGCTGGCCCTTGCGCACGGCCGCGACCAGGCGCGGCGACGGCGCCGCCGTCAATTCCAGGCGAATATTGCCCAGTTGCTCCTCCAGCGCCGCGAGCAGCGGGCGGAACAGGCCGGCCGCCACGGAACTCGTCAGGCCCAGGCGCAGGCGCGCGGGTGCGCTGTCTTGCCGCAGCGATTGCTGCGCCATATCGAGCAAATCGAGGATGTGCAGCGCCTGCGGCAGCAGGGTGCTGCCCGCTTGCGTCAAGGTCACGCCTTGCGTGTCGCGTTCGAACAGGCGCGCGCCCAGCTTGTCTTCCAGCCCCTTGATGGCGCGCGACAATGGCGGCTGGGTCATGTGCAATTGCTCTGCCGCCTGGCGAAAGTTCAGGCAGCGGGCGACGGCGCAAAACAGGGTCAATGCGTGGGTATCGAGGGTTCTCATACCAGAAAGGTATCACGAAATCGGGCATTCCCTTGCCAGCCTGCGCGGTCCAGACTGGCGGCATCGAGTCAACAACTGAGGAGAGCAGCATGCAACAGCGACGCATCGGCAATAGCGGTTTGACCAGTTCGGCACTGGGCCTGGGCTGCATGGGCATGTCGGAATTCTATGGCGCCACGGACGAGGCGCAATCCCTGGCCACCCTGGAAGCGGCCCTGGCGGCGGGCGTGACCTTGTTCGACACGGCCGACGCCTACGGTTTCGGCCACAACGAGCAATTGCTGGGGCGCTTTTTGGCCAGCCATCGCGGCCAGGCCCTGGTCGCCACCAAGTGCGGCCTGGCGCGCGAGGCGGGCAGTTATGCGCGCCGCGTCGACAATTCCCCCGCCTACATCCGCCAGGCATGCGAAGCGTCGCTGGCGCGCCTGGGCGTGGAGCGCATCGACCTGTTTTACCTGCACCGTCTGAACCTCGAGACGCCACTGGAGGAATCGATGGGCGCGCTGGCGCAACTGCGGCAAGAGGGCAAGATTCGCGCCGTGGGCTTGTGCGAAGTGAGCGCCGCCACCTTGCGGCGCGCGGCGGCCATCTGCCCCGTGGCGGCCGTGCAGAGCGAATACTCCCTGTGGACGCGCGAACCGGAGCAGGGCGTGCTGGCCGCCTGCCGCGACGTGGGCGCCAGTTTCTTTGCTTACAGTCCGTTGGGCCGGGGATTTTTGACGGGCGCCATTGCCGATGCGAGCAGTCTCGATGCGGGCGACTTTCGCCAGTTCAATCCCCGCTTTGCCGCCGATAACCTGGCGCGCAACCAGGCCATCGTCGCGCAGGTCAAGGACATCGCGCGCGCAAAAGGCTGCACGCCGGCCCAGCTGGCGCTGGCCTGGCTGCTGGCGCAAGGCGACGACATCATTCCCATTCCCGGTACCAAGCGCATCGCCTACCTGCACGACAACCTCGGCGCGCTGGCCGTGCGGCTGGACGGGACGGAACTGGCGGCGATGAATGCGGCCTTTCCCTTGGGTATGGCGGCAGGCGCGCGCTATACGGAGGAAGGCATGAAGGGCGTGGATGCCTGAAAAAAACGCGTGAGTGTACGCCAGCGTACCTAACTGAAACTTTCTCTGCAGGATAATCGCCAACGATCTGCTAGCATTTGGCAGGTTGCACCGTGTTCAACGGTCAGGTATCCGATGAGGTGGATGTTGTTAGATGACGATATTTTCGATATAGAACTGAAGTTATTGCTTGAGGGAATACTGCTGCGCTATCAGCACGATTTCCGCGATTATTCCGTGGCGTCCCTGCGCCGGCGCATGCGCCAGGCCATGGAGCGCTTCGGCTGCGCCAGCCTGTCGCAATTGCAGGACCGCATCTTGCACGAGCCAGCCATGTTCGCGCAGATGCTGCAGTTTTTTACGGTGCAAGTGAGCGAGATGTTCCGCGATCCCGCGTATTTCCGTGCCCTGCGCGAAAAAGTCGTGCCCATCCTGCACACCTATCCCTCGATCAAGATATGGGTGGCCGGCTGCAGCAGCGGCGAAGAGGTATGGTCGCTGGCCATCTTGCTGGAAGAAGAGGGCTTGCTCGAGCGCAGCATGATCTACGCGACCGACATCAATGTGGAAGCGCTGGCCGCCGCCGAAGCGGGCATCTATCCGGTCGAGCGCATCGCCCAGTTCAGCGAGAATTACCAGCTGGCGGGCGGCAAGCGCTCGCTGTCCGACTATTACACGGCCGCCTACAAGGGCGCCATCTTTGACCGGCGCTTGCGGCGCCAGTTCGTCTTCGCCGACCACAGCCTGGCGACGGACAGCGTGTTTTCGGAGGTGCACATGGTTTCCTGCCGTAACGTCATGATTTATTTCAATAAAGACTTGCAGGACCGCAGCCTGGGCCTGTTCCGCGAAGCGCTGGTGAACCGGGGCTTCCTGGGCTTGGGCATGAAGGAAAGCCTGCATTTCAGCCGCCATGCGGACAGCTTCAACGAGCTGAGCCCGGCCGAACGCATCTTCCAGCGTGCCTGACATGCTGCCAAGCTGCGACGTCGCGCCACCGCCCGCCGGCCTGCGCCTGATCGCCATCGGCGCCTCGGCCGGCGGCGTGGAAGCGCTGGGCATCGTGCTGCGCGCCTTGCCCGCCACCTGCCGCGCGGCCGTCGTGGTGGTGCTGCATCTGGCGCCAGGCCGCTCGAGCCAGTTGCCGCATCTGTACGCGGCGCGCTGCGCGCTGCCCTTGCGCGAAGCGCAGGACAAGGAACCGCTGCAGGCCGGAACCGTGTATTTCGCCCCGCCCGACTACCACCTGCAAGTCGAGCCCGATGGTTGTTTTTCCCTGTCGCAGGAAGCGCCCGTGTATTTTTCGCGCCCGTCGATCGATGTCTTGCTGGAAACGGCCGCGTATGCATACCGGCGCGCCATGCTGGCCATTATCCTGACGGGCGCCTCGGCCGACGGCGCGGCGGGCCTGGCGCGCGTGCGGCAGCTGGGCGGTAGTGCTTGGGTGCAAGACCCGCAGCGGGCCAGTTGTGGCATCATGCCGGCGGCCGCGCTCAAGCTGGCCGGTGCCGACCGCGTGCTCGATTTGCCGCAAATGGCCGCCAGCCTGGCATTGCTCGGCGATGGCGAACACAAGTGAATGGGAGTGGTGTAGTGCGTGTAATATATGTGAGAATTGAAACAATGTTGATGTTCATATCGAAACACGATGGCATCTTGCCGTTGCGATGCCTGAAGATGATTCCGTGACCGCACCTATCCATATCCTCGTCGTTGACGACATCGCGCAAAACCTGGTCGCCGCCGAAGCCGTGCTGGCACGGCCCGGTATTGTCATCCTGAAGGCAAGCTCGGGCGCGCAAGCGCTGGAATTGCTGTTGACACATGAAGTGGCGCTGGCCCTGATCGACGTGCAAATGCCGCACATGGATGGTTTCGAGCTGGCCGAGCTGATACGCGGCAGCGAGCGCACGCGCAGCATTCCCCTGATTTTCCTGACGGCGGCATCGCGCGAACCGAGCTACAGCTTCCGCGGCTACGAGGCGGGCGCCGTCGACTTTCTCTACAAACCCATCGACGTGAAGGCCTTGCAAAGCAAGGTGGCCGTGCTGGTCCAGCTGTACCAGCAGAGACGTGAATTGTCGGCCCAGCTCGACGAGCTCAAGCACGCATTGCACCTGAATGAACTGTTCACGGCCGTGCTGGGTCACGACTTGCGCACGCCCTTGTCGGTGGTGATGAACGGCGCCATGCTGTTGCCGATGATGAGCGACCACCCGAAGGTGATCGTCACGGCGCAGCGCATCGAAAGCAGCGCCAAGCGCATGGGGCGCATGGTCGACCAGTTGCTGGACCTGGCGCGCATCCGCTCGGGCACGATGGAGTTGCGCAGCAGCACGCACGACTACCTGGCGCTGGCGCGCGCCATCGTCGAGGAGTGCGAGACGGCCGGGCAGACCCCGCTGGTCGAGGTCAGCAGCGTGGGTAATCTGCACGGGCAATGCGATGCGGGTTTGCTGTCGCAAGTCATCTCGAATTTGTTAAACAATGCCATCACACATGGCGAGGCGGGTGCGCCCGTGCAACTGGCCCTCGACGGACGCGACGCCGGCAGCATTGAATTGCGCATCGCCAATCGCGGCGTCATCCCGGCCGCCTTGCTGCCGACCCTGTTCGAGCCGTTCCAGCAGGCGGGCGAGAAGCGCAGGACGGCGCAGGGCCTGGGGCTGGGCCTGTACACGGTCAACATGTTCGTCAAGGCCCATGGCGGCACGGTCGAGATCAGTTCGACGGCCGCGCAGGGCACGCTGGCGACCGTGCGCATCCCGCGCCAGTGCCAGGTGCGCGTGCAAGCGGACATGGCGACATGAGCGCGCCAGCCTGGCCGCGCGGCGGCGGCAACATGGGCGAGCTGGTGCGCCAGCGCGACTGGTCCGCCACCAGCCTGGGCCCGCTCGATGGCTGGCCCGCCCATTTGCGCACCAGCGTCGACATCGTGCTCAATTCGCCGATGGCGATGGTGCTGATGTGGGGCCCGCAGCACGTGATGATTTACAACGACGACT
Organism: Janthinobacterium aestuarii; assembly: GCF_051380835.1. NCBI lineage: Bacteria > Pseudomonadati > Pseudomonadota > Betaproteobacteria > Burkholderiales > Oxalobacteraceae > Janthinobacterium > Janthinobacterium aestuarii. Next base: position 969,860 of record NZ_JBNYXU010000001.1, read on the forward strand.
ACATCCAGATCGCCGGGGCGCGCCATCCGGCGGCGCTGGGCGGCACGGTGCCGGCCGTCTGGCCCGAAATCTGGGACTGGAACGCGCATATCCTCGAAGCGGGACTGCGCGGCGAGACGCAGGTGCACCGCGAATGCTGCCTGCCGCTGTTGCGCGACGGCCAGCGCGCGGATGTCTGTTTCGACCTGTATTACACGCCAGTGCATGGCGCCGACGGCCAGGTCGATGGCGTGCTGTGCACGGCGCTGGAATTGACGGCGCGCATGGAAGAGGGGCGCCAGCTGAAGCTGGCCACGGCCGAACTGGGCGAACTCAACACCATATTGCAGGCCGAGAGCGAGGCCGTGCGCGCGGCCAACCGACGCCTGGGCGAGGAACGCGCGCTGCTGCGCGCCCTGTTCCAGCAGGCGCCCAGCTTCATGGCCATGCTGCGCGGGCCGCGGCACGTGTTCGAGCTGGCGAATGAACATTATCTGCGCCTGGTCGGTCATCGCGATCTGCTGGGCAAGACAGTCGAAGCGGCCTTGCCTGAAGTCAAGGAGCAAGGATTCATCGAACTGCTCGACCAGGTCTACCGCACGGGCGAACCGTACGAGGGACGCCAGGTGAAGGTGGATTTGCAGACGGCGGACGGGCAGACGGGCCAGCGCCAGATCGACTTCGTCTACCAGCCCATCAAGGATGACGAGGGCGCGGTCACGGGCATCCTCGTCGAAGGCATCGACGTCACCGAACGCATGGCAGGCGAGGAGCGCTTGCGCCTGGCCCAGCAGGCGGGCGGCATCGGCACCTTCGAATGGTTCCCCGAGACGGGCGCGATGCTGGTGTCGCCCACCTTCCGCCGCCTGTGGGGCATTGCCGACGAGGAAGAAGTAACGGAGCGCCTGCTGGTAAGCCTGGTCGATGTGCGCGACCACGAGAAGGTCGGGCCGAGCAAGCTGGACGTGGCGCCCAATCCCCTCGAATACGTGGAGTACCGCATCCGCCGTCCTGCCGATGGCGCGCTGCGCTGGATCGCGCGCCAGGGCGAGGTGGTGGCTGGCCGCGTGCCGGGCCAGCGCCGCTATGTGGGCGTGTCGTTCGACGTGACGGAGCGGCGCCAGATCGAGGATGAACTGAACGCCAGCCAGGAGCGCATGGCGGCCATTTTCGGCCAGGCCTCGGTGGGCTTGTCCGAGCTGGGCCTCGACGGCAGTTTCCAGAGGGTCAACGGCGCCCTGTGCCGCATGCTGGGCCGCTCGGCCGAAGAGCTGCTGAGCCTGAACATGAACGACATCATGCACCCGGCGGACGTGCCCGGCAACAGCGTGCTGTTCCAGCACCTGGTGGAAACGGGCGAATCGTTCTCGCTGGAAAAACGCTACCTGAAGCCCGATGGCTCGCAAGTGTGGGTGTCGAGCAATGTCAGCCGCCTGGTCGATGAACAGGGACAGACGCGTTCCTTGATCGCCGTCAAGACGGACATCACGGACCGGCGCCGCGTGGAAAAAGCGCTGCATGAATTGAACGAAACGCTCGAGCACAGGGTCGAACAGGAAGTCAATGAGCGCACGAAGGCGGAAGACGCCTTGCGCCAGGCGCAAAAGATGGAAGCCGTGGGCCAGCTGACGGGGGGCATCGCGCACGATTTCAATAATGTGCTGCAAATCATTTCCGGCAATTTGCATTTGCTGCAGCACCTGGCGGGCACGGATGGCCTCATGCGCCAGCGCCTGGACACGGCGATTGCCGCCGTCGAGCGGGGCGCCAAGCTGTCGTCGCATTTGCTGGCGTTTGCCCGGCGCCAGCCTTTGCAACCGGTGGTGGCCGACCTGGCGCGCGTGGTGCGCAACATGGATGCGTTGCTGCGGCGCGCCCTGGGCGAAGCGATCGACATCGTGCTGGTGGGCGGTGGCGGGTTGTGGAATACCCTGGTCGACCGTGGCCAGATCGAGAACGTCATCCTCAACCTGGCCATCAATGCGCGCGACGCCATGGATGGCGTGGGCAAGCTGACCATCGAGCTGGGCAATGTCGTGCTCGACGAACAGTATGTGCACAACCTGGTCGACGTGCCTGCCGGGCAGTACGTGATGCTGTCCGTGACCGATACGGGCCGTGGCATGAGCGGTTCCGTGCTGCAGCGCGCATTCGAACCGTTCTTCACCACCAAGCCGGAAGGCGCGGGCACGGGCCTGGGCCTGTCGATGGCGTATGGCTTTGTCGCGCAAAGCCGCGGCCATATCCGCATTTACAGTGAACCTGGCGTGGGTACGGGAGTCAAAATCTATTTGCCCCGTTCCCTGATGGCCGAAGCGGACGAGGAGCTGGAATTGAGCTGCGTCGTCACGGGCGGCACGGAAACGGTGCTCGTGGTGGAAGACGACGTGGGCGTGCGCACGACCGTGGTCGACATGCTCGGTGCGCTCGGCTACAAGGTGCTCAAGGCCGAGGATGGCGAAAGCGCGCTGGCCGTGCTGCACAGCGGTGCGCAGATCGACTTGCTGTTTACGGACGTGATCATGCCCGGTCCCGTCAGCAGCACGGAGATGGCGCGCCAGGCGCGCGAGTTGCAGCCCGATATCGCCGTGCTGTTTACGTCGGGCTACGCGCAGGATGTCATCGTGCACGAGGGCAGACTCGACGCGGGAGTTGAATTGCTCAGCAAACCGTACCGGCGCGAAGAACTGGCGCGCAAGCTGCGCCATGTGCTGGCCAACCGCCAGCAGCAAATGCGCGCGCGCCAGTTTGAACGGTCCGGCGCCCCGCTGGCCGACAGCACGTCGGCCAGCGGGTTGGGCGGCACGCCGGGGCTGGACTTGACGGGCCACGCTTTGGCTCCGCAGGGGGACATGCCGACATCGATGAAAATACTCGTGGTGGAAGACAATCTCGATTCGCAGCTGATGGTGTGTGAACTGGTGGGCATGCTGGGCCACACGGTCAGCGGCGTGTCCGATGGCGAGGCGGCGTGGAAACTGCTCAACGAGCAAGACTTCGATATCCTGTTTACGGATGTCAGCCTGCCCGGCATGTCGGGCATCGCGCTGGCGCGCATGGTGCTGCGCGATAAACCGGGCATGCGCATTATCTTTTCCACGGGCTATGGCAAGGAGTCGATGGATGAACTGGGCTTTTCCGCCAGCGTCTTGCGCAAGCCCTATGATTTGCTGGAGTTGCAAGCGGCACTCGACCAACCCTGACGGGCATGCGCCGGCATGGCTTGCCCGTCTCACCCTGCAGAGGCAAATGGATGACTCCTGAACTGACGATGCTGGCCTGTACCCTCGTGCTGGCGCTGGTGCAAATCCTCCTGCCCGCGCTTTTTCGCACGCGCGAAACGGGCACGGCTTATAACGTGAGCGCGCGCGACGGCGACGGGCCGCCCGTGGGCAAGATCACGGGCCGCTTGCGGCGGGCCCAGGCGAACCTGTTCGAAACCCTGCCCCTGTTCGCCGCCGCCGTGCTGATCGCCCACGTGACGGCGCAGGAAAGCGCGCTGACCCTGTACGGCGCCGCCCTGTACCTGGCCGCGCGCGTGCTGTACCTGCCCCTGTACGCGTTTGGCGTGCCCGTCGTGCGCACGCTCGTGTGGTGCGTGTCGATTGCCGGTTTGCTGATGCTGTTCTGGGCCATCCTGTTTGCTTCCTGAATTCCTACGTCAGCGCTGGCGCCCGTCCTATGGCGGTGCGCCAGACCCGGCCGTAAAGTAACTCACCTTGGCGCAGGGGCGCCGGCATGGTGCTTTTACTTTTAGGACGGCAATGATGCATGCTTCGGTGAACAAGTCCGCTTCGGTGAACAAGTCCGGTCGGCACATCCAGCGCCTGCTGCGCTCGGTCTTCGGCGTGGCGCGGCTGCGCACGGGCCAGCAGGAAGTCATCGACAGCGTGCTGGCCGGGCGCGACACCCTGGCCATCATGCCCACCGGCAGCGGCAAGTCCCTGTGCTACCAGTTGCCCGCCGCGCTGTTGCCGGGCGCCACCTTGGTCGTGTCGCCGCTGATTTCGCTGATGAAAGACCAGCTGGAAAAGCTGCACGAACTGGGCATTACGGCCGTGCAGCTCAACAGCAGCCTGTCGCGCGCCGAAGAGGACGACGCCATCGCCCGCATCGCCCAGGGCGGCAGGCTCATCATCTTTTGCACGCCGGAACGCCTGGCGATGCCCGAGTTCCTGTCCTTGCTGGCCAGCGCGCCGCCCAGCCTGGTCGTCATCGATGAAGCCCATTGCATTTCCCAGTGGGGCCACGACTTCCGTCCCGCCTACCTGGAAATCGCGGCCGCCCTGCGCGCGCTGGGCCGTCCGCCCGTGCTGGCGCTGACGGCCACGGCCACCGGGGAAGTGATAGACGATATCGACGCGCAGCTCGAAGCGCGCAAGCTGCAGGTCATCAATACGGGCATCTACCGCGCCAATTTGCGCTACCGCGTGATCCAGGTGACGAATGCCGGAGAGAAACAGGACGAAGTCTTGCGCCTGCTGCGCGAGACAACGGGCGTGGGCATCGTGTATGCGGCCACCGTCAAGGCCGTCGAGGACCTGGCGGCGCGGCTGGCGGAACTGGGCGAGAGCGCCACGTGCTACCACGGCAAGCTGGCGGCGCGCGAGCGCAAGCACAACCAGGATTTGTTCATGAACGGCGAGCGCCGCATCATGGTCGCCACCAACGCGTTCGGCATGGGCATCGACAAGCCCGACACGCGCTTCGTCATCCACTTGCAGGTGCCGGCCAATCTGGAAGCGTACTACCAGGAATCGGGCCGGGCGGGGCGCGACGGCTTGCCCGCCGACTGCACCTTGCTGTACTTCCAGGAAGACAAGCGGGTGCAGCAGTTCTTTCTGGTCAAGCACTATCCCACGGCCGAAGAACTGGCCGCCCTCGTGGCGGCCGCGCAAGAATTGCCGGCCACGTTCGCGTTCGCCGCGCTGGCAGCGCGCTTGCCCGAGTTTTCCGACGGCCACTTGAAGGTGTGCCTGAAATTGTTAAAGGACGGCAAGCTGCTGCGCCAGGACCGCAAGCTCGGCTACCGCTTGACAGCCCTGTCGGACGCCACGCCTGCGTATGCGCAGCTGGCGCAGATCTATGTCGACAAGCAGGAGCGCGACAAGCAGGCGCTCGAGCAGATGGTGGCGTATGCGCAAAGCGGCCTGTGCCGCTGGAAACTGCTGCTCGATTACTTTGGCGATGCCGGCGATTTCGAGCGCTGCTGCACCTGCGACAATTGCCAGTCGCCGCCGGCGCTGGCCGCGCCCATCTCCCTGGATGAGTTGCCAGCGCCTGCTCAAGTACCTGCGCCGGCGCCCCAGATCGCCGTCGGCAGCCGCGTGCGCGTACCGCGCTACCAGATCGGCACCGTGCTGTCGGTGGCGGGCGACCAGGTCACCATTGCCTTTCCGGAAAACACCACGCGTACCTTCATGGCGGAGTTCGTCGTTCCCGCGTGAACCCATGGTGCGCTGCCGAACAGTGATTTGGCGCAAGAGCGCTAGAATCAGCCCATTCCAACGCGCTTTTTTTAACGCAGGGGGCAGGGCATGGCAGACATGGTGGTGGTGCGCAAGGAAGGCTTGTACTGTGTGCCGGGGCAGTTCTACATCGACCCGTGGCGTCCCGTCGAGCGCGCCATCATCACGCATGCGCATGCCGACCATGCGCGTGTCGGGCACCGGCATTACCTGTGCGCCGCGCCCGGCGAGCAAATGCTGCGCGCGCGCTTGGGCGCCGTGTCCATCCAGGGCCTCGCGTATGGCGAGACCATCGAACACCATGGCGTGCAAGTGTCGCTGCATCCGGCCGGCCACGTGCTGGGCTCGGCCCAGGTGCGCATGGAAGTGGGCGGTGAAGTGTGGGTGGCGTCGGGCGACTACAAGCTGCAGCCGGACCCCACGTGCGTACCGTTCGAGCCCGTGCGCTGCGATACCTTTATTACGGAATCGACGTTCGGCCTGCCCATCTACCGCTGGCAGGCGCCGCAGGAAATCAATGATGAAATCAAGCAGTGGTGGCGCAGGAATGCGGCCGAAGGGCGCACCAGCGTGCTGTTCTGCTATGCCTTCGGCAAGGCGCAGCGCATCCTGGCGGGGCTCGACCCTTCCATCGGACCCATCATCTGCCATGGCGCGGCGCAGGCCTTGACGCAGGTCTACCGCGAATCGGGCGTGGCCTTGCCTGCCACCGTCATGGTGAGCGACGTGACAGACAAGGCGGCCCTGAAAACGGCGATGGTGATCGCGCCGCCGTCGGCCGCCGGTTCGCCATGGATGAAGCGCTTCGGCGACTACAGCGATGCGTTCGCCAGCGGCTGGATGCTGCTGCGCGGCGCGCGCCGGCGGCGTGGCGTGGACCGGGGTTTCGTCCTGTCCGACCATGCCGACTGGCCCGGCCTGATGCAAGCGATCACGGCCACGCAGGCCGAACGCATCATCGTCACGCACGGCTCGATTCCCGTCATGGTGCGCTGGCTGCAGCAGAACGGCTGGCAGGCGGGCGGCTTCGAGACGGAGTATGGCGACGACGAGGCCGATGACGGCGTGCCCGGCGTGTCCACGGCAGCGGAGGACGTCACCCATGCGTGACTTTGCCCGGCTGTACGCGGAACTCGACGAGACGACGTCCACCAGCCGCAAGCTGGCGGCGCTGCAAGCGTATTTTCGCGGCGCCTCTCCGGAAAACGCGGCCTGGGCCGTGTATTTCCTGGCCGGCGGCAAGCCGCGCCAGGCCGTGCCCACCAAGTTGCTGCGCGAGTATGCGACCGAGCGGGCTGGCCTTGACGCCTGGCTGTTCGACGAGGCCTATCACGCCGTCGGCGACCTGGCCGAAACCATCGCCCTGATCCTGCCCGCGCCAGCCAAACGCAGCGATATCGGCCTGGCCGAGTGGGTCGAGCAGCGCATCGCGCCGTTGCGCGGCGCGCCGCCCGAGACCATCCGCACCGACTTGCTGGCCTACTGGGACGAGCTGGAAACGCGCGAACGCTTCCTGCTGATCAAACTGATCGGCGGCGGCTTTCGCGTGGGCGTGTCAAAGTTGCTGGTGACGCGCGCGCTGGCCTCCATTGCCGCCGTCGACAGCAAGCTGATCGCCCAGCGCCTGATGGGCTGGACCGATGGCAAGGTCAGCCCCACAGGCGCTGGATTTCTCAAGCTGATCGCGGCGCAGTCGGACGGTGAACATGCGCTGCGCGGCGGCCAGCCGTACCCGTTTTTCCTCGCCCATCCCTTGCAGGCGGAGCCGCAGAACCTCGGCGACATCGGCGACTGGCTGGTCGAATGGAAATACGACGGCATGCGTGCCCAGCTGCTGCGCCGAGAGGGCGTGAACTGGCTGTGGTCGCGTGGCGAGGAATTGATCACGGAGCGTTTTCCCGAACTGGCACAGCTGGCCTTGCCCGAGGGAACCGTGCTCGATGGCGAAATCCTTATCTGGCAGCCGGGCGACGTGCCCGCGCCATTTGCCGATCTGCAACAACGCATGGGCCGCAAGAGCGTGTCGTCCAAGCTGCTGGCCGAGCTGCCGGCCGTGCTCGTGGCCTACGATGTGCTGGAACTCGATGGCGTGGACGTGCGCCAGCTGCCCCAGCTCGAGCGCCGCGCGCTGCTGGAAAGCGTAGTGGCGCAGGTAAATGCTCCCGCGCTGCGTTTGTCGCCGCGCATAGCGGCGGCAAGCTGGGAGGCACTGGCGGCCATCCGCAGCGAATCGCGGGCGCGCGGGGTGGAGGGCATGATGCTCAAGGCCATGTCTGCCGCGTATGGCGTGGGCCGCACGAAAGACGTGGGCACCTGGTGGAAGTGGAAGATTGACCCGTATTCGATCGACGCCGTGCTGATCTACGCCCAGGCGGGCCATGGCCGGCGCGCGTCGCTGTACACGGATTACACGTTTGCCGTGTGGGATGACGTTGAGGAAGGCGAGCGCAAGCTGGTGCCGTTCGCCAAGGCGTATTCGGGCTTGACGGATGCGGAGATCGGGCAAGTCGATGCCGCCATCCGCAAGACGACGATAGAAAAATTCGGCCCCGTGCGCAGCGTCAAGCCCACGATGGTGTTCGAGATCGGCTTCGAAGGCATCGCCGCGTCCAGCCGCCACAAGGCGGGCATCGCCGTGCGCTTTCCCCGCATCCTGCGCCGGCGTGACGACAAGGCCATCGCCGATGCGGACACGCTGGCCACGCTGAAGGCCATGCTGGTCCAGGCCACATGAGCAAAAGCGCGCTGGCGCAGCGTATCGATACGTGGTTTGACGCGCGCGACTGGGCGGTGTTCCCGTTCCAGCGCGCCGTCTGGCGTGCGGCTGCACAGGGCCAGTCCGGTCTGCTGCACGCGAGCACGGGCTCCGGCAAGACGTATGCCGTCTGGTTCGGCGCCTTGCTGCGCGCCGAGCGACTACAACGCAAGGGACGAAAGCAGGGCTTGCGCGTGCTGTGGATCACGCCCATGCGGGCGCTGGCGGCCGACACGGTGCGCGCGCTGCAAGCCTCGGGCGCGGAGCTTGCCCCCGGCTGGCGCATCGAGGCGCGCACGGGCGACACGAGCGCGGCGCAGCGGGCGCGGCAGGCGAAGGCCTGGCCCGAGGTGCTCGTCACGACGCCGGAAAGCCTGTCCCTGATGCTGAGCCAGGCGGATGCCCGCGAACGTTTCAGCCTGCTGGAAACCGTGATCGTCGACGAGTGGCACGAACTGATGGGCAGCAAGCGCGGCGTGCAGGTGCAGCTGGCGCTGGCCCGCTTGCGCCGCTGGCATGGCGCATTGATGACGTGGGGCCTGTCGGCCACTCTGGGTAATTTGCGGCAGGCGCAGGACGTCTTGCTGGGCGCGGAAAACGCCGGCGTGCTGGTCGAAGGCAAAGTCAAGAAGCGCATCCTCGTCGACAGTCTGATTCCCGTCAACCCCACCCGCTTTCCCTGGGGTGGGCACTTGGGCATCCAGATGCTGCAACCGTTGATCGCCGAGATCGAGGGCAGCGCCACCACCCTGGTGTTTACGAATACGCGTTCGCAGGCCGAGCTGTGGTACCAGCACCTGCTCGATGCGCGGCCCGACTGGGCGGGCTTGATCGCCCTGCACCACGGTTCGCTGGACCGCGAAGTGCGCGAGTGGGTCGAGCAGCACCTGAAAACGGGCGAGCTGAAAGCCGTCGTGTGCACGTCCAGCCTGGACCTGGGCGTTGATTTCCTGCCCGTCGAGCGCGTGCTGCAGGTGGGCAGCGCGAAAGGCATCGCGCGCCTGGTGCAGAGGGCCGGGCGCAGCGGTCACGCGCCGGGGCGCATTTCGCGCGTCACCCTGGTACCCACCAACAGCCTGGAATTGCTGGAAGCGGCCGCTGCCCGCACTGCCCTGGCGCAAGGCCACCTGGAAGCGCGGCCCGTGCCGGACAAGCCGCTCGACGTGCTGGTGCAGCACCTGGTGACGATCGCGCTGGGCGGCGGTTTTACGTCGCCGGACTTGTACGCGGAAGTGCGCGCGGCCTGGTCCTACCGCCACCTGACCCTGGACGAGTGGCAATGGGCGCTCGATTTCGTCGCGCGCGGGGGGCAAAGCCTGACCGTGTATCCGGAATACCGGAGAGTGCTGCCGGACGAGGAAGGCGTGTACCGCGTGCCGGACGTGGCCCTGGCGCGGCGCCACCGCATGAGCATCGGCACCATCGTGTCGGAGGCGGCGATCCAGGTCAAGTTCCTCGGTGGCGGCCGCATCGGCAGTATCGAGGAATCGTTCATCGCGCGCCTGAAGCAGGGCGACCATTTTCTGTTCGGCGGGCGCATCCTGGAATTCGTGCGCGTGCACGAAATGACGGCCTACGTGCGGCGCGCAACCGGCAGTCGCGGCGCCGTGCCGCGCTGGCAGGGCGGCAAGATGCCGCTGTCGTCGGAACTCGCGCATGCCGTGCTGGACCAGTTGCAACTGGCGCAGGAGGGCAAGGCCAGCGGCCCGGAAATGCGCGCGCTGGCGCCGCTGCTGGCCATCCAGCAGGCATGGTCGAGCCTGCCTACGCGCGCGACCTTGCTGCTGGAAACCTTGTCCAGCCGCGAAGGCCACCACCTGTTCGTGTATCCGTTTGCGGGACGCTCCGTGCACCTGGGCCTGGCGTCCTTGCTGGCCTACCGCATCGCGCGCGTGCAGCCGGCGACCTTGTCGATCTCCGTCAACGATTACGGCTTTGAATTGCTGGGCGCGGACGACATCGATTTTGCGCCGCTGTTGTCGGGTGCCAGCGGCGCCGATCTTGCCCTGTTCAGCACCGACAACTTGCTCGAGGACGTGCTGGCCAGCCTGAATGCGACGGAATTGTCGCAGCGGCGCTTCCGCGAAATCGCCCGCATCGCCGGCCTCGTGTTCCAGGGCTATCCGGGCCAGCCGAAAAGCGCGCGCCAGTTGCAGGCCTCGTCCTCGCTGTTTTTTGAAGTGTTCCGCAAGCACGATGCGGCCAATCTGCTGCTCACGCAGGCGCAGCGCGAAGTGCTGGAACAGGAACTGGAATTGACGCGCCTGCGCGCCACCTTGCGCGAGCTGCATGGACGGCGCATTTCCCTGCAAGCGCTGGAACGGGCATCGCCATTTGCCTTCGGCCTGATGGTCGAGCGCTTCCGCGAACAGCTGACGACGGAAAAGCTGTCGGACCGGGTGGCGCGCCTGGTCAGCGCGCTGGAAAAGGCGGCCGCATGAGTGGCCCGCAGGCACACTGCGTGGTGGAGCTGGATGGCGAGATCGTCTGGCTGCTGGCGCACAAGGCCATCTATTGGCCGGCGCGCAGGATGCTGGTCATCGCCGACATCCATTTCGGCAAGGCGGCCGCGTTTCGCGCGCTGGGCGTGCCCGTGCCGCGCGGCACCACGACGCACAACCTGCTGGCGCTCGACGCCTTGCTGGCCAGTTACGCTTGCGAGGAAATCGTCTTTCTTGGCGACTTCCTGCACGCGCGCGCCGCGCATGCGCCCGCTACCGTGGCGGCCATGCTGGCCTGGCGCGCGCGCCATCGGGACTTGCGCCTGACGGTAGTGCGCGGCAACCACGATGCGCATGCGGGCGACCCGGCCGCCACGCTGGCGATACGCATGGTCGATGAACCGCACCAGGTGGGCAGGCTGTCGTTCTGCCATCATCCGGATACCGTGGCGCCCGGCTATGTGCTGGCCGGCCACGTGCATCCCGTGTTCCACTTGCGCACTGGTAGGGGCGGCTTGCGCTTGCCGTGTTTCCTGCTGGGCCGGCAACGCGCCATCTTGCCCTCGTTTGGTGCTTTCACGGGCGGCCATGCGGTGCGCCCGGGTGCTGGCGAGCGCGTCTACGTGACGGCAGACGCGGCGATTTTTCCGCTACCGGCTAACTGCTGAGTGTTTGGTACTTTTGGTGGAAAACTGAAAGTAACTACGCCACCGTAGGCGGGACTCATCCTACATGCACTCTTGCCATCCTCCTATTTCCTGTACCCCATGTGCGCACTAAGATGACGGTTCCCTTGCCATGCGAGGGGGAAGAATTGCATGGTTTGCACTGTTTCCGATTCCATCGATCAAGGAGATTATCATGGCCACATCGAGCGACAATAAACAGCAAGGTAGTAAAACCAGTAGTGGCAGCAGCGGTGGCAACAAGCAAAGCGATACCAGCAAACGGGGTTTCGCTTCCATGGATCCCGCCCAGCAGCGTGAAATCGCCAGCGAAGGCGGACGTGCCGCGCATGAAAAGGGCACGGCGCATGAGTTCACGTCGGAAGAGGCACGCCGTGCAGGCAGCCAAAGCCACAAGAATGATGGCAACCGGCAAAGCGCCTCCAGCTCCAGCGGCTCGCGCGACAATGCCAGCATGAACCAGGATGGCGGCCGCGACAGTGGCAACAAGCAAAGCGGCGGTTCCGGTTCCAGCTCGGGGTCGCGCAACAAGTAGTGCCTGGTAAGCAGTAGAAAGTAGCAATGGGCCCTGGCCAGCGGAAGACAGGCGCGCCGCTGACCAGGGCCGCGCTTATTTGGCTACCGCTGGCTAGCGCAAAAATTTTGATGTATCGCAGCAGGCATGGACTATGATGAAATAGCTGCGCCGGCCATGGCCCACGCACAGTCAACGTAGTGAACGCAGTCAATCCGCACTCACGCACTCACGATCAGGGAGAAGATGATGGGTAACTCCACTACGCCGCAGCCCGGCAATAAGCAGGGTGGCACGCCGGCCACGGCGGGCAGCAAGCAAAGCACGGCCGATTCGGCCGAGAACTTTGTGCTGGTCGATAGCGAGCAAGGCCTCGATATCGGCGACGATCTGTTTTCCATCGGCGAAGTGCGGCGCGCGGACCGCTTGCCCCATCACCAGGCCGGCTCCGCCGGGCAGAGCCGGCAGAGCGCCGACGATGCGCCCGATACCACGGGCAGCACGGGCGTCTGATCTTCCAACCTTCGCTTAACCTTCGGACCATCCCCGCTGTGCCAGCTGCAAGACGTGTTCGCGCACGTCGGCTGGCCAGTTCTGCACGCACGCGAGGAACGCCGGCTGCTTGCCGGCGAACAGGGCGCGGCTCGCTTCCTCAAAGCCGGGCGCGTCGCCGGCCAGCGCATTCATGACTTTATAGGCCGCTTCGCGCGCCTGGCGCTGTTCGTCGTGCGCCTTGTTGCCGCGCTGTGCGTGTTCCACCAGTTTGCGCAAGGCCACGGAAGCGCCGCCCGGCTGCGTTGCCAGCCATTCCCAGTGACGGGGCAGCAAAGTGATTTCGCGCGCCACCACCCCCAGTTTCGGCCGTCCCGCCGTGCGCGCGGGAGTGTCTTCCTGCGGCGCCGGCGTGGCCGCGCGTGGCAGGCGCTGCAGCACATCGGCCAGACTGCCATGCAGGTGCAGGTCGACCTGGCTGCCGCTGGCGTCGTCGAAAATCAGGATCTGCGCGTCGGGTTCGCGCGTCACCAGTTCTTTCAATGATTGCGCGACCGCGTGCAAGGGGCCGGCGGCCACTTTGCGTTTGCCGGCGAAGGCGGTGAGCTGAGCTGCTGCAGGGGGATTGGTATGCATGTCTTGCCTCCATGGGGAATGCAGGCAATTTTACCCGGGTTAAATTGAAAGTCAATAACACCCGGGTAAAATAGAAAAAGTCTGCTACAGCTCGACCCGGCCGTGTTCGCCCATGTCTTTCGGCGGCTCGCCCGTGATGGCGGCCTTGGCCATTTCATAGAATTGCATCATCTTGCTGGCGCTGCTATCCCAATATTCGGCCGACTGTATCGTCACCTTGATCAGCGACAGCTTCGGGTCGTCGAGTCCGCCCGGGAACCACGCTTTCACCAGCGGATTCCACAATTCCTCCGCCTTGGCGCGGTCTTTCAGCAGCTGCGCGTGGCCGCAGACGGACACATACAGGCTGTCGCCCGTGTCGACAAAGCTGACGTTGACTTGCGGATTGTTCAGCAAGTCGCGCGTGTAAGCGGCATCGTCCGAGACAAAAAACCAGATTTGCCCTTCGCTGTCGACCTGCTGCTGCGTCAGCGGCCGGCTGGTGAGCGTGCGCATGTCGTCGCTGGTGGTCAGCATGCCGAATTTGACGTCCTTGATCTTGGCCGCGATGTTGGCCAGTTGTTCGCTGGAATACTGTTGCATGTGCTTGCTCCTGTTTGATTGTCCTGAACAACAGCATAGGCGGGGTGCGGCAAGCGGCTCTGTACGGCAGCTTACGTAGCAGGCCAGCTTTGTTTCAAAGCTGTTACAAAACGCTGGCCCGGCGGGGCGCCCCATGTATTGACTTAATAAATGATAATCATTATCATTTGTTTGAAAATATAAGCATGCACTTTGATTGAAGGATGGGAATGAAGCACACTGACTTGTCGCGCCACCTGGCCCGCTCCTTGCCGGGAGCGATTGATGGCTGATGCGGGCGCCGCAGACAAGGCCAGGAACAACGCCAGCCGCGCCGTCTGGCTGAAGAACTTGCATCAATGGCATTGGATCAGCTCAGCGCTTTGCCTGCTGGGCATGTTTCTGTTCGCCATTACCGGCATCACTTTGAACCACGCCGGCCAGATCGAAGCCAAGCCGGCGATCACGCGCCAGAAGGCGGCGTTGCCGGCGCCCCTCGTCACGGAACTGGCCGCGTATGCCGCCAAGCACGATGGCGCCAACGCACCGATGCCGGCGGCCGCCGAAGCCTGGCTCAAGCAGCAATGGTCGCTCAATGCGGGCGGGCGTCCCGCCGAATGGTCAAGCGACGAAGTGTATCTGCCGCTGCCCAAGGCGGGTGGCGACGCCTGGGTGCGCATCGGCCTCGAAGACGGGGCCGCCGAATATGAATTGACGGACCGGGGCTGGGTGTCCTGGCTCAACGATGTCCACAAGGGCCGCAACACGGGCGTGGCCTGGAGCTGGTTCATCGACATCTTTGCCGGCGCCTGCATCGTGTTTTGCCTGACGGGTTTGTTGATTTTGAAGTTCCACGCGGCCAACCGGCCATTTACCTGGCCGATGGTGGGCCTCGGTATCTTGATACCTTGCGCGATCGCCTTGCTGTTTATCCACTGATGTTTTTATTTTTCCTTTTTACAGGCACACCATGAAATTACGCTACTCCCTGGCGCTTGGCCTTCCCCTGATCGGTACGTCGGCGATGGCTGCCGACCTGTCCCTCAAGATTGAACTGCCGCAACTGAACGTGGCGGAATACCACCGTCCCTACGTGGCAGCGTGGCTGGAAACGGCGGATCAGAAGGTCGTTGGCAATCTGGCCGTGCTGTATGACGTGAAAAAGAAGGACAAGGCCGGTGAAAAATGGCTGAAGGACATGCGTCAATGGTGGCGCAAGAGCGGCCGCGACCTGGCCATGCCCGTTGACGGCGTCAGCGGCGCCACGCGCGCGCCCGGCGAACATACGCTGACATTCCCCGGCGCCAAAGCCTTGCTCGACAAGCTGCCGGCCGGCGAATACCAGGTGGTCGTGGAAGCGGCGCGCGAAGCGGGCGGACGCGAACTGGTGCGCGTTCCGTTCCAGTGGCCGCTGAAATCGGCCCAGTCCGTGCCTGCCAAGGGCAAGGAAGAACTCGGCAATGTCGTCGTCCAACTCAAACCATAAGGCGCACATCATGTTCAAGCAATTCAACAAATCCCTGATCGCCGTGGCCCTGGCCGGCCTGGCCATGAACGCCCACGCCCACCGCGGCTGGATGGTGCCATCGAGCACGATGGTGGAAAGCAAGGACGCCTGGGTGACGGTGGACGCGGCCGTTTCCGACGGCCTGTTCGATATCGACCACCAGCCGCTGCGCCTGGATGCGCTGCAAGTCACCGGTCCGGATGGCGCGAAGGTTACGCCGGCGAACACGGTCACGGGCCGTTTGCGCAGCGTCTTCGACGTAAAAATGGAAAAGCCGGGCACGTACAAGGCGGCCATCGTGTCGCAAAATGTGATGGGCAGCTACAAGCTCAAGGGCGAGCAGAAGCGTTTCCGCGGCAACGAAGAGACGTTCAAGAAGGAAGTGCCGGCCGACGCGCAAGAGCTGAAAATCACGCGCACGGCAGCGCGCCTGGAAACTTTCTTCAGCAATGGCGAAACCAGCACGGAAGTGTTCAAGCCGACCGGCGTGGGCCTGGAATTCGTGCCCGTGACGCACCCGAACGATTTGCGCGCGGGCGAGAAAGCCACGTGGCGCTTCCTCGTCGATGGCAAGCCGGCGGCGAACCAGGCCTTCAGCCTGGTGCCAGGCGGCGTGCGCTACCGTGGCGTGCTCGGTGAAATCCGCCAGAGCACGGATGCCAAGGGCGAGATCACGTTCACTGTGCCGGCGGCCGGCATGTATTACCTGAGCAGCACCTGGCCAGCGGCCGCACCGGCCGTGGCCGGCCAGCCGCCGGTGATGCCCGAGCGCCGCATGACGTACGCGGCCACCGTGGAAGTGCTGCCGCAGTAAGCGGCGGCATCGTCACGAGAGCGCCGATGCGCCGGGTCCTGCTGCCGCAGCATATTTCCGATCAGGCCGCGCCGCCCGGCGCCGCGATCCGGGACTTGCGCGGCTTGTCCATGGGCACCAGCTGGTCGGTGCGCCTGCTCGAGTCCGCCATGCCGGGACGCGCGGGCAGCGCCGACCTGCAGCAGGGCTTGCAGCAGCAGCTGGACCTGGTCGTGGCGCAAATGAGCCACTGGAGCGACGAGTCCGACCTGGGTCGCTTCAACCGGGCCGAGCCAGGCAGCTGGCACAGCCTGCCCGCCGCGTTTTGCGAGGTGCTGGGCTTTGCCATGCACGTGTCGCAAGCGTCGGGCGGCGCGTACGACCCGTGCGCGGGCGCCCTCGTCAATCTGTGGGGCTTCGGCCCCCGCCATCGCTACGATGAACCGGGCTTTTTGCCGCCAAAAGACGATAGCGTGGCCCTGCTGCTGGCGCAAGGCCAGCGCCGCCGCCTGGAGTTGGACTTGCCGGCCCGCCGCGCGCGCCAGCCGGGCGGCTTGCAGCTCGATTTGTCCGCCATCGCCAAGGGCTATGGCGTGGACCGCCTGGCCCGCTACCTGGACAGCCAGGGCATCCACCATTACCTGGTCGAAGTGGGCGGCGAACTGCGCGGCGCCGGCAGCAAGCCCGACGGCAAGCCGTGGTGGGTGATGTTGGAACAGGTCGATGGCGCCAATACCGAGCGGCATCCGGCGGAAATGCTGCTGGCGCTGCACGGCTTGTCCGTGGCGACGTCGGGCGATTACCGGCGTTTCTTCGAGGACGGCACGGTGCGTTTCTCGCACACCATCGATCCGCGCAGCGGCATGCCGATCGCCAATCAACTCGCTTCCGTCACCGTCGTGCACGAGCAATGCATGGCGGCCGACGCCTGGTCGACGGCCCTGACCGTGCTGGGCGTCGAGGCCGGCATGGCGCTGGCAGAAGAACAGGGCCTGGCCGCGCGCTTCCTGCAGCGCGACGGCCACGGCTACCACGAAACGCTGAGCAGCCACATGCTGGCCATGCTCGACGAATGAACGATTAATTCCATGATTTTTACGCACGATACGACGCGGCTGGCCTTGCTGGCCGCCCTGTCCCTCAGTTATGCGGGCGTGTGCCTGGCGCCCTGGCTGCGCGCGCGCGCCAAACGCCGCACGTCCGACGCGGCCAAGGCGGCGCTGGTCAACAGCCGGCCCTGGCTGGTGGCGTATGCGAGCCAGACGGGCAATGCCGAGGAACTGGCCGCGCAAACGGCGCAGAGCCTGCAGCTGGCCGGCATCCCCGTGCGCCTGTGTGCGCTGGCCGAAGTGACAGCCGCTGATCTGCAACAGGCGGAACGGGCCTTGTTCCTGGTCAGCACGTATGGCGAAGGCGACGCGCCCGACAATGCGGCTGTCTTCATGGGCCGCTTGATGACGGGTGAGATTGCGCTGCCGCAATTGCACTATGCTGTGCTGGCCCTGGGCGACCGCAGCTATGGCCAATTTTGCGGCTTCGGCCGCGCGCTCGATGCCTGGCTGGCGGGGCAGGGCGCGTCGCGCCTGTTCGAGCGCATCGAAGTCGACCGCAGCGCCAGCGCCGCCATTGAGCAATGGTTCCAGCACCTGAGCCACTTGGCCGGCACCAGCGATGCACCGGACTGGAGCGCGCCCGCGTTTGGCGACTGGCGGCTGACGCAGCGGCGCCACCTCAACCCTGGCAGCGCCGGCGGCGCCATTTATCACGTGGAACTGGCGCCCGTGGCGGGCGCCTTGCCGGAGTGGCAGTCGGGCGACCTGGTGCAGGTGACGGCGCCCGCCGACCCATCGCAGCCGCGCGAATATTCGATCGCCTCGATCCCGCGCGATGGCGGCGTGCACTTGCTGGTGCGCCAGCATGCGCATCCCGATGGCAGCCTGGGCCTGGCCTCGGGCTGGCTCACGGCGCAGGCCAAGGTCGGCGACGTGGTGCAGCTGCGCTTGCGCCAGCACCGGCGTTTCCGCCTGGAAGACAATGCCCAGCGGCCATTGATTTTGATCGGCAACGGCAGCGGCATCGCCGGCTTGCGCGGACATTTGAAAAGCCGCGTGCTGGCAGGGCAGCGGCGCAACTGGCTGATCTTTGGCGAACGCAATGTGGCCCACGATTTTCATTATCGCGAAGAGATTGAAGGCTGGCACGCCAGCGGCGACTTGCCGCGTCTGGACCTGGCGTTTTCGCGCGATCAGGCGGAGCGGACCTACGTGCAGGATCGCCTGCGCGGCAATGCCGATGAAGTCAAGCTGTGGCTGGAGCAGGGCGCGGCCATCTATATTTGCGGCAGCCTGGCCGGCATGGCGGGCGGCGTCGACCAGGCGCTGCAAGAGATCCTGGGCCGGCCCGCGCTCGACGCGCTGGCAGCCGAAGGGCGCTACCGGCGCGACGTGTATTAAGAAAGAAGGACTGCTTACGGCTGGATGTCGGCCAGCGGCGCCGTGTCCATTTCGCCGCTCACTTCCTGCAAGCCGCGCGCCAGGCTGGAGATGCTGGGGTTGTCGATGAAGACGCAGCGCTTGCCCGTGCGCTTGCAGTAATCCTTCACGCGCCAGTAGGCGCTGTGGCTGATGCAGCCCGTCTGGCAAATCACCAGGTCGGCCGCCGCCAGGCTCGAATCGAGCAGGTTGGCATTGTCTTCCAGGCCGCCGTCGTGGTGGGCGAACTGCGCGCCCACCCGCTCGATCAGGGCGCGGTAGGTGGCGACATTGCCGCTGCGTCCGCCCACGCACAAGACGCTTTGGTCGACGAGGCGGATCGGCATCTTCAGCTTGCCGCCGGTCGGCAGTTCCAGCTTCGGCGCCGGTGGTGGCGCGACAGCGGCTGGGCGCGGCTGGGCATGTTTCAATTCCGCGATTTGCTGGCGCAATTCCTTTTCGCGCTCATCCATTTGCGCCAGGCGCTCGACCAGGCGCGTGCGCGATTCCAGGGCGGGGATGGCGGCCTGCAACTGTGCCAGTTCCGCGCGCAAGCCGTCGATCACGCTATCCTTGCCGATAGCCTCGGCACGCGTGCGCAGCAGCACGGCTTCCTGGCGTTCCAGCTCACCCGTCTTTTCCATCAGTGCTGCCTGGCTGCGTTGTTGCAGCTTGGCCAGTTCCTGTGTCAGGCGCGCGTTTTCTTCCTGCAAGGCAGTAAATTTTCCCATGTCGGCACGCACGCAGGCGCCGGCCTGGTGCTGGATCATGTGCAGGTCGCGGCACATCTGCTCTTCCAGCTCGGCATCGCAGCGCGGGTGCGTCAGGCCGGCCCAGAAAGCGCCCGACACGTCGCCGTTGGCGACGGCCGTGCGCCACAGTTGCGCTACCTGCTCCGTGGTCTTGGCGCCGCGAAAGCGCAGGATCACGGGAGCGTAGCGGCGTTCGAGTTCCTTTTGCAGCGCTTCGGACAGGCGGTTGCGCACGCCGCATTCCGTCACGGCGCCCACGTGCACTTCGTAGTCGTCGGCCAGCACGCGCCCGCCCGTCATCTTGCCCACCAGCTTGCGCAGGTAGCCCAATGGCAGGCCCACGCCCACCAACGGACAATGGCAGGTGTGCGATAGTTCCCACAGCCGGCGGCGGCGCGAAGCGAGCGCGGCCGTTTCCGTGTCGGCGGGGGCGCAATTGCTGATGACGGGCAGGGACTGGTCTTTGTCACACATGGCGGTATCCTGTTGGGCGGTGGCGATGTTGAAGAGAACTATTGCGGCAGGGGCGAAGCGGGACGTCTGGCGCTCAGCATGCGTGCCAGGCGATCCAGCAAGGTGGTCTTCGGCGGCGTGGGCTGGTGCAGCGCCACCAGGGCGGCCCATTGCTGCGACAGTTGCTGGCAAGTTGCTTGCAGCACGGGACTCAGGCCGGGCGAACCTGCCAGCGCTTGCAGATGGCGTTCGATGACACCGGCCAGTTTCTCGCAGGGACTGCCCGCATGGTAGTGCGACATCAGGTGCAGCACGGCCGACAGCAGTAATTCAGGCTGTTGGCCTTGCGGGGAAGAAAACATCGGGGAAGGTCGGTCGTGCGCCATCAAACACTCCTGTGCGGTGGTTTGGCTGGCTGCGCGCACGGGGCGCGACTGGCTGGCGAGCGTGGTGACTGGCTGCCGTGCTGCTTCAGGCAGTCAGGATCAGCTTGTTCAATTGGGTGACGCGCAGGCGATAGATCTTGCCGCTGTGTTCAATCTCCACTTCGCGGCCCTGCTGCAACAGGGCTTCGCTGGTGATGCGGCGCGCCGGCTGGGCCATGCTGACGGGAGGACGGACGTGGGCAGTAGCGGCATCCTGGATCAAGGCTGGTTTTGAGCTTTGCATGTTGGGCTTTCTTTATCTCAGTTGAGAATGATTCGTATTTGCATTATTGTTGAATGTGGCCCGAAAAGCAAGGCTTATTTGTAGGGAATCCGCGCTTTTTTATGGCGGCACGGCACCTTGGGCGAGGCGGCTGCGACAAGGCGGCCGCTGGCACGGCGTGGAAGGGGAGCGGCAGCAAAAAAGACCCGGAAGGCGGTGCGCGCCTTGGCCGGGTCAAGCCTGTGCCAAGCTGGAAGAAATCGGAATGGCGCTAAATCGTGGCCAGCAATTGCGCCGAGGCAGTGGCGGCCGCGGTAGTGTCGGCCTTGAGCTTGGCGGCGGCCAGCTGCTTGGCGCGCGAGCGCGAAGGCGGCAGGCGGCGCAGGGTTTTCAGGGCGTCCGGGTCCTTGATGCCGATGGTGCGCTGGTCAACCGAGATCAGGCCGATTTCATTGAAGGCGGACAGGGTGCGGCTCACCGTTTCCAGGGTCAGGCCCAGGTAGCTGCCGATTTCATGGCGCGTCATGCGCAGGTTGAATAGCTTGCTCGAGTAGCCCATCTGCGCGAAGCGGTCGGCCAGCGAGACGAGGAAGCGCGCCACACGGGCTTCGGCGCTCAAGGCGCCCAGCATGCCGATCATCGCCTGTTCGCGCACCAGTTCACGGCTCATCACGCCGTACATGACGTTTTCCAGTTCCAGGTGAACACGTCCCAACGCCGTCAGCTTCTTGAACGGCAGCAGGATCAGGTCGCAGTCGGACAGGGCCACCGCTTCCGAGGAATAATGGCGCGAGTGGATGCCGTCGACGCCCAGCATGTCGCCTTTCATGGGAAAGCTCAGTACCTGTTCATTGCCGAATTCATCGATGAGCACGGTTTTCAGGAAGCCCGAATTGACGATGTACAGCGTGTCGAACGGCTGGCCGATGGTGTGCACGCGCTGGCCCGTCTTGAATTGCACGTGCTGGAACAGCAGCTCGTCGGCGGCGATGGTGCAGGCGCTGGAGATATGCAGCAGGTCGCACACCTCCTTCAGGTTCGACCAGAGCCGCCCTTGGCGCTGGCGCCCTGCTTCCATCGGAGAGGAGGGGGCCAGCGATGGGGAGGCAGCGCGGGTTTCGGGCGTTTGCGTGGACAGCATGTTCATCTCCTGGTGACAGGTAGTTCAGAGTTGAATGACGGGGTGTGCAGGACGGCGGGCAGGGAAGGGGCGGCGCGCGTCCAGGCAGTAAAGCTCAATTCGCTGACGACTTGCTGTGTGATGAAATAACTTCCCAGCAACTTGATTACTGGTTTCAGTATGCCAACAACCGCCTGCAATTAATATCAGCAGTGGCTGAATATGGCGGTAGGAGCTGTGGTAGGTGAGGTAGGATTGTTCCTACAGCTGACGCGCGGGCGCGCGCCGCCGGAATCAGGTTTTGAACGGGGATAGCAGGCGGTGCGCCACGGCGTACTGCACCATTTCCGACAGCGAACTCATGCCCATCTTTTGCATGATGCGCGTCTTGTGCGTACTCACCGTCTTGACGCTCAGGTGCAGATTGTTGGCGATTTCCGTGATTGACTTGCCCGCCACCAGCAGGGAAAAGACTTCGAACTCGCGGTCCGACAACTGTTTGTGCAGCAAGCTTTCATTCGGCATCATGATGTTGAGCACGAGTTGCTCCGCTACTTCGGCGCTGATATACGGACGTCCCGACGCCACCTTGTGGATGGCGCCCACGAGCTGGGTGCCCGCGCTTTCCTTGGTCAGATAGCCTTGCGCGCCGGCGCGGATGGCGCGCACCGCATATTGTTCCTCCTCGTGCATGGTGAGGATCAGGATGGCCAGCTTCGGCGCCTCGCTGCGGATTTGCCGGATCAGGTCGACGCCGCTGCGGCCCGGCATCGACAGGTCGAGCAGCAGCAGGTCGAAACCGCCCTGGCGTACGTGGTTGAGTACTTCAAAGCCGTCGATGGCTTCACCCACGATATCGATGTCCGGCGCGCCGTCAAGGATGCGTTTCAATCCTTCTCGCATGATGGTGTGGTCGTCGGCAATCACAATACGTATCATAGGCGGGCAATCTGGAGGGGTCCGTCACCGGACATTCAAATGTTGAGAAGCGAGAAATGTTGTCATTTTAACTGAAATGGCCGCACGTTTGCCTTTTGCTGCAGCTGCCGACAACGGCGGCGCCCGTGGCCATGTGACCCCTTATTCCGACGGCGGTTCCTTGATCAGCCTATGCACGAGCACAGGCAGTTTCGAGTGCGACAGCACCTTGTTGGTCACGCTGCCCAGCAGCAATTGCCCCCAGCCGCTGCGGCCATGCGAACCCATAAAAATCAGGTCGCAATGCTGCAATTGCGCCGCTTCCACGATTTTCAGGGCTGGGCTGTCGGAAAAGGCCGTCAAGCCCGTCGCTTCCAGACCCCGCTTGGCGGCCGCGTCGAGGATGGGCTGCCAGTGGTCGGCGCCCGCCTTGCGCATGGCGATGCGGTACTCCTCCTCGCTGGGGTAGCTTGGCGGAATGATCTCGATGTATACCGGGTACTGGTATTCGGGCGCCACGTACACGGCAAGGATGTCGGCGTGCATCTGTTCGGCAAAGGCAACGCCGGCACAGGCCGTCAAGTTGGAGACGGTGGAGCCGTCCGTGGCGATCAGAATTTTCTTATACATGGCAGATCCTTTAACGGTGACTGAGCGCGCGCAACGCCTCTTATTGTAGACGCGGCGGCAGCATTGTATTCATGTAAAGACTTGATAATTATCAACACAACTGCACCTTCAGTATAGACAACATTGACAGAAAGATCGTGTTTTAGCTGCAACGATGTCCATACTGCGCTGTTGCGCAGGCGCCCGGAAGCAGGATTTCTTGTACTGCGCGTGGTCTTGCACGCACGCCAATGGTAGTATTTCAAAATACAACAGCAGGAACACTTATTTCCTGGTGGAAAAGCTCTTGTGGGCCAGCTTTGCACCAGGAAGCGCGTTTTGAGATTTACCAACAGGGCGGCGCCCTGCTACACTCGCACCATCGCAGCGGTATTGCCTCAAATCATCTTAATCGAGAAATTGTGGGTATCAGTCTGTAAAACGCACAGTTCAGGCGGAATTTTGACAAATTATGGAGAAGCAGGGATATGACCAACGCCGCTGATGATTTCGACGCATTATTCGATGAAGTATCTGCGCAAAGTGCGGCCGCGGCTCAGCCCGCGCCTGCCGCCGCGCCCGCTCCCGCCGTGATTGCGGATGACGATTTCGACGCGCTGTTCGACTCCGTGTCGGCCAGCGCCGCCGTGCCGGCAGCCGCC
The DNA here is from genome assembly GCF_051380835.1 of Janthinobacterium aestuarii. Taxonomy (NCBI): domain Bacteria; kingdom Pseudomonadati; phylum Pseudomonadota; class Betaproteobacteria; order Burkholderiales; family Oxalobacteraceae; genus Janthinobacterium; species Janthinobacterium aestuarii. Next base: position 993,325 of record NZ_JBNYXU010000001.1, read on the forward strand.
GCGGCAGAAACGCCAGCCGCGCCGGACCCGGCGCCCGTGGCCAGCGCCGATGCGCCTGGCGACGCGGCCGATCCCGTCGACCAGTCCGACAAGCCGATGTTCGAGCGTCTGGGCGGCATCGTGCGCCTGCTGCACGATTCGCTGCGCGAACTGGGCTATGACAAGGCGTTGACGGAAGCGTCGTCGCAGATCGTCGACGCCCAGGACCGCCTGGAATACGTCGCCACCCTGACCGAACAGGCCGCCAACAAGGTTTTGAACACGCTCGACGAAGGCATGCCGGCGCAAGATGTGCTGTCGAAGAAGGCCAAGGACATGGACAGCCGCTGGACGGCCCTGTTCGATGGCAAGCTGAGCCTGGAAGAATTCAAGGCTCTGGCCGGCGATTCGCGCCAGTTCGCGCAAGCCGTTTCCGAAGCAACGGAAGCGGAAAAAGCGCGCTTGCTGGAAATTATGATGGCGCAGGACTTCCAGGACATCACGGGCCAGCTGATCAAAAAAGTGGTCAACATCACCAAGACGGTGGAAAACGAACTGGCACAGCTGCTGCGCGACAACGCGCCGGCCGAGGTGCGCGAGAAACTGGCGCAAAAACCGGTGCCGCTGATGCAGGGCCCGTCCGTGCCGTCGGTGGCGCTGGACCAGGATAATGTAGACGACCTTCTTGCGGATTTGGGATTCTAATGGACGATATGCTCAAGGATTTCGTCGTTGAGGCGATGGATCTTGCGGTTAATGTTGAAGAGCACTTGTTGCGCCTCGAGCGCGATCCTGACAACAAGGAAACACTGAATGCCGTGTTTCGTTCCTTCCACACCATCAAGGGCGGCGCCGGCTTCATGGGCTTGCCGGCGCTGGTGGCGGCCTGCCATCTGACAGAAAACCTGTTCGACGCCTTGCGCACGGGCGCCGCGCCCGTGACCCCGATCGCCATCGAGGCGGCGCTGCAAGCGTCCGGTTTCGTGGCCGACCAGCTGACGGAACTGGCCAACGGTGCCGCGCCGGAAAGCTTGCCAGCCATGCCGGAAGAGCTGGAACACATCCTGACGAACGCCATCGAAGGCAAGGGCATGGATGCACCTGCGCCAGCCGCCGCCGTGGCGGAAGTGACCGCGCCCGTTGCCGAGGTTGCCGAAGTTGTTGTTGCGGCGCCAGCCGCTGCCGTTGCCACTGCCGGCGCCGATGGCCTGGACTGGGAAGCCATGTACAACGCCGTCGTGCCCGAGAGTAGCCGGGTCGCTGCCGCGCCCGTGTCCGCCGCCGCTGCGCCTGCCGCCGTGGCCGCCGCAGCACCTGCAGGACCTGCCGCTGCCGCCGCCAAACCGGCCGCCAAGGCCTGGGATGGCGCCGAACGACGCGAAGAGCGTCCGGAAGTGCGCCATGCCGCACCCGTCAAGGAAGACAGCATCCGCGTCGACGCCGTCAAGCTCGACGCGCTGCTGGAAGTGGCCGGCGAATCCGTGCAGGCCGCCAACCAGGCTGCCGTGCTGCTCGAGCGCTTGCTGCAATTCAAATTCGAAGGCCAGGCCGCCACCCTGATGGCGACCCTGGCGGAAACCCTGGAACGCGCTTCGCGCTACTCGACGGAACTGCAGCGGGCCACCCTGGCCACGCGCATGCAGCCCGTCGGCCGCCTGTTCCAGAAATTCCCGCGCCTGGTGCGCGAGCTGGCGAAGGACCTGGGCAAGGATGTCGAGCTGACGATCGAAGGCGCGGAAACGGAAGTCGACCGCGTCGTCGTGGACAGCCTGTACGATCCGCTCGTGCACATGCTGCGCAACTCGCTCGACCATGGCGTCGAATCGCCGGAAGCGCGCCTGGCCGCCGGCAAGCCCGCCAAATCGTATATTTCGCTGAAAGCATGGCAGGAAGCCAACAGCGTCATGATCGTGCTGCAGGATGACGGCAAGGGCATGGACCCGGTCTTCCTGCGCAGCAAGGCTCAGCAAAAGGGCTTGATCAGCGAAAACGCGCAACTGAGCAACGACGAATGCTTCCAGCTGGTGTTCCTGCCGGGCTTCTCGACCAAGGAAGTCGCCTCCAGCGTTTCCGGGCGCGGCGTGGGCATGGACGTGGTGAAAACGGCCGTGGAGAAAAACCGCGGCGCCATTCACATCGAATCATCGCTGGGCAAGGGCACCAAGTTCGCCATCCGCCTGCCGATCGAATTGTCGATCGTGCCGACCATGCTCGTGTCGACCTCGGGCGCCGCGCTGGCGCTGCCGATGGCGGTGGTGCAGCGCGTCGTCGAATTGCCGGAAACCTTCATGGAAGTGGGCGGCGCGCCCGTGCTGAAAGACCAGGGCCGTCCATTGCCCGTGCGGTCGCTGGCCGGCTCGCTGGGCTACGAATCGTGCAGCGAGCGCGTCGGCATCGTTGTCGCTGCACCGCAGCCGTACATTCTCGCCGTGGAAGCCGTCGATGGCACGGCCGACCTCGTGATCAAGCCGATGACGGCCATCACCGTGGAAGGCATCACGGGCACGGCCCGTTCGGCTGAAGGCGAGCTGGTGCTGGTCGTGGGTCTATCTTTCCTGATGGACGGGTGCAGGGGTAGTGTGCGCCTCGCTGCCTGACGTAAATATCGTTATTCATTCGAAAGCCCGCTAGATATAGCGGGCTTTTTTATGGCGCCAGCGGTGTCAAATATTGTTGGGGCGTAGCGTGCCGCCTTCCAGCCAGCGCTGCACGCGCAGCACTTCCTCGGCGCGCTCCGCTTCGTCCTTCGGTGGCGGCAAATAGATGTCGGGCATGATGCCGCCCAGGTCGACCTGCAGTTGCGGCAAGCGGGCCGAGCGCGAGGTGGCGTATTGCAGGTGGCGCTGGCCCGACGGCAGGATGTGCAGGCGCATGTTCGAATAATCGAGCGCGCCGTAGCTGTTGCGGCCGATCAATTTCACATGAAAACTTTGCCGCGCCGCCAGCAGGAATTCTTCGCAGGAACTGGCGCAGTCGCGGTCGACCAGTACGGCCACGCGCGTCGGCCGGCGCGGCTCCGGCGTGTCCACGCGCGTATAGATGACGGTGCCGCTGCTTTGCTGCGGCGCGTACTGGCCCGGCTTGACGCTGCGCATCTGCGTCACGGCCTGGCTTGCAAAGGCCGCGCAGGCCTGGTCGCCGGGCGCCAGCAGCGTGCAGACTTTTTCCTGGCCGTCGATATTGGCTGGGGTGGACAGCCATTCGGCGCCCATCGTGACGATTTCATCCGAACTGATCCAGGACAGCAGCGGCGCATACGTGCTGTCGCTGCCACCGCCGTTGCGGCGCACGTCGAGTATCCAGTGGGGACGCGATGCCAGCGCCGCGCGGTGCGTGTCGAGCAGGCTGGCGACGGCGGCGCGGTAGCTGCTGTGAAAGCTGGGCAAGGTCAGGAGTACAGTCGAGTCCGACAATAGCTGCAGCGCCGGCGCCTTCGATACCGCTGCCTGTCCCGGCGTAGCGGGGCGGGCCGGCGCCGGTTTGGCGATATCGAGCGCGCTGCCTGGTTTCACGTGCAGGTGGCCCTTGCGCCACGTGCGCGCATAGTTTTCCAGGATCGCATCGCAGGCCTTGGCATCGGCTGCGCTGGCGGCCGCCGTGGTGGCCGTGGCCAGCGCCAGGTCGAAATGCGCCTGTCCCTTTTGCTCCAGATGCTGGCGCGCGCCCGTGTCGTTTTCCAGCAGGAAAGGTGCAATGGCGCGCAAGTCCTGTACGCATGTTTCTCCCGGCGTGGTGGCCGCCGCATGGCAGCTGGCCAGGCTCAGGGCGGCCAGCGCCAACAAATTCAGTTTCATCGAAATCCCCAGGTGTGGTGGCGCGCGTGCGCCGGTCATTATTGTCGAAACACAATACACGAAAGATTGAGTAAAAAACATGTATTTCTGCCGCCGCCGTCAGTCCTTCGGCCGGCCGCGTACGGATGGGCTTGTGATGGCGCCGGCAAGCCGATATCGGCAATTTCCAGCTCATATCCAACAATGTGGCCAAACTTTGTATCGCCAATCCCACGCTTTTGCCTGTTTCGGTTCTGTGTCGCCCAATATATGGCATAATCCTTGTGGATCACCGTATGACCTGGTATCACTTGATCACTTACTACAGGCTGTGGCAACGCTGCATAAATCATGATGAAGACGCTTTACGACAAACTCTGGGAATCCCACGTTGTTCGGGCCGAAGATGATGGCACGACAATTTTGTATATCGACCGGCACCTGCTGCACGAAGTCACCAGCCCGCAAGCCTTCGACGGCCTCAGCGTGGCGGGCCGCCAGCCATGGCGCATTTCCGCCAACCTGGCCGTGGCCGACCATAACGTGCCCACCACCAGCCGCGTGGACGGCATTGCCGATCCGGTCTCGCGCCTGCAGGTGGAAACCCTGGACAAGAACGCCAAGCACTACGGCTTGACCTACTTCAACATGAACGACAAGCGCCAGGGTATCGTGCACGTGATCGGCCCAGAACAGGGCGCGACCCTGCCCGGCATGACGGTCGTCTGCGGCGACTCGCACACGTCCACGCATGGCGCTTTCGGCGCGCTGGCGCACGGCATCGGCACGTCCGAAGTGGAACACGTGCTGGCCACGCAGACCTTGCTGCAAAAGAAATCCAAATCCATGCTGGTGCAAGTCGACGGCGCGCTGCCGGCCGGCGTGACGGCGAAAGATATCGTGCTGGCCATCATCGGCAAGATCGGCACGGCCGGCGGCACGGGTTACTGTATCGAGTTCGGCGGCTCGGCCATCCGCGCGCTGTCGATGGAAGGCCGCATGACGGTGTGCAACATGGCCATCGAGGCGGGCGCGCGCGCCGGCATCATCGGCGTCGACGACACCACCATCAATTACGTCAAGGGCCGTCCGTTTTCGCCGGCCGGTCCGCACTGGGAACGCGCCGTGGCCTATTGGCGCACCCTGCATTCGGACCCGGGCGCCCGCTTCGACCTCGTCGTCACCCTCAATGCGGCCGACATCGTGCCGCAAGTGACCTGGGGCACGTCGCCCGAAATGGTGACCGGCGTCGATGGCCGCGTGCCCGACCCCGACCTGGAAAAAGACAGCGTCAAACGCGATGCGATGGAAAAGGCGCTGGTCTACATGAACCTCAAGCCGAACACGGCCATCGAAGACATCCGCATCGACAAGGTCTTCATCGGTTCCTGCACCAATTCGCGCATCGAGGATTTGCGCGCGGCCGCGGCCGTGGTGCGCGGCAAGTACCGCGCCTCGAATGTCACTCTGGCGCTGGTGGTGCCCGGTTCCGGCCTCGTCAAGGACCTGGCCGAGCGCGAAGGACTGGACCGCATCTTCAAGGATGCCGGCTTCGAGTGGCGCGAGCCGGGCTGCTCCATGTGCCTGGCCATGAATGCGGACCGCCTGGAACCGGGCGAACGCTGCGCTTCCACGTCGAACCGCAACTTCGAAGGCCGGCAAGGGCAGGGCGGCCGTACCCACCTGGTGTCGCCCGCGATGGCGGCGGCGGCGGGTATCGCCGGCCACTTTGTCGACGTGCGGGGATTGCGATGACGGCAGGGGCTGGCGCCGCTGGTTTACACTAGCGGCCCCAGTCCCATCTTTCTTATCGAGAACTCATCATGAAAAAACTCTTCGCCCTCCTCATCGCCACCGTCATCCTGTCTGGCTGCAATACCGTCTCCGGCATCGGCCGCGACGTGCAGAAAGTCGGCCAGGTCGTTACTGGCGCCGGCGGAAAATAAACCGTGACGTGCCGGCGCCCTGCGCCGCGCGTCCTACCGAGTAGAAACAGCATGGATAAATTTACGATTTACGAAGGCCTGGTCGCCCCGCTGGACCGCGCCAACGTCGACACCGACGCGATTATCCCGAAGCAATTCCTGAAATCGATCCACCGCAGCGGTTTCGGCCCCAACCTGTTCGACGAATGGCGCTACCTCGACCATGGCGAGCCGGGCCAGGACAACAGCCGCCGCCCGCTGAACCCCGAGTTCGTGCTCAACGAGCCGCGCTACCAGGGCGCTTCGATTTTGCTGACGCGCAAGAACTTCGGCTGCGGCTCCTCGCGCGAACACGCGCCTTGGGCCCTGGATCAATATGGCTTCCGCGCCATCATCGCGCCATCGTTTGCCGACATCTTCTTCAACAACTGCTACAAGAACGGCTTGCTGCCCATCGTGCTGTCGGAAAGCCAGGTCGAGCACCTGTTCAATGAAGTCAAGGCTTTCCCCGGCTACAAGCTGGTGGTGGACCTGGAGCAGCAATGCGTGCGCACCAGCAATGGTTCCGTGTCGTATGCGTTCGAGATCGACGCCTTCCGCAAATATTGCCTGATGAATGGCCTCGACGATATCGGCCTGACCCTGCGCCACGCCGACGACATCCGCGCCTTCGAAGAACGGCATCTCGCTACTCAACCCTGGCTTGCCAACGTCATCTAGCATGCCAGAGAAAACGCCCATGGCTGCGTTGCATTGCCTAGCCGTACTATTCGTACTGTCTTCGGCAATGCGCCTTGCCCTGAACGTTTTTCAGGCACGCTTAAATTATTTTCTTAGGTAAAAATATGAAAATTGCAATTTTACCCGGCGACGGTATCGGTCCTGAAATCGTCGCGCAAGCCGTCAAGGTTTTGCATGTGCTGGGCGAATCGTTCGAACTGGAAACGGCGCCCGTGGGCGGCGCCGGCTATGCGGCCCATGGCCACCCTTTGCCTGAAGCCACTCTGGCCCTGGCGAAAGCGGCCGACGCCGTGCTGTTCGGCGCCGTGGGCGACTACAAATATGACAACCTGGAGCGCCAGTTCCGTCCCGAGCAAGCGATCCTGGGCTTGCGCAAGAACCTGGGCCTGTTCGCCAACCTGCGTCCGGCCATTCTGTATCCGGAACTGGCGGGCGCCTCGACCCTGAAGCCGGAAGTGGTGTCCGGCCTGGACATTTTGATCATCCGCGAATTGACGGGCGACATTTATTTCGGCCAGCCCCGCGGCGTGCGCGAGTGCCCGGACGGTCCGTTCAAGGGCCAGCGCGAAGGCTTCGACACCATGCGCTATGCGGAAGGCGAAATCCGCCGCATCGCCCACGTGGCTTTCCAGGCTGCGCAAAAGCGCGACAGGCGCCTGACCAGCGTGGACAAGGCGAACGTGCTGGAAACCTTCCAGTTCTGGAAAGACATCGTCACCGACGTGCACAAGGAATACCCGGACGTGGCGCTCGACCACATGTATGTCGATAACGCGGCCATGCAGCTGGTGCGGGCGCCAAAGAAATTCGACGTCATGGTGACTGGCAACATGTTCGGCGACATCCTGTCGGATGCGGCCGCCATGCTGACGGGCTCGATCGGCATGTTGCCGTCGGCCTCGCTGGACGCCAACAACAAGGGTCTGTACGAACCATCGCACGGCTCGGCGCCCGATATCGCGGGCAAGGGCATCGCCAATCCGCTGGCGACGATCTTGTCGGCCGCCATGATGCTGCGCTATTCGCTGAACCGCGAAGAGCAGGCAAACCGTATCGAGGGTGCCGTCAAGCAAGTGCTGGCGCAGGGTCTGCGCACGGCCGACATCCACGAAGCGGGCACGACTTTGGTCGGTACCGAGGCCATGGGTGATGCAGTTGTAAAAGCACTGGGATAAAATAGTCTAATGACGGCAGTCGCCGTCTCATCTTGAGGAATGGTAATGAAATTAGTTGGCTTGGTAGGTTGGCGCGGTATGGTCGGTTCGGTCCTGATGCAACGCATGCAGGAAGAGGGCGATTTCGCCCACATCGAACCGGTGTTTTTCACCACTTCGAACACGGGCGGCTCGGCGCCGGCCATGGCGAAGAATGAAACCATCCTCAAGGATGCCAACAACATCGCCGAACTGTCCAAGTGCGACATCATTATTTCCTGCCAGGGCGGCGACTACACGAGCGCTGTCTTCCCGCAGCTGCGCGCCAGCGGCTGGAATGGCTACTGGATCGATGCGGCATCGACCTTGCGCATGGAAAAAGACGCCGTCATCGTGCTCGACCCCGTCAACCTGCACGTCATCAAGGATGCGCTGGGCAAGGGCGTCAAGAACTACATCGGCGGCAATTGCACCGTCTCGTGCATGATGATGGGCCTGGGCGGCCTGTTCCAGCACGATTTGATCGACTGGATGACGTCGATGACCTACCAGGCGGCATCGGGCGGCGGCGCGCAACACATGCGCGAACTGCTGACGCAATTTGGCACCATCAACGGTTCCGTCAAGGCCCTGCTGGACAACCCCGCTTCCGCCATCCTGGAAATCGACCGCCAGGTGCTGGCCACCCAGCACGGCTATTCGTCGGATGAAATCAAGCAATTCGGCGCGCCGCTGGCCGGCAACCTGATCCCGTGGATCGACAAGGATCTGGGCAACGGCCAGTCGAAGGAAGAGTGGAAGGCGGGCGCGGAAACGAACAAGATCCTCGGCCGCGGCCTCGATTTTGGCACCAAGGAAATTCCAGTCGACGGCCTGTGCGTGCGCATCGGCGCCATGCGCTGCCATTCGCAGGCGCTGACCATCAAGCTGAAAAAAGACGTGCCGCTCGATGAAATCAACGACATCATCGCCAGCAACAACGAATGGGTGAAATTCGTGCCGAACACGCGCGAAGCGTCCGTGCGCGACCTGTCGCCGGCCGCCGTCACGGGCAGCCTGACGATACCCGTCGGCCGCGTGCGCAAGATGAGCATGGGCGGCGAATACCTGTCTGCCTTCACCGTGGGCGACCAGTTGCTGTGGGGCGCGGCCGAGCCGCTGCGCCGCATGCTGCGCATTTTGCTTGACGCGTAACCGCCATAAATTGCTGATCAAGATCAAGCCGGGGCTGTTTTCCCGGCTTTTTTTTCATCCTGAGCCCGTCAAGGCTCAACCATGCGGAGCTTGCATAGCTCTGGGCATGATGATATGTTGATACCTCTGGAAAAGTAACAGTTTTCCCATGTCAACTAAGATGCCGCCAACTATGCCTGTACACACTCGTCCCCGGGTCGCCTCCCTTGCCATTAAAACACTCAGCAGCGCTGTCGCCTGTGCGGTGTTATTGTCACCGGCGGCATCCGCAGCCGAGCTGGGCAAGATCACGGTGCTGTCCGCCGCCGGCCAGCCGCTGCGCGCCGAGGTCGAATTATCGGCCATCAAGCCAGGCGAAGCATCGAGCTTGCTGGCCAAGCTGGCGCCGCCGGATGCCTACCGCCAGGCCAACGTGGAATTCAATCCCGCGTTGAACGCGCTGACGTTTGCCGTGGAAAACCGCAATGGCAAGCCTTTCATCCGCATCAGCTCGGCGCAGCCGGTGGCCGAACCCATGGTCGACCTGCTGCTGGAGCTGAGCAGCAAGAGCGGACGCCAGGTGCGCGAATATGCGTTCGTGCTCGACACGCCGGAAGCGCGCCAGACGCGCGGCGCGCAAGTGACGGCGCCGGCCGAGCCGGGCAAAGGCAAGGCGGCCGCCGAAGCTGCCCCAGCCGCGGCGAAAAAGCCGGCCGGGGAATACAAGGTCAGGACGGGCGACACCCTGAGCCGCATCGCCAGCGAACTGAAACCATCGGGCGTGTCGCTCGACATGATGCTCGTCGCTCTGTACCGCGCCAATCCCGACGCCTTCAAGGGTGAGAACATGAACCGCATGCAGGCCGGGCGCATCCTGGCCGTGCCGGGCGCGGACACCGTGCGCGCCACCGGTGCGGCTGAAGCGAAGGGTATCGTGACGGCGCACGCCATCGATTTCGAAGCCTACCGCAACAAACTGGCGGGCCAGGTGTCGCAAAGCAAGCCGGCCAAGGCCGCGCAAGCGACGCAAAGCACGGCCGGCAAGATCGGCGCGACGAAGGTGCAGGAAAAACCGACGGCCGTGAGCGAGTCGCAAGACAAACTGAAACTGTCGAAGGCGGAGCCGGCGGCCAAGTCGGCCGGCAAGAGCGCGGTGGCCAGCGAGGAAGACAAGATCGCCAAGGCGAAGCAGGTCGATGAAGCGGCCGCTCGCGTCAAGGAGCTGGAAAAGAACGTCAGCGACCTGGAAAAGTTGATGGCTGTCAAGAGCAAAGCCATGGCCGACAAGAGCGCCCCGGCGCCCGCCAAACCAGCCGAGGTCGTCGCCAGCGCACCGGTTGTTGCCAGCGTGCCAGCCGAAGCCCAGCCGCCCGTTCCGAAAGCGAAACCGGTGCCCCTGGTGAAAAAGCCGTCGCCTCTGGAACCGACCATCACCGACAAGATCAATGACCATCTGGGCGCCATCGGCATCGGCATCGCCGCGCTGCTGGCGGCCGTGGCCGCGCTGGTGGTCGCGCGCCGCCGCAAGGAGGCGCCGCCGCCGCCCGAAGATATCGCGCCCGTGGTCGAACCGGAAGCGCCCGTGACGCCGCCGTCCGGCCTGGCACCGGAAGACCAGCAGTCCGAAGCGAGCAACCACCTGTTCGGTACGGGCGCCGCCGCTGCCGGCGTGGCCGCCGCAGCGGGCGCCAGCATGCTCGATGCGAATGAAACGGACCCGGTCGCCGAAGCGGACGTGTATATCGCCTACGGCCGCGATGGCCAGGCGGAAGATATCCTCAAGGAAGCCTTGCGCATCCACCCGGAACGCCATGCTGCCCGCCTGAAGCTGCTGGAAATCTATTCGGCACGCAACGACGTGCGTGCGTTTGAAGACCAGGCCAGCGAGCTGTACAGCCTGACGCGGGGCCAGGGAGAAGAGTGGCCGCAGGCGGCCGCGCTGGGCCTGGCGCTCGACCCCACCAATCCCCTGTATGGCGATACGGAAGACGACGCCGTTGTCAGCCTGAGCAAGGCTGCCGGCGACGACGTGCATGGCCAGAGCATGGACTTGCCAGACGAGCCGCCAGCACCGCTGGCCGATCTGGCGCCGGCCGAGCCGGTGTCTTCCGTGACGGCCCGCGATGCGCGCGATCCCCTCGATTTCGACCTCGACAGCCTCGATTTCGAGCCTGTTTCCACCAGCGACCCGATCGTCATGCCGGGACCGGACAGCAAGCCGGTCTCCGCCACGCAGGATGCGCACTATGACGCCAGCATGGATTTCGGTCTGGACCTGGAACCGCCAGCCGGCCCCGTCAATGGCGTGGGCGCCGGCCTGACGCCGCTGCCTGATCCGCTGAAGGATGTCGACCTGGCCCATTTCGACCTCGACGAGCCCGTGGCGCCGGCTGCCGCGCCGGTCGCGCCTTCCATCGACAGCCTGTTCGACGATGCGCAAACGCCTGCGGCCTTGCCGGAAGCCATACCGCCGGCACAGGAGTTCGACCTGTCCGGCATCGACCTGGACCTCAACGATGGCAAGACGGCCAGCGTGGGCGTGGACGACCCGCTGTCGGCCATCCACATGGAAATGGATACCAAGCTGGACCTGGCGATCGCCTATCAGGAAATCGGCGACAAGGAAGGCGCGCGCGAACTGATCGATGAGGTTATCAAGGGTGGTAGCGCCGAACAGGTTGCGAAAGCCAATACCATGCGTGCTCTGCTCAGCTAGGCTAAGCGTCGATACGACGTCCATGGCTGCGTTGCGTGGTCATGGCGTTCACCTTGACTATTCGTACTGTCTTCGACCGTGCGCATTGCCCTGAACGCCGTCTCGCTCGCTTTCAAGCACCAGATACGACGTCCATGGCGGCGTTGCACGGTCTCGTCGTACTGGTCGTACTGTCTTCGACCGTGCGCCTTGCCCTGAACGCCGTCTCAGGCGCTTGTGTGGCCGGAAGGCGCGGCAGGCTGCCGCGCCGGTATAATGCTTCGATGCAAAATATTACGACAGCAACGCCATTGAAGCGTATCGTCCTCGGCCTGCAGTACGACGGCACGGCCTGGCATGGATACCAGAAACAGGAAGACGGGCAGACGGTGCAGGACCAGCTGGAAAACGCGCTGGAGCGGTTTGCCCGCGTGCGCCTGGCCACCACGTGCGCCGGCCGCACGGATACGGGCGTGCATGCGCTCGAGCAAGTCGTGCATTTCGATACGGAACTGAACCGCGACGTGCACTCGTGGGTGCGCGGCGTCAACGCCTTCCTGCCGAAATCCATCGCCGTGCGCTGGGCCAGGGAACTCGAAGGCGACCCAACGGTCAACGATTTCTTCCACGCCCGCTTCAGCGCCCGCGCGCGCACCTATCATTATGTGTTGTACAACAACGCCACCCGTTCGCCGCTGGTGGAAGGGCGCGCCGGCTTCTTTTTCCGTCCGCTCGACGTGGAACTGATGCGCCAGGCCGTGCAGCCGCTGCTGGGCTGGCACGATTTCACGGCCTTCCGCGCCGCGCAATGCCAGGCCAAGTCGCCCGTCAAGCTCATGCATGACATCCGCATCGAGCGGCGCGGCGATTGCGTTATTTTCACGATTACGGCCAATGCTTTCCTGCACCACATGGTGCGCAACCTGGTCGGCTCGCTCGTCTACATCGGCACGGGGCGCGAAAAGCCGGAATGGCTCGGGCATTTGCTGGAAAGCAAGGATCGCCACGCGGCCGCACCCACCTTCATGCCGGACGGCTTGTACCTGGCGCAGATCGATTACGATCCGAAATGGGCATTGCCGCAAGACAGCAGCAGCGCCTTGCCCTGGTTTTGATCCGCATCAAATTAAATAAAGGATTGCCATGCCACGCACACGCATCAAGATCTGCGGCCTGACCAGAGTAGAAGACATTCACGCTGTCGTGGCGGCGGGCGCCGACGCCATCGGCTTCGTGTTTTATCCGCAGAGCCCCCGCTATGTGACGCCCGAACAGGCAGCTGCCCTGATCGCGACCATGCCGCCCTACGTGACGGCGGCGGGCTTATTCGTCAACGCCAGCGTGGACGAGGTGCGGGCGACCAGGGCCGTTGCGCCCTTATCGATGCTGCAATTCCATGGGGACGAGACGCCCGAACACAGCGCCGCGCTGGCCGCGGCCGTGAATACGCCGTTTGCGCAAGTGTTCCGCGTCAAACCCGACACCAGCTTTGAAGATTTGCTAGAATACGAACAGCGCTATCGCGCCGCCAGTCCCTTGTTTGCCAGCCTCTTGCTGGACACCTATGTGGATGCCTACGGCGGTGCAGGAAAGGTATTTGATTGGTCCCTCATTCCAAAAGAACTCGCGCCTCGGGTCGTTTTAAGTGGTGGCTTGAGCGTACAAAACGCGACTGACGCAGTGGTGCGCGTGCGCCCTTACGCCGTCGACATCAGCAGTGGTGTCGAAGCGTCCAAGGGCATCAAGGACGCATCCCGAGTCCGCGCGTTCATCGCCGCGGTGCAGGATGCCGATGCCATCATTGCCAGAGGAAACAACCATGAATGACCATACCACAGCGCCCGGCGCAGCCGCCGCATTGTTCCACGCCACTGACTACCCGTTTCCCGACCTGCGCGGCCACTTCGGCCCCTACGGCGGCTCCTTTGTTGCCGAAACGCTCACGCATGCGCTGGCCGAGCTGAAAGACGCCTACGCGCGCTACAGCGTCGACCCGGAATTCCTTGAAGAATTCCGCTACGAGCTGAAACATTTTGTCGGCCGTCCGTCGCCGATCTACCACGCCAAGCGCTGGTCCGAGCTGGCCGGCGGCGCGCAAATCTATTTCAAGCGCGAAGACTTGAACCACACGGGTGCGCACAAGATCAACAACGTGATCGGCCAGGCCCTGCTGGCCAAGCGCATGGGCAAGCCGCGCATCATCGCCGAGACGGGCGCGGGCCAGCACGGTGTGGCCACGGCCACCATCTGCGCTCGCTTCGGCCTCGAATGCGTGGTCTACATGGGCAGCGAAGACGTCAAGCGCCAGGCGCAGAACGTGTACCGCATGAAATTGCTGGGCGCGACCGTCGTGCCCGTCGAGTCGGGCTCCAAGACCCTCAAGGATGCGTTGAATGAAGCCATGCGCGACTGGGTCACCAATATCGAAAACACCTTTTATATCATCGGCACCGTGGCAGGCCCGCACCCGTACCCGATGATGGTGCGCGACTTCCAGTCCGTGATCGGCGAGGAATGCCTGGTGCAGATGCCGGAAATGACGGGCCGCCAGCCCGACTATGTGCTGGCCTGCATCGGCGGCGGCTCGAACGCCATGGGCATCTTTTACCCGTACATCGACCAGAAAGATGTGAAACTGATCGGCGTGGAAGCGGCCGGCGAAGGGCTGGACACGGGCAAGCATTCGGCTTCGCTGACGGCAGGCTTCCCGGGCGTACTGCACGGCAACCGCACCTATCTGCTGCAGGATGAAAACGGCCAGATCATCGAGACGCACTCCGTCTCGGCCGGCCTCGACTACCCTGGCGTTGGACCTGAACATGCGTGGCTGAAAGACTCGGGCCGTGCGCAATACGTGTCGATCACCGACGACGAGGCCTTGCAGGCTTTCCACGACTGCTGCCATATCGAAGGCATCATCCCGGCCCTGGAATCGTCGCATGCCCTGGCCTACGCGGCCAAGCTGGCGGCCACCTTGCCGAAAGACCAGATCGTGCTGGCCAACCTGTCGGGCCGTGGCGACAAGGACATGCATACCGTGGCGGAGCGCATGGGACTCAACTTTAGCTGATCGTTAGCTGTTGACTACCGGGGTCAGACCCGCCGGGTCTGACCCCAGCCTTCAATTTCCCTCAGAAAAGAGATATCCATGTCCCGTATCGCCACCACCTTCGCCACTTTAAAATCGAACAACAAGACCGGCCTGGTCACCTTCATCACCGCCGGCGACCCCGGCCCCGACGCCACCGTGCCCCTGATGCATGCGCTCGTCGAGGGCGGCGCCGATGTGCTCGAACTGGGCGTGCCGTTTTCCGACCCCATGGCCGAAGGCCCCGTCATTCAGCGCGCCTGCGAGCGGGCCTTGAAATTCAACGTCGGCATCCACGACGTGTTCGGCTACGTGCGCCAGTTCCGCGAGACGAACCAGACGACGCCCGTGGTGCTGATGGGCTATGCCAACCCCATTGAGCGCATCGGCAGCGCCGCCTTCATTGCAGCGGCGCAAGAGGCCGGCGCCGACGGCGCCATCGTCGTCGACTATCCGCCGGAAGAGTGCGAGCAATTCGCCGGCGCCATGCGCGAAGCGGGCCTCGACCTGATTTTCCTGCTGGCGCCCACTTCGACGGAAGAGCGCATCGCGCAAGTGGCCAAGGTTGGCGGCGGCTTCAGCTATTATGTGTCGCTCAAGGGCGTCACGGGCGCCGGCAACATTGATACGGAACAGGTGGCGGAGCGCCTCGCGGCCATCCGCCAGCATGTAAAATTACCTGTCGGCGTGGGCTTCGGCATCCGCGATGGCGCCACGGCCAAGGCCGTTGCCAAGGTGGCCGATGCCGTCGTGATCGGCAGCCGCATCATCCAGGAAATTGAAAATGCCCCGGAAGGCGGTGCCGTCGATGCCGTGCGCAGCTTTACGGCAGGCATCCGCGCCGCACTGGACGCCTGAGCAAGCTTGTTGTTTACGCAAGCCCGGGTGGCGGCAAAGTTCGACAGCCCGGCGATAAACGGCTACACTTCGGCCACTGATTTGCCTGTTATTGTGCAATAGATAAAATTTTTGGTGGCGCCCTGCGGGGCGTCGCCGTTTTACCGTTTACAGTTTACCGTCTGCCGGGGGCGTCCATCGACGCTACCCCTACAAGGGCCCAAGGAGAAAATATGAGTTGGTTGGAAAAACTGCTGCCACCGCGCATCCAGCGTTCTGATGCTGCCGCGCGCAAGACCATGCCGGAAGGCCTGTGGGTCAAGTGCCCGTCGTGCGAAGCCGTGCTGTACCGTACGGACCTGGAATCGAATCTGCACGTGTGCCCGAAATGCGACCACCACATGCGCATCCGCGCGCGTGAACGCCTCGACAGCCTGCTCGACGCGGGCGGCCGCTATGAAATCGGCCAGGAAATCCTGCCCGTCGATACCTTGAAATTCAAGGACAGCAAGAAATACCCTGACCGCCTGAAGTCCGCCATGGAAGCGACGGGCGAGACGGATGCGATGGTCGTCATGGGCGGGGCCATCATGAGCCTGCCGGTTGTCGTGGCGTGCTTCGAATTCGAATTCATGGGCGGCTCCATGGGTTCCGTCGTGGGCGAGCGCTTCGTGCGCGGCGCGCAAATCGCGCTGGAACAGAAAGTGCCGTTCATTTGCATCACCGCCACCGGCGGCGCGCGCATGCAGGAAGGCTTGCTGTCCCTGATGCAGATGGCGAAAACTACGGCCATGCTGACCAAGCTGTCCGAAAAGAAATTGCCATTCATCAGCGTGCTGACCGACCCGACCATGGGCGGCGTGTCCGCCTCGTTCGCCTTCATGGGCGACGTCGTGATCGCCGAACCGAAAGCGCTGATCGGCTTTGCCGGCCCGCGCGTGATTGAAAACACCGTGCGCGAAAAACTGCCGGAAGGGTTCCAGCGCGCCGAGTTCCTCGTCACCAAGGGCGCCGTCGACATGATCGTCGACCGCCGCAAGATGCGCGAAGAAATCGCCCGTCTGCTGGCCTTGTTGCAAAACCAGGCTGTGGAAGTGTTGGCGTAACGCCAAAGTAACAGGCCGGGCGGTGTCCTGCGGACCCGCCCGGTTGCCACGCAACACCGTCTCCGCGCCTCGCGCACTGTCTCCTCATCAAGAAGCCTCCCATGCAAAACCTCCCCACCACCTTGCCGGACTGGCTCGCCATGCTGGAAGCCCGCCATTCGGAAACCCAGATCAACATGGGCCTGGACCGCGTGCAAGCCGTCAAGGCGCGCATGCAGCTGGCGTTTACTTGCCCCGTGATCATGGTGGCGGGCACGAATGGCAAGGGTTCCACCTGCGCCATGCTGGAATCCGTACTGTTGCGCGCCGGCTACAAAGTGGGGCTGTACATCAAGCCGCATTTTCTCGATTTTAATGAGCGCGCGCGCGTGCTGGGCGAGATGGCCAGCGACGAACAGATCGTCGCCAGTTTCCACTGTGTTGAAGCCGTGCGCGGCGATACGCCACTGACGTATTTCGAATTCACCACCCTGGCGATTTTGCATTTGTTGTCGCAGGCGAAGCTGGACGTGGCCATCCTGGAAGTGGGCCTGGGCGGGCGCCTGGACGCCGTCAACGTGATCGACGCGGATGTCGCCATCGTCACCAGCGTCGATATCGACCACACGGACTACCTGGGCGACACGCGCGAAGCGATCGGCTTTGAAAAGGCCGGTATCTTCCGTCCGGGCAAGGCGGCCATCTGCAGCGACCCCGTGCCGCCGCAATCGTTGATCGACCATGCCGAGGCCATCGGCGCCGACCTGTGGCTGATGGGCCGCGATTTCAATTATTCGGGCGACAAGCAGCAGTGGAACTACGGCGGGCGCGAGCAGCGCCGCAATTCGCTCGCGTATCCAAGCTTGCGCGGCGCCAACCAGATCCTCAATGCGACGGCCGTGCTGGCCGCGCTGGAAGTGCTGAAGTTGAAGCTGCCCGTGGGCGCGCAGGAAGTGCGCACGGGCCTCGTGACGGTGGAATTGCCGGGCCGCTTCCAGGTCTTGCCTGGCCGCCCCAGCGTGATCCTCGACGTGGCGCACAACCCGCACGCGGCCTCGGCATTGAACCAGAACCTCGGCAATATGGGTTTCCACCCGTACACCTATGCCGTGTTCGGTTCCATGCAGGACAAGGATATCGATGGCGTATTGGCCGCGATGAGCGAACACGTCGACCACTGGTGCCTGACGGGCCTGCCTTCGCCGCGCGCGGCCACGGCTTCCGAGCTGGCCGCCAAGGTGCAGATCATGCTCGAAGATAAGCCCGACAGCAGCGAACATACTGTGTCTATTTTCGATGATCCGGCACAAGCTTTTGCAAATGCAATGAGCCGGGCCGGTGAGAATGATAGAATTGTGGTCTTTGGTTCTTTCCTCACCGTTGCCGGCGTGATGAAGGCCCGAAAATCCTCACTTCACTGAAACGCACTCGACTGAAAATCACGCATGGGCTTGTTCTCGAAACTGTTTAAAAACAAGCAAGAATCCTCTGGCGAAGACAGCGGCTTTTATGTCCCTGGCGAAGCGCAGTCGCCGACCCGCAAGCGCGCCGCCAACACGGCCGGTGGCGGCGGATCGCGCCGTGGCGGCAAGGAAGCGCCGGATCCGGTCTTGCCTGAAAAAAAGCGCGCACGCCGCCGCTTGGTCGGGGCCATTGCCCTGGCCCTGGGCGTGGCTGTCGGCTTGCCGATGCTGCTCGACTCCGAGCCGAAGGCGCCGTTCAACGATATCGCCATCGACATTCCGTCGAAGGAAAAGGCCGTTGCGCCTGCACCGGCGCCCGTGCCGGCCGTCCCGGCCCAGGCGGCAGCGAATGGCCTGGACCAGTCCGAGGAAATCGTCGATGCGCCGCTGCCGCCTGCGGCCAAGCCGACCCCTGCACCGACACCCACACCGGCCCCCGTGCTGGCCGCTGCCCAGCCTGCACCGGTCAAACCGACCTATGTGGAACCGAAACCCGAGCCCAAGCCTGAACCGAAGCCGGTCAAGGTGGAGCCGAAGCACGAAACCAAGCCGGAGCCGAAACACGAGTCCAAGCCCGAACCCAAGCCTGAGCCCAAGCATGAAGTAAAACCGGAAGCCAAGCCCGAGCCGAAGCCTGCCAAACCGGCGCAATCGGCTGACGATGCCGCGCGCGCGCTGGCTATCCTGGAAGGCAAGCCGCAAGAGAAAGCACAAGACAAGGCACATGACGCCGGCAGCGGCAAGTTCGTGGTGCAGGTGGCGGCGCTGGCGACGCAGGACAAGGTCGACGAATTGCAGGACAAGCTGCGCGATGCGGGCATCAAGTCGTACACGCAGAAAGTCTCCAGCCCGGCGGGCGAGCGCATCCGCGTGCGCGTGGGGCCATTCGGCAGCCGCGAAGACGCTGAAAAGACCCGCGCCAAGCTGCAAAAGCTGGGCCTGGGCGGCAGCCTGGTACCGGCGTGATGTTGCAAGGCTGAACGCGCGTGACGATCTTCGATTACCTGGTGCTGTTCGTGCTGGTGACGTCCGTGCTGATCAGCATGATGCGTGGCCTGGTCAAGGAAATACTGTCATTGGTCAGCTGGATCGTGGCGTTCGTCATTGCCAACGCCTATGGCGCCACTCTGGCGAAATTCTTGCCGGAAGCCGTGCCCGGCGAAGCCATCCGTTTGTTGCTGGCTTTCGTCGTGCTGTTCATCGGCGTGCGCATTTTGATGGGATTGCTGTCCATGACGGTCGACGCGCTCGTCAAGGTGACGGGCCTGAGCCTGGCGGACCGCACCCTGGGCACTCTGTTCGGTGTGGCGCGGGGTCTTGTGATCGTGCTGACCGCCGTCATCTTGTGTGGCATGACTTCCATGCCGCAGCAGCCATTCTGGAAAAATGCGCAGCTCAGCCCGCTCGCGGAGCAGGGCGCGCGCGCCATCAAGCCTTATCTGCCTGCCGCTTACGCGCAGCATGTGAAATTTTGAATTTTTTTAAAATCAGTAGCACAGTTTAGGAGCACACCATGTGTGGCATCGTCGGCGTCGTTTCCCATCAACCTGTCAATCAATTGCTCTATGATGCATTGTTGCTCCTGCAACATCGCGGTCAGGACGCGGCAGGGATTGCGACCAATCACAGCAGTATGTTTTCCATGCACAAAGCCAACGGCCTCGTGCGTGACGTCTTCCGTACGCGCAACATGCGTTCGCTGCAAGGCACGACGGGCATCGGCCATTGCCGCTACCCGACGGCCGGTTCGTCGAGCGAAGAGGAAGCACAACCGTTCTATGTGAATGCGCCGTTTGGCATCACCTTGGCGCACAATGGCAACCTGACCAACTGGGAACAGTTGAAGCTGGAAATGTTCAAGAACGACCGCCGCCACATCAATACCGATTCCGATTCGGAAGTGCTGCTTAACGTGCTGGCGCATGAAATCCAGGAAGCGACGACGGGCCTGAACCTGGACCCGGAAGCCATCTTCAAGGCCGTTACCGTGCTGAACCGCCGCGTCAAGGGCGGTTACGCCGCCGTTGCGCAAATCGCCGGCGTCGGCTTGCTGGCCTTCCGCGATCCGCACGGCATCCGTCCGCTGTGCCTGGGCATCAATGAAACGGAGCAAGGTCCCGAGTACCTGATCGCTTCCGAATCCGTGGCCCTGGAAGGCATGGGCTTCCGCTTCGTGCGCGACATCGGTCCCGGCGAAGCCGTCTTTATCGATGCAGACAAGAAATTGCACAGCGCTCAGTGCGCCGACAATGCCAGCCTGAACCCGTGCGTGTTCGAATTCGTCTACCTGGCCCGTCCCGACTCCGTCATCGACGGTGCCTCCGTGTACGCCACGCGCCTGAAAATGGGCGAATACCTGGCCGAAAAGATCCGCGCCGAATTGCCAGGCGTGCATATCGACGTGGTCATGCCGATTCCCGATTCTTCGCGTCCGGCCGCCATCCAGCTGGCCATGGCGCTGAACATCGAGTACCGCGAAGGCTTCATCAAGAACCGCTACATCGGCCGTACCTTCATCATGCCGGGCCAGGCGGCGCGCAAGAAATCCGTGCGCCAGAAGCTCAACGCGATCCCGTCCGAATTCAAGGATAAAGTGGTGCTGCTGGTCGACGATTCCATCGTGCGCGGCACCACCAGCCGTGAAATCGTGCAGATGGCGCGTGAAGCGGGCGCGACGAAAGTCATCTTCGCTTCGGCCGCGCCACCGGTGATCTACCCGAACGTGTACGGCATCGACATGCCGACGCGCGACGAGCTGATCGCCTACGGCCGCACGACGGAAGAAGTGTGCCGCGAAATCACGGCCGACTACCTGGTCTACCAGGATATCGGCGCGCTGAAGCAGGCGATCGCCGACGTCAACCCGGCCCTGACGAACTTCGAGGCGTCGTGCTTCGATGGCATCTACGTGACAGGCGACGTGTCGCAGGAATACCTGGACCGCCTGGAATATGCGCGCCACCATCCGAAGGCGGCAGCGCCCGAAGATACGCCGCGTTCCCAGCTGAACCTGAACCTCGCTACTACCGAGGCTTGATACTAGGCCCGGCTATTGCCGGGCTTTTTTTTCGGGGTCAGACCCGTCGGGGGCACGCGCGCCAGTGGTGCGCATTCCGATCCCGGAGGGACTGACCCCAGCACTTGCCTTGGGTTAAGCGGCAAGACGAGTATTTGGAACTTCCACCATGACCATCAAAAAAAACTACGGCTTCACCACCACCATCCTGCACAACGACCGCCGCAAGGGGATCGAACACGGCTCGCTGCACAAGCCGGTGCATACTTCCGTTGCTTTCGGTTACGCCGATGCGCGCCAGCTTGCGTCCGTGTTCCAGGGCAAGGAAGCGGGTTTCCGCTACGGCCGCCAGGGTAACCCGACCGTTTCCGCGCTGGAAGACAAGGTCAACAAGATGGAAGACGGCGTGGCGACCTTGTGTTTCGCCACCGGCATGGGCGCCATCGGCGCCGTGGTGCAATCGTTGTTGCGCGCGGGTGACCATGTCGTGTCGTCGGCCTTTTTGTTTGGCAACACCAACAGCCTGTGGCAAACGGTGACGGGGCAGGGCATAGCTGTGTCGTTCGTCGACGCCACGGACGTCGCCAACGTGGCGGCCGCCATTACGCCAGCCACGCGCATCGTGTTTGTGGAAACCATCGCCAATCCGCGTACGCAAATCGCCGACCTGAAAAAAATCGGCGACTTGTGCCGCGAGAAGGGCATCTTGTACATCGTCGACAACACGATGACGACGCCGTACCTGTTCCGCCCGAAAGCCGTGGGCGCGGGCCTGGTGGTCAATGCCTTGACGAAATCCATTGGCGGCCACGGTAATGCACTGGGCGGCAGCTTGACGGACACGGGCGTGTTCGACTGGACGCAGTATCCGAACATCTTTGAAAATTACAAGAAGGCGGCGCCGGCCCAGTGGGGCATCGCGCAAATCCGTGCCAAGGCCTTGCGCGATTTCGGCGCGTCGCTGGGGCCGGAAGCGGCGCACCATATCGCTGTCGGCGCGGAAACCATGGCCTTGCGCATGGATCGCACCTGCTCGAACGCTTTGGCGCTGGCCACCATGTTGCAGGCGGACCCGAGAGTGGCGGCCGTGCATTACCCGGGCCTGGCGTCGCACCCGCAGCATGCACTGGCAGCAGACTTGTTCCGCAGCTATGGCTCGCTGTTCAGCTTTGAATTGAAGGACGGCATCGACTGCTTCGATTTCCTCAATCGTCTTAATCTTGCCATTCCCGCGAGCAACCTCGGCGACACGCGCACCCTCGTCATTCCCGTCGCCCACACGATTTTCTACGAGATGGGTGCCGAGCGCCGCGCCAGCATGGGCATTGCCGAATCCCTGATTCGCGTCTCCGTCGGCATCGAAGACGAAGTCGATTTGCTGGATGATTTCAAGCAAGCATTGAAAGAAGAATAAGGTTTCACTTTTCTGAGAAAAAGATTACATTTAAGTGCAATTAAAGCATATGTGTCTATTTCTTAATTGGAGAGTGGGAATGAAAAAAATTGTATTGAGTGTTTTTTTATTATTTTCTTCCGTCGTATATGCTGATGACCTGACTGATGCGAATAAATTCTTGCAATCCAAGGCTTATCCGCAAGCCTTGGATTTGTACAAGAAGCTGGCTCAGGCAGGGAATGCGGAGGCTCAATTTCATTTGGGTGAGATGTATTTGTATGGTGAGGGAGTGGGTGTCGATGCCGTGCAAGCCGGACAATGGTTTGCGCAGGCATCCAAGGCAGGTAACAAGAATGCCGATGCTGCATTGGCCCTTATGGCTAGCCGTGTCGAGCGAAAAGGCGACATTGATTACTATGTCAACGCATATGCCGGCGAGGATGTTGCCTTGAGTAAAATGAAGTGCGTCACTCCGGTGATTCCTGAATTCTCCAAAACCAAGCGTCAGATCAGAGATGTGGCCGATAGTGTTGATGCCTGGATGACGTGCTATAACGGTTTTGTCAGTAACCTCAATGCTTCTTTGCCGCCTGGCAAAGCCATTCCGTCTGCCATTGAAGCTTTGATGAATGAGCAGGAATTTGAAAAGGCTAAGTTGCGCATGGATGCGGCCTATGCGCGGGTGAGCGCCGAAGGTCGTGAGCTGGCGCAAAAGATATTGGCGCAGCGCGACAAGTGGCAAGCCAGAACAGAGGAGTACCTCCTGGCTGAGAATAAGAAAATTCAGACGGAAAATGAAATGAGTGAACTGAATCGCTCACGTAGTGCGAACACGCCGCAATGGGTGACAAGCGCTGTGCCAAACAAGTAAGGCAGGTTTGCCGATGCTGTCGTTAGGGTGGGAGTTAAGCGCTCGCATGCGTGATGCAAGCGCTTCTCTCTTAATGCCAGCTGCGCATCAAGCCTACCGCCAAACCTTCCAGGGCGAATTCATCTTCCGGCGACACGGTAATCACCTTGAAGTCGGGGTTTTCCGGCAGCAGTTCGATGACGGAACCCGTCTTCTTGTAGCGCTTGACGGTGACTTCGTCGCCGATGCGGGCGACGACGATCTGGCCATTCTTGGCGCTGTCGACCTTCTTGACGGCCAGCAAGTCGCCATCCATGATGCCGGCGTCGCGCATGGACCAGCCGCGCACCTTCAGCAGGAAGTCGGGTTTGGCCGAGAACAGGGCCGGGTCCACGTTGTAGCTCGCTTCCAGGTTTTCCTGGGCCAGGATGGGCGAACCTGCCGCCACCCTGCCGATCAGGGGCAGCGACATCAGCAGGGCTGCTGGCACTTTCGACGGCGGCGCTTCGGCCGCCGCGCCGATTAGGCGGATGCCGCGCGAGGTGCCGGGCGAAATCTCGATCGCGCCCTTGCGGGCCAGGGCCTGCAAATGCTCTTCGGCCGCATTGGCCGATTTGAAACCCAATTCATTGGCGATTTCGGCACGGGTGGGGGGGAAGCCCGTGTTTTCAATCGCGTCCTTGATCAGGTTCAGGATTTGTTCTTGTCGTGCTGTCAGCTTGATCATGGGCGGTGGGTGCATACTAAAATGCTGTCTATATGAACAGTCTGTATTTTTGTACAGTATCGCCCACTATGCAAGGGGATTTCCGTGTTTTGGGCGAATTTCGCAAGAAATACTTGTCCACGGTCGGAAAGCACGGTGGCGCACGGGCTTTTCGGGCGCTTGTGGAAGGAATGATTGAAACGTTTGCAAAAGGCGGTTATAATCTTCGGCTGACCTTCCCACACCCGTCTTGACGCCGGGGTGGGCGATTATCAATCCGACCTGAAGGAGTTTGCATGCGTCATTATGAAATAGTCTTTATCGTCCATCCGGACCAAAGCGAGCAAGTGCCCGCGATGATCGAACGCTACAAAGCCAGCGTAACCACCCGCGGCGGTTCGGTTCACCGCGTGGAAGATTGGGGCCGCCGTCAAATGGCTTACTCGATCCAAAAGCTGCCTAAAGCACACTACATCTGCCTGAACATCGAATGCGACAACGAGACCCTGGTCGAGTTGGAAACAGCATTCAAATTCAATGATGCCGTGTTGCGTCACCTGACCGTTAAAATGAAGAAAGCTGAAACAGCTCCTTCGCCGATGATGAAATCGGTACAACGCGAAGACGCGGCCAAAAGCCACCGCACCGAAGCACCAGCAGCCGCTCCAGCCGCAGCAGCAGCTTAATTCTTGACCAGGATCGTGCGCTGAACCAGCTACAAGTCACCGCCATCATTGCCGAGCGCGAAATATTGCGCTATACCCCGGCAGGGCTGCCGATTGTGAATGCAGTATTGCAACACAGTTCGCAGCAGATGGAAGCAGGGATTGCCCGTTTGACCGAGTTTGATGTTGCCGCGCTAGCCGCTGGCGAAATCTCAGGCAGGTTCAGTCAGGCAAGCTTGGGCGGGGTGTATCAGTTCACGGGTTTCCTGGCCAGGAAGAGCCGCAACAGCAAGAGTTTGGTGTTTCACATCATTGATTTTAGTGCAGTCAATTCTGACTAGCGCATTTTAGATACAGGAGCCTGACATGGCATTCGGTAAAAAGTTCGACAAAAATAAGCTCAAGCTTAAAGAAAAACGCAAACAGCAAAACCCGTTGTTCAAACGCAAGAAGTTCTGCCGCTTCACCGCAGCTCACGTTGAGCAAGTCGACTACAAAGACGTCGACACGCTGAAAGACTTCGTCCAAGAAAACGGCAAGATCATGCCAGCACGCCTGACCGGTACCAAAGCGCACTACCAGCGCCAAGTCGACACCGCAATCAAGCGCGCTCGCTTCCTCGCGCTGCTGCCATACACCGATCTGCACCACGCTTAATCGGTCAGATATTCCTGGAGAAGAACTATGCAAATCATTCTGTTAGAAAAAGTTGTTAACGTCGGTAACCTCGGCGAAGTCGTCAAAGTCAAAGACGGTTACGCACGTAACTTCCTGATCCCGCAACGCCTGGCACGTCGTGCTACGGCAACCGCTGTGGCTGAATTCGAAGTCAAGCGCGCCGAACTGGAAAAAGCTGCTGCCGCCAAACTGGCCGCATCGCAAGCCCAGGGCGAAAAACTGAGCGGCCTGACCGTTCAAGTTGCTCAAAAAGCTGGTGTTGATGGCCGCCTGTTCGGTTCCGTCACCAACTTCGACATCGCTGAAGCGCTGACCAAGCAAGGTTTTGCTGTTGAAAAAGCACAAATCCGCATGCCTACCGGCCCGCTGAAGATCGTTGGCGAGCACAACGTTTCGGTTGCTCTGCACACCGACGTGGTCGTGGAAGTTGTTATCGCTGTCGTTCCAGACGCGAACGCGTAATTGTCTGCGGGCCTGGCCCGCAAGCATTGCCGCACTATGAAAAGCCGGGTTCGCCCGGCTTTTTTGTGGCCTTTTTTTCGCTCAATTTCAGCCCTTTATTTTTGCCAGCACGCCGAAGCGGGTATAATTCGCGCCATGAACGCCCCCTCTGATCCGCAACTGGATTCCCTCCGTATTCCGCCGCATTCGATCGAAGCAGAACAATCCGTCATCGGTGGTCTGCTGCGCGACAATGCCGCGTATGACCGCATCGCCGACTTCATGCATGCGGAGGATTTCTATCGCTATGACCATCGCATCATCTTCGAGCAAATCGTCAAGATGGTTAACGCTTCCAAGCCAGCCGATGTCATTACTGTTTTTGAAACCCTGACCCAGCTCGGCAAGGCCGATGACGTGGGCGGACTCGCTTACCTGAACGCCATGGCGCAAAACACGCCATCGGCCGCGAACATCCGGCGCTACGCCGAGATCGTGCGCGACCGCGGCGTGCTGCGTAAACTCATCACCGTCGCCGACGATATCTCCGGCACGGCCTTCAGCCCGCAAGGCAAGGAAGTCAAGCAGATGCTTGACGAGGCCGAATCGAAGATTTTCGCCATCGCCGAAGAAGGCGCGCGCGGCGCCCAAGGCTGGACCGCCATCCAGCCCCTGCTGACGCAAGTGGTCGAGCGCATCGATGAACTGTACAGCCGCGACAACCAGAGTGAAATCACGGGCGTGCCCACCGGTTTCATCGACCTCGACCGCATGACCTCGGGTCTGCAGCCGGGCGACCTGGTGATCGTGGCGGGCCGTCCTTCGATGGGCAAGACGGCGTTTTCCGTCAACATCGGCGAAAACGTGGCCATCGACAGCGGCTTGCCCGTGGCCGTGTTCTCGATGGAGATGGGCGGCGCCCAGCTGGCCATGCGTATGCTCGGCTCCGTCGGACAGCTCGATCAGCACCGTTTGCGTACTGGCCGCCTGAACGACGAAGACTGGCCGCGCCTGACGAATGCGATCCAGAAGATGAACGACGCACAGTTGTACATCGATGAAACACCGGCGCTCAATTCCATCGAATTGCGCGCCCGCTCGCGCCGTTTGTCGCGTCAATGCGGCAAGCTGGGCCTGATCATCGTCGATTACTTGCAACTGATGTCGGCCAATACGCCGGGCGACAACCGCGCCACGGAGATTTCCGAGATTTCGCGGGGCTTGAAAGGCCTGGCGAAAGAACTCGGATGCCCCGTGATCGCGCTGTCCCAGCTGAACCGCTCGCTGGAACAACGCCCGAACAAACGTCCTGTGATGTCCGACTTGCGCGAATCGGGCGCTATTGAGCAGGATGCCGACGTGATCCTGTTCATTTACCGCGACGAGGTGTATAACCCCGACTCGCCAGACAAGGGGACGGCCGAAATCATCATCGGTAAACAACGTAACGGACCAATCGGCAGCATCCGCCTCACCTTCATGGGGCAGTACACCAAATTTGGCAATTACAGTGGTGGCCTGGCGCTTTACCAAGGCGACTAAGACTCAGCAGCACTGGCAATTCCATCGGCCGCCCCCGACGACGGGGCGGCTTTCTGTAGTAAATAACACGATTCAATGCTTAACGGAGAATGACATGTTTGGACGCTTGATGCCCACTGAGGGCAAGTTTTTTGAATTGTTTAACCAGCACGCGGAACTGTGCGTCAAGGGCGCCAAAGAGATGCTCGGCCTGATGACCAATTTCGACGACCTGGAAAACCGCGTGCATGCGATCGAAAGCATCGAGAAACAGGCGGACAAAGTCACCTACGCCACCGTGGAAATGCTGCACAAGACCTTCATCACACCGATCGACCGCGACGACATCCATCAGCTGATCACGCGCCAGGACGACATCCTCGACCTGCTGGAAGATGCGGCGCAAACCGTCTCGCTGTACGACCTGAAGGCCGTCACGCCGGAAGCCAAGCGCCTGGCCGAACTGGTGCTGGCCTGTACCGAAAAAGTGCGCGACGCCGTCGCCATGCTGCATAACATGGACAACTCGCGCAAGATTGTCGCCATCTGCGAAGAGATCGACCGCCTGGAGTCGGATGCCGACCATGTGATGCGCGCCGCCATGTCCAAATTGTTCCGCGACGAACCGGACGTGCGCAACCTGATCAAGCTGAAAGCGATCTACGAAATTCTGGAAACCGTGACCGACCGTTGCGAAGATGTGTCCAATATTATCGAAGGCATCATCGTCGAAAACGCGTAAGCGTTGGGCCTGTCCTGAACCAGAATCAGAAAAGAAACTATAATGACCATACAAATCAGCATCTACGTGCTAGGCCTGTTGATCGTCCTGGCGCTGCTGTTTGACTTCATGAACGGCTTCCACGATGCCGCCAACGCGATTGCCACCGTGGTCTCGACGGGCGTATTGAAACCGCAGACCGCGGTTGCCATGGCCGCCACGTTCAACTTCGTCGCCATCTTCGTGTTCCACCAGCTGACCGTGGCCGCCACGGTAGGCAAGGGCACCATCGATCCGGCCGTGATCGACCAGTACGTGATCTTCGGCGCGCTGATGGGCGCCATCTTCTGGAACTTATTTACCTGGTACTACGGCATTCCATCGTCGTCCTCGCACGCCCTGATCGGCGGCCTGGTAGGCGCGGCCGTCGCCAAGTCCGGCACGGGCGCGCTGGTCGCGGCCGGCCTGTGGAAAACCGTCGCCTTCATCGTCATCGCACCGGTACTGGGCTTCGTGTTCGGCTCCATCATGATGCTGATCGTGTCATGGATATTCGTGCGTTCGACGCCGCGCAAGGTCGACAAGTGGTTCCGCCGTTTGCAGCTGGTCTCGGCGGCCGCCTACAGCCTGGGCCACGGCGGCAACGATGCGCAGAAAACCATCGGCATCATCTGGATGCTGCTGATCGCCGCCGGCTACTCCAGTACGGCCGACGCCATGCCGCCGATGTGGGTCATCATCTCGTGCTACACGGCCATCAGCTTCGGCACCCTGTTCGGTGGCTGGCGCATCGTCAAAACCATGGGCCAGAAGATCACCAAGCTGAAACCGGTCGGCGGCTTTTGCGCCGAAACGGGCGGCGCGATCACCCTGTTCGTTTCGACGGCGCTGGGTATTCCCGTGTCGACCACGCACACCATCACGGGCGCCATCGTCGGCGTCGGCTCGTCGCAAAAAATGTCGGCCGTGCGCTGGGGCGTGGCGGGCAACATCGTCTGGGCCTGGATCTTCACGATTCCCGCCTCCGCGTTTGTTGCCGCAGTCGCCTGGTGGATTGGCCAACATATAATGTAATGGATAGCCAACGCCAGTAAAAAGGGAGCCTTGCGGCTCCCTTTTTTTATGCGCCGGCCAGTTCCACCGTCAGCCCCTCGCTGGCGAGGAACACTTGCAAACCGGCCAGGCGGCTGCTGTAGCGGCCCATCACGTCGGCAAACACGGCTTCGAGCTGCTCGTCGCTGCGGGTCGGTTCGTGGTGGGTGCAGTACAGGCGCCGCGCGCCGCAGCGCAGGGCCAGGTCGAAGGCGGCGTCGAAGGTGCCGTGGCCCCAGCCCTGCTTGCCCGGATATTCCTCGCGCGTGTACGAGCAGTCCATGATCAGCGCGTCGACGCCGGCGACGAGCGCATCGATGCCGGCCTGGCGCTGCGCATTACGCTCTGAGCACGCCGCATGCTCGGCGTGGCCGGGTGGATGCAGGTTGTAGAACGGTTCATGGTCGCCGCTGAAAAACAGCGAGGCGCCGCCGCAGTCGATGCGGTAGCCGAGGTTGACGACGGGATGGTTCATTTCCGCGCCGCGCACGCGCGCGCCGCCCACGTCGACGGCTTCGCCAGGCGCCAGGGTGCGGTACTCGATGCTGGCCGCCATGGCCGCTTCGCTGACGGGAAAATAGCTGCCTTGCAGCTGCACCGCCATCACGTGCTCGATGCCGCGCCCGCTGATGCCGTCAAAGGCGCCATGCAGGCGCATGCGGTTGCCGGCCACGAACAGGGGCGAGAACATGGGCAAGCCGTGGATGTGGTCCCAGTGGCTGTGCGTGATGAAGACGTGCGCGTCGACGGGCTGGCCCGGCGGCAGTTGCTGTGCCAGCGAAAAGATGCCGCTGCCTGCATCGAGAATGATCAGGCTATCGTTGTCGGTGCGCACTTCGATGCACGTGGTGTTGCCGCCGTAGCGCGCCGTGCGCGGGCCGGGGGAGGGGATGGAGCCGCGCACGCCCCTGAACGTGAATTTCATTCAGTACCTTGTTACAGTGTAATTATTGTTGATTCTATTCTAATTAATGGGATTGGCGGCAACATTTATGCGTGTTGCGATACGGAAAGTAATTTCATTTTGTTGTGACTAAGTAATGTACAGTGCGCGAGACGACCGTTACACTGGCGCTTGCCGACTTCCCTTTTCTTACCTGATTGCCACCAATATGCCTCAGTTGCACCCTGAGAAAATCGCCCACAGACTGGAGCAATTGACCGAACTCAGTGTCGCGCTCGGCCACGGCCTGGGCGGCGAGGGACACGACATTGGCGCGCTGTTGCAGCGCATCGTGCTGCTTGCAAAAAGCATGAGTGGCGCCGATGGCGCGACCCTGTACCGGCCCGCGCTCGAGGGCCGCCAGCTGGCGTTCGACATCAGCGTCAACGACAGCCTGGGCATCGCGCAGGGGGCGGACATGGGCTTGCCTGGCGTGCCTCTGTTCGATGGCGCGGACCAGCCGAACCTGGCATCGGTGGCCGCGTATGCGGCGAACATGCGCCGCAGCGTGAATATCGCCGACGTTTACCGCGACGAAGTCTTCAATTTTTCCGGCATGCGCGAGTTCGACCGCCACCACGGCTACCACACGCAATCGATCCTGACGGTGCCCATGAGCGACCATGAGGGCGACCTGATCGGCGTGCTGCAGCTGGTCAATGCGAAGGATGGCGAGACGGGCCAGGTGCGCGCCTTTTCCTCCACCGACCAGCGCTTCATCGAGGCGCTGGCCGCGCAGGCGGGCGTGGCGCTGACGAATCAATTGCTGATCTCGCAGCTGGAAGAGCTGCTCGAATCGCTCGTTACCCTGATCAATATCGGCATCGATGAAAAGTCGCCGTACACGGGACGGCACTGCCAGTTCGTGCCCGAGCTGACGATGCTGCTGGCCGACGCCGCGCACGCCACGCAAACGGGGCCGCTGGCCGATTTCCGGCTCAGCGACAACGAGCGCAAGCAGCTGTGGCTGGCCGGCCTGCTGCACGATTGCGGCAAGATCACCACGCCCGTGCACGTGGTCGACAAGGCCACCAAGCTGGAGACCATTTTCGACCGCATCGCCCTGATCGACACGCGCTACGAAGTGCTGCTGCGCGACGCCGAGATCGCGGCCCTGCGCCAGCAGGCGGCGCAGCCGCAGCAAAAGGAGGCCATCGCCCATGCGCTGGCACTGGAACAGGCCGCGCTGCGCGACGAGCGCGACTTCATCCGCACGGTGAACATCGGCGGCGAGAGCATGGCGCAGGCCGACCAGGAGCGCGTGCGGCAGATCGCCAGGCGCCGCTGGCGCGCGGCCGACGGCGAACTGCGCGATTTTCTCGACGCCGACGAGACGGAAAACCTGACCATCCGCGCCGGCACCCTGACGCCGGCCGAACGGGCCATCGTCAACAACCATATCAGCGTGTCGATCCGCATGCTCGAAGCGCTGCCGTGGCCCAAGCACCTGCAAAAGGTGCCCGAATATGCGGGCGGCCACCACGAGCGCATGGATGGCAAGGGCTATCCGCGCGGGCTGACGAAAGAGCAGATGTCGGTGCCGGCGCGCCTGATGGCCATCGCCGACATTTTCGAGGCGCTGACGGCGCGCGACCGGCCCTACAAGAAGGGCAAGTCGCTGTCCGAATCGCTGCGTATCCTCGGCAATTTCAGCGTGAACGGGCATATCGACCCGGAGCTGTTCGACGTTTTCATCCGCAGCAAAGTCTATCTGACCTTCGCTGAAAAGCACATGCATCCGAGCCAGATCGATGCCGTCGACGAGGCGGCCATTCCGGGCTATACCCCGTGACACTGTCGCTGGCCTGGCGCAAGCATGGGGTGCGAACGCTGCTGGGCATAATGCTGACCTTGGCGGCGGCCGTGCTGTGCCTGGCCGGCAACGAGAATATCGCGCGGTTGGACGCCATGCTGGGCGACTGGCGCATGCGCGCGGAAACGCCGCAGCTCGACCGTCGCATCGTCATCGTCGACATCGATGAGCAAAGCCTGGCCCGGGTGGGCCGTTTTCCCTGGAGCCGCGATGTGCAGGCGCGCCTGGTGCGCCAGCTTACCGGGCATTACGGCGTGGCCGCGCTGGGCTTCGATATTTCGTTTCCCGAAGCGGACACCAGTTCCGGCTACGCCGTGCTGCAAGGACTGGCGCAGGGCGAACTGGCGGGCGTGGCCGGCTTGCCGGCGCAGCTGGAAAAACTGCGCCCGGCCATGGACTACGACGGCCTGTTCGCCGAAGCCATGCGGGGCCGGCCCGTGGTGCTCGGCTACAGCGTCTCGGAGCAGCAAAGGAAGGGCGTGCTGCCCAAGCCCGCCTTTACCGTCGCCGACCTGAATGGCCGCACGGTGACGGCCTACGTGGCGCGCGGCTACGAAGCCAATATCGCGCCCCTGCAGGCGGCCGCGCAAGGCGCCGGCATCTTCACGGCGCTGACCGATGCTGATGGCGTCGTGCGTTCCTCGACGCTGCTGCAGCGCATCGGCGACGGCTATTATCCTTCGCTGTCGCTGGCCACCGTCGCCGTCTACCTGCAGGCGCGCGCCATCGCCCCCCGTTTCACGGGCACGGCCGATACCCTGTCGGCGCACGAACTGGCCAACGGCGGCCTCGAACACATCATGCTGTTCACGCCGCGCGGCGCGCTGGCGATCCCCGTGGGCGAAGCCTTGACGACGACGGTGCAGTACCGCGGCGCGGGCGGTCCCGATGGCGGCGCCTTCCGTTACGTGTCGGCGTCCGACGTGCTGGCCGGCACGGTGCCCCCCGCGCTGCTCAAGGGTGCCATCGTGCTGGTGGGCACGACGGCGCCCGGCTTGAACGATATCCGCGCCACGCCCGTGAATGCCGAATATCCGGGGGTGGAAGTGCACGCCAACCTGATCAAGTCCATGCTCGACGGGCGCTTCAAGGCGCGCCCCGATTATGCGCTGGCGCTCGAACTGGTGCAGATCGTGCTGTTTGGCCTGCTGCTGGCGGGCGCCCTGGCCGTGCTGCCGCCGGCCGGCGTGATGCTGGCTACCCTCGGCGCGCTGGCGGCGGCCATCGGCATCAACCTGTACCTGTACGCCGCGCACGACCTGGTGCTGGGCGGCGCCGTGCTGCTGTTGCTGATTGTTGCGCTGTTCATCGCCAACCTGGCATGGGGTTACTTTTTCGAGGTGCGCAAGGGACGCGCGCTGGTGGCGCGTTTCGGCGAATACGTGGCGCCCGAGCTGGTGGCCGAGATGGCCGACGATCCGCGCCGCTACACGATGGAGGGCGAGAACCGCGAACTGACGGTGCTGTTTGCCGACGTGCGCGGTTTCACGGCCATTTCCGAGCAGCTGGCGCCGGCCGCGCTGCGCGAATACATCAATGCATACCTGACGGCCATGTCGGAAGATATCCGCGACAGTCATGGCGGCACCCTGGACAAATACATCGGCGACGCCGTGATGGCATTCTGGGGCGCGCCCGTCGCCTTTGGCGATCACGCCAGCCGTGCCGTGGCCAGCGCCCTGCTGATGCAGGCCAGCGCGGCGCGGTTGAATCAGCAGTTTTGCGCACGCGGCTGGCCGGCGCTGCGCATCGGCATCGGCATCAATACGGGGCCCATGCATGTGGGTGACATGGGTTCGCGCATCCGCCGCGCCTATACCGTGATGGGCGACAGCGTCAACCTGGCCGCGCGCCTGGAAGGGGTCAGCAAGCTGTATGGCGTGGGCATCGTCGTGGGCGAGGCCACGCGCGCCGCCGCCCCGGACTTTCTATACCGCGAGCTCGACCGCGTCAGAGTGGTGGGCAAGCAGGAAGCGGTGGCCATTTTCGAGCCGCGTTGCCCGCTGGCCGGCGCCGCTGTCGCCGAACTGGCGCAGCTCGAGTGCTGGCACGCGGTGCTGGCCAGTCTGCGCGCGCGCGACTGGGCGGCGGCAGGCGGGCAGCTGGCCCGTTTGCGGGCGGACTTTCCCGACGATGGCTTGTACGTGCTGTACGCGGCGCGCCTGGAGCAATACCAGAAGGCGCCGCCGCCCGCCGGCTGGGATGGCGTGACGGAATTGCATAGCAAATAAGGCCTGCCATTGCGGCATTTTTTACCATTCTCGGCGCACTGTTTGTTGCGTTGCGATAAAAATCAGGGGGAAATGTTAGAAATTTCTGACTGGAAACTAAAAGCCGTCTAAAATTTGTCTTCAATCCATTGTCGGACATGCAGGCGCCTGTGGGCCGCGCGCTTGTCCGGTTACACAAGAAATCCTTCACATGACATATCGTTTGGTGCACCTGCTTGCGGGTTCCGCGCTGCTGTTCGCCGTCGGCGCCGCCGGCGCTGCCGCTCCTATGGATGACGCCGCTCCTGCCGCGCAGGAAGACGGCGTACCGCGCTTCGAAATCCGCCGTTTCGACGTCCAGGGCAATACCTTGCTCACGCCCGAGCAGGTGCAAGCCTTGCTGGCGCCCTTTACGGGCGTACAGCGCGATTTTTCCGACATCGCCCGCGCCGTCGAGGCGCTGGAATCGGCTTACCGCGAGCTTGGTTACAGCGCCGTGCGGGTGCAATTGCCCGAGCAGGAACTGGAACGGGGCGTGGTGCGCCTGAGCGTGCTGCAAACGCCGCTGGGCAAGCTCGTCATCAGCGGCAACGCGTATGTCGACGAGGCCAACGTGCGACGCGCCTTGCCAGCCCTGCGCGAAGGCGAGACGCCGAACCTGCCGGCCCTGTCGCAAAGCCTGAAGCTGGCCAATGAAAACCCGGCGCGCAAGATCGAAGTGCGGCTGCAGGCCGATGAACCGGCCGGCGCCATCGACGCCCTCGTCACGGTAGCCGATGAAAAGCCGTGGAAAGCCATGCTCAACGTGGACAATACGGGCAATGCGCAAACGGGCAAGACCCACGTGGGCGTGGTGCTCCAGCATGCCAATCTGTTTGGCCGCGACCATGTCGCCAGCCTGCAATACACGAGCAGCCTGGAAAAGCCGGACAAGGTGGGCGTATATGGCGCCGGTTATCACTTGCCGCTGTATGCGCTGGGCGACTCGATGGACTTTTTCGCCAGCTATTCGAACGTCGATTCGGGCAGCGTCTCGGCCGGCATCTTCGACCTGGCCGTCAGCGGCCAGGGCAGCATGGCCGGCATCCGCTACAACCAGAACTTTGCCCGCAGCGGCGACTTCGAACCCAAGCTCGTATACGGCATCGATTACAAGGCTTACCGCAACAGCGTGCAGCTGTTCGGCATGGAACTGGGCGCCGACGTCACCGTGCACCCGCTCAGCGTCAGTTACATCGGCAACTGGACCTTGCCCACGGGCGAGACAAGCGTGGCGGTCACCTTTGCGCACAATATCCCTGGCGGCAAGCATGGCGCGCAAGCCGATTTCGACCGGGTGCGCGCGCATGCGAAGGCCGCCTACAACACCTTGCGCCTGAGCGCCAGCACGGGGCGCGTGCTGGCCGGCGACTGGCAGTGGCGTGCGCTCGTCAATGCGCAAGTCACGCCGGACGCGCTGGTGCCCGGCGAGCAGTTCGGCGCCGGCGGCGCCGCGTCCGTGCGCGGCTTTGCCGAGCGCGAGGTATCGAACGATTCGGGCGTCAACCTGAACCTGGAATGGTACACGCCGAACTGGTGCGGCCAGGCGCTCGGCTACCAATGCCGCGCGCTGGCGTTCTATGACACGGCCTGGCTGCGCCGCAACCATGCGCTGCCTGGCGAAAGCGCGTCGCAAGGCATCAGCAGCGGTGGCCTCGGCCTGCGTTTGCTGCTGAGCCGCTACGCCAATCTGCAACTCGATTACGCCCATGTCGTCAATGGCGGCGACACGGGACAGCGGGGCGCCAACCGCCTGCATTTCCGCCTCGCCTTGGCCTACTAGTATCAGGATGAACACCATGCACAACCACGTCCCGCACGCCTCCGCTTTCATCCTGACGCCTCCCTATGCGCCGCCCCTGCGCCGCACGGCGCTGGCACTGCTGCTGGCCGGCTGTTTCGGCGCCGCGCAGGCCAACCCCGCCTTGCCGCAGGTAGTCAACGGACAGGCGACGTTCAACCAGCAGGGCAATATCTTCTCGATCACGAACACGCCCAACACCATCATCAACTGGCAGAGCTTTTCCATCCATGCGGGCGAAATCACGCGCTTCATCCAGCAAAACGGCAATAGCGCCGTATTGAACCGCATCACGGGACAAGATCCCAGCAAGATCCTGGGTAGCCTGGAATCGAACGGCAAGGTCTTCCTGATCAACCCGAACGGCATCGTCTTCGGCCAGGGCGCGAAAGTGGACGTGAACGGGCTGGTCGCGTCCAGCCTGGGCATGACGAACGAGGATTTCCTGGCCGGCAAGCGCCAGTTCACGGCCGGCGGCGTGGCAGGCGGCGTCGGCAATGCGGGCGCCATCAATGCGGGCAAGGGCGGGCAAGTGCTCTTGATCGCGCCGAACGTGGAAAACACGGGCATCATCACGGCGCCGAACGGCGAAGTGATCCTGGCGGCCGGGCGCAGCGTGCAGCTGGCAGACCCCGGCAATCCGCAGCTGCGCGTGCTGGTCTCGGCACCAGGTGACCAGGCGCTGAACCTGGGGCAGATCATCGCCCAGGGCGGCGGCATCGGCATGGCCGGCGCGCTGGTCAGCCAGCGTGGCGTGCTCAACGCCAACAGCGCCGTCGTCGGCGAGAACGGCAGGATCGTGCTCAAGGCCAGCGGCAAGGCGCTGCTCGAAGCGGGCAGCGTCACCAGCGCCACCGGTGGGTCCGGCACGGGCGGCCAGATTCAAGTGCTGGGCGAGCAGGTGGGCTTGCTGGGCAATGCGAAGGTCGACGCCAGTGGCGCCACAGGCGGCGGCACGGTCTTGCTGGGCGGCGACTACCAGGGCAAGAACGCGGCCGTGCAGAATGCGCGCCAGGTACTCGTCGGCAAGGATGCCAGCGTCACTGCCGATGCCGTCAACAGCGGAAACGGCGGCAAGGTCATCGCCTGGGGCAATGAATCGGCGCAGGTGCACGGCAGCATTTCCGCGCGCGGCGGCGCACAAGGCGGCGATGGCGGCTTCGTGGAAACATCCGGCCATTACCTGGCCGTCGACGGCATCCGCGTCAATACCAGCGCGGCGCGCGGCAAGCGCGGCAACTGGCTGCTTGACCCGTACGATATCGACGTGGTGCAGGGGGCGGGCGGTGACTTGGCCAATGTCGATCAGTTCAGCGACATGCCGTCGACTGGCAGCACCAGCATCGGCGCCGATACCATCTCCGGCGCCACCAGCGATGTCACTTTGCAGGCCCTGCACCGCATCAATTTCAGCAGTTCGGTGAACATGCTCAATGCCGGCGTCAGCTTGACGGCGCAGGCGGGCGAAACCATCAATGTGTACGCTGCCATCAGCACCAATGGCGGCAATGTGACCCTGTCGGCGAATGACCCTGCTAGCACCGGCGGCAACTATGGCCTGGGATCGAACGTCAACCTGAACGCACCGATCACCAGCAATGGCGGCAACATTTCGCTATCCGGTGCTGGCGTGGCCGGGGCCGCTGCGGTTCATGTCGGCAATGGCAACCTGAGTTTGCGCGCGAATGACGCGCAGGGTGGCATCAGCCTCTCGGGCGGCGCCAGCCAGCTCACAGGCAGCGGCATCGCCGGTCAGACGGTGACCCTGCAGGCCGACAATATCACCCTCGCCGGCGGCATTGATGTCGGCGGCACGGCGGGCGGCGCGAATGTCATCATCAAACCCCTGAGCAGTTCGCGCAGCATCGATCTGGGCACCAAATCGGACACGGCCCTCAGCTTGAATGCGGTTGAGCTGGCCGGTATCTCGGCCGCGTCCTTGACCATCGGCGACGGCACGAACACGGGCGGCATGCGCATATCGGATGCGCTCGCCAGAACCGGCGATCTGCACCTCAATTCAGCTTCCGTCATCACGGCCACGGGTGCCGTGGCGGTGGACGGCAGCTTTGTGCTCGACGGCGGTGCCTGGATGCAAAACACGGCGGTTCTGCCCGGGTTCAGCGCCAAAAACTTCACCATCGGCAGCGGCGCCAGTTTCTTGCGGGTGACCGGCGGCGACGGCGGCTCGTCCTCGCCCTATCTGATCGCCGATATTTATGGATTGCAAGGCATCGCCAGCCTGGGTCTGGGCAACAGCTATCGCCTGGCCGGCAATATTGATGCCAGCGGCACCGCGAACTGGAACGACGGCCAGGGCTTTGTGCCGATCGCCGGCGGCGGCAGCGGTTTTTCCGGCGTGTTCGATGGCGGCGGATTTATTCTCAGCAATTTGAAAATCGACCGCAGCCTGGCGTCCGGTTCGGCGGCAGGCCTGTTTGGCACCGTGCAGGGCGGCATCTTGCGCAATCTGACCCTGAGCGGCGGCAGCGTCACCGGCACGGCCAACGTGGGCGCGCTGGCGGGCAATGTCGTCAGCGGCATCGTCGATGGCGTGAACGGCAGCATGGCCGTCAGCGGCCAGCGCAATGTCGGCGGCCTGGTGGGCAGCAACGGCGGCGCCATCACCATGTCCAGCAGCAGCGGCGCCGTCACC
Source organism: Janthinobacterium aestuarii (assembly GCF_051380835.1). Classification (NCBI taxonomy): domain Bacteria; kingdom Pseudomonadati; phylum Pseudomonadota; class Betaproteobacteria; order Burkholderiales; family Oxalobacteraceae; genus Janthinobacterium; species Janthinobacterium aestuarii. The sequence goes on from NZ_JBNYXU010000001.1 coordinate 1,031,786, forward strand.
GGCGTCAATGCCGACAACGGCGGCGCCATCGGCGGCCTGGCAGGATGGAATGCGTCCGGCGCCAGCATCGCGACATCGTATGCGACCGGCGTGGTGACGGGCGCACGCGAAATGATCGGCGGCCTGGTCGGCAACAACCAGGGCGCGCTGAGCCAGTCGTATGCCACCGGCAATGTCACTGGCGCACGCAGCATCGGCGGCCTGGTGGGCCTGAACGGCGGCAGCATCGATGATGCCTATGCCAGCGGGGCCGTGGGCCGGGCCGGCAGTGCCGATCCCATCCTGGCCAGGGAAAACATGGGCGGGCTGGTCGGTGAAAGCACGGGCAGCGTCAGCCATGTCTTCAGCAGCGGCGCCGTGACCGGCGACGGTTATGCGGCCGTGGGCGCGGTGGCCGGCCGCGTCTCCGCCGGTTCCCCGTTCAGCTATGGTTTTTTCAATTCTGAAACGTCGCTGGTGCAGATCGATGGCGGCGGCTCCAGCGGCCGCAGCACGGCGCAGATGCGGCAGCAGGGCAGCTTCAACGACTACAATTTCGGCAGCACCTGGCGCATCTACGAAGGCTACACGACGCCGATGCTGAAGGCTTTCCTCAAGCCCTTGCAAGTGAACCTCTCGGGCAACGCCGCGGGCAAGGTCTACGATGGCCAGCTGGCCGCCTTCCTCGGTTCGATCGCCTATGTGGGACTGCTTGACGGCGACACGGGCGTAAATGGCAGCCTTGGCTACGGCAACGCGCGCAACGTGGGCAGTTATGCAGCGACGGGCCTGTGGTCGACCAAATACGACATCACCCTGGGCGGCACGACGACCTTTGCCATCACGCCGCGCGCGCTGACGGTGAGCATCGGCGGCAATGGCAAGGTCTACGACGGCGCCCTGGGCTACGGCGGCGTCAGTTTCGTGCTGGGCAACGCGGTGACGGGCGATAACATCAGCATCAGCGGCAGCGCCGTTTTCCTCGACAAGAATGTGGGCGGCAGCAAGGCCGTGCACGCCAGCGGCCTGGCCCTGGGCGGCAATGAACTGGGCAACTACAGCCTGGCCGCGACGACTGCGGACGGTACGGCGGCCATCACGGCGCGCGTCCTGAACTATGGCATCTCGGGCGCGCAAAGCCGCGTCTACGACGGCAGCTTGCAGGCGGCCCTGAATGGCTATTTCGAAGGCCTCGTGACGGGCGATCAGGTCAGCATGGCCGGCTTGCAGGGCAGTTTCCGCGACAAGAATGCGGGTACTGGCAAAGTGGTCGATTATCAGGTGGCGACGGGCCGCCTGACGGGCGCCGATGCGGGCAACTATGTGCTCAACGGAAATGCGGGCAGCACGACGGCCGATATCACGGCGCGCACCCTGAACGTGAGTTTTAACGGCATCAACAAGACCTACGACGGCACGACGGGCGCGCAAGTGACGTTTGGTGACGACCGCATTCAGGGCGACGTCCTGACGGTGGCGGGAAATGCCGCGTTTGGCAACAAGAAAGCAGGAACGGGCAAGGCCGTGCACGTGACGAATGTGGCGCTGAGCGGCGGCGATGCGGGTAACTACGTGCTTAGGGGAAATGCGGGCACGACCACGGCCGACATCGCGGCGCGCATCCTGAACGTGAGCCTCAATGGCGTCAACAAGACGTATGACGGCACGACTTCCGCCACCGTCAGCGCGTCGGCGAACGGCGTGCTGGACCAGGATGTGGTCAGCGTGGTGGGCGGCAGCGGCAGCTTTGCCGACAAGAATGCGGGCGCCGGGAAATTGGTGACGGCCAGCGGTTTCCGCCTGGAGGGCGCCGATGCGGGTAACTACATCCTGGAAACGACGGGCGGCACCACGCAGGCAACGATTGCGCAAAAACAATTGTCCACCTGGGTAGGCAGCGGCAACGGCTTATGGAGCGATGCGGCCAACTGGGACGGCGGCGTGGTGCCGGAAGGCGCGAACGTGCTGGCTGTCGATTTTACCAACAGCAAGGGCATCGTTACCTACAGCGCGGCGGCCGGCAACACCATCCTGAAAAACCTGAACTCGTCGACGGGCTTGCTGTTGACGGGCGGCAGCCTGACCCTGGGCGAGAGCACGCTGGACCGCTCCGTGCTTGGCGGCCTGGCCGGCCTGGAAATCAACGGCGGCAGCTTGCTGCTGAACGGCAGCCTGTCGGCGGACCGTTACGCGCAAGGCGGCGGCGTGCTGAGCGGCAATGGCAACCTGCTCGTCGCCAACAGTTTTAATCAGACTGCCGGCGCCATCCGGCTGGCAGGCCAGTTGGCCATCACGCAAGCGGCTGGCGACTTGCGCTTCGCCAGCCTGGCGGCGAACGATGTACAGCTGAGCGCCTTGAACGGCGCCATCGCCCAGGATGGCGCGCTGCTCGCCGGCAGCCTGACCGCGCAAGCGCGCAACGGCATCGTGCTGGGCAATGCGGGCAACCAGGTAAGCAGTTTTACCGCCAGCAACAGCGCAGGGGGCGGCATTGCGCTGAACAATAGCTCGGCGCCGGGCAGCTTGACCCTGGGAACGCTGACCACGGGCGCAGGCAATATCGCCATCGACAACACGGGCGGCGTCACGGCTGGCAATATCAATGCGAATGGCGGCAACGTCAGCGTGACGGCGCACAGCCCCGTCACCGTCAACGGCAAGATCGAGGGCAATGACATTGCGCTCAATGCCAGCACGGACGTGCTGCTCGGCGATGGCGCGCAGCTGGCGGCCGCGCGCGACATCAGTGTGACGGCGGGCGGCGACATCCGTGTCGGCGGCAATGCGCATATCGCCAGCGGCGGCAATTTCAGCGCCAGCGCGGAAGGCTACGTACGCTTTGCGGACACGGCCAGCGTTACTTTGCCGGCAGCGGGCAGCGTGAGCGTGCTGGCGAAAACGGGCAGCATCACGGGTGACGCGGGCGTACGCATCAACCGCCAGCGCAGCGGCGTCATCCTGCTGGCGCCGAATGGCACGGTGAGCATGGCGGATACCATCTTCCTGCCGGCGACCACCATCGGCAAGCCCGCGATCGATGCCGCCACGAGCGCCGCCATCGACGAAGCCTTGCGCATCATCAAGCAGGCCGACCGTGCCAATGATGTGCTCGTGTCCACACCGTCAGCCAAGCCGGACGACAAGAAGAAAGACAGCAAGGATGTTGCCGATGCCACAGATAAACCTACAGGATACAAATTCGATGATGCCGCTAAAAAAATGTACTGCAATTAAGGCCTTGCTGTGGCTGGCCCTGATGTGCGTGGGCGCGCACGCCTGGGCTGGGCAGGTGGCCGGTACCGTCATGCAATTGAGCGGTCCGCTGATGGCCAAGAAGATGGACGGCAAGGTGAAAATCCTGGCCATCAAGTCCGAGGTCGAGCAGGGTGATACCTTGCTGACGGAAAAGGAAACCTATGCCTTGATCAAGCTGATCGACAATAGCGAAATCATCCTGAAACCGAATACCAGTTTCGTGATCGAGCAATTCAGCTACACGGCCGAGCAGCCCGATGGCGACCACGCCATCTTCAGCTTGCTCAAGGGCGGCTTGCGCTCCGTCACCGGCCTGCTGGGCAAGCGCAACAAGGAGCGCTTCGAGATGAAGACGCCGGCGGCCACCATCGGCATTCGTGGCACCACCTTCATCGCCAGCTACGTGCCGCCGGCGGCACCTGGCGGGCCAGCGGCGCCCAAGGCTAGCCCGCCCGGCCTGTATGTGCAGGTGCTCGATGGCATGATTCATGTGACCAATCCTGCGGGCACGCTCAACTTTGCCCCGGGCCAGTTCGGCTTTACGCCCAACTTCCAGCAGCCGCCCACGCTGTTGCCCGTCAATCCGGGCATCCAGTTCACGCCGCCGCAGGCCTTCGTGCCATCGTCCTCAAGCGGCGGCGGTTCTGCCGGCGGCAGCAAGCCTGCCGCCATCGATTGCGTGGTGCGCTAAGTTTTTCACGCAAGCCCGGGAAATCCCTGAAAATAGGGCTTGACCTTCCCATCGTTGGATAGCAGATCCTGACCCTATTCGTTAATCTTTCGTACAGGATCTGCCATGAACCAGAGTGCACTCGCTCCCGCCGCTTCCCCACCCGCCGCCGCGCATGCGCAGGCGCTGGCCATCGAAGGCATGAGCTGCGCCTCGTGCGTGGGCCGCGTGGAAAAGGCCCTGGCCGCCGTGCCCGGCGTCACTCAGGCCAGCGTCAACCTGGCCACCGAAGTGGCCAAAATCAGTTCCGACACGCCGATTCCCCTGGCCACCCTGCAGGCAGCCGTGGAAAAGGCCGGCTATAGCGTGGCGCAGCGCGAGATCGACCTGAACGTCGCCGGCATGACGTGCGCCTCTTGCGTGGGCCGGGTGGAAAAAGCCCTGCTGAAGGTGCCGGGCGTGCTGGCCGCCAGCGTCAACCTGGCGACGGAAAGCGCGCGCATCAAGGTGACGGGCGGCCTGGAAGCGGGCACCCTGATCGCCGCCATCGACAAGGCCGGCTATGCGGCCAGCGTGCCCGCCGCCAGCCAGGCCAGCGCGCCCGCTGCCACACCCAACCGCGATGGCATGAAAGTGGCGTTCGCGGCCGTGCTGGCCTTCCCCTTGATGTTGCCCATGCTGCTCGAGTGGGCCGGCATCCATTTGATGCTGCCTGGGTGGCTGCAATTTGCGCTGGCGACACCCGTGCAGTTTTACTTTGCCGCACGCTTCTACAAGGCGGGCTGGAAAGCGGCCCGCGCCGGCAGCGGCAATATGGACTTGCTGGTGGCGCTGGGCACGAGCGCCGCGTACGGCTTGTCCGTCTACCAATGGCTGACGGCGGGCGAAATGCTGCCGCACCTGTACTTTGAAGCATCGGCCGTCGTCATCACCCTGGTGTTGCTGGGCAAATGGCTGGAAAGCCGCGCCAAGCGCCAGACGGCCTCCGCCATCCGCGCGCTGCAAGTCTTGCGTCCCGAATCGGCCCGCGTGCGACGCGACGGCGTGGAAATCGACTTGCCCGTGGAGCAGGTGAAAGTGGGCGACCTGGTGGTGATCCGCCCCGGCGAACGGGTGGCCGTCGATGGCGTGGTGGTGGAAGGCGCCAGCCAGATCAACGAGTCGCTGATCACGGGCGAAAGCTTGCCGGTCGATAAGCATCCGGGTGACAAGGTGACGGGCGGCGCCATCAATGCCGATGGTTTATTGTTGGTGCGCACCCAGGCCGTGGGTGGCGAGACGACTTTGTCGCGCATCATTCGCCTGGTGGAAGATGCGCAGGCGGCCAAGGCGCCGATCCAGCACCTGGTCGACAAGGTCAGCGCGATCTTTGTTCCCGTGGTGCTGGTGCTGGCGCTGCTGACCATGCTGGGCTGGTGGTTCGCCACCGGCGAGCTGGAGAATGCCATCATCAATGCCGTGGCCGTGCTGGTCATCGCCTGTCCCTGCGCGCTGGGCCTGGCCACGCCGACGGCCATCATGGCTGGCACGGGCGTCGCTGCCCGCTACGGCATCCTGATCAAGGATGCGGAAGCGCTGGAAGTGGCGCATGCCGTCAATACCGTCGTGTTCGACAAGACGGGCACCTTGACCATCGGCAAACCTGCGCTGGCGGCCCTGCATGCGCACGGCATCGACGATGGACGATTGTTGCAGCTGGCCGCCAGCATCCAGCGTGGCAGCGAGCACAGCCTTGCCACGGCCGTGCTGGACGCGGCTGCCGCCCGCCACATCGAACCGTTGCCCGCCACGGGACTGGCGGCCTTGCCGGGCCGCGGCCTGGCAGCCCGCGTCGATGGCCTGGAATTGAAACTGGGCAGTACGCGGCTGATGCAGGAATTGAACGTGGACATGACACCTTTGGCGGAGCAGGCCTTGTCGCTGGAAAACACGGGCAACACGATTTCATGGCTGGCTTCGGGCAAGGAACTGCTGGGGCTGTTCGCCTTTTCCGACCAGGTCAAGCCGAACGCGCAGGCGGCCATTGCCCATCTGCACAGCCTCGGCATCCAGACCGTGATGTTGACCGGGGACAACCAAGGCAGCGCCGACGCCATCGGCAAGTTGCTGGGTATCGACACGGTGGCGGCGAAAATGCTGCCGGCCGATAAAACCGCTAAAATTGTCGCGCTGAAAGGCGAGGGCGCGAAGGTGGCCATGGTGGGCGACGGCATCAACGATGCGCCTGCGCTGGCGGCCGCCGACGTGGGCATCGCCATGTCGACGGGCACGGACGTGGCCATGCATGCGGCCGGCATTACCCTGATGCGCGGCGATCCGGCCCTGGTGGCGGACGCCATCGATATCTCGCGCCGCACCTACAGCAAGATACGGCAGAATCTGTTCTGGGCCTTCATTTATAACCTGATCGGCATTCCGCTGGCCGCCTTCGGCCTGCTCAATCCCATGGTGGCGGGCGCGGCGATGGCCTTCAGTTCGGTCAGCGTGATCAGCAATGCCCTGTTGCTGCGCCGCTGGAAAGCCCGCAGTGCGCATACCAAGGAGTCATAGGATGAATATCGGCCAGGCGGCAAGCGAGACGGGCGTATCGGCAAAAATGATACGCTACTATGAAAGCATTTCATTGTTAAAACCCAGCGCGCGCAGCGACGCCGGCTACCGCATCTACACGCCGAACGATTTGCACGCCCTGCGTTTCATCAAGCGCGGGCGGGGCCTGGGCTTTTCGCTCGAGCAGATCCGCGAGTTGCTGTCGCTGTGGCAAAACGACCAGCGCGCCAGCGCGGACGTGAAAGGCATCGCGCTGGCCCACGTCGCCGAGCTCAACAAGCGCATCGCCGAACTGACGGAAATGCGCGATACCCTGGCGCACCTGGCGCAATCGTGCCACGGCGACGACAAGCCCGATTGCCCCATCCTGCAAAGCCTGGGGCTGGCCGGCGACAAGGAAGCGAAAGCATGTTGCCCTTGATGTAAGTCAACGGAGGTGCATATGGCGTATGAACTGTACTACTGGCCCACGATACAGGGGCGTGGCGAATTCATCCGTCTGGCCCTGGAAGAGGCGGGCGCCGAGTACCGCGACGTCGCCCGTTTGCCTGAGCGCAAGGGGCAAGGCGTTCCCGCCATGCTGGTCTGCCTCGATGGCGGCAGCACGCCACAGCCCGCCTACGCGCCGCCCGTGCTGCGCGATGGCGAACTGCTGATCGGCCAGACGACGAATATCCTGTTCTACCTGGGCCGGCGCCTGGGCCTGGCGCCGCGCGCGGAAAGCGGCCGATTGTGGCTGAACCAGCTGCAGCTGACGATGGCCGATTGGCTGTCGGAAGTACACGACACGCACCATCCGCTGTCGGTGAATCAATATTACGAAGAGCAAAAGCAGGCGGCCATGCTGCGCAGCGCCGATTTCCGCCAAACACGTTTACCCAAGTTTCTCGATTATTTCACGCAAGTGTTGCTGAACGGCCGCGGCCAGTATCTGGTGGGTGCCAGGCTCACGTATGGCGACCTGTCGCTGTTCCAGATGCTGGCCGGCTTGCACCATGCATTTCCGCAAGCCATGGCGCGCCTGACGCCTGCTTATCCCGCCTTGTCCGACCTGCACGACACGGTGGCGGCGCGGCCGAACATTGCCCGCTACCTGCGCTCGAAGCGCAGAATCGCTTTCAATGAGGACGGCATCTTCCGCCATTATCCCGAACTGGACGGATAAAAAAACAGCCGGCGCAATGGCCGGCTGTCGTGACGCTGCTGTGGCTGTTATTGCGCGCTGGTGACGGGAAATCCGGCCTCCACGATGGCCGCGCTGATGGCGCCCAGTTCTGCGGGCGATTCCACCGTGACGCGCTTGCTGGCCAGGTCGATCTGCACCTGGGCTTGCGGATCGATGGCTTGCACCGCTTTCGTGACCGAGCCGACGCAATGGCCGCAGCTCATGTTTTCAACTTGTAACTGATACATGGCAAGCACTCCTTGAATGGTTAAGTGTGTCCACTGTAAGCCTTCCCCCGATGGTAAGGTCAAGGGGAAAGCTGCCCTACGGATCAATTCAGCAGGAAATCGACAGCTTGCATGGGCGGCGGCACCTTGTCGTCCTGCACGGATTCACGCAAGCTGATGTCGATGGCGCGGCACATGGCCGACAGGGGAAGATCGTTGGCATCCTCGCCGAACGGTTCCTCGATCTCGTCGCCCAGCGCGTCGAGGCCAAAGAAGGTGTAGGCGACGATGGCGACGACGAACGGCGTCATGAATCCGAGCGAATCGACGAGGCCGAAGGGCAGCAGGAAACAGTACAAATACGCCGTGCGGTGCAGCAGCAGCGAATACGAGAACGGGATCGGCGTGCTGCGGATGCGTTCGCACGAAGCGCCCGCCGCTACCATGGCCGAGACCGTGTTGTCGATCTGCGTGGCCAGGATGCTGTCGATGCGGCCCTGCCGGACGCAGTCGGCCAGGTCGTGGCCCATCTGCAGCATCAGGTAGTCGGACGGGTTCGCCGCCTTGCAGGCCGCTTCCCATTCGGCCGGGCGCAGCAGTGGTTGCAAGTCGGCCGGCCCGCGCGTGTCGCGCAGCTGGTGGCGCAAGGCGTGGCAAAAGGCGATGGTGCGGTAAATCATGCGCACGCGCACGTCTTCCAGGCCCAGCTTCGCGTGGGCCGGCGTGTCGCCGCGTATCATCGTCTGGCACTGGCGCGAGAAATTACGGCTGCGCAAGACCAGTTCGCCCCACAGCTTGCGCGCTTCCCAGTAGCGGTCGTAGGCGGCCGTATTGCGAAAGCCCAGGAAGATGGCCAGCGGCAAACCGATCAGGGTAAACGGGATGGTCGTGAGGATCACCTTGTGGTCGAACAGGGTGCCGTGGCACCACGTGACGAGGGTGGCGATCAGGGTATTGACGATCAGCGTGGTGCGGATGCGCGGCAGGACGGAACCGCGCACCACGAGGAACAGCCTTAGCGCCGAAGGACGCTCGCGCACGATCATGCTGCGCTCCCTGTCGGGGGCTGGGCTGGCGGGGAACGGCGCGCCCGGTGATCGGTAAAAGAGGAAAGACAGAACGGCAATGACCGGGAACAAAAAGCCCGCGATATATGCGGGCTGAGCAGGGTGTGCATGGGAAGCGGAGTAGGGGAGACGGCTTGAGTATAGGCCGCCGCTCCGCTTCAAGCCAATTCACAGTGATAATGGGCATTATTCATTTCATGAATGAATATTTCATTTGTAATTTAAATTCATATAACTACTGAAATTACTGTTTCTTTTTCCGTCTGGGCCAGTCGCAATCAAGCAAGTCGCATGGGTTGCAGGAGCAATGGTGACAGTCTGGCGAGGGGATGTCGCAATCGCAAAAGCCCGCCTGGGCCAGATGTCTGCCGCTGCGCCGTGCCTGAGGATGCAGTGCGAGGTGCTGGCGATGCCGTTCGCCGCAGGCGCGCAAGCGGCGTTGCAACAAGGGCAGGCCCGTGCGCAAGCCATGACGTTCAATCACCCGGTAGCCATAGGCGGAACAGCTGTCGCGCCCCGTCAGCACGCCGTAGGCGCAGGAAAAACCCTTCCATGGCGACAGGTAGCGCTGGTAGGCGCGAATGGCCCACAGGGCCAGGAGCTTGCCACAGGTATTGAGCGTGAGAATGATGCCTCCTTTGCGATGGTCGTAAAACGGAGCTTCGAGCATACGACAGGTATCCCGAAATGCATAGCGTCGGGCAAGCATAAATTATCAATGTAACAAATGGAGAGAATTGCTCAGGTCGCGTCTGTTAGGCTGAATGAGCTATTTGGAAATATTTCCTACAGCAACATGTCATCCCGATAGCTGCCGCCAGGGGAGCGACCAAACTTGTTTATCTTTCCTGTGAAAGTGATCCGCATGTTTAAAGTTTCCAGCATCTGTCTCGCCACCTTGATCCTGTTGCAAGCGCCAGCCGGCTGGGCTGGCCAGCCAGCGCCCCTGAGCCAGCAGCAGCAAGCGCTGGCCGCGCAAATTGACGCCAGCATCGCGCCCTATTACAAATCCGGCGAGCCTGGTGCCGTCGTAATCGTCGTCAAGGATGGCCAGCCATTGCTGCGCAAGGCGTATGGCCTGGCCAGCGTGCGGGAAGGCACGCAGCTGACGCCGGACATGTCACTGCGCCTAGGCTCGATTTCCAAGCAATTCACGGCCGTCGCCATCCTGCTGCTGGCCGACCAGGGCAAGCTGGCCATCACCGATGACATCACGAAATTCCTGTCCGACTATCCAACCCACGGCAAGAAAATCACGATCGAGCAATTGCTCGCGCACACGTCCGGCATCCACGACTACACGGTCAAGCCTGAATTCGTGCCGAACAGCACGAAAGACTTGAGCGTGGCGCAGATGATCGATTTTTTCAAGAACGACCCGCTCGACTTTGAACCGGGCACGCAGTGGCGCTACAGCAGCTCCGGCTATTTCCTGCTGGGCGCCATTATCGAAAAGGCTGCGGGCCAGCCGTATGCCACGTTTGTGGAACAGCAGATTTTCGTGCCCCTGGGCATGAACGATACAGCCTATGAAGGCCACGAGCGCCAGCCTGCCAAGCGCGCGGCCGGGCATATCCGTTCGGGCGACGCATATGTGCCGAACCTGCCCTTGAGCATGACGCAGCCGTATGCGGCCGGTGCGCTCGTTTCCACCGTGGACGATCTGGCGCGCTGGGATGCGGCCATGTCGGACGGCAAGCTGCTCAAGGCGGCCACCTGGCAGCAAGCGTTCACGCCAGTCAAACTGAACGACGGCAAGGCGACTCGCTACGGTTATGGCTGGATGCTGGGCACCTGGCAAAACACGCCCGTCATCCACCATGGCGGCGGCATCAATGGCTTTGCCACGTATGCGATGCGTTTGCCGAAGGAAAAAGTCTACGTGGCCGTGCTGGAAAATTCGGACACGGGCCTGGTCGATCCCGATGTGGTCGCCCGCAAGGCAGCCGCCGTCGCCGTGGGCCGGCCGTATCCGGAGATCAAGGTCATCACGCTCAAGCCCGCCATCCTCGACGCCTATGCGGGCATGTACGCCATCAACGACAAGGCCGGCTACACGATCCGCAATTTCGAGGGCAATCTGCTGCTGCAGCGTACGGGCCGCCCGGCGCAGCGCATGCTGGCGTATTCTCCAAATGGTTTCCTGATTGAAAATACGCTGACGACGGCCGAATTCGAGCGGGGACCGAAGGGTGAAGCGCAGCTGATCCTCAACGATGGCGGCGAATCGAAGTCCGTGCACGAGCGCGCCAGCGCCGTCAAGCCGGCTCGCGCCGTGGTCGCCATGACGCATGCGCAATTCGATGCCTACGTTGGCAGGTATGCGCTGGCGCCCGAGGTGTACCTGGAAGTGACGCGCGAAGGCGATAAATTCTTTGCCCAGGTGACTGGTTTCCGCAAGCTGGCCATGCTGCCGATGAGCGAGACGGCTTTCTTCTCGAACGAAGTCGATGCGGAAGTGCGTTTCAGCAAGGATGCCAGCGGCAAGACCGAGCAGCTGGTATTGCGCCAGGAAGGGCAGGACATGCCGGCCAAAAGGGTGAATTGATGTGTGCAGGCCGGCTTGCACGCAAGCGCCAAGCCGGCCTACGCCGACATGGCTTGCCAGCCATACCAGCCGAACGCCGCCACCCACGCCAGCAAGATAGCCAGCCCCGGCAGCAATAGCCACTTCGCCACGGACTCTTCCCACGCCACGTACGGCTTGCCGCCGCGCGCGATGGCCAGCAGCGCCTGGCCCCCGTTCAAGCCGGCAAACGGCAGCAGGTTGAACGCGCACAGTTTCAATGAGAACAGGGCGAACACGAGCGCAAAGCCGTGCGTGCGGGCAAAGCTTTCTCCATCCCCCAGCAATGCCTGCGCCGTCGACAACGGCGCCAGCGCGCCGTGGATGATTTGTCCGAAGGCAGCGACAAAGCGCTCCCAGCCCGAGGCTCCCATGATGCCCAGCGACAAGGCCAGCAGCATTCCCACGCCGCTCAATGGCAGCAGCACCTGCTTCCACAGCGGCTGGAAGTTATAGGCGTCCAGGCAGCGATCGTCGTCATACAAGGTTTCCTCGCGCGTATCTTTCAGTACCACATTGCCGGCCAGGGGCAGCAGCTTGAGGTGGATTTTCCCCACGGTCAGCAGGGTCGGCCCCACGCCGTAGCTGATGCCGCGCACGGTGATGCCCAATGCGCGGGCGCACGCGGCCATGACGGAAATGTGGATGAGCATGAAGAGTATGAAACAGAGCAACAACTGAAAGGCGGGATGCATCGGGCAATGTGTCCAGAGGAAATGGAGCGGTATTAGAACACGGCGCCACGAAAAGTCGCGCACATGAAAAAAGCCCCGGTCGCATCGCTGCAGCCGGGGCTTTGAGTTGACTGGGCAGCTTGCGCCGCCCGCTATCACTTACAGCACTTCGCTAGCGTGGTCGGCCAGGCGCGAGCGCTCGCCGCGGGCCAGGGTGACGTGGCCGCTGTGGGTCCAGCCCTTGAAGCGATCGACCACGTAGGTCAGGCCGCTCGAACCTTCCGTCAGGTACGGCGTGTCGATCTGTGCGATGTTGCCCAGGCACAGGATCTTCGTGCCGGGACCGGCGCGCGTGACGAGGGTCTTGACTTGCTTCGGCGTCAAGTTTTGCGCTTCATCGATGATGAGGAACTTGTTCACGAACGTGCGGCCGCGCATGAAGTTGAGCGACTTGATCTTGATGCGCGAGCGGATCAGGTCTTGCGTTGCCGCACGGCCCCATTCGCCGCCATCCGAGTCGGACTTGTTCAGCACTTCCAGATTGTCGTCGAAGGCGCCCATCCATGGCGACATCTTTTCCTCTTCCGTGCCTGGCAGGAAACCGATGTCTTCGCCCACCGGCACCGTGACGCGGGTAACGATGATTTCATTGTAGAGCTTGGTTTCCAGCACTTGCGCCAGGCCGGCGGCCAGGGCCAGCAGGGTCTTGCCGGTACCGGCCTGGCCCAGCAGGGTGACGAAGTCGCATTCCGGATTCATCAGCAAGTTCAGCGCGAAGTTCTGTTCGCGGTTGCGCGCCGTCACGCCCCACACATTGTTCTTCGTGTGGCTGAAGTCGCGCAGGGTTTGCAGCACGGCCGTCTTGCCGTTGATCTGTTTCACCTGGCCGTAGAACGGCGTTTCGCCGTTTTTCGGTTCCAGATAGATGAACTGGTTGACCAGCAACGATGGAATGAACGGGCCCGTCACGCGGTAGAACGTGGAGCTGTAGCCGTTCTTGCTTTCCTGCCACGATTCCATGTCCTTGCCATGCTTGTTCCAGAAGTCGTCCGGCAATTGCACGATGCCCGAGTACAGCAAGTCCGTGTCTTCCAGCACATGGTCATTGAAGTAATCTTCGGCCGGCAAGCCCAGCGCGCGCGCCTTGATGCGCATGTTGATGTCTTTCGACACCAGCACGACAGGGCGGCCTTCCTGCTCCGACTCGAGCGAGCGCACGACGGCGAGGATCTGGTTGTCGGCCTTGCCCACTGGCAAGCCAGCCGGCAGGTCGGCGCTTTGCAAGCGCGTCTGGAAGAACAGACGGCCCTTGGCGTCCTTGTTGCCCAGCTTGGACAGCAGGATGCCGTGTTCGATGGCGTCGTCGTCCGTGTTGCTGATCAGGGCGTCGAGCGTGCGCGAGACCTGGCGTGCATTGCGCGCCACTTCCGTCATGCCCTTTTTATGGTTGTCCAGCTCTTCCAGGGTCATCATCGGCAGATACACGTCGTGTTCCTCGAAGCGGAACAGCGACGATGGATCGTGCATCAGCACGTTCGTGTCGAGCACGAACAGCTTGCTGATGCCGCGCTGGTCGGCGGCGCGGCTGGCGGACGACTTGAGCTGCACTTCCACAGGCTTGTGCTTGGCCGGATGCGGCTGCTCGGCTTGCTTGGCGGGCTTGATCGGCGTGACCTTGCCTTTTGCGGCCGGCTTGGCTTTCGCTGCAGGCGCGGCAACGGCTGGCGCAGGTGCAGGCTTGGCGACCATCAGGGCCGCCACTTGCTTGATCTTCGTGGCCGCATTGCGGACCGGTTTGGCAACTTCGGCGATCGCCGCTTCAATGATCGGTGCAGCCACTTTCTTGGCTGCCGGGGTTTTGGTGGCCGGGCGCGCTGCGCCTGCGGTTGGGTAATCTTGGGTGGCCAGGATGGTGGCTGGCTTGCTCGGTAATTTTGGCAGTGGCATCAGGATCTCAATCAAAAAATTTCTGGAATGAATCTCCCATGGGCAGCCAGCTTCTGGCGGCACTTCTCATGGGGGGATGCGAGGGGAACAACAATGCTACAGGACGAGAAACTGCCGGAAGGCCGGCAGCATGGCCGGTCATGGACGCCATCGGCGGGCTGCTGGCCCGCCTGGTGGAGTGGATGGAGGCGCTTCGTTGACTCAAAATGGCGATAGGTACCGTGACTGAACTGCGGTTGAACCAGGCTCGCTGGAAGCCGACAACACGCATTGGATCAAAATGGACGATCAATTCAGATGCGCTACGAATTCCAGCACTTCTTCCACGTGAGTTGCGACCTTCACGCCTCTCCATTCTTTCACCAATCGGCCCTGGGCGTCAATCACAAACGTACTGCGCTCGACGCCGCGGACCGTCTTGCCGTACATCTGTTTCATCTTCATGACGTTAAACAGCAGGCAAACGGCTTCGTCCGGATCGGAAATGAGCTCGAATGGCAGCTCCAGCTTGGCCTTGAAGCTTTCGTGCGAGCGCAGGGAATCGCGGCTGATGCCGTAGATTTCCACGCCGGCGGCGACGAATTGCGAATACGCATCCCGGAAAGCGATGTTTTCCGTGGTGCAGCCAGGGGTGTTGTCCTTCGGATAGAAAAACAGCACGGTGGCCTTGGCCGGGCGGCCCAGCAACTGAAAGGTTTTGCCGCTGGTCATGGCGGCGCTAAAGTCGGGTATGCTAACGAGGGATTGGCTATCAGCCACAGGTTCTCTCCTGAACGGTGATCATCAGCGCTGGTTTTTAATCTGGCAACGCATCCAGGTGCAACAATACAGCATTCAGGCCGCTTTGCCCTGCACAATCAGGCGTCCCGAACGCCCTGGCAACTCATCCCAGGTGATGGGGCAAACGGGCAAGTCCGACTCTTTTATCTTTTCATAATAATCGCCCATCGCTGCAAACTGGTAGCCCTGGGCTTTCCAGCCAGCCAGCAGTTGTTCGAAAATGGGGGCGAGTTTCTGTCCTTCAAGTTCCGCATGCAAGGTATACACGTGATCGCGGGGATTGTCCGCCGTCAGCGACAATATATGCTCTGCAACATTGCCGGTCGTGATCAGTTTGCCGTCGATTTCACAGCCCAGCAATTCATCCAGGGTGGGCAGGGTGGTGGGCAGTTGCACGCATTGCAGGATGGTGTTGCCGTTGCGCACGCGGTGCGGGCCTTGCGAAGGCTGCGCCATGGCGCCGCGCGCATCGAGCATGGCGCGGCCATCGGAGGCAAAGCGGTAGCCGGCCGTGTCGTGTTCGACAAAGGCGCTGACATTCATTTGCCAGCCGGCCGCGCCGTGCGTGTGCGGCTTGGCGCCAAACACCTGTTCGTAGCGGTTGGCGGCCTTGCGCATCATGTTGATGGTCCAGGCGGCGTTGCGCTTGGCCACGTTGTCTTGCCACAGGGTGTGATCCCAGGTGTGGATGCCGCACTCGAAACCGGCATCGCGCACGGCGCGCAATTGCGCCGCGCATTGCTTGCCGATATCGGGTCCCGGCAGCAAGGTGCCGTACATCAATGTTTTCAAGCCGTAGTGCTCGACTACCGACGTGCGCGACACCTTGCTGAAAAAGCCGGGCCGCAAGGCGCGCCGCAGGGCCCAGCCCGTGTGGTCGGGGCCCAGCGAGAACAGAAAGGTGGCCTTGGCCTGGTGCGCGGTCAGCATGCGCACCAGATTGCCCATGCCTTCACGGGTGCCGCGATAGGTATCGACGTCGATTTTCAGGGTCAGGAACGGCTTGCTCAACATTAATCCATCAGGGCTTTGGCTTGGGCTACCTGGCTGCGGTAGGCGTCGAAAATATTGCGCAGGGAATCGGCCATGGTGGTGGTCGGCGCCCAGCCCAGCTCTTCGCAGGTATTCGTGATTTTCGGCACGCGGTTTTGCACGTCCTGATAGCCGGCACCGTAGTAGGCGCCCGAGGTCGTTTCCACGATTTTCACGTGTTTCGCGCCTTCGGCGTATTCCGGGTATTCGGCGGCCAGGGTCAGCATCATGCCGGCCAGGTCGCGGATCGAATAGTTATTGGTCGGATTGCCAATGTTGTAGATCTTGCCGCTGGCGATGCCGTTCTTGTTGGCAATGATGCGCATCAGCGCATCGATGCCGTCGTCGATGTAGGTGAACGCACGTTTTTGCGCGCCGCCGTCGACCAGCGAGATGTTTTCGCCGCGCACGATATGGCCGAAAAATTGCGTCACCACGCGCGAGGAACCTTCTTTTGGCGTGTGGATCGAGTCCAGGCCCGCGCCGATCCAGTTGAATGGACGGAACAGGGTGAAGTTCAAGCCTTCCATGCCGTAGCCCCAGATCACGCGGTCCATCAGCTGCTTGGCGTTGGAATAGATCCAGCGCGGCTTGTTGATCGGGCCGCAGATCAGTTCCGAGTTTTCCGGATCGAATTCCTCGTCATGGCACATGCCATACACTTCCGAGGTCGACGGGAAGACCAGGTGCTTGCCGTACTTGGCGGCCGAGCGGACGATAGGCAGGTTGGCTTCGAAGTCCAGTTCGAAGACGCGCAGCGGCTGCTTGACGTAGGTCGATGGCGTGGCGATGGCCACCAGCGGCAGGATCACGTCGCACTTCTTGACGTGGTACTCGACCCATTCCTTGTTGATCGTGATGTCGCCTTCGAAGAAGTGCATGCGCGACTTGTAGTTGTCATCTTCCAGCAATTCCGTGATGCGGTCCGTGTTCATGTCCATGCCGTAGACATGCCAGTCGGTGGTTTCCAGGATGCGCTTGGACAGGTGGTGGCCGATGAAGCCGTTGACGCCTAAGATGAGGACTTTTTTCATGTGAGATTCTCTTGTGTGATATCAGTGTGTGCTGACGCGGGTGGTCAGACTTGCTTGCAATTGCTGAGCCGAAATCGGCTCCCCGGCAGCCCTCAGCGCGGAAATGGCCAGCATGTGGCCGTCTCCGCAGACGCCAACGATGCAATTATCCACTACGGCCAAGCCCGGTGGCAAACTTCCTGCTGAATGCTTGCTTAAACGGGCTGTTTCGATGGTGTAAATAACATTATTGACTTCGGTGAACGCGCCGGGATAGGGCGGCGCGACGGCCCGGTGCAGGTTGTAGACCTGCTGCGCCGGTAACTCCCAGTCGATGCGGCCGTCTTCCGGCGTGCGTCCGCCGAAGTAGCCGCCCTGGCGCAAATCGTTGAGCTGGCGCGGCGCCGTGCCGTCCAGCAAGGCCGGCAGCACGTTCCACAAGGTTTGCTCCGCCGCCACGGTGACCTTGCCGAAGACTTCGAAAGCCGTGTCGTCGGGCAGGATGGGCACTGCCGTTTGCGCGACGATGGCGCCGGCGTCCGGCTTGACCGTCATTTCATGCAGGGTGGCGCCCGTTTGCGGGGCGCCATGCAGCACGGCCCAGTTGACCGGTGCGCGGCCGCGGAACTGCGGCAGCAGCGAACCGTGCATATTGTAGGCAGGCGCGACTTCCAGAATGCTGGCCGGCAGCATGTGGCGGTAGTAAAAGCTGAACAGCATGTCCGGTGTTGCCGCCCGCACCTGCGCCAGCAGCTCGGGCGCGCGCGCGTCCGATGGCGTGATGTAGGGGATGCCTTCGGCCTGGCACAGGCTGGCGACGGATTCGAACCACAGGTTTTCCGTGGGGCTGTCTTCGTGCGTGACGACGAGGCCGATATCGACGCCGCCGGCCAGCAGCACCTTGATGCAGCGTACGCCCACATTGTGGTAGCCGAAGACGACGGCGCGCGGGGCGCCCATCAGCGGCCCACCTGGCGTTTTTCCAGGCGCACATATGATGGCGCCTCGGCTTCCGCCTGGGCCATGCCGTCCTGCAGGATGGTTTGCACCACGTAGCGGGGACGGGCGCGCACTTGCTGGAAGATGCGTCCCACGTATTCGCCCACGAGGCCGATGCCGAACAGGATCACGCCCATCAGGAAGAAGGCGATGGCGAACAGGGTGAACACGCCCTGCGCCTCGGCGCCAAACAGGAAGCGGCGCGCCAGCAGATAGATCACCAGTCCGGCCGAACTGAGCGACAGCAGCATGCCCAGCATCGAGAAAATTTGCAGGGGGATCAGCGAAAAGCCCGTGACCAGGTCGAAATTGAGACGGATCAGGCTGTACAGCGAATATTTCGATTCGCCGGCTGCCCGTTCCTCGTGCTCGACGGTGATTTCCGTGGGCTTGCGGGCAAACGTGTAGGCCAGGGCGGGGACGAAGGTGTTGACTTCGGCGCACTGGTTGACCAGGTCGATCACGTTGCGGCCGTAGGCGCGCAGCATATTGCCCTGGTCCGTGATCTTGATGTTGGTGATGCGCTCGCGCAGCCGGTTCATCATCTTCGAGGCCAGGGTGCGCCAGGCGGAATCTTGCCGCTTGCGCCGGATCGAACCCACGTAATCGTAGCCTTCGCGCATCTTCGCCACCAGGTTGCCGATTTCTTCGGGCGGGTTCTGCAGGTCGGCGTCGAGCGTGACCATGATCTGCCCGCGCGACGCTTCAAAACCGGCGAGGATGGCCATGTGCTGGCCATAATTGCCGTTGAACAAGACCACGCGCGTGACGTCGGGGCGCTGGCGGAACTGTTCCGCCAGGATGGCCACCGAATTGTCGCGGCTGCCATCGTTGACGAAGATGATCTCGTAGCTTGTCTGCAGAGCGTCGAGGGCTGGATACAGGCGGGCGAACAGGGCGGCCAGGCCATCCTGCTCGTTGTAGATCGGAATGATAACGGACAGTTCAGGTTTCATCGGCGCGCTGCTCATTTGATGAGGATGGATTTGACGGTGGCGACGGCGCGTTCCACGTCCTGTGTCGTCATGGCGTAGAACATCGGCAAGGTCACGGTCAGGCGGCCGATCTTTTCCGAGACGGGGAACATGCCCTCGGTAAAGCCGCGTTCGCGGTACATGGTAAACAGGTGGATCGGTGCGTAATGATAGCCCGTTCCCACGTTTTGCTGCGCCATTTGCTGCATGAAGGCGGCGCGCGTGCCGGGGCCGTTGTCGGGCAGGATGATCTGGAACAGATGCCAGTTGCTGTTTTCAAAATCCTGCACGGGCAGCTGGGCGCCGCTCTGCGCTTCGAAGTCGCTGCCGAATTGCGCGAAATAGTGGCGTGCCAGCGCGCGGCGGTGGGCCGTGATGGCGTCGATATTGGCGAACTGGCCCAGGCCGATCGCGGCCATGATGTCGCTCATGTTGTATTTGCCGCCCAGCACGTCGACGTCGATGCCGTCGACGCCGCTGCGCGTCACGCCCTGCAGCCGGTATTTCTCGGCCAGCTTGGCTTCTTCCAGGTTGTTCAGGACGAGGCAGCCGCCTTCGCCCGTGGTGATGTTCTTGTTGGCCTGGAAGCTGAACGAGACGAAGTCGCCAAACGCGCCGATGCGCTTGCCTTTCCACGTGGAGCCGAACGCTTGCGCAGCGTCTTCCACGACCCGCAAATTGTACTTGTCAGCAATTGCGTACAGGCGGTCCATGTCGACGGGCAAGCCGGACAGGTAGACGGGGATGATGGCTTTCGTGCGCGCGGTGATGGCCGCTTCCAGTTTGTCGAGGTCGATATTGCGCGTGACGGGGTCGATGTCGGCAAACACGGGCGTGGCGCCCACTTCGATGATGACGTTGGCCGTCGCTACCCACGACACGGGCGTGGTGATGACTTCGTCGCCGGGGCCGATGCCGGCGATGCGCAGCGCGATTTCCATGGTGCACGTGCCCGAATTGAAGGTGCGCACGGGACGCCCGCCGAAATACTCGGACAGCTGGGCTTCGAAGGCCTGCACTTTCGGGCCGCTGGTGATCCAGCCCGAGCGCAGCACTTCGCCGACGGCGGCGATGGTCGCTTCGTCGATGGTGGGTTTGGAAAATGGCAAAAAGGGCAGGGTTGAAGTCATGGGGTGCGGCTCTTGGGTCGGTATGGTGTCAGGGTATCGGTGTCACCAAGGCTGCCGTGCGCTCAAACGCGGCCGGCAGGCATGGCTATTTTATATCGTCAGTATGGCGGCGCAGCCGGTTCAGCAGTGAAAAAAATCCTGCTGCTGCGGGGGCGGGGCAAGCTGGCCGGGGGCGCGATCCGTGCTGCTTCGCGCCCCAGTTAAACACTATTTGTTGGCAATGACCATGCGGCGCGCATCCTCGGCGACAACACGCATGGGCACGCCACGCTCTTGTAATTCCTTGTAACGGTCCAGGCTGATAATGGCCATGTCGCGCACGCCGGCGTTGGTATCGTTCGTCCATTGCGTGATGAAAGTCTCGATGCTCGGGATGGACAGTACCGGCTGCTGTTTCAGGCCAAACGTAAACTCATCCCAGTAATCGACGAGGATCACGGGCCGCTGCAGGTAATACGTCAGCGACTGTTCATAGATGCCGACCGAATAGAGCTTGGTATCGGCCGTCAGTTCGGCCTGGATCTGCGGCAGCATGTCGGTGCCCGCGCGGTTCTGGCCATACAGTTCGGAGCCGGCCAGGATGCAGTGCGTGGCCAGGAAGCCGGCGCCGGCAATCGTCAGCACGGTCATGTCGCGGCGCAGCTGGCGCGCATGCAGCAAGGCCAGGGCGCCGCCGGCCAGGGCGAAGAAGCCGGCCGCCATCAGCCATGGCTGGTAGCCCTTGAGCGCGACCAGTGCATCCGCGTCGCGTGCGCTGGCCCTACTGAAGGCGATCGGTCCGCCGATCAGGATGGCCGCGCCCAGCACGCACAGCAGACCGGCGGCGAACAGGCGCTGGCGGCGCGATGCCGATTCCAGGTACAGCGCCACCAGCAAGGCCAGCGCGGGGAAGACGGGCACGATATAACCAGGCAGCTTCGAGGTCGAATAGCTGAAGAAGAAGAAAATGAAGACGGCCCAGATCAGCAGCATCAAGCGGGGCTGGAAGGTGCCTGCCTGGCGCTTGAAGGCGGCGGCCAGGCTTTGCGGCAGCACGCCTATCCATGGCAGGATGCCGGGAATGAGCAGCACGAGGAAGTAGTACCAGGCGCCTTCGCGCTTGTGCCCCTTCATCAGGAAGCGCTGGAAGTGCTCGTGGATGAAGAAGAAATGCGGCTGTTCCGGATTGCGCAGCGCGACCAGCACGAACCACGGCGCGGCGATGGCAAAGAACACCAGCAAGCCCTTGACCAGGTGCAAACGGGTCCAGATGCGCCAGTCGCGCGCGCACAGCGAATACAGCACCAGCACGGCGCCCGGCAGCACGATCCCGATCAGACCCTTGGCCAGCACGGCCAGCGCCATGGCGGCCCAGCAGGCCAGCATCCAGTTGCGCCGCTCAGTCGCCGTGGCGTCGTCGCGCTGGGCGATCAGCAGGCTGCCTAGGGTGAGGGTCATCATGCCCGACAGGCCCATGTCCAGCGAATTGATCTGGCCCGAAGCGAGCCAGAACAGGCTCGACGCCAGAACCAGGCCCGCATACAGGCCCACGCGCGGGCCGAACACTTTCTTGCCCGCATACGCCGTCATGCACACGCCGATGATGCCGCACAGGCCAGTCCACAGGCGTGCCTGCCATTCGCCCAGGCCGAAGGCGGCGAAGGTCAGCGCATTCATCCACGTTTGCAGCGGCGGTTTTTCAAAGTACTTGATGCCGTTCAGGCGCGTGGTGATCCAGTCGCCCGTGACGAACATTTCGCGCGCCATCTCGGCGTAGCGGCCCTCGTCGGGCGGCACCAGGGTACGGATACCCAGCGCATACAGCGTGACGACGATGAAGATGCCCAGCAGGGACCACATCAGCACCCGTGACGAGTGCAGTTCATTGACATTGATTTTCATGCGGTCTTGCCTGCGGCCGGGGCCAGGATCAGGGCCAGCGTGACTTTGCGGCCTTCGCCCATGAGGATATTGTAGGTGCGGCAGGCGGCCTGGCTATCCATGCATTCGACGCCGATGCGGCGCATGGTCAGCGCGGCCGTCAGTTTCGGATGCACGAAGCGCTGGCGCTCGCCCGTGCCGAGGATGACCACGTCGGGTGCGTCGGCCAGGATTTGCGCGAAATGCGCCTCGTTCAATTCCTCGAAACTGTCCACTTCCCACGCCCGTGGCGGTGTTTCCGGCATGACGATCAGGCTGTAGTTGTACGGCTGGGCATTGATCTCGACGCCGTTTTCGTCATAGCCGGTGACAGTCTGGTATTGTTGGGTGCTGCTGGCGTGGAGTTTCATGGCGATATCGGGGCTGGTCGTGTCGGTTGATCGGTGCGCGCGCGGCCAAACTGCGTGCCGCGGCCAAGGGCGTAAGCATGCCATAAATGACAGAAAAGAGCGACTGAAAAGCAACATCCTTTCCAAATTGCAATGTTCGGCGCCACGGTGGCGGTGCATGCTGACGCCATGGTAATGCTGCAAGATTAAGGGAAGATGAAGATGGCGCCCGCCAGATTGCCGTCCGGATGCACCGGCGTGGCAGAATCGGCGTCAAATGCTGCGGTTCGCCATGTTTAATTTGATAAAATGCCCTGTTTTCGGCGAGAATGGTTGTTTTCGCCTTGCAGTCTTTCGCATCGCAGTTTCACGGGTTCATAGTTCTGGCGCGGCGGCCACGCTGCAAGTTCTGGTCACCGCGCCGCATCACGACAGGGATTTATTTTGCGACCGATTCAGAAATCGAATAAATTGGCGGACGTCTGCTACGACATCCGCGGCCCGGTCCTGGAAAAATCCAGGCAAATGGAAGAAGAAGGCCACAAGATCACCAAGCTCAATATCGGCAACCTGGCCGTATTCGGCTTCGATCCGCCCGACGAGATCGTGCGCGACATGATGCTCAATCTGCAGAATGCGGCCGGCTATACGGATTCGAAAGGCATGTTCGCGCCGCGCAAGGCCGTCATGCACTACACGCAAGGCAAGAATATCGCCGGCGTGACCATCGATGACATTTACCTGGGCAATGGCGCTTCCGAACTGATCGTCATGTCGATGAACGCGCTGCTCAACAGTGGCGACGAAGTGCTGGTGCCGGCGCCCGATTACCCGCTGTGGACGGCCGCCGTCAGCCTGTCGGGCGGCAATCCCGTGCACTATGTGTGCGACGAACAGAACGAGTGGTATCCCGACATCGAGGACATGCGCCGCAAGATCACGCCGCAAACCAAGGCCATCGTCGTCATCAACCCGAACAATCCCACTGGCGCGCTGTACCCGGTTTCCGTGCTGCTGCAGATCGTCGAACTGGCGCGCCAGCACCAATTGATCATTTTCGCCGACGAGATCTACGACAAGGTGCTGTACGACGAAGCCGAGCACGTGTCGATCGCCTCGCTGGCCGACGACGTGCTGTTCATCACCATGAACGGCCTGTCGAAGAATTACCGCTCCTGCGGCTACCGCTCCGGCTGGATGGTGGTCTCGGGCGAAAAGCGCCACGCAAAAGATTACATCGAGGGCCTTAACATGCTGGCCTCGATGCGGCTATGCGCCAACGCGCCGGGGCAGTTTGCCATTCAGACGGCGCTTGGCGGCTACCAGAGCATACAAGACCTGGTGGGGCCCGGCGGGCGCCTGTTGAAACAGCGCGATCTGGCGCACAAGCTGCTGACCGATATTCCGGGCGTCACCTGTGTCAAGCCGAAGGCCGCGCTGTACATGTTCCCGCGCCTGGATCCGGAGATCTACCCGATCGCCGACGACCAGCAGTTTGCCTATGAATTACTGGCCGAAGCGAAGGTCCTGATCGTGCAGGGCACGGGCTTCAACTGGATCGCGCCCGACCATTTCCGCGTCGTCTTCCTGCCCAATTCCGATGACCTGACCGAGGCCATGGGGCGCATTGCGCGCTTCCTCGAAGGTTACCGCAAGCGCCACGGCCGGGGCTGAATCAGCCAGCAGCAGCAATCTCGATCAACCTGGCGCCGCCCAAAGGGGCGCCACTTATGAGCAGTCAAGCACAACTATGAAATCCATCAAGATCGGCCTGCTGGGCCTGGGCAATGTCGGTTACGGCACGTTCAGCGTCCTGAAACGCAACCAGGAAGAAATCAAGCGCCGCGCTGGCCGCGGCATTGAAGTCGTCGCCGTCGCCGTGCGCGACGTGGCGCGCGCCGAAGCGCTCGTCGCCGGCGGCTGCAAGGTCGTCAATGACCCGCACCTGATCGTCAACGATCCCGAGATCGACATCGTCGTCGAACTGATCGGCGGCTACGACCTGTCGAAAACCCTGGTGATGCAGGCCATCGCCAACGGCAAGCACGTGGTCACGGCCAACAAGGCCCTGCTGGCCGTGCACGGCAACGAAATCTTCGCCGCCGCCCAGGACAAGGGCGTGATGGTGGCTTTCGAAGCGGCCGTCGCCGGCGGCATCCCCATCATCAAGGCGCTGCGCGAAGGCTTGACGGCCAATCGCATCGAATGGATCGCCGGCATCATCAACGGCACCACCAATTTCATCCTGTCCGAAATGCGCGACAAGGGCCTCGATTTCGCCACCGTGCTGAAACAGGCGCAGGAACTCGGCTACGCGGAAGCCGACCCCACCTTCGACATCGAAGGCGTCGATGCCGCGCACAAGGCCACCATCATGTCGGCCATCGCCTTCGGCATCCCGGTGCAGTTCGACAAGGCTTACGTGGAAGGCATCAGCAACCTCAATGCCGTCGACATCCGCTACGCCGAGCAACTGGGCTACCGCATCAAGCTGCTGGGCATCACCAAGCGCGCCACCGTCAACGGCGTGGAAGGCATCGAGCTGCGCGTGCATCCGACCCTGATCCCGGCCAAGCGCCTGATCGCCAACGTGGAAGGCGCCATGAACGCGGTGCTCGTGCATGGCGACGCCGTCGGCGCCAGCCTGTACTCGGGCCGTGGCGCGGGCGCCGAACCGACCGCTTCGTCGGTGATCGCCGACCTGGTCGACATCACCCGCCTGGCCACGGCCGACCCGGAACACCGCGTGCCGCACCTGGCGTTCCAGCCGAACGCGATGACCGATATCGCCATTTTGCCGATGTCCGAAATCACCACCAGCTACTACCTGCGCATGCACGTGGCCGACCAGCCGGGCGTGCTGGCCGACCTCACGCGCATCCTGGCCGAACGCGGCATCTCGATCGACGCCATGCTGCAAAAAGAGCCGGCCGAGGGCGAGACGCACACGGACATCATCATGCTGACGCACCAGACGCAGGAAAAGAACGTCACGGCCGCCATCGAGAAAATGGAAGCGTTGAACAGCGTGGTGGGCACCGTCACCAAGATCCGCCTGGAAAACCTCAGCTGAGCGTTTTCAAGCGACCCATGCAAAACGGCGCCCGCGGGCGCCGTTTTTCGTTTGTGATGTAGGTCGGATTAGCACAGCGTAATCCGACATCACCACCGGCCGTGCCAACAATATTGTCGGATTACGGTCCTTCGGACCTAATCCGACCTACGCCGCCGTACCGACCGGGCCCACGTCCATGCCGTCATAGCTGGCCAGCTGGTTGTCCTGCGCAAACGCCATCAGTTCGCCATTGCGCGCGTGCAGGCTGTCGACGCCATGCACTTCGGCCTTTTCCACGTGCAGCACCCACACGGGCGGTGCCGCCGGATCGTCGAGCTCGGGCTGGTACAGTTCCACGGGCCGGTAGCCCTGCAGCGCCAGCAGGGTGGCGGCCTGTTCCAGCGGCTCGGAGGTCGGGTTGGTAAAGTAATAGCCCCACAGCAGCGGCTGGGACAAGTCCCACGGCGCGTTCTCGGCGATATTGGCAAACAGTTCGGTTACGTCGTCTTTGGTCATCATGGCGCTGCCTTCCTTAAATTCTCAGGGCGTGATAGTAGCACCGCCGCTCGCCATATACCATGCAGCCATAAAAAAACCGGCGCATGCGCCGGTTTTCTTTAAAAGCCAATGACTGGCTTGATTCTAACAGGCGATGCCTGAATTAGAATTTATAACGCAGGCCGACGGACAGCAGATCGGCTTTCAGTTTTGCGCCGTCTTCGCTCAGCGTCTTGCCGAAGTTTTCATATTCCGCAACAGCCGACAGGTTTTTATTGATATTGTAAGCAGCGCCGATGCCAAACAGGGCAGCGGTTTTGTTTTTCGAACCGCTGACGCTGAAATTGCCAGCGTTGGCGCTGACTTTGGTGCGATTTTGCGTAACACCGGCCTTGGCGAACAGCGAGAATTCGGCGTTCAGTGGCAGGGTGCCGGTTGCAGCGACGTAGAAGGCGCTGGTTTTCAGGCTGGCAGATGCGCCATCGTCGCTATCTTTTACTTTGCCGAAATTGACGTATCCGGCTTCTGCGCCGAAATTAGGGGTGAAATCGTAGCCAGCATAAGCTTTATAGCCGGTTTTGTTTTCTTTGCCCGAACCTTCGCCTTCAACGGTCAGTTTCAATTCCGAACGGCCGACGTTACCGCCGATGTAGATGCCTTCAGCTTGCGCGAACAATGGGAATGCCAGGGCAGCGCCTACGATTACTGCAAACAATTGCTTTTTCATATTCATCCTAGATAATTAATGCGGAGGGACTGTCCCGCCGCTTAATGGGAGCCGAATTGTATAGGGATGAATATGTTTACGTAAGGCAATTATTTAAAAAATATTACAAATAGATTATTCGTTGTTTTTGTGCAACATTGAATGTCGAAGACATATCTGTGCAACGCCTCATGCGCCGCCGCTGAAATGCACGCTCACCTTCAAGCCATGTCCATTCGCCGCCGTCGCCAGTTCCAGGCGGGCGCCGTGCAGGGCGGCGATGTCGCGAACGATTGCCAGGCCCAGCCCGGCGCCGCCCGGGTTGCTCTCGAGCGCGGCGCCGACCCGGTAGAACGGCGTGAACACGCGTTCGCGTTCCGCTGGCGGAATGCCGGCGCCGCTGTCTTCAACTTCCAGCACCGTTTCGTTTGCATGGCCGCCCACGCGTACGCGCAGGATCACGCTGCCGCCCGGTGGCGTGTAGCGCAGGGCGTTGTCGACCAGGTTGGCCACCAGCTCATGCAGCAGCAGGGCTTGGCCATGCACGGGCGCTTCGTCGGGCGCTTCCAGCGACAGGTCGATATTTTTGGCGACGGCGGCCATCGCCATTTCCAGTCCCACCTGCTGCGCCATGTCGCGCAGCGCGACGGTGTCCATGGCCAGATTCTCGCCGCCATGCTCGATGCGCGCCAGGGTCAGGAGGCGGTTGGCCAGCAGCACGGTCGAATCGGTGGTGACGGCGATCGAGCGCACGATGTCGCGCAGGGCGGCGATGTCCGGCGGCGCGCCCGCTTGGCGGTCGCATTCGCGCATGGCCAGTTCGGCCTGGGTTTTCAGCACCGTCAACGGGGTGCGCAGCTGGTGCGAAGCATCGGCGATGAAGCGGCGCTGGCTGGCGATCAGCTGCTGCAGGCGCGACATGGCGCCGTTCATGGCGCTCACCAGCGGGCGCATTTCCTTGTGCACCAGCGTGGGATCGACGTCGGACAGGTCGGACAGGGTGCGCGTCTCGACTTCCGTTTTCAGGCGCATCAGCGGGCGCAGCACCAGGCGCACGGCAAACCACACGAGGGCGCCCATTACCAGTATCATCGCGGCCTGCCAGATCAGGGTATCGAACAGGATCTGGTTCGACAGGCCGCGCCGCGCGTCCAGCGTTTCTGCCACCTGGATCAGGGCGATGCCGCGCATCGAGTCGTCATACACGGGCTGCAGCAGGGCGGCGATGCGGATCGGCTTGCCGTGATAGTCGGCGTGGTAGAAGCGCACCAGGGCCGGATAATTCTGCGAGCGGGGCACGTTTTTCGGCACGGGCGGCAAGTCGCCATAGCCCGATACCAGCTCGCCGTTGATGCCCGTGACCTTGTAGTAGATGCGGCCCAGGGTGTCGGTCTCGAAGCTGTCGAGCGCCACGTAAGGCACTTCGGCCACCACCTTGCCATTGACGATGGAGACTCTTTCGGCCAGCGCCCGCGTCGACGCCAGCAAGGAGCGGTCGTAGGCCATGTCGGCCGCGTCGAGCGCGTTGCGGTAGACAAAAACGGCATCGAGCAGCACCAGCATCACCAACGGGATGAGCAGCCAGCGCAGCAGCTGGCTGCGCAGGCTGCCCAGCGGCCGGCCCTGCGCCCAGCGCCGGCGCAGGCGCTCGAGCAGGGGCTGGCTTGGGGCGCGTGCGGTCATTTTGACGCGGCCGGTGCCATCGCGCTGCGCGGCTGCAGCAGGTAGCCGATGCCGCGCAGGGTGGTGATGACGGCACCGTCGGGCGAACCGCTTTCGACGCCGTTCTCGAGCTTTTTGCGCACGCGGTGGATATACAGTTCGATGGCGTCCAGGTTGGCGTCGTCTGCCAGCGCGAAGACTTCGTCGAACAGCTTTTCCTTCGAGACGGCGCGGCCCGAACGCGTGATCAGCGCTTCGAGCACCGCGTGTTCGCGCGGCGTCAGGGCCAGCGCCGCGCCGGCATAGCTGAACATGCGCGTGACGGTGTCGAAACTGAGGGCGCCGCAGGTGTGCACGAGCGCTTCGTTGCCCTGGCTGCGGCGCAGCAGGGCCTTTACGCGCGCTTCCAGTTCGGCCAGTTCGAACGGCTTGGCCATGTAGTCGTCGGCGCCCAGGTTCAGGCCCTGCACTTTTTCATCGAGGCCGCCGCGCGCCGTGAGTATCATGACGGGAGTCTTGCCGCGCGTGCCGCCGCGCGCGCGCAGGCGGCGCAGCACGTCCAGGCCGTCCATCTTCGGCAAGGTCAGGTCGAGCAGCACCAATGAATATTCCTGCGTATGCAGCAGGGCGTCGGCATCGGCGCCGTTGTGGGCTGTCTCCACCGTCAGGTGCGCGTCGCGCAGGGCCTTTGCCAGCCAGTGCGACAGCTCCAGATGGTCTTCCACTAATAATATGCGCATGGTCTCCGCCATTCGTTTGAATGGGTGCAGTGTAAGCCTGTCGGCACGCCGCCGACAGGGGCCGCAATGAATTTGTTGGTATTGCCTGTGGCTGGCCGGCGACACCTGTCAGTCTGAAAGCGAATTGAAAGGATCGCGATCATATAGTGTGATCCTGATTCATGAAATTGATCAGGCATATCACTAATAACTATATCTAAGGGAGACACTCTACATGAAGAAAACTGCATTCTCGCTGGCCGCCATGGCGGTACTCGCCGCAGCCGGCAGCGCCCACGCCCAGTCGAACGTCACCCTGTACGGCCGTCTTGACGCCGGCATCAGCAACACCAGCAACGCCGGTCCGAACAAAAGCTCGATGACGCAGGTGAGCTCCGGCGGCATGAACACTTCGCGCTGGGGCATCCTGGGCAGCGAAGACCTGGGCGGCGGCCTGAAAGCAGTCTTCAATCTGGAAGGCGGCATCCTCGTCGACACGGGCGCGGCCGACGGCGCGCTGTTCAAGCGCCAGGCCAACGTGGGCCTGGAAGGCGCGTTTGGCCGCGTCGTGCTGGGACGCTCGTTCACCACCGTGTACGACTTCGTGCTGCCGTTCGATCCGATGGCCTATGCGCCGTTCTACTCGTGGGCCACTTCGGCCAACGCGACGGGTCCGAGCAAATACGGCATGACGACGGCCTTCGACAATATGGTCAAGTACTCGGGCAAGACGGGCGGCTTCAGCTACGGCGCATCGTACGGCTTCGGCGAACAGTCGACGGGCAGCTCGGACAGCGCCAAGCTGTCGACTGCCGTCACCTACAAGACGGGTCCTGTCAGCCTGCTGGCCACGTATGAACAGGTGAACGGCAACACTATCGCCGGCGGCGCGCGCGACAAGACCACGGTCTACCACCTGGGCGCCATGTACGACGACGGCCCGTGGAAAGTGCAGGCGGCGGCGCGCGACTACAAGCTCGATCCTGCTGCAGGCGGCAAGGCCGACGTGCGCGGCACCCTGTACTGGGGCGGCGTCAGCTACAAGACCACGCCGGTCATCACCCTGACGGGCGTGATCTACTACCAGGACGTGAAAAACGTGGCGGCCAACCTCGATGCCGATCCGATCATGTACGTGGCGCGCGTGCGCTATGCCCTGTCCAAGCGCACCGACCTGTATGTGGCCGGCGCCTATGCCAAGGCCAAGCACAACCAGCTGGTCAGCCTGTCGCGTGACGACGCCGGTTTCGGCGACACGCAGCGTGGCCTGATCGCCGGCATCCAGCACCGCTTCTAAGGGCATGACCATGCTGCGCACCGTGTTCCTGTCGCTGCTGTTGTTGTCCGCGCTGCTGCCGGCGCTGGCAACGGCCGCCGCGCCTGAAGTCGACTGCGTGGTGCCGTCCAAGCCGGGCGGCGCCATGGACCTGACCTGCAAGCTGGCGCAGAAAGGCTTGCTGCAGTCCGATCCGGCGGCGGCAGCGCCGTTCGCGTCCTCGGTGCGCATCAGCTATCTGCCGGGCGGCATCGGCGCGGTGGCGTGGCGTTCGATGGGTTCGCAGCGCCGGCGTGCCGAAGCCAACACCCTGGTGGTGTTTTCGGGCGGCTCGTTGCTGAACCTGGCGCAAGGCAAGTTCGGCAACGCCAAGACGGGCGACGTGCGCTGGGTGGCGGCGCTGGGCGCCGACTACGGCATGATCGCCGTGCGCAACGACTCGCCCTACAAGAGCCTGGCCGACCTGATCGCCGCGCTCAAGCGCCACCCCGACAAGGTGCTGATCGGCGTGTCCGGCACCATCGGCAGCCAGGACTGGCTGAAGATGGCGCTGGTGGCGCGCAAGGCCGGCATCGACCCGAAAGTGCTGCGCTTCGTGGCGCTGGAGGGCGGCGGTGAGATCTTCACGGCGATGCAGGCCGATTACGTGCAGGTGATGTCGGGCGATACGTCGGAAGCGACCCTGAACGCGGGCCAGAACCATGCGCGCGTGCTAGCGGTGCTGTCGGAAAAGCGCCTGCCCGGCGTGCTGGCCAGCGTGCCGACGGCGCGCGAACAGGGCATCGACGTGGTCTGGCCCATCATCCGCGGCCTGTGGATGGGGCCACAGGTGCCGGAGGCGGATTACCAGCGCTGGGTGGCCACGTTCGACCGTGCGATGGCCACGCCGCAGTTTGCCCAGTGGCGCACGCAATCGGGCATGTATCCGTTCGCGCTGACGGGCGACAAATTGACGCAGTACGTGAACCAGGCAGTCGAACGCTACTCCAGGCAGGCGGCCGAATTGGGCCTGATGCGCTGAATCCAAGAGCAAACCATACAACAATCACAGACGGAGACAAACCATGCAAACCAAGACCATTCTCGCCATCGCCCTGGCAGCAGCTTTCGCGGGCACCACCGGCGCCGCTTTCGCGCAGGTGCCGGCAGGTTATCCGGCCGACTACCAGAAGATCATCGACGCGGCCAAGAAGGAAGGCAAGGTGGTGATCTACAGCGCCACCGACAGCAAGGCCGCCGCGCCGCTGATCAAGGATTTCAGCGCCCTGTATCCGGGCATCTCGGTCGAATACAACGACATGAATTCGACGGAAGTGTATAACCGCTTCATTTCCGAAGTGGCCGCCGGCGGCAACACGGCCGACGTGATGTGGTCGTCGGCGATGGACTTGCAGATGCGCCTGGCCTCGGACGGCTACGCCCTGAAATACAAGTCGGTCGAAGCGTCCAAGATCCCCGGCTGGGCCATGTGGGATGACCAGGCTTACGGTACCACGTTCGAGCCTGCCGCCATCGTCTACAACAAGCGTTTGCTCGATCCCAAGGAAGTGCCGAAGAACCACGACGACTTCGTCAAGCTGATCGCCACGCCGAAATTCAAGGACAAGGTCACCACCTACGACATCGAAAAGTCGGGCGTGGGCTTCATGTTCATGTCGCAGGATGCGAAGGAATATCCGCAGTTCCTGGCGCTGCAAAACGCGTTTGGTACGGCCAAGGTGCGCGTGCAGTCGTCGACGGGCACCATGATGGAGCGTATTTCGTCGGGCGAAAACCTGATCGGCTATAACGTGCTGGGCTCTTATGCCCTGGTGCGCGCCAAGACCGACCCGTCGATCGGCGTGGTGCTGCCCAAGGATTACACCCTGATCCTGTCGCGCGTGCAGTTCATCAACAAGAACGCGAAGAACGTCAACGCCAGCAAGCTGTGGCTCGACTACATCCTGTCGCACCGCGGCCAGACCATCATCTCGAACGGCGCCAAGCTGTACGCGATTCGGGCCGATGTCACGGGCGAGACCACCTCGGCGGACCTGATCAAGGAAATCGGCGCGGCCAACATCAAGCCGGTACCGGTGCACCCGATCATCCTGCAATTCCTGGGACCTGCCAAGCGCATGGCATTCCTCAAACAATGGAAAGAAACAGCCGGCAAGAAGTAACGCCGTCCTGGCCGTCCGCAGGCGCGTGCCCGCGGACGGATGCCGTACCCTTCATTCATTGGATTCATCATGCAAACTGCTATCTTGCCGCTGCCTGCACGGTCGCGCTCTCCCTTGTCGCGCCTGAACTGGCCGCGCGGCGTGGTCGTGGCGATCACCATGGTCGCCATTTTCCTGCCGCTGTTCCTGATTTTTTACCAGAGCTTTTTGAACGCGCCGTTTTTCATGCCGGTGCGCGAATTCGGCTTTGACTCTTACCGTTTCATCTTCGATGATCCCGATTTCTCGATGGCCTTCAAGAATGGCCTGATGCTCGCTTGCGGCCTGACCGTCATTGCCGTGCCGCTGGGCGGCATGCTGGCCTTCCTGATGGTGCGCACCGACTTGCCTGGCCGCGGCTGGGTGGCACCCATGCTGCTGGTGCCGATCTTTGTCTCGCCGATGGTGATGGGTTTTGGCTACGTCGTGTCGATGGGGCCCGTGGGCTTCTACTCGGTCTGGGCCAAGGAGCTGTTCGGCTTCGTGCCCTGGAATATTTATTCCTTCACCAGCATCGTCATCATCGCCGGCCTGACGCACGTGCCGCACGTCTACCTGTATGCCTCGTCGGCCCTGAAAAGCCTGGGTTCGGACGTGGAAGAAGCGGCCCGCGTGGCCGGCGCTTCACCGGTGCAGGTCATGCTGAACGTGTCGCTGCCGATGATCATGCCGGCGCTGGCGTATGCGGGCGTGCTGGTGTTCTTCCTCGGCTTCGAAGTATTCGGCCTGGTGCTGGTGCTCGGTGATCCGGAAGGCCACCTGGTGCTGCCGACCTATCTGTACAAGCTGACGAATAAACTGGGCACGCCGTCGTACCACCTGATGGCCGCCGTTGCCGTCTGCCTGGTGATGGTGACCATGCCGCTGGTGATGATCCAGCGCTGGCTGCTCAAGTCCGCCAACAAATATGTGTCGATCAAGGGCAAGGGCGCGCGCAGCAAGGCCATGCCGCTGGGTCGCTGGAAGTGGCTGGCGTTTGCCTTGCTGGCGGGCTGGCTGATCTTCACCATCATCCTGCCGCTGACGGGCATCGTGCTGCGCTCCTTCGTGCAGTACTGGGGCGAGGGCGTGCACCTGGCCGACGTGCTGACCCTGCAGCATTTCCGCGATATTTTCGACCAGCCATCGCTGGTGCGCGGCATCGTCAACACGATCCTGATCGGCGTCGTTGGCGGCGCGCTGGCCGTGGGCTGCTACAGCTTCATCGCGCTGGCCATGCACCGCAAGCAGGACGGCGTCACGCGCCTGCTCGATTACAGCGTGCTGGTGCCGCGCGCCGTGCCGGGTTTGCTCGCAGGCCTGTCGTTCCTGTGGGTGTTCCTGTTCGTACCGGCCTGGCTCGACGGCATATTGAAAGGCACGGACAACGGCGTGGCCCTGTGGCTGAGCGGCCATGTGATCCCGGTGCTGCGCGAAGTGCGCTCGACGATCTTCGCCCTGTGGCTCGCGTATTCGGTGGTGTGGATGGCCTACGGCATGCGTTTGATTTCCACCGCGCTGCTGCAAGTGGGGCCGGAACTGGAAGAGGCGGCGCGCGCCGTCGGCGCCAACCGTGGCCAGGTGACGCGCGACGTGACCCTGCCGCTGATCAAATACGGCTTGCTGGGCGCCTGGCTGATGGTGTTCCTGATCTTCGAGCGCGAATATTCGACGGGCGTGTACCTGCTGTCGCCGGGCACGGAGGTGATCGGCGCCATGCTGGTATCGCTGTGGGCGGGCGGCTCGACCGACCTGGTGGCGGCGCTGTCTTTCATCAATATCACCCTGGTGGCCATCGGCCTGGGCATCGCGCTGCGCTTCGGCGTGAAGTTGCATAACTAAATACAAAGACTGAGACCACATCATGAATGAATTGACCGTCAATGAGCTGTACCTGGACTACGGCACCGGCGCCTCCGCCAACCAGATACTGAAGGGTGTCTCGATGCACCTGAAAAAAGGCGAAGTGGTCGCCCTGCTGGGGCCTTCGGGCAGCGGCAAGACCACCTTGCTGCGCGCCGTCGCCGGGCTGGAAAGCCCGAAGGCGGGCACGATCGAGATCGGCGAGCGCAATGTCTTCGACGGCGCGAAGCATTTCGAAATGCCGGCCGAGCACCGCAACCTGGGACTGGTGTTCCAGTCGTACGCGCTGTGGCCGCACAAGACCGTGTTCGACAACGTCGCCTATGGCCTCAAATTGCGCAAGATGGGCAGCACGGAAATCGCCGCGCGCATCAAGGAAGTGTTGACGCAGCTGGGACTGGGCCACCTGGGCGAGCGCTATCCGCACCAGCTGTCCGGCGGCCAGCAGCAGCGCGTGGCGATCGCCCGTGCGCTGGTGTACAACCCGCCCGTGATCCTGCTCGACGAACCGCTGTCGAACCTGGACGCCAAGCTACGCGAGGAAGCGCGCGCCTTCCTGCGCGAACTGATCGTGCGCCTGGGCCTGTCCGCGCTGATGGTGACGCATGACCAGGGCGAGGCGATGGCCATTTCCGACCGCATTTTGCTGCTCAATAACGGCAAGATCGAGCAGCAGGGCACGCCGCAAAGCATGTATGAAACGCCGGATACCCTGTTCACGGCCGAATTCATGGGCAGTAACAACCGCTTGCCCGGCAAGGTGGTGCAGCGCGAAGGCAGTCAGGTGCGCCTGCTGGTCGATGGCGCCTCCATGCAGGGCGTGGCGCGCGGCGCCAACGTGGGCACGGAAGTGACGACCATGATACGCGTCGAGGAAGTGAAGATCAGCGCCGCGCAGGTGGACAACGCCATCGAGCTGCCGCTGCTGACCTGCATGTACCTGGGCGACCGTTGGGAATGCCTGTTCGAGCGCGGTGGCGCCGAGAACATCAGCCTGCGCGCGTACTCGCGCCACAAGCTCGAAGCGGGCAAGTACTGGCTGCACATGCCGGCCGATAAGCTCTGGGTGTTTTAACGGTGACGAGGTGGCCACCCTGGCCGCCTCGCCCTGCTTAATTCCCCCGCACGACGATCTCCTGCGCCTTCGGCTCGCGCTGGCGCATGAAGCGCACGATGGAGTCGACGGTGACGACGTCGATCTGGCGCGTCATGCGGCGCTCGAACGGGTGATCGTCGAACGCGATATTCGCGCGGAACATGCGCGCGCCCAGGCGCGTGGCGGCGGGGATGCTCAGCGTTTGCGGAGCGTAGCTGGCGCTGCGCAGCCAGCCTTGCGCTTCGGCACGCGTTTCGATCTTGCCAGGCTCGTTGCTGGCAGCGGCCAGGGTTTCCAGCACCCACTGGTTCGAATTCTGGTACTTGGTGGAAAACGGGTAGGCCAGCATATTGTAGTGCGGCTCATGCAGGCGCTTGGGCGTGTTCGACGTCAGCAGGCGCACCAGTTGCTGCTGCGTATCCTGGCCGGGAACGAGAATCAGGGTTTCATACATGAACACATCGTCCATGAAGAAATTGCCCAAGCCTTCGTTGTACAGCGACGATTGCGCCGTGCCGCATTCGTTGAGTTCATGCACCACCAGCCAGCGGCCTTTCGGGTGGTCGCGCCAGGCCAGCGCCATGTGCGAATAGCGCAAATTGTACTTTGACAGGTCTTGCCCGGCGCGCGCCAGCAGCGCCACTTGCGCGCCCGAAGCGTCGAGCGCCTGCAAGGTCTTTTGCGCCAGATCCATCGATTTGACGAGAGTGGTCGCGTCCGTTTGCTTTTCTTCGCACGAGCGTCCCGCATGGGCGGTACCGGCCAGGGCCAGGCTGATGAACATCGCGGTCAGGCGTTTCATGGGGTTCACGCTTTCGAATGGTGGAGGATGGCCTGGCCGGCCGCATTCGGCACATAGGCGATGGCCTTGCCCGACAGCACCAGCATGTGTCCCGTCGAGACGGCCACCACCTTGACTACCGTACCGGCCGCCAGCGACAGGCCTTGCGCAGCCTTCTGGCTCAGCTTGACGGAGGCCGTGGCCGCCTGCGAGGCGCCCCTGGCTGTGCTTTTGAGCACGAGGACGCTGCCGTCGGCCGCGTCTTCCACCTTGTCGATGACGATTTCACCGGCAGCGGCCAGCGCCGACATGGAACCGACCAATACGATGGCCGAGGCCATGCTGGCGTTATCGGAGGCGTTGGTGGTGTCGGAGTTGGCGGCCTGGGCCAGCGGCGCCATGGTGGCGGCGCACAGCAGGGCGGTGGCGAGCAGATGTTTCATGGGATTTCCGTTCTTTATTGGTGATTACACTTTGGAGTGGTGCAGCAGCGCCTTGCCCAGTTCGTTCGGGATGAAGGCGATGGCCTTGCCGGAAAGAACCAGCATATGGCCGGTGGACATCGCCACCACATTGACCACGGTGCCGGCCGCCAGCGACAGGCCCCTGGCCGCTTGCCCGCTCATCTGGATAGAGGCGCCACCCGCTTCGGAGGCGCCCTTGAGCACGATGACGATGCCTTCGCCCACCGTTTCCACGCTGGCAACCACTACCTGGCCGGAGGCGACCAGCATCGACATGGAACCGGCGACGACGACGGCGGAACCGTCGCTGAGGTTTTGCGAGCCTTTCGACAGATTCTCGGAGGCGGCGGCGTGGACCAGGCCGGGAGCGGCCACGGAGAGCGTCAACAGCGACAGGGACAAGCAGAGGGGCAGCAGGCGTTTCATGTGTTTCTCCTTCAAGTGTGCCAAGTGGCAACGCCATCATTGTAGACTGTGGGCAATTGGTCAATGAATACGCTACTCGTAGCGGGAAGGCATACCGCAGGTAGCATATTGCGCTACTTTTCTGCCGCCAGAATCGATGCTTTTTTTATAAAGGAAGTGCATGCCGCAAACCCACGCCTTGATCGAAGCCTTGAAACGCCTGTTGAAAGCGCGTTCCGTCACGTATGCCGAGCTGGCCCAGCGCATCGGCGTGTCCGAAGCCAGCGTCAAGCGGATGTTTTGGCAGAAGCAATTTACCCTGCAACGGCTGGACCAGATCCTGGTGGCCATCGGCAGCGATTTCCAGCAGCTGGCGCTGGCCGTGCAGTCAGCCCAGGCCGCGCCCACCCTGATCACGGGGCTGACGTATGCGCAGGAAAAGGAAATCATCGAGGACACCCGGCTGTTCGTGGTGGCCGTCTCCGCCCTGAACCTGCTGCCGCTGGAACAGATCGTCGCCATCTACGACATCAGCGAAGCGCAAGCCGTGAAATACCTGCTGCGTCTCGACAAGATCGGTTTTCTGGAACTGCTGCCGAATAACCGGGTCAAACTGCTTGTGGCCCGCACGTTTGCGTGGATACCGAATGGCCCCATCCATACGTATTTCAAAAAGGAAGCCTATGGCGACTATTTGAATTCGCAGTTCGATGGCGAGACGGAATTGCTGCGCCTTGTGAACGTGATGCTGTCGAAAAAATCCACGGCCGCCTTGCTGGAACGCCTGAAGCAAGTGGCCGTGGAATTCTCGCAGCAACACCAGGAAGACGCGCGCCTGCCTGGCAACGAGCGCCTGGCTATCAGCTTCATGCTGGCGGCACGTCCCTGGATGCCGCAGACGTTCAAGGCGTTGCTGCGGCAGTGAGCCGGCGAGTAGCGCGCTCAAGCGGTGAATGTTGTGGCTAAGGTTACTGCTTGTCGGTACTGCCTTGGGTACTGCCGTGTTCCTCTTTCATCTGCGACAGCAAACGCCAGGCGAAAAAGCCCAGCACGGCCACGCCCAGCAGGAGTGCGGTCCATAGTGCGGCCAAGCGCAAGCCTGCGCCGTCCGGCGTCTTCTCGATGGGAGCGTCGCTGGTCAGCGCCACCACCTTGGCTGCCGTGGGGACAGGCAGCGCCAGCAATTCCTCTTGCGTGAAGCCAGGCGCGACCTGCGACAGCGGCAACGCTGCTGGCGTTGCACCATTCCTGCCGAAGACCAGTTGATACGGCCCCTTGCCGCTGGCCAGGAACACCAGGCTTGCCGGTGTCCATCCCAGGCGCAAGACGGAGTTGAGGTTCGGGTTCGTGCCGCTGTGATATTGCGGCCGGAGCACCCATTGCGCCGTTTGCACTACGGGTATGGACAAGTCACCGGAGACCCGTTCCTTGCCATCCATGTTGATACGGTAGAACGTCGTGTGGAGCAGTGGTTCGAATTCGGCGGCCTGCGTGGCGCGCGCTCGCGGGCCCAGATGCAGGCGCTGGCGCGGCGCTTCGCTTGCCGGGTGATACACGCCCAGAGTAACGGGCATGGACGTGTTGCCCTCAGCCAGCTGCAAGCCGATGCTGTCGGCGGGAATCGCGATCGGCGTGGCATACAGGCGCTCGTCGATACTCTTGCCTGTCGTCCCCTTCAGCGTGATAGTGGCGCGTGGCAGGGCAAGGGCCGTGACACTGACCTGCTGCGCGGCGATGCCGGCGAAAGTGATGGGATTGCCGTACTGCCAGCTCAGCCGCGCATAGCGGAAGGCACGCGGCGCGAATTCGATGCGGTCGTTGGCCAGGGTTTGCGTGTCGCTGTTGCGCAGCCAATTCAGCGTGGTGGTGGCGATGGCATCCCATTGCTTCAGGTCGTCGCTGACTTCCAGCAGTACTTGCGCATTGTAGTTATCGGTTCCTGGCGGCAAGGTAATTTGCAGGGCGCCGATGCGGCTATCCTTGGCGGGCGGGCCCGCATCGAGGATCAGCCCTTGCAAGCCCGGCGCCGCATCGGGCGTACTGCCTCCAAGCGCCGTGACGGACAGCAGGCGGCCGTCATTGCCGATACGGATATCCACGTTGTCCAGTTCGTAGTAGCCGATGTTTTTGCCGGTGACGGGAAAGATGCGCATGGCAAGCGTGTCGCGCTGCGTGCGCGATTGCGCGGGCGGGGCCGTCAGGGCGAAGGCCAGCGGCTTGCCGGTACTGTCGAACAGGCGCACGTCGGCCAGGCTGGCCGAGCGCGCATGCAGGTACACGTCGGTGGGGACGCTTATGCGGCTCAGGCCGGCACCGGGCTGCGGCGTCAATGCGATGCTCCAGCGATAGTCCTGTGGCCGCTCCTGGCCAGGCGCTG
This sequence comes from Janthinobacterium aestuarii, assembly GCF_051380835.1. Lineage (NCBI taxonomy): Bacteria > Pseudomonadati > Pseudomonadota > Betaproteobacteria > Burkholderiales > Oxalobacteraceae > Janthinobacterium > Janthinobacterium aestuarii. Next base: position 1,071,145 of record NZ_JBNYXU010000001.1, read on the forward strand.
CCAGCGCGGCGCCTGCCACCAGTAGGTTGCAACAGATCAATGAGACTTTCATGCTGCTCCTTGTTGCGGTTCGGCTGGCGCTGCTGCGGCAGCCTTGGGGAAGGGCGCCAGGTAGCCGATCAAGACCATCAGCAAGCCCACGCCCACGAAGGATACGATGCGTTCGATGCCGCCCACGTTGGACAGGTCGATCAGGAACAGTTTCACGACGACCAGCCCCAGCAGCACGGCGCCCATGCTCCATTGCTGGCGCCGTTGATGGCGCGCCGCGTGGCGCATCAGCAGCAGGGCCGTGACGCTCCACACGAGTGACAGCATCGCTTGCACGAACTGCGAGGCCAGCATGGCGTCGAAGGTATAAGGTACGCCGACGTAATGCGACACCGTGCGCAGCAGCATCAGGTTGAACCACACGTACACGCAGCACGCGGCTACGACGGGCAAGCGCGCCTGCCACAGGGCGGGCAGCGGCAACTGCTTCGCCGGCAGCAGGCGGTAGCTGGCAATGGCCAGCAGCACGGCAAAGCCGGTGCTCAAGTCCAGCGGATTGAGTAGCGGCAAGTAGGGCAGCGGTGCCATGGCGCCGTCGTCGAAGATGTTCCAGGCGGCGATCAGCAGCAGCGACCACAGCGCGCCCAGCGGTATCAGGGTGCGCTGGTACCACTCGGCAATCGGTGTCACCGGCCAGGCGCCCGCGCGGCAGCGGTGGATCAGCCAGGCCAGCACCAGCATCATGGCCCAGGCCGGCAAGTAGCGGGCCCAGGCGGGGCTGACGCTGTCTTCATGCTGTGCCAGCCAGGCGTTGACATGCATGGCGCCAACCGGCCACAGCATCAGCCAGGGCGCGGCCGTGCGCAAGGTATGCAAGAGGCGCAGCGCACGCACGTCAAGTTGCCAGCCGGCTTTTGGCCAGGCACGCAGCAGGTATTCGCCGGCTGCCAGCGCGCTGGCCAGGGCCAGCCAGCTCAAGCCCGTCAGCAGATAGTCGCGCAGGTACAGCGCCAGTAGCATATTGGCGCTCCACAGTCCCAGGCCGAGCCAGGCGGCCACGGTGAACCAGCGCAGTTGCGGCCAGTCGAGGCGCCGCGCCACAATGGCGAACACGGGTGTCGTGACGGACACGGCGATCAGGTACAGCGCCAGCCAGTGCTCGCCCGCGTACGGCTGCATGCTCAGGTCGCCGTCGATCAGGCGCAGCAGCCAGCTGGTGAATGGCACGAGGATGGCGGCAAACCACAGCAAGCCGCTCCAGACCAGCAGGGGGCGCGCTGCCAGCGCCAGCAGCGCGTCGCCGCCGCGCGCGCGCAGCGCAAGGAAGCGGGCGCTGGCAAAGGCGGCGGCGCCCAGCAGCAGGGCGCTGAGGAAGGAGCCGTCGAACAGGCTGGCCGGATGCTGGTCCCAGGCCCAGCTGGCGCGGCTGAGCATGACCATACCGGCCAGTACCTGTACGGCCAGCAGCAGGGCGCGCGGCGCATGCCATTGTTCGCGCCGCGCCAGCGCCGCCAGCAGGACCGCCACTGCCAGCGCGCTGACGGTCAGCAGGTTCAATTGCGTGGCGGCATCCGTGCGCAGCAGGATTTCGCTCCAGATGCCGCCCAGCAGCCAGGCCGTGGCGACCGTCAGGAACAGCACGGACAGGCTGCTCATGAACTCAGGATGCAAGTGGCTGGCGTGGCGGCGGAAATTGTAGGCCATCACCAGCGCGGCGGCGGCCAGCAGCGCGCAGCCGAGCCAGATGTTGGCCTGCAGGGCCGCTGCCGTATTGAGGTCCTGCATGGCGATCAGGAAGGCAATCCAGGCGGCCCCCTGCACCAGCAGGCCGAAGACCCATGCCAGGGTCTGGCGCTGGCGCAAGCCGACCCAGACGATGCCCGCGCCTTCCAGCGCCCAGGCGGCGGACGTCCAGCGGCCATCGAGGGCAAACGGGATGGCCAAGGTGCCGAAGACGATGCCCAGCGCGAGGAAGGCTTCGGCCAGCAGTTTGAAACCTGTGCGGCGCCACAGGGTGACTGCCAGTCCCGTGTAAGTCAAGCCGGCGACCAGCGCGGAAAACGCCAGACCGAACTCGAAGTGCCGGACCAGACCGTATTGCAGGCCCATGGCCGCCAGCGGCGTGCCGAACACGAGGGTGCCATCCACGTAATGCTTGAGGCGTGGCGCCTGGCGCGCGCAGTAGGCAATCGCGATGCCGATGTAGAACAGCACGAACAGGATCAGGAACAGCTGCGTCGACAGATAGTGCTCGGGCGTGTAGCGCAGCAAGCCCCAGGTGGTGGCGACGACAAAGGTAAAGCCAAAGCTCAGCACATTCAGGACGCGCCAGGCGCGTTTCAGGGCGATGGCGAAGACGCCCGCGTTGAGCAGCGCGTAATAGCTGAACAGGCCGATATGGTTGCCGCGGCCTGTCGACACGAGCAGGGGCACGGCAAAGCCGCCGACGATGCCGAAGACGGCCAGCCAGACGGCGTTTTGCAGCACGGCCAGCAAGCACGTGAACGCCGTCAGCACGAACAGCACGGCAAACGCCAGCCCCGCCGGGATCAGTTCATACAGGCGGAAGGCGCCAAACGTCACCAGCATCAATATCGCCAGGGCCGTGCCCTGCAGCGGCAAGCTGATGCCGGGGCGTTTGATGCGGATGCGCCAGGCCCAGGCCAGCAGGGCGATATCGGCCAGCGCGATGCCGGCCAGGCGCAACTCGATGGGCACCGTGACCTGCGCCGACACATATTTGAGTAGGAAGCTGACGCCGAGGAACAGAATCAGCAAACCCAGCTTGGCAACCAGGTTGCCGGTAAACAGCCAGTTCTTCGCCTTGGCAACGAGGCCGTCCGGGTGCGCGATCCAGGACGGGGTGTTGGAGGCGGCAGCAGGTTTGGCGGGAGCCGGCGGGGTGGGCGGCGATGGTTTCGGCGGCTCGGGAGCGGCCGGCGCGACCTTTGACAGCTCGACCGGCTCGATCACGGCCGCCTTCGACACCTGCACCGGCGCCGGTGCAGGCGCGGGAACAGGAACAGGAACAGGAGTCGGCACTGTTACTGGTGCGACAGCTGCGGGCACGGCAGGCGCGGCAGCTGGCGCTACGTCCCGGCCTTCCAGCGCTAGCAGGCGCTGCTGGATGCCGTCGACTTCCTTGCGCAGGCGCGCCGTCAGCAATTCCAGATCGGCCACTTTTCTGCGGTACTGCAGCACCAGCACGAAGCCGGTGATCAGCACGCCAAGGATAAACAGCGTTATCAATCCAAACATGGGGGCAGCTTTCCTGGATGGTCAGGGCGAAGACGCCCGATGTATGCGCACATTACCTTATTATCAAGAAACAGGCGATTTTTGTTGTGCCGGGGAAAGTAGCAAGGTGCGGGGCCAGCATGGCGCGGTGCGGCACTTTCCGTATTGACGCCAAGCAAGATGAAGACATTCAGATTGTCGTGCGCAAGATAGTGCTGTATTTTAGCAATTCCTTAATTGCCCGTTCCCCATGCCATGAGTCAAAGCAGCCAGTTTTCCTTATTGTCGCAGCGCCGTTTCGGGCCCTTCTTCTGGACCCAGTTCTTTGGCGCCTTCAACGACAATCTGTTCAAGACGGCCCTGATGGTGATTCTCGCCTACGATGCGCTGAGCTGGACCACGCTCGACCCGTCCACCATCACCAACCTGATTCCCGGCCTGTTCATCCTGCCGTATGTCGTGTTCTCGGCCACGGCCGGCCAGCTGGCCGACAAGTTCGAAAAGGCGGGCCTGGCCCGCTTCGTGAAATGGATGGAACTGGCCATCATGGCGGTGGCCGCCGCCGGCTGGATGACGCACACCCTGTGGCTGCTGGTGGCCGCCGTCGTCGGCATGGGCGTGCATTCGACCCTGTTCGGCCCCGTCAAGTATGCATACCTGCCGCAGCAGCTCAAGCCCGAGGAATTGGTCGGCGGCAATGGCCTGATCGAGATGGGGACGTTTGTCGGCATCTTGCTGGGTGAAATCCTCGGCGCCGTGCTGATCGTGCACAAGCCGCTGGGCGTGGAACTGGTGGCCGGCGCGACGATCGCCGTGGCCGTGTTCGGCCTGATCGCCAGCTACCGTGTGCCGCGCACGCCCGCACCGGAACCGGACTTGAAGGTGAGCCTGAATTTTGTCGCCGAATCGTTCCGCAACCTGAATTTCTCGCGCAAGAACCGTCCCGTCTTCCTGGCCATGCTGGGCAATTCCTGGTTCTGGTTTTATGGCGCCCTGATCCTGGCCCAGTTCCCCGTCTACTCGAAGGATTTCCTGCATGGCGACCACAGCGTGTTCGTGCTGCTGCTGACCGTGTTTTCCGTCGGCATCGGCACGGGTTCCCTGCTGTGCGAAAGGTTGTCCGGCCACAAGATCGAGATCGGCCTGGTGCCGTTCGGCTCCATTGGCCTGTCGCTGTTCGGCATCGACCTGTATTTCGCCAGCAATGCGTATGCGAATACGCAAGTGGTCGATGCGCTGGCCTTTGTCAGTCAGGCGGGCGTGCCGCGCATCCTGATCGATATCGTCATGATCGGCGTGTTCGGCGGCTTTTTCATCGTGCCCCTGTTCGCCCTGATCCAGACGCGCTGCGACCCGAAACACATTTCGCGCACGATCGCCGGCATGAACATCCTTAACGCGCTGTTCATGGTGGCGGCCGCCGGCGTGGCCATCGTACTGCTGGGCCAAGGCTTTACCATCCCGCAGTTGTTCCTTGTCACGGCCATTTTGAATGCGCTGGTGGCCGCCTACATCTTCTCGCTGGTGCCGGAATTCCTCATGCGTTTCCTCGCGTGGATACTCATCCAGACCGTGCACAGGGTCAAGGTGGTCGATGGCGAGCGCATTCCCACGGAAGGGGCAGCCGTGCTGGTATGCAACCATGTGAGCTATGTGGACGCCATCGTCATCATGGCGGCCAGCCCCCGTCCCATCCGTTTCGTCATGGATCACCGCATCTTCAAAATGCCGCTGATGGGCTGGATCTTCCGCACGGCCAAGGCGATCCCCATCGCGCCCGCCAAGGAAGATCCTTTCCTGATGGAAAAGGCCTTCATCGATATCGCGCAAGCGCTGCATGAGGGCGAGCTCGTGTGCATCTTCCCGGAAGGCAAGCTGACACGCACGGGCCAGATCAGCGAATTCAAGGGCGGCATCGCCAAAATCGTCGAGCGCAGCAAGGTGCCCGTGATTCCGCTGGCGCTGCGCGGCTTGTGGGGACATTTATTGAGTCACCGCAATGGCCATTTGTTCGAGCGCACCTTCAAGGCGGGCTTGCGCTCGCGCCTGTCGCTGGCCGTGGGCGTGCCGGTGCCGCCCGAGGAAGCGACGCCGGAATTGCTGCAGCAGAAAGTGCAGGAGCTGCGCGGCAAGTGGAAGTAATGGTGCGTTAATAATCGCCTCTGGCGGCGCCGTAAAAGTGCTGCTGGATGAGGGCGATGATGCCCTCTACATCGGCGGGCTTGATCAGGTGCTCGTCAAAGCCCGCCTCCAGGGCGCGCAGCCGGGCATCGTTCTGGCCCCAGCCCGTCAGCGCGACCATTAATATGTGTTCCGTGCCCTGGCGTTCGCGGATCCGGCGCGCGGTTTCATAGCCGTCCATCTCCGGTATGCCCAAGTCCATCACGATCAGGTCGGGCCTGGTGCTGGCGCTGTCGAGCGCGGCCAGCGCGGATGGCCCGTCATAGACGGCCTCTGCCTAGTGCCCCTCCATCGCCAGCAAGGCGCACAGGGCATCGGCCGCATCGCAGTTGTCGTCCATCACCAGCGCGCGGATGCGCGTTGTCGCCGCAGCCTCGGCAACGGTGGTTTCCGCGGCGGCCGGCTGCGGTGCCAGTGCCGCTGCCGGCAGGCGGATGATAAATGCGCTGCCCTTGCCACTGCCGGCACTGACGGCGGTGATGCTGCCATCATGCATTTCGACAAACTGGCGCGACAGGCTGAGGCCTATGCCCAGCCCGCTTTTGAGCTGGCCCGTGACGGTGTTGCCCTGTTCAAACAGGGAAAAGATGTTTGGTATGGCTTGCGCGTCGAGACCGATGCCATCATTGCGGATGCGCACTTCGAGCACGCCGCCTTCGTGCCTGGCCGATACCTGGATGTGGCCCGCTTTTGGCGTGAACTTGACGGCATTGACGAGAACGTTCGACAGCAGTTGCACGGTGCGCGCATAGTCGGCATGCAAGCCTATCTCTTGTTGCGACAAGTCATACGTGATGTGGATGTGCTTGGCCAATGCCGCCTGCTGCGACAATTCGGCCACGTGGCCGATGACGGCGCTCAAGACGATGTCCTGGCGCTGCAGTTCGATCTTGCCGCTGCTGATGCGCGCCGCATCCAGCAAATCATCTACCAGCCGGGTCAGGTGCGTTACCTGGCGTTCTATCACGTGCTGCAGCCGGACCAGCTTTTCCGATCCCGGTTGCAGATGGCCGAGCAGCGCTGCCGAGGCTTTGATGGGCGCCAGCGGATTGCGCAGTTCATGGCCCAGGCTGGCCAGGAATTCATTCCTGCGCCGTTGCGCTTCGCGTACCTGGTACTGGCGCCGCCGCGCGCGCAGCATGGCATGGGCGGACGTGATCAGGGTCAGGGTGTGGATGGGGCGTTCCAGCAAGGTCAGGTTGCCCAGGGGCGAGATGGCCTGACGCAGGGGCAGCGAATCCTGGCCCGGATGCGTAAGCAGGGTGATGGGCAGATCGGACCAGCCTGCCTGCTGGCGCACATAGTCGTCGAGCACCATGCAGGCATCCTCTTGCAGCGCTTCATCGACCGTCAGCACGCCGCCCGCGCCCAGGGCAAGTTGCTGCGCCAGTTCCTGGGCGCTGCGGCAAGCGTAGCTGTGGATGGCGCCGCTGGCCAGGACACGGCTTGCCAGCGCCGCATCCTGGCCGGCCGGTGCGTAGATCAGGATGCGCAGTTCCATCATCCCTCCTGGGTTGGCGCCGGACCTTCAATGGTCGGCAAGCCCGACAGGATGCCATGAAAGCCGGCCAGGGCCGGACCGATATAGATGCCTTGCGGGCCGATGCTGAAACCGCGTATGCTGCGATTATGGTTGCTGCCGCGCGTCTTGAAAATCGAGATCGCCTGCAGCAATTCGCCTTCCGATTCGTAGTAGCGCAGCATGATGATGCTGTCCGCCAGATAGCTGGCATCGGCCGAGGTGCTCATGGCCGTGCCCAGCATGTTCTGCTGTACGCCCACGAGCAGGGTCAGCACGCCACAATGGTTCAGGTAGTTGAGCAGTTCATGCAGGTAGGTGCTCTGGAAGCGCTCGTCGGGTACGGCATTCATGTAGCCGTTCAGGCTATCGATGACGATCACGCGCGCGCCCCGTTCCACCGCCCGCATGACGGCGTGGGAAAACTCCCCCGGTGTCAGTTCGGCCGGATCGGCTTGCTGTATCGAGAGCAGACCGTTGTCGAGCGCGGCATCGAGTGCCATGCCGACAGCCTGGGCACGGCGCAGCAGCTTGCCATGTCCTTCCTCGAACAGCAGCATGGCGCACGGTTGGCCGCGCGAGACGGCCGCGTGCACGAATTGCGTTGCCAGCGTGGACTTGCCGCTGCCGGCCGGCCCTGAGATCAGCGCGCTCATGCCTTCCTCCAGGCCGCCGCCGAGCATGGTGTCGAGTGCCGGCAAGCCGCTCGACAGGATCAGCGCGTCCGCATCGCGGCGCGACTCGGCCGCCACCAGGCGCGGGAAGACGACCAGGCCCTCTTGGCTGATCTTGTAATCGTGGGCGCCGCCGCGAAACGAGACGCCCCGGTATTTCACCACGCGCAGCCGCCGCCTGTCATTGCCATAGGTTTGATTGTGCAATTCCAGCGAAATGACGCAATGGGCCACGCTGCGTACCTGCAGCAAGTCGTTGCGGGGATAGCGGTCATCGATCAGCAAGGTGGTGCAGTGCCGGCTGGACAGATATTGTTTGATGGCGACGATATGACGCCGGTAGCGCAGGGGATTTTCCACCAATAGCTGTAGCTCGGACAGCGAATCGAGCACCAGCCTGGCCGGCCGGTGCTTTTCTATTGCCGCCAGGATGCGCAAGTTGGTCGAGGCCAGTTCGATATCGGACGGATGGAAGATGGTGTACTGGCGTTCCGGGTCCAGCATGTCGTCCAGCGGCGCGACTTCCTCGATGGCGATGCCGGACAGGTTCCAGTCGTGCGACAGGGCGGCGCCGCGCAATTCGGTTTCCGATTCGGCCAGCGCGATATACAGCACCGGCTCGCCCAGGCGCACGCCTTCGGCCAGGAATTGCAGGGCCAGCGTGGTTTTGCCCGCTCCCGCCTCGCCTTCGATGATGTACAGGCGTTCCGCCAGCAAGCCGCCCATCAGCACTGCATCGAGCCCGGCCACCCCGGTCGACAGCAGCGGGGGGGGGGGAGACGTGTGCGGCGCTATCCTGCGGGGGCCTGCTGTCCTGTGTCGTCATGATCGCACCTCTGCCGAATATCGCCATGGAGAGACATAGTAGCGCAGCTTTTTTTGCCATGTCTTTTCGATACCATTAATAAATAATCATGCAATGGACCGGATCGCCTGAGGTTTGCCAGGATGGCTGTTGCGCGCATGTCGGCAGATTCTGCAGAGAATGCTTTACCCTGCTACAGTGATTGCTCCAAACTAAAGTAATGCCACTTTCTGCCTTGCCGTTCTTGCCTTCGCCAGCCAGCCTTGGGCGTGAGCCAGCCGGTATCTCCTTGTAGTTGAGCTTCAAATGTTGTGAATTTAATAATTAAGTCGCGTCAAAAAATGCTATGTTTCAATTGTAACGACGCTTGACGATTTTAGAATGATCGTTCATTCTTTGATCTGCGTTAATAAATTTAGTCACTCTAACGACACTAGCCAGCTTCTTTTTCAGAAAGTCCAAGATGCAACCAACCTTTTCCTTGACGTCGCCGCGTACGAGCGGCGCTATTGCCGTTCTGTGCGCCACTGTAATCATGGCCGGCTGCAGTAAAAAACAGGAAGCACCTCACGCGCAGCAAGCGCCACAGGTGGTCGTGTTTACTGTTAATCCGGCCGCGTTGCCGATGAGCGCCGAATTGCCCGGCCGTACCAATGCCTACCAGGTCGCCGATGTGCGCCCGCAAGTCGGCGGCTTGATCCAGAAGCGCCTGTTCGTCGAGGGTAGCGACGTGAAAGCGGGCACGGCCCTGTACCAGATCGATTCCGCCACATACCAGGCGGCCGCCAATTCGGCCAAGGCCGCGTTGTCGAAAGCCAAGGCCAATCTGCTGACGGCCGGTCCGAAAGCGTCGCGCTACAAGGAACTGGTCGCCATCGAAGGCGTGAGCCGCCAGGAATACGATGATGCCGTCGCTGCGTTCGAGCAAGCCAAGGCAGACGTCGAGTCCGCCACCGCTGCGCTGGAATCGGCCAACATCAACCTGCGTTACAGCACCGTGACGGCGCCGATCAGCGGCCGCACCAGCCGCTCGACCGTGACGGCCGGCGCGCTGGTGACGGCCGGCCAGGCCGAGGCGCTGACCACCGTGCAGCAACTCGACCCGATCTATGTCGACGTGACCCAGTCGAGCACCGACCTGCTGCGCCTGAAGCGCCAGATGGCCGACGGCTCGCTAAAGAAAGTGGGCGAAGGCCAGGCCAAGGTCGATTTGATCTTGCCGGACGGCAGCAAGTACGGCGAATCGGGCAAGCTGCAGTTTTCCGGCGTGACGGTCGATCCGACCACCGGCAACGTGATCTTGCGCGCGCTGTTCCCGAACCCGAAAGGCGAATTGCTGCCAGGTATGTACGTGCGTGCGCAGCTGGAAACGGGCGTCGATGAGAAAGCCATTACCGTGCCGCAAGTGGGCGTGACGCGCAACCAGAAGGGCCAGGCCACGGCCATGATCCTGAACAAGGAAAACAAGGTCGAGCAGCGCGTGCTGACCACCAGCGGCACCGTCGGCACCAACTGGCTGGTGACGTCCGGCCTGGCCGCAGGCGACCGCGTGATCGTGGAAGGCTTGCAAAAAGTCAAGCCAGGCGCCCCAGCCGTTGCCGTACCGGCCAAGGCCGAAGCCGCTCCTGCACCTGCGCCCGCCGCTGCCGCTTCTGCCGCAGCATCGGCTGCCAGCGCCCACTAATTCAGGAGAATATTAATGGCCCGTTTTTTCATTGACCGCCCGATTTTTGCCTGGGTGGTCGCGATCGTCATCATGCTTGCCGGCGTGATTTCGATCCTCAGCCTGCCGATCGCGCAGTACCCGAGCATTGCTCCTCCGTCGATTTCGATCAGCGGCTCCTATCCTGGCGCCTCCGCCAAGACCGTGGAAGATGCGGTCACCCAGGTCATCGAACAAAAGATGAAGGGTATCGACGGCTTGCGCTACATGTCTTCGTCGAGCGATGCGACTGGCGGCATCAGCATCACGCTGACGTTTACCAGCGGCACCAATCCCGACATCGCCCAGGTGCAAGTACAGAACAAGCTGCAGCTGGCCACGCCACTGCTGCCGACGGCTGTCACGCAGCAGGGTCTTGTCGTGTCGAAAGCGACGAAGAACTTCCTGATGGTGTTCGGCTTCATTTCCGAAAACGGCAAGATGGACCAAACCGACTTGAGCGACTATGTGGCCGCCAACGTCGTCGATCCGCTCAGCCGCGTGCCGGGCGTGGGCGACGTGACGCTGTTCGGTTCGCAGTACGCCATGCGTATCTGGCTCGATCCGGCCAAGCTGCAAAGCTTCAATCTGACCCCGGCGGACGTGATCACGGCCGTGCAGGCGCAGAATGCGGAAGTGTCGGCCGGTGAACTGGGCGGCACGCCGTCCGTCAAGGGCCAGCAGCTGAACGCCACCGTCTCGGCGCAAAGCCGCTTGCAAACGGTGGAGCAGTTCGGCGCCATCTTGCTGAAAACCACCACCGAGGGCGCCATGGTGCACCTGAAGGATGTGGCCAGCATGGAACTGGGCCGCGAGAACTACAACACCGTGGCCCGCTACAACGGCCATGCGGCGACCGGCGTGGCGATCAAGCTGGCGACGGGCGCCAATGCGCTCGATACGGCCAATGCGGCGAAAGCCATGCTGGGCAACCTGAGCAAGCAATTCCCTGAAGGCATGAGCTACCAGGTGGCGTTCGACACCACGCCGTTCGTGAAACTATCGATCGAAGAAGTGGTGAAAACCCTGATCGAAGCCGTCATCCTGGTATTCCTGGTGATGTATCTGTTCCTGCAAAACTTCCGCGCCACCCTGATCCCGACCATGGCCGTGCCGGTCGTGCTGCTCGGTACCTTCGGCATCCTGAATGCGTTCGGCTATTCGATCAATACCCTGACCATGTTCGCCATGGTGCTGGCCATCGGCCTGCTGGTCGATGATGCGATCGTGGTGGTGGAAAACGTCGAGCGCGTGATGAGCGAAGAGGGCTTGTCGCCGCTGGAAGCGACGCGCAAGTCCATGACGCAGATCACGGGCGCGCTGGTCGGTATCGCCATGGTGCTGTCGGCCGTATTCGTGCCGATGGCCTTCTTCGGCGGTTCGACGGGCGTGATTTACCGCCAGTTCTCGATCACGATCGTCTCGTCGATGGTGCTGTCCGTCGTCGTTGCGCTGGTGTTTACGCCAGCCTTGTGCGCGACCTTGCTGAAACCGGTCGAAAAGGGCCATCACGCAACGAACAAGGGTTTCTTCGGCTGGTTCAACCGCAGCTTCGATAGCAGCAGCAACAAATACCAGGGCTGGGTTGGCAGCATGATCCGTCACCGCGCCCGCTCGATGCTGTTGTACGTCATCCTGCTGGCTGGCCTGGTATTCGTCTTCATGCGCCTGCCGACCTCCTTCCTGCCGGAAGAAGACCAGGGCATCCTGTTTACGCAGATTCAATTGCCGACGGGCGCCACGCAAGAGCGCACCCTGAAAGTGATCGAGCAGGTCGAAGACCACTTCATGAACAGCGAGAAAGACAACGTCGCTTCCGTGTTTGCCGTGGCAGGTTTCAGCTTCGGCGGTAACGGCCAGAATACGGGTATCGCTTTCGTGCGCCTGAAAGACTGGTCGCTGCGCAAGGACGTGGCGCAAAAAGCGCCGGCCGTGGCCGGCCGCGCCATGGGCAAGTTGTTGCAGATCAAGGATGCGATGGTGTTCACGTTCGCCCCGCCTGCCGTGCTGGAACTGGGTAACGCCACCGGTTTCGACATGCAGCTGCAAGATATCGGCGGTGTCGGCCATGACGCCCTGATGGCGGCGCGTAACCAGTTGCTGGGCATGGCGTCGCAAAATCCTGCCATGGTCGGCGTGCGTCCGAACGGCCAGGAAGATACGCCGCAGTACAAGATCGACATCGACCAGCAGAAAGCTACCGCGCTGGGCCTGCAGATCTCGGAAATCAACCGCGTGCTGAGCGTGGGCTGGGGTAGTTCGTATGTGAACGACTTCCTCGACCGCGGCCGCGTGAAGAAAGTGTTCATGCAAGGTAATGCCGAATCGCGCATGCTGCCGGAAGACTTGAACAAGTGGTTCGTGCGCAATACCGCTGGACAGATGGTGCCGTTCTCGGCCTTCGCCACGGGCAAGTGGATCTACGCTTCGCCGCGCCTGGAACGCTACAACGGCTTGCCGTCGGTAGAGATCCTCGGTACGCCGGCGCCGGGCCAGAGCACGGGCGCCGCCATGAACGCGATGGAAGAAATGGTGGCCAAGCTGCCACCAGGCATCGGCATGAGCTGGACCGGCGTGTCGCTGGAAGAGCGCGAATCCGGTTCGCAGACGCCGCAGCTGTACGCGCTGTCGCTGCTGATCGTCTTCCTGTGCCTCGCTGCGCTGTATGAAAGCTGGTCGATTCCTTTCTCGGTGCTGCTGGTCGTGCCGCTGGGCGTCATCGGTGCCGTGCTGGGCACCTGGTTCTTCGGCCTGTCGAACGACGTGTACTTCCAGGTGGGCTTGCTCACGGTGGTGGGTCTGTCGGCGAAGAATGCGATTCTGATCGTCGAATTCGCCAAGGAAATGCAGGAATCGGGCATGTCGCTGCTGGACGCGACCTTGCATGCGGTGCGTCTGCGTCTGCGTCCGATTCTGATGACCTCGATCGCTTTCGGTCTGGGCGTGCTGCCACTGGCCATTTCCAGCGGCGCCGGTTCCGGCAGCCAGAACGCCATCGGTATCGGCGTGCTGGGCGGTATGTTGACGGCCACGTTCCTCGGTATCTTCTTCGTGCCGGTGTTCTTCGTGCTGGTGCGCGGCTTCTTCTCGAAGTCGGACGCGCCCACCACGCCGGCGGCGCCTGGTTCGCCAGCCGTCACGCTTTCTAAGGATGCGCATTAATATGAAAAAAACGCTACTCTCCATGGCGGCACTGGCCTTGCTGGCCGGTTGCAGCCTGGCTCCCACGTACGAGCGTCCGGCAGCGCCGGCGCCCACGGCGTGGCCGACCGGTCCTTCCTACAAGGCCGACACGGCCGCCGCCGACGCCAAGCCGGTGGCGGACGTCGCCTGGCGCGAGTTCTTTGCCGATGCGCGTTTGCGCCAGGTACTGGAACTGGCGCTGGCCAACAACCGTGACCTGCGCGTCTCGATCCTGAACATCGAGAAGGCGCGCGCCACCTACGGCATCGAACGCGCCGCCCTGATCCCGACCCTGTCGGCCTCGGGCGGCCAGTCGGCCACGCGCATCTCGAAAAACGCCAGCCCGACGGGCGAAGCGTCCATCAACCGCCAGTACACGGCGAACCTGGGCGTGTCGGCGTACGAGCTGGACTTCTTCGGCCGCGTGCGCAGCCTGTCCGACAGCGCGCTGGAACAATACCTGAGCACGGAAGAAGCACGCCGTGCACAGCAGATCAGCCTGGTGGCCGAAGTGGCCAGCACCTATCTGAACCTGGTGGCCGACCAGCAGCGCCTGCGCGTGGCGCAAGACACCTTGAAGAGCCAGCAGTCGTCGTATGACCTGGCCGTGCGGCGCTTCAGTGCGGGCGCCACGTCGGGCCTGGACAAGTACGATGCCCAGACCAGCGTGGAATCGGCCCGTTCCGACGTAGCCGTCTACACGAGCCAGGTGGCGCTCGACCAGAACGCGCTGGTGCTGCTGGTGGGCGGCCCCGTGCCGGCCGACCTGCTGCCGCAAGCCGAGTTCGGCGCCGTGACGGCCCTGGCGGACATTCCGTCCGGCGTGCCGTCGGACGTGCTGCAACGCCGTCCCGACGTGCTGGCGGCCGAGCGCACCTTGCGCGCTGCCAACGCCAACATCGGCGCGGCGCGCGCGGCTTTCTTCCCGCGCATTTCGCTCACGGCGACGGCGGGTTCGGTCAGCGACAACCTGTCCGGCCTGTTCAAGGGCGGCAGCGGCACGTGGAGTTTCCTGCCGCAGATCAGCTTGCCGATCTTCGATGGCGGCGTGAACCGCGCCAACCTCGATATCGCCAAGGTGCAGCGTGAAATCTCCGTGGCGCAATACGAAAAGGCGATCCAGGTCGCCTTCCGTGAAGTGTCCGATGCGCTGGCCCAGCGCGGCACCATCGACGAGCGCCTGCAGTCGCAGGTCTCGCTGGTCGAGGCGTCGACGAAGAGCTACACCATCCACGACGCGCGTTACAAGCAGGGCGCCGAGTCCTACCTGAACGCCCTGGTGGCCCAGCGCGCGCTGTACACGGCGCAGCAAAGCCTGATCACGGCGCGCCTGGCCAAGTCGACCAACCTGGTAACCTTGTACAAGGTACTGGGCGGCGGTTGGCAGCCTGAGCAGACAGCCGTCGCGGCGGCTGGCGGCGCCCAATAACCACAGGGACGCCGACGCCGGCCTTGCCCTTGTCCGCAGGGGCAGGGCCGGCGCGCTACTGGAAAATCATGAACCAAGTTGAAAAGAAGCATCCGGACCCCGAGCGCGCCAACACGCGGCGCAAGCAGGTGCTCGATGCGGCCGAAAGCTGTTTCAGCCGCCGCGGCTTTCACGGCGCCAGCATGGCCGAGATATCGAAAGCGGCCGGCATGAGCGCGGGCCACATCTATAATTATTTTGACAGCAAGGATGCGATCATCGCCGCCTTCGTCATGAAGAACACCGAGCGGGTGTCGAACCTGATGCAGGATCTGGCGCAGCGCGAAGATCCGCTGCAGTCCGTGATCGACAATGCGGGCGAGCACGTGCTGGAAAGCCTGGACCCGAAAACGTGGGTGATGCCGCTGGAAATTTTTGCCGAGGCGTCGCGCAATCCCGCCATTGCCGAAATGCTGCATTGTGCCGACCGGCGTTCGCGCGCCCTGTTCCTGACGATCATCCGTGAAGCGCGCATCAAGCGCGGCCTGCCGGCCGACGAAGAGATGCTCGAAGGGCGCCTGAACGCCATGATCGCCATGTACCAGGGCTTGCCCGTGCGTCTGGTGCACAATCCGCACATGAAGGTCGAGCCCCTGATCGCCGGTTTCCGCATCGTCCTGACGGCGCTGCTGCTGAGCGAATAGGGCGCCTGGCCGGGGCATGCAAAAAAGTTTGCGCAGTTCGATATGAATCATGCGCAAAGCATGGCAAAAACCTAAAAGCGTCTGCTATAATTCCCACCTCGTCGGGGCGTAGCGCAGCCTGGTAGCGTACATGCATGGGGTGCATGGGGTCGGAAGTTCGAATCTTCTCGCCCCGACCATTAGATTCAAGGAGTTACAGCGAAAGCTGTATAGAAACCCAGCACTGTATATTATACTTTTGTATAATATCGGTGCTGGGTTTTTCCGTTTACGTGACATATGATTTGCTCACCGCAGCATTTCGATGGCTGCTATCGGCCAGAAGCGGTCGTTTACAACGATCAGTTAGACAAAGAATCAATCTATGCATCAGGAGGACTTGTGCAACATCCCCAGTTAGGAACTCTCGAAATTGGTGAAGAATCGGGCGTAGGGACGCTTTTTTTCGATCGCCGCAGTATCCCGTTAATAATTGAACTGGATGATATTGCGCTCGATGATGTGTTGGCGTTTGCCGCGATTATCGCAAGCTCTTTAGAAACTTACGACCGGATTTCGAAGGAAATAATTACAACTGATCTCTTGGATACCTATAACTCTGGGTGGAATGAGTATGATGAGGTCCAGGACGATGGCACTACCAAGTCTGTAATAAATCCAATGCTCAGTTCCACTGAGTTTAAAACGCGTTTCGTTTTGCGTAGCGTAACGATCACCGGGGACTCCAGCGTTGACCTTAGGTATGAAGACGGCGGACTATTCTGGGGACATAGTGTTTTTGTTGAGTCTCTTGATGGCGCGGACTTTACAAACGCACGAGCGCAACTGATTGGCTAATGCGTGGAACAGCGCAGCGTCAACAACCGTTTTTTGCTGAGCGTAGTTGTAATTTGAATGCCCTCAAAGGGGCCGCAAGTGGCGATGACGGATGCGACACAACCAAGTAGAATCGGCCAGTAGCGGTCATTTTTGCGAGCGCTTTATTGATCGCTAAAAACTATGAGGTCGAGTATTCTTTGGCCGCAGACTGCGGATACCCGATGTGCTGCCTTATAGGAGAAGTGATGCAAACCAGCGACATTTTAGGCAAGATCAACGACGGCGTATTTTTCGAAAGAATTTTCGCGCAGGAGCGTGACTGGGATGCAGTGCTAGATTTAAGAGACAGTGCTGCCTTCGATGCCGACTGGCTTGAAAGCAATGAAAAGCTGGTGGTCGGCTATTCGGTAGACGAGACGGCGAGCAAGGAGGTTAGGGAAGCAGCCTTTAAGACCGTGTTTCAACTAACGGGCAATCCAGACTTGGCTGCTTATGTTTCCGATGATTTTGGTCTTATTACCCAGGCCAATCTCCATGGCGCTGATATTGCTTTCATCTGCCGGCTATGGGATTCGTATGTCCATGGTATTTTTCCAACATAACTCTTCCACTCTTTAACCGTTAAAAGGCGATCTTACGGTATGGTGTTGATTTGCAGCGAAATCTGACCCACTTTGCCGCATAATTTGCAAACGAATCTGACCCACGTTTAAGACACAATCCTGCTGATGACATTGAGCGGGGAATCGAAGTGATCGACGTGGCACTACTAGGCATTATTCGACGCTGGCACATTCGCGAGCATATCCCATTGATAGAGATAGCCAGGCGGTTGGGCATCTCCAGAAATACCGTCCGGCGCTAACTGCGCTCGGAAACCATAGAGCCAGCCTACGCTGAGCGGGGCTCCACCCGCGCCATCGACAAATACGTGTTCCAGCTTTCAGCGTTCCTCAAGACCGAGGCGGCCAAGTCGCGCAAGCAGCGGCGCACGCTGAAACAGATCCATGAGGACCTAAAAGAATTGGGGTTCGAGGGGGCTTACGACAGGGTCGCGGCGTTCGCGAGGACCTGGAGGGAGGGTCAAAATCCGGCCAGCAAGCGAACAGTGATGCTCCTGCCAGTCGTGGTCAGCGTCGCATCGCATCGATACGCAGGCCCGCGGCCTGCCATCCAGGAAAACCATCTTCAAGGCGTTGCGCCTTGAATCCCTTCGTCCTTAGCAGCGAAACCGCTTGAATAGAAAGTACGCAGTAACGTCCACCACAGTAAGCAAGAATTTCCTGGTCGTGCGGCAGCTCGCCAAAGTGCTGTTCTAGAGCCTCGGTTGGGATATTGATTGCACCGGGAATGTGTCCTTTTGCGTAGTCCTCCTCCGAGCGTACATCCAACAGCAGAACTCCTTCTTCCAATCTGGTGATCAGTTCTTCGACAGAGACACCTTCCAGGTGCTCCGAGTGGTGAATATCGCTCGATACGACACGCTGAATCTCTGCTTGCTGGAAATCGAGATAGTCGTGCAAGGCGGCAAGCATATTGGCAACTGGCCCGGTGCCAATCCGATACAGGACATGCTTGCCGTCACGGCGGGTTTGGACAAAGCCTGCGCGCCGGAGTTGCTGCAAATGCTGGGAAGTATTGGTGATGGAAAGCCCTGAGAGTTTCGTCAGGAGCTCCACCGAACTTTCTCGCTGAAAAATGGCTTCCAGCAAGGCAAGACGATGTGCATGCCCCAGCGTTTTGGCGATGTCGGCCAGTTCGTTGAGGGTCTTGGATGGGGTCTCAATCATATTCATAGCTACAGTCTAAGTTCTCTATTGACGTCACAATATCACCCATCTATCATTCCATCATATAATGGAATGATGGAATAAAGAAACCTTCGAAGGAATCGGACATGACCTCGACAGCAGCAGCCCCTCAGGCCTCATGGCGTGAGTTGTTCCACGGGCGTAACGGCTTACGCTCTATCGCGCTGGCAGGCGGAGTGGCACTGCACGCAGTAAACATCTATATCGTTACAACGATCTTGCCGACGGTTACCTGTCAACAATTCACTGACGAGATTAGATGATGGAGAAATTTGATTTTGCTTGCTCATTTTAGGTGTTTCGATCAAAAAATCAAGACTTGCCATCATAGATCATCCTGGATTTTAGCTCTAGACTTTCGACTCCGATTGTTTTAGGGATTCTAGAGATGAACAACGATGTTTTTGCTACCAAGCAAACGCTCAACGCGAACGATGTGTCTGTTTTAGAGCCAGCGGCAGCAGCATGGATGGCAGTGTTTTCACTGGCAATGGGGGTTTTCGGTTTACTGACGGCGGAGTACCTGCCAGCCAGTCTATTGACCCCGATGGCCTTCGATCTTGGCGTATCGGAGGCACTAGCTGGCCAGGCAGTGACAGTGACGGCCGTAGTGGCCATGTTCGCGGGGCTGTCGGTGCCAGGTCTCACGCGTCGTTTTGACCGGCGTGTCGTCTTGTTGGCTTTCACAGTGCTGATGATCGCCTCCAACCTGCTGGTGGCGTTGTCCTCAAGCTTGACAGTATTGTTGGTGATGCGCATTCTTCTGGGCGTCGCGCTAGGAGGCTTTTGGAGCATGGCGGCAGCCGTGGCTATGCGGCTGGTGCCGGCGAGGTTGGTGCCGCGAGCGCTATCCATCATATTCAGCGGCATCGCCATCGGGACGGTCGTTTCCGTACCGTTGGGCAGCTATTTAGGGGGGCTATATGGCTGGCGCAGTGCATTTATAGCAGCCGCGGCTGTCGGAGGGCTAACACTTGTGTTTCAATTGTTCACGCTGCCCCGTATGGCGCCGCGCACGATGATGCGCACCACATCGGTACTGGGACTGCTCCGTCGCCCGGGGATTGGGATCGGGATGTTGGGCTGCGTACTTGCCCATACCGGCCAATATGCATTGTTCACCTATATTCGCCCCGCTCTTGAAAGCGTTGTCCATATAGATGTAAACGGTTTGTCTCTGATGCTCCTGGGTTTTGGTATCGCCAACTTCGTTGGCACGCTGCTGGCCGGCTGGCTCATGGAGCGTAGCCTGCGTGCTACTCTAGTGCTCATGCCCGCGCTGGTGGGCTTGGCGGCATTCGGCATGATCTTGCTGCCAGTCCAAGGAACAGGCCTGATGTTTTTGGTCGCTCTGTGGGGCCTGGCGTTCGGCGGCGTACCTGTCGCCTGGTCCAACTGGGTAGCCCGTGCCGTCCCTGATCAAGCGGAGACAGCTGGTGGCATGGTCGTCGCTGCGGTGCAATCTTCAATAGCTGCCGGCGCTGCATTGGGTGGCATTATGTTCGGGTTGGGTGGAGTCACGGGCGTTTTCATTATTGCTGGCGTGGTGATGCTGTTCGCTGCTCTCGTTATCGCTTCAAGAGTTCGAGTCGAATTGCCGCAGCACGGTGCGACCGCTGCCCCAGTGCTGCACGGTTGAGCGTAAGCTACATCCGAATTGTCAATATTTGGGTGACGTCAGCCGAAAATTTTCCCATTACCGTCGGGCTTTGCGCTGCTGCGGTTCATCGGCGCCATCCCACATCGAACTGAGGCCCGATCGGGTGTGGGCGCCACCTTTTTGCGGCGGGAACACGAACTGACTGATCAACCCATACTTGATTTGGAGTCCACGGGCGCGGGCGATCACTTCGGCAGTCTCAGGCATAACGGCGATATCGACAGCTTTGCCACTGTTTTTTGTGTGTTTTGCTTGGCTTGATCCTGATCCGCCCACCCTCGATCCGTGATTCTTTCAGTATGCGCATATCTGTGCCGCGCGCCCACGGCAGGTAGGGCATGTCGATTTGATCGATAGGGTTGTCCTGGCGCAGGCGCAGATGCGGCTTTCCCCAATCCATACACGCCAAGAAAATATCGACACGGTGCGCACCACCGCACCGCGCCGCCACAGCCATCACATTGATAAAAAAGCTTGACCTTCCAGGTGTGTCAGGTCGGATAAAGGCAATGGGAGTTGTTTCAGCTCAACAAAACCATGTCGACTCCAGTCGCGAAAGGCACAATGATGAAAGTCACACCAATAAACCTGATTACCGCGGTGCTGGGCACCGCGCTTGCCGTCAGCGGATGCAAGCAGACGGCATCGCCTGCCGCTGCGGCCAAGCCGCCCGGCGTTCCCGTTGCCGAGGTGATCGTTCGCCAGGCAACACCCTATGTCGAGTTCAACGGCTCGCTGACCGCCGTCAAGCGGGTTGAGTTGCGCCCGCAGGTGGCCGGCTACCTGCAGGACGTGAGCGTGCCGGAAGGCCGCTTTGTCGAGAAGGGCAGCAAGCTCTTTGTGATCGATCCGCGCGTGTTCCAGGCGGCGGTGCATGCCGCCACGGCGCGCCTGCGCGAGGCTGAGGCGGCGTCGGTGCTGGCCCAGGCCGAGCATGAACGGGCCGAACAGCTGTTCGCCAGGAAGATCGTCGCGCGCGACCGTCTCGACGTGGCAACGGCGGCGCTGCATGCGGGCAAGGCACAGGTCGACGCCGCCAAGGCCGCGCTCGACGCCGCGCAACTGGAGCTCGGTTTCACGCGCGTCACGGCGCCGATCAGCGGACGTGTCGGCCAAGTCCTCGTCACCGAGGGCAACTACGTGGCCAGCGGCGTGACGCCCCTGACGACGATCGTTTCCATCGATCCCCTGCACGTCTATTTCGATGTCGATGAACGCACCTATTTGCGCTCGCTCGCCGCCGGCCGAGCCAGCGCCACCGCGCATGGGGCGCAGGCGGCCAAGGTCATGGTGGCATTGGCCACGGACAAGACATACACGCGTCCCGGCCGTGTCGATTTTCTTGCCAACGCCGCTGACCGCGGCACGGGAACGGTGCGTGTCCGCGCCGTGGTCGACAACCCCGATGGAAAACTGACGCCCGGCCTGTTTGCCAAGGTCAGGCTGGAGACGGGGGCGCAGCAAGCCAGGGTGCTCGTTTCCGATCAATCGATAGGCACGGACCAGGGGCGCCGCTATGTGCTCGTGGTCGGCAAAGGCGACAAGACGGAGTTCCGTCCCGTCGAGCTTGGCCCGATGGTCGATGGTTTGCGCGTGATAGAACAGGGACTGCAGCCCGGCGAGCGCATCGTCGTCAAGGGCCTCGTGCGCCCTGGCATGCAGGTGACGCCGCAGTCGGCCGCGATTGACGGTACGCCCATTGCCTTGCCGAAAACCTCGGGAGCCGCGTAATGTCCTTCCCACGTTTCTTCATCGACCGCCCGATCTTTGCCATCGTCCTCTCGGTCCTGATGGTGCTCGCCGGCATCGTCGCTTTCTTCCAGATGCCGCTCAGCGAATATCCTGCGGTGACGCCGCCGACCGTGCAGGTGAGCGCCGCCTATCCTGGCGCCAATCCCAAGGTGATCGCCGAAACGGTGGCGGCGCCGCTCGAGCAGGCCATTACCGGGGTCGAGGGCATGCAGTACATGTCGTCGCAATCGGCAACCGACGGCCGCATGACCTTGACCGTCACTTTCGCGCAGGGAACGAATGCCGACATGGCGCAGATCCAGGTGCAGAACCGGGTCGCGCGCGCGTTGCCGCGTTTGCCTGAAGAGGTACAGCGCCAGGGCGTCGTCACGCAGAAAACCTCGCCGGACATCCTGATGGTGGTGCACCTGCTGTCGCCCGACAAGCGCTACGATCCGCTGTACATATCGAATTACGCCTACCTGCAAGTGCGCGACGAGCTGTCCCGCATCCCCGGCATCAGCGACGTCCTCGTCTGGGGCGCGGGCGAATACAGCATGCGGCTGTGGCTCGACCCGAACCTGATCGCCGCACGCGGCCTGACGGCCGGCGAGGTGATTGCCGCCGTGCGCGAACAGAATGTGCAGGTGGCAGCCGGTTCCGTCGGCCAGTCTCCCGACTCCAGCGCCGCCTTCCAGGTGACGGTCAACACGCTCGGACGCTTGACGGGCGAGGAACAGTTCGGCGACATCATCATCCGCACGGGCGCCGAAGGCCAGGTGACGCGTTTGCGCGACGTGGCACGCATCGAGATGGGCGCCGACGCCTATGCGCTGCGCAGCCTGCTGGACGGCGAGCCGGCCGTCGCCCTGCAAATCATTCAAAGCCCCGGCGCCAACGCGCTCGACGTAGCGCAGGCGGTACGCGACACCATGCAGCGGCTGGAGGAAAATTTCCCGGCAGGATTGAGCTCGCGCATCGCCTATGACCCGACGGTGTTTGTGCGTGCCTCGCTGGAATCGGTGGCAACGACCTTGCTGGAGGCGATCATTCTCGTCGTCATCGTGGTGGTGCTGTTCCTGCGCAACTGGCGCGCGTCGCTGATTCCCCTCATGGCGGTACCCGTATCGCTGATCGGCACCTTCGCCGTCATGCATCTGATGGGCTTCTCGCTCAACACCCTGTCTCTGTTCGGCCTGGTGCTGTCGATCGGCATCGTCGTCGACGACGCCATCGTCGTGGTCGAGAACGTCGAACGCCACATCGAAAACGGCGAAGAACCCAGGCAGGCGGCAAGGCGCGCCATGGACGAGGTCACGGGCCCCATCATCGCGATCACCTCGGTGCTCGCCGCCGTGTTCATTCCGACCGCCTTCCTGAGCGGCTTGCAGGGCGAGTTCTACCGCCAGTTCGCGCTGACGATCGCCATCTCGACCATCCTGTCGGCCGTCAATTCGCTCACGCTCAGCCCGGCGCTTGCCGGCCTCCTGCTCGAGCCCCGCAAGGCCGGGGCCGTGCATGATCCGCGCGGCCGCGCCGAGCGCCTGTTGCAGATGCTGGGCCGGCCGTTCCAGCGCGCGCCGGACGCCTATGGCAACACGGTGCGCAAAGTCGTCAGGGTCAGCGGCGTGGCCTTGCTCGTGTACGGCGGCCTGCTCGCGCTGACCTTCTTCGGCTTCAAGGCCGTGCCGCCGGGCTTCGTGCCGATGCAGGACAAATACTATCTGGTGGCGATCGCGCAGTTGCCCAACTCGTCATCGCTGGACCGTACCGACGCGGTTGCCAAGCAAATGTCGAAGATTGCGCTGGCCGAGCCTGGCGTTGAAAGCGTCGTCGCCTTCCCCGGCTTGTCGATCAACGGCTTCGTCAACGTGCCGAACGCGGCCGTCATGTTCGTCATGCTTGACCCGTTCAAGGCCCGCACGACGCCCGATCTCACGGCAAACGCGATCGCCGGGCGCCTGCAGGCGAAATTCGCCGGCATTCCCGACGGTTTCCTCGGCGTGTTCCCGCCGCCGCCAGTGCCCGGCCTTGGCGCGACCGGCGGCTTCAAGATGCTGGTCGAGGACCGCGGCAGCGCCGGGCTCGATGCCCTGGTGCAGCAGACGCATATCCTGATGACCAAGGCAGGCGAGTCGGGACAGGTGGCCGGCCTCATGACCAGCCTGGACGTCAATGCCCCGCAGCTCGAGGTCGCCATCGACCGTACTCAGGTCAAGAGCCAGGGAGTGCGCCTGGCCGACGTGTTCGAGTCGCTGCAGATCTATCTCGGTTCCCTCTACGTCAACGACTTCAACCGCTTCGGCCGGACCTACAAGGTGACGGCCCAGGCCGATGCCGAGCATCGCATGCAAGCCGAGGCCATCGGACGCTTGCAGGTGCGTAACGCGGCCGGCGACATGCTGCCCTTGTCGTCGTTTGTCACCGTCACGCCCAGTTCCGGTCCGGACCGCGTGGTTCACTACAATGGCTATCCCTCGGCCGACATCTCGGGTGGCGCGATGCCAGGCGTCAGTTCGGGGCAGGCGGTGGCCGTCATGGAACGGCTGGCGAAGGAGGTGCTGCCTGAAGGCATGAGCTTTGAATGGACTGACCTTACCTACCAGCAAAAGCTGGCCGGCGATTCGGCGCTGTTCATCTTTCCGCTGTGCGTGCTGCTCGCCTATCTGATCCTGGCCGCGCAGTACAACAGCTGGCTGCTGCCGCTGGCCGTCCTGCTGATCGTGCCGATGTGTTTGCTGAGCGCGATCATCGGCGTGTGGCTGGTGGACGGCGACAACAATATCTTCGTGCAGATCGGGCTCATCGTGCTCGTCGGACTGGCGGCCAAGAACGCCATCCTCATTGTCGAGTTCGCCCGTAGCCTGGAAATGGAAGGGGCCAGCGCGCTCGATGCGGTCATCGAAGCTTGCCGGCTGCGGCTACGGCCCATCCTGATGACTTCGCTTGCCTTCATCGCTGGCGTCGTACCGCTGGTCTTCGCCAGTGGCGCCGGCTCCGAGATGCGCCAGGCCATGGGCATCGCGGTGTTCGCCGGCATGCTGGGCGTAACACTGTTCGGATTGTTCCTCACGCCCGTGTTTTATGTGGTGATGCGCGCCCTGGCGGCCCGCTTCGAGCGCCACAAGCCAACGACCCAGACAAGCATGCACAGGAGCGCATCATGAACAGCCCGTATCAAACAGTTGTCGTTTCTCTCAGTGCGCTGATCGTGCTGGCCGGCTGCGCGGTCGGCCCCGATTATGCGCCGCCGTTGCCGCCGCCGCTATCCGCATCGCAGTTTTCCGGCAGCGCAGGCCAGGCCCACGCCGGTCTCGTGCCGGGGGCGGTCGAGGTGGAGTGGTGGCGCAGCTTCGACGACCCGGCGCTGGTCACCTTGATCCAGCGGGCGCTGGCGGCGAACCACGATGTCGGCATCGCTGCCGCCCGGCTCGCGGAGGCAAAAGCCTTGCTGCGCGAAGACAGGCAGGGCTTCCTGCCGCAGGCTGGCGCCGCGCTCGGGTACGAGAAGCGCCGCCTGAGCAAGGTCGAAACGCTGCCCGGCCAGCCGCGTCATAGCGAAAGCTATCGCGGCACCGTCGATGCTTCCTGGGAGATCGACCTCTTCGGCCGCGTGCGGCGGTCCGTGGAAGCGGGCCAGGCGCAGGCGGGCTCACGCGAAGCGTTGCTGCGCGGCGTGCAGGCGGGTGTTGCCGCCACGGTGGCGGCCACCTGGTTCGAGCTGGGCGGCATCGAGGCTGAACTCGCTGTCGTTGCCAGCATCACCCAAAGCCAGCGCGACAGCCTGGCGCTCGTCGAGCGCATGGTGAGCGCAGGCTCTGCCAGCGAACTCGACCGGCTTCGTGCCGAGGCCTTGCTGCGCTCGGTGGAGGTGGCCGCGCCCGAACTGGAGCGCCGCCGCGCGGCCTCCGTCAACGCACTGGCCATCCTGCTTGGCGAAGTGCCGCAGACGTTCAGCCTTCCCGCCGCCACGCCGGCAAGTGACGCGCTGACGGTGCGGGCGATTGCCGTGGGCGATCCTGCCGGGCTGCTCGCGCGGCGCGCCGATATTGCGGCGGCCGAGCGCAACCTGGCTGCCGCGACCGCCCGCATCGGGGTGGAAACGGCTGGCCTCTATCCCGAGGTCCAGGTAACGGGTTCTATCGGACTCGTCGCGGGCAGCCTCGATGCGATGGGCGACGCTGGCATGCAATCGAGCTTCCTTGGCCCCGTCATCCGCTGGAATCTGCTCGATACGGGGCGTGTGCGCGCCCGCATCGCCGCCAGCGAGGCACGCACCCGGGCAGCCCTGCTCGTTTACGACCGGACCGTCTTGCGCGCACTCCAGGAAACGGACGATGCTTTCAAAGCCCACGACACGGCAGGCAGCACGCTCGGCTTGCGAATGCTTGAGGCGGCGGCCAATCGGGAGGCGGCAGACCTTGCGCGGCTGCGGTTTTCCGCAGGTGAAGGTTTCTACCTGGAGGTGCTCGAAGCGGAACGGGCCGACTTTGCCAGCCGTCGCGCGCTGGCCGTCGCGCGCACCAACCAGCGGCTTTCCGTTGTCAGCATCTACAAGGCGCTGGGCGGCGGCTGGGAGATCTGCGCGCAGGCAAGCGACGACTGTGAAGGCGCCCGGGCGCTTCCGCGGACGAAGCAACTCGCCGGCAGGCCTTGACCTCACTGCGCGCGGGCAACCGCTAGGCTTCGTAGACTATCCTGTAGAGATTGCCTTTGCGCCGGATGTGTGCGAAGCCGAGTTCGCCAAGGTGCATGCCGGCGATGAGGATGTTGTCGGCGCTGACCACATCGAGCAGTGTCGAGCGTGTTTCGGCCGACAGCAGGGGATCCTGGTCGAATGCAATGGATACGTCGGGACGCGCAATCTGGATTTGGGGGAAATGCACAATATCCCCCCAAATCAACAGACTGCGGCTAGCGGATTCGATGCGATAACCGGAATGGCCTGCGGTATGCCCCGGTAGGGGCATGGCACTAATGCCCGGGAGAACCTCGTTTCCGGTAAACAAGCGCATCTTCTCACGATACTTGTCAAACACCTTCCGGGCAAACAGAAAGTTGCCGCGAGCGCGCTCACTGGCTCGGCTGAGATTGCCATCGTCTTCCCAGAAAGAAACCTCATGCTGGTGGACCACCAGCTGCGCATCGGGAAAGGCGGCTTCTCCTGACGCATCAAGCAGTCCGCCGACATGATCGGGATGGGCATGCGTCAGCAGTATCGTGTCGATGTCCGAGGCTTGTACGCCAGCCAGCGCAAGATTGACTTTCAGCTTGCCGCCCCAGTGCTTGAATCCGCCCGCACCCGCATCAATCAAGATTGTGCGGCCACGTCCGCGCACCAGATAGCAGTTGATATGGATGGAAGAGGGATCGCTCACCCCTGCGTCTTGCTGCAATTTTGACGCATCCATCGAACCGATATTGGAGAGCAAATCCAGACTGGCGGACAGGTATCCGTCACTGATGGCCGTGATCGAAAATTCTCCTATCTGCTGGCTGGGAAATGGTATGTGATCCATTGCTGTATTCCTATCTGATAATCAATTGCGTGCATGAATGGCCGGAGCCGTATAGCCAAAACAGCGGATGCGTGCAGCAAGGCCAGTATTTGCTTTGATGATGGCCTCCAGCCTTTCCATGAACACATCCATGACTGCTTTCGTCCTGAACGGTACAAGCCGGTATTGGATTTCCGCATAGGCCGGATTCCCCCGGCCATGACGGACACCGACATAGGTGATGTGGACGTTCTCCAGCGCAGCTTCAAGCATCCCTGTGCAGAGTTCGGTGCATTGGTCGGTGAGTGCCGCCAGATTTGCATCCGGCGGCATCTTTTCTGTTGGCATGAAAATCGTCACGTTGGGCATGTGGGCTCTACCGCGAAATTTGATGAGCGATGTCACTGCCGTTCGTCAATTGACCGGTCATGGGCGCATATAGATGGACGCCCTCGGGAAGCTGTTCCATGCCGGGGCCAGTGGCGCGCCCCATCTTCGCCACCCATCGATGTTCAGGGAACCTTTCCAATGCGACAGCCTGCATCCGACAAGGAGCGAGGCCCATGTCGACGAGCGGCTCCGGGCCGACCGTACTCGCCACCAGATAGTCGTCTGCGCCGATGGCCGGTGCGCGCTCAAGGCCGGCATACAGATTGCGGTGCCAGTCGGTGATGTGCTGCTGCCAGCGCGCGAAATTGCCACCGCCTTTCTGGCGATACTCCTGTCCCTGAAGCACATCGAGATTGTCGATCGTATGCATGGCGAGGTAGACAGGGCAACCGGCGCTCAAGGCTTTGAAGCGCTGCGAGGTATGGAAGCCGCTCACTGAAATGAGCGCGGGCAGTTTTTCCAGGCTATAGAAGTTATTCCACTCCGCTTCACTGGCGGGATCGGCAAAGCTGCATTCGACTGTATATATCATGAGATCACGCGTGACCGGACGCTTTGCGCGCCGGCCTTCCTTGTTGATGTTCAGTCATTGTGCGCCCTGAATTTCGCCGTATAAATCGATTTTTTGGTATCCTTCCATGATTAAACATCAAGGTGAGCCGCTAGCTTGGCTCTGACTCAGGAGCACCCATGCGCCGCAAGATTCCCAGCAACGCCGCACTCATGGCCTTCGAGGCCGCCGCCCGCCATGGCAGTTTCGCCCGGGCGGCGGCGGAGTTGTCACTGACGGAAGGGGCCATCAGCCGTCAGATTGGCCGGCTGGAAGCCTTTCTCGGCGTCACCTTGTTCGAACGTGTCGGCAATCGCGTGCGGCTGTTGCCGAACGGGGAGCGCTATGCGGCGCAGGTGCGCGAGTCGCTCGACCGGCTGGAGCGGGACAGCCAGTACCTGATGGGACAGCCAGTCGATGGCGCCAGCCTCGACATTGCCGTCATCCCGACGTTCGCGATGCGGTGGCTGATTCCCCGCTTGCCACAATTCCAGCAGCAGCATCCGCACATTTGCGTGCATCTTGCAGAGCGGATGGAACCCTTCGTTCTTGCCGGCAGCGGCTTCGATGCCGCCATCCATTTCGAGCATCCGGCCTGGACAGGAATGCGTACGTATCCGTTGCTGCATGAGGTGCTGGTGCCAGTTTGCCATCCTGCACTTCTGAAAGAGGGCAAAGGAGCAACGGCACTGGACACGCTGCCGCGTCTGCACCGGCGGCAGAACCCGGATGCCTGGGAACGTTATGCACGGGAAGCCGGGATCGCACTGAGCAATCCTGCGACCGGTGCACGCTACGATCTGCATGCCATGCTGATCGAGGCGGCATTGGCCGGCCTCGGCGTCGCCCTGGTGCCGCGCCTTTACGTGGAAACGGAGCTGGCGCAAGGCCGCTTGGCCGCTCCATGGCCCGATGGAAAAACCATCTCCAAGACCTTCTGCATCGTCCTTCCCGAGCCCATCGGCTTGAGCGGAAAACCGGTCCAGGCATTGACGCAATGGATACTGGACGAGGCGAAAAACACAACGATGGCTGTGCCGCAGACCTAGCCGATCAAGCGCGGCCCAGCGTTGAGATGTTCGCCTGCATCGCGCTCCATTCTCTCTTTCCCGCATTCCATCCCCCGATTTGCGTCCTTCATCACTGTCATCAACCTGGCGACATGGCTTTGGCCTATGATGTGCTGGCACATGCAAAATTATTATGTTTTCCTTCATCCTACAACCATGAGGTGTCCATGATTCGCTATGTCCTGCCTGTTCTGTTGTTCGCCAGCGCACTGCCGGCGCACGCCCAAGCCCCTGTCAAGGAAACGCCGCTGATCGAGCGTGCCAAGCTGTTCGGTAATCCCAGCAAGTCCGGTGGCAAGCTCAGTCCCGACGGGCAGTGGCTGTCGTGGATCGCGCCGCGCGATGGCGTGCTCAATGTGTGGGTGGCGCCGGCCAATGACCTGGCGCAGGCGCGTCCGTTGACGGAAGAAAAGGTGCGGCCCATCCGCAGCAGCTTCTGGTCGCCCGATTCGACGACCCTGCTGTTTATCCAGGACAAGGGCGGCGACGAGAATTTCCTGCTCTACGGCGTGAACGTGGCGAGCGGCAAGCAGATCAGCTACACGCCGTTCGAGAAGACGCGCGTGCGGATCGTCCAGATCAGCAGCAAGGTGAAGGACCGCATCCTCGTCGGCATCAATAATCGCGATGCGCGCTGGCACGACGTGTACAGCCTCGACCTGGCCAGCGGCAAGCTGACCCTGATGCAGCAGAACGATGGCTATGGCGGCTACCTGGCCGATGAGTTGCTCAATTTGCGCGTCGCCAGCAAGGCGCGCGCCGATGGCGGCATGCAGTATTTCCGCCTGACGGACGGCAAGGTCGAGAGCACGCCGCTGGCCGAAGTCGGCCTGGAAGACTCGCAGACTACGGCGCCGCTGGGTTTTACGGTCGATGGCAAGACTCTGTACTGGACCGATTCGCGCGGCCGCAATACTTCGGCGCTGCTGGCGCAGGACGTGGCCAGCGGCAAGAGCACGGTGGTGGCGCAAGACCCGCGCTCCGACATCGCCGATGCGCTGTACGACACGCGCACAGGCCAGGTGCAAGCTTATACGGTCAATTATCTGCAGCAGGAATATCTGCCGCTGACGAACGACCTGAAAGCCGACCTGGCCTTCTTGAAGAAAAACACGAAGGGCCAGTTCACGGTGACGTCGCGCACGGATGCCGACGACAAGTGGCTGGTGGCCGTGGACGCCGTCACGGCGCCGCCATCGAGCTGGCTGTACGAGCGCAAGACCAAAAAGCTCACGCGTTTATATGTGACCCGGCCGGAACTGGAAGGTGCGCCGCTGGTGCCCATGTATCCGCAGCAACTCAAGGCGCGCGACGGCCTGACCCTGGTGTCCTACCTGACCTTGCCGCAGGCATCGAAGGCGACGGCCGACGGCAAGGCCACGCAGGCGGTGCCGATGGTGCTGCTGGTGCATGGCGGCCCGTGGGCGCGCGACACCTATGGCTACAACGGCTACCACCAGTGGCTGGCCAACCGCGGCTATGCCGTGCTGTCGGTGAACTTCCGCGGCTCGACGGGCTTCGGCAAGCAGTTCATCTCGGCCGGCGACCTGCAGTGGGGCCGCAAGATGCATGACGACCTGCTCGACGCCGTGCAGTGGGCAGTCAAGAGCGGGGTGACCACGGCCGACAAGGTGGCCATCATGGGCGGCTCGTACGGCGGCTACGCCACCCTGGCCGGCATGGCGTTCACGCCGACGACGTTTGCCTGCGGCGTCGACATCGTCGGCCCGTCGAACCTGTTCACCCTGCTGCAAACGATTCCGCCGTACTGGGAAGCGGGCAAGCAGCAGTTCTACAAGCGCATGGGCGACCCGACGACGGAAGAGGGCAAGGCGCTGCTGAAGGAGCGCTCGCCGCTGAACTTTGCGCAAAACATCCAGCGCCCGCTGCTGATCGGCCAGGGCGCCAACGATCCACGCGTCAACGTGGCGGAATCGGACCAGATCGTGGCGGCCATGGCGGCGAAGAATATTCCCGTCACGTATGTGCTGTTCCCCGATGAGGGCCATGGCTTTGCCCGGCCCGTCAACAACATCGCCTTCAATGCCGTGACGGAAAACTTCCTGGGGCAATGCCTGTCTGGCCGTGCCGAGCCGATCGGCGCCACCCTGAAGGCGTCCACCGCCCAGGTCAAGCATGGTGCCGAGTTTGCGCCGGGCTTGCAGCAAGCAATGCAGTAAAGCTGCTTACGGTGGCGCGGCCTGCCGGGCATGCTGCCTGGCAGGCCATATTGCCCGCCTGCAGAAAATTCTGCGCGGGTGGCTTGCAAGGTGACAGTTTCCGGCGTTGCGTACGCACAACTGACGGCAGGCTGCGCAAGGCCAATTCGCTGTACCCACTCCCGATGAACCACTGGCATGACACACGGTGAGTTGGTCAATCCAGCCTTTCATGAGGCATTCTCTTTCAATTCTGTTGCTGGATAAATACACCATTTCAACAATAATTGTTTTTAGTTAAAAAACTTCCTTATTTGATAATATTTTGCAGTTGCTTTCTTTGTAAGCCGTAGTAGCATAGATTGACTTAAAGCAAGGTTCAATCATGCTGGGAAGCCACTTTCAGTCCTGTGAGGCTAGCTGTCATCGGCATGCAGGGTTGCCATGACCGTTATCCGTACAAGGCCCAGCGCCAAGATAAATGTATCGAGGGAAGACAAATGTTTCTAAATTTCACGAAATTTGGATGGCTATCCACGCCTGTCAGCGGTGTTGATTGTCTCGTTGCCGGAGACCCTGGCACACCGGCTGTCCAGACGCTGGCGCGATCGTGGCTGACGCGCCTAGCGGGAGCCCTGCTGTTTGTCTTGCTGTCCCTGTGGTCGTACCAGGCCTCCGCCGCCAGTGCCTGTCCGAGTCCGCGCGCCGTCAGCATCGTGGCGGGAGGCGAGTATTACGAGGATTACACCAATTCACCTTGCTCCCAGTTCGGTCTGACGGGCACCCTGGTGGCGCCGCTGTATGGCACGCTGGAAGATTCGAATGCCACGAATGCCGTGCGCTACCGGAATACGAATCTCAGCGCGACCTCGGACACGTTTACCGTCAAGGACGATGTGGGGCAGCCCATCGTGTACAACGTCACGATCACCTCCGCCATCGTGCTGGCGCCAGCCACCGTGCCGAATGCCACGGTGGCCCAGCCTTACTCCACGACAACCTTGACGGCGACGGGCGGCGCGGCACCATACACCTACGCCGTCAGCGCGGGCGCCTTGCCGGCGGGCATGAGCTTGAGTGGCGGCGGTGTGCTGTCGGGTACGCCGACAGCGGGCGGCACCTTCAACTTCACCGTGCGCGCCACGGACTCGCTGGCCGTCAATGGCACGCGCGCTTATACGCTGACGGTAGCCGCGCCCACCATCGCCATCGCGCCGACGACCCTGCCGGCGATGACAGCTGGCGTTGCCTACAGCCAGACGATAGCCGCCAGCGGCGGAACCAGCACGTATACCTATGCCAGAACGGCCGGCAGCCTGCCCGCAGGCCTGACCCTGGCGCCGGACGGCACCCTTTCCGGCACGCCCACGGCGGCCGGAGCGTACAGCTTTACCGTCACCGCCACCGACAGCAGCACCGGCGCCGGACCATACTCCGGCGCACGCGCCTATTCCGTCACGGTGGCTGCCGGTGCGCCCGTTGCCGGCGCCGTCAGCGCCACGGTGGCCTACGGCAGCAGCGCCAATCCGATCACGCTGAACCTGAGCGGCGGCGCGGCAACGTCCGTGGCCGTGGCGTCCGCCGCCAGCAACGGCACGGCAAGTGCCAGCGGCACCAGCATCACCTATACGCCGACGGCAGGCTATGGCGGGCCAGACAGCTTTACCTACACGGCATCGAACGGCATCGGCACCTCGGCGCCGGCCACCGTGACGATCACGGTCAGCGGACCGACCATCACGCTTGCGCCAAGCACCGTGCCGGCGGCAACCGTGGGGACGGCCTACAGCCAGAGCGTGACGGCCGCGAACGGCGGCGCGCCATACACTTACGCCATCAGTGCCGGCGCCTTGCCGGCCGGGTTGAGTCTGAATACGTCCACCGGTCTGCTGTCGGGTACGCCGACGGCGGGCGGTACCTTCAACTTCACCGTGCGCGCCACGGACAGTTCGACGGGCAGCGGCCCATATTCCGGCGCGCGCGCCTATTCGATGACGGTGGCGGCGCCGACGATCAGTATCGCGCCAGCGGCCCTGCCGGTGCCGACAGTGGGTGTGGCCTACAGCCAGGGCATCACGGCGACCGGCGGCACGGCAGCATATAGCTATGCCGTCACCGCCGGCAGCGTGCCTGCGGGCTTGAGCCTGGCGCCGGACGGCACTTTATCCGGCACGCCCACGGCGGCCGGAGCGTACAGCTTTACCGTCACCGCCACCGACAGCAGCACCGGCGCCGGACCATACTCCGGCGCACGCGCCTATTCCGTCACGGTGGCTGCCGGTGCGCCCGTTGCCGGCGCCGTCAGCGCCACGGTGGCCTACGGCAGCAGCGCCAATCCGGTCACGTTGAACCTGAGCGGCGGCGCGGCAACGTCCGTGGCCGTGGCGTCCGCCGCCAGCAACGGCACGGCAAGTGCCAGCGGCACCAGCATCACCTATACGCCGACGGCAGGCTATGGCGGGCCAGACAGCTTTACCTACACGGCATCGAACGGCATCGGCACCTCGGCGCCGGCCACCGTGACGATCACGGTCAGCGGACCGACCATCACGCTTGCGCCAAGCACCGTGCCGGCGGCAACCGTGGGGACGGCCTACAGCCAGAGCGTGACGGCCGCGAACGGCGGCGCGCCATACACTTACGCCATCAGTGCCGGCGCCTTGCCGGCCGGATTGAGTCTGAATACGTCCACCGGTCTGCTGTCGGGTACGCCGACGGCGGGCGGTACCTTCAATTTTACCGTGCGCGCCACGGACAGTTCGACGGGCAGCGGCCCGTATTCGGGCGCGCGCGCCTATTCGATGACGGTGGCTGCGCCGACGATCAGTATCGCGCCAGCGACCCTGCCGGTGCCGACAGTGAGTGTGGCCTACAGCCAGGGCATCACGCCGACCGGCGGCACGGCAGCATATAGCTATGCCGTCACTGCCGGCAGCGTGCCTGCGGGCCTGAGCCTGGCGGCGAACGGCACCCTGTCCGGCACGCCCACGGCGGCCGGCGCCTATAGTTTTACCGTCACCGCCACCGACAGCAGCACCGGCGCCGGACCATACTCCGGCTCACGCGCCTATTCCGGCACGGTGGCTGCCGGTGCGCCCGTTGCCGGCAATGTGAGCGCCACGGTGGCGTATGGCAGCAGCGCCAACCCGATCACGCTGAACCTGAGCGGCGGCGCGGCAACCTCGGTGGCTGTGGCGTCCGCCGCCAGCCATGGCACGGCGACATCCAGCGGCACCAGCATCTCCTATACGCCGACGGCAGGCTACGTCGGGCCGGACAGCTTTACCTACACGGCCAGCAACGGTATCGGCACGTCGGCACCGGCCACCGTGAGCATTACCGTGGGCGTGCCCATTGTCAGCCTGACGCCGGCGAGCTTGCCCAATGCAACGGCGGAAACGCCATATGCCGTGACAATCGCGGCGGCAGGCGGCACGGCGCCATACGCCTACAGCGTCAGCGCCGGCAGTTTGCCTGCTGGCTTGAGCCTGAACACCGCCACGGGCGTGCTGTCGGGTACGGCGAATGTGGCTGGCAGTTTCAGCTTCAGCCTGCGCGCCAGCGACAGCAGCACGGGTGTGGGCGCGCCGTTCAGCGCGACCAACAGCTATACCTTGACGATTGCCGCACCGGTGATTACGCTCACGCCGGGCACCTTGCCGGCAGCGGCGGCGGCCACGGCGTACAGCCAGCAGCTGACAGCTGCCGGTGGCGTCGGCCCGTATGCTTATACCGTCACGAGTGGCAGCCTGCCGGCAGGGCTTACCCTGAGCAGCGGCGGTTTGCTCAGCGGTACGCCAACGGCGGCCGGCAGCTTCACCTTGACCGTGCAAGCGCAGGACGCACACCAGTTCGCCGGCGCGCAAAGCTATACCCTGGCCGTGTCGTCGCCCACGCTGAGCCTGAACTTGCCGAGCCTGCCAGGTTCGACGGCGGGAACCGCGTACAGCGCCGCCATCACCGCGGCGGGCGGCACGGCGCCGTATGTCTACAGCGTCAGCGCAGGCAGTTTGCCTGCTGGCCTCAGCCTGAACGCCGCCACTGGCGTGCTGTCGGGCACGACGAACGTGGCCGGCAACTTCGCCTTCACCGTCAAGGTGACTGACAGCAGCACGGGCGTGGGGGCGCCATTCAGCGCGACCCGCAGCTACACCCTGGCGGTCGGCGCGCCGACCCTGACCCTGGCGCCGGCCAGCCTGGCCGGTATCCGCATCGCCGAAGCCTACAGCCAGCAGTTCACGGCGGCAGGCGGTGTCGCACCGTATGCGTACACGCTGGCCAGCGGCACCTTGCCTGCCGGCCTGGCGCTCGATACCGCCACGGGCGTGCTGAGCGGCACGCCGACGGCAACGGGCAGCTATGCCTTCACCCTGCAGGCCAAGGATGCCAACCAGTTCACGGTGCAGCAGGCGTTGACCCTGCTGGTGAACCAGGCGCCGCCGCCGGTGGCCAATGAATCGGCCTCCACGCCGGCCAATCAGGAAGTGAGCCTGGATATCGCTTCCACCGATGGCAGCCCGATCACGGATGTCACCATTGTCACGCCGCCGCAGCATGGCCGCGTCACGGTGACGACGACGGGCGCAGCTGCACGCATGGCGCGTGCCGCCGCCGGCGCCAGTTTCAAGGTGACGTATGTCCCGAATGCCGACTACTTCGGTGCGGACAGCTTTGCCTACACGGCAACGGGCCCGGGCGGCACATCCGCGCCGGCGACGGTCAGCCTGACGGTGGCGCCATTGCCCCCGCCAGTCCCCGTCGTCAAGACTGCAACGGCAGAGCCCGGCGGATCTGTCACCCTGAACGTGACGGAAGGGGCCACGGGCGGCCCGTTCACTTCGGTGGCCATCACCACGCCGCCAGCCAGCGGCACGGCGGTGGTCAGCGGCCTGAATATCATCTACACGCCCGGCGCCGATAGCAGCGGCGACATCAGCATCGGCTACACACTGTCGAACGTGTTCGGCACCTCGGCGCCGATCAAGGCCAGCATCAGCGTCAATCCGATGCCGCAAGTGCTCACCCAGAGCGCCACGGTGGTGGCCGGCCTGACGGTTACTGTCGACCTGACGGCGGGCGCCACGGGCGGTCCGTTCACGGCGGCGAATGTGCTGAGCGTGGCGCCGGCCGAGGCGGGCAAGGTGGTGGTGCGCGACGTGGGCACGGCCGGCAAGCCGTCGTACCAGCTGAGCTTTGCGGCCTCGGGCAAGTTCGCCGGCGCGGCCGTCGTCAGCTACACCCTGAGCAATGCCTTTGCCACCTCGAAACCGGGCGTGGTCAACGTGACCGTGACGGCGCGGCGCGACCCGTCGGTCGATCCGGAAGTGATCGGCTTGCAGGCGGCGCAAGCCGATGCGGCGCGGCGTTTCGCCAGCGCGCAGCTGTCGAACTTCACGCAGCGCCTGGAAAGTCTGCATGGCGATGGCTGGGGAAGGTCGAGCTTTGGCCTGAGCCTGACGCCGCCGAACGACAGCGGCAACCCGACGGCGGCGCTGGCGCGCTGGCAGGCGGACGAAGCGGACCGCGTGTTCGGCACGGCCGTCAAACCATTCATGCGCAAGGCGGCTTTGCGCCCGAGTGACGCCGGTTTCAGCAGCGATGCGCGGCAGCAGGTGGACGTCAGCGGTGCCACCAGCGGCTTGCCGGACATGCCGCAAAAGCCCGACACGCGGAAGCAGGCCTTGTCTCTGTGGCTCGGCGGCGCGGTCGACTTCGGCCAGCACTATGTGAACGGCCGCGAGACGGGCTTCCGCTTCCGCACCAACGGCGTGAGCGTGGGCGGCGATTATCGCCTCAGCGACCTGGCGACCGTGGGCGTCGGCGCCGGTTTCAGCCATGACCGCAGCGACGTGGGCCAGAACGGCAGCCGCAGCACGGCCGACAGCGCCGTGGCGGCCGTGTATGGCAGCCTGCGCCCGAGCAAGGGCGTCTTCCTTGACGGCGTGCTCGGCTACGGCACCTTGCAGTACGACGCATCGCGCTATCTCACCGATGGCAGCGGTTTCGCCACGGGCGAGCGCGACGGCAAGCAGGTGTTCGGCGCGCTGGTGGGCGGCATCGAGATGCGCCAGGAAACCTGGATGTGGTCGCCGTATGGCCGCGTGGAACTGATGTCGGCCAAGCTCGATCCGTACACGGAAAAGGCGGCGGGCATCAATGCCCTGAGCTACTTCAAGCAGACCGTGCGTTCGCGCATCGGCGCGCTCGGCGTGCGGGCCGAGGGCATCTATGTGGGCGGCCTGGGCACGTGGTTCCCGCGCGCGCGGCTCGAATACCGGCACCAGTTCCAGGGCGCCGATGATGCGCGCCTGGCCTATGCCGACCTGGCGGCCGACGGCCCCGTGTACGTGATCCGCACGGTGCCGCAACAGACGGGCAACTGGGCGGCGGGCCTGGGCGTCAAGCTGCTGCTGTCGAACGGCATGACCATCACCGTCGACTACAACAGCAATCTGAGTATGGAGAGCGGACGTACCCAGTCGGTGATGTTCGGTATCGCCATGCCGCTCAGGTAGCGTTGCGAATAAAGGAAGTGACGCCGCGGGGCGGGAGCAGCTTGCTTCCGCCCCGCAGTGCATGTGGCGTCTGTTTTTTCATGTCATTGCCGTGCCGGGACAGCAATGATTCCATTAGAATCAGGCATCGTCTTCACCACACTGCTTACGGAATGGAATGCCTGGAATGATGACTGTCCTGACCATCGAACATTTTGCCGCGCGCGTCAACGAGACGTTTATTGCGGCCAGTGACGGCAACGCCGCCTTTGTCCTGAAGGAAGTGCAGCCGCTGCCGTCAGCGACCCTGGAGGGCTTGATGCGCAAGCCGTTCAGCCTGCTGTTTCACCATAGCTCGCCCATCCTGTTCAGCCAGAAAATCTTCCAGATGCAGCATGAGGCGTTTGGCGAGGTGGGTATCTTTTTGGTGCCGGTGGCGCGTGACAGCCACGGCTTTCTGTACCAGGCCGTGTTCAACTGAGGCCGGTACGGCGGGAAGGGCAAGGGGGGCGCCGCGATGGCGCCGCCTGCCTGGATGAATCCGACTTAGAACGCTTAACAAAACCGTAGCGAGCGGATGAGAGTTGTGGCTGAGAAGCGGAGCTGTGCGCATGCACAGTGAGCATCGGAGGCCGCAAATCCCGACGCGCAGTAGGTTTGGTTATGCGTTCTTAGTCGAATGACGGGAACTCGCCTTGCAGCGCGATGCAGAAATTCAGCGCCAGCATCGGCTGGCGGTTTTCGTGCGGCAGGCCGCCACCGGCAGTGCCGATCGCGGTCGGGGACAAGGTCATATTCGGCTGCGTTGCCGGCACGAACGCAGCCGTGCCGCCCAGCGCAATCAAGGCGTCGCCAGCGAGCGGCGTGTTGTGCTGCAGGGCAGCCGTGGGCTGGCGGTACACAGTGAGTTGATGGGTGTGGTTCGGGATCTCCGTGACGTTCAACGTGACACTGTTGGTGCCGAAGGTCTCGCCCATCACGCGCGGCGTCAGGCCCGGCCCCTGGCCCTGGCTGCAGG
Source organism: Janthinobacterium aestuarii (assembly GCF_051380835.1). NCBI lineage: Bacteria > Pseudomonadati > Pseudomonadota > Betaproteobacteria > Burkholderiales > Oxalobacteraceae > Janthinobacterium > Janthinobacterium aestuarii. The sequence continues at coordinate 1,109,749 of NZ_JBNYXU010000001.1, forward strand.
GCGCGCGTCCCGTGAAGTTGGGCAACTGGAAGGTCGTGGTCCCATTGCCGCCATACTGCGTGCCGATCAAGGCAAACAGGGCGGAATATTGCTGGATTTGCAGGGTGGCGCCGTTGCAGCTGGCCCATCCGTAGGGTGTGAAATTGAAGCCGAAGACTTGTATTTCGCCAAGATATGGTGAGGTCACGGTAGGTTCTCCTGATCGATTTTAGGGGCTGCGCTTGCGTGCCGGCTGTTATTGCGGCGATGGGAAAATGCCTGCCCATGCGATGCAGAAGGAGGCGGTCAGTGTCGGCATGGTGTTTTCGTGCGGCAGGGTGCCCCCCGTGGCGCCCGTGGCGGCGCCTGCCAGTGCATAGGCGGTCAGGCCGGTCAGGTCGCTCGTGTACATCTTGTCGTTATTCGACGGGGCGGTCAGCAGCAGGTTGGCCGCCGGCACGTTCGAGGTCGCCAGCGTGCTGTTTACGTTGAACGAGTGCGTATGCAAAGGAAGCTGGGTCGGCAGCAATGTGACCGATTCACTGCCGCTTCGTTGCCCGAGGGGACGGTTGCTCAGGCCGGGGCCGGTACCCATGTGCAGAGGGACCTGGCCGCGCAGGTCGGGCACGGCGAAGGTGTTGACGCCGTCGCCGCCGTAGGTGGTGCCCAGCAGGGTGAACAGGACTTCATTCTCGGCGATCGATTTCAAGCTGCCGTCGCAGGCGAACCAGCCGCTGGGAATGCGGGGAAAGGCAAACAGGCGAATTTCGCCGACATAGGGTGTGGTCATGACTATGCTCCGTAAGAAGTGGCGGATTCGTTAGTTGCGCGACGGGAAGATACCGCTCAAGGCGATATTGAAGTTGATGACCGAGAACGGCTGCATATTGTTATGCGACTGGCTGCCGCCGCTCAACGCCAGGGTCTGGCTGGAAAGGGTGACCTGTGGGCCGGCCGAACCATAGATGGATTCCGCGCCGCTGCCGCCAAACAGGGTATTGGTGGGATTTTTCGAGGTGCCCGGCGTCGTCACCGTATTGGCCGCATGCGTGTGCGGCGGCATCTCGGTTGGTATCAAGGTGACAGCCTCCTGCCCCGCCCGTGTGCCGGTCTGGTATGGCGAAGGTTGCCACGCGCCGTCGGCCGAAGCACCCGCGCCAACCGGGGTACAGCCTTGCAAGTTAGGCAAGGAAAAGGTGGTACTGCCGTTCCCCCCGTAAGCGGTACCCAGCAGTGCAAACAGCGCCTGATTCTGCGCAATGGGCAGCAATTGCCCGTTACATGCCGCAAAGCCACGCGGCGCAAAATTGAAGCCGCCCATCATGATTTGTCCTAGATACACATCAGCCATCATCGTTCTCCCACGGTTGGAATGCAGCTCAATGGCAAATGAATAATATTTTCCATTTGCAATCAATGTTGCGTTTTAAAAAACCCTTTTTGTTATAGTTACTTTATTGAAATCTCGGAGTAGCATACGTTGTCATATGGCAAGCGTCAACATATGTTGGCACTGTAGAAGAGCCCGGAATGGGCAGCGCTGACGGCCTGAAATCACCTTCATTTTTGTCTTGAAAACTCTGTATTGGAGAAGCTATGTTGCGAATTTGCAACGACGCCATCGGCCGTCCCGCACTTTTTATCCTGCTCGCTGTATTTTCCCGTTTCGGGCAATGGTTTGCTTCGCTGTGCCTGCTGATGCTGGCGTTCGTCGCCAATCCGGCGCAGGCCGCGCCGAGCGTGAAATGTACGGCCAGCCAGAGTTTTTCAGTCGCCTCGGGCGGCTCGCATATCATCGACCTGTCGGCTTGCAGCGGATTCGGCCTGGTTGACAATAATGCGACGCCCTTGCACGGCACGATTACAGGCCTCGTCAATAACAGCAATGGCATCTCCACCTATATCAATAATGGCGACGGGGCGCTGTCCGACAGCTTTATCCTGCTGGACGAGGATAGCATGGAGGTGACTTTCACTGTGACAGTCGCGCCCGCGGCGGCCGCCTTCACGGTGTTGCCGGGCAGCTTGCCCGCGCCCGTGATCGGCGCATCTTACAGCCAGGCCATGTCGTCGAGTGGCGGCGTCGCTCCTTACAGCTATGCGCTCGATTCCGGCACCTTGCCGCCTGGTATCAGCGTATCGCCGAGCGGCGTGATTTCCGGCACCGTGACGGCTACCGGCGCCTATGTGTTCGGCATCAAGGTCACCGATTCGACGGCAGGCACGCCGCAGGTGGTCACCAAGAACTATTCCGTGTCGATCGCCGTACCGATCTTGTCCATCACGCCCACCACCCTGGCTGCGGGAGGTTTGGCGACGCCGTACAGCCAGCAGATGTCCACCTCGAATGGCACCGCGCCCTATACATATGTAGTGGAATCGGGCAGTTTGCCACCGGGCCTGAGCCTGTCCTCCAGCGGCTTGTTATCGGGTACGCCCAGCGCGATGAGCACCTATAACTTTGTGATCAAATCGACCGATGTCACGGGCGGCAACGGACCGTACAACACGTCGCGCAGCTATTCCATGGTGATCAACGCCCAGCCGCCGCCGACCATCACCGGCGTGTCGCCCGCGTCCGGCCCAGCCTCTGGCGGCACGGCCGTCACGATTACCGGTACCGGCTTTACGGGCGTCACGGCGCTGAAGTTTGGCGCCAACAATGGCGTCGCCGTTACCGTCGTCAATGCCACGACCATGACCGCCACGTCGCCAGCCGGCAGTGCCGGTACCGTGAACGTGACCGTTACCGCAGATGGCGGCACCAGCGCCACCGATGCCGCCAACCAGTTCACGTATATTCCTGCGCCGACGGTCACCAGCATTTCGCCCACGGCAGGTCCTACCGCCGGCGGCACGAGCGTCACCATCACGGGCACGGGCTTTACGGGCGCCACGGCGGTGACCTTCGGTGCCACGGCAGCGACCGGCTTCACGGTCAACAGCGCCACGCAGATCACGGCGACGGCACCAAGCGGCAGCGGCACGGTCGACGTACGCGTCACCACGACGGGCGGCACCAGCGCCACCGGCGCGGCGGACCAGTTTAGCTATGCGGCGGCGCCGACGGTGACGAGCATTTCGCCCACGGCCGGCCCGGCCGCTGGCGGCGGCACCGTCACCATCACCGGCACAGGCTTTGGCGGCACGACGGCGGTGACCTTCGGCGCCACGGCGGCGACGGGCTTTACGGTCAACAGCGCCACGCAGATCACGGCGACGGCGCCAGCCGGTACGGGCACGGTGGACGTGCGCGTGACCACGGCTGGCGGCACCAGCGCCACCAGCGCGGCGGATCAATATACGTATGTGGCGGCACCGGTGGTCACGAGCATTTCGCCGACCACGGGTCCGGCCACCGGCGGCACGACCGTCATCATCACCGGTTCGAACTTTAGCGGCACGACGGCCGTGACTTTCGGCGCCACGGCGGCCGCCGGCTTTACCGTCAACAGCGCCACGCAGATCACGGCGACGGCGCCGAGTGGCAGCGGCACGGTCGATGTGCGCGTCACGACGGCGGGCGGCACCAGCGCCACCAGCGTGGCGGACCAGTTCACGTATATCGGCACGCCAACGGTCACCAGCATTGCGCCCACGACGGGCCCCACGGCCGGTGGCGCGTCTGTCATCATCACGGGCACGGGCTTTACGGGCGCCACGGCGGTAACCTTTGGCGCCACGGCGGCGACCGGCTACACGGTCAACAGCGCTACGCAAATCACGGCGACGGCACCGCCGGGCACGGGCACGGTGGATGTGCGCGTCACGACGGTGGGCGGCACCAGCGCCACCAGCGCGGCGGATCAATATACGTATGTAGCGGCACCGGTGGTGAGCAGCGTTTCGCCCACGTCGGGCGCCTCCACTGGCGGCGCCACTGTGACGATCACGGGCACGGGCTTTGGCGGCACGACGGCGGTGACCTTCGGCGCTACGTCGGCGACCGGCTTCACCGTCAACAGCGCCACGCAGATTACGGCGACGGCGCCGAGTGGCAGCGGTACGGTTGATGTGCGCGTCACGACGGCGGGCGGCACCAGCGCCACCAGCGCGGCGGACCAGTTCACGTATATCGGACCGCCAACGGTGAGCGGCATTTCGCCCGCGGCCGGGCCAACGGCAGGTGGCACCAGCGTTACCATCAGCGGCGCGGGTTTCAGCGGCGCGACGGCGGTGACCTTCGGCGCCACTGCGGCCACCGGCTTTACCGTCAACAGCGCCACGCAGATCACGGCGACGGCGCCAGCGGGCAGTGCCGGCACGGTGGACGTGCGCGTCACCACCACGGGTGGCACCAGCGCCACCGGCGCGGCGGACCAGTTCACTTATGTCTCGGCGCCCACTGTCAGCGGCATCAATCCTGCCTTCGGACCGGTCGGCGGCGGCGCCAGTGTCGTCATCACCGGTACGGGCTTTGCCAGCACGACGGGGGTGACCTTTGGCGCGACGGCAGCTCCCGGCTTTACCGTCAACAGCGCGACGCAGATCACGGCGACGGCGCCAGCGGGCACGGGTACGGTGGACGTGCGCGTGACCACCGCTGGTGGCACCAGTGCCACCAGCGCGGCGGACCAATTTACGTTTATTCCTACCGGCGTGCTGACGTTTGCGACACCGACGGCCGCCTCCGTACCGTTGGGTAACAGCTTCACCAATGCGGCGACATCCACCCTGACTGGCGGCAGTTATGGCGCCCTCAGCTATGCGAGCTCGAATCCCGGCGTGGCGACCGTCAGCGCGAGCGGCATCATCACACCGGTCACCGCTGGCAGCAGCATCATCACCGTTACCCAGGCTGCCGTTGCCGGGGTGAATACTGTGGCGACGCAAACGTATACGTTGACCGTCTCGTCGGCCATGGACATCACACCGGCTTCCTTGCCGGCGGGTCAGATCAGCGTGGCCTACAGCCAGCAATTGAGTGCCAGCGGCGGTAGCGGACCGTACTCCTACGCCGTGTCGGCGGGCAGCCTGCCTGCCGGCATGAGCCTGAACAGCAGCGGCGCACTCAGCGGCACGCCGACGGCGGCCGGCAGCTTCCCGTTCACCGTGACCGTCACGGATGCGCATCTGTTTACGGGCGCGAAGAGCTATAACCTGTCCGTTTCTTCCGCGGCGGTGGTGCTGACGCCAGCGAGCCTTGCGAATCCAACGGCCACCGTGGCATACAGTTCGACCTTGACGGCGGCGGGCGGCACGGCGCCATACAGCTTCGCCGTGATTGGTTCGCTGCCTGCGGGCCTGAGCCTGAACACGGCCACCGGCGTGTTGTCCGGCACGACGCATGTGACGGGCAGCTTCCCGTTCAGCATCAAGGTCACGGACAGCAGCACGGGCACGGGTGCGCCGTTCAGCGCGACCAACAGCTATACCCTGGTGGTCGGCGTGCCGACCCTGACCCTGACGCCGGCCAGCCTGGCGGCCATCCGTGTCGGCGACGCCTACAGCCAGACCTTCACGGCCGCCGGCGGCGTGGCGCCGTATGCCTACTCCGTGAGCGGCGGCGCCTTGCCCACCGGCCTGGCGCTCGACGCGGCGAGCGGCATCGTCAGCGGCACGCCGACGGTGGCGGGCAGTTATGCCTTTACCCTGCAAGCCAAGGATGCCAACCAGTTCACGGTGCAGCAGGCGTTGACCTTGCTGGTGAACCAGGCGCCGCCGCCGGTGCCCAATGAAACGGCGACGACCTCGGCCAACCAGGAAGTGAGTTTGACCATCGCTTCCACGGATGGCAGCCCGATCACGGCGGTGACCATCGTCACGCCGCCGCAGCATGGGACCGTCACGGTGGTGTCGAGCGGCGCGGCGGGCGGCGGCAATCTCGCTTTCAAGGTGACGTATGTGCCGAATGCCAACTACTTCGGTCCCGACGCCTTCAGCTACACGGCGACGGGCCCGGGCGGCACATCCGCGCCGGCGACGGTCAGCGTGACGGTGGCGCCGCAGCCTGTCCCCGTGCCGGTGGCGAAGACGGCCACGGTCCTGGCCGGCACGCCGGTGACCCTGAACGTGACGGAAGGGGCCACGGGCGGTCCGTTCACTTCGGTGGCCATCACCACGCAGCCTGCCAGCGGCACGGCGGTGGTCAATGGCATGGACATCGTCTACACGCCAGGCATCAATACCAGCGGCGACATCAGCATCGGCTATACCGTGTCGAACGCGTTCGGCACCTCGGCGCCGGTCAAATCGACCATCAGCGTCAATCCGATGCCGCAAGTGCTCACCCAGAGCGCTACGGTGGTGGCCGGCCTGACGGTTACTGTCGACCTGACGGCGGGCGCCACGGGCGGCCCGTTCACGGCGGCGAATGTGCTGAGCGTGGCGCCGGCCGAGGCGGGCAAGGTGGTGGTGCGCGACGTGGGCACGGCCGGCAAGCCGTCGTACCAGCTGAGCTTTGCGGCCTCGGGCAAGTTCGCCGGCGCGGCCGTCGTCAGCTACACCCTGAGCAATGCCTTTGCCACCTCGAAACCGGGCGTGGTCAACGTGACCGTGACGGCGCGGCGCGACCCGTCGGTCGATCCGGAAGTGATCGGCTTGCAGGCGGCGCAAGCCGATGCGGCGCGGCGTTTCGCCAGCGCGCAGCTGTCGAACTTCACGCAGCGCCTGGAAAGTCTGCATGGCGATGGCTGGGGAAGGTCGAGCTTTGGCCTGAGCCTGACGCCGCCGAACGACAGCGGCAATCCGACGGCGGCGCTGGCGCGCTGGCAGGCGGACGAAGCGGACCGCGTGTTCGGCACGGCCGTCAAACCATTCATGCGCAAGGCGGCCTTGCGCCCGAGTGACGCCGGTTTCAGCAGCGATGCGCGGCAGCAGGCCGACGTCAGCGGTGCCACCAGCGGCTTGCCGGACATGCCGCAAAAGCCCGACACGCAGAAGCAGGCCTTGTCTCTGTGGCTCGGCGGCGCGGTCGACTTCGGCCAGCACTATGTGAACGGCCGCGAGACGGGCTTCCGCTTCCGCACCAACGGCGTGAGCGTGGGCGGCGATTACCGCCTCAGCGACCTGGCAACCGTGGGCGTCGGCGCCGGTTTCAGCCATGACCGCAGCGACGTGGGCCAGAACGGCAGCCGCAGCACGGCCGACAGCGCCGTGGCGGCCGTGTATGGCAGCCTGCGCCCGAGCAAGGGCGTCTTCCTTGACGGCGTGCTCGGCTACGGCACCTTGCAGTACGACGCATCGCGCTATCTCACCGATGGCAGCGGTTTCGCCACGGGCGAGCGCGACGGCAAGCAGGTGTTCGGCGCGCTGGTGGGCGGCATCGAGATGCGCCAGGAAACCTGGATGTGGTCGCCGTATGGCCGCGTGGAACTGATGTCGGCCAAGCTCGATCCGTACACGGAAAAGGCGGCGGGCATCAATGCCCTGAGCTACTTCAAGCAGACCGTGCGTTCGCGCATCGGCGCGCTCGGCGTGCGGGCCGAGGGCATCTATGTGGGCGGCCTGGGCACGTGGTTCCCGCGCGCGCGGCTCGAGTACCGTCACCAGTTCCAGGGCGCCGATGATGCGCGCCTGGCCTATGCCGACCTGGCGGCCGACGGCCCTGTGTACGTGATCCGCACGGTGCCGCAACAGACGGGCAACTGGGCGGCGGGCCTGGGCGTCAAGCTGCTGCTGTCGAACGGCATGACCATCACCGTCGACTACAACAGCAATCTGAGTATGGAGAGCGGACGTACCCAGTCGGTGATGTTCGGTATCGCCATGCCGCTCAAGTAATCACCTGGCCAAGTTAGCGCTGATCGCCGGCCCGGAATCCATCCGGTCCGGCGATTTTTTTGCCCGCGCGCGTCACAGCGTCCACGGATGTTCTTGCGCGCCGGCGACGATGCCGCCCAGCACGGCCTGGTCGCGTTCCGCGTGGCTCTGGCGCAGGAAGACGGGCAGGTCGGCCGCCAGGCGCGCGAAATGGGCATCGCGGCACAGGGGACCGGCGCCCAGCGCGCGCGTGGCCAGGTGCAGGACCAGGGTGGCCGCGTCTTCCACGGCCAGGCGCAGGCGCAGCGCCAGGGCCATCGCATCGCGTTGCGGATGCGCGTCAATCTCGGCGGCGCCTTCGCGCAGCAGGGCGCCGGCCGCGCGCAAGGCGCAGTCGATCTGGCCCAGTTGCGCCAGGCGCACGGGATCGGGGGCGGCGTGCTGCGCGCGCGCGTGCAGGTGGCCGGCGATGGCGCAGGCGGCGCCATACCAGGCGGCCGCGATGCCGGCGCTGCCATGCCAGTAGCCGGGACGCTCAAGATAGGCGCCCGGCGCCCCGACGGGAAAGGCGCGCGCGGCGGAAAAGCTCACGTCGACGCTGTCGCAGGCCGCCATGCCGACGGCGTGCCAGCCTTCATCGGTGACGTGCACGCCCGGCTGCGACAGCGCCACGCAGGCAAGGCAAGCTTGGCCCTCGGCATTCCAGCAGCTGATCAATGCATGGCTGAGGTCACTCGCACCGGAACACCAGGCCTTGCGGCCATCGAGCACATGGCGGCCATCCGCCGTTTGCTGCAGCGTGACGCGCGCGCCCGGCAGTTCCGCGCACCACACGCCCCAGCGGCTGCCGGCCGGCGCACCGGGGGCGTCGATTTCCGCCAGGATGGCGAGCGCATCGGTATGGCTTTCATACAGCTTGAGCAGGGACAGGTCGATGGCGGCGATGGCGGCCAGCATTTGCCAGCGCCGCAGGGTGGCGCCGTGGCCGGGCAGGGGCAGCTGGTCCAGCCCCCGCTCCTGCAGGCGGCGCAAGGCTTGCAGGGGCGGCAACGGGCTGTCGTGCGGACGCAGCAGGGCGCTCAATGCCGCGTGGCTGAAATCCGTATCGGCAGGATGGGAAAGGGCGATGGACGACATGGCAAGCTCCTTTTTTCAGGAGCTTAGCTTTCCGTCATGAGCATGTATGTTCGGTTCTGCACATTGGGGCTGGAAACGGCGCAACCGCGCGGGTTGCGCCTGGAGTGGCTTGCTTGCTTGGCGTATGCGCGTTCTTTACTTGCGCGTATAGCTTTCGTCCGCGATGTAGGTATTGCCGACCGGCGAGAGCAGGTACAAGGTATTGCCGCTGATGTAGATGCCGCCGGCATTGGTGGTGGCCGGTTCCGCAGGCGTGTCGTGGATGCAGGTACTCGAGGTGGCGCTGGTGCTGAAGCACCATTGTCCCTGGCCTTGCTCGATGCCATACTTCACGCCGGAACCCGTGACCGCCAGCTTGTACGATGGCACGGTGACATTGATCTTGTCGAGGCGCACGGTCGTCGTCGCGCCAGTGTCGCTGAGCTTGATAGGCGTGTCCGCCGAGCCCGTGTAGGTGACGGTGGGATTGGCGGTCGTCGTTTGCGTGGCCACTGGCGTACCGCTGCAGTTTGCCATCAGGAAGTACTCGGACTTGGTGGCCACTTCCAGGCTGCCATCGGTCTTGGCCGTAATGGTCAGCGAATCGAGTTCATGGTCGTCGCACGGTGTTTGCCAGTTGCCCGCATACACGGACAAGGGGGCTGCGCTCGGGCCAGCGTCGCTTGATGAACCACCGCCGCCGCCGCAAGCTGCCAGGAGAGTCGAAGAGGCGAGAATTACCAGGGTCTTTTTCATGTGTTTCCTATAATCGGCAAAATGGCGTGCCGTGAGCGCACATGATTATAGGAAACATTTCTTTCTGAAAACTCACGAATACTCACCGTCCTGCATACCGCAGGCTATTAATGGCACCATCCCGCTTTTTCTTGATGTAATAGCGTCTTTCTTAAAATTCTTCCCAGTCATCGCCCGCCGGTGCCTTGGCTGGCGCGTGTGGTGCCGCTGGCGGCTTGGCAACGCTCAGGCGCTTGGCTGGCGCGGGAGTGCCTGGCGTCGCGGCGCGCGGCGTTGCCACGGTGGCTGCTGGCGTTGCCGACGTCGCAGCCTGGCGCACCTGCTCGCCCAGCTTGAAGACGCTGACCACCTCGGCCAGATGGCTGGCCTGGTCCTGCAGGCTTTCGGCGGCGGCCGCCGCTTCCTCGACGAGGGCCGCGTTTTGCTGCGTCACGCCATCCATTTGCGCCAGCGCCTGGTTGACCTGGGCGATGCCGTCGCTTTGCTCGTTGGTGGCGACGCTGATGTCGGCCATGATGGCGGTCACCTTGCGCACGCTGTCGACCACTTGTTCCATGGTGGCGCCCGCTTCATCGACGAGCTTGCTGCCGGCCGCCACCTTGCCGACGGAATCGTCGATCAGCAGCTTGATTTCCTTGGCCGCCGCCGCCGAGCGTTGCGCCAGGTTGCGCACTTCGGTGGCGACGACGGCGAAACCGCGTCCCTGTTCGCCCGCGCGCGCCGCTTCCACGGCCGCGTTCAGGGCCAGGATATTCGTCTGGAAGGCGATGCCATCGATGACGGAAATGATGTCGACGATCTTGTTCGACGAGTCGTTAATCGACGTCATCGTCTCGATGACTTTGCCGACAACTTCGCCGCTCTTTTGCGCCACGCTGGATGCGGATGCGGCCAGTTGATTGGCCTGGCGCGCATGGTCGGCGTTTTCCTTGACCGTGCCCGTCAGCTCTTCCACCGAAGCGGCCGTTTCTTCCAGCGAACTGGCCTGCTGTTCCGTGCGGGCCGACAGGTCGTTATTGCCTTGCGCAATTTCCGCGCTGGCACGGGCCACGTTGTCGGCGCTGGCTTGCACTTGCAGCAGCACGGCATGGATCTTTTCCACGAAGGCGTTGAAACCCTTGCCGATCACGGCCAGCTCGTCCGTGCCCTTGACTTCCAGCTTGACGCGCAGATCGGCGTCGCCGCTCGACAGGTCCGTCATGGTGCGGCCCAGGGTACGCAGTGGACGCGTCAGCTGGTTGACGACGAGAATCAGAATACCGGCCGTGGCCGCCGCGCACAGCAGGGCGACGATCAGGGTGTAGATCATCAGGTCGCGCGCCGAGGCCGTGGCCACGCTTTTCGGGAAATTCAGCTCCACGCTCCAGGGCGCGATATCGGGGTGGATCTGCAGCGGCTGCAGCAAATGGATGTAGCCCTTGTCGTCCTCGTATTCATACGACTGGCCCTGGCGCACTTTTTCCAGGCCGGCGGCCGGCACGTCGTCGGCCTTCTTGCCAAGCCGCTCGGGCACGGGGTGGCTCGCGTACAGGCCGCCGTTCGAGATCAGGGCCAGCTTGCCGCCCTCGATCACTTTCAGGTCGGCGAGGATTTTCGCCAGGCGCGTAAGCATGAAGTCGGCGCTGGCCACGCCCTTGAAGCTGCCATCGATCATGATGGGCGCCACCAGCGAGGCCATCAGCACATCCTTGCCGTCGACGGGGTAGATGTACGGTTCCGTGAAGTAAGTCTTGCCGGTGCGCTTGGGCACGTCATACCAGTCGTTGGCCCCCGGTTTCGGGTCGAAGACGATGGGTTCGACTTGCAGCTTGCCGCCGGCGCCCCGTGTCCAGTAGGGCATGAAGCGGCCGCTGGCGTCGTAGTACGGTTTCTGGTGAGCGAACTCCGCATCCTTGCCGTCGAGCGCGTTCGGCTCCCACGTCACGGCCGAGCCCAGCAAGTCTTCCGAACTGGTCAACGTCGCCTTGGTCAGTTCATTGATCTGCTCGCGCTGCAGGGGCAGGCTGGCGCTCTTGGTGCCGCGCATGGCGCCGGCCAGGCTGGACACGCTGGAGAGGTTGCTGGCGATGCGCGCCTGCAATGCTCCCGCCACTTCGCGCGCCGACGTGCGCGCCAGGTCCAGCGCGGCCGCTTCGGCGCTGGCGCTGCTCTTGTAGCCGATCACGGCCGCCGTGACGCCCAGGCTGAGGATGGCGAGCGCGGTGGCGGCGACGCAGATTTTACTGTTCAGTGAGAGTTGCATGATGCTGTTCCTTGATGGGGAGGGGTATTGGTGTCATGGGCGTCGCGGGTGGCGCGCCTAGAACGTCTTGCTGATGGCCAGCACGAAGGTGGCCGCGGCGGGGTTCGACGTGTCGAACTGGCCGGCCGCATTCGGGATGCCGAGGGTGTAATGGTCGTAGGCATCGGTGGCGCCCCAGGCGCGCGTGACGGCGGCGCTGGCGCTCCAGCCGCCGTCGAAGGCCCGGGTGACACCGATCTTGGCGTCGCGCCAGTTCCACATGGCGTTGCCCGTGCCCGCCACCCGGCCATTGCCGGCGTGCAGATTCAAGGTCCAGGCATTGCCCAGGTCGACATTCGCGCCCACGTCCAGGTAGCCGGTGCCGCGCGCATTGGTGATGCCGAAGAAATCCGGCGTGACGGTATGGTTATATTTTGCATACAGCATCTTGTAGCTGAGGCCCAGCGACAGTTCGCCATAGTCGTACTTCACGCCCGTGGCGCGGTAGACGGCGCCCGGATACTTGTAATAGTAGGCCAGCACGCTGTAAGCGAGCTCACCAACCGTGCCGCTGTAGCCGCCGTACAAGTCCCATTCGATGGTCGCATCCTCGATGTAGCGGTCGCTGACGGTGGACGCCCACGTGCCCAGCGACCAGCCGCTCGGGTGCGCGTAGTCTGCCCCCGCCTGCAGTGCCGGCTTGCCCCAGGTCTGGCGAAAGCCGCGCGAAATGTATTGCGAAGTGACGCTGACATTGGCGCTGAAGGTGGCGGCGGGGCTGTCCGTGGTCTGCGCCTGCACGGGCAGGGCGGCCAGCAGCAGGAGGCAGCCGAGCAAGGACGTGGCAGGAAAATGGTGGTGCGATGGCATGGCAGTCAGCTCCGTATTTGCTGGCAGCGGCCGTTCAGGCGCGTTGCCCTGATGGTTGCAATAAAAATGCGGAATGGACTTTTTGGGAGGCAAGGCGATGCCGCCTGCATGCTCGCATGAACATGCACACATTCTCACCAAACGTAACTGAAAGGATAGGGGCTGGGACTAGTGGAAGTCAACAAAGTTGCGTGGAGGAAAGCGTAAGTTGTTGTTTCCTGGCACTTTTTCATGCGCCTGTCATATTACTGGTGCGCCACGGCTGGCTGCCTGTTGCAAGCCGGCCAGCAAGCGGGGCAGGGCGGCATGCAGGGTTGGCAAGTCATCTGCCTGCAGTTCGGCCTGCATTTCCACCTGGCCTGAAGGCTGGCCCCAGACGACCTGGGCGCTGAGCCGGGCGCCCGACTCAAGGCCCGTGACGCTGACGAGCAGGGCGACTTCTTCCGGGGCATCGTCGGGTACATCTTCGAGCAGACAGGAAACGCCGAAGTGATAATCCTGGAAGGCGCTGGCCGTGCCGCTGGAAAAGGCGAAGACGGAGGCGAGCGCCCGTGGCGCGGCGGCCGCAAGTGGCGGCAGGGCGGCGCGGAACAGGGGCAGCAAGTCGTTTTCCAGCTGGAGCACCAGCGGATGGGTGTGGACGAGGACGGTCATGGCAGGATGGATCAGTGGGCGGCGCGCGATGTTAGCAGTTTTTGCGGCCGCTGTGCGCAGGTACTGGTCCTAGGTACTGATCCTAGTATTGGTCCTACCGGTGGCCTCAATCGTCATCGCCGGTGACGCGCGTGCGCACGAAATCGATGTGGCTTTGCATGGCCGTGCGCGCCTCTTCCGGCTGGCTGGCGCAGATCGCTACGCACAGGGTGCGGTGCTGCGACAGCAGGTGCTGCGAGGTGGCATCGTCCTGCTGGCGCAAGCCCGTGCCGTTGATGGTGATGTGTTCGCGCAGCATGCCGATGATGCTGGTGTGCAAGTGCAAAAACATGGTGTTGTGCGACGCCTGGGCGATGACTTCATGCAGCCGCGCGTCGGCCTGCGCCTCGCCGTGCTTGTCGTCGCCGGCGCGCGCCTGTTCCAGCTCGGCCAGCAACGCCATGATCTGCGCGCGCTCGTCCCCGCTGGCCCGCTGCGCCGCAAAGTAGGCGGTCGCTCCTTCCAGCACGCGGCGAAATTCCAGGATGTCGTCGCGCAGGGCGGGGTGGTCGGCCACCAGCTGGCTCCACGGCGACGCCATGCCGGTGCGCAATTGATCCGTCACGAACACGCCGGCACCGCGCCGGCTGCGCACGAGGTCCCGCGCCGCCAGCCGCTGCACAGCTTCGCGCACGGTGTTGCGCGAGACTGCATATTGCTGCGCCAGCAGGCGTTCGGCCGGCAACTGCGCGCCCGCCGGCAAGCTGCCGTCCAGCAGGGCCGTTTCCAGCCTGCGCATCACCATCTCGACCCTGCCCCGCGTTTGCATGCCTGTCGCCATCGATGTCTTCCGGTGTTGTTTTAAAGTGGTCCGAGCAATTTGAAGTGGCTTGCGGAAGCTGGAATTATGCGTGAACCGGTCATTCTTAACAACACACAGCGGCGCCGCAGCAACATACAGAGCGCCGGGGAGACACAGCCATGCCGCCAGAACCGCAGCCAGACCCGCGCCAGCCGCGCCACTATCCATCGCCACCGCCGCAGGTGTACCTGTTCGCCACCTGCCTGGTCGACCTGTTCGTGCCGCAGGCGGGCCTCGACGCGGTGCGCCTGCTGGAGCGGGAAGGCTTGCTGGTGCATTATCCGCGCGGCCAGAGCTGCTGCGGCCAGCCCGCCTACAGCAGCGGCAATCCGGAACAGGCGTGCGCCGTGGCCCGCGCCCAGCTCGACCTGTTTGCGCAGCCGTGGCCCGTGATCGTGCCGTCCGGCTCCTGCGCCGGCATGATGCGTCACCATTGGCCGCAGCTGTTCCGGGACGATCCCGTCGCCGGCCCCAAGGCGGCGGAACTGGCCGAGCGCGTGTATGAACTGAGCGAATTTCTCGTCTGCGTGCTGCAGCTCGACCTGGCCGGTATGGACGCCGCAGCGCAGGCCGATGAAAAGGTGGTGCTGCATACCTCGTGCGGCGCGCGCCGCGAAATGGGCACGCGCACCCACGGCGTCGCCCTGGTCGACGCCTTGCCCGGCGTGACGCGCATCGAACACCAGCGCGAATCGGAATGCTGCGGCTTTGGCGGCACGTTTTCATTGAAACACCCCGATATTTCCGGCGCCATGGTCAGCGACAAGATCGCCTCGGCCTGCGCCACGGGCTGCGACCGGCTCGTCTCGGCCGACTGCGGCTGCCTGCTCAATATCGGCCACGCCGCGCAGCACCAGGGCGCGCCGCTGGCCGTCGAGCATATGGCCAGTTTCCTGTGGCGCCGCACGGGAGGCGCGGCATGAGCGCGATCCTGACCGCCCGCGAACGCATGCTGGGGCGCCTGCGCGCCGCCGCGCCCGCCGCACCGGAAGCGGTGGAGCTCATCGATACGGCCATCGACCAGCACTACCTGGCGCGCCGCGCCGCGGCGCCGCTGCCGGCCCGGGACAGGATCGCCGCCATGCAGGTCGCCTTGCGCGCTTCGCATGCGGAAGTCGACTGTGTAAGCAGTGATGTCTGGCCCGCCTTGCTGGCGCAGCGCCTCGGTGAACACGGCGTGCGCCGTTTGCTGCTCGATACCGGCAGCGCCGAAGGGCGGGCCTTGCGCGCCGCCTTGCCATCTGCGGTGGAGACGCTGTCTTTCACGCGTCCGCTGGCGCAGTGGAAAAGTGAACTGTTCGACACCGTCGATGCGGGTTTCACCATCGCGCGTTCCGGCATCGCCGCCACGGGCACCCTGGTCATCGCACCCGATGCGGCCACGCCGCGCACGGTGTCCCTGGCGCCACCCCTGCATGTCTGCCTCATGTATGCGAGCACCCTGCACGTGGACTTGCATGCGGCGGCGCGCGCCGAGCGCTGGTGCGACGGCATGCCGGCCAACCTGGTGCTGGTGTCCGGTCCCTCGAA
Source organism: Janthinobacterium aestuarii (assembly GCF_051380835.1). Lineage (NCBI taxonomy): Bacteria > Pseudomonadati > Pseudomonadota > Betaproteobacteria > Burkholderiales > Oxalobacteraceae > Janthinobacterium > Janthinobacterium aestuarii. Next base: position 1,125,417 of record NZ_JBNYXU010000001.1, read on the forward strand.
AACGTCCGATATCCAGCAGACGCTGGCCTATGGCGCGCACGGCCCGCGCTGGCTGTGGGTACTGATCATCGATGATTTGTCCGCTCATGAAGGAGGCCAGCCATGAACGCCAAGCCCCTGCAATTCGTCAAGCCGGCCGATTTCCATGCGCGCGCCCGCGCCGCGCTGGACGACCCGAAACTGCGCCAGAGCTTTCGCGGCGCCATGGATTTTTTACAGGACAAGCGCAAGACGCAATTCCCCGACGGCGACGAGCTGGAACGCCTGCGCGACATCGGCGAAGCCGTGCGCCGGCATGCGCTGGCGCGCCTGCCCGACTTGCTGGTGCAGCTGGAAGACAAGCTGACGGCGGCCGGCGTGCAGGTGCACTGGGCCGAGGATGGCGAGCAGGCCAACGCCATCATCCACGCCATCGCCGAAAGGAACCGGGCGACGCGCTTCATCAAGGGCAAGTCGATGGCCAGCGAGGAAATCGAGCTCAATCGCTACCTGGAAGCGCGCGGCATGACGTGCCTGGAATCGGACATGGGCGAGTACATCGTGCAGCTGGCCGGCGAAAAGCCGTCGCACATCGTCATGCCGGCCATTCACAAGACCAAGGCCGACATCGCCGGCCTGTTCGCCGAGCATATTCCCGACGCGCCCTACACGGAAGACGTCGACAGCCTGATCCAGACGGGGCGGCGCGCCCTGCGCCAGGCCTTCGTCGAGGCGGACATCGGCCTGTCGGGCGTGAACTTCGCGGCGGCCGACACGGGTACCCTGTGGCTGGTGGAAAACGAGGGCAATGGCCGGCTGACGACGTCCGTGCCGGATGTGCACATCGCCATCATGGGCATGGAAAAGGTCGTGGCCAAGCTCGAACATATCGTGCCGCTGGCCAGCCTCTTGACGCGTTCGGCCACGGGCCAGGCCATCACCACGTATTTCAACCTGATTTCCGGCCCGCGCCGCGCCGGTGAAAAAGATGGGCCGCGCGAAGTGCACCTGGTCTTGCTCGACAACGGCCGCAGCCAGGCCTATGCCGACGAGCAGCTGCGCGCCACCCTGCAATGCATACGCTGCGGCGCCTGCATGAATCACTGTCCCGTCTACACGCGCATCGGCGGGCACGCCTACGGCACCACGTATCCGGGGCCGATCGGCAAGATCATTTCGCCCCACTTGCTGGGACTAGCTGCGACGGCGGATCTGGCCACCGCATCGAGCCTGTGCGGCGCCTGCGGCGAAGTGTGTCCCGTACGCATTCCGATTCCACAACTGCTGGTGCGCCTGCGCACGGAAGCGAACCGCAATCCGAACGAGGAAGTCAGCCATCCGCTGCGCGGGCAGGGCGCCAAGTTCAGCCGCGGCGAAAGCCTGATCTGGCGCTTCTGGAGCGGCGCCTTCGCGCGCCCCGCCAGCTACCGGCTATTCCGCTGGGCCGCCACGCGGCTGCGCATGCTGACGCCGCGCGCGCAGCTGGGCTGGACGCAGCACCGCAAGCCCTTGATGCCGGCGCCGCGCAGCCTGGCCGACCTGCTCAATGCACGGGGGCAGGAAGAATAGCCCGTTCCCGGAGCACCGCAAAAAACACGCTACACACAATTACATCAAAAGCCGTTTTTTCACTTAACCCGCATCCACCGGAGGAGACCCGACATGCAAACCTGGACCCAACTTTATACACCGCTCGGCAGCTTGTGGCTGTCGTCGCTGGCGGCAGCCATCCCCATCATTTTCTTCTTCATCGCCTTGGCGGCGCTGCGCATCAAGGGACACGTGGCGGCCGCCGTCACCCTGGCGCTGGCGCTGGCCGTCGCCATCTTCGCGTACGGCATGCCCGTGCCGCAGGCGCTGGCGGCGGCCGGTTATGGCTTTGCGTACGGCTTGTGGCCGATCGCCTGGATCATCGTCACGGCCGTCTTCCTGTACAAGATCGTCGTGAAAACAGGGCAGATCGACATCATCCGCGCCTCCGTGCTGTCGGTCACGGACGACCAGCGCCTGCAGGTGCTGTTGATCGGCTTTGCCTTCGGCGCCTTCCTGGAAGGGGCGGCCGGTTTCGGCGCGCCCGTGGCGATCACCTCGGCGCTGCTGGTGGGCCTGGGCTTCAACCCGCTGTATGCGGCGGGCCTGTGCCTGATCGCCAACACGGCGCCCGTGGCCTTTGGCGCCATGGGCATCCCCATCATCGTGGCGGGGCAGGTGACGGGCATCGATCCATTCCTGATCGGCGCCATGGCGGGCCGCCAGTTGCCGCTGCTGTCGCTGCTGGTGCCGTTCTGGCTCGTCTTCATGATGGATGGATTCCGCGGCGTGCGCGAAGTGTGGCCTGCCGCGCTGGTGACGGGTTTCAGCTTTGCCGTCACCCAGTACTTCACATCGAATCATATCGGCCCTGAACTGCCGGACATCACCTCGGCCCTCGTCAGCCTGGTGTCGCTGACCCTGTTCCTGAAAGTGTGGCAGCCGAAGAATGCGAAAGTGGCGCATGCCGTCGGCGGCGGCACGGCTGCGCTGTCCGGCTTTGGCAGTGCGGGCGGTGCTGCGGCCGTGCGCGGCGGCAACCGCGCCGCCTCGCCCTACACGATGGCGCAGACCATGCGCGCCTGGGCGCCGTTCGGCCTGTTGACGGCCATCGTCACCGTGTGGAGCCTGCCCGGCTTCAAGGCGCTGTTTGCCGCCGGCGGCGCGTGGTCCAGCCTGGTCATCAAGATCCACGTGCCTTACCTCGATAAACTGGTGATGAAGACGATGCCCATCGTGGCGGAGCCGAAGGCGTATGACGCCGTGTTCAAGCTCGATCTGCTGTCGGCCGTGGGCACGGCGATCTTGCTGACGGCCGTGCTGTCCATGCTGATGCTGCGCATGAAGCCGCGCGATGGTCTGAAGGCGTTTGTGGAAACGATCGTGGAGTTGCGCCGCCCCGTGCTGTCGATCGGCTTGGTGCTGGCGTTTGCCTTCGTTGCCAATTACTCGGGCATGTCGTCCACCTTGGCCCTGCTGCTGGCCGGCAGCGGCGCCGCCTTCCCGTTCTTCTCGCCGTTCCTGGGCTGGCTGGGCGTCTTCCTGACGGGGTCCGACACGTCCTCGAACGCCTTGTTCTGCTCCCTGCAAAACACGACGGCGCACCAGATCGGCGTGTCCGACACCCTGATGGTGGCGGCCAATACGACGGGCGGCGTGACGGCGAAGATGATCTCGCCCCAATCGATCGCCGTCGCCTGTGCGGCAACCGGCCTGGTGGGCAAGGAATCGGACCTGTTCCGCTTTACCTTGAAGCACAGCCTGTTGTTTGCCGTCATCATCGGCATCATCACCATGCTGCAGGCCTACGTGTTCACCGGCATGATCCCGCATTGAGCGGTCCGTAGAAGTACGTAGTAAAACTAGATGAAATGACAGTAAAACGTGCAGACGGTCATGAAAATGACCTGATGCATTGCAACATATCGAGGACGGCCCGGCGCAATGCCGGGTCCGCAGCGATGCCCTCGGCATCGAGACCCGACCCCAGCAGGGGCAAGCTGATGCAGGCGTCGTCGATCAGGCGCGCCGACATGGTGACTGCCGTTTCGCGCAGGGCCGCCTGCGCATGCGTGGCGCGCGGCGAGGCGTTCAGCAGCACCAGCGGCTTGTCGATGAACGAATCATTTCCCACCATCCAGTCCAGCGCGTTTTTCATGGGGCCGCTCACGCCGTGCGCGTACTCGGGGCTGGCCAGCATCAGCACGTCGGCCGCCAGGATGGCGTCGCGCAAGTCCGTCACGGCCGGCAGGCTGTCGGCGTCGAGGTCGGGATTGAACAGCGGTAATTGCCCGAGTCCCGAATAGATGCGGATGTCGAATGGCGATGGTGCAAGCCGGGCGATGGCGCGCAGCAGGGCGGTGTTCAGCGAGGCAGCGCGCAGGCTGCCGGCGATGGCGAGAATGGTAATGGGCGTGTGCATCCCGCCTGTATAGCCCATCCTGTGCTCAAGCGCAAGGCGAGCAGGATGGCGCTATCGATGTTGCAACAGCCGGTGAGCGACTGGGGATTGCGGCAATATTAACGGCTCAGACCGCTCATCCAGCTTGGCTGCGGGTTGGCACGGGCCAGTTCGCGCATGCGGTATTCCAGGTCGTAGCGATCTGTCGATTCGGCCAGATACGCTTCTTCGTAAGCGCGTTCGCGGCGGTCGCTGCTTTGGTTCAGCCAGGCGCCAACACGTTTGGCGGCGTGGACCAGGGTAGCGACGATATTGCTGTTTTGCGTGGTGTGGTAAGTAAATGCGGTAGACATGGCAGACTCCTTATGTGGCGTGCCGCGTTGTGCTGCACTGCAATATAAGTATAGCGATTTCAAGTTATAAGGCTACTTTTGATTTCAAATGTCGGCTATTCATTTTTAGAATAACAGGTGGGAAAGCTGCGCAATACGGGGCTTTAAGGCATAATGCGGGCGCAGTATCGTAGTTTTACTACAAGACTGTTTTGTCCTGAATGTTGTTTTCAGACGCAGCCCGCAGGCGTGCCGCGCCCACAAGACATCATTTTGGCGAGAAACGGTCGGCCGTGCGCCTGCCGCGCGCAAGTAGCGCCATGCCCGCCCCTGTTTCGCTGATGGCAGTCATGGCCCACGCTGATATCTGCGTGGCGCTTGCGCGTCCTGGTGCTGCCCGGGTGGAGACGCTTCCATGCCAGGCAAGATCAACTTGGAATTGAAAAATGGAGAAGGTATGGAATACGTAAAGCAAGGCCAGGGCATACAGTCCGCACAGGCCGGCACGCAAAACAATACGGGCGCCCTGATCATTGTCACGGTGCTGTTTTTCATGTGGGGACTGCTGACATCGCTCAATGATGTGCTGATTCCCCATCTGCGCTCGATCTACACCCTGACGTATGTGCAGGCGATGCTGGTGCAGTTCTGCTTCTTTGGCGCCTACGCCATCGTTTCGCTGCCGGCCGGCATGCTGATCAAGAAAATCGGCTACCAGCGCGGCGTCGTCGCCGGCCTGCTGATCGCGGCCGCCGGCTGCGCCATGTTTTACCCGGCGTCCACCGGCAGCTACGCGCTATTCCTGCTGTCCTTCTTCATCCTGGCGGCCGGCATCACCGTGCTGCAGGTGGCGGCCAATCCGTACGTGACGGAACTGGGCGACCCGCAGACGGCGTCGAGCCGCTTGACCCTGACGCAAGCGTTCAACGCGCTGGGCACCACCGTGGCGCCTGCGCTGGGCGGCATGCTGATTTTGTCGGGCACCGTGCTGACGGTGCAGCAGTTCGACCTGCTGCCGGCGGCCGAGCAACTGGCTTACCGTGCCAAGGAAGCGGCGTCCGTGCAAGGCCCGTATCTGGTGCTGGCGGCCACCCTGGTGATCCTGGCCGTACTGTTCGCGCTGGCAAAATTGCCGAAGATTTCGCATGCCGACGATGCCGCCGCCCTGGCGCATGATGGCCACAAGGTCTCGATCTGGTCGCACCGCCATCTGGTGCTGGGCGCGCTGGCCATCTTCCTGTACGTGGGCGGTGAAGTCAGTATCGGCAGCTTCCTGATCAACTTCCTGGGCGAGAGCCATATCGCGGGCCTGAGCCACGCCGACGCCGCCTATTTCGTCAGCTATTACTGGGGTGGCGCCATGCTGGGCCGCTTCGTCGGCTTTGCCGTGATGCGCTATGTCAGCCCGGGCAAGACCCTGGCCTTCAACGCCGCCGTCGTCATCGCGCTGATCCTCGTCGCCGTGTTCTCCAGCGGTCACACGGCCATGTGGGCCTTGATCGCCGTCGGCCTGTTCAACTCCATCATGTTCCCGACCATCTTCAGCATGGCCCTGAACAAGCTGGGCGCGCAAACGGGACAAGGTTCGGGCATCCTGTGCATGGCCATCGTCGGCGGCGCCATCGTGCCGTTCATCCAGGGCTTCCTGGCCGACCACATCAACCTGCAACTGTCCTTCCTCGTGCCGGCCCTGTGCTACACCTTCATTCTGTACTTCGGCTGGAAGTACGCCAGCATGTACAACGACAGCGCCAAGTAAGCAAGGTGGCGTGATCAAGCAAAAGGGTGGCCTCGGCCACCCTTTTTTACGTCAGTGCGCGAACGGCGTGCCCAGCACGTCCTGGCATACCTCAAGCCAGGCGCGCGCCGCATGCGACAGATAGCGCCCGCTCCAGATATGCGCCACCTGCCACGCCACCTCCGGCTCGACGATGCGCACGGCCTCCAGCGGCTCGCCGGCCAGCCGGTGAATGAACGGCTCGGGCAGCAGGGCCACGCCCAGGCCCGCCGACGCCATCGCCACCAGCCAGTCCCACTGGCCGCTCTGGGCCGCGATGGTCGGCGCAAAGCCCGCTTGCGCGAAATGCTGGCGCAGGCTGCGCGTCAGCGCGAAATCATCCTTTAACAGTACCAGCGGCAAGTCGGCCAGCGCCTTGAAGGGCAGGGTCGTGCGGTTTTTCTGGAACGTGCCCGGCTCGGCCAGGGCCCAGATCGGGTAGTTGGCCACTTCCACGGCCACGAGATCGAGTTCCGGATCGGCCGGCAGCACCGTCATGCCGATTTCCAGTTCGCCGGCCGCCACCTGGCGCTCGATCTGCTGGCCCGTGTCTTCCTGCAGCGTCAGGCTGATGTTCGGGTGGCGCGCGCGGAAGGCCTTTAATACAGGTGTGAACAGCACATTGATCATGGGCGGGATGCCGACCGTCAGGCTGCCGCGCTGCAAGGCCTGGGTGTCGCGCACTTCCAGGGTCAGCTGGCGCATATTGGCCAGCATTTCCTGGCCGTGCTGGTAGACGATGCGGCCCGTGTCCGTCAGGGTCAGCTTGCGCCCGTCGCGCACCAGCAGCTGCGCGCCCACTTCATCTTCCAGCTGGCGCACCATCTTGCTGATGGTCGACTGGGTCAGGTGCAGCGATTCGGCCGCCTGCGTAAAGCTCGACAGGCGCACGGTTTCGACGAAATAGCGCAGGGAACGGATATCCACGAGGGTGCTCGGCGTTGGCAGGGTATGAAAATATCGACTGGATGTGACGAAATTAATTCATGCCATGCATGTAGCCGCGATTTTATACTGAAACCACTTATGGGGCTGGTGTATGACAGCCATCCAGTTTGAGAATATGAAGAAGATCAGGAGCATCAGATGTACGAAGACCGTATCCGCCACCCAGGCTTGCTCGGCAAAATCATGAGCGCCGATGAGGCAGCCAAATTGTTCCACAACGGCATGCGTGTCGGCATGAGCGGCTTTACCCGTGCCGGCGACGCCAAGGCCCTGCCGCGCGCGCTGGCCGAGCGCGCCCGGCAAGACCCCTTGAGGCTGACCCTGATCACGGGCGCTTCGCTGGGCAATGGCAGCGACGGCCTGATGGCCGAAGCGGGCGTGCTGGCGCGCCGCATGCCGTTCCAGGTCGACCCTGTCTTGCGCGGCAAGATCAACAGCGGCGAAGTCATGTTCATCGACCAGCATCTGTCGGAAACGGCCGAGCAGCTGCGTTCGGGCAACCTGGCCGCCGTCGATATCGCCGTCATCGAAGCGACGGCCATCACGGCGGCCGGCGCCATCATCCCGACTATGTCGGTGGGCAACTCCGCCGCTTTCGCCCAGCAGGCAACGCAGGTGATCATCGAAATCAACCTGTCCACGCCGCTGGCGCTGGAAGGCTTGCACGACATCTATATTCCGCACACCTTGCCGGGCCGCGAACCGATTCCCCTCACGCGCGTGGACCAGCGCCTGGGCAGCACGGCCATCGCCGTCGACCCGGCCCGCATCGCCGCCATCGTCATCACGGACAGTCCCGACAGCCCGTCGAACGCCTTGCCGCCCGACGCGGAAACGCAGGCGATCGCCGGCCATGTGATTGCCTTCCTGCAAGGCGAAGTGGCGGCCGGGCGCATGGGGCCGGAGTTGCTGCCCCTGCAGGCAGGGATCGGCACCATCGCCAACGCCGTGCTGCATGGCCTGATCGGCTCGCCTTTCCAGAACATGACCATGTATTCGGAAGTGCTGCAGGACAGCGCCATCGAGCTGCTCGATTCGGGCCAGCTGGCGTTTGCCTCGGCTTCGTCGATCACCCTGTCGGCCGCCGTGCATCAAAAGCTGATGGACAATATCGACCATTACCGTTCGAAGATCGTGCTGCGGCCGCAAGAGATCAGCAACCATCCCGAGATCGTGCGCCGCCTGGGCATCATCGCGCTGAACACGGCGCTCGAGTTCGATATCTACGGCAACGTCAATTCCACGCACGTGTGCGGCACGCACATGATGAACGGCATCGGCGGCTCGGGCGACTTCGCGCGCAATGGGCAAGTGTCGATGTTCGTGTCGAAATCGGCGGCCAAGGGTGGGCGCATTTCCAGCGTCGTGCCGATGGTCTCGCATGTGGACCACACGGAACATGACGTCGACGTGCTGGTGACGGAGTGGGGTTTTGCGGACTTGCGTGGCCTGGCGCCGCGTGAACGGGCACCGTTGATCATCGAGCGTTGTACGCATCCCGATTACCGCGCGCAACTGCGTGCCTATTACGACGCGGCATGCCAGCGTGGCGGCCACACGCCGCATATCCTGGAGCAGGCGCTGTCGTGGCATGTGCGCTACCAGGAAACACAGAGCATGCTGGCAGCGCAGTAAATCCTCGTCAGCGCAACGACAGGGCAGGGCGGTGCGGCACCGCGCTGCCTTTTTACTTTCCTCAGTACATATGCAGCGCCTTGGCGCCCAGGCCCAGCAGGGCAAAGGTGGTGGTGGCCTGTATGCCCATGAACCACAGGAAGTGGGTGTGCATGTGTTTGCGGATGTCGCCCAGTTCCGTGCGCAGGGCGTGGCAGTCGCCGCGCAAGTCGCCGCGAAATTGCGTCAGGTCGGCGCGCAGCAGCTGTGATTCGTCGTGCAATTCCGTGCGTACCTTATCGAGGCCTTCGCCAAGACGCTGTTCCAGGGTCTTGAACCATAGCCGGTCATGTTCCCGGTCCGTTTCCAGTTTTGTCAGGCGCGCTTCCATGCGTACAGCATTGTTCGCGCTTTGCTGTTTGTCAAGCCGGTCCGTGGAATAGGCTTCGTTCATCTCGCACTCCTTCGCGCAAGCCGCGCTGCATCGGCGCAGGCGGCTTCACTCCACTGTCCGCCTTTTCCGTCCGCCTGGTTTGCGCTGGATCAAACGTCAGGAGGGCGGTGCAAAGCGCAGGCGGATGCCTGTCGTGACGACGGCGAGCAAGTCGTCGATATGCGCGTTCATTTCCGGGTGCGGCGTCCATGGGTCGCCCGCATCCATGACGATGCGCAGCGACACGAGGCCGTGCAGCGATTGCCAGAAGATTTGCGTCATCGTGTGCAGCGCCGGCTCGTCCTGGCGCACCTGGCCCGCCTGCGCCAGCTCGCCGAACAGGTGCAGCGCGTAGGCATACGGATCTTGCTCGATATTGCCGTGTTCCACGTCGACAGCGTCGACTTCCGCGTGCGGGCGCAGCTCCATGAAGATCAGCGAATACTCGTCGGGGTGCTGGAAGCCGTATTCGATGTAGGCGCGGCCGACCAGGCTGATGCGTTCCCATGGATCGGTGCTGGTGTCGCAGGCCGTGCGCATGGCGCGCACCAGTTCCAGCAAGTCCTTGTCCATGGCCTGGGCGATCAGGGTGGCCTTGTCGCGGAACAGGGCGTACACGACGGTGGTGGAAAAGCCGGCCGCTTCGGCCACCTTGCGGATGGAGACGGCGCGCGCGCCGCCCTTCTTGATGAGGTCTTTGACGACGTCGACGATGTGCTCGCGCCGCGCCTGCGCCTCGCGTAATTTTCTTTCCTGAATATTGGTCAGCTTCTTGTCCACGACTCTTTCCTGGCGACTCTATAAAAGCAGGAATTATAGGGGGGCGACGGGCCGCTAATGTGTCTGGCATTGTTACAATTCAGTTTTTTGTCCGGTGGATGCGACAGTCGACCGACTTTTCGCGCTTCTGCCCCGCGCTTTTCCATCGATGCCCCGGAATGGTGCATAAATCGCCGGGCCAGGCTTTGCGAACGGGGCCAAAGGGCGGAAAATAGCAGGATAGCTTACACTGCGTTTTTTAGCGCAACGGCGCTGGCCCACGAGGCAACGCCGGAACACTTACATTCGGACGGGATCATTACATGACCATTAAAATCAGCCAGAACTTCGACTCGGGTGCCATCGACGTGGTGAGCGCCACCAGTGCCGGCGCCATCGACCTGAACTTGCGCAAGGATAGCCACGCCGACATCCATCAGTGGTTCCACTTCCGCCTGCAGGGCGCGCGCGGCCAGGCATGCACGATGCGCTTCCTGAACGCGGGCCAGGCCACCTATCCGGCCGGCTATGAAGACTACCAGGCAGTGGCCAGCTACGACAGCGAAAACTGGTTCCGCGTGCCGACCACGTTCGACGGCCAGGTCATGACGATCTCGCACACGCCGGAACTCGACAGCGTGTACTACGCCTACTTCGAGCCGTATTCGTGGGAACGCCACCTGCGCCTGCTGGGCGAAGTGGCCGAGCATCCGCTGGCGCGCGTGTCCGACCTGGGCAGCACGGTCGACGGCCGCGACATGAACATGGTTACCATCGGCAATCCGCAGGCGGAAAAGAAAATCTGGGTCATCGCGCGCCAGCATCCGGGCGAATCGATGGCCGAATGGTTCGTCGAAGGCTTGATCGATTCGCTGCTCGACGATGCCAACCCGATCGCGCGCAAACTGCTGCAGCGCGCCGTGTTCCACATCGTGCCGAACATGAACCCGGACGGCTCCATCCGCGGCAACCTGCGCACGAATGCGGCCGGCGCCAACCTGAACCGCGAATGGATGACGCCATCGCTGGAATCGAGCCCGGAAGTGCTGTGCGTGAAAAACAAGATCCACGAAACGGGTGTCGACATGTTCTTCGACATCCACGGCGATGAAGCGCTGCCGTACAACTTTGTGGCCGGCAATGAAATGCTGGAAAACTTCACGCCGGCGCAAGCGGCGCACCAGAAGGCCTTCATCGAGCGCTACAAGCAGGCCAGCCCCGACTTCCAGGACAAGTTCGGCTATGCGGCCAGCAAGTACAAGTCGGATATGCTGACCCTGGCGTCGAAGTACATCGGCCACCACTTCGGCTGCCTGGCGCTGACCCTGGAAATGCCGTTCAAGGAAAACGCCGACTTGCCGGATCCAGCCGTGGGCTGGAACGGCGCGCGCAGCGCGGCACTGGGCGCTGCCATGCTGCAGCCTATCCTGCTGTCGCTCGATTGAACGGCGTTGATCATGGGCGTCGAGATCGAGCGTAAATTCCTGCTGGCCGGCGATGCCTGGCGCGGCCTGGGGCAGGCGGTGCTGCTGCGCCAGGGCTATCTGTCGTCCGCGCGCGAGCGCGTGGTGCGCGTGCGCATCGAGGGCGCACAGGCGATGCTGACCATCAAGGGCGCCAACGTGGGCGCCACGCGCGGCGAGTGGGAATATCCGATTCCGCTGGCCGACGCCGCCGAACTGCTCGACGGCCTGTGCGAACAGCCGCTGATCGAAAAGGTTCGCCACCGCATCGAACACGCGGGCATGGTATGGGAAGTCGACGAGTTCCTCGGCGCCAATGCCGGCCTGCTGGTGGCCGAGATCGAGCTGGCTTCGGAAGACCAGCCCTTCGAGAAGCCTGAGTGGATCGGCGCGGAAGTGTCGGGCGACGCGCGCTATTACAACGCGAATCTGATCCGCCACCCGTTTTCACAGTGGTGATGGTGTTGTAAATGACGTTGCAATGAAAAAGGCGGAACCGAGGTTCCGCCTTTTTTGTGCGCCAACGCTGCTGTCGGATTACGCCGTGCCGGCTAAGCCGACCTACGGCCCATACCGGCAGCGTAGGTCGGATTAGCGCGCAGCGCGTAATCCGACAAGCCTGTATTAATGGAAGTGTTCCGTACCTTGCGGCGTATCTTCCGGCATTTCCGCATGCGCCAGCTCGCCGACCGGGTCGGCAAACAGGGGCGCGCCGCAATCGTCGCAGTATTCACCGACAAAACGTTCCGCGTGGCGCTTGATCTGCGTCACGCCGGCGGCGTTCAGGTGCTCGATGATTTCATCGACCGGCGTCTTTTGCGTGTCCAGCGCGGCGATGCCGACCTGGATCAGGCCTTCGATCGGCGTGCCATCTTCGTCTTCCTGGCCGTACAAAGGCCAGACGATGCCGTAGATGACGTCCGGCGCCTGGCGCAGGGTGAAGGCGATGCGGTACTCGTCCACCTGGCCGTCGGCCGCTTCTTCGCCGAAGCCGGCGATGACGGCGCGCAGTTCCGACGGCTCGATGGCCAAGGTATGCGTCAGGTAGTGCACGGCGGCGCGCACGGAGACGGGGCGTATCAGCTTGTCCGCTTCGCGGCAGGCCACGTAATACGCTTCCGGCAGCAGCAATTCCAGGCCGCAGCCGGGCAGCAGGCGGGCGAACGTCGGTGTCGCCTGCGTGCGCCATTGTTCCAGGGCGGCGCTGCGTTCGGCGATGAAGTCGAGCTGGCTGGCTGGTGTTTGCCAGCGGAACAGCGGTGCGCCGGCGGGCGCCACCACGGCCACCAGCAGGTAGCGCGTGTCGGCCAGGAAGGGCGCCGTTTCCGCTTCTTTGCTCGATGGCTTGACGGCCGTGCCTTTCAGGGCGGCCAGGGCCAGCTTTTGCGTCTTGGCATAGGTTTCGACATGGCTGCGCGGCAACTGGTCGATCGAGTACAGCGTTGGCGCCATGGCCATCTTGGTGCCGTCGGCCAGCAGGTGGGCGGCGAAATGCGCCGACAGCACACCGTGCGCGTCGCCGGCCATGGGACCCGAGGCGATGGAAAAGCGCGTCCACGCGAGGATGGGCACGGCGACGAGCAGGGCGTCGTAGCGCACGTCTTCATGCATGATGACGGTCGATTCGCTGACGGCTTCAACGCAGTCCATCAGCACGTCATAGGCGTTCAAGTCATCCTTGAAAAGGCTGCCCAGGGTGTTGTCGATGGTGTCCTGGTGGCCGGTTTTGAGTAATTTCTGGAGCTGCGTATCCAGGCTGTGTTCCCAGGACCGCTCTTCGAGACGGCTGGCTGCCTGTACGATCGCCTGGGCAAAGGTGACCAGGCGCTGGCTGTCGGCAGTCAGTTTATGGGATGAATCTTTGGAAGGACGACGCATAGCGGGATAAGAGTCTCGGAAAGTGAAAAAAATGGATCAGTCAAACAATGATAAACCCTTATAACCGTATTGTAGAGGATTCAGCCGCACGCAATACGTAAGCTGTCCTTAGATCATGCCAATAGTCGAAATTTCAAGTCGGAACGGGATGCAGGGACGAAAAAAAGCGCCGGTCGAAACCGGCGCTTTGATCTTGCCTCACAGCTGGGCTGATTACTCGGCCAGCAGTTGACGCAGCACGAATGGCAGGATACCGCCATGCTTGTAGTAATCGACTTCGATTGGCGTATCGATGCGCAGCAGCACTTTCACGTCGACGCTGGTGCCGTCGGCGCGGTGGATCACCAGGGTAGCCAGTTGCTGTGGCTTGATTTCGCCTTCGAGGCCTTTCAGATCGAAGGTTTCATTGCCGGTGATGCCCAGGGTTTGCACGCTGTCGTCGCCGATGAATTGCAGCGGCAGCACGCCCATGCCCACCAGGTTCGAGCGGTGGATACGCTCGAACGAACGGGTGATCACGGCTTTCACGCCCAGCAGTTGCGTACCTTTTGCCGCCCAGTCGCGCGACGAGCCCGTACCGTACTCTTCGCCGCCGAAGACCATGGTTGGCGTGCCTTCAGCAACATATTTCATCGCTGCGTCGTAGATCGACATCTGTTCGCCGGAAGGCTGGTGGATCGTGATGCCGCCTTCGACTGCCGAACCGTCTGCCTTGGCAGGGATCATGCGGTTTTTGATACGCACGTTGGCGAACGTGCCGCGCATCATGATTTCATGGTTGCCGCGACGCGAGCCGTAGGAGTTGAAGTCCGCTTTCAGGACGCCGTTTTCCTTCAGCCATTTGCCTGCAGGACCGTTTTCCTGGATCGAGCCGGCCGGCGAGATGTGGTCGGTGGTGATGGAATCGCCGAACACGCCCAGTGCGCGCGCGCCTTCGATGCCGGTGGCCACTGCCGCTGGCGTCATCGAGAAGTTGTCGAAGAACGGTGGTTCCGCGATGTAGGTCGATTTTGGCCAGTTGTAGACTTGACCGGAGACGGTCGTGACTTTTTCCCACAGCTTGCCTGGCGCGCCCTTGACGTCGGCGTAGTTGTCCTTGAACACCTTGGCGTTCATGGCGAACTTCATCATGGCCGAGACTTCAGCCGAGGTCGGCCAGATGTCGCCCAGGTAGATGTCCTTGCCGCCCTTGCCCTTGCCGACAGGTTCCGTCATCAGGTCGCGCGTCATGTTGCCGGCGATGGCGTAAGCGACGACCAGCGGTGGCGAAGCGAGGAAGTTCGAGCGGATGTTCGGGTGAATACGCGCTTCGAAGTTGCGGTTGCCCGACAGGACGGCCGACGCGACGATGTCGTGCGTGGCAATCGCTGCGTTCAGCTCAGGCGTCAGGTCGCCCGCATTGCCGATACAGGTGGTGCAGCCGTAGGCGGTCACGCCGAAACCCAGTTTCTCCAGGTATGGCAGCAGGCCGGCGGCGGTCAGGTACTCGGTCACGACGCGCGAGCCGGGAGCCAGCGAGGTCTTGATGTGCGGAGCGACTTTCAGGCCGGCTTCCACGGCTTTCTTGGCCAGCAGGCCGGCAGCCAGCATCACGCTCGGGTTCGAGGTGTTGGTGCACGAGGTGATCGCGGCGATCAGCACGTCGCCGTTCGACACTTTCACGCCGTTCGTCGTTTCGTACACGGCAGCCAGGTCGGCCGGGTTCTTGTTGAAGCCGTTTTCCGTGGTTGGCTTGGCGAACAGTTCGGCGAAGTTGGCCTTGACGTTGCCGATTTCGATACGGTCTTGTGGGCGTTTCGGGCCGGCCAGCGACGGAGCGACCGATGCCAGGTCCAGTTCCACCACGCGGGTGTAGTCGATGTCGCCGGCTTTTGGCACGCCGAACAGGTTTTGCGCCTTGAAGTAGCCTTCGAACGCGGCGATTTCAGCCTTGCTGCGGCCGGTGCCCTTGAAGTAGTCGATGGTGGCTTCGTCGACCGGGAAGAAGCCCATGGTCGCGCCGTATTCCGGTGCCATGTTGGCGATCGTCGCGCGGTCCGTCAGGGTCAAGGACTCGGTACCTTCGCCGAAGAATTCGACGAACTTGCCGACGACTTTCTCTTTGCGCAGTAATTCGGTGATGGTCAGTACCAGGTCGGTAGCGGTGCAGCCTTCGCGCAGCGCGCCCGACAGGTTTACGCCGATGACGTCTGGCGTCAGGAAGTAGACCGGTTGGCCCAGCATGCCGGCTTCCGCCTCGATGCCGCCCACGCCCCAGCCGACCACGCCGATGCCGTTGATCATGGTGGTGTGCGAGTCGGTGCCGACCAGGGTGTCGGGGTAGTACACGTCGCCGGCTTTCTTGCCTGCGTGGTGCACGCCGCGTGCCAGGTATTCCAGGTTGACCTGGTGGACGATGCCGAAGCCTGGTGGCACGACGCCGAAGGTGTCGAATGCCTGCATGCCCCATTTCATGAACTGGTAACGCTCGTTGTTACGCGAGAATTCCAGTTTCATGTTCAGGTCCAGCGCTTTCTTTTCGCGGTAGTGATCGATGGTCACCGAGTGGTCGACCACCAGGTCGACCGGTACCAAAGGTTCGATCTTCTTGGCGTTGATGCCCATCTTGGCGGCCACGTTGCGCATTGCTGCCAGGTCGGCCAGCAGCGGTACGCCGGTGAAGTCTTGCAGCACGACGCGCGCCACTACGAACGGGATCTCGTCGGTGCGCTCGGCGGTCGGGCCCCAGCTCGCCAATTGCTTGACGTGTTCTTCGGTGACTTTTTTGCCGTCGCAGTTGCGCAATACCGATTCGAGCACGATGCGAATCGACACTGGCAGGCGGGAGACATTGATGCCCAGGCTTTTTTCCAGCGCAGGCAGGGAGTACAGCTTGCCCTTCTTGCTATCCGAAATATTAAAGTCCTTGAGCGTGTTCAGAGTGTTGCGGGACATGACCTCTCCTTGTTGGGTATCGTCTATTTATTGATTATTCAAATTACAAAACATGACTGAGCCCCCGAAGAGGCCCTTGCTACGCACATCAGCCGCCGGTGGCTGGCAGGACGCCCAGCGATGGCGCGGCTTCCACCACTGCCGCCGGCTTGGCTTGCTCCGCATCCTTGCATTCATTGGCCAGCTGGCGGCCCTGCTTGGAATCGAGCAGCATGCCTTTGGCCGGGATGCCGATCCACACGAGGCCGTACAGACGGTTCTCGAAGCGGTTCGCGCCGGTGGTGGTGCCAACGCGGCTCAGGCGGTGCAGGCGCTTCTTCCAGCGCAGGGCGATGTGTTTGTCGTCAGTAGCATTGGTGTAAATGGTAATTTTGTTACCAAGTTCACAATTGAAATCGGTGGAAGCCGAGCCTGCGGTGTTCGGTTCGTCGGCTTCTTCCTTGTCGGCGGCCGACATGGCGAGCGGATGGGCCTCCTTGGCGGCAGCTTTTGCCTTGGTGGCCTTGGCCTTTGGCTTGGCCTTGACGGCCTTGGGATTTGCCTCTGCCGTGGCGGCGAAGCTGGCTGGCGCCAGCGTGAGGGTCATGGCGCCCAGCGCGACGCTGCAGGCAATTGCTAATTTGGAGAGGGACATCGTGTAATTCCTGTCAGTTTTCAGTGGTGCTGGAAGAGGGGGTGTTGAGTAATGCAGCGGCCGCCTCGGGCAGGCCGAGGCCCGCCAGTTTGGCGCGTTGCAAAACGGTCCAATAATATCGGTAGCTGGCGCGGTCGTGCAAGCGGCCATTTTGCGCAATCGGTCCCCAGTTGGCGCGCAGCGCTTCGTTGAGGATGTTGCTCGCTTCGTTGACTTCGGACAGGCGCGGCGTAAAGGCCTTGATGATGGGCTTGATCTGGTCCGGGTGGATGCTCCACATGCGCGTGTAGCCGAACTCGGCCGTCGCGCGCTGGGCGTCATTCGCCACCACGGCAGAATCGCGCACGTCCGTCGTCACGTTGTGCGACGCCACCTTGCCGTGCGCGTGGCAGGCGGCCGCCACTTCGAGCTTGGCGCGCACCACCAGCGGGTGCGTGAACTGGCCCGGCGTGCGCATGGCGGCGGCGGGAATGGCGCCGTAGTGGGCCGACACGAAATCCATGATGCCGAAGGACAGGCATTCGACCTGGGGCAGGGCGGCGATCGCGTAGGCGTCGCGCAGCGCGCCATGCGTTTCGATCAGGATGTGCACGGGCAGGTTGTCGCGGCCGGCGCGGCGCGCGTGCAGGTTGATCAGGTCGATGGCCAGCATGGCATCCTGCACGCCGGCCACCTTGGGCACGGCGATATAGGCCAGGCGGGACGCGGCGCTGCAGATGATTTCCACGTCGCGCACGAAAAACGGGCTGTCGACGTCGTGCACGCGCACGCCGATGCGGTTGAACTGGTTCTCCTCGCTGGCCAGCAGGCCGGCGATCATCAGCGCGTGGGCTTCTTCGTTGCCGGCGCTGGCGCCGTCTTCGCAGTCGAAGGTGATGTCGAACAGGGGGCCAAGCTCTTGTTGCAAAGCAATCGATTTACGCATCAGCTTTTCAGAGCCGGCGTAGTGGTCGCAAGCGGCGAGCAACAGCGGCTGGCGTTTGCCTTGGAATAAAACCTCGGAAGGGTGCATGCTTAAGGCATTTCTGCAGGTAAAAACTACTTGAGAAAACAGCCGCGCCGCGAATCTCGCGGAGCGGCCTTCTTGGCGGGCGGCGCATTGCCGCGCCGCCAAAACTGGACTTAGGCCAGCAGGTGTTTCACGCCTTCGCGCTCTTCGGTCAGTTCTTTCAGGGTCAGGTTGATGCGCTCTTGCGAGAATGCATCGATTTCCAGACCTTGAACGATGGTGTACTCACCGTTGTCGGTGGTGACCGGGAAGCCGAACACGGTGCCTTCAGGAATGCCATACGAGCCATCCGAAGGAACGCCCATGGTGGTCCATTTGCCTGCGGTGCCCAGCATCCAGTCATGGATGTGGTCGATGGCGGCGTTCGCTGCCGACGCCGCCGACGACAGGCCGCGCGCTTCGATGATGGCCGCGCCGCGCTTGCCGACGGTAGGCAGGAACACGTTGGCGTTCCATTCCTGGTCGTTGATCAGGTCTTTCACAGCCTTGCCGTTCACGGTGGCGAAGCGGTAGTCGGCGTACATCGTAGGCGAGTGGTTGCCCCAGACGGTCAGCTTCTCGATGTCTTTCACGGCGGTGCCGGTCTTGGCAGCGACTTGCGACAGCGCGCGGTTGTGGTCCAGGCGCAGCATGGCGGTGAAGTTTTTCGCTGGCAGCGATGGCGCCGATTTCATGGCGATGTAGGCGTTGGTGTTGGCAGGGTTGCCGACCACCAGCACTTTGACATTGCGCGAAGCGACGGCGTCGAGCGCCTTGCCTTGTACCGTGAAGATCTGGGCGTTCGCTTCCAGCAGGTCCTTGCGTTCCATGCCTGGGCCGCGTGGACGCGCGCCAACCAGGACGGCCACGTCGACATCCTTGAATGCGGTCAGCGGATCGGAGTGGGCGGTCATTTCCGTCAGCAGCGGGAAGGCGCAGTCGTCGATTTCCATCATCACGCCCTTGAGCGCCTTCTGGGCTTTTTCGTCCGGGATTTCAAGCAGTTGCAAGATGACAGGCTGGTCTTTGCCGAGCATGTCGCCATTGGCGATGCGGAACAACAGGGCGTAGCCGATCTGGCCGGCGGCGCCGGTCACTGCAACACGCATTGGGGTTTTAGCCATGATGAATCTCCAAAAATGGGAAAGAAAACGGGCTTGAAGCTGGGCTTACGCTTATCCGGAAAAACTATAATGATACCAAAACCGGCCCGCGCCACCGAATTGCTGGTGTACGCTGCCGTCACGCTTGTGCTGCACGAGGCCAGAGTGGCTGGCCGACAGCATAAAACGCTGGCTCACAAGTTTTATCGAGGGCAGTTTAGGCCTCTGATCCCTATCTGTCAATCATATCTTATGTCTTATATAAGACAGATAACTACGTCTGTTTTACTGGACGCGGGCAGTGATTTGTGTTGAAATGTCGGACTATGAATTCCGCCTCGTCCAATCTGACCAACAATGCCACTGCTGCAAGCGGGGCGGTCAGTCCGACCGCGGGCACCCCGGCCACGCCTGCCGCCACTGCGACCAGCACCCCTGTCGCCAGCATTAATACCACTGCCGCCGCCGTGTCCGCGCCTGCCGCGACCGCTTCTCCCACCTTCAGTCCCCTGTACCAGCAGATCAAGGCGCTCATCACGCAGAGCCTGCAATCGGGCGAATGGAAGCCGGGCGAACTGATTCCCAGTGAAGTCGAGCTGGCCGGCCGCTTCAAGGTCAGCCAGGGCACGGTGCGCAAGGCCATCGATGAACTGGCCGCCGAGAATCTCGTCATGCGCCGCCAGGGCAAGGGCACTTTCGTTTCCACCCACCATGAGGCGCGCGCGCATTTCCGCTTCCTGCGCCTGGTGCCGGACGAAGGCGTGCCGCATTATCCCGAAAGCAAATTTATCGAAGTCAAGCGCGTGCGCGCGCCGGCCGACGTGGCGCGCCTGATGGACCTGAAGTCCGGCGACGCCGTCATCTTCATCAAGCGCGTGCAGTATTTCGACGGCGTGCCGACCATCGTCGAAGAGCTGTGGCTGCCCGGCCTGATCTTCAAGGGCCTGACGGCCGAGCGCCTGGTGGAATACAAGGGGCCCATGTATGGCCTGTTCGAAACGGAATTTGGCACGCGCATGATACGCGCGTCCGAACAGATCCGCGCCGTGTGCGCCGACGCGGGCGCCGCGCAATTGTTAAATATCGACCTCGGCACGCCCTTGCTCAGTTCCGAGCGCGTGTCGTTTACCTACGGCGACAAGCCGGTCGAACTGCGCCGGGGCTTGTACCTGACCAGTCGCCATCATTATCAGAATGAACTCAGCTGAAGCGGCGGGGCGCCTGCGGGCGTCCGAACAAGCAGCCAGGCTGAAGTGCATCGCTTGCAAGATGCCTGCCGCAAGGCGGGCAACGGAGACAACGGAAAGCGCAGCGACAGCATGGCCCGCCCCGGCGGGCCGTGTTTTGCCGGCGATTCTGTAATTAAATTACGTGAACTACGGAAAGTAGCGCGGTATTTTGTAGTAAAAAACCATTTTGGTTATATGTAACAATAGATATTGGTATGGGTTGCGAAAATCGGCGAAAATCGCGGCTTCAATATTTAGTTGAAATTCAAAGGGGAGGTTTTTGTTATGTCTGAAGCCGTAAGAGAAGTACCAAAAAAAGAACGGCCGCAATTCCGTAACATTCATGTTACCGAATTGTCGAACTACCGCATGGCTGTCGGCGCCATCGTCTCGATCCTGCATCGCATCAGCGGTTTCATCATTTTCGCCTTGCTGCCATGTATCCTGTACATGCTGGAACTGAGCCTGCGTTCCGAAATGTCCTACGCCTACTTCCAGGGCATCGCCTCGCACTGGTTCGTCAAGCTGATCACCCTGGGCCTCGTCTGGGCCTTCCTGCACCACTTCTGCGCCGGTATCCGTCACCTGTTCATGGACGTGCACGTTGCCATCGAAAAAGATTCCGCACGCAAGACCGCGTCGTCCGTGCTGGTCGTGAGCCTGGTGTTGACGGCCTTGGTCGCTTTGAAACTGTTTGGAGTATTTTAAACATGGCAGACAATAATATCGGACCGAAACGCCTCGTCGTCGGTGCCCATTACGGCTTGCGCGATTGGCTGGCGCAACGCATTACCGCCATCGTCATGGTGGCCTATGTGGCCATCCTGCTTATTTCTTTCCTGACCGGCAGCAACTTCAGCTATGAAGGCTGGGCTGGTCTGTTCGCACAGCAGTGGTTTAAATTGTTCAGCCTGGTGACCTTCGTCGCCCTGTTCTACCACGCATGGGTCGGCGTACGCGACATCTGGATGGACTACGTGAAAAGCGCTGGCCTCCGTCTGACCCTGCAAATTGCCACCATGCTGTGGTTGATCGCTTGTGCCGGCTGGACGGTACAGATACTCTGGAGTGTGTAATCGTGGCAGCATATAAATCTGCAATCCCTACCCGCCGCTTTGATGCGGTTATCGTTGGCGCCGGCGGTTCCGGCATGCGCGCGTCGTTGCAGCTGGCTGAAGCCGGCCTGAACGTCGCAGTTCTGTCGAAAGTCTTCCCGACCCGCTCGCACACTGTTGCGGCGCAGGGCGGTATCGGCGCGTCGCTCGGCAACATGGCCGAAGACAACTGGTTCTGGCACATGTTCGACACCGTCAAGGGTGGCGACTATCTGGGCGACCAGGATGCCATCGAATTCATGTGCCGCGAAGCACCGAAGGTCGTGTACGAACTGGAACACTTCGGCATGCCATTCGACCGCAATCCTGACGGTACCATCTATCAGCGTCCATTCGGCGGCCACACGGCCCACTTCGGCGAAAAGCCGGTGCAGCGCGCCTGCGCGGCAGCCGACCGTACCGGTCACGCCCTGTTGCACACGCTGTACCAGCGCAACGTGCGTGCGCGTACGCACTTCTTCGTCGAATGGATGGCACTCGACCTGATCCGTGACGCCGAAGGCGACGTGATCGGTGTGGTCGCGCTGGAAATGGAAACCGGCGAATGCATGATCCTGGAAGCAAAAACGACGGTCATGGCAACGGGCGGCGCAGGCCGCATCTTCGCCGCGTCAACGAATGCGTTCATCAACACGGGCGACGGCATGGGCATGGCGGCACGTGCCGGCCTGCCGCTGCAAGACATGGAATTCTGGCAGTTCCACCCGACCGGCGTGGCCGGCGCGGGCGTATTGATCACCGAAGGCGTGCGCGGCGAAGGCGGCATCCTGATCAATAGCGAAGGCGAACGCTTCATGGAGCGCTATGCGCCGACGCTGAAGGATCTGGCGCCGCGCGACTTCGTCTCGCGTTCGATGGACCAGGAAATCAAGGAAGGCCGCGGCTGCGGTCCGAACAAGGACCACGTGATGCTGGACCTGCGCCATATCGGCGCCGACACCATCGCCAAGCGCCTGCCGTCGATTCTGGAAATCGGCCACAAGTTCGCCAACGTCGACGCCACCAAGGAACCGATTCCTGTCGTGCCGACGATTCACTACCAGATGGGCGGCATTCCAACGAACATCCACGGCCAGGTCGTCACCCCGACCGGTCCGGACAATTCGGCCAAGGTTGTCAACGGCCTGTACGCGATCGGCGAATGCGCCTGCGTGTCCGTGCACGGCGCCAACCGCCTGGGTACGAACTCGCTGCTGGACCTGGTGGTCTTCGGCCGCGCGGCCGGCAACCACATCGTCAACAGCGGCCTGAAAGCCAAGGAAAACAAGCCTTTGCCTGCCGACGCCGCCGATTTCGCGATGGGCCGCTTGCAGCGCCTGGAAAACTCGACCGGCACGGAAACCGTGCAGGGCGTGGCGAACGACATCCGCGCAACGATGCAGAAGTACTGCGGCGTGTTCCGTACCGACGAGATGCTGAACAAGGGCGTCGAAGAAATCATGAAGCTCGACGAGCGCCGCAAGCACGTCTCCTTCAAGGATAAATCGATGGTCTTCAACACGGCCCGCGTGGAAGCGCTGGAGCTGGACAACCTGATCGAAACGGCGAAAGCGACCATCGTTTCGGCAGCAGCGCGCAAGGAATCGCGCGGCGCCCACGCCCAGGACGACCACCCGACCCGCGACGACGACAACTGGATGAAGCACACGCTGTGGTATTCGGAAGGCAACCGACTGGAATACAAGCCAGTCGTGACCAAGCCTTTGACGGTTGATACCTTCAAACCGAAACCACGTACTTTCTAAGGCTATACCATGGCACGCACTCTCAAATTCAAAATCTACCGCTACGATCCTGACCAGGATGCCAAGCCTTACATGCAAGACCTGACGGTCGAGCTGAAAGACACCGACAAGATGCTGCTCGACGCACTGCAGCGCATCAAGTCTGACGTCGATGACTCGCTGGCCCTGCGCCGCTCGTGCCGCGAAGGCGTGTGCGGTTCGGACGCGATGAACATCAACGGCAAGAACGGCCTGGCATGCACGACCAACCTGAACGAACTGTCGGAGCCTATCGTGCTGCGTCCGTTGCCAGGTTTGCCGGTCATCCGCGACCTGATCGTCGACATGACGCAATTTTTCAAGCAGTACGATTCGATCAAGCCGTTCCTGATCAACGATTCTATCCCGCCTGAAAAAGAACGCCTGCAATCGCCGGAACAGCGCGAAGAACTCGATGGCCTGTACGAGTGCATCCTGTGCGCATGCTGCTCCACGTCGTGCCCGTCGTTCTGGTGGAATCCGGACAAATTCGTCGGCCCGGCCGGCCTGCTGCAAGCCTACCGCTTCATCGCCGATTCGCGCGACGAAGCCACCGGTGCGCGTCTGGACAACCTGGAAGACCCGTACCGCCTGTTCCGTTGCCATTCGATCATGAACTGTGTCGACGTCTGCCCGAAAGGGTTGAACCCGAACAAGGCGATCGGCAAGATCAAGGAATTGATGGTCCGCCGCGCGATCTGATCCCCCTGATCGCATCCGCCGGGCGCCGTTTGCGGGAAGAGGGTATCCTCTCTTGCCTGCAAGCGGCGCCTGCAAAGCAGCACCGTGCCGCAAGGCACACGTAAAGTGGTAAACCAAATGACAGAATCAATTTTGTCCTCGCATCAGGCCGACCCGGCCAACCGCGCCCGCCTGCGCTGGCGTTCACGCCGTGGCCTGCTGGAAAACGACATTATCCTGACCCGTTTTCTCGATGCGTATGAAACCGAATTGACCGATGAAGAAGTTGACGCGCTGACGCGTTTGCTGGATTTATCGGACAATGCGTTAATGGATCTGGTACTGGCCCGTAAAGAGCCGGAAGGCGAAGTCGATCTGCCGCATGTGCGCGCACTGCTGCAACGACTGCGCATTGCCTAGACGCCTGGGCGATAGTTTGCAAACGGTGCGAGTGGCGCGCTGTAGCACTGCCGAATTGCGGTGCGAATTGCAGCCAGAATTTTTGATTTTAATTTCGACTCACTCCCGAGAAGGAAGAGCCCATGAATATCTCTGACACAAAAGCTACCCTGTCGTTCTCCGATGGCAGCCCATCGCTTGAATTTCCAATCTACAAAGGCACGGTTGGCCCGGACGTCATCGACATCCGCAAACTGTACGCCGGTAGCGGCAAGTTCACCTACGACCCAGGCTTTATGTCGACGGCCGCCTGCAACTCGTCGATCACCTACATCGACGG
The DNA here is from genome assembly GCF_051380835.1 of Janthinobacterium aestuarii. Taxonomy (NCBI): domain Bacteria; kingdom Pseudomonadati; phylum Pseudomonadota; class Betaproteobacteria; order Burkholderiales; family Oxalobacteraceae; genus Janthinobacterium; species Janthinobacterium aestuarii. The sequence goes on from NZ_JBNYXU010000001.1 coordinate 1,149,717, forward strand.
CGACAAGGGCGAGCTGCTGTACCGTGGTTACCCGATCGAACAGTTGGCCGTCAACGCCGACTTCATGGAATCGTGCTACCTGCTGCTGAACGGCGAACTGCCGAACGCGGCGCAGAAAGCCAAGTTCGTCGACACCGTCACCAAGCACACGATGGTGCACGAACAGATGCAATTCTTCTTCCGTGGCTTCCGCCGCGACGCGCATCCGATGTCGGTCCTGGTGGGCACCGTCGGCGCGCTGGCATCGTTCTACCATGACTCGCTGGACATCAACGACCCGCGTCACCGCGAAGTGTCGGCCATCCGCCTGATCGCCAAGATGCCAACCCTGGTCGCCATGACCTACAAGTACTCGGTCGGCCAGCCGTTCGTGTACCCACGCAACGACCTGTCGTACAGCGCCAACTTCATGCACATGATGTTCGCCAACCCGTGCGAAGAGTACAAGGTTAACGACGTGCTGGTGCGCGCACTGGACCGTATCCTGATCCTGCACGCGGACCACGAGCAAAACGCATCGACATCGACCGTCCGTCTGGCCGGTTCGTCGGGCGCCAACCCGTTCGCCTGTATCGCTGCCGGTATCGCCTGCCTGTGGGGCCCTGCCCACGGCGGCGCCAACGAAGCGGCACTGAACATGCTGAAAGAAATCGGCACCGTCGAGAACATCCCTGCCTTCATCGCGCAAGTCAAGGACAAGAACTCCGGCGTCAAGCTGATGGGCTTTGGCCACCGCGTGTACAAGAACTTCGACCCGCGCGCCAAGCTGATGCGTGAAACCTGCTACGAAGTGCTGCAAGAACTGGGTCTGCAAGACGACCCGCTGTTCAAGCTGGCGATGGAACTGGAAAAGATTGCACTGAACGACGAATACTTCGTTTCGCGCAAGCTGTACCCGAACGTCGACTTCTACTCGGGCATCGTGCAATCGGCGCTGGGCATCCCTGTGTCGCTGTTCACCGGTATCTTCGCCATGGCCCGTACGATCGGCTGGATCGCCCAGTGGAACGAAATGATCGCCGACCCAGAGCAAAAAATCGGCCGTCCGCGCCAGCTGTTCGTCGGTTCGACCACGCGTGAAGTACTGCCACTGGACAAGCGCGCCTAAGTCACGGCGCAGTGTTCCTGCCGGCCTTGCGGCCCGGCGCACAAAAGCGAGCCTGATGGCTCGCTTTTTTTTATGTCTGCGCATTTGCTGGCCGCCAGTCGTCCGGATATAAATTGCATAAATAGGTAATAAATATTGCAACTTTCACGACAAGCATAGCATCATTGTGTTGTTATTTTATTTACAGCCAATGAGAGGCTCACATGAAACTGTCACAACTGTTTTGCTGTGCCGTATTTGCCGCCACGAGCGCCAGCGCGGCTGCCGCCGTGCCTGGGCATGTCTACACCCTCGACTTCAATGACCGCAACACTGCTTGCGGCGCTCAGCCTTGCGATGGCATTCCGCAAACCTACGGAGATGTGGCCGGTGTCGTTGATGTCAGCTATTCGGCTCCCTGGACGGGAAGCTATGTGCCCTGGGATGTCAGCCCCATCTCTGGAGGATATTTGTCGCCGTCTTTTGTGCATTCCAGCGGTGCCAGCGGGGTGTCGATTTGGATGGCGGCGCTGCGCCCCGGGGCCAGCGTGACCCTGCGCCATTTCGACATGCTGTCAACCAGCGGGATGCAGATTCCTGACCTTATAGTGAGCGACCTGCAAGGGAAGATGCTGTACATGCAGCGCGCATACATTGGTTCGGACCGGGATCCGACATTCAATAACATCGTCGGTTTTAATCCTGAAATAACGGTATTGGGCGGCCTGAGACTGTGGTGGAGCGGTGGCAATATGAGCCTAGGCGTGGATAACATCGTTTTCGAGGTATCGCCCGTGCCCGAGCCTTCCACCTATCTGATGCTGATGGCCGGCCTGCTGGCCATCGGCGCCGCCGCGCGCCGCCGCAAGGCTTGACGGGCCAGGGGGCTTGGCGCACAAAAGCGTGCCTTGCGGCGCGCTTTTTTTATGTCGGCCATGCATGGCCGATGGCGCGCAAAGCTGCTACGCTCAGCCCTGGATCAACAGCAAGCAGAACGTGATGAAAGAAGAAACATGCGCTCCCAGCGGCGTGGCCCTCGGCGATACGGCATTTGGCTACACCTTGTCGCTGATCGGCGGCAAGTACAAAATGCTGATCCTGTATGCGCTGGCGGAAAACACGGTGCTGCGGCATAACGAACTCAAGCGCCATCTCGGTGGCATCGCCTTCAAGACACTCAGCGTCGTGCTCAAGGAGCTGGAGGCCGACGCGCTGATCGTGCGCAAGGAATATCCGCAAGTGCCGCCCAAGGTGGAATACTCTCTGTCAAGCAAGGGCGCCTCGCTGATCCCCGTGCTGCATACCCTATGCGAGTGGGGTGAGCGGCACCAGCCAGTTTGATCCAGATGCGCATGGCAACGCGCTTTTCTATAGTTGAGTAGCTTACTTTTTGTATGGTATGAGCAATAAATGTGCGTACTTGTATAAAGTACTCGCCATGGATATGCTGTTTCTGCGTCTTGCGGTGCAATGAAGCGCTGCGGAGCAGGGTACCGGCTCGCTTGCTTTTTCAGAGCGCGAGGCCGGTGCATCCGTCCATTTTCAGGAAAACAGCATGTTGAAAACCCTTGTTATCGTCTTCCATCCCTCCATCGACACGTCGGTCGCCAACAAGCGCTGGCTGCAGGAGTTGGCGCAGTATCCAGATCGCTACACCATCCACGATGTGCACCAGGCTTATCCTGATGGAAATATCGACGTGGTGCGCGAGCAGGCGCTGGTGGAGGCGCACACCAATGTGGTCTTGCAGTTTCCCGTGTACTGGTTCAACTGCCCTCCCTTGCTCAAGCAGTGGCTCGACGAGGTGCTGGCGTATGGCTGGGCTTACGGCACGGGCGGCGATACCTTCAAGGGGAGAAAAGTGGCGCTGGGCGTCACGGCAGGCATCCGCCAGGAAGACTTCACGCCGCAAGGCAAGTGGAACGTCACCCTGGCGCAGCTGCTGGCACCGTTCGATGTGACCCTGGCGTATATCGGCGCAGACAACCGCCGCTTCTTTGCCTTCTATGGCGCGGAAGACGGGCCGAAGGAGCCGGACTATGCCGGGCGGCTGGCACGCAGTGCGCAAGAGTATGAGCGCTTCCTGGCCGCGCTGTAAGGCAGCGGGGCCAGCCTCGGTGCAATGCCGCTCGCCGCTGGCGGCGATGGTGTGCGCTAACTGCGCCGCATCGGAACGGTTCCCAATGGGCGGAAGAGGCGGGCGGCGTGGGCAAACATATTGTTCTTTCTGTATTGAATGCCCTCCCGCCTTTCGACCAGGCGCGGCAAATAGGGCAGATTGCGATATATAGTTGCATGGATCGGATGAATAAGGGAGTACCGCATGGACCGTATCACCGCCGCACAAGTATTCGTCGCCATCGCCGAGCGGGGCAGCATGGTGGCCGCCAGCGAGACGCTCGACATGTCGCGCGCCATGGTGACGCGCTACCTGGCCGAAATGGAGCAGTGGGCTGGGGCGCGCCTGTTGCATCGCACCACGCGCCGTCTGAGCCTGACGGATGCGGGCGAAACCACTCTGGCGCGCTGCCGGCAGATGCTGGAAGTGGCCGGCGCCATGGCCGTCACCTCGCCCGAGGGTCTCGATACGCCGCACGGTTTGCTGCGCATCACCTGTTCGCAATCGCTGGCGCAGACGGCGCTCGCTGGCGCAGTAACCGCTTACCTGCGGCGCTACCCGCGCGCCGCCGTCGACCTGCAGATGGAGAACCGCGCCGTCAACCTGGTGGAGCAGCGCATCGACCTGGCGATCCGCATCACGAACGCGCTCGAGCCGAACCTGATCGCGCGCCAACTGGCCAGCTGCGCCTCGGTGGTGTGCGCCGCACCATCGTACCTGGCGGCGCACGGCACGCCGCGCCGGGCGCAAGACCTGGCCCTGCACAACTGCCTGACCTATACGTATTTCGGCAAGAGCCTGTGGCAATTCACGCACGACGGGGAAGCGCTCACTGTCCCCGTCAGCGGCCGGCTGTCGGCGAATGAATCGCTGGTCCTGCTGGTGGCCACGGTGGCGGGGGCGGGCATCGCCTTGCAGCCGCGCTTTTCGGCCGCGCCGCTGATCGCCAGCGGGCAGCTGGTGGAGCTGCTGCCCGCGTACCGGCCGCAGGACATGGGCATCTACGGCGTCTACACCTCGCGCCAGCACATGTCGCCCCTGCTGCGCACCATGCTCGACTTCCTGGTGCAGTGGTTTGCCGGCGATCCCGAGTGGCTGGCCGCCATCGCGGCGCCGTCTTCGCCGGGCAGGCCAGTTGGGCGCAAGCGGCACGCCGGCGGGGCCGCCGATGTGCTGTAAGTACAACAGTGACAGGCTTGCAAGCCCGGGAAAATCAACAACACAGCTTACATTTGCTTGCCAAATAAAATTCAACTTGCCGTTGTTGCGTTACAATACCGCGTGCTATTCTAAATGACGGTATGCAGAATGCTGGTGCAATATAAAAGCCCTTCCCCACAACTTGATGTGCAATCCGCTAACCGGTCAGGCCGTGTCGCGGAAGGTTAGATTAACCCGCTAATTCCTCGCGAAGCGCGAAGAAAGGTGAGCAATATATGCAGCAATTAACGACCAACTCCTACCTGTTCGGTGGGAATGCTCCGTACGTGGAAGACCTGTACGAGGCATATTTGAACAACCCAGGCTCGGTCCCCGATAACTGGCGTTCCTACTTCGACGCAATGCAGCACGTGCCTGCCGTCGATGGCACCAACAAGCCTGACGTGGCGCATGCCTCCGTCGTCGCCTCGTTCGCCGAGCGCGCAAAAGCAGGTCCGATCCGCACAGTGACCGCTTCCTTCGATGTTGAAATGGGCCGCAAGCGCGTCGCCGCCACGCAGCTGATCGCCGCTTACCGCTACCTCGGTTCCCACTGGGCCAACCTGGATCCGCTGCAACGCCAGGAACGTCCGATGATTCCTGAGCTCGAACCGAGCTTCTACGGTTTCACCGACGCTGACATGGACACCGTGTTCAACATCAGCAATACCTATTTTGGCCCCGAGACCGCCACCCTGCGCGATCTGCTCAACTATCTGCGCGATACCTACACGCGTTCGATCGGCGCCGAATTCATGTATATCTCCGATCCGGCCGAAAAGCGCTGGCTGCAAGAGAAACTGGAATCGATTCGCTCCACCCCGAATTTCACCCCAGAGAAAAAAATCCACATCCTCGACCGCCTGACCGCGGCTGAAGGCCTGGAACGCTATCTGCACACCCGCTACGTGGGCCAGAAGCGCTTCTCCCTGGAAGGCGGCGAAACCTTCATCGCCTCGATGGATGAAACCATCCAGCGCGCCGGCGAAAAAGGCGTGCAGGAAATCGTCATCGGCATGGCCCACCGCGGCCGCCTGAACGTGCTGGTCAACACCCTGGGCAAAGCGCCACAGGAACTGTTCGAAGAATTCGAAGGCAAGCATGGCGACGACCTGCCTGCAGGCGACGTGAAATACCATCAAGGCTTCTCGTCGGACATCTCCACCGCAGGCGGCCCGGTCCACCTGTCGCTGGCGTTCAACCCGTCGCACCTGGAAATCGTCAACCCTGTGGTCGAAGGTTCCGTCAAGGCCCGCATGGATCGCCGCGGCGACGCGCAGGGCGCGCAAGTGCTGCCTATCCTGGTGCACGGCGATGCCGCTTTCGCCGGCCAGGGCGTGGTCATGGAAACGCTGAATCTGGCGCAAACCCGCGGCTACCATACCGGCGGCACGGTGCATATCGTGATCAACAACCAGATCGGTTTCACCACCTCGGATCCGCGCGATGCCCGCTCGACCCTGTACTGCTCGGACGTCGTCAAGATGATCGAAGCACCAGTCCTGCACATTAACGCCGATGATCCGGAAGCCGTGGTGCTGGCGACGCAGATCGCGCTCGACTACCGCATGGAATTCAAGAAGGACATCGTCCTCGACATCATCTGCTACCGCAAGCTTGGCCACAACGAGCAAGATACGCCGGCATTGACGCAGCCACTGATGTACAAGAAGATCGGCCAGCATCCAGGCACCCGCAAGCTGTACGCGGACAAGCTGGTAGCGCAAGGCGTGATCCCTGCCGATGGCGGCGACAAGATGGTGGCCGCATTCCGCGACGCCATGGACGCCGGCAAGCATACCGTCGATCCAGTCATCTCGAACTTCAAGAACAAGTACGCCGTCGACTGGCTGCCGTTCCTGAACAAGAAATGGACCGATTCGGCCGACACCGCCGTGCCGATGACGGAACTGAAACGCCTGGCCACCCGCATCACCACCGTGCCGGAAGACTTCAAGGTCCACTCGCTGGTTGAAAAAGTACTGGGCGACCGCGGCACCATGGGCCGTGGCGAAATGAACCTGGACTGGGGCATGGGCGAACACCTGGCCTACGCATCGCTGGTATCGTCCGGCTACGCCATCCGCCTGACGGGTCAGGATGCCGGCCGCGGCACCTTCGTGCACCGCCACGCCGTGCTGCATGACCAGAACCGCGAGCGTTGGGATGCAGGTACCTACATTCCGCTGCAAAACGTGTCGGATAACCAGGCGCCGTTCACCGTCATCGACTCGGTGCTGTCCGAAGAAGCCGTACTGGCCTTCGAATACGGTTACTCGACCGCTGAACCGAACACCCTGACGATCTGGGAAGCCCAGTTCGGCGACTTCGCCAACGGCGCGCAAGTGGTGATCGACCAATTCATCAGCTCCGGCGAAGTGAAGTGGGGCCGCGCTTCGGGCCTGGTCATGATGCTGCCGCACGGTTACGAAGGCCAGGGTCCTGAGCACTCGTCCGCGCGTCCTGAGCGTTTCCTGCAGCTGTGCGCAGACAACAACATGCAAGTGGTGCAGCCGACGACGGCTTCGCAGATCTTCCATTTGCTGCGCCGCCAGATGGTGCGCCAGTTCCGCAAGCCGCTGGTCATCCTGACGCCGAAGTCGCTGTTGCGCAACAAGGATGCCGGTTCGCCGCTGACCGACCTGGCCAAGGGCGGTTTCCAGACCGTCATCGGCGAAGTCGACGACAAAATCGACGCCAAGAAAGTCAAGCGCGTGGTCGCCTGCTCGGGCAAGGTCTATTACGACCTGGTCAACGCACGCAAGACCCGTGGCCAGACCGACACGGCCATCGTGCGCCTGGAACAGCTGTATCCGTTCCCGCACAAGTCGTTCGCTGCTGAACTGAAGAAGTTCCCGAACCTGGTCGAAGTCGTCTGGGCACAGGACGAGCCGCAAAACCAGGGCGCCTGGTTCCAGATCCAGCACAACATCTTCGAAGGCCTGGAATCGGGTCAACGTCTGGCCTACGCCGGCCGTCCTGCTTCGGCGTCGCCTGCTGTCGGTTACTATGACAAGCACTACGCCCAGCAAAAAGATCTGCTGGAAACGGCATTCTCGAAGCTGAAGGGTTTTATCCTGACCAAGTAAGTGGCAGGATAAGGGGCGCCATGCACATGCATGGCGCCTGCTTGCATACATCATGACGGAGCGCCGCCCTTGCTACGCAGGGGCGGCGCCGCAATAACAAAATAAACGGAGTTTTACATGGCACAAATCGAAGTCAAAGTTCCCCAGTTGTCGGAATCGGTAGCAGAAGCGACCTTGCTCGCATGGCACAAGAAAGTCGGCGAAGCAGTTGCGCGCGACGAAAACATGATCGATATCGAAACCGACAAAGTCGTGCTGGAACTGCCTGCGCCTGCCGCTGGCGTGATCGTGCAGATCATCAAGGATAACGGCGCCACCGTCGTCGCCGGCGAAGTCATCGCCATCATCGACACCGACGGCTCGGCCAAGGTCAGCCCGATGGAAGTGTCGGCCGTTGCCGCTCCAGCCCTGGCTGCCGCTGCACAAGACGCCGCTACCGCATCCGCACCAGCCGCCGCGACCAAAGGCGATGTCGCCATGCCTGCCGCCGCCAAGATCCTGTCCGAAAAAGGCCTGTCCGCCGGCGACGTCGCCGGTTCGGGCAAAGACGGCCGCGTGACCAAGGGCGACGCCCTGGCCGCTTCCGCCAAGCCAGCTGTCGCGCCGCTGGCGCCAGCCGCTGCCAAGCCAGCGCTGCAACAAGTTGCCACGCCGTCGGCAGCCAACCTGGGCGACCGTCCGGAAGAGCGCGTGCCGATGAGCCGCCTGCGCGCACGTATCGCCGAGCGCCTGCTGCAATCGCAATCGACGAACGCCATCCTGACCACGTTCAATGAAGTGAACATGCAGCCGGTCATCGACCTGCGCAACAAGTACAAGGACAAGTTCGAGAAAGAGCACGGCGTCAAGCTGGGCTTCATGTCGTTCTTCGTCAAGGCAGCCGTCGCCGCCCTGAAAAAGTACCCGATCATCAACGCCTCCGTTGACGGCAACGACATCGTCTACCACGGCTACTTCGACATCGGTATCGCTGTCGGTTCGCCACGCGGCCTGGTCGTGCCTATCATCCGCAACGCGGACCAGCTGTCGATCGCCGACATCGAGAAAAAAATCGGTGAATTCGGCGCGAAAGCCAAGGAAGGCAAGCTGACCCTGGACGACCTGACGGGCGGCACGTTCTCGATCTCGAACGGCGGCACCTTCGGCTCCATGCTGTCGACCCCGATCATCAACCCGCCACAATCGGCCATCCTGGGCGTGCATGCGACCAAGGACCGCGCTGTTGTCGAAAACGGCCAGATCGTGGTACGTCCGATGAACTACCTGGCCATGTCCTACGACCACCGCATCATCGACGGCCGCGAAGCCGTCCTGGGCCTGGTGGCGATGAAAGAAGCGCTGGAAGATCCTGCACGCCTGCTGCTGGACCTGTAAGCACCGTAGTCCCCCGGCGTAGCCGCCGGGGCAATGTAGCTGATACCCCTTGCCAGAAGACGCAGCTGGCTGATCTCAATGAAAGAGGATTCCTATGAACATCTCTGAAGAAATCAAGCGTCTGCATGAGTTGCACCTGGCGGGCGCCCTGAGCGACGCGGAATTCGCGCAAGCGAAAGCCAAGCTCCTGAGCAATATCAACCTGGACAAGCCGGACAGCACGTCCGGCGCCGGCGCCGATGCGGCTGCCGGCCCGGCGAACGACCTGGTGCAGGAATTCAACCGCCTGCGCCGTTCGCGCAACGACCGCTGGCTCGGCGGCGTCTGCGGCGGCCTGGGACGCGCTTCCGGCATGGAAGCGTGGATCTGGCGCCTCGTCTTCGTCCTGTTTACATTGACCTTCGGCTTCGGCGTGGTGATTTACCTTCTATTGTGGATTTTCGTACCAGACGAAGAGATTGGAATAACAAAACATGAGTACTAAACAATTTGACGTAGTTGTCATCGGTGCGGGCCCTGGCGGCTACATCGCCGCCATCCGCGCAGCGCAGCTGGGCTTTTCCGTCGCTTGCGTCGACGAGTGGTCGAACGCCAAGGGCGGCGCCGCTCCTGGCGGTACCTGCACCAACGTCGGCTGCATCCCGTCGAAAGCGCTGCTGCAATCGTCCGAGCATTTCGAACACGCGGGCCACAGCTTCGCCGAGCACGGCATCGACGTCGCCGGCCTGAAGCTGAACCTGGGCCAGATGCTCAAGCGCAAAGACACCGTCGTCAAGCAAAACAACGACGGCATCTTGTACCTGTTCAAGAAGAACAAGATCGCCTTCTTCCACGGCCGCGCCGCTTTCGCCGCTGCCGCCGCTGGCACGTATGACATCAGCGTGACGGGCGAAGCCAACGAAACCCTGACGGCCAAGCACGTGGTCATCGCCACGGGTTCGAACGCACGCGAACTGCCGGGCGCACCATTCGACGAGAAACTGATCCTGTCGAACACGGGCGCACTGGCCATCGACGCCGTACCAGCCAAGCTGGGCGTCATCGGCGCCGGCGTGATCGGCCTGGAAATGGGCAGCGTCTGGCGCCGCCTGGGTTCCGACGTCACGGTACTGGAAGGCCTGCCGGTCTTCCTGGGCGCTGTCGACGAGCAGATCGCCAAGGAAGCGTCGAAGCTGTTCACCAAGCAAGGCTTGAAGATCAACCTCGGTTGCAAGATCGGTGCGATCACGCCAGGCAAGAAAGACGTCACCGTGGAATTCGTGGACGCCAAGGGCGAAGCGCAAAAAGCCGTGTTCGACAAGCTGATCATCTCGATCGGCCGTACGCCGAACACCAACGGCCTGGGCGCTGACAAAGTCGGCCTGCAGCTGGACGAGCGCGGCTTCATCGCCGTCGACGGCGACTGCAAGACCAACCTGCCGAACGTCTGGGCGGTGGGCGACGTCGTGCGCGGCCCGATGCTGGCGCACAAGGCCGAAGAAGAAGGCGTTGCCGTGGCCGAGCGTATCGCCGGCCAGCATGGTCACACCAACTTCAACACGATTCCGTGGGTGATCTACACCTCGCCGGAAATCGCGTGGGTCGGCAAGACCGAGCAAACCCTGAAGGCCGAAGGTATCGCCTACAAGGCCGGCACCTTCCCGTTCATGGCCAACGGCCGTGCGCGCGCGCTGGGCGACACCTCGGGCATGGTGAAATTCCTGGCCGATGCGACCACCGATGAAATCCTCGGCGTGCACATCGTCGGCCCGATGGCGTCCGAACTGATTTCCGAAGCCGTCGTGGCGATGGAATTCAAGGCTTCGGCCGAAGACATCGCGCGCATCTGCCACGCTCACCCATCCCTGTCGGAAGCGACCAAGGAAGCGGCATTGGCGGTTGACAAGCGCACGTTGAACTTTTAATTGTAGTTAGTCCTTCAGGGGCGCTCGCGGATTTTTTCCGCCGGCGCCCTTGTGCGTTAAAGCGAATCCCATGAACGTAGAAGAGTTTTACCAGCACGCGTTGCAGAAGCGTGATTTCAAGGCCGATGCCGCCCAGCGGCGCGCGGTCGACCGCCTGCAGCTGTGCTATGACGAGTGGGTGGCCTACAAGGGCCAGCGCTCGAGCACCTTCAAGCGCCTGCTGAACCGTCCTGCCGTGCCGAAAGGCGTGTACATGTGGGGTGGGGTGGGGCGCGGTAAATCGTTCCTGATGGACAGTTTTTACTCGGTCGTGCCCCTCGTGCGCAAGACGCGTTTGCACTTCCATGAATTCATGCGCGGCGTGCACCAGCAGCTCGATGAATTGAAAGGCGTGGCCGACCCGCTCGACGAGGTGGCCAAGCGCATCGCCAAGAAATACCGCCTCATCTGTTTCGATGAATTCCACGTCTCCGACATCGCCGACGCGATGATCCTGTACAACCTGCTGTCGGCCCTGTTCGCCAATGGCGTGTCCTTCATCATGACGTCGAATTACGATCCGGATCTGCTGTATCCGGACGGCCTGCACCGCGACCGCATGCTGCCGACCATCGCGCTGCTGAAGGACAAGCTCGACGTGATGAACGTCGACGCCGGCGTCGATTACCGCGGCCGCGCGCTGGAGCAGGTGGAAAGTTACTATACTCCGCTGGGCGCGGAGACCGACAAGGCCCTGCGCGACGCCTACACGCGCATCGCCGAGACGGCCGACGAAGACGCGCGCATCCGCATCGAGAGCCGCGAAATCCACTGTCTGCGCCGCGCCGGCGGCATCATCTGGTTCGATTTCGCCACGCTGTGCGGCGGTCCCCGTTCGCAAAATGATTACCTGGAAATCGCCAGCCGCTTCCATACGGTGATATTGTCCGGCATACCGGCCATGTCGGCGGCGCAGTCGTCCGAGGCGCGCCGCTTCACGTGGCTGATTGACGTGTTTTATGACCAGAAGGTCAAGCTGATCATGTCGGCCGAAGTGCCGCCGGATGAGCTGTACACGAACGGCATGCTGGCCAACGAGTTTCACCGCACCGTTTCGCGTATCATCGAGATGCAATCGCGCGAATACATGGAAAAAGAACAGCGCGGCGCGGCCGACGCGATCGTTTGAGGCAGGGATAATGAACATGATGGCAAATACACTATACAAGCTGGGTGCGGCGCTGGGCCTGGTCCTGGCGTTGTCCGCCTGCGCGCACCAGGGTACCGCGGCATTAGATGAGGTCGGTGCACCGCAAGTGCCCGCGACCCTGTCCGTGGAAGAAGCGGACGCCAAGCTGAAGCGGTCGGCCAGCGAGCGCGAGGCGGCGGAAAACGAGTTTGCCGCGCGCGAACTCGAGTGCTACGACAAGTTTTTCGTGAATAACTGCCTCGACAAGGCCAAGGAAAAGCGCCGCCTGATCCTCGTGCGCCTGCGCGCCGTCGACGCGGAAGCGAATTACTTCAAGCGGGCCGAATCCGTGCGTTTGCGCGATATCGACCTGGCCAGGACGCAGGAAAGTGCGCGCCTCGACGCCGAGCAGCGGGCCGCGGCCGTGCCCAAGCCCGTGAAGGTGGTCACGCCCGAGTCGGCGCCGCCCAAGCCGCAAGGCAAGAGCCTTGCCGAACGCGAGGCCGAGCAAGCGGCGAAGGTGGCGAAACAGGCTGCCGACGATGCGGCCGAAGCGCCGCGCCGCGCGGCCCGTGAAGCCGCCTATGCGAAAAAACAGGCGGAAGCCGTGGAGCGCCAGAAACGGGTGGCGCAACGCCTGGCCGAGCGCCAGGCCGAAGCGCAGGCCAAGGCTGCCAAGGCGGCGGCCGCCGCCAGCACGCCAGCCGTTGCTGTGCCTGTGCCGCCGGCCAAGTAAGACTGCCGTGCAAGGGTACGCCGGAAATGGCGTGCCCTAAGGCGCGCGGCAGGTTAAACTACGCACCATGGCTGCCTGCGCGCGCCGGTTTCCCCACATTGTTAGTAACACTGCCTGGAACGCAACACATGAGCGATGCACAGCAAATAGAGCGGCGCCTGATTGAACTCAACGTGGAACACCGGGACCTCGATGCCGTCATCGAGTTGCTGATACTCGATGGCCACCATGACGAGCTGCAGCTGCGCCGCCTGAAAAAGCGCAAATTGCAATTGAAGGATCACATCACCTTGCTGAAAATGCAGTTGGTGCCCGACGTTCCCGCCTGAGGGGCGCCAGTAGCGTCCAGTCCAGCCTTCACCTAAGTATATTTTGACCGATCACAATTTATTGCCAGTAAGCCCAGATGGCCAGCCGGCCGATCCGCAAGCCAGTCTGCCAGCCGAACCGCAGGCGGCGCCTGGCAAGCATGATGCCGACATCGAGCGCCTGTTTGGCGCCGGCGGCCCGCTCGGTCCGGCCGTGGGCAGCTACAAGCCGCGCCGTTCGCAAACGGAAATGGCGAAAGCCATCGCCAGCGCCATCGACAGCCAGACGACCCTGATCGCCGAGGCAGGCACGGGCACCGGCAAGACCTTCGCCTACCTGGTGCCGGCCCTGATGTGGGGCGGCAAGACCATCGTGTCCACGGGCACGAAGAACTTGCAGGATCAATTGTTCCTGCGCGATATCCCCACCGTGCGCGCCGCGCTGCAGGCGCCCGTTTCCGTCGCCTTGCTCAAGGGCCGCTCGAACTACGTCTGCCACTATCACCTGGAACGCACCCTGCAAAACGGGCGCATGACGTCGCGCGACGACGTGGGGCATCTGCGCGAAATCTCGCGCTTCATCAAGATGACCAGTTCCGGCGACAAGGCCGAGCTGGCCAAGGTGCCGGAAAACGCCATGATCTGGAACCTGGTGACGTCCACGCGCGACACCTGCATGGGCGCCGAATGCCAGTATTACCAGGATTGCTTCGTGATGAAGGCCCGCAAGGAAGCACAGCAGGCCGACGTGGTGGTGGTCAACCATCACTTGTTCTTTGCCGACGTGGCCCTGAAGGACACGGGCGTGGCGGAGTTGCTGCCGTCGGCCAATACCATCATCTTCGATGAGGCGCACCAGCTGCCCGATACGGCCACTTTGTTCTTTGGCAATACGGTATCGACGTCGCAAATCCTCGAGTTGTGCCGCGATGTGCTGGCCGAGGGCCTCGCGCACGCGCGCGGCATCGACTGGGCCAAGACCGTCACGGTGGTGGAAAAGGCGGCGCGCGACCTGCGTCTGACCTTCCCGCAGGATATCGTGCGCCTGTCCCTGCCGCAGATCGCCCCGTCGAGCGACTTTTTCCCCGCGCTCGACACCCTCAAGGATGAGCTCGACGGCATGGTGGCCGTGCTGGAAACCCAGGCGGAGCGGGCGGAAACGCTGGAACAGTGCAGGGTGCGCGGCGTCGAGCTGGCGCAGCAGCTGAGCGGCTGGAAGTTCGATCCGAAGGCGAAAGTGGCGGCTGGCGAGGAAGCCGTGTTCTGGGTGGAAGCGTTTTCCAGCTCCCTGCAATTGCATAAAACGCCATTGTCGATCGCGCCTATCTTCAATAACCAGCGCGAAGGCACGCCGCGCAGCTGGATTTTCACGTCGGCTACCCTGGCTGTGAAAAACGACTTCAAGCATTTTTCCGAACAGATGGGCTTGACGGGCGAGCCGTCGCATACGTGGCCGTCGCCGTTCGACTATGGCCAGCAAGGCTTGCTGTTCGTGCCGCAGAATCTGCCGCAACCGAACTCGCTCGGCTACACGGACGCCGTCATCGACTGCGCCTTGCCCATCATCGAGGCGGCGGGCGGGCGCACCTTCTTCCTGTGCACGACCTTGCGCGCCGTCAAGCGCGCCGCCGAGCGCCTGGCCGACGAATTCAGGCAGCGGGGCCTGAACTTCCCCCTGTTCGTCCAGGGAGAAAAGGGCCGCACGGAATTGCTCGACCAGTTCCGCGCGGCCGGCAATGGCGTGCTGATCGGCAGCCAGAGCTTCTGGGAAGGCGTTGACGTGCGCGGCGATGCCTTGTCCCTCGTGATCATCGACAAGCTGCCGTTCGCGCCGCCCGACGACCCCGTGCTGGCCGCGCGCATCGAAGTGATGGAAAAGCAGGGCAAGAACGGTTTCATGCACCACTCGCTGCCGGAAGCCATCATCAACCTGAAGCAGGGCGCGGGCCGGCTGATCCGCGACGAGGGCGACCGGGGCGTACTGATGATTTGCGATCCGCGCCTCATTTCCAAGCCGTATGGCAAGCGCATCTGGCAAAGCCTGCCGCCGTTCAAGCGCACGCGCGATACCGCCGAAGTGGTGGAGTTCTTCCGCAACCTGCCTGCCAAGGGCGCTTAAGCCCCGCTTGCCGGCGCCACCCGCGCGCCGGCTTATTTCCCTTTATTATCAAGCGAGTAGCGATTTTTCGCGCGCTGCTGGCTTGCGCGCTTGTCATGCCAGAAAGCGGCGCGATCACGCCAGTTTCTGGCATTGTGACGCATGTCCAGGACGCCAGACACATCTTTGCGCCAGCGCAAAAAGGTTGTTGCTGAGCGGTCTACAGTGAGCCCATGCCTTACAGGGGCAAGGCGCGGCGATGGCAGGGCCGCACGGGGAACAGGGGGATGCCATGGAGATCCGCTACGGCTGTTTCTTGAGTTATGCACACGGCCAATATGCGTTCATGAACAAGTTCAAAAATGACCTCATCGAGGCGCTGGCGTGCTATCTGGAGCCGCACCTGGACCGCGAGGAGGTCCTGTTCATCGACAGCGAGCAGCTGGGCGGCGGCGACGATATCGACTTGCGCGTGGCGCGCGCCATGTGCCAGAGCGTCTGCATGATCGTGCTGTATACGCCCAAATATGAAGCGCACGGCTATACGCGGCGCGAATTTGCCGCCATGCAGCTGATCGAGCAGGAGCGGCGCGCCTGGTATGAACTGCCCAGCCACCTGATCATTCCCATCATCATGACGCGCCATCCGGACGGCTTGCCGCCGCAAATCACGGAGTCGGGCCTGTACGTCGATTTTTCCGGCTATACGCTGGCCAGCGGCGACCTGAAGTCAAACCCCCAATATCTGCCCGACATCGAACGCATCGTGCAGCGCATCGCCACGCATTACCACTTGCTCAAGCGGTCAACACCGCCCGGCCACGATTGCAGCCGTTTCGTGTTGCCCGATATTCCACCGGAATGGCGTGCCATTCCGCCTCCCCACTTTCCACGTTAATCACGTAAAAGGTCCTGTCATGGAATGCCAACGCCTCTCCCTGCCGCCTTTGAGCGCCCCTGGCGAAGTCGTCACCTTCTATTCCTACAAGGGCGGTACCGGCCGCACCATGGCCCTGTCGAATATCGCCGTCCTGCTGGCGCGCCGTGAAAACGCCAGTGTGCCCGTGCTGATGCTGGACTGGGACATGGAAGCGCCGGGCTTGCACCATTATTTCGAGCAGCACGAGGAGCGGCCGGGCGTGCTCGAGTTCTTCGAAGCGTGCCGCCAGCAGCTCGAACGCATCAGCCTGGAAACGGCGGGCGGGCGCGCCGGCGGACAAGGCACAGGACGCGAAGACGCGGCGCTGGCCCAGCGCGTGCTCGACGCCATCGACTGGCAGCAGTACGTGGTGCGTGTCGATCAGGGCAGTCCGCTGTATCTGATGCGCGCGGGGCGCTTCGATGCCAGCTACAGCGAGCGCCTGGCGCAGATGCGCTGGGATCAATTGTTCGACACGTGCCCGGCCCTGTTCCGCTGCTTCGCCGATACCCTGGCCCAGCATTTTCGCTACGTGCTCGTCGATTCGCGCACGGGCCGCACGGACAGCGCCGGCATCTGCACCACCTTGCTGCCGAAAAAGCTCGTGGTGGTCTTCACGCCGAACCGGCAAAGCCTGGAAGGCGTCGACGCGCTCGTCACGCGAGCCATCGAGTACCGCCGCAGCCATGAAGACGAACAGCGTCCGCTGCTCGTGTATCCCTTGCCCTCGCGCATAGAAATGGGCGATGGCGCGCAGCGCGCCGAGTGGCGTCGCGGCGACGCGCACAAGGGCATCGCCGGCTTCCAGCCCATGTTCGAGCGCCTGCTGCGCACCTCCTATGGCTTGCCGCAGATCGCCCTCGACAGCTATTTCGACGAAGTCCAGCTGCAGCAGACGAAAACCTTTGCCTATGGCGAGCAGCTGGCCGTGCGCATCGACCAGGGCGGCGACCGCTTTTCCCTCACGCGCACCTTCGAAGCCTTTTTGCAGTGGCTGACGGGCGGCTACTTCCCATGGCAGTCGAGCCGTGAAATCGCTTTGCTGGGCGCCATCAGCGAGGCGCGCCAGGCCTTGCTGGCCGAACCGGGCCGCGCCGTGGCCTTGCCGCTGGCGCGCGACCTGGCCCGTTTGGGCGAGCTGTACCGCAAGGATGGGCGCAGCGCGCAGGCGCTCGACGCGTTCCGCCAGAGCGTCGAGATCCGCGTGCGCCTGCTGGGCGAGGAGCATCCCGACAGCCTGGCGTGCAAGAGCGGCATGGCGCGCCTGCTGCGCCAGCTGGGCAAGTTCGATGAAGCCCGCTTCCTGGAAGAAGACGTGCTCGATGTGCGCGAGCGCGTGCTGGGCGGCGAACATCCGGACACCCTGGCCGCCCGGGCCTGCCTGGCGCAAACCCTGTTGCAGCAGGGTGAGCTGGCGGCGGCGCTGCTGCTGCAGGATACGGTGCTGGTCACCTATGCGCGCCAGCTGGGCGGCGAGCATCCGCTGACCCTCGATGCGATGGATGGCCGCGCCGCCACCTTGCTGCGCATGGGCCGGCTGGCACAGGCGCAGCAAGTGCTGGCCACGGTGGTGGCGGCGCGCGAGCGCCTGTTTGGCGCCGAGCACGGCGATACCTTGCGCAGCAAGCTGGCCCTGGCGCAGGCGCTGGGGCGTGAAGGCGACCTGGAAGGCGCGCGGCGCCTGCTCGCCGCCGTGCTGCAGGTGCAAGAGCGGCGCCTGGGCAGCGATCATGCGGCCACCTTGTCCACGCGCGATTTGCTGGCCGATATCGTGGCCGGGCAGGGCGACTGGGCCGGCGCGCGCCAACTGCACGAAGACCAGGTGGCGGTGCGCGAGCGCACGCGCGGGCTCGACCATCCGGAAACCTTGATGAGCCAGCGCAAGCTGGCCGAGGCGCTGCTACGGCGCGGTGAACTCGATGCGGCGCGCAGCGTGCAGGAGCAGGTGCTGGAAGTGCATGCGCGCCTGCTGGGCGAAGACCACCTCGATACCTTGCACAGCAAGACGCAATTGGCCGGCACCTTGCAGCAGCAGGGTGACAGCGAGGCGGCGCGCCTGCTGGAAGATGCCGTGCTCAGCGGCAGCGACCGGCTGTTGAACGCCCCCGTCACGGGGCATGCGGACAGCGTGCTCGACGGCGCGCGGCATTTGCAGGAAACCATCCTGGCTGGCCGCGCCAGCGGCCACGAAGGGGCCGAGCCGGACACCCTGGCCAGCATGATCTCGATGTTGCAAGGCATGATCGAGCGGGAGCAGTATCCGCAGGCGGGCGAACTGGCCGAACATTTGAAGTCCTGCCTGCTGCGCCCGGGCGTGCCGGGCAAGCTGCGCAGGCGCGGCATGGCGCAGCTGAAAAGAATGTACAAGTTGCAAGGCGACCTGAATGCCTTGCTGGCCTTGCAGGAGGATGAAGTGCAGGCGCTGGAAGGGGCGTTGTCGGAAGCGCGCATCGAACAGCGCTGACCTGGCGCCCATCTTCGCGCGGCGGCACAAAAAATGCTGCCTATCGGCGTGCGGCATGCGCAGTGTGGGCATTGCTTCAGGTAAAATCTCGTTATGAGAATTCTTATCAGTAACGACGACGGTTACCTGGCGCCCGGCCTGGAGGCATTGGCCGACGCGCTCGCACCCATTGCCGACATCGTCGTGGTGGCGCCCGACAGCAACCGTTCGGGCGCGTCCAATTCGCTGTCCCTGGACCGGCCTTTGTCCGTGCACAAGGCCGCCAACGGCTTTTATTTTGTCAACGGCACACCCACCGACTGCGTGCACGTGGCGCTGACGGGCATGCTCATCGAGCGCCCCGACCTGGTGGTGTCCGGCATCAACAACGGCCCCAACATGGGCGACGACACCCTGTACTCGGGCACCGTCGCGGCCGCCACGGAAGGCTATCTGTTCGGCATTCCCGCCATCGCCTTTTCCCAGTCGCAGTTTGGCTGGGCCAACCTGGACGCGGCCGCCCGCGTGGCCAGGGAAATCGTCGAACGCCAGTTTGACGCCCTGCAAAAACCGTATCTGCTGAACGTGAACATCCCGGCCATCCCTTACGAGCAATTGCAAGGCGTGGTGGCCACGCGCCTGGGCAAGCGCCATTCGGCCGAGCCCGTCATCCGCGCGCTCGACCCGCGTGGCCGTGAAATCTTCTGGATCGGCCCGGCCGGCGCGGCCAAGGAGGGCGGTCCGGGCACGGACTTCCATGCCGTTGAACATGGACAAGTATCGATCACGCCGCTGCAGATCGATCTGACCCATACCACCCAACTCGATGCACTGGCAAAAGGCCTGGCATGACCGCTCACTATGACTGACAAGCCGCGTACCTTCCCCCTATCCCTCGATTCGCTGGCCGGCAAGCCCGCCAGGCAGGGCGGGGGACAGTCGCTGGCCCAGTCCAGGATCGCCACGCCGCAGACGGCCACGCAGAATGCGGCGCAAAACGCGGCGCGCGGCGTGGTGCAGCCGTATGGCGCGCACGCGGCCATCGCACCGTCGCGTGCGCAAGCGATCGCCAATGAGCGGGCGCAGCCGGCCGTCGTGTCGCCGCCGCGGCAAAACCCGCTCGTCTCGGAGGCCGTGCGCCGGGCCATGGTGGCCCGCGTGGCGAAGCAGGGCGTCAAGGACCAGGTCGTGCTCGACGCGCTGCAAGCCGTGCCGCGCCACATGTTCATGGACGAGGCGCTGGCGTCGCAGGCGTATATCGACGCTTCCTTGCCCATCGGCCACCACCAGACCATTTCGCAGCCGTACATCGTGGCGCGCATGATTGAAGTGATGCGCCAGGGCGGCAAGCTGCAGCGCGTGCTGGAAATCGGCACGGGCTGCGGCTACCAGGCCGCGGTGCTGTCGCTGGTGGCGAAAGAGGTGTATTCGATCGAGCGTATCCGGCCTCTGCATGAGCTGGCGAAGGCCAATTTGCGTCCGCTGCGCGTGTCGAATCTGCGTTTGCAGTACGGAGATGGTATGCTTGGCCTGCCGCAGGCGGCGCCCTTCGACGGGATCATCCTTGCCGCAGCCGGCCTGGAAGTCCCGCAAGCCCTGCTGGAACAGCTGGCGCCCGGCGGGCGTCTGGTTGCGCCGGTGGGGGCTAAATTGCAACACTTACAACTCATTACCCGGGTGGGGAAAATGGAATGGACCAGCCAGACCCTGGAAGATTGCCATTTCGTGCCTTTGCGCCCGGGCACCATATGATCCCCGGATCAGCTAGCAAGCAGGACATACAATTACATGCGAATGATTAAGAAAAGTAACATACTTCTATGTAGCATCACCTTGGCCGCGCTGTTGAGCGGTTGCGGCACGACCGGCGTCCAGGCGCCCGTCGTGGAGCGCCATTCACCGAGCAGCAGCGCCGCCGCCAGCGATCCGCGCGACCGCGACCCGGCCTATTACACGGTCAAGCGTGGCGACACCCTGTTGCGCATCGCCCTCGAGCACGGCCAGAATTACCGCGACCTGGTGACCTGGAACGACTTGAGCAACCCGAACGACATCAAGGTCGACCAGGTGCTGCGCGTGCTGCCGCCGACCGGCGACACGGGCGGCGCGCAAACGTCGGCCATCGTCATGCCGCCGTCGACGGAAATCAAGCCGGCCGCGCCTGTCGTGCCGAAGAAAACGGGCCCGCGCGGCGAGAAGCGCGCCTATTCCGACGCCACCCTGGCCGAGCTGCGCGCCGATGGCGGCACCAGCGACGCCAAGCCTGCGCCAGCGCCGGCGGCAACCGTCGCCACGGCACCTGCCGCCGCCGCGGCAGCCCCTGCCGCATCGGCGCCTGGCGACGACAAGATCAGCTGGATGTGGCCTTCCGAAGGCAAGGTCATCGGCACTTTCGACGAAGGCAAGAACAAGGGCGTTGATATCGCAGGCAAGGCGGGCCAGCAAGTGGTGGCCGCCGGCGCGGGAAAAGTCATGTATGCCGGGAGCGGAATCCGTGGTTATGGTAATCTTGTTATCGTGAAGCACAGTAATAGTTTATTGTCGGCGTATGCGCATAACCGCAGCATCCTGGTGAAGGAAGGGCAGAACGTCAACAAAGGCCAGGCCATCGCTGAAATGGGCGATTCCGATGCCGACCGCGTGAAGCTGCACTTTGAAATCCGACAGCAGGGCAAGCCCGTCGATCCTTCGAAATTCCTGCCTAACCGTTAGGTAAAGCAATGACACACGCGCCGCACGATCAGCTGGACGATGACCCGGAACTGCCGGAAGACGGGGCAGACGAAGTCGTGACGGACGATATCGGCGAGCTCGACGGCATTGACGCCGTCGACGCGGGCGAGGGCGGCGAGGTGGCCAGCGTCAGCGTGGTGGTCGAAAGTGTCGATGAACTGAAAAAAGTGCTGGCGGCCGAGCTGTCGACCGATACCACGCAGCACTATCTGAACCAGATCGGCACGCGGCCCCTGCTGACGGCGCCGCAAGAGGTGCATTACGCCACCCTTGCCAAGCAGGGCAATTTCGAAGCCCGGCAAACCATGATCGAGCACAACCTGCGCCTCGTCGTGTCGATCGCCAAGCATTACATCAACCGCGGCGTGGTCTTGCTCGACATGATCGAGGAGGGCAACATCGGCCTGATGCGGGCCATCGACAAGTTCGAGCCCGAACGCGGTTTCCGTTTCTCTACTTACGCCACCTGGTGGATACGCCAGAGCATCGAGCGCGCCATCATGAACCAGGCGCGCACGGTGCGCCTGCCCGTGCACATGGTGCGCGAACTCAATCAAATCCTGCGCGGCAAATACCACCTGGAAGCCCAGCACCACGACGGCAAGGAGGCCACGGCGGAAGACATCGCCCATCTGGTGGGCCGTCCCGTGGAGGAGGTGCAGGATATCCTGGCCCTGTCCGAGCACGCCACCTCGCTCGACGCACCGCTCGACAACGACCCGCAGTCGTCCTTGATGGACATGCTGCCCGGCGCCAGCGAAGACAGCCCCGACGCGCGCGCCGAACACCATGAAATGACGGTGCTGGTGCGCGACTGGCTGACCAAGCTGCCCGACAAGCAGCGCGTCGTCATCATGCGCCGTTTCGGCCTCGACAACGACGATCCGGCCACGCTGGAAACGCTGGCCGAGGAAATGGGCGTGACGCGCGAGCGCGTACGCCAGATCCAGCAGGAAGCGCTGATTAAACTGAAACGCGCCATGGCGGCACGCGGCGTCGTGCGCGACTCATTATTGTAGGACGCCCGGTCCCGGTATTTCCGGGGCCGCATCTGCTATCATACGCCCCGCTCGCGGCGCCTGACCTTTCCCCCATTCTTTCAAGTTCCAGCGCGGCCCTGCGTCCTGGCCCACTCTTACCTATTGATCGCTATGCAAGAAAATATCATCGAAATCAAATCGCTCGACATGGACGCCCGTGGCGTTGGCCATATTGAGAACGAAGACGGCTCGCCGGGCAAGGTCGTGTTTGTCGAAGGCGCATTGCCGGGCGAGCGCGTCAGCTTTGTGACGTTCAAGAAAAAGAAGAACTGGGAAATGGCCCGCATGACGGCGCTGCACCGCGAATCATCGATGCGCGTGACGCCCAAGTGCAAGCATTTCGACAATTGCGGCGGCTGCTCGATGCAGCACCTGGAACCGTCGGCGCAGGTGGCGATCAAGCAGCGCGTGCTGGAAGACAATCTGTGGCATATCGGCAAGGTGCGTCCGCAAAGCATCATGCGCCCCATGTATGGCCCGACGTGGGGCTACCGCTACCGCGCGCGCCTGTCCGTGCGCCATGTCAAGAAGAAAGACGCCGTGCTGGTGGGCTTCCATGAAAAGAAATCGGCGTTTGTCGCCGACATGGATAGCTGCGAAATCTTGCCGCCGCATATCTCCGCCATGCTGCTGCCCCTGCGTGCGCTGATCGGTTCGCTGTCGATTTTCGACCAGATGCCGCAGATCGAGCTGGCCGTGGGCGAAGACGTCACCGCCATGGTCTTGCGCATCATGGCGCCGTTGACGGCGGATGATGAAACGAAATTGAAGGCCTTTGCCGACGAATACGGCGTGCAATGGTGGCTGCAGGTGAAAGGCCCGGAAACGGCCGTGCCGTTCTATCCGCTCGACAAGCAATTGCACTACCTGCTACCGGAATTCGGCGTCAAGATGCCGTTCAAGCCCGTCGATTTCACGCAGGTGAACCATCACATCAACCGCGTGCTCGTGTCGAAAGCGCTGCGCCTGCTGGAAGTGCAGCCGACGGACCGCGTGGCCGACCTGTTCTGTGGTCTGGGCAATTTCACCTTGCCGCTGGCCACGCAAGGCAGCGCAGTGGTCGGTATCGAAGGCAGCACCGCCCTGACGGAGCGGGCGCTGGAAAACGCGCTGGCCAATGGTCTGGCGGAAAAAACCTCGTTCTCGACGCGCAACCTGTTCGAAGTGACGACGGATGACCTGATTGCGCTGGGCAAGTTCGACCGCATCCTCGTCGACCCGCCGCGCGACGGCGCCATGGCCCTGTGCCAGGCGCTGGTCGGCCTGTCGCAAGTGCGTCCCGATTTGATGCCGAAACGCATCGTGTACGTATCGTGCAGCCCATCGACCCTGGCGCGCGACGCCGGCATCCTGGCGCTGGAAGCGGGCTATGTGCTGAGCAAGGCGGGCGTGGTCAATATGTTCCCGCATACCTCCCACGTGGAATCGATGGCAGTGTTTGACCTAGCGCAATAAACGTTTAAACGCGGCGGGTGGCCAGGCAGGCACCCGCTGCTGCCGCGTTCAGCGGCGCGCCAAGCTGGCGCAATACCACTTACACCGTGTTATAAAACTGGTCTGTCTTTTCCCGATCCAGCGTCTTTTTTCATTCTCCCTCTGCCGTTTTTTGATTGTCCAGTAGGATAACACGCCGTCTGCACCCTCCGCTGCGCTTTCTGTGTGAAGTGGTATTGCTCACTTTGATGCCACTTCAAAACCACTTGACCGCCTATTTTTTCAGCAGCATGCTGTTCTTGCAACTGCAAAAAACAAAATCACAGGGTAGTTATTTGCGAAGCAGAGTGGCATTTCTGCAAACCTGAACAGGAGACAACGTGGAAAATTTAATACTTAAAAAAACAATCAGGAACATGATGGTATGTCTGGCCAGCGGCGGCGTGCTGGCGGCATGCGGTGGCGGCGGCGGTGACGCCGGCGCGCCGGCTGGTTCGCAATTGCTGGCGGCCAGCACGGTCGTCGCTTGCGTGCCATGGCAGGAGGGCGGCACCTACAACGCGGGCACGGTGGTCACGTACCTGGGCGCCAACTACACGGCCCTGGTGACGCAGACCGATCACGTGGGCTCGGGTTGGAATCCCGTTTCCACGCCTAGCCTGTGGAGCGCCGGCGGCACCTGCGACGGCGGCACCACGCCGACCCCGACTCCCACCCCAACGCCGACGCCCACCCCGACACCGGAGCCAACCCCGACCCCAACCCCGACCCCAACACCGACCCCAACACCGACCCCGACGCCGACCCCGACGCCAACCGGCGGCACCTGCGCACTGGCGTGGGCGGCCGGCACGGCTTATAGCGCGGGCGCCACCGTCAGCTATGCGGGCACGAATTACCGCGCCAATTACTGGACGCAGGGCGACAACCCGTCGACCAGCAGCGGCGGCGCCGGCACGGGCAAGCCATGGACCAGCCAGGAGATCTGCAGCACCACGCCGACTCCGACTCCGACGCCTACTCCAACGCCAACACCGACTCCGACGCCTACTCCAACGCCAACACCGACTCCGACGCCTACTCCGACCCCAACGCCAACCCCTACGCCAACGCCAACGCCGACCCCAACGGGCCGTGAAGTCGGCTCCTATTTCGCGCAGTGGGGCGTGTATGGCCGCGACTATGAAGTGGCGAACGTGCACACGAGCGGCGTGGCCGACAAGCTGACCTTCATCAACTACGCCTTCGGCAATATCTACCCGAAAAACGGCGGCTATGAATGCGGCATGATCACCAAGGCCGAGCCGGGCGCGACGAATCCGAATTCGCCGGATGCGGGTACGGGTGGCGATGCCGAGGCCGACTACATCCGCACGCCGAAGCGTACCGTCGATGGCCAGGCGATTCCCTGGGATGCTCCCTTGTCGGGCAACTTCCTGCAGTTGAGAAAACTGAAGGCGGCGCACCCGAACCTGAAGCTGTTCATCTCGCTGGGCG
This sequence comes from Janthinobacterium aestuarii, assembly GCF_051380835.1. Lineage (NCBI taxonomy): Bacteria > Pseudomonadati > Pseudomonadota > Betaproteobacteria > Burkholderiales > Oxalobacteraceae > Janthinobacterium > Janthinobacterium aestuarii. The sequence continues at coordinate 1,174,866 of NZ_JBNYXU010000001.1, forward strand.
GCTGGAGCTGGTCGAAGAACTTCTCCGTCGGTTCTGCCACCGATGCGCTGCGCAAGCAGATGGTGCGTTCGTGCATCGACATCTACATCAAGGGCAACCTGCCGGTGCAGGGCGGTCGCGGCGGCGTGGGCGCGGCAGCCAACATCTTTGACGGCATCGACATCGACTGGGAATATCCGGTCGGCGGCGGCCAGCCGTACAACACGGTCAGCCCCAACGACAAGCGCAACTTCACCTTGCTGATGGCGGAATTCCGCAGTCAGCTCGATGCGCTGGGCGCGGCCAACGGCAAGCGCTACCTGTTGACGGCGGCTGTCGGCGCCGGCAAGGACAAGATCGACAACACGGAACCGGCCCTGTACTCGCAGTACATGGATTGGATCAACCTGATGACCTACGACTTCCACGGCGGCTGGGAAACGAGCACCAACTTCAATGCCCAGCTGTTTGCCGACCCTGCCGATCCGTCGACGGGCATGGCGCGCGAATACGTGGGCGACAAGGCGGTGCAGTACATGATTGCCGCCGGCGTGCCGCGCGACAAGCTGCTGCTGGGCATACCGTTCTATGGCCGCGGCTGGACGGGCGTGGCGCCAGGACCGAACGGCGATGGCCTGTACCAGGCGGCCACGGGCACGGCGCCGGGCACCTACGAGTCGGGCATCGAGGACTATAAAATCCTCGTCGCCAAGGCCGGCACGCGCTACTACCATCCCGTGACCAAGCAGCTGTACCTGTACACGGGTGCGGGCGGCCAGTGGTGGAGCTATGACGATCCGACCGTCATCGGCACCAAGGTGAAATACGTGAAGGATCAGGGCTTGCGCGGCGCGTTCTCGTGGGAACTCGATGGCGATGCGAATGGCGTGCTGGCGACCGAGGTGTGGAAAGTGCGGTAACACTGGAGTAGAGTAAGACGCGGCCGGGCGGCATTGCTGCCCGGCCGCTTGTTCACATAAAAAACAGGAGACGGGCGATGGCGGCGGTATCGACATTCGGAGTCAAGCAGCAGGAACAGGAGCTGAGCCGCGAGTGGCGCAGCTGGATCGCGGAAAACCTCATGCTGGGCAGTCATCCGTCGGCGCTGATGCCGGTGCTGCAACAGGCGGGCATTGCGGAGCCCCTGGCGCGCCGCGAAATCGAGCTGGCGCTGCAGAGTCCCTATCTGGCCGGCGCCGTGCGCCTGTCGAACCGCCTGGCCAAGCGCGACTGGGTGATCGATATCCAGCGCAAGCTGAACCAGCTGCGCGACCCCGAGATTCCCCGCCGCGACAAATTGACGGCGCAGGAATTCCTCGACGAGTACTACTCCACCAATCAGCCCGTGATCATCACGGGCATGATGGACGACTGGCCCGCCATGGCCAAGTGGAGCCCCGCCTATTTCCGCGAGCATTACGCTCAGCGCGAAGTGGAAGTGCAGTTCGGCCGCGAGGCGGATGATCAGTACGAAATGAACAGCGTGGCGCACAAGCGCAAGATGGCGTTCGGCGAGTATGCGAGCCTGGTCGAGGGCAGCGGCGCGACCAACGATTTCTATATGACGGCGAATAACAATTCGCAGAACCGGCAAGCCTTGCGCGAGCTGTGGGACGATATCGGCCAGCTGCCCGAATACCTGAAGCAGGATGGCGGCCGCACGGGTTTTCTGTGGTTCGGCCCCGCCGGCACGGTGACGCCATTCCACCACGACCTGACGAACAACTTCATGGCGCAGGTCAAAGGGCGCAAGCGGCTGCGCATCATGGCCGCCTGCGAGGTGGCGCGCGTGTACAACCAGCGCCACTGTTTTACGCCCGTCGACGGGCGCGACATCGACGTGCGGCGCTATCCGCTGATGGCCGACGTGCAGGTGCGCGAATGCGTGCTGGCGCCGGGCGAGATCCTGTTTTTGCCCGTCGGCTGCTGGCATTTCGTCGAAGCGCTCGACGTATCGATGACGGTGGCGTTTACCAACTTCAAATGGGATAACGATTTTTACAGCAAGTATCCGCCGAATCACGACTTTTGATCTTGCTGCCGCAGGCGCGAACTTGCCGCGAACAGCCGCCTTACGGGCGGCTTTTTTCATGCTACGGTGCGCTTCTTGTATAAGATATTTCCATAAAATATTTGATTCAAATCATTTTGAAGCAATTATTTTAATATGAATGGCCATGATGTTTCATTATCCAGATGGCGGTGGCGGGCGGATAATTTGATGGCTGGCGCGGCGCCAGTACCAACCATCTGGAGGCGGCAGGGCATGAACACGCAGCAAATGACACAGTTACAGCAAGCACCAGCAGATCGTACTGAACTTCGACTCGACACAAGGCTGACCCGCGAAGCGGCCGAGCTGCTGGCCAGGGCCGATATCCATTTGAATGGCCGCGCCGCCTGGGACATGCAGCTGCGCAAGCCGGGCGTGCCCGAGCGCGCCTTCGCCAGCGGCAACCTGGGCCTCGGTGAAGCGTACATGGACGGCGACTGGGATGCGCAGCAGCTCGACGAATTCTTTTGCCATTTGCTGCGCGCCAGGTTGGGCGACGACGTGCGCCCCATGCGCCTGGCCTTCCACGCGCTGACCGCGCGCCTGTTCAACCTGCAGACGGAACGCCGCGCCTGGATGGTGGGCAAGGAGCACTACGACCTCGGTAACGCCTTCTATGCGGCCATGCTCGACCCGCGCATGACGTACACGTGCGGCTACTGGAAGGATGCGGGCAATTTGGCCGAGGCGCAGGAGGCCAAGCTCGACCTGGTCTGCCGCAAACTGCGCCTGGAGCCGGGCATGCGCGTGCTCGATATCGGCTGCGGCTGGGGCAGTTTCATGCGCTATGCGGCGGAAAAATACCAGGTGCGGTGCGTGGGCGTGACGATTTCGCAAGAGCAGGCCGCGTATGCGCGCGCCATGCCGGGCGGCGAGCCCCTGGACATCCGCTTGCAGGACTACCGCGACACCGATGAAAAATTCGACCGCATCTTCAGCATCGGCATGTTCGAGCACGTGGGCCACAAGAATCACCGCACCTTCATGGAAGTGGCGCACCGATGCCTGGAAGACGACGGCCTGTTCCTGCTGCACACGATAGGCAAAAACAAGCGCCATTCCACGTGCGACCCGTGGATCGACAAATACATCTTCCCGAATGGCGACTTGCCGTCGATCGGCCAGATCGGCGACGCCATGGACGATCTGTTCGTGGCCGAAGACTTGCACAACTTCGGCGCCGACTACGACAAGACCCTGATGGCCTGGCATGCCAATTTTGAGCGGGCGTGGCCGCGCTTTGCCGCCCAGCTGGGCGGGCGCTTCCACCGCATGTGGTCCTACTATCTGCTGTCCTGCGCGGGCGCCTTCCGCGCGCGCGACCTGCAGCTGTGGCAATGGGTGCTGTCGAAGCAGGGCGTATTGGGCGGCTATGAGCGTGTCAGCTGATATCATGGATTGATGGATATCAATCAAGCGCGTACCTTCCTCGAAGTGGCGTCCTGCGGCAGCTTCATCATGGCCGCCGAACGCATGCACGTGACGCAGACGGCCGTCAGCGCCCGCATCCGCACCCTGGAACAGCAACTGGGGCGCCAGCTGTTCGTGCGCAACAAGGCGGGCGCGCGCCTGACGCCGGCCGGCGAGCGCTTCATGCGCCATGCGGCCACTATGGTGCAGGTGTGGGAAAGGGCGCGCCATCAGGTGGCCTTGCCGCCGGGGCGCGACGACGCCGTCAGTATCGGCTGCGAATTGAGCTTGTGGCAGCCGCTGCTCGGCGACTGGTTGATACGCATGAGCCGTGATTGCCCCGAGATCGCCCTGCGCGCGGAAGTCGACAGCCCCGCGCGCCTGCTCGACGCCGTGCACGACGGCTCGCTCGACCTGGCCGTGCTGTACAACCCGCCCCAGCGTCCGGGCCTGGCCAGCGAATTGCTGGCCGAGGAAAAGCTCGTGATGGTGACCACGCGTGCCGACGGGCAGATGCATGCCGATACGTACGTGTACGTGGACTGGGGCCCGGCGTTTGCCGCGAACCACCAGGCCGCGTATCCGGAGCTGAGCAGCCCGCCCGTCTCGATCTCGCTGGGGCCGCTGGCCCTCGTCTACCTGCTGGAAGTGGGTGGCGCCAGTTATTTCCGCATCGGCAGCGCGCAACCTTATCTCGATGCGGGCTTGCTGCAGCGCGTGCGCGACGCGCCCGAATTCTCGCATTCCGCCTACGCCGTCTACGCAGCCCAGCGCGACAACCCGACCCTGGACCGCGCCCGCGCCTGCCTGCTCGAGGTGGCGGAGAGAATCAAGTAAATGCTGTGGACGTAAAAAAGCCGACCCGAGGGTCGGCTTTTCGTTTAAGCGCAATGCTTAGTCGCGGCTGCCGCCGGCGAAACCTAAAAGCGACAGCAGGCTGGTGAAGATGTTGTACACGTCCAGGTAGATGCGCAGGGTGGCCGAGATGTAGTTGGTCTCGCCGCCGTTGATGATTTGCTGCACGTCATACAGGATGTAGGCCGAGAAGATGGCGATGGCGACCATGGAGATCACGATCGACAGTGCCGACAGGCCCAGGAAAATATTCGCCACCGATGCCAGGATCAGCACGATCACGCCCGCGAACAGCCATTTGCCCATGGCCGAGAAGTCGCGCTTCGAGACCGTGGCGATTGTCGCCATCACGGCCAGGATGGTGGCCGTGCCGCCGAATGCCGTCATGATCAGCATGCCGCCGTTCGAGTAGCCGAGCGTGCGCGTCAGCAGTGGCGTGAGCATCAGGCCCATGAAGAAGGTGAAGCCCAGCAGGACGGCGACGCCGAGGCCCGAGTTCTTGGTCTTTTCAATCGCGTACATGAAGCCGAATGCGACGGCCATGAAGATGATGAAGCCCATGCCGCCGGTCAGCATCGGCAAATGCATTTGCACGCCGATGAAGGCGCCCAGCACGGTCGGGATCATGGACAGCGCCAGCAGCCAGTAAGTGTTGCGCAAGACCTGATGGCGGACTTGCTGCATGCCCCCCGACAGGTCAAAGGTGCGTTGCATGTTCTGATTCATAGTGCCTCCGTGTTGTCAATTCAAATTACCGCTTTACTCAAGGATAGCATGAGGGCCGGAATTTGCCAAAAAAGCAGCTTAAGATTTCATTAAACGGGGACGGGGCGGCAAGATGCCCCTGCCTGTCTGGGTGACATGGGGTGGAGTATGGTAAAATCAAAGGTTGATTGAGTTCTCAATTTACCGTTTTAAACCTTACTTTTTATTGGAGTTTTCACACATGGCAATCGAACGCACCCTGTCGATCATCAAACCAGACGCAGTTGCAAAAAACGTAATCGGTCAAATCTACTCGCGTTTTGAAAACGCTGGCCTGAAAATCGTTGCAGCACGCATGACCCAACTGTCGCGCGAACAAGCTGAAGGCTTCTACGCAGCGCACAAAGAACGCGGCTTCTTCAAGGATCTGGTCGACTTCATGGTTTCCGGTCCAGTCATGATTCAAGCCCTGGAAGGCGAAAACGCCGTTCTGGCCCACCGTGACCTGATGGGCGCGACCGATCCGAAGAAAGCAGAAAAAGGCACGATCCGCGCCGATTTCGCCGATTCGATCGACGCAAACGCCGTACACGGTTCCGACGCTGTCGAAGCTGCTAAAGTGGAAATCGCTTACTTCTTCCCAGAACTGAAGGCTTAATTGCCTTAGATAACGTTATTTCCTGGCGTTATCTGTGAAATAACTTATCACCCCCTGTTCCCGCTGCGCTGTGGAGTTTTCGCTCCGGATGCGCGCGGGGACGGATTTTTAGAATAGACAAGATCATGAATACGACGACCCTCACCAACTTGCTGGACCTCGATCCCGCGCAACTCATCGCTTACTGCGCCGAGTTGGGAGAGAAATCGTTTCGTGCGAAACAATTGCAACGTTGGATACACCAGTTTGGCGCCTCCGACTTTGACGCCATGACGGACCTGGCCAAGTCGCTGCGCGACAAGCTGGCCACGCGCGCCGAAGTGCGCGCCCCGGCCATCATCAGCGACCATACGTCGACGGATGGCACGCGCAAGTGGCTGGTCGACGTGGGCAATGGCAATGCCGTGGAAACCGTGTTCATTCCGGAAGAAAACCGTGGCACCCTGTGCATCTCGACCCAGGCCGGCTGCGCCGTGAACTGCCGTTTTTGCTCGACGGGCAAGCAAGGCTTCAACCGCAACCTCAGTGTCGGCGAAATCATCGGCCAGCTGTGGATGGCGGAATTCGAATTGCGCCGCACCAAGGGCATCGAACCGGGCCCGAAAGGCGAGCGCCAGATCACCAACGTGGTCATGATGGGCATGGGCGAGCCCCTGCTGAACTTCGAACCGACCGTCACGGCCCTGAAATTGATGCTCGACGACAACGCCTACGGCCTGTCGCGCCGCCGCGTGACCCTGTCGACGTCGGGCGTCGTGCCGATGATGGACAAGCTGTCGCAGGAAGTGCCGGTGGCCCTGGCCGTCTCGCTGCACGCCTCGAACGATGCCTTGCGCGACGGCTTGATTCCACTGAACAAGAAATACCCGCTGAAGGAATTGATGGCGGCCTGCAAGCGCTACCTGGAATTCGCGCCGCGCGATTTCATCACGTTCGAATACTGCATGCTCGACGGCGTCAATGACAGCGACGAGCACGCGCGTGAACTGCTGGCGCTGGTGCAGGACCGCGAGTTCGGCGTGAACTGCAAGTTCAACCTGATTCCATTCAACCCCTTCCCCGAGTCGGGCTTGTTCCGTTCGAAAAACCCGCGCATCAAGGCGTTCGCCCAGGTGCTGATGGACGGCGGCATCATCACCACCGTGCGCAAGACGCGCGGCGACGATATCGATGCGGCCTGCGGCCAGCTGGCCGGCGAAGTCAAGGACCGCACCCGGGTGCAGGAACGCATGGAAAAGATGACCGAGTATCAACAGAAATTTGGTGCCAATTTCGGCAAGATCGTGGAGATCCGCTCCTGATGAGGGAAGGCATGGCTTACCAACGCTCGCTCGCTGTGGCCGCTGTTTGCCTGGCCGTGCTGCTGGTCGGCTGTGCCTCTTCCACGCCGCAGACTGTCGCCAAGGACGTGCAGGCGGGTGCGCCGGAGCGTGCCGCGCTGCGCTTGCAGCTGGCCAGCGCGTACTATGCACAAGGCCAGCTCGACGTGGCCCTGGCGGAAGTGCAGCAAGCCGTGCAATTGGCGCCGAACGATGCGCAAGCGTATGGCGTGCGCGCCCTGATCCGCGCGGCCCAGCGGCAAACTGCGTCAGCCGAGAAAGATTTCCTTTACGCTTTGCGCCTTGCGCCCCACAATCCCGAGTTGAGCAATAATTACGGCCTGTTTTTGTGCCAGACGGGACGCGCCGCGCAATCGCTGGCGTATTTCGATGCGGCATTGGCGGATGCGGCGTATGTATCGCCGGAAAAGGCGCTCAACAATGGGGGCGCTTGCAGCCTGGCCCTGAACGATTACCCGCGTGCGGGCGCGTATTGGATGCGCGCCTTACGCATCGCACCGGACGTGGCAGTGACGAACGCCGGCCTGGTGCGCGTGTATTACCAACAGCAAGACTACCGGCAGGCGGCTTATTATTTGCAGCGGCTCGGTAAGATAGCAACAATGGAGAGCCAGACGGCCGATGTGCTGTGGCTCGGGATCAAGGTGCAGCATAAGCTCGGGGATGCGGGTGCGGAAGCTGGCCTGGGGGCGCATTTGCGCAACCACCATTCCGGCTCCCCCGAATATGCTGCTTATCAAAATGGGGCGTTTGATGAGTGAGACAGGGATACCAATGAATTCAGAGTGGGCAGAAACGCCTCAGCAGCAGCCCCAGGGCAATCTGGCGTTGGCAGGCGCGCAGTTGAAGGCGCAGCGCGAAGCGCTGGGCTGGCCGGTGGAGCAGGTGGCCGACCAGCTCAAGCTGGCGCCGCGCCAGGTGATCGCGCTGGAAGAGGGCGACATGGCGGCTTTGCCGAACCTGGCCGTCGTGCGCGGTTTCGTGCGCGCCTACGCCAAGGTGGTGCGTCTCGACGCGGCGCCGCTGGTGGCCATGATCGAAGTTCACCCGGCGCCGGCGCAAGACCCGGCCGCGCCCGTGCGGCGTGAAATTTCCGCCACGTTTTCCGAATCGCGCTTCCCGTCGATGACGCAGCGCTCGTCGAACCAGACTCCCCTCTGGATCGCCGGTGCCGTAGCCGTCGTCGTGGCGGCCGCCTTTGGCGCGTATAAACTCGGTTATGTGCCGGCCAGCCTGCTGTCCTCGCAGGCCGGGAAAGAAACATCGCATGCGGAAGTGGGGCCCGTGGAAACGACCCTGGTCAAGCCGGGCCAGGACTTGACGCCCGTGCAGTCGCCGTCCGTGCCCCTGATTTCCGTGCCGCCGCCGCCAGGCAACGATACGCAGACTGGCGCTCCGGCTGCCGCCATCGCTTCGGCGCCGGCCGCCGCCGTGCCGCCGGCTGCTGCGCCAGTCCCTGCGACAGCCGCGACGGCTGCCGTCACGCCGCCTGCAGCTGCCGCTGCCCCTGCCGTGGGCGCGAATGCGCTCGTGCTGAAAGTGGAGCAGGATTCCTGGGTGGAAATCCGCCGCCCTGGCAGTACGCCGCTGATTTCACGCATGGTGAAGGCGGGCAGCACGGAAACGTTCGATATCACGGGACCGGCCACCCTGGTGGTGGGCAAACCTGGCGTGGTGCAGGCAACCTTGCGCGGCGCCAAGCTGGAGCTGCCGACCGTTGCCGGTGGCACGATCTCGCGCGTCAGCATCAAATAATTGCAGTAACCGTTCAAGCAAACTCAGAAGATAATATTATGGCTACCTCGAAAACAGCGATCGGCTCCGGTCCATCCGGCCGGCGCGACAGCCGCAAGGTGCTGATCGCGCACGGCCAGCGCCAGATCTGGGTGGGCGGCGACGCCCCCGTGGTGGTGCAGTCGATGACGAACACGGATACGGCCGACGCCATCGGCACGGCGATCCAGATCAAGGAACTGGCGCGTGCCGGCTCGGAACTGGTGCGCCTGACGGTGGACCGTCCGGAAGCGGCTGCGGCCGTGCCTTACATCCGCGAGCAGCTCGACAAGATGGACATCGACGTGCCGCTGGTGGGCGATTTTCACTATAACGGCCATACCCTGCTCAACGATTACCCCGATTGCGCGCGCGCGCTGTCGAAGTACCGCATCAATCCGGGCAACGTGGGCAAGGGCGCCAAGCGCGACACACAATTTGCGCAAATGATCGAAGCGGCTTGCCGCTACGACAAGCCGGTGCGCATCGGCGTGAACTGGGGCAGCCTCGATCAAGCCTTGCTGGCGCGCATCATGGATGAAAACGCGGGCCGTGCCGAACCATGGCCGGCGCAAGCCGTCATGTATGAAGCGCTGGTGACGTCGGCCATTGAAAATGCCGTGCGCGCCGAAGAGCTGGGCCTGGCGCGCGACAAGATCATCCTGTCGTGCAAGGTGTCGGGCGTGCAGGACCTGATCGCCGTGTACCGCGAACTGGCGCAGCGCTGCGACTATCCGCTGCACCTGGGCCTGACGGAAGCGGGCATGGGCAGCAAGGGCATCGTCGCTTCGACGGCGGCCCTGGCCGTGCTGCTGCAGGAAGGCATCGGCGACACCATCCGCATTTCGCTCACGCCCGAACCGGGCGGCGACCGCACGCGCGAAGTCATCGTCGGCCAGGAAATCCTGCAAACCATGGGCTTGCGCAAGTTCGCGCCCATGGTCATCGCCTGTCCCGGTTGCGGCCGCACGACGTCGACCACCTTCCAGGAGCTGGCCGACAACATCCAGACGTATCTGCGCGAACAGATGCCGGAGTGGAAGAAATCGTATCCGGGCGTGGAAGCGATGAACGTGGCCGTCATGGGCTGCATCGTCAACGGTCCCGGCGAATCGAAGCATGCGAACATCGGCATCAGCCTGCCCGGCACGGGCGAGTCGCCAGCCGCGCCCGTGTTTGTCGACGGCGAAAAGGTCGTCACCCTGCGCGGCGAACGCATCGTCGAGGAATTCCAGGACATCGTCCTCAATTATGTTAAAAGCCATTACGGCAATACCGCGCCGGTTGCCGCGTAGGTCGGATTAGCGCTGTGCGCGTCATCCGACAATCAAGTTAAAGCAAAGAAGAACACTATGTCCGAAAATAAAAAGCTCGACAAAATCACCGCCGTCAAAGGCATGAACGATATCCTGCCAGCTGACGCCCCGCTGTGGGAATTGTTTGAAAACACGGCGCAATCCGTGCTGCAAAGCTATGGCTTCCAGCAGATCCGCACGCCGATCGTGGAAGAAACGAAGCTGTTCGCGCGCGCCATCGGCGCCGTGACCGATATCGTGGAAAAGGAAATGTATTCGTTCACCGATTCGATGAACGGCGACAACCTGACCCTGCGTCCTGAAGGCACGGCTGGCGTGGTGCGCGCCGTCGTCGAGCACAACCTTGTGTACGAAGGCCCGAAACGCCTGTGGTACAAGGGCCAGATGTTCCGCCACGAGCGTCCGCAAAAGGGCCGCTACCGCCAGTTCCACCAGTTTGGCGCGGAAGCCATCGGCTTCACGGGCCCGGACATCGACGCCGAGCTGATCATGATGACCCGCCGCCTGTGGGATGACCTGGGCCTGGAAGGCATCCGCCTGGAACTGAACTCGATTGGCGATGCGGCCGAGCGCCTGCGCCACCGCGCCGACCTGATCGCCTACCTGGAAAGCCACAGCGAGCTGCTCGACGAAGAAGCCAAGCGCCGCCTGCACAGCAACCCGCTGCGCATTTTGGATACCAAGAATCCTGCCATGCAGGATCTGGTCAATGGCGCGCCGAAGCTGCTCGAGTACCTGGGCGAGGAATCGCTGGCCCATTTCCACGGCGTGCAGAAGATTCTGAACCACAACAATATTCCATTCATCATCAATCCACGCCTGGTGCGCGGCCTCGATTATTACAACCGCACGGTGTTCGAGTGGGTCAGCGACAAGCTGGGCGCGCAAGGCACGGTCTGCGCCGGTGGCCGCTACGACGGCATGGTTGAAATGTTCGGCGGCAAATCGACGCCCGCCGTCGGTTTCGGCATGGGCGTCGAACGCCTGGTGCTGCTGATGAAGGACGCGGCCGAGCCGGAACAGCCAGCCCAGTGCGACGTCTACCTGGTGCACCAGGGCGAGCAGGCAGGCTTGCAAGCGTTCGTGCTGGCCGAGCGGATTCGCGATGCGGGCCTGGACGTTGTGCTACATTGCGCAGCGAGCAACGGTGGCGGCAGCTTCAAGACGCAAATGAAAAAGGCGGACGCCAGCGGTGCGGCATTTGCCGTGATCATGGGCGACGATGAAATCGCCAACCATGTCGCGACGGTGAAAGCCATGCGCGAAGCCGATGCGGGCGCGCAGCAGAACACGGTGCCGTTCGACGATGTCGTCGATTACGTGGTGGACCAGATCATCGGCGACCACGATTGCGGCCATGACCACGGTCCTGGCGGCCACGTGCATCACCACCACTGATTTGCAGCAAGACCGTTCTACCCTCGATCAACTACTCATTAAAACTGACGACCCATGGCATACGATCACGAAGAACAAGAACAACTGGCAACCCTCAAGGCCTGGTGGCAGCGCAATGGCAATCTGACCTCCTGGGTCCTGATCGTGGCGCTGGCAGGCTACAGCGGCTGGGCTGGCTGGCAGTACTACCAGCGCACGCAGGCTGCGCAAGCGGGCCAGCTGTACGACGAACTGCAAAACGCCATCGCCGTCAAGGACACGGCCAAGGTGATGCGCGCGGCCGGCGACATGCAGTCGCGTTTCAGCGGCACGGCGTATGCGCAGATGAGCGCCCTGGCCGCTGCCAAGGTGGCGTTCGACGCGAACGACCTGAAAACGGCCAAGACCCAGCTGCAGTGGGCGGCCGAGCATGGCACGGAAGAGTACAAGGCCATCGCCAAGCTGCGCCTGGCCGCTGTCCTGCTGGACGAAAAAGCCTACGATGAAGCGCTGAAAGTGCTGGCAACGGCTTCCGTGGCGCAATTTGCCGGCGCCGTGGCCGACCGCAAGGGCGACATCCTGGTGGCGCAAAACAAGCTGGCCGATGCCCGCACGGCTTACCTGGCCGCGCTGGCCGCGACGGACAAGAACAATCCAGGCCGTCAGCTGATCCAGGTCAAACTGGAAGCGATCGGCGGTACGGTACCGGAAGACAAGGCCAAGGCTGGCAAGGCCGCCGCCTGACAGGAACACTGATGGCGGGGCCGGGTGGCGTTGTGCGCCGCCTGCCTTGCCCTTACAAGTACAAGAAAAAGGTTGGATAACACTTATGCGTGTCACTGAAAAGCTGGTAGCTGCAAGTCTGTTGGCCCTGATGGCCGGTTGCTCGTCCTGGAACCCGTTCGCCTCGAAAGATCCGAAAACCGAGCCGGCCAAGCTGGTCGAGTTAAAATCGAGCATCGCCGTGCGCGACGCCTGGAAGTATTCGATCGGCAAGGCTGGCGTCTATGCATTCACGCCTGCGCTGGCCGGCAGCAGCCTGTACGTGGTCAACGCCGATGGCGCGCTGGCGCGCCTGGACGCGGCCAGCGGCCGTGAAGCGTGGCGCGTCAAGGCCGGCAGCGATATCACATCGAGCGCCGGCAGCGATGGCACGGTCGTGGCCGTCGGCGCCGCCAAGGGTGCCGTGCTGGCGTTTGATGCCGATGGCAAGCAGCTGTGGAAGGCGCAGGCGTCCAGCGAAGTATTGACGGCGCCCGTCGTGGGGCAAGGCGTGGTCGTCGTACGCAGCGTGGACAACCGCATCGTCGGTTTCGACGCCAAGACGGGCGAGCGCAAATGGACGGTGCAGCGCGCCACGCCGGCATTGACCCTGCGCAATGCGCCGGGCATGGTGCTGGGCGGCGCGAACATCTACGTGGCCCAGCCTGGCGGCAAGCTGCTGGCACTGACGGCGGCCACCGGTGTGGTACGCTGGGAGATCGTCGTCAGCGAACCGCGCGGCGCTACCGAACTCGAACGCGTCTCCGACATCGCCGGCGCACCGGTGGTGTTCGAAGGCGAAGTGTGCGCCGTCACCTACCAGGGCAAGGCGGGCTGTTTCGACGCCGCCACGGGCGTGCCGCGCTGGACCAAGCCGATCTCGTCCGATGTGGGCGTGGCCGTCGACCAGCGTTTCGTGTTTGTTGCCGATGATCAGGGCGGCGTCTTGGCATTCAGCCGCGAAGGCGGCCAGAGCGCCTGGAAGAACGAGGCGCTGGCGCGCCGCCGCCTGTCGACACCGGCCTCCTACGGCCGCAGCGTCGCCGTCGGCGATTATCAAGGTTATATCCACTTCCTGTCACGGGAAGATGGCGCATTAATAGGTCGTGTCAGCACCGACGGTAGCCCGATTGTTTCGGCTCCCGTTGTTGCCGGTTCGAATTTGATTTTTCAAACCCAATCAGGGACAGTGACCGCTCTCGCGGTCGAGTAATACAATGAAGCCGGTAATTGCACTAGTAGGTCGACCCAATGTTGGGAAATCGACTTTATTCAATCGTCTGACCCGCTCGCGCGACGCGCTGGTGGCGGATTTGCCTGGGTTGACGCGCGATCGTCACTATGGCGAAGGCCGTGTCGGCGAACGTCCCTTCCTGGTCATCGATACGGGTGGTTTCGAACCCGTCGCCAAGGAAGGCATCATGCACCAGATGGCACTGCAGACCAAGCAGGCCGTGGCCGAGGCCGACGTGGTGGTATTCATCGTGGACGGCCGTCAAGGCCTGACCCCGCATGACAAGACCATCGTCGACTTCCTGCGCAAGAGCGGTCGCCCGGTCTTGCTGGTGGTGAACAAAAGCGAAGGCATGCGCTACACGGCCGTCGTGTCCGAATTCTATGAATTGGGCATGGGCGATCCGTACGCGATCTCGTCGGCGCACGGCGACGGCGTCAACGACCTCGTCGAAGTGATGCTGGACCTGGCGTTCGCGCAGCGTCCGGATGAGCCTGAAGAGCTGGAAAAGACCGACCGCGGCATCAAGATCGCCCTCGTCGGCCGTCCGAACGTGGGCAAGTCGACCTTGATCAATACCTTGTTGGGCGAAGAGCGCGTGATCGCCTTCGACATGCCGGGCACGACGCGCGATTCGATCGAAATCCCGTTCGAGCGCGATGGCCAGCAATACACCTTGATCGACACGGCCGGTATCCGCCGCCGCGGCAAGGTGTTTGAAGCGATCGAGAAATTCTCGGTCGTGAAAACGCTGCAGTCGATTTCCGAAGCCAACGTGGTCGTGCTGATGCTCGACGCGCAGCAGGATATCTCGGAGCAAGACGCGCATATCGCCGGTTTCATCCTGGAATCGGGCCGCGCGCTGGTCGTGGCCGTGAATAAATGGGATGGCTTGCAATCGCACCAGCGCGATGAAATCAAGATCGATATCGACCGCAAGCTCGACTTCCTGTCGTTCGCGCAGATGCATTTCATTTCCGCGCTGAAAGGCACCAACATCGGTCCACTGATGAAGTCGCTCAACGCCGCGTATGCGGCCGCCATGTGCGATTTGTCGACACCGAAGCTGACGCGCGCCCTGATCGAGGCCGTGGAGAAGCAGGAACCGCGCCGCAAGGGCTCGATCCGTCCGAAGCTGCGCTATGCGCACCAGGGCGGCATGAACCCGCCTGTGATCGTTATTCACGGCAATGCGCTCGACGCCGTTGGCGATCCGTACAAACGCTATCTGGAAAAACATTTCCGCGATACGTTTGCCCTGGTCGGCACGCCGCTGCGCATCGAACTGCGTACGGGTAAAAACCCGTTTGCACGCACGCCAAGCAAGTAATGTTTTAAATGCTGAATTAAGTGCATATTAAGGCGCCGCGGAGATAATGCGGCGCCGGCAGCCACTTAATGGCTGCTTGCACGAAAATAATAAAGTGTTAATGCGCCATGCGCGACAGCGATCGCGAAAACAGGTTACAGTAGCTATGACGCATCTTTCTTTCTTTGAAAGGTGTGAGAGCACTTGAAATCAAGCGAGTCGCCTCCAATTCTTACACAACAACATAAACAACGGAGCTGTTATGAGCAACAAAGGGCAACTGTTACAAGACCCATTCCTCAATGCATTACGCAAAGAGCATGTTCCTGTCTCGATCTATCTGGTCAATGGCATTAAATTGCAGGGCCATATCGAATCGTTCGATCAATATGTCGTATTGCTGCGCAATACGGTGACACAGATGGTGTACAAGCATGCCATCTCGACAGTGGTGCCGGCCCGTGCCGTCAATCTCAATATTGAATCTGAAGCGGAGTAAAGCGTTGAGCTTGACGGCCCAGCGCCTTTCACCCTCCATCGCCCCCGTCCGCGCCAGCGGCGCTGATGCGTTTGCATCGGCGTCGGCGTCCGCCGCAACTTATCAGATGCCATCATGCGCGCGGCACTAGTCGGAGTTGACTTCGGTCACAGCGACTTCGCCGCCAGCATGGAGGAACTCATGCTGTTGTCGCGTTCTGCTGGCGCGGACCCGATTTCCACCATTACGGCCAAGCGTTCCAGTCCCGATTCCGCGTATTTCGTCGGCAGCGGCAAGGCCGATGAAATTGGCGACGTCGTCGTCAACGATGGCCTGGAAATCGTCATCTTCAATCACGCCCTCTCGCCTGCCCAGCAGCGCAATCTGGAAAAACGCCTGAACGTGCGCGTGCTCGACCGTACCAGCCTGATCCTCGACATCTTCGCGCAACGCGCCAAGAGCCACGAGGGCAAGCTGCAAGTCGAGCTGGCCCAGTTGCAGCATCTGGCCACGCGCCTGATCCGCGGCTGGACCCACCTTGAGCGGCAAAAGGGCGGTATCGGCTTGCGCGGTCCCGGCGAGACGCAGCTCGAGACCGACCGCCGGCTGATTGGCGAGCGCGTCAAGGCCTTGCGCGCCCGTCTGGAAAAGCTGCACAAGCAGCGCGAAACGCAGCGCCGCGCGCGCGGCCGCAATCACACATTCTCGGTGTCCCTGGTCGGCTATACCAATGCCGGCAAGTCGACCCTGTTCAATGCCGTGACCAAGGCCGGCGTGTATGTCGCCGACCAGTTGTTCGCCACCCTCGACACCACCTCGCGCCGGGTTTACCTGGGGCAGGAAGTGGGCAACGTGGTGATCTCCGACACGGTCGGCTTCGTGCGCGAATTGCCGCATCAGCTGGTGGCCGCATTCCGCGCCACGCTCGAAGAAACCATCCATGCCGATTTGCTGCTGCATGTCGTCGACGCCGCGTCGCCGGTGCGCATGGAACAGATCGAGCAGGTCAACCTGGTCTTGAAAGAGATCGGCGCCGATCATATTCCGCAAATTCTCGTGTGGAACAAGATCGATGCGGCCGGGCTGGAGCCTTCGGTGGAGCGCGACGAATATGCTACGATCAGTCGCGTGTTCGTCAGTGCGCAGAAGGGCAGCGGGCTCGACCTGCTGCGCGATGCGATCGTCGAGATGGCCAGGAAGGCGCCCGGTTCGGCCCACCTGTATCAGAACGACGAAGCACCGCAGGAAGATCAGTTGGACGGTCAGTACGACCAGCACGATGGCGCCGCCCCGGACCAGGACGAAGAGCCTGGCGAGGACGATAGGATTTCCACCCACTCCCAAGTCGGAACACGATAGTTATGCTTGTCTCCCTACTCAAAAAAACAGGCTTGAAGTTGTCCCTGAACGATCCCCGCTGGGGCAATCGCAAGGACGACGGCAAGAAAGCCCAAGAAGGCAAAAAGCCCGGCGAAGGTCCGCCGGACCTCGATCAGTTGTGGCGCGATTTCAATCAGCGCCTGAACGCCTTTTTCGGACAGAAGAACCGTCCCGACAACGGCGGCAATAACAACGGCGGTGGCGGTGGTCCGCGTCCCGACATGAAGGGCGCCGGCATCACCGCCGGCGTGGTCGGCGTGATCGCCGTCTTCATCTGGCTCGCCAGCGGCGCCTTCATCGTGCAAGAGGGCCAGAACGGCGTCGTGCTCACGTTCGGCAAGTACAGCCACACCACGCCTGCCGGTTTCAACTGGCGCTGGCCGTACCCGTTCCAGACCGACGAAACCGTCAACGTGTCGCAAGTGCGTACGGTGGAAGTGGGTTACCGCCAGTCGCTGCGCAACAAGCAGGCCAGCGAATCGCTGATGCTGACGGACGATGAAAACATCATCGACATCCAGTTCGCGGTGCAATACACCCTGAAAGATCCCGTGGCGTGGCTGTTCAACACGCGCGACCAGGAAGACACCCTGCGCCAGGTCGCCGAAACGGCGATCCGCGAAGTGGTCGGCCGCAGCAAGATGGACTTCGTGCTGTACGAGGGCCGCGAAAAGGTGGCGTACGATACGCAGCAGCTGATGCAGCAGATTCTCGACCGCTACAAGGTCGGCGCCGTCATCACCAACGTGACAATGCAGGCCGTGCAGCCGCCGGAGCAGGTGCAAGCCGCCTTCGACGACGCCGTCAAGGCAGGCCAGGACCGCGAGCGCCAGAAGAATGAAGGCCAGGCTTACGCCAACGACGTCATTCCAAAAGCCCGCGGCGCCGCTTTCCGTCTGATGGAAGAAGCCGCCGCGTACAGCGCGATGGTGACCGAGAACGCGGCAGGTAATGCTTCGCGCTTCAAGCAGGTGCTGGTCGAGTACCAGAAGGCACCAGTCGTCACGCGCGACCGCATGTACCTGGAAACGATGCAGCAAGTGTTCAGCAGCGCCAGCAAGGTCATGGTCGACGCGAAGACGGGCAGCAATCTGCTGTACCTGCCGCTCGACAAGCTGATCGCCCAGACGGCTGCCACCGACGCTGCCGCCCGTGCTGCCGCGACACCCGCAGCCAACACCGTTTTGCCACAGGAAGCCATGCCGACAGTAGAAGTCAATCAGCGCCGCGACAGCCGCTCTTCGCGTGAACGGGAGAGCCGCTAATGAACCGTATCGTAGCCGCCCTGATCGCGGGCTTTATCGCGATCATGCTCTTGTCCTCGACCGTGTTCGTGGTCGACCAGCGTAAGTATGCGGTCGTCTTCGCCCTCGGCGAAGTCAAGGAAGTCATCAGCACGCCGGGCCTGTACTTCAAGCTGCCGCCGCCGTTCCAGAACGTGCTGTACCTGGACAAGCGCATCCTGACCTTGGATACGCCGGAACCGGAACGCTTCATCACTGCCGAGAAGAAGAACATCCTCGTCGACGCCTACGTGAAATGGCGCATCGCCGACCCGCGCCTGTATTTCCGCAGTTTCGGCGGCGATGAAAAGCCGGCTCGCAACCGCATGTCGCAAATCGTCAAGGCGGCGCTGAACGATGAAATCACCAAGCGCACCGTGCGCGAAGTGATCTCGGGCCAGCGCGGCAAGGTGATGGAAGCGATCCTGGCGAAGGTCTCGGCGGAAGCGAAAGCCATCGGCGTGGAAATCGTCGACGTGCGCCTGAAGCGTGTAGATTACGTCGAGCAGATCAACAATTCCGTGTACGAGCGCATGAAGTCCGAGCGCGTGCGCGTGGCCAATGAGCTGCGTTCGACCGGTTCGGCCGACTCCGAGAAAATCCGCGCCGACGCCGACAAGCAGCGCACGGTGATCCTGGCCGAAGCGTACCGCGAAGCCGAGAAGATCCGCGGCGAGGGCGACGCCAAGGCATCGCAGATCTACGCGGAAGCGTTTGGCAAGAATCCGGAGTTCTACAAGTTCTATCGCAGCCTGGAAGCCTACCGCGCCACGTTCAAGGACAAGGGCGACGTGATGGTGGTCGATCCGAGTTCGGAATTCTTCAAGTACTTCAAGGGTAACGGCACGGCCGCTCCGTCCAAGAAGTAAGGCAGCATCGACACTGCCCCCGTTCGCAACGACGGGGCAGTAGCAGCGGGGCCGGCATCGATGCCGGCCCCGTTTTTTTGTGCCCGCCAGGCTGTTGCGGGAAGGCGTAAAATTCCCTGTTTTTGGGGCTGTGCGGCAGCGTTTCGGACAACTTATCCCTAAAGGCCCGTGTTTTCGCGTAAAATATCAGGTTCGGCCTCTTGCCTGGCGCGCCCGCCGCTGCCTCGCATGATGCATTTTTTCAACTTTCTTCCGTATCTCGCTCCCTCATGCCGAATTGGCTTTTGCCCGAAAATATTGCCGATGTTCTGCCGTCGGAAGCGCGCAAGATCGAAGAGCTGCGCCGCCTCATGCTGGATAATTTCCGTCTGTACGGATATGAACTGGTGATGCCGCCGCTGCTCGAGTATCTGGAATCGCTGATGACCGGCGCTGGCAAGGATACCGACCTGCGCACGTTCAAACTGGTCGACCAGCTGTCGGGCCGCATGCTCGGCCTGCGCGCCGACATGACGACGCAAGTGGCGCGCATCGACGCGCATCTGCTGAACCGCGCCACCGTGACCCGCCTGTGCTACGCCGGCAGCGTGCTGCATACCCGTCCGTCGGGTCTGCACGCCACCCGCGAACCGCTGCAGATCGGCGCCGAAATCTATGGCCACGCCGGCCTGGAAGCCGATGCCGAGATCCAGGAACTGGCGCTCGCTTCGCTGGCCCTGGCCGGTTTCGATAGCGTCCGCCTGGATTTGTCGCACGTCGGCCTGTTGCGCGCTATCATTGCGCAAGACGCCGCCGCCGAGCGCGACGAAGCTGCGCTGTACGCCCTGCTGCGCGCGAAAGATGCGCCGGGCCTGCGCGCCCTGACCGCATCCTACGATGCCGTCACGCGCGATGCGCTGCTGGCCTTGCCGAATCTGTATGGCGACATCGACGTGCTGGCGCGTGCGCGCGAAGTGCTGCCGCCGTTGCCGGGCGTGTTGAAGGCGCTGGCCGAACTGGCCGCGCTGGCAGGATCTGCCCTGGGCCGCGCCGAAGTGGCGATCGACCTGGCCGACCTGCGCGGCTACCAATATGAAAGTGGCGCGATGTTTGCGCTGTATGTACCTGGCTTGCCGAACGCGGTTGCGCGCGGCGGCCGTTATGACCACGTCGGCGAAGCGTTCGGCCGGGCACGTCCCGCGACCGGCTTCTCGCTCGATTTGCGCGAACTGGCGCGCCTGTTGCCGACCGCGGAACGGAAGCATTCGATCCGCGCGCCGTGGGGCAGCGCGCCAGAATTGAAGGAAAAAATCGCCGAGTTGCGCAAGGCGGGCGAGGTCGTGATCCAGAGTATGCCGGGTCACAGTAATGAACAAGACGAGTTCGAGTGCGATCGCGTGCTGGTACTTGCCGATAATGGTAGTAGCTGGATTCTTAAAAACTTAGGTTAAGTGATGTCAAAGAAAATTATGGCAAAGAACGTCGTTGTCATCGGCACCCAATGGGGCGATGAAGGTAAAGGCAAGATCGTCGATTGGTTGACCGATCACGCCCAGGGTGTGGTGCGCTTCCAGGGCGGCCACAATGCAGGCCACACGCTGGTCATCGGCGGCGTTAAAACCGCGCTGCAGCTGATCCCGTCGGGCATCATGCGTCCAGGCGTCGCCTGCTACATCGGTAACGGCGTGGTCGTTTCCGTGCCGGACGTGCTGCGCGAAATCGACAAGCTCGAAGCCGTCGGCGTCGAAGTCGCTTCGCGCCTGAAAGTGTCGGACGCGGCGCCCGTGATCCTGCCTTACCACACCGCGATCGACCTGGCGCGTGAAGCCAAGCGTGGCGATGCGAAGATCGGCACCACCGGCAAGGGCATCGGCCCGGCTTACGAAGACAAAGTGGCGCGCCGCGCGATCCGTATCGCCGACCTGCTGAACGAGAAGCGCTTTGCCGAAAAGCTGGCCGAAAACCTCGATTACCACAACTTCGTGCTGGAAAACTACCTGAAGGCGCCGAAAGTCGACTATCAGAAGACCCTCGACGACGCGCTGGCCTATGTGCCGCGTCTGCGTCCGATGGTCACCGACGTGTCGAGCGCGCTGTACAAGGCGCACAAGGCCGGCGCGAACCTGCTGTTCGAAGGCGCGCAGGGTTCCCTGCTCGACGTCGACCACGGCACCTACCCATTCGTCACCTCGTCGAACTGCGTGGCCGGCAATGCCGCCGCCGGTTCGGGCGTGGGTCCTGGCATGCTGCACTACATCATGGGCATCACCAAGGCTTACACGACGCGCGTCGGTTCAGGCCCGTTTCCTTCGGAACTGCCAACGGATGCGGGCGTCGGCCACCACCTGGCGCAAGTCGGCCATGAATTTGGCACCGTGACGGGCCGCGCCCGCCGCTGCGGCTGGTTCGACGCCGCCTTGCTGCGCCGCTCCGTGCAGATCAACGGCGTGACGGGCATGTGCCTGACCAAGCTGGATGTGCTGGACGGTATCGAAACGCTGAAACTGTGCACCGGCTACACCATCGACGGCGTAGCCACGGACATCTTCCCGTCGGGCGCCGAAGAAGCCGCCCGTTGCGTGCCTGTGTACGAAGAGATGCCAGGCTGGACGGAAAGCACGGTCGGCGCGAAATCGCTGGCGGCGCTGCCGGCAACGGCGCGCGCTTACATCAAGCGCATCGAAGAACTGGTCGGCGTACCGGTGGACATGGTTTCGACCGGTCCGGATCGTGAAGAAACGATCGTGCTGCGTCACCCATTCGAGTAAGCTGCTGGACACAATCCGCCGCAAGGCGGATTTTTTTAATCACGCTAATAATAAGATTCCACTATCATGACTACCCCACAATCGAACGATCAACACCTCTGGGTCAACTGGGAAGAATACCACCGCCTGATCGAGCGCCTGGCGCTCAAGGTCTACGAATCGGGCTGGAAATTCGACCAGGTATTGTGCCTGGCGCGCGGCGGCGTGCGTCCCGGCGACGTGTTCTCGCGCATTTTTGACTTGCCACTGGCCATCCTGTCGACCAGCTCCTACCGCGAAGACGCGGGCACGGTGCGCGGCGACCTCGATATCGCCAAGTACATGACCATGACCAAGGGCCCGCTGGCCGGCCGCATCCTGCTGGTCGACGACCTGGCCGATTCGGGCGTCACGCTGGACAAGGTCACGCGTCACCTGAAGGAAAACTTCCCTGACGTGACCGAAGTCAAATCGGCCGTGATCTGGCTGAAGGGCTGCTCCGTCGTGCGTCCCGACTACTTCCTCGACGAATTGCCGCACAATCCGTGGATCCACCAGCCGTTCGAAGACTACGACGGCTTGCGCCCGCACCAGCTGGCGGCGTGGATCAAGAAGGGCGAAGCAGGCAAGTAATTGCGTGCGCGCTTGCAAAAAAAAGACGATCGTGTATCGTCTTTTTTTTCGTCCAAGGAAATGCGATGACCATACTGACGACGGCGCGCCTGCGCCTGGAACCGATCACGGAAAACCATTACGAGCGCATGCGCACGCTCAACACCGATCCCGAGGTGATGACCTACCTGAACGCGGGCCAGCCCGAAAAGGAAGAGGACACGCGCGCCGCCGTCAAGCGCGTCACGGGCCGCTGGGCCGAGTGGGGCTATTCCTGGTGGGCGCTGATACGCCTCGATGATGGCGAGATGGTGGGCATGGCCTGCCTGCAGCATCTCGATGGCGACAAGAGCAAGCCGCACGAAATCGGCTGGCGTCTGGCCCGCACGGGCTGGGGCCAGGGCTATGCCAGCGAGGCGGCGGCCGCCATCGTCGCGCATGCGTTCGACGTCGTCGGCGCGCCCGAAGTGGTGGCCGTGGCGCACCCGGACAACGCGGCCTCGATCAAGGTCATGACGCGCCTGGGCATGCGGTACGCGGGCATGGAGCGCCATTACGATATCGATAGCGTCGTGTACCGCCTGGCGCGCCCATGACGGCAAGGCCGAAGCCCTTGAAGCTGGGCTGCGCCTACGGTGTGCGGTTTTCGCCCGATGGCGCGCGCCTGGCCGTGCTGGGGCGCGACCTGGTCCTGTGGGATGTGGCGGCACGCCAGAAACTGTGGCGCGGCACATTCATCGCCCATTGTTCCAGCATGGCGTTCTCGCCCGACGGCGGCCGGCTGGCCATCAAGAGCACGACGGGCCTGCAGGCCGTGGTGGATGCGCAGGCGGGCCAGGTGCTGCTGAACTTTCAGAACAAAAAGGATGGCGAAGGCTGCGGCCCCGCGTGGTCGCCATGCGGCCGGTATCTTGCCGATGGCGGTTGGGATGGCCGTCTGCGCGTGCGCGACGCGCAGACGGGCGACCTGCTGTTCATGCACGAGCACCCTGGCGAAATGCTGCGCGCAATCTATGCCATCGATGGCGGGCGGCGTTTGCTGGTCCTGCATGGCATCAAGTCGGTGGAGGAAGGGCAGGTGCAGCCGCCCGACTACTGCAGCGTGTGGGATTGGCCATTGCAAGCGGGAGGCGGGCGCAAGGTGCTGTCGCTGCCCAAGCTGGCGTCGTGCGCCCCATCGCCCGATGGCGAGCGCCTGGCCGTGCTGCATTACGCGGGCGGCGACGAGTATCTGTCCGTGCATGCGATGGACGATGGCCGCCTGCTGGCCACGGCGCCCGTGGAAGCGGGCGCCGGCACGGGCGACGCCTTGCGCTGGCTGCCCGACGGCAGCGCGCTGGGACGCGTCGGCAGGGGCAAGCTGCTGTTCTACGCCTGGCCCGGGTTAAACGTCCTGGCGCAGGAAGATTTTGCGTATCCCTGCGCGCTGGACTTTTTGCCTGGCCCGCCATTGGCCGCCATCGGTTCCTGGGAATCTGGCATGCTGATGGATCTGAACGTTCACAAGGAAAATACATGATCACCTGTTACCTGCGTTACATCATCGACCCGTACAAATTGCGGGAATTCGAAGCCTACGGCAAGCTGTGGATACCGCTGGTCGAACGCTTCGGCGGCCAGCACCACGGCTACTTTTTGCCATCGGAAGGCGCCAGCAACGTGGCGCTGGCCATGTTCTCGTTCCCCAGCCTGGCCCTGTACGAGCAATACCGCAGCGACTCGATGCAGGACGCCGAATGCCAGGCCGCCTTCCGTTACGCGGAAGAGACGCGCTGCATCGTCAGCTATGAGCGCAGTTTCTTCCGCCCCGTGTTTGCCTGAACAGGGTCAATCTCGCTGCGGCGCGCCCAGGGGGAAGAGGTGGCGGTACGGGCGCGCCTCTTCCACCGCGCGGGCGAACGACGGGCGGGCCAGCAGGCGCGCGCGGTAGGCGCGCAGCAGGGGCAGCGTCGCGGGAATCGGCTGCGTCCAGTCCGCATAGAACAGCGAGGGCGCGGCGGCGCAGTCGGCCAGCGTAAAGTGGTCGCCGGCGGCCCACGTCTTGCCGGCCAGGTGGGTTTCCAGCCAGGCGTAGGCGAGGTCCAGCTTGTCTCCGGCAAACGCGCGGCCTTCCTCGGTCTTCGCCGGGTCGCCGCTCAAGGCGGCGCCGACGGCATGCTGCACCGGTGTCATGACGTGCAGGTCGAAATAGCGCTCGAGAAAACGCACGTCCAGCGCCTTCATGGCGTCGTCCGGCAGCAGGCGCAGGGGGCCCGAATGGGCCAGTTGCAGGTATTCGATGATGATGCTGGTCTCGGCGACGTTGCGCTCCCCGTCCACCAGCAGCGGGAATTTGCGCAGCGGCCAGCGCTCCAGCCACTGCCGCAAGTGCTCGGGCATGTCCGGCGCCAGGCAGCGGAAATCGAACGGTATGGCGTTTTCGTACAGGGCGATGAGCACCTTTTGCGTGTACGAGGAAAAGGGATGGCCGTAGAGGATCAGCGACACGGTGGAATCTCCTGTGCAAGGTTGGCAACACACGCGTGTGGCAACGATAGTGCAATGACAGGATCAATGCAAGCGGTCCGGGCCGTTCCGCTTGCATCTGAGGCCCGCCCGCCGCCTAACTCAGGTTTGCCAGGTAGCGCAATCCCGTGATGCTGGGGAAGAAGCAATACACGCCGCCGCGCGTGATGACGCTGCGCGAGAAATGTTGCAGTTTCGTATTGCCGCTGCCCTTGGCGCCCACGCCGGGCAAGGTGAAGGAGCTGACGCTCGGGTCGTTGATTCCCAGGAACACGTCCTGGCCGCTGATGTTGAGCGTGGCATTGCCCGCCTCGGGACCGGCCGGGCCGACGGCCGATTTGACGAAGGTAGCGTCATCGTTCCATTGCTGCATCAGGAACTCGAATTGATTGCGCAGGTTGGCGTTGATGAAATAGCCGACCAGTCCCCGCTGCTCTGCGATGGGTGTCACCGGATCGTATTCGCTGCCGTAGGGCATGGCGCGCCGCACGATGCGGTGGTGGCGGGCCGAGGTGCCCACGACGCCTTCGTCGCGCGGGTTGTTGCGCCGGATATGCGCGCCGATCGGGCATTTCAGGCCCAGCGTGTCGTCCAGTTCGGGCTGCGCATCGACATAGTGAAAGTGGTTCAGGCTGGCGTCCGGCAGCACAGGCCCCGGTTCGTCCGGGCTGAGCACGAGCGGATTGCCGTTGCGCCAGCGTCCGCACATCTTCGCGGCCACCATCTCGGTACTGAGCCCGGAACTGGCCGCGCCCTGGCTCAGAATACTGTCGAACAGGGGCACGTCCTGCTCCAGGATGCGGAAGGCGGCATAGCTGCCATTGGTGGACAGTTGCGGCGGCTGCACCTGGTAGGTGCCGCCGTTTTCATTCGGATAGCCAAGCAGGAATTCGCCCGTCTTGACGCTGTTGAGCGGATCCGGTTCGTGTGCGCGTTCGTGCTTGCGCGGCGGGGCGCCATCGACGTCGGGCTGGGCGATGTTGTCGCGGTAGCCGAAATGCACGCGGTTGCCTG
Source organism: Janthinobacterium aestuarii (assembly GCF_051380835.1). NCBI lineage: Bacteria > Pseudomonadati > Pseudomonadota > Betaproteobacteria > Burkholderiales > Oxalobacteraceae > Janthinobacterium > Janthinobacterium aestuarii. The sequence continues at coordinate 1,200,504 of NZ_JBNYXU010000001.1, forward strand.
GCAGGGCCACGCCATCGTGCGCATACAGTTCATGCCAGCCGGCGGCAAAGGCGCCACGCAGCTTGGCCGACGTTGCCTGTAGCACTTCCTCCGATTCGCTGACCCACAGGCTCAGCAGCGCATGCACCTGGCCGGCTGTGGTGGCCGGCCCCAGGTTGCCGAGCCAGTGTTCGGGGGCACTGTCGCCCACGTCGCCCACGGCGGCGACGCTGGCCGGATCGGCCGCACCCCGTTGAAATGCCTGGTCAAAGGTGACCAGCTCGGCCGCGGTTATCCCCAGAGCCGACAGGCCGGGAGCGGTAAAGCTGAGGTTCAGGAAGCAGGGCGGCTTGGGATGGATATGGCGCGCGGTGGTAATGGCCGGCAGCCCGTCGCTGCCGTCGAGCAGGGCCGCGATGGTGCGCCGCGCCTGCGCCGCATCTGTGATGCTGAAGATGAAATGGCGCGCCAGGTTGACGCGGTAGCCGCGCAGGATCGTGCCTTGCACGTCGTCGTAATCGATGGTGGGATCGGCCATGCTGTCTCTCCGGGGGCTGGGGTGGTGGGGCCGCTTGCGCAGCCCCGGCGTGGCGTTTTCTTTAGACGGAAGCGAGGATTTGCTGGACGGTCTGCGGATAGGCGTTATACAGGCCCGTGTTGGGCACGTGCTGCGCGGCGTCGTTGGCGGTGATGAAGGCTTCGAATGCGGCCACATGGTCGGCAACGGGCATCAGCGCCTTGCCGCCCACGACAAACTGCAGCAGCGCGTCGAATACCTCGCCCAGCTGGGCCACGAAATCCTCGATGTAGCCATTGAAGCTGCCGTCGTACTCGGTGATCACGCCGATGATCAGGGTATCGGAAGTGCCCGTTTTGCCAATGTTGGGCAAGAGATTGGCCTGGGAGCGGTCAAACAGGACGAAGCGGGCAAAGTGCACGGTACCGATATCGGTGAGGGCGGTATTGATCTTCGTCTGGTATTCCTGCAATGCTGCGGCGATGGAGATCGGGTTGGTGCCGGGTAGTACCGGCATCATTAAGCACAGTGGATTTGCCATGGAAGGCTCCTCATTACGTGGTTGTCGGGACGACCGACACTACGCCGCGGCTCTTGCTGCGTCAAAAACTATATTTTTGCATTTGTTGCTAAATGTATACTATTGCAACATGATAGTTGCTATGAAATGTGGTCTCATGTGGATAGTTGCCGAGGCTGGCCGGTGCCCGTGGACACTCTGCCGCCTGCCGGTTCTTGCCTGATTCTGCAAGCGCAAGTGACGTCGTTGGCAGCGCCGGGATTCGCAGGTTTTATTTGAGGCGGCTGCACCGCCGGCCGTCAAAACCGGATGGGACAAGGCGCCGCAGTCCCTTCGCCGAAACCGGCGTAGCCGGATCGCGCGCTGAGGTTCAGCGACATGCTGCCTTTGTCCGGTAAATAGAGGCAGTATTCGCCAGTTGCCGTGATGACGCGGTAGATGCGCTTGGGGTCGTTTGGCGCGCTGAACAGCTCGATGCGGGCCGCTTCGAACCACTTTGGCTTGACCGCCGCATGCGCTTCCGCAAATCCCTTTGCCAGGCGCGTCTGCGGCGTATCGGGCGGCGCCACGAATTCCTGCGGATGCTCGGCGCGCAGCTGGCGGTCGATGGCGCCGGCTGCCTGCAGCGCCTGTTGCGCCAGGGTGAGGGGGGAGGCTTTGGGTTCTGCCGGCGCAGATTCTGACGGCGCGGCGTAGTCTTGTGATGCCGCCGCCTCCTTCGCTGGCGATACGCTTGCCGCGCTGGCTGGGCTGGCTGGCGGACGTGCCGGCGCCGGATCGGGCTCGGTGGGTGGAATGATCGCCCTTATTGGCGGCAGTGGCGGCATCAGCTGCAGCCAGACCCGGTCATCGTGCCCGATTCTCATGTGTACGGGACGCGTGGCGGCCCAGAACAGCGCCAGGTGCAGCACGATAATCGCGGCGACGTACGGGCCCTGGGGACGCCGGCCGAGAGAAAAATCATGCTCCTGTCGTGCAAGGTCGATACGCATCTGTTCCATGCTTGCGTGATGAAGGTGGCACCAGTATGTAAATTTGCAACAGTGCTGTAAACAGGTTTCGGGCAGAGCGCGGATTGTGCTCCCCAGGGTACTGAAAAATGCGCCTGTGTGATGATTTTGTTAAGCCGTCAATCCTCGGCCTGGAACTCGCTGGCCGAGACGAACAGGTCCCACGAGGCGATGAACAGGGCCGCGACCACGGGGCCGATGACGAAGCCGTTCAGGCCAAACAGGGCCATGCCGCCCACGGTCGACAGCAGCACCACGTAGTCGGGCATCTTGGTGTCCTTGCCCACCAGGATGGGGCGCAGCACATTGTCGACCAGGCCGATGACGAAGACGCCGAAGGCGGCCAGGCCCGCGCCTTGCCAGATGGCGCCCGTGGCCAGGAAGTAGACGGCCACGGGTGCCCAGACGAGGGCGGCGCCGACGGCCGGCAGCAGCGACAGGAAAGCCATCAGCACGGCCCACAGCAGGGGCGCCGGCACGTCGAGGAACCAGAACGCCAGGCCGCCGAGGGCGCCCTGGGCGATCGCCACGAGGATGTTGCCTTTCACCGTGGCGCGGATCACCGTGGTGAAATTGGTGAACAGGCGCTGCTTGTACTTGCGGCTCAGCGGCACTGCGCCCTTGATGCGTGCCGACAGGGCGGAACCATCGCGCATGAGGAAAAACAGCAGGTACAGCATGATGCACAGGCTGGTGAGAAATTCGAAGGTGTACAGGCCCACATTGATGGCTTTCACCGCCACCACCTGACTCACCTGTTTGGCGCCCTCGGCCAGCTTGTCCTGCATGCTGGCCAGGCTGGTCAGGTTGAAGCGGTCGAGCAAATTGATCAGCCATTGCGGCAGCACGGCCATGATTTTATTGAAGAACATGGCGACCGTGAATTCGCCCGAGCGTACCATTTCCACGACGCTGGCCGCCTGGTTCACGAGCGATACGGAAATGAGCGACAGCGGCAGGATCACGATGACGATGATCAGCAGCAAGGTCAGCAGCGACGCCAGGCCGGCGCGTCCCTTGGTTTTCAGCAGCAGCCAGCGGTACACGGGCGCGAACAGGATCGCCAGGATGACGCCCCAGAAGATGGCGCCAGCATACGGCGCCAGTATCCAGCCGAAGCCGATGGTGACGATGCTCAAGAGGAGCAGGAACACTTTCTGGTGCAGCGTGAGGGTATGCATGGGCGGTAGCGTAATGATAAGGGTTGAGTTGTCCCATCATAAGCGAGGCATGGTGCGGCGCGCCATACAATTGTCTCGATGCGTGCGCGAGCGCATCTGGCGCCGGCGGGCTGGCAACGCGGTGGCGGCAATTCCAGTAAGCTGTCGTTCCAGGCGTTCCATCCCGGGCGCTTTTAACTTCGACTTCAGGAACGCGCGTGCTTGACCCCATTCACTTTTATGAACCTGCGCAGGGCCATGGCCTGCCGCATGACCCGTTCAACGCCATCGTGGGGCCGCGGCCCATCGGCTGGATTGCCTCGCGCAGCAGCGAGGGCGTGCTCAATCTGGCGCCGTACAGCTTTTTCAACGCCTTCAATTACCATCCGCCGCTGATCGGTTTTTCCAGCATCGGCCGCAAGGATACCTTGCGCAATATCGAACAGACGGGCGAATTCGTGTGGAACCTGGCAACGCGTCCGCTGGCCGACGCAATGAATGTCAGCTGTGCGCCCGCGCCGCCCGAAGTCGATGAATTCGCGCTGGCCGGCCTGACGCCGGCCGCCACGCGCATCGTCAAGGTACCGCGCGTGGCCGAAAGTCCCGTGTCCTTCGAATGCCGGCGCACGCAGATCATCGAGCTGCAAGGCGTCAATGGCGACGTTGTCGGCAGCTGGCTGGTGCTGGGGGAAGTGGTGGGCGTGCACATCGCGCGCCACCTGCTCAACGATGGCGTGTACGACACGGCAGCCGCCGCGCCGATCTTGCGCGGCGGCGGTCCGGCCGATTATTTCGAGATCGGGCCGGACAGCCTGTTCCACATGCGCCGGCCCGCCTGGCCGTAACATCACGCCGGGAGCGGATGGCGCTCCCTGACGATGCCGCGATAGATCAGCCACGTCGCCACCAGGCTGATGGCGCCGGCGCCCGCCATCCAGTAGCCTGGCGCCGCCTTGTCGCCGGTGCTCTCGATCAGCAAGGTCGACACCAGCGGCGTCATGCCGCCGAACAGCGCGGTGGCCAGGCTGTAGGCCAGCGAAAAGCCCGTGGTCCTGACGCTGGCCGGGATGATTTCCGTCAGCGCGACGATGGTGGCCCCGTTGTAGCTGCCGTACAGGAAGGACAGCCACAACTCCACCATCAGCATATGGTCGAAACTGGGATGGGCGACCAGCCACGACAGGGTCGGATACGCGGTCAGCACCGTCAGCGCCGAGCATACGGCCATGATGGGCCAGCGCCCGATCCGGTCGGACAGCGCGCCCATGACGGGCAGCCAGATGAAGTTCGACAAGCCGATGCACAAGGTAACGAGCAGGCTTTCCTCGGTGCTCAGCTTGAGCACGTTCTTGCCGAAGGTCGGCGTGTAGACGGTGATCAGGTAGAACGCGACCGTCGTCAGCACGATCAGCATCGTTCCGGTGACCACCAGCGGCCAGTTGAGGGCGATGGTCTTGAGCATTTGTCGGAACGTCGGATGGGACTTGCGCGTCAGGTAGGCCTCGGTCTCCTGCAGCGAACGGCGGATGTAGAACACCACGGGGATGATGGAGCAGCCGATGAAGAACGGAATGCGCCAGCCCCAGTCCGCGATGAATTCCTTGCTCAGGGTTTCGTTGAGATAGTAGCCGAGCGCGGCGGAAAAGATGATGGCCACCTGCTGGCTGGCCGATTGCCAGCTGACGTAATATCCCTTGTTGCCGGGTGTCGCCATCTCGGACAGGTAGACGGACACGCCGCCCAGCTCCACGCCGGCGGAAAAGCCTTGCAGCAAACGCCCGATCAGCACGAGGAATGGCGCCAGCAATCCGATGGTGGCATAGCCGGGCACGAATGCGATCAGCGCCGTGCCGGAAGCCATGATGGCCAGGGTCAGCACCAGGCCCTTGCGGCGGCCGATGCGGTCGATATAGCTGCCGAGGATGATGGCGCCCAGCGGCCGCATGAAAAACCCCGCGCCGAAGGTGGCGAACGTCATCATCAGGGCCGCGTATTCGCTGGTGGCCGGGAAGAAGGCCTTGGCAATGTACGTGGCGTAAAAGCCGAACAGGAAAAAATCGTACATTTCGATGAAGTTCCCGCTCGTCACCCGGATGACGGTGGCGATGCGCGAGGGCTGGCGCACTTGCGCGCGCGGCGTTGCGGCCCTGGCGATGGGCGCGGCGGTGGAGGGAATGTCCATGATTTACCTATTGATGAAAGATGAGTGACGCACGCCTAGTGCATTGCTGGCGTTGGCGCCGCTGCCGGTTCCAGACCGGTCGCCTCGATCGCGCCGGCGTTGTCAGGGGAGGCGAGGAAGCGCAGCAGGGCGCGGCCGGCTTCCGGCTGTTTGCCGCCCGGGACCAGCGCCGCCGAAAACTGCGTCATCTTCTGCACTTCCGGCGGCAGCAGGCCGACGATATCGATGCCCTCGACCGGCAGCAGCTCGCTGCGCTGCTGGCAGCCGAAATCGGCCTGGCCATGCGCGATGATTTCGCCGACGGGGGTGGCGGGAATTTTTGCGGCCTTGCCCTGCATCTGCTCCGAAATCTGCAGCTTGTTCATCAGCTGCGTCTCGATGTAGACGCCGCTGGCGCTGTCCGAATAGGCGACCTTGTCCGCCTTCAGGAAAGCGCTGCGCAAGCCCTCGGTGGTGCTGATGTCGGGCTTGGCCGCACCGCGCCGCACGGCGCAGGCAATCGGTGAATTGGCCAGCACCACCTTGCTGCCGGGGACCAGGCGGCCTTCCTGCATCAGTTTGTCGAGCGCGTCGCCCACCATGATGACGACGTCGATCGCCTCGCCGCGCGCCAGGCGCGCCGGGATCGCATTCTTGGTGGAGCCCATCGACGGTCCCCATTCGGAGACCAGATGGTCGCCGCTGGCGCGCTCGTAGGCGGGCGCCAGGTTTTTGTAGGCCTGGGCGAAACCGCCCGAGCTGACCACGCGGATGTCGGCGGCATGGGCCGCGCCGGCGGCCAGCAGCATGAAGCCGGCCAGGATGGGGGCGGAGCGCCGCACCAGGGTATGTTGAAGCATGGTTGTTTCTCCTGTCGTTAAAATTTGTGCATGAGACCGAGCGTCAAGCCCATGCCTTTGCGGTCGTTGGCCCGCGTTCCCGTGACGCCGGCGGCATCGCCTTGCCACAAGGTGTAGTCCGATTCGAGGTACAGGGTGGAGCGCGGCGAGAGCGTTTTTTCCAGGTAGGCGAAAGCGCGCTGGAAGCCGTCGTCGACGTGGCCCGTGGCGCCGCGCCGCACCTTGTAGTAGGCGGTCGTGAGCAGCACCTCCGGCGCCAATTGCCGTCCCACGCCGGCCGATATCACGCTTTGCCGGACCGACTTACCGGCGCCCACGTCGGCGCGGTTGACGCCGAGATTGGCCTTGAACTGCCAGGCATCCGCCTTGTAAGCGGCGCCCACGGTGGCGGCGTCGAGGCTGCGGTTGTCGCGGTTGCGAAAGCGCATCGCCGCACCGGAGACGGCCAGCCCCGCCTGCTGGTACGTCAGGGCGGCGCCCCAGGTCGACAATGGCGAGGTGGCGCCCGCCACCTCGCCGAACGAGTAGGCGGCGCGCGCCACCACCGGCCCGAGGCTGGCGCTGGTTTTCACCATGTTGTCGAGCCGGTAGAAGTTGTCGGCATAGCCGCTGCTGCCGTATTGCTGGCCGAACGCGTGGCGGCCAAAAGCCGTGTTGCTCAAGCCGGTGATGTTGACGTTCGGATTGAACGAGGCGTAGCGGATGCCCAGCGGGTCCACCGGCGCGATGGCGTCGGCCAGCAAGGTCGCCTGGCGGCCCACGGTCACGGAGCCCAGCGGCGACTTCAAGCCCACCCATGCTTGCCGGTCGAACAGCTTGTCGGATTTGGCCGCACTGCCTGTGTCCAGATTCAGCCCACCCTCGAGGCGGTACAGCGCCTGCCAGCCGCCGCCGAGGTCTTCCTGGCCGCGCAGGCCCCAGCGGCTCGTGTTGTTGATGCCGCTGCTGACGGCGGGCGTGGTGCCGGCGGCCGTGGGTGCGTTGGCGGCGTTCAAGCCTTTTCCATAACGGATGCCCGCATCCGCGATGCCATACAAGACCGCGCCGCTCTGGCCCAGGCAGGCGCCGCTGGCCGCGAACAACAGCGCGAACGTGGAACAATGTCGCATGGTGTCTCCATTTTTTTGGGGGGGATGCCTTCTTGGCGAGGCTCAGCATTAAGACCCCATCATCGTTGAAATGGCATAATTTGATAATTGCAATTTTTCCGAGGATTAATGCATGCAGCGCATCAATTACGAACTTCATGATTTGCAGGCCTTCGTGGCCGTGGCGGAGCGCAACAGCTTTCGCCAGGCCGCGGCCGACCTGTTCCTGTCGCAGCCGGCACTGAGCCGCCGCATTGAAAAACTCGAGGATGCGCTGGGCGTCAAGCTGTTCGAGCGCACCACCCGGCGCGTGCAGCTGACCAATGTGGGACAGGTGTTTCTGGTGAACGTGCGCGATGCGCTCAATGGCCTCGAGGATGCCGTGCTCGGTGTCGCCGACCTGGCCGCGCACCGCACGGGGACGGTGACGTTCGCCTGCGTGCCATCGGCCGTGTGGCACTTCCTGCCGGACGTGCTCAAGCGCTTCAGCGCGCAGTTTCCGAAAATCCGCGTGCGCGTGCATGACGAAAGCGCGCAGGACGTGCTCAACCTCGTGCTGACAGGCGAGGCGGATTTCGGCATCAGCTTCACGGGCGCGGAAAATCCGGAGATCCATTTCCAGCCCATCTATGTCGAGACCTACGTGCTGGCGATGCGGCACGATCACCGGCTGGCCAGGCGCAAGAAGCTGAGCTGGAAGGATACCGTCGACGAACGCTATATCTCGGTGGCCAAGTCGAGCGGCAACCGCAGCGTGCTCGATGCGGCGCTGGCCGGCGTGGAAAAGCACCCGTGGATCTCGTGTGAGATCAACCACGTGTCAGGCATACTGGCGCTGGTGGAGTCGGGCTTGGGCGTGGCGGCGGTGCCGGGGCTGTCGATTTTGCCGGAGCGGCAAGGCACCGTGGTCGGCGTGCCGCTCGTCAATCCCGCCGTGAAACGGACATTGGGCCTGATCAGCCGGCATCAGCACGCGATGCCGCCCGCGTCGCGCACCCTGTTCGACATGATGAGCGCGAGCATAGGCAAGCAGGGGCGGAGGGGATGAGCGGTCTTATTTTTGCATGATGGGATCGCGACCCAGGGTGCGCGCCAATGCGCCGCCGTCGCCGCGCCAGAATTCGCGGTCGGCCAGGCGCACGCGCTCGGCCGCGTGCTGCATGTGTTCCATGGCCGCCTGGCGCGCCCGCTGCGGGTCGCCATCGGCGATCGCCTGGACGATCTTTTCATGTTCGCGCCGCACTTCGATGGAAAAGTCCGTGCGCCGCGCTTCATTCGCGCGCGTCACCTTCACGGCCGAGCGGATCGGGTCGGCAAACATGGCAACGAATTTCGGCCAGTAAGGGTTGCCCGTCGCTTCGGCGATCGACAGGTGCAGGCGCACGTCTTCTTCCACGCCGTCGACGCCGGCCGCCACGGCTTCCTCGATCCGGTGCAGCGCATGCTCGATGTCGGCCAGCTGGCCCGGCGTGCGCCGCACGGCCGCCAGCGCGGCGATTTCCGCCTCCAGCCCTTGCCGCACCTCGATCAGGTTCAGCAGCGATTGCACCGACTGTTCCGTCAGCGCATCGCCCCGTTCGCCCGTCTTCGCGCCATCCTGCGCGCACACGAAGGTGCCGCTGCCCTTGCGCGTAACGAGGATGCCATCGGCCTGCAGCAGGGCGATGGCTTCGCGCAGCACCGTGCGGCTGACGCCGAAGTGGCTGGCCATCGCCTGCTCCGACGGCAAGCGCGTGCCGCCGGCCAGGCCATCGTTGTGGAGCTGCTGGCGCAGCCGTGCCGCCACCCGCGCACCCAGGGTGCCGGTGGTGAAACTGCCCGCGGCGGGCTCCGGCGGGGGAAGGGTAAAGCGGAACGTGCGGTCCATCGGGTGCATCCTTGTGCTAGCGGTTTTCATGGGGCTTGCCTGCTTGCCATTATATGGAATATACAGCTTGACACACACAAAACACACACATAATATACATCCATACAAATTTTAGACAAGTTGCCAGCCACCTCCGGTGGACCATAAAAACCCGGCACGGTCGATCCCCCAGCGATCAGGAGACAAGCATGGACGTATCACAAGCATTGCCCGGGCAGCCGGCCGGCGCCGCCGCAAGCCAGAAAACCATCGACGACGCCGTCTACCGCAAGGTGACCTGGCGCATCATTCCCTTCCTCATGCTGTGCTACATCGTCGCCTACCTCGACCGTGTCAACGTGGGCTTCGCCAAGCTGCAAATGCTGGCCGACCTGCGGTTTTCCGAAACCGTGTACGGCCTGGGCGCGGGCGTGTTCTTCCTCGGTTACTTCCTGTTCGAAGTGCCCAGCAACGTGATGCTGCACAAGATCGGCGCGCGCGTGTGGATCGCCCGCATCATGATCACGTGGGCCGTCATCTCGGGCGCCTTCATGTTCGTCACGACGCCGACCCAGTTCTACGTCATGCGCTTCCTGCTCGGCATCGCCGAAGCAGGCTTCTTCCCCGGCATCATCCTGTATCTGACCTACTGGTATCCATCCGAGCGCCGCGCGCGCATGGTGTGCACCTTCATGGCCGCCATTCCCGTGGCGGGTCTGATCGGCGGCCCCCTGTCGGGCTGGATCATGGAAACCTTCGCCGGCTGGCACGGTTATGCGGGCTGGCAGTGGATGTTCGTGCTCGAAGCGATTCCCGCCGCGCTGATGGGCGTGGCCGTGCTGTTCTACCTCGATAACAGCATCCGCGCCGCGAAGTGGCTGACGGAAGAGGAAAAAGTCATCCTCGAGCAGCGCATCGCCACGGAAGCGCAGGGCAAGGTATCGCACCCGTCGATCCGCGCCATGTTCGCCGACCCGCGCATCTGGGGCATGGCCCTGATTTATTTCTGCTGCGTGATGGGCCAGTATTCGCTGACCTTCTGGCTGCCCAGCCTGATCAAGGCGGCCGGCGTGACGGGCGTGCTCAATATCGGCCTGTTCACGGCGATCCCGTACTCGGTGGCCGTGGCGTCGATGATACTGCTGGGCCGCAGCTCGGACAAATACCGCGAACGCCGCTGGCACATGGCCATTCCGCTGGTCGTCGGCGCCGCCGCCATCGTCTGCAGCGCGCTGGCCGGCGCCCACAACACGGGCTGGGCCATCTTCTTCCTGACGATCGCTGCCGGCGGCATCCTGGCCGCCTCGCCGATGTTCTGGAGCTTGCCGACGGCTTTCCTTGGCGGCGTCTCGGCCGCCGCTGGCATCGCCGCCATCAACTCGGTGGGCAACCTGGCCGGCTTCGCGGCGCCGTACATGATCGGCTCGATCAAGGACCTGACGCAGTCGACCGACATCGCCATCTACCTGCTGGCCGGCATCCTGGTGATCGGCGCGGCCATCATCATGCGCGTGCCGGCCAAGCTGGTGAACAAATAACAAATGGAGCAAATAATGAGCGCAACAATAGAAAAAGTAGGTGTGATCGGCCTGGGCGCCATGGGCATGGGCATCGCGCAATCGTTGCTGCGCGCCGGCTTTGAAGTACATGCTTGCGACGTGCGCGCCGACACCGTGCAAGCGCTGGCCGGCCAGGGCGCCCATGCGGCGCAGTCTCCGGCCGCGCTGGCGGCGCAGGTGCAAGCGATGCTGATCGTCGTCGTCAATGCGCAGCAGACGGAAGCCGTGCTGTTTGGCGAACACGGTGCGGCTGCCAGCCTGGCGCCGGGCAGCGTGGTGATCGCCTGCGCCACCGTGGCGCCCGAGTTTGCCGAGGCGCTCGGCGCGCGCCTGGCGGCCATGGGACTGCGCTTCATCGATGCGCCCATTTCCGGCGGCGCGGCCAAGGCGGCTGCCGGCGAAATGTCGGTGATGGCGGCCGGCGCGCCCGATGCATTCGACGCTTGCGCCGGTATTTTCGACGCCATCTGCGCCAAGCTGTACCGCCTGGGCGAACAGCCGGGGCAGGGCTCGAAGGTCAAGATGATTAACCAGCTGCTGGCCGGCGTGCACATCGCCGCCGCCGCCGAAGCGATGGCGCTGGGCTTGCGCGCCGGTTGCGATCCGGATGCCCTGTACGAAGTCATTTCGAACAGCGCCGGCAGTTCCTGGATGTTCCAGAACCGGGTGCCGCACATCCTGAAGGGCGACTACACGCCGCTGTCGGCCGTGAATATCTTCGTCAAGGATTTGGGCATCGTGCTCAATTACGCGAAGAAAAGCGTGTTTCCATTACCGCTGTCCGCCACGGCGCACCAGATGTTCATGCAGGCGTCGGCGGCCGGTTTTGGCGGCGAGGACGACTCGGCCGTCATCAAGACTTTCCCGGGAATTACTTTGCCGGTGCAAGCGTCACTGAATCAAGAGGAACCATCATGACCGTACTACTGGGATGTATCGCCGATGACTTCACGGGTGGCACCGACCTGGCCGGCATGCTGGTCAAGGCCGGCATGCGCACGGTGCAGCTGATCGGCGTGCCGCAACGTCCGCCGCCAGCCGATGTCGACGCCGTCGTCATCGCCCTCAAGTCGCGCACGAATGCACCGGAAGAGGCCGTGGCCGAATCGCTGGCCGCGCTGGCCTGGCTGCAGCAAGCCGGATGCAAGCAGTTCTACTTCAAGTACTGCTCCACGTTCGACTCCACGCCGCGCGGCAATATCGGCCCCGTGGCCGAAGCGCTGATGCGGGCGCTCGATACGGATTTCACCATCGCCTGTCCCGCATTCCCCGCCAACGGCCGCACCATATACAAGGGCAACCTGTTCGTCGGCGACGTGCCGCTGGCCGAATCGGGCATGCGCGACCATCCCCTGACGCCGATGACGGATTCGAATCTGGTGCGCGTGCTGCAGCAGCAGGTGCCAGCCAAGGTAGGCCTGGCCGATTTCTCCGTGGTGGAGAAGGGTGCGGCCGCCATCGCCCAGCGCTTTACGGACTTGCGGGGCCAGGGCTGCCATTTCGCCGTCGTCGACGCCGTCTCGAACCGCGACCTAGAAGCCATCGGCGCCGCCTGCGCCGACTTGAAACTGATCACGGGCGGTTCCGGCATCGCGCTGGGACTGCCGCAGAATTTCCGCCAGCGGGGCCAGCTGGCGCCATCGCCTGCGGGCCAGGCCGGGCGTTTGCCGCCGCCGACGGGTTTGCGCGCCGTGATCTCGGGCAGCTGCTCCGTGGCCACGCAGCAGCAGGTGGCGCACCTGCGTGAACTGGCGCCATCGTTCCACGTCGACCCGCTGCAGCTGGCCGCAGGCGGCGAGGTAGTCGATGCGGTCGTCGCGCAGGCGCTGGCATGGGCCGGCGCGCACTTGCCGCAAGGGCCGGTGTTGATCTATGCCACGGCCACGCCGGACGCCGTGCGCGCCGTGCAGGCGCAGCTGGGCGTGGAGCGTGCCGGGGCCCTCGTCGAGGAAACCCTGGCCGCCATCGCCCAAGGCCTCGTGCGCCTCGGCGTGGGCCAGCTGATCGTCGCCGGCGGCGAAACCTCGGGCGCCGTGGTGAAAGCGCTGGGCGTGGCGGGCTTGCGCATTGGCCCCGAGATCGACCCTGGCGTGCCGTGGACGCAAGCCTTGCCCGCGCCGGGCGACGATGGCCGGGCGCCGTTGGCGCTGGCGCTCAAGTCCGGCAATTTCGGCACGGTCGATTTCTTCAGCAAGGCCTGGCAGGTGCTGGCATGAGCGCCACCGAATCGCGCCAGCGCGAGCTGATCGTCGACTTCGGCAAGTCGCTGTTCGAGCGGGGCCTGACGGCCGGCAGCAGCGGCAACCTGAGCGTGCGCCTGGATGACGGCTGGCTGCTCACGCCCACGAATGCCAGCCTGGGACGGCTCGATCCCGCGCAATTGTCCAAGCTCGATTGGGACGGCAATTTGATCAGCGGGGCGCCGCCGTCAAAAGAGGCGTTCCTGCACCGCGCCATGTACGAAGAGCGGGGCAGCGCGGGCGCCATCGTGCATCTGCATTCGACCCATTCGGCCGCCGTGTCGTGCATGTGCGGCTTGAACCATGACGACTGCATTCCGCCGCTCACGCCCTACTTTGTGATGAAGGTGGGGCGCTTGCCGCTGGTGCCGTATCACCGGCCCGGCGACCTGGCGCTGGCCGGTGCGATCGGCGCCATGGCGCGCAAGCACTCGGCCGTGCTGCTGGCCAACCACGGTCCCGTCGTATCGGGCGCGAGCCTGGAGGCGGCCGTGTATGCGGCCGAGGAACTGGAAGAGACGGCCAAGCTGTTCCTGCTGCTGCGCGACGTGCCCACGCGCCCGCTCGACGCGGCGCAGATCGCGGACCTGAAGCACACGTTCAAACTCGACATATAAGATTCCCAAGGAGATACCGCATGCCCCGCTTTGCCGCCAACCTGACCATGATGTTCAACGAAGTCCCTTTCCCGCAGCGCTTTGCCGCCGCCGCGCAAGCGGGTTTTAAAGGCGTCGAATTCCTGTTCCCGTATGACCACGCGCCGCAGGAAGTGGCCGGCTGGCTGCGCGAGCACGGCTTGCAGAATGTGCTGTTCAACCTGCCGCCGGGCGACTGGGCGGCCGGTGAGCGGGGCATCGCGTCGCTGCCGGGCCGCGAAGAAGAATTCCGTGCCGGCGTGACGCGCGCCATCGAGTATGCGCTGGCGCTGGGCACGCCGCGCGTGCACATGATGGCGGGCCTGCTGCCCGTGGGCGCCGACCTCGCCCTGCACCGCGCCACCTACCTGGCCAACCTGCGGTACGCGGCCCAGGCCGTGGGCGAGCATGGCATCGAGCTGCTGATCGAACCGATCAACGGGCGCGACATGCCCGGCTACTTCCTCGTCACGCAGGCACAGGGCCATGCGCTGCGCCTGGAGTCGGGTGCGGCCAACGTCAAGGTGCAGATGGATTTTTACCACACGCAGATCGTCGAGGGCGATATCGCCATGACGTTCAAGAACAACTTCGATGGCATCGGCCACGTGCAGATCGCCAGCGTCCCGGCCCGCAATGAGCCGGACGATGGCGAAGTCAATTACCCGTATCTGTACGCCCTGCTGGATGAACTGGGCTACGAGGGCTGGATCGGCTGCGAATACCGTCCGCGCGGGCGCACTCAGGATGGCCTGGGCTGGCTTGCCGCTTACAACAACAAACAAGGAGCATGAAGATGAAAGTACTGATTACCGGCGGCGCCGGATTCCTCGGGCAGCGCCTGGCGCGCCAGTTGCTGGCGCAAGGCCAGCTGACGGACAGCCACGGCCAGTTGCAAACGATCAGCGAGCTGGTACTGGTCGATGTGGTGGCCGCGCATGACTTCAACGATGCGCGCGTCAAAGTGGTCACGGGCGACATCGCTGACGGCGCTCTCATGCGCGCTACCATCGATGCACAGACCAGCTCGATCTTCCACCTGGCCGCCATCGTCAGCGGCCAGGCGGAAGCCGATTTCGAGCTGGGCATGCGCATCAACCTCGACGCCTCGCGCCTGCTGCTCGACATCTGCCGCGAACTGGGGCACAAGCCGAAGGTCGTGTTTACCAGTTCCGTGGCCGTCTACGGCGGCAAGCTGCCGGACGTGGTGCAGGATACGACCGCCCTGAACCCGCAATCGTCGTACGGCGCGCAAAAGGCCATCGGCGAATTGCTGCTCAACGACTACAGCCGCCGCGGCTTTGTCGATGGCCGCGTGCTGCGCCTGCCGACCATCAGCGTGCGTCCCGGTAAACCGAACAAGGCGGCGTCGTCGTTCGCCAGCGGCATCATCCGCGAGCCGTTGAATGGCGAGGCGGCCGTCTGCCCAGTGTCCACCAATTTGCGTCTGTGGCTGCTGTCGCCGCGCGGCGCCATCGCCTCGCTGATCGCCGGCCATGAACTGGCGGGCGAGGCGTTCGGCGCCAGCCGCACGGTGAACTTGCCGGGTTTGAGCGTGAGCGTGGGCGAGATGATCGCCGCACTGGAACAGGTGGCCGGCAGCGAAGTAACAAAGCGCATCAGCTATGCGCCCGATCCTGCCGTCGAGCGCATCGTCAAGAGCTGGCCCGGCGCCTGGGACACGGCACGGGCCGAAGCGCTGGGCTTGACGGCCGATGCGGATTTTGCCAGCATCATTCGCGCGTATATCGACGACGTGAAAGCGGCCGGCTAGGCGGCTGTCGGCAGTTGCGAGCGGCGATAGTCGAGCGGCGTACTGCCCACCAGTTCCGCAAAACTGCGGCTGAAATGGGCCTGGTCAAAAAAGCCCAGCGCATGCGCCAGGCTGGCCAGGTCGGGCGCATCGGGCTGCGCCAGCCGCCAGATCGCTTCCTGCAGGCGGTAGCGCTGGATCACCCACTTCGGCGGCACGCCCACGTAGTTGGCGAACAGGCGCTGCAGCCGGCGTTCGCCGATGGCCATTTTTTCGCACAGCTGCGCCACGCTCGCCGGGCCGTTGTGGGCCGCCGCCGCGGCAGTCAGCCTGGCGGCCAGCAGGGCAGCATCATCGACCTGCGGCAGCCGTGCCAGCAGCAGCGCCTGCGCCTGCGCCACCATGGCCGTATCGTCGGCTTGCCGCAGCACCAGCGCCTCGGCTTCCCTTGCCTGCATGTCCAGCAGGGCATCGGCGGCGATGGTCGTGTCGGTGAATGACGACAGGGGCTGGGTGATGAACGGGCGCAGGCCGCCCGGCGCAAAACGCACGCCCAGCACCTTGCCTGCACCGCTCAACGGCCTGTCAAAGGCGCCGCGCACCACGCCATGGATGGCCGTGCGCCCAAGGTCGAATACCAGGTGGGCGTTCGGGTACGGCAGCACGCGCTGCGTCTCCGGCGGACAGCCCCGCCTGTCCCATTCGACAAGCCAGAAGTACTCGACGAACGGTGCCAGCGCGGTGTCCGGCGGATAGGTCGCCAGCCGTATGCGGCGCGCCGCCGCCCGCGGGTCGACGATGCCCTTCGGTGCATGGCCGCGCGCGGCGAGCATATTGCGCGTGCTGTCGGCTTTATCCAATATTTGTCTCCTGCGCTGTCTTAAGCTGGTCTCTCGCATCGATTGAAAGGGAATCATGAAATCACACAGCTTGTCCGGCCTGGTGCTGGCCGCATGTTGTCTATCGGTGGCGCCAGCCGGCGCCGCCTCGTCTGCAGAGGGAGATCATCGCATGCCGGTGCACGCCACGGGAAGTTTCAGCATCACCATGACGCCATCCGCGGCGGCGCAGCGCGCGGGACGCACGACCTTGGGCAAGGTATTGCTCGACAAAGTCTATGCCGGCGACCTGGTCGCCACGGCCAAGGGGGAAATGCTCAGCGCCGTCACCGACACCAAAGGCGCGGCCGGCTACGTCGCCATGGAAGCCATCACGGGCGTCTTGCAGGGCATGGAAGGCAGCTTCGTGGCGCAGCATGCGGGCACCATGGCCGATGGCAAGCAGCAGCTATCCATCGTCATCGTGCCGCATTCCGGCACGGGGCAGCTGACGGGCATCAGCGGCACCCTGGCCATCCGCATTGAAAACGGCCAGCATTTCTACGACATCGACTATTCGCTGCCGGAGTAGGGCAAAGCCCATGGGCAGCGGTCCTGCAGGCGCTGGTGCGGTCAAGGTAGCGAGCGGCTCAGGTAGGTCGGATTAGCGGCAAGGCCGCGTAATCCGACACCACCAGCGCCAACGATGTTGTCGGATTACGCTGGCCTGGCGGCCAGCTAATCCGACCTACGCGAGGTTTATTTGCCCAGTATCGATGTCACATTATCGGTACCTGGTGCGCCAAACAGCTGCTGTTTGAGGATATGCAGCTGGTCGCGCACTTGCGCCGCCTTTTCGAACTCGAGGTTCTTGGCGTGGTCGACCATCAGTTTTTCCAGGCGCTTGATTTCCTTGCTGACCTGCTTCTCGCTCATCGATTCGAACTTGGCCGCTTCCTGCGCCACTTGCAGGGTTTCGCGCGCTTCCTGCGGGCTGTAGACGCCGTCGATCATTTCGCGGATCGATTTCTTCACGCCGATCGGGATGATGTTGTTGGCCGTATTGAAGGCGATCTGCTTGGCGCGGCGGCGCTCCGTCTCGTCGATGGCGCGGCGCATGGAGTCCGTGATGCGGTCGCCGTACAAAATCGCCGTGCCGTTCAGGTTACGCGCGGCGCGGCCGATGGTCTGGATCAGGCTGCGCTCGGAGCGCAAGAAGCCTTCCTTGTCCGCGTCGAGAATGGCGACCAGCGACACTTCCGGCAAGTCCAGGCCTTCGCGCAGCAGGTTGATCCCCACCAGCACGTCGAACGTGCCCAGGCGCAGGTCGCGCAGGATTTCCACGCGCTCCACCGTCTCGATGTCGCTGTGCAGGTAGCGCACCTTGATGCCGTGGTCGCCCAGGTATTCCGTCAATTGCTCGGACATGCGCTTGGTCAGGGTCGTCACCAGCACGCGCTCGTCCTTCTTGATGCGCTCGACGATTTCCGACATCAGGTCGTCCACCTGGCTGCTGGCCGGGCGCACGATGATTTGCGGGTCGACCAGGCCCGTGGGGCGCACGACCTGTTCGACCACCTGATCGGAATGGTTCTTTTCGTATTCGGCCGGCGTGGCCGAAACGAATACGGTCTGGCGCATCTTCTGTTCGAATTCCTCGAATTTCAAGGGCCGGTTGTCGAGTGCCGACGGCAGGCGGAAGCCGTAGTCGACGAGGTTCGTCTTGCGCGAGCGGTCGCCGTTGTACATGGCGCTCAGCTGGCCCGTCAGCACGTGCGACTCGTCGAGGAACATGATGGCGTCGGGCGGGAGGTAGTCGACCAGGGTCGGCGGCGGCTCGCCCGGCAGCGCGCCGGACAGGTGGCGCGAGTAGTTCTCGATGCCCTTGGTGAAACCGATTTCCGCCATCATTTCCAGGTCGAAGCGCGTGCGCTGCTCGAGCCGCTGCTCTTCGATCAGTTTGTTCTCCTTGCGGAAGAACTCGAGGCGCTCGCGCAGCTCGTCCTTGATGGTCTCGACGGCGCGCAGCACGGTGGAGCGGGGCGTCACGTAGTGCGAACCCGGATACACGGTGAAGCGGGGGATCTTTTGCCGAACGCGGCCCGTCAGCGGGTCGAACAGCTGGATCGATTCGATCTCGTCGTCGAACATTTCCAGGCGCACGGCCAGCTCCGCATGCTCGGCGGGGAAGATGTCGATGGTGTCGCCGCGCACGCGGAAGGTGCCGCGGCCGAAGTCGACTTCGTTGCGCGTGTACTGCATCTGGATCAGGCGCGCGATGACGTCGCGCTGGGCGACCTTGTCTTTGACGCGCAAGGTCAGGATCATCTGGTGGTATTCGTTCGGGTTACCGATACCGTAGATGGCCGAGACGGTGGCGACGATGATGACGTCGCGCCGCTCCATCAGCGACTTGGTGCACGACAGCCGCATCTGCTCGATATGCTCGTTGATCGACGAATCCTTTTCGATGAACAGGTCGCGCTGCGGCACATAGGCTTCGGGCTGGTAGTAATCGTAGTAGCTGACGAAGTATTCGACCGCGTTTTGCGGGAAGAAATCGCGAAATTCGCTGTACAGCTGCGCCGCCAGGGTCTTGTTGGGCGCAAAGACGATGGCGGGGCGGCCCATGCGCGCGATGACGTTGGCCATGGTGTAGGTCTTGCCCGAACCGGTCACGCCCAGCAGGGTCTGGAACGCCAGTCCGTCGGCAATCCCCTCTGACAACTGGTCGATTGCCGTGGGCTGGTCACCGGCCGGAGGGAAGGGCTGGTGCAGCTTGAACGGGGAGTCCGGGAAAGAGATAATTGCGCTTTCCGCCTCGCTGGCGGTAGATAATTCGGGCATGTGAATCAGACCTTTGTTAGAATAGTGCTCTGCTGGCGGCCCTGGCGTTGTATTTTGGGGCGCTGTCTACAACTCCGCTGTGAACCTGCTTCCAATCGAATCCAATCTTATCATGACGAACCCAACTGTTTCTGCCAGTCTGTTTAGCGCCATCGAGATGGCCCCACGCGACCCGATCCTGGGCATCACCGAAGCATTTAACGCGGACCAGAATCCCGCCAAAATCAATCTGGGCGTTGGCGTCTATTATGACGACAACGGCAAAGTGCCTCTGTTAGCTTGCGTACGCAAGGCAGAAGCCATCCTGATCGAACAGGCGGCGCCACGCACCTATCTGCCGATCGAAGGCCTCGCCGCCTACGACAAGGCTGTGCAAGAACTCGTATTTGGCGCCGATAGCGCCGTAATTCAAGAGCGCCGCGCCGTCACCGTGCAAGCCATCGGCGGCACGGGCGCACTGAAGATCGGTGCCGACTTCCTTCAGCGTTTCGCGCCGGGCGCCCAAGTCTACATCAGCGACCCGAGCTGGGAAAACCACCGCGCGCTGTTCGAGAACGCCGGTTTCGTCGTCAATAACTACACCTACTACGATGCCGCCACCCATGGCGTGAACTTCGACGGCATGCTGGCCAGCCTGAACGCCATGCCAGCCGGCTCCATCGTCGTGCTGCATGCGTGCTGCCACAACCCGACCGGCGCCGACCTGAGCGTGGCCCAGTGGGATCAGATCATCAGCGTGGTGACCTCGCGCGGCCTGGTGCCGTTCCTGGACATGGCGTATCAAGGCTTCGCCAACGGCATCGCCGAAGACGGCGCCGTGGTGCGCCGCTTCGCCGACGCGGGCGGCCCGCTGCTGGTGTCGAACTCGTTCTCGAAATCGTTCTCGCTGTACGGCGAGCGCGTGGGCGCCCTGAGCGTCGTCGCCTCGAGCGCCGACGAAGCGGCCCGTTTGCTGTCGCAGCTGAAGCGCGTCGTGCGCACCAACTACTCGAACCCGCCAGTACACGGCGGCAAGGTGGTCGCCACCGTCCTGGCCACGCCGGAACTGCGCCAGCTGTGGGAAGAGGAACTGGCCGGCATGCGCGTGCGCATCCGTGAAATGCGCAATGCCTTCGTGGAAAAGCTGAAAGCCAAGGCGCCAGGCCACGACTTCGAATTCGTGCGCCAGCAAATCGGCATGTTCTCGTACTCGGGTCTCACCAAGGAGCAGGTGGCGTCCTTGCGCGAGCAATCGATCTACGCCGTCGACACGGGCCGTATCTGCGTGGCAGCATTGAATTCGCGCAATATCGACATCGTCATTGACGCGATCGCCAAAGTACTTTAATATCTTGCTTCTTCGGCGCTGCATGCAAGTGCGGCGCTGATGGCGGTAGAAAGTCGGTGATGGCCGTGTTTGTGGCGATGCAGTATCAGTCTTGCAAATATGGAACAAGTGACATATAATATTGCCTCTTTTCCCTGATAGCTCAGTTGGTAGAGCGACGGACTGTTAATCCGCAGGTCCCTGGTTCGAGTCCAGGTCGGGGAGCCAGAATTCGAAAGGCCACGTTGAAAAACGTGGCCTTTTTTGTTTTTGCGGCGCCCGCGTGTAGCTTGCGGCAAGATAAGATTTTCCCTATGGAAATCTGGACAGTGCCGGGTTTGGCCTATATAATATGGCCTCTTTTCCCTGATAGCTCAGTTGGTAGAGCGACGGACTGTTAATCCGCAGGTCCCTGGTTCGAGTCCAGGTCGGGGAGCCAGAACATGTAGCAGCAGAAAGCCCAGCCTTTACCGGTTGGGCTTTTTGCATTTCAGCGCGCCGCGATGGGTGCCGGCAGGGTCCCGATGATCGCCTGCTGGAATTTTTCCGGTTCATCCTGGTGTATCTGGTGTCCCGATTGTTCAAATACAAACAGCCCCTTCTTTGGTGCCTGCAGCTGCTCAAAATAGTCTTGCGTGATGCGGGTGGAGGTCTGGATGTCGTTCTTGCCAACGAAGAAATAGACCGGGCAGTCGACTTTCTTCAAGGTTTTCGGCAAATCGATATGCATCACTTCGTTCCATACGGGCGACCAGGCTTTGGACCATTGCAGAAAACCGGTCTTGAAGCCATCACTGGTCGCGAATGTTTTTCCCTCCTGATGGAAAAGCCATTTGCGCAAATAGAACAGGTCTTCATCGTGTTGAAAGGGGATATGCACTTGCGCCAGTTCCTTGCTGGCGGTGGCATCGTCCCGGAAATGCGCCTTCAAATTGGCCAGCAATTCCTTTTCGCTGGCCAGCTGGCTGATGACGGGATTGACGGCGAAATACGCGTGCAGCAGTTCCGGATGCTGTTCGACGATATGAAAACCGAGCACATTGCCCAAGGAGCTGCCCAGCAAGTATATTTTTTCCTGCTTGATCTCTTTTTGAAGAAACGTGATGACCTGATACGTGTCCTGCTTCATCTGCGCGACGGAGGGCTGGCTGGGCGACGGATTGAGTTTCAGGGTTTTTCCCGCATCGCGCTGATCCCACTGCACCAGCGTAAATCTGTTTCTCAGGATGGCGGTGAAGGCATCCGCATTCTTCATCATCGAACTTCCCGGACCGCCCGATAAAAAGAGAAGAACAGGTTTTTTTGAGTCATCTGTCTTGATTTCCACAAACTGCTTGATCCCGCCAATGTCGGGAGTCAGCAGCGCGTCGATGGCAAGCGCTTGCGCTTTGCATGCAGAAAATGGCATCAAGGTGATGAATAGCACTGCCAGTAGCTTTGTCATGGTCTGATATGAATGGTTGCTTGCGGGTATGGGGCGTCCATGGGGGATATTATCCGAATAATATGTTGCATATAGAAAATATCTGTGCCGTGGCGGGCCGCTGCCTGTGTGCTTTTCCGTTTTGCGCTATCCTGAATGCAACCCCATAGGAGAGTTGCCACCATGACCTGTTCTATCCCGTTACGCCATATCGTCCTGTGTGATTTTCTTGAGGACATCACACCGGCCAAGCATGCCGAGCTGGTCTATGAGTTTTCCCAGCTTAAACACCGCATCCCCGGCGTGCTGCAATTCGAATGGGGGCCGAACGTCAGCCCGGAGGGCCTCGATGACGGCTTTACCGATTGCTTTACCTTGACCTTCGATGGCGCCAGTGCGCGTGACGTGTACCTGGCCCATCCGGCCCACCTGGCCTTTGTCGATCTGCTCAAGCCATGGCTGGGGCGGGTGCTGGTGTTCGACTATCAGCCCAGGGAAAATCCGGGCTGAGCGGCGCCGCGCGTAAATTTTTCAGCGTAAATCTGGACAACTGAAAATTTGCCCTATAGAATGCGGCCTCTTTTCCCTGATAGCTCAGTTGGTAGAGCGACGGACTGTTAATCCGCAGGTCCCTGGTTCGAGTCCAGGTCGGGGAGCCAGAACATCAGCAGTATCGAAAAGCCCAGCCTTTACGGTTGGGCTTTTTGCATTGCGGCCGTGGTTCTCGTGACATTTCACGCTGATTTGCCGAAAAGCATCTGTCATACTTGCTTGGCACGTTTGCTGCCTCTCGATGAAAACAACTTTCCTATGAAGAGTCTCTGCGCCCCGCTGCTGCTGCTGCTGCTGCTGCTGCTGGCCGCTGGCACGGCCTACGCGCCCCTTGCCGGCGGCCAAGGGCGCCAGCCGCCATCGGAAGCGAAGGTCAAACAGCAGATCATCGCCGAGTCGATTGCCGCCTATCCTGGCCGCTGCCCCTGTCCCTACAATGTCGCCAAGAATGGCAGCGCTTGCGGGGGACGCAGCGCATGGAGCAGGAAGGGCGGTGACGCCCCCATCTGCTATGAACGGGAAATCAGCAGCGAGATGGTGCGCAAGTGGCGCGAGGACAATGCCGCCGCGCTGTGACTATTGCCCCGTGCGCAACGCTTCCAGCGCCAGATAGCTGGGCTGCACTTGCGCGGCGATGGCGGCCAGGCCGTTGGCTGCGGCCACTGGCGGATCGCCGTGGTAGGCCGTGCCGTATTTCGCATGCACGCCGCCCCGCGCGCGCATCGCTTGCAACTGTGCCGGCGTGGGGGTGATGCCCAGGCGAGTCAATACATCGCTGAACACGATATCTGGCAATTGTTCGTAGTAAATTAACTGCAGCCGGCCGGCCGCCGCATGGGGCAGGGCCGCGTCGAACAGGCTGGTCAGCACGAGGCCCGTATAGCCATCGATATCGCCGGGCGCCAGCTGGTGCGGGGGCAGCGGCAGCTGTGTCGGGTGCAGCATGCCGGGAACCATTTGCGGGCCGCGCTGGCGCTGGTGCGAGGCCAGCACGGCCAGCGGTTCGCGGTAGACGAACAGGCAGGGCGTGCCGGGAAACGCTTGCAGCAGCAAGTCCAGGCTGTGGACGTGCCAGCAGTCGAACTTGATGATGAAGTGCGTTTCTGTGCCCGAGCGGCGCTGGCCCAGTGCCAGGATGGCCTGGCGCAGCAGGGCGATGCCGGCGGCTGGGTCATCGCTGTCGTGATGCAGGCGCAGCAGCGAATCGATCACGGGCGGCTCGGACATGACTATGCATTGCGGCAAGGACGCCAGCAGCTGGCTCAGCAGGGTTGAGCCGCAGCGCGAGACGTGGAAGATGAAGGCGTCGGGCGCCAGGCCATCGCCGAGCGTGGCCATCATGGTTAGCGCCGCCAGCGGCGTGCGGCAGACGCGGCGCTCCTCATGCGGCTGGCGCGCCAGGGTATTGACAAAGAAGGCGTCGCTGAACACCGTTTCCCCCAGCGCGCGCCAGCACATGGCGGCGTCCGCCAGCGCCTCGCCACGTTCCACGTACAACGGATACCAGCCGCGCAAGTCCATGCCTTCGTGCCATGCCACCGTCTTGCCTTTGGCCAGCAGGCGTTCCTGCTGGGCCAGGCCCGGCGCGGCGCTCATGGCGCTCTCCCGTCGGCCAAGGCGGACAGTTGGCTGGCCAGCGCCAGGCTGGCAGGCGAGGGCGACAGTCGCAGCTGGGCGATGACGGCCCGCACATTGCCATCGTTGATGCTGGGGTCGCCATATTTGCGGGCCGTTTTCGGCACGAAACCGGCCGAGGCGAACAGCGTTTCGAGCCAGGCATTGGTGACGCAGTCGAGCACGAGGTGGATGCGCGGCGCCGTACCCCGGTTATGCACGGCGTGCAGGCGGCTGGCGTCCATGTACCAGGCGTGGCCGGGCGTGAAGTGCACGTTCTCGCCGTCAATGCTGAACAGCACCTGCGGCGTAGTGTGGATGGGGATGTGGATGCGGATCAAGCCATCGGCCAGCGACGTGCCGGCGTCGCGGTGGGCGCGGATGATGGCGCCCGGCGCCAAAGCCATCAGGCGCGCGGCGCGGATCTCGCAGGCGAAGCTGGCGAGCACCTCGCGCAGGCAGGGACAGCGCGCCAGTTGCGGCGTGCCGGCATAGGCGGCGCCGTCGACGGGCATGATGTCGCCGGCTGCTCCGCCCGGCGAGCGCAGCGGCACGCAGCTCCAGCCCGTGTCGTAGGTGCCCGTATTGAAATGATGGATCCACTCGTCCGTGGCGAACTGGTCGCTGTCGCGCTGCATGCGCGCCACGTCAAAGCGCAGCGGCAGCCGCAGCCAGGTGCTGGGTGGAGTCGGCGCCGGCACTATGGCGCGCTCCATTCCAGCTGCTCCTGCACCTCGTTTTCCCCGCGCAATCGGAAGCCCAGCCGCTGGTACAGCGCGCGCGCGGCGGCGTTGCTTTTGTTGACGGCAAGGTGGATCCGGCATTGATGCGCGCCCGCTTGCGCCTGCAGGCCGCGCAGCACGGCGCTGCCTGCGCCCTGGCCTTGCGCGGCGGGCAGGATGGCGATGTCGAGCAGGTGCAGCACCTGATCCTGGCGGTCCAGGACCAGGCGCCCGATGGGCGTGTCGCCGTGCTGCAGCACCAGGTATATGGCCTGCGGATACGCTTGCCGGTAACCGTGGCTTTGCATGCGCTGCTGCATGGCGATCAGCTGCTCGATGACGGCGGGATCTGCCGGCATCTGGCGCAGGTCGTCGCGCGTGGAGCTGTACAACGCGGCGGCAAAGCCATCGTCGTCGTCGCGCTGGACGCGCAACTGGTAGGGGGCGGAAAGCGGCAAGTCGTGCATCGGTGCTCCGGTAGGTGGTGGCGATGGGGGCGATGGTGCCAAATGCGCAGGCGTTTATTTATTTGCTATGCTGCCAATTTTTCCGCGCACTTGCAATCATTTCAAGGAAGCCGCCATGCATTCTGTCTTTATCCTGCCTTGCCCGTGGCGTTGCGCGTGACTTCGGCGCGCGCGGAACTGGCCGCCATGGCGGCCGCGCTGTGCGATCCGCAGCGTTCGCTGGCCAGCCTGGTCGGCGAAACGGTGCAGCTGCGCCAGCTCGTCGAGCGCCATTCGCGCCTGCCCATGGACCGGCCGGACGGCTTGCGCGACGGCGAAAGTTTTCTCCCCAGCGGCTGGGCCATTTCGCCCGTGCAGGCGGGACTGTGCGCGCGCGAGCCGTATCGCAGCGCCGCCTTCATCCAGGGCCTGGCGCTGGCCGTGCGCGAGCGGCTGGCCGTGAACGGCGGGCGGCCCGTGCGCGTGCTGTATGCGGGCTGCGGTCCGTTTGCCTTGCTGGCCCTGCCGGTGATGGCCGTGCTGGATGCCAGCGACGTGCAGTTTGCCATCCTCGACGTGCATATGGAAACCCTGGACTATGCGCGCGAACTGATCGCCGCCCTGGGCCTCGATGGCCACGTCGCCGGGTATATTTGCGCCGACGCGGCCGCCTATCAAATACCTGCAGGCGCCATGCCGGACGTGATCGTCAGCGAAACCATGAATACGGCGCTGGGCAAGGAGCCGCAGGTGGCCATCCTGCGCAATCTGCACGCCCAAGCGCCCGCGGCGGCGCTGCTGCCGGCGGCCGTCACCGTGCACCTGGGCCTGGACCGGCGCAGCCCTGGCGAGCCGTGCACGGACTGGGGCCGCGTGTTTGCCCTCGATGCGGACGCCTTGCGCGCCTGGCAGGGGGAGCGGGGCGACACGCTTCCGGCCGCCAGCATCCGCCTGCCCGACGTGCTGGAGCAGGCGCCGCGCTTGCTGACGCGCATCCGCGTGCATGGCGACATCGTCTTGGGCGACCATGAGTGCAGCTTGAACTTGCCACTGCCTTTGCCGGGCAAGCCGAACCTGGCCGGCGGCAGCGTGCTGGACTTCCATTACCGGCTGGGCGGCCAGCCGGGGCTGGCGTTTTGCCTGCGCGAAACGCCTGAATCCATGCAGGAATTGCACAAGCCGGAGTCTCAGTAGTAATACTACATTGGCAGACTATTTACTTCTGTAGGATAATATGGAACCGGTTCCATCTATGCGCAAATGCACTACGGCGCAATCATCGAAGTCAATAAAACAACAAGTCTTGCGGGAGTCTCATGAACCATCCAGGCAACGAACCATCTGCAACATCCGTGTCATCCCTTCCCCGCATCAGCCGCCGCCATGCCCTGATCGGCCTGGCCGCCTTGCTGGCGCAAGCCGGTTTCTGGAGCAATCCCCTGTCCGCCGCCATGCAGGCGCCGGCCAGCGCGCCGGCTGCCGGCCTGGCGCCCGCCACCATGCTGTTCTACACCCTGTCGCAAACGATCACGGGCCACCGCGATCTGTCCGTCGCGACGGCGGCGCGCATCGAGCAAGCCATGCGCACCAACGTGCCCGGCTTCGCCGAGCGCTTGCCGCAACTGGGCGCGCTGCTCGTCACGGGCCAGGAAGCGAAGACCTTGCTGGCGGCCGCCAGCGCCGCCGATGCGGGGCTGCGCGAGCTGGCGCTGGCCATCGTCGCCGCCTGGTACACGGGCACCGTCGCCGGCAACGCGGCGCAGGGTACGAAATCCATCGTCGTCGCCTACGCCGAGGCCTTGATGTACCGCACGGTGGCCGATGGCCAGGTCGTGCCGACTTACTGCAATTACGGCCCCCTGTGGTGGCTGAAGGCGCCGCCGGCCGTGCGCGTTTTCGCACCCGTGGAACCGAAACCCGTGCCCGCGCCGGCCACCACCGGCACCCCCGAACCGAAAGGCAAGCAAGCAAAATGAAATCACCCCAATTCAAGAGTAATGGCGACGTCGTCGCCGATGTCGTCATCGTCGGTACTGGTGTCGTCGGCGCCATGATGGCCGACCAGCTGGCCGCGCAGGGTCACTCCGTGATCATGCTGGAAGCGGGCCTGCGCATCGAGCGGGGGCAAGCCGTGGAAAACTGGCGCAACATGCCGTTCGAGAACCGCGTCGGTTCCGACTTCCAGGGCCTGTATCCGCAAGCGGAAAACGCGCCCGCGCCGCTGTATTTCCCGAAGAATAACTACGTGGAAGTGTCCGGTCCCAACGGCAGCAGTTTCCAGCAGGGCTATCTGCGCACGGTGGGCGGCACGACCTGGCACTGGGCGGCGTCGTGCTGGCGCCATCTGCCGTCCGACATGCGCATGAAAAGCGACTACGGGGTAGGGCGCGACTGGGCCATTTCCTACGATGAACTGGAACCGTACTATTGCCGCGCCGAGCAGGAAATGGGCGTGGCCGGCCCCAACGATCCGGCCCTGCAGTCGCCGAGCGAGCGCAGCGCGCCGTATCCGATGGACATGGTGCCCTGGGGCTATGGCGACAAGCGCTTCGCCGAAGTAGTCAATCCGCACGGCTACCGTTCCGTGCCGATTCCGCAAGGCCGCTCGACGCGCCCATGGCAGGGCCGTCCCACCTGCTGCGGCAATAACAATTGCCAGCCGATCTGCCCCATCGGCGCCATGTACAACGGCATCCACCACGTAGAACGGGCCGAGCTGAAGGGCGCTGGCGTGCTGGCCGAGGCCGTCGTCTATCGCATCGACACGGACCACAACAACAGAGTGACGGCCGTGCACTGGTATGACGCCAAGAAACAGTCGCACATGGCGACGGGCAAGGCTTTCGTGATTGCCTGCAACGGTATCGAAACGCCGCGTTTGCTCTTGCTGGCGGCGAACAAGAACAATCCGAACGGCATCGCCAACAGTTCTGACCAGGTGGGCCGCAACATGATGGACCATTCTGGTTTCCACTGTACCTTCCTCGCCAATGAACCGATCTGGACGGGCCGCGGCCCCGCGCAAAGCAGCTGCCTGGTGGGCCCGCGCGACGGCGCCTTCCGCGCGCAATATTCGGCCAACAAGATGATCCTGAACAATATCACCAGGGTCGGACCCGCTACCCAGCAGTCGTTGAAGCTGGGCCTGGTGGGCAAGGACCTCGACGATGAGATCCGCCGCCGCGCCGCGTTTGGCGTGGACTTGTCGATCAGCCTGGAACCGCTGCCCGAAGCGCACAACCGCCTGACCTTGAGCAAGACGCGCAAGGACCCGCTGGGCCTGGCCTGTCCCGATATTTACTATGACGTGGGCGACTACGTGCGCGATGGCGCGAAGGCCGCGCATGCGCAGCTCAGGCACATCGGCAAGCTGTTCGGCGCCGTGGAATTCCATATCACCGACAGCCTGAACGCGAATAACCACATCATGGGCGGCGTCATCATGGGTTCGAATCGCGCCGATTCCGTGGTCGACGGCAATTGCCGCGCCCACGACCACGCCAACCTGTGGCTGCCCGGCGGCGGCGCCATGCCGTCGGCCAGCGTCGTGAACACCACCCTCAGCATGGCCGCGCTCGGTTTGCGCGCTGCCGACGACATCGCCCGTACCCTGGCAAGGGAGGCAGCATGATGCGCCGTTTATTGCTGA
This sequence comes from Janthinobacterium aestuarii, assembly GCF_051380835.1. NCBI lineage: Bacteria > Pseudomonadati > Pseudomonadota > Betaproteobacteria > Burkholderiales > Oxalobacteraceae > Janthinobacterium > Janthinobacterium aestuarii. The sequence continues at coordinate 1,229,209 of NZ_JBNYXU010000001.1, forward strand.
CCCTGTCCTTGGCGGCCGGCTTGCCGCTGGCCGCGCACGCTGCGCCACCGGCGCCGCCCGTCACCCTGACGCCGGACCGTCCGGCCGTGCCTGCCGCCGCCAAGCCCGATGCGCGCCTCGAGCGGGGCCGCTACCTGGCCATCGCCGCCGACTGCATGGCGTGCCATACGGCAGCGGGCGGCAAGCCGTATGCGGGCGGCTACGCCATCGACTCGCCGCTGGGCACGATCTACGCGACGAATATCACGCCATCGAAAAAAGGCGGCATCGGCCACTATACGGAAGCCGACTTTGCGCGTGCGCTGCGCGAAGGCGTGCGCGCCGATGGCAGCCACCTGTATCCGGCCATGCCCTACACCAGCTATGCGCAGCTGACGGATGCGGACGTGGGCGACCTGTATTACTACTTCATGCAGGCCGTCAAGCCCGTCGACGAGCCAGCGCGCCAGACGGCCCTGCCATTCCCGTTCAATGTGCGCCTGTCGATGCTGGGCTGGAATACCTTGTTCCTCGACAATAAGCGCTTCGTGCCGGACGCAACGAAGAGCGCGCAGATCAACCGCGGCGCCTACCTGGCCGAAGGCCTGGCGCACTGCAGCGCCTGCCATACGCCGCGCAATGCGCTGATGGCGGAAATCGGCAGCCAGACCCTGGCCGGCGCCTCGCTCGGTTCCTGGCATGCGCCGAACATCACGTCCGACAAGGTCAGCGGCATCGGCGCGTGGACGGATGCGGAAATCGCCGCCTACCTGAAGACGGGCCATGTGGAAGGCAAGGGGCAGGCGGCGGGCGGCATGGCCGAAGCCATCCAGAACAGCCTGCAATTTTTGCGCGACGACGACGTGGCCGCCATCGTCGCGTGGCTGCGCACGGTGCCGCCCGTGCGCGCGCCGGGCCAGACCAAGGCTGCCTTCAGCCATGGCAGCGCCGCCAGCGAAGAACCGCTGCTGCGCGGTATGGCCAGTTCCACCGAGCGCCATTCGCTCAATAGCGGCGCCGTGCTGTTTTCCGGCTACTGCGCCAGCTGCCACTCGGCCAGCGGCGCCGGCAGCACGGGCCAAAGCTATCCGGCCCTGTTCAACAACACGGCGACCGGAGGCAACACGCCGGCCAACCTGGTGTCGGCCATCTTGTTTGGCGTCGAGCGCAAGATCGAAGGGGAAGAGCACGAGGCATTCATGCCCCGTTTCGACCAGCGCTCCTACGTGCAGCCATTGACGGACGAGCAGATCGCGTCGATCGCCAATTACGTATTGAAACAGTACGGCAACCCGGACCTGTCCGTCACGCCCGCCTACGTGGCGCAGGCGCGCAGCGGTGGCGAGAAACCCGTGCTGGCGCGGGCGCAACCGTTCATGCTGCCGGGCGGCATCGTGGGCATCCTGCTGCTGATCGCGCTGTTTGTGTGGTTGCGCCGGCGCCGCCAACGCAAGGAATAAGTGTCGAAACGGCGGCGAATATGAACGTTGGGCGCAACTTGCAGTAAAATGCAGGCTGAAAAATGGTTACGAGCAATCGTAGCCATTTTTTATTCTGGCCCGATCCTGGCGAGAGTGTTCGCCATATTTGAAAATTGACAATGTCCCATTCCCTGCATCACCAATTTCTACGTTTCGCCGCCGTCGGCGCTTCCGGTACGGCCGTGCAATACAGCGTGCTGTGGGGCGGCGTGGAATGGGCCGGCATCAGCGCCGCCGCCGCGTCCGGCATCGGCTACATCCTCGGTTCCGTCGTCAACTACATTCTCAATTACTTTTTCACGTTTAAAAGCGACAAGGGCCATGGCGAGGCGGCTTCCAAGTACTTCACCTTGCTGGGCATCGGCTGGTGCATCAATACGGGCCTGATGTGGCTGCTGGTACACCAGCTGGGCTGGTATTACTGGCTGGCGCAGGTGCTGGCGACGGGCATCGGGCTGGTCTGGAATTTCGCGGGCAGCCGCTGGTGGGCCTTCAAACCGGCTGGCACAGCGACCAAGTAACTAGTTATTGCAAGAAAAAAAGATGCGTCTTGGCCAAGACCAGGCGCGCGGTTTTACCAAAACAGGGGGTTAATCATGCAGTTCCTGGAACGCTATTTCAAACTGAAGGACAACGGGACCAATGTGCGCACGGAGCTGCTGGCCGGCCTGACCACGTTCCTGACGATGGCCTACATCATCTTCGTCAACCCGTCCATCCTCGGCGACGCGGGCATGCCGAAAGACGCCGTTTTTGTCGCCACCTGCCTGGCGGCCGCCATCGGCACCCTGATCATGGGCTTGTACGCGAACTACCCGATCGCGCTGGCGCCGGGTATGGGTTTGAATGCGTATTTCTCGTACACGGTGGTCAAGGGCATGGGCATGAGCTGGGAAGTGGCGCTGGGTGCCGTCTTCATTTCCGGCTGCCTGTTCATCCTGGTGAGCCTGTTCAAGGTGCGCGAGATGATCATCAACAGCATCCCGCCCGCGCTGCGCACGGCGATCACCGTGGGTATCGGCTTGTTCCTGGCGATCATTTCCCTGAAAAGCGCGGGCGTGGTGGTGTCGAATCCGGCCACCATCATCGCCCTGGGCGACTTGCACCAGGCGGCGCCCATCCTGGCCATCCTTGGCTTTTTCATCATCGTCGCGCTGGACCGCCTGAAAGTGCCGGGCGCCATCCTGATCGGCATCCTCGCCATCACGATTGCCAGCTTCTTCTTTGGCGGCAACCAGTTCAACGGCATCGTCTCGGCGCCACCGGCCATCGAGCCGACCCTGTTCAAGCTCGACATCATGGGCGCGCTGTCGATCGGCATCGTCAACGTGGTGCTGGTGTTTTTCCTGGTCGAACTGTTCGATGCAACGGGCACCCTGATGGGCGTGGCCAACCGTGCCGGTCTGCTGAAAGACGGCAAGATGGAACGCATGAACAAGGCCTTGCTGGCCGACAGCACGGCGATCGCGGCCGGCGCCTGCCTGGGCACGTCCAGCACGACGGCTTTCGTGGAAAGCGCAGCCGGCGTGCAAGCGGGCGGACGCACGGGCTTGACGGCCGTGGCCGTTGCGCTGCTGTTCCTGGGTAGCCTGTTCTTTGCCCCGCTGGCGCACACGGTACCGCCGTACGCGACGGCGCCCGCGCTGCTGTACGTGGCTTGTTTGATGTTGCGCGAACTGACCTTCATCGATTGGGATGACAGCACGGAAAGCATTCCGGCCGCCATCACGGCGCTGATGATGCCATTTACGTATTCCGTGGCCAGTGGCGTCGCCTTCGGCTTCATCACCTATGCCGTATTGAAACTGCTGACAGGCAAGGGCAAGCAGGTGTCCGTGGTGGCTTACATCATCGCCGCCATCTTCCTGTTCAAGTTTATCTACCTGGGTGAGTAGCGGTTTTTTCGTCGCATGTGACATGTAACAAGGCCGCCCATGCATCCGCACCGGCGGCCTTTTTTGATAGTGCGGCCTACATCAGCAGTGCCGCCACCAGGTCTTTTTTGGCCTCGCCGGCGCTGCCGTCGAAGCGCAGGGCCGCTTCCACGTGCGCCAGGTGCTCGACCATCAGGCGCGCCGCCAGATCCGCGTCGCCGCTGCGCGCCGCCTCGAGAAAGCGGCGGTGCTCGTCGCACGAGCAGGCGGCATCATGGCCCGACTGGTACAGCATGGTGATGAGCGAACTGCGGCCCACCAGTTCGCGCACGATGTCGCGCAGGACGGCGTTGCCGGCGATATCGGCCAGCAAGACGTGGAAGTCGCCCAGCAGTTGCGAGCGCAGCGGCGTCGCCTGGGCCAGCGCCTGGCGTTCCGCTTTCAGGTGGCGCTCGAGCATCCTGTAGTCGGCAGGCTTGGCCCGCGCAACGAATTCGCGCGCCAGTGCCGCCTCGATGATGCGCCGCGCGGCAAAGATGTCGCGCGCCTCCGCTTCGGTCGGCTGGCTGACGAAGGCGCCCTTGTCGGGCACCATGCGTATGAGTTTGTCTTTGGAGAGGATGAGCAGGGCGGCGCGGATCTTGGTGCGGCTGACGCCGTACAGCCGGCACAGCGCCTCTTCGCGCAGCCGCGTGCCGGGTGGCAATTGTCGCGCCACGATGGCGGCCGCCATATGTGCGGCAATGTCCGCCGAGCTGTCGCCCCTGCCGGGATGGTCCACCAGTGTTGCGCTTGATTCTGTCATGTCGGGTGAGAGCAGTAAGCCAGGGGCAAGGTGCGCCTTGCAAGCGCATGTCCGCGCGGGGGCGTGGTCGACGCTCCGCTGCCGGCATGCCGTTGTGCGCCTTGCGTGTCGGCAAGGCCTGGCTATTCTACTATCTTGCGTGGCGCTGCGCAGACGGGCGCAGCCAGCCGGCGAGGCTTGCTCCCTGGCCAGTTTTGCTGGCCATGCAGCAACAACTGGACATGAGAAATTTTGACGTATATAATTCGGCCTCCTTTCCCTGATAGCTCAGTTGGTAGAGCGACGGACTGTTAATCCGCAGGTCCCTGGTTCGAGTCCAGGTCGGGGAGCCAGAACAAGCAGCAGCAAAAGGCCACGTGGCAACACGTGGCCTTTTTTGTCATGCGCACACGGTTTCCCGTTCACGCTAGTTATCGCCTCAGCGCATCAACGACGTGCGCGCTGTTCCCTGATCAGGGATCCACAAACACGTCGAAACGCACCTTGAGCGGGCTGCCCCACGAGATATCCACCCAGGCACGGAAGCCGCCGTTATATGGCGCGATGTTGTACACGGCCATACGGGCTGAGCCGATGAAGCGGTTCTGGGGAGTGGCGCCATATTCGCTGATGTTGAGCAATACGCGCGAATTGGCCTTCACGTTGGCGTTGGCGAAGTTGACCGAAGGATGCACGCCGTTGGCCGTCCACGTGTAGTAGGTGGTGAAGGCGGCGGCGCTCAGGTTCAGGTCCTGTGCGGCCGCGTCTTGCGAGGCCTGGCCGTCCTGCTCCAGCGGCAGGTCGGTGGTTTCCGGGGCCAGGTTGCTGCCCGTGTGATTTTCTACTTTCATTTCCATGATGTACTCCTGATCGATAGTTTGGACACCGCGCCTGTCGTTGTGCGGCAAGACGCCCTATCTGGGTTGCCGTGACGGCCAGTGTCACGTCCGGGCTGATAAGGTAGCCGCCTGCTCCATGCTGTTGGAGTAATTCATTCTAGGCATACACAGGCGTAGAAAGCGCGCTGGGCCGCTGGAAAAGGGGCGCTCGCTTGTGCTGGCGCAAACACCTTGCAGGCAAGCGGCAAGAACTTTTCCAGCAGGCTATTTTTATGGGGGCGCCACGCATGCCGCGCAGGACAATGGCACAATAGGCCCAGCCGACCTGCCGATACGGAACCCGTTGCGAGCCTAGCCCATGCCGATACTGAACCTGAGTGCCGAAACCGATATCTATTACGAACTGATCGAAGGCGACCCCGCCAAGCCCTGCCTGGTATTCCTGCATGAGGGGCTCGGTTGCTGTGCGATGTGGAAAGATTTTCCCGCGCAGCTATGCCAGGCGACGGGATGCCGCGGCTTGCTGTACGACCGCCACGGCTATGGGCAGTCGTCGCCGCTGGTGGCGCGCCGCCAGCTCCATTATTTGCACGACTACGCGCTGTGCGAGCTGCCGCAAGTGCTGGCGGCACTGCTGCCGGGACAGGACCATTTTCTCGTCGGCCACTCCGATGGCGGCAGCATCGCCCTGATCTATGCGGCGCAGCAGCCGCCGCGCTTGCGCGGCATCATCACCGAGGCGGCGCACGTGTTTGTCGAAGGCATCACGCTCGACGGCATACGCGAGGCGGACGCGGCGTTTGGCGCGGGCAAGCTGCGCGCGCTGGCGAAATACCATGGCGACAAGACGGAGACCATCTTCAAGGCCTGGTCGGATACCTGGCTCAGCTATGGCTTCCAGTTCTGGAACATCGAATACCTGCTGCCCTCCGTCGAATGCCCGGCGCTGGTGGTGCAGGGCAGCGAAGACCAGTACGGCAGCGCGGCCCAGGTCGACACCATCGTGGCGCAGGCGCTCAACGCCATGCCCGCCATGGTCGAGCAGTGCGGCCATACGCCGCACCAGGAGCAGCCACAGGCATTGCTGGCGCTGATGGAAGGCTTTTTGCAAGGCCGCATGGACGTGGCCACTCACCCGAGACACCCATGATAGACCACCTCGACCACCTGGTATTGACCACCCGCGACAAGGCGGCCTGCATCGATTTTTATACGCGTGTGCTGGGCATGCAGCTGGAAACGTTTGGCGCCGGCCGCCATGCCTTCAAGTTTGGCGCGCAAAAAATCAATCTGCATGAGGCCGGCAAGGAATTCCTGCCCAAGGCGGATTTGCCCACGCCCGGTTCGCTGGACCTGTGCTTCATCGCCGCCATCCCGCTCGACGTGTTCATCGCCCATTTGGCGGCGCTGGGGATTGCCATCGAGGAAGGTCCGGTGGCCCGCACGGGCGCCAACTGGCCCATCCGCTCCGTGTATCTGCGCGACCCGGACCGCAACCTGATCGAAGTATCCGAGCGCGCCTGAGGTTTGCCGGGCACTCAATGGCAGGCGGGATCGCTGTCCCATCGGCCCGAGCAGATGCGCGAACGGCACAGCATGCCTTCGATCAGGCCCAGCTGCTGACAGCGCTGCAACAGTTCCGCCGTTTCTTCTTCCTGTTTGCGCAGCACCACGTCGCGCGCGGGTACCGCCGTGCCTGCTTGCCGGTGCGCATGGGCCACCATCGCCGTCAGCAAGGCGACGTCGCTGTCGCCTGGCGCGGCAGCCGGTCTCGGCTCCTGAGGACGCGTGGCCGCCTGGCGCGCGGGCGGCGGCGTCTTGCGCGGCGCACTCGAGGCTGCCGCCTCGGGCAAGGGCGGTCCCGCCGTATTGACGATGGTGGCCGCCTGCGGCGGGGAGGCCGCCTGTTGCAGCACCGTTGGCGCCGGTATTGCGGGTGCCGCCATGGCCGTGGCGGGCGCCGGCGGCAGTGGCGGGGCGTCCGTGTCGTAGGCGAGCACGACCGTGATCAGCGCCGGCAGGCACAGCGCGCCAGCGGCTCCGTGCCGCCAGCCGGGGCGCCAGCGCCGGGCAGGCTTGGCCACAGGCGCGGCGACACCGTGTTCGAGCTGCGACAGGATGCCCTTGTCTTCGATGCGCGCGCCAGCCGCGCCGGTCTTGCTCAGCAGGTCAGGTCCGCGCGCCTGGCCATCCCCGGTTTTCAGTAAAGACAAAATATCACCTCCGCAGTGGATCAAATTCGACTGACCTTGATGTAAACCGCGCTCATGCGGGCCGCGGACGCCTACGATCTAGCGATACCGCCGAGCAATGGATTGCCCGGCCCCGCCGATTCCCGTCACGGAGCGCCCCATGTTCGTCGCCCTGGTCCTGATGTATTTCTTGCTCGCCTGTTTTGCCTGCTGGCTGCTGCTGTTTCCCGGCGGGCGCGCCATCGTGCTGCACACGCTCGTCAACCTGGGCTGGCGCATGCAGCGGCGTGCACAGGGGTTGCAGCGGGGCGGCGGCGCGCAGTGGCAGCGCGTGCAGCAACACACGGGCTCGGGCATGGCGCGCGTCTGGCAACTGCTGTGGCGGCATCGTTGGCTGAGCCTGGCAGGCAGCGTGCTGGTCATCGTGCCGCCGCTGCTGGCCTGGCTGTCCAGCGACCGCATCGCCCTGCGCGGCTATGCCGACCAGCAACATGTCATCAACGACCAGGTCAGCGACTTGCTCAAGGGCGAGCAGCTGGTGCCGCCACCGACCTTGCCGCCGCTGCTGTTTTCCACGGCGGAAGTGACGCAGCTGCGCCCGCTGCTGGGCGGCGCCAGCCGCAACTGGCAATTGCTCGACCACGATTTCGCGCAGCGTCTGCTGCTGGTCTTCAAGATCATGAAGGATGTGCATGGCTATGACATGGTGTTGCTGGAAGGCTATCGCAGCCCCGCGCGCCAGGATCAATTGGCGGCGGCCGGCCCGAACGTGACGAACGCGAAGGCGTTTCAAAGCTATCACCAGTATGGCCTGGCGGCCGATTGCGCATTCATGCATGAAGGAAAGCTCATCATTTCTGAAAAAAATGCCTGGGCCATGCGCGGCTACCGTTTATATGGCGTGACGGCCGAATCGGTGGGCCTGCGCTGGGGCGGACGCTGGACCAAAATGGATTTTGGCCACACGGAATTGCCGCAACCGCGCGTGCTTGGCAAGTAAGCCGCGCCAGCCATTCTAGCGCCGCGTATCGGCCCGAATTTCACAGCTGTAAGTTTGCTTGCGCAGCGTCAATGGCCTGCCGCTGCCTGCCGCGCGCTGGTGCCCGGTACTTGTCGTATGTCAACAAAGGCGCGCCCCATTGCTGTCAGCATGGCCGAATCCGCCTTGCTTTGCGACCTCACCCTGGGCTTATCATGCTGCGACGACTCTGGCATTTCCTCACCGACAGCCGCCAACTGACCATGCTCGGCTTCGTGGCGCTGGCCGTGTTCCTGTACCTGGGCGCCGAGGTGCTGGAAGTGGCGTTGATCTGGGCCCTGGTCTTGCTGCTGCTGGCCTTTGCCACCTGGCTGGGCTTGTGGCTGTGGCGCCGGCGCCGTGCGCGGCGCGATGCCCAGGCACTGGGCCAGGCCATCCTCAACGAGGCCGAGATCGCCGCCGCGCAGGCGGCCTCGTCCTCAACGGCCAGCAACACCCAGCAAGGCGAACTCGACGCCGTGCGCACGGGCATGCTGGCCGCCATCGACACCATCAAGACGTCCAAGCTGGGCCTCAAGTCGGGCGCCGCCGCCCTGTACGAATTGCCGTGGTACATGATCATCGGCAATCCGGCGGCCGGCAAGAGCAGCGCCATCCTGCATTCGGGCCTGCAATTCCCCTTCGCCGACGGCAAGATCGTGCAAGGCGTGGGCGGCACGCGCAACTGCGACTGGTTTTTCACGACGGACGGCATCGTGCTCGACACGGCGGGGCGCTACTCCGTCGTCGACGAGCACCGCGGCGAGTGGTTCGGCTTTCTCGACTTGCTGAAAAAATACCGGCGCAAGGCGCCCATCAACGGCATCCTCATCGCCGTCAGCATCGCCGAGCTGGGCGGCGATCCTGATGTCGGCATGCAACTGGCGCGCAGCCTGCGCAAGCGCGTGCAAGACGTCATCGAACGCCTGGAAGTGTTTGCGCCCCTGTACATCGTGTTTACCAAGGCGGACCTGATCGCCGGCTTTACGGAGTTTTTCGCCGATGCCGAGCGCAGCGAACGCGAGCGCGTCTGGGGAGCCACCATGCCCTACCAGCGCAAGTTGCCCACGGCCGACTTGCTGGCCTTTTTCGACCAGAGCTTCGATGAATTGCACGATGGCTTGACGGAGCTGAGCCTGGCCAATATGGCGCACCGGCAACGCAAGACGATGGCGCCCGGCGTATTCACCTTCCCGCTGGAATTTGCCGCCATCAAGCCGGCCTTGCGCGCCTTCATCGCCACCCTGTTCGAGGAAAACCCGTTCCAGTTCCAGCCCGTGTTCCGCGGCTTTTATTTCACCAGCGCGCTGCAGGAGGGCGAGCCCGTCAGCGCTTCCTCGCAGCAGGTGGCGCGCCGCTTCGACCTGGCCTTCGCGCCGGCCCCGGCCGCCGCGCCCTCGGGCGCGCGCCAGCATGGCTATTTCCTGCTGGAGCTGTTCCGCAAGGTGATTTTTGCCGACAAGCACCTGGTGGCCAACTATGCCAACCGGGCCAAGCTGCGCTTCAAATATGCCGTGTTCTTCGCCGCCACGGTGTCGCTGGGCGCCTGCCTGGGCGGCTGGAGCTGGTCCTACCTGGGCAACCGGCAACTGGTGGCCAATGTCGAGGCCGATTTAAATAAAGTGGTCAAGCTGCAGGAGCGGCGCCTGGACTTGCAGTCGCGCCTGGAAGCGCTCGAGATCTTGCAAGACCGCATCGAGCAGCTGGACGCGTACCGCACGCAACGGCCGTGGTCCTTGCGCCTGGGCCTGTACCAGGGCGAACTGCTCGAACGCAAGCTGCGCGAGGAATATTTCGCCGGCGCGCGCCAGGTCATGCTGGCCCCCGTGGCGGGCGCGCTGGAAGCCTTGCTGTTCGAGATGAACGCCAGCGCCGACCAGCTGCAGCCCACGGCGCGCACGCCGCAGACGCCGGCCGCCGCACCCGCAACGCCGTCCGCCGCGCCGCGCAATGTCCAGTACCAGGCGGCCAGCGCGACGAATGTGGAAGATGCCTACAACGCGCTGAAAACCTATCTGATGCTGGCCGATAAGACGCATGCGGAAAGCAGCCACCTGAACGACCAGATGACGCGCTTCTGGCGCGGCTGGCTGGAGGGCAACCGGGGCGCCATGCCGCGCGAGCAGATGATACGCAGCGCCGAACGGCTGCTGACGTTTTACCTGGCGCAGATCGGCGACCCGTCCTGGCCGCGCATCGAGCAGAAGCTGGCGCTGGTCGACCAGGCGCGCGAAAACCTGCGCCGCGTGGTGCGCGGCATGCCGGCGCGCGAGCGCGTGTATGCCGACGTCAAGGCGCGCGCCTCGACGCGCTTTCCCGGCATGACGGTGGCGCGCATCGTCGGCGAGCAGGATCAGGCCCTGCTGGCGGGTAGCTATGCCGTCTCCGGCGCCTTTACGCGCCAGGCCTGGGAAAAGTTCGTCGAGGGTGCGTTTCGCGACGCCGCCAACCGCGAACTGCAAAGCGCCGACTGGGTGCTGAAAAGTGCCTCCACCGACGACCTGACCCTGGAAGGCAGTCCGGAGCAGATCGAGAAAAACCTCGTGGCCATGTACAAGGCCGATTACGCGCGCGAGTGGCAAAAATTCGTGCAGGGTGTGACCGTTGCCGACCTGAAAGGTTTTGACGACGCCGTGCAGGCGATGAACCGCCTGGGCGATCCGCAGTCGTCGCCGATCGCCAGGCTGCTGACGACCATTTACGAGGAAACCTCGTGGGACAATCCGGCCCTGCAAAATGCGCAACTGCGCAAGGCCGAGCGGGGCATCATCGCCTGGTTCAAGGAAACCGTGCTGCGCCGCGCGCCGTCGCAGCTGACGGCCAATCCCGGCGTCAATGCGCAGATCGACCCGGCCCGCCTGGATAAACCGATGGGTCCCGTGGGGCGCGAATTTGCCGGCGTGGGCAAGCTGGTGGCGGCCAGGGACAACAATGCCTCGCTGCTGCGCGCCTACCTGGAAGCGCTGTCGAAACTGCGCAGCCGCCTGAACCAGCTGAAGAACCAGGGCGACGCGGGGCCGGGCGCGCGCCAGTTCATGCAGCAGACGCTGGAGGGCAGCGGCTCCGAGCTGGCCGATGCCCTGAAGCTGGTCGACGAGCAGGTGCTCACGGGGATGAGCGACGCGCAGAAGCAGGCGATACGCCCCATCCTCGTGCGCCCGCTGATGCAGACCTTTGCCGTCATCGTCACGCCGGCCGAACTCGATATCAACAAGACGTGGGCGGCGCAGGTGTACGAACCGTTCCAGAAATCGCTGGCCAACAAATATCCGTTTGCGCCCACGGCGCGCATCGAGGCGAGCAACCTGGAGATCGGCCAGTTCTTCGGTCCGGAAGGCCTGGTGGCGAAATTCGTCACCACATCCATGGGCCCCTTGGTGGTGCGGCGCGGCGACGTGCTGGCGCCGCGCACCTGGGCCGACATGGGCATCAGCCTGGCGCCGCAGGTGGTGGCGCGCTTCCCCGGCTGGATCGCGCCGCTGGGTGCGGGCGGCGTGGCGGCCACCTCGACGGCGGCGCAAACCGTGTTCCAGATCCAGCCGTCGCCCGCGCCCGGCACCCTGGAATACACGGTGGAGATCGACGGCCAGCAGCTGCGCTACCGCAATACCCCGGCGCAGTGGACGAACATGGTCCATCCGGGGCCGCAAGGCGCGGCGGGCCAGCAAGGCGCGCGCATCACGGCCGTCACCTTCGACGGGCGCACGGTGGAACTGTTCAACGAACCGGGGCAATTCGGCTTGAAGCGCATGATCGATGCGGCGGCCAAGAAGCGCAAGGATGGCGGCGTGTTCGAACTGCGCTGGACGCGCGGCGACGTGGCCGTGGCGGTCGACCTGAAAATCACCAGCAGCGCCGAGACGACAGGCGCCGGATCCGCCACGGCGGTGCAGGATCAGGGCTTTCGCGGCATGCAGCTGCCCGAGACGATCGTCGGCATGCCGGGCGTTCCCGTGCCAGTCATGGCCGCAGTTGCGGCGACCGGGGTGGCGCCATGATGCGCGCGGCGCAGCAGGTGCGCCTCGGCTACTTTGGCAAGATTCCCGCGCGCGGCGATTTCATCAAGGCTTGCGACAATCACGCCCTGGTGCAGCTGCTCGACGACTGGCTGGCGCAGGTCATGACCGCGCTGACGGTGGAACCGCGCTGGAAGCTCAATTATGACGCCCTGCCGCCGCTGCGTTTTGCCTTCGTCGGCACGCGCAGCCGGCGCGCCATCGCCGGACGCCTGGAAGCGAGCAACGACCAGTCGCTGCGGCGCTTTCCCTTCATGGCCATGGGCGCCCTCGAAGTCGATGACGCCGAGGCCTTTGTCGCTTGCAGCCCGCTGGCGCTGGCGCCCCTGTGGCAGCGGGTGGAGCAGCTGTCGCAAGGCATCGTGGCCAGCACCGAGCCGGGGCCGGCCCTGCTGGCGCTGGCCGGCAACGTGGTGGAAGTCGAACCGGCCGCGCCTAGCCATGCGGCGCGGCTGGCTGACTTCCTGCAGGCGCAGACGGTGCATGGCCTGCAAGCGATGCTCGCTTCGCCCGCCTTCCCCGTGACGGTGCGCGAACTGCTGCTGGGGCTGGGCCTGCTGCTGCGGCCTGTACGCCAGAGCGGCTTGCCGCGCCTGGAGAAAAGCCTGGTGCTGCCGCTGCCGCAAGACGGGCAGCAGCGCGAACTGGTGGCCAGCTTCTGGCTGCACCTGATCGCGCCTTTCCTGCGCCAGGCCGATTTCGAACTTGCCCTGTTCTTTTCTCACCTCGACGAGGCGCCCGTGCTGGTGATCGGCTTTTGCGGCGCCGACCCGGATGGCTTGCGCGCGCTGATCGACCCGCAGGCCGGCAGCGAACGGCTGATCGTGTTCGACCAGCTGGACTGGCTCGAGGAGCAGCTGGGACACGACGCGGCGCTGCGCCAGTTTTCCGCCTGCCTGCAGCAGGAGCAGCTGTCTCTGCGCTCGGCCTGTGCCATGTTTGCCGATACCTTTGCTTGAAGGACCGCGATGAAATCTTATGCCATTTTCCTGCTGCTTGCCGTGGCCGTTCCCTGCCGCGTCCAGGCGCAAGCGCAAGCACCCCAGACGCCGATGCCGGGGCAAATACTCGTCACGGGTACCCTGGCCGACGAGGCGGGCAAGGCGGCCGTGCTGGCCCGTCTGCGCGAACTGTATGGCGCCGAGCGCGTAGTCGACCAGATCGCCATCGGCAACGTGGCCGTGCCGGCCAACTGGAACGCCTACGTGTGCAAGCTGATCGCGCCGAACCTGAAGCTCATTTCACGGGGGCAGATCACCGTCGACGGCAACAACGTCAGCGTGCGCGGCGAAGTGGCGAACGAGGCGCAGCGCCAGCAGATCGCCAGCGACATCGCCACCAGCCTCAATCCCACCTACATCGTCAACAATGGCTTGCGGGTCAAGGCGGCCGAGGCCGAGCAGGGCTTGCTCGATGCGGCGCTCGATAAACGCATCATCGAATTCGACAGCGGCAAGGCCACCATCACGCCGGCAGGCCTGGCGATCCTCGACGAGATGGCGGCCGTCATGCTCAAGCTGCGCGGACGCAAGGTGGAGGTGATCGGCCACACGGACGACACGGGCCTGCGCGCCAGTAACGTGGCTCTGAGCCAGGCGCGCGCCGAAGCCGTGCGCGCCTACCTGGCCGGCAAGGGCATCGCGGCCGATTCGGTGCTGGTGTCGGGCCAGGGACCGGACCGCCCCGTGGCCAGCAACGCCACGGCCGATGGCCGGGCGAGAAACCGGCGCATCGAGTTCAGGATTGCACAGTAGATTGGGTTGACACCTCACAAAACCGTAGCGAGCGGAAGGGAGAGGCGGTCGAGAAGCGCAACCGTGCTAGAGCACGGTGAGCATCGCAGGCCGCCTATACCGACGCGCAGTAGGTTTTGTGAGGTGTTCAGGGCAGGGTGATGGTCAGGTGTGCCGGCCGTGGCGCCAGCTTGACCAGGTCCGCATACGCGCCCAAGGTCGTTTGCGTGCCGCGCGTCAGATGTGTTTTCAGGCCCAGGTAGGCGCAGATGGCCAGCAGGGCGAAAAAGCTCGACAGCGTCCACAGCGGCACGTCGCTGCCACGCTTGTTGACCACCTGGTCGGGGCGATCCGCGCGCGGCGCGAAGCCACGGCTCTTGCCCTTGATGTGGGCGATCTCGTCGCCCAGGCGCGCCGTCAGGTAGCTGAGTTTTTCGCCGCCGTCGATCGCATACTTGCCCTGGAATCCCAGCAATAAACACATGTGGAAGACCTGCAGCGCCTGCACGCGCATGGCGCCCTTTCCGCGCAAGGCGTCGAGGCGGTCGAAGAAGTGTTCGCCGGCCAGCTGGTCGCCGAAGATCAGCAGCTGCAGCGGGCGCCGCTCCCACTGTTTGCGCAGGGCGAAAGGCGAGGCCAGGATGATTTCATCGACGGCCGCGCAGAACGCATACTTGGCCGCCTCGATATCGTCGCCATCGGCGCGGATTTTTTTCGCCTCGCGTTCGAAGTCGTCGAGGAAGGCCGTGATGCGGTCCATGAAGCTTTGCTCGTCGCCGGGCGCCGAACCGTGCTTCAGCATGAACAGCATATAAAAGCCTTCGTGCATCAGGTCCAGCAGGGCGCTGCCGGCATGCCGGCTGCTGCCTGCCGGGGCGGAACCGCGTTGTCCCAGCAGGGAGGGCGCCGCGCGCCGTTCGATGAGCTGGCTCATGCCGTCACCGCGATCAGTTCGAGCTGCAGGTCGCGTATGCCGGCCGGCACGTAGACGGAAATCGACTGCGCCTTGAGCATCTGCTCATACAGCGCGCCACGGTTTTCAATCGCAAAATAATAGGTATCGGGGCGCACGGGAATGGCGGCCGGCACTTGCGGCGCATGCGACAGCTTCAGGCCGGGCATGGCCGTGAGCACGCATTTTTCCACGTCGTCGGGCGCGCCCACTTTTACGCGCAGCGGCACCACGTCGACCAGTTCGATGGCGGGCATGGCGGCGCGAATCGCCAGGTACAAGGTGGTGTGCTGGTCGATCTTGCCCGAATCGAGCTTGCCCAGGTAGTACGACGGCTTGTCTTCGAGCAGGGTGATGGAAAAATACTTCGACGAGATGACGGTGTCGAGCAGTTCGCGGATGATCGCGTCGATGGCGTCGAAGCAGGCGCCCGGCTGCGCATGGTCGTAGGCGGGCAGGCTGGCCAGGGTGTAATGCTTGGAGTAGCTGAGCAGGCCACCCGCCAGGCCCAGCAGCGCCTCGTACAGGCGCTCCGGATGCAGGGCCGGATGGCGCACATAGTGCATCAGGGCGGCGGCGGCCGTGCTGACCGTGTGCAGCAGCCAGAACGAGGACACGTCGCCCGAGCGGAACTCGATCACGTTGCGGCTCGGTTCGCGGTGGTGGCCGTGCAGCGCGCTCACTTTCGCCTGCAAGGCGTCGAGCAGGTGTTCCAGCACGCCCTGCAGGCGCGGCGCGCCGGCGATCGCCAGGCTGGGCGCCATGAACGAGGGCACGGGTTCGAAGCCGCCCGACACCGTGCGCCGCAGGGCGATCAGCGGCAGGCAGTCGTAGGAGCCGCGCGCTTCGCTGTCGGGAATCAGGCGCACGGTTTTCTTCAGGTAGGCCACGTCGGCTACGGCGGACTCCGTAAACAGGTCGGGCGTGGCGCGCATGGCGTGCGCGAAGCGCGTGCTGGCCGGCGTGCCTGCCGTTGATGCCTGCAGCGTGTAATTCATGCCTTCGCGGTTGAGGATGGGCAGCGCCGCATAATACGTCACTTCCTGCACCGCCGGCGGCAGCGCTTCCAGGTCCACGGGCAGGGGCAGGGTGTCGCTGCCGGGCGCGCCGTCGCCTAGCGCTTCGAATACTTCGCCGTCGCGGAAGATCGCCGACAGCGCTTGCAGGCGCAGGGTGCCCGTCTTCAGCGCCGCCAGGTCCCACTCCATGTGCGCCACGCCCCACAGGTAGGGATGCAGCGCGCTGGCCGTGTGATGCAGGCGCGCTTCGTGATATTGATCCTGGCGCTGGAAATGCTGCGGCCGCAGGAACAGGCCTTCTCCCCACAAGACTTTCGCTGCCATGCCCATCTCGATTCTCCTCGTATGTGTGGCGTGTCTGTTCGTGTTACTGGCAGCGCGGGGCCGACAGCGCGGCCACCCCGCTGATGCTGAGCGCGCAGGCGTGCAGGCCGACGGTGATGCCGCCGCGTTCCGCATCGGCGGCGGCAAAGGTGGCGCGCCAGCGCTGCGCTGCCGGCGCGCGGAACAGGGCCACGACGCCGATGAAATACGCTTCCTTGCTGACTTTTTCCTGAACTTCGTAGCGCTGGCCCGGTACCAGCAGCACTTCCTTGACTTCCATCAGGTCGGCGCCCAGCGCGGCCTTTTCGCGCTGCGTGTCGAGGAAGCTGTCGTACGGTGCCTGTTCGAAGGCGGCGCTCTGGCGCAGCTTGTAGATGCGCGCCACCAGGGCCAGCGGCCGGCCATCGGCATCCGTGTTTAGACGCTGCGCCGCATGCAGGCGGATGCTGACATTGCGCGGCGGCTTTTGTGCGTCCGGCAGTTCCGGCGGCGGCTTGGCGACGCCCGCCATTTGCAGCGCCGCGTTGGCCAGGGTGCCGATGGCGCCGCCTGCGCAGCCGGCCTGCGACGACGCCAGCAACAGTAGCGCGGTGGCGCGGGCCAGACGGCGGAGCATGGCGTCAAATGGCATGGGCGACCTTTGTAAAAAATGAAGGGTGGAAATAAAAGTGGTGCAGTCATTTAAGCGCATGCACTGGCGGCCTGCTTGCGTTGGCGCAAGATCGGCCTGCGATCATGACAATTACTGCGCCAGATCAGGATTCATGGCGCTGTACGCGTCTGTGATGTGGAACTTCTTCTTTGCTGATTAATCTCAATTTGGCAAAAAATTGCCGATCAATAATAGTCTCCACCAAGGCGCCGCCCATCTTTCCCAGCGGTAGCGTCCCCCACGTGAAGGAGTGCCCGATGAAGCCAGTCAGCATCTTGCCCCGTATTGCCTGCCTCGCCAGCGCCTTGCTGCTGGTCGCCTGCGCCACGCCGGACCAGCCGGCGTCCCAAAAACCTGCCGCGCCGACCCTGGCGCAAGTGATGAGCGATGCCGATGCGGCTGCGCGCGCCGGCCAGTACGAACGCGCCATGACCCTGCTACAACGCGGCGGCACCAGCTACCCGGCCGATAAGGCGCCATGGCTGCAAATGGCGCAGATGAAGTTCGACCGCGGCCAGTACGGCGACGCCATCGGCCATGCGCTCGAAGCGCTGGAGCGCGACCCGGACGACAAGGTGGCCAACAGCATCGTCGCCGTCAGCGGCTTGCGTTTGTCCGGCAAGGCGCTGGCCGACCTGTCGCGGCAAAACAATCTGAATGGCTCGCTGCGTTCGGAAGCGCAGGACCTGGCAAAATTGCTGCGCGCAAGCATCGGCGAAGACGTGCTGGTGCCGCCGGCCAAGCGCCCGCCGGCGGCCGGCAAGCGCGCTTCCGCATCCGGCTCCGGCACGCCGGCAGCGAAGGGCGCGACGGCCCCAGGCAGCACGGCGGACCCGTTCAGCGGCCTGAAATAAGCGAGCATCCCCACCATCCCCTTGCAAAGGAAGCGACATGTCCAAGTCCGACAGCGTGCAAAAACGCCTGCAGAAGATCCGCGCGCCGCGCGTGCAAATGACCTATGACGTCGAGATTGGCGACGCGATTGAAAACAAGGAGCTGCCCTTCGTGGTCGGCGTGCTCGGTGATTTTGGCGGCAATCCGGACAGCGAGAAAAAACGTCTGAAGGACCGCAAGTTCGTCGCCATCGACAGCGACAACTTCGACGAAGTGCTGGCCGGCGTGGAGCCGGTGGCCCGTTTCGCCGTGCCGAACCGCATCAGCGAGGCGGGCGGCACGTTCGCCGTTGATCTGCACTTCCGCTCGATGGATGACTTCCGCCCGGAATCGGTGGTGCGCCAGGTCGATCCCTTGCGCAAGCTGCTCGAGGCGCGCACCAAGCTGGCCGACCTGCGCAACAAGCTGGCCGGCAACGACAAGCTGGAAGACTTGCTGACGGAAGTGCTGAACAACACGGACAGCCTGGCCACCCTGAAACCGCAGTTCCCAGCGCAGGAGGATTGAGATGAGCGCCCAGGCAGAATCCCTGGCAGTACCGGCCGCCAATGCGCCGGCCGCCACCGACTTGCTCGACCAGATCGTCGAGCAAAGCCGCGTCGCCAAGTCCGGCGCCGAACATGCGCGCGCGCGCGACCTGATCTCCGAGCTGGTGGCACAGGTGCTCGACGGCACGGTGCTGATGTCCAGCAGCCTGTCGGCGACGCTGGACGGGCGCGTAGCGGAGATCGACCGCCTGATCTCGGCCCAGCTCAGCGAAATCATGCACGCGGCGCCGTTCCAGCAGCTCGAGCAAAGCTGGACGGGACTGCGCTACCTGGTCGGCAATTCCGATACGGGCACGCGTTTGCAGATCCGCATGTTCAACGCCACCAAGCGCGAACTGGTGAAGGATTTCCAGGCCGCGCTGGAGTTCGACCAGAGCAGCATGTTCAAGAAGGTGTATGAAGAGGAATTCGGCACCTTCGGCGGTGCGCCATTCGCCGCGCTGCTGGGCGACTTCGCCATTTCGCGCCAGCCGGAAGATATCTATTTCGTCGAGCAGATGTCGCACATCGCCGCCGCCGCCCACGCGCCGTTCATCGCCTCGGCCGCGCCGGAACTGTTTGGCCTGGAAAGCTACGGCGACCTGGGCAAGCCGCGCGACCTGGCCAAGGTGTTCGACACCATCGAATACGCGAAATGGAAAGCCTTCCGCGAATCCGAGGATGCGCGCTACGTCGGCCTGACCTTGCCCCGCTTCCTGGGCCGGCTGCCGTTCAATCCCATCGATGGCACCACGGTCGAAGGTTTTAATTTTGTCGAGGAAGTCGACGGCAGCGACCATCACAAATACCTGTGGTGTAACGCCGCGTATGCGTTCGGCAGCAAGCTGACAAGCGCCTTTGCCGACTACGGCTGGTGCGCCGCCATCCGCGGCGTGGAGGGCGGTGGCCTGGTGGACGACCTGCCCACCCACACCTTCAAGACGGACGAGGGCGACGTGGCCCTGAAATGCCCGGCCGAAGTGGCGATCACCGACCGCCGCGAAAAGGAATTGTCGGACCTGGGCTTCATCTCGCTGGTGCACTGCAAGAACACGGCGTATGCGGCGTTTTTCGGCGCCCAGTCGGCGCAGAAAAGCCGCAAGTACAACAGCGACGCGGCCAACGCGAACGCGGTGCTGTCGTCGCAGCTGCAGTACATCTTCGCCGTGTCGCGCATCGCCCACTACATGAAGGCCATGATGCGTGACAAGATCGGCAGCTTTGCGGCCGCCTCCAACGTGGAAGATTTTTTGAACCGCTGGCTGATGCAGTACGTGCTGCTCGACGATAACGCCAGCCAGGAACAGAAGGCGCAGTTCCCGCTGCGCGAGGCTTCCGTGCAGGTGCATGAAGTGCCGGGCCGGGCCGGTGTGTACCGCGCCGTGTCCTTCCTGCGGCCGCACTTCCAGCTCGATGAATTATCCGTTTCGCTCCGACTGGTCGCGGAGTTGCCGAAGTCGACCAATTCCTGATTCCCCCCATCTTTCAACCACAGGAGCACACCATGGCAATCGATGTATATCTGCAGATAGACGGCATCAAGGGCGAGTCCACCGATGACAAGCACAAGGACTGGATCGAGTGCAAATCGGTCAGCTGGAGCGTCGAGCAGCCGAAGTCCGCCACCGCCTCGACGGGCGGCGGCCACACGGCTGAACGCTGCGAGCACAAGGACATCGTCATCTCCAAGCTGGCCGACCTGGCCTCGCCGGTGCTGCTGCAGACCTGCTCGGCCGGCAAGACCATCCCCAAGGCGCGCTTCGAATTCATGCGCGCCGACGGCCAGGGCGAGCGCGTCAAGTACTTTGAAATCGAAATCGAGAATGTGCTGATCGGCGCCGTGACGCCGAACGTGGAAGAGGGCGACATCCTCGGCGAACACGTCGGTTTCAAGTTCTCGAAAGTGAAGTGGAAATACACGCAGCAAAAAGTGACGGGCGGCGCCGGCGGCAATACCTCGGGCGGCTGGGACCTGGCCGCGAACCGCGTGGCTTGATCCATGGTGCGCGGCGCGCAGCGGCCACCAACGCCCGCGCGCCGCGCCGATTTTTCAGGAGAGCGCATGGACAGTTATGTACCTGGCCTGTTCGACCGCCTGATGGGCGATGGCGGTGCGGCGGCGGGCGGCGTGGCGGTGCGCCTGTCGCTGGAACAATTGAAGGATGCGGTGGCGCGCGACCTGGAAGAACTGCTCAACACGCGCGTGGCGCTGCCGCCCGGCGCGCTCGACGCCTATCCGGAATGCGCGGCCTCCATCGTCAACTATGGTCTGATCGATTTCGCCGGCATGTGCTTGTCCAGCAGCGATGACCGCGCCCGCATCTGCGCCGCGCTGAAGGGCGCCATCGAACGGCACGAACCGCGCCTGCGCAATGTGCGTGCCCGCCTGGAGCGCGAAGCGGGCGCCATCAACCGGGTCGGCTTCGTCATCAGCGGCACCCTGGCTGTGAAGGCTGGCGGCGAGATGGTCAATTTCGACGCCGTGCTGCAGCCATCGTCGCTGCGCTATTCGATCAACCGCAAGGGAGCCGCCGCATGAGCACTAATTTGAAAATCCTGATCGCCAAACTCAATGACACGGCGCGCACGGCCGCCACCCGCGCCGCCGCCATCTGCGTGGGACTGGGTCAGTATGAAGTCGATATCGAGCACCTGTTCCTGGCGCTGCTGGAACAGGAGCGCAGCGATTTCGTCACCATCGCGCGGCGCAGCGAAATCAGCCTGACGGCGCTGGAGGCGGACCTGCGCCGCGAGATCGGCGGTTTCCGTACCGGCAGCGCGCGCACGCCCGTGTTTTCTCCCCATCTGCCGCTGCTGTTCGAACACGCCTGGCTGATCGCTTCGCTCGATGCGGCGCAGCCAGGCCCCATCCGCAGCCGCCACCTGTTATTGGCGCTGCTGACGGAGCCGGAACTGTCGCAGCTCGCATACCGCGGCTCGAAGCTGTTCGCCCGCTTCAGCGTGGAGCAGCTGAAACACCATCCGGACAAGCTGACGGCCGGCTCCGAGGAGGAACGTGCGGCAGTGCCGCAACGTTCCGATACACCTGATGATCCTGTTGCGGCCCTGGCCAGCAAAACCCCGGCGCTGGACCAGTTCACCACCGACCTGACGCAGCTGGCGCGCGACGGCAAGCTCGATCCCGTGATCGGCCGCGAGACGGAAATACGCCAGGCCGTCGATATCCTGCTGCGCCGGCGCCAGAACAATCCGATTCTCACGGGCG
Organism: Janthinobacterium aestuarii; assembly: GCF_051380835.1. Taxonomy (NCBI): domain Bacteria; kingdom Pseudomonadati; phylum Pseudomonadota; class Betaproteobacteria; order Burkholderiales; family Oxalobacteraceae; genus Janthinobacterium; species Janthinobacterium aestuarii. The sequence continues at coordinate 1,250,719 of NZ_JBNYXU010000001.1, forward strand.
AGGCGGGCGTGGGCAAGACGGCCGTGGTGGAAGGCCTGGCCTTGCGCATCGCCGCCGGCGACGTGCCCGAGGTGCTGCAGGGCGCGCACATCCACGCGCTCGACATGGGTTTGCTGCAGGCCGGCGCCAGCGTGAAGGGCGAGTTTGAAAGCCGCTTGAAAAACGTCATCGACGAGGTGACGAAAAGCCCGCACCCGATCATCCTCTTCATCGACGAGGCGCACACGATGATCGGCGCCGGCGGCCAGGCGGGGCAGAACGACGCGGCCAATTTGCTGAAACCGGCGCTGGCGCGCGGCGCCCTGCGCACCATCGCCGCCACCACCTGGAGCGAATACAAAAAGTATTTTGAAAAGGATGCGGCGCTGGCGCGGCGCTTCCAGGTGGTGAAGGTGGAAGAACCGAGCGAGGACATCGCCTGCGCCATGCTGCGCGCCATGGCGCCGCTGATGGAGCGCCATTTCGGCATCCGGGTGCGCGACGCCGCCATCGTCGAGGCGGTGCGCCTGTCGCACCGCTACATCAGCGGGCGCCAGCTGCCCGACAAGGCCATCAGCGTGCTCGATACGGCATGCGCCAAGGTGGCGCTGGGCCAGCGCGCCACGCCGGCGCAACTGGAGAACGCGCACCGGCGCCAGGAACGCATCGGCGCGGAAATCGCTGCCTTGAGCCGCGAAGCGGCCGATGGCGAAGTGCCCGATAAAACCGGCGCCGCGCGCCTGACGCAGCTGCGGCACGAGCATGAAGAAGGACAGACGCAGATCGCGGCGCTGGCGCAGCGCTGGGAGCGCGAAAAGGCGCTGGTGGCGCAGATCGGCGACTTGCGCACGCAGCTGCGCGGCGAGCGGCCGGGAGAGGTCGGCGCGCCGCGCCTGCTGGCGCTGAAAGAAGAATTGGCGGCCCTGCAGGGAGAGGCGCCGCTGTCGCCGCTGGAAGTCGATGCGCAGGTGGTGGCCGGCATCGTCGCCGGCTGGACCGGCATCCCGCTGGGGAAAATGTTCAAGGACGAGATCCGCACGGTGCTGACCCTGGATGGGGCGCTGCGCGAACGGGTGCTGGGACAGGACCACGTCATCGCAGCAGTGGCACAGCGCGTGCGCACGGCGCGCGCCAGCCTGGACGACCCGAACAAGCCGCAAGCCGTGTTCCTGTTCACGGGGCCGTCCGGCACGGGCAAGACGGAAACGGCGCTGGCGCTGGCCGACCTGCTGTACGGCGGCGAGCGCAAGCTCATTACGATCAACATGAGCGAATACCAGGAAGCGCACAGCGTGGCCGGCCTGAAAGGCTCGCCGCCCGGCTATGTCGGCTATGGGGAAGGCGGCGTGCTGACGGACGCCGTGCGGCGCCAGCCCTACAGCGTGGTGCTGCTCGATGAAGCGGAAAAAGCGCACCCCGACGTGCTGGAGCTGTTCTTTCAGGTGTTCGACAAGGGCGTGCTCGATGATGCGGAAGGGCGCGAAGTCGATTTTCGCAACACCATCATCATCGCCACCTCGAACTTGGGTTCGGGCGCCATGATGGCCGCCTGCCTGAACCGGGTCGCGCAAGACTTGCCCACGCCGGCCGCGCTGGAAGAACTGGTGCGCCCGCAACTGGTGGCGCATTTCAAGCCAGCCTTGCTGGGACGCCTGAAGGTGCTGCCGTTCTATCCCCTCAGCGACGCGGTGCTGGCCGAGATCATCCACCTGAAGCTGGCGCGCATCGGGCAGCGCATCGCGCGCAATCACCAGGCGCAGTTCAGCCATGACGCAGGCCTGGTCGATGCCGTGCTGGCGCGCTGCACCGAGGTCGATTCGGGCGCGCGCAATGTCGACCAGATCCTCAACGGCAGCCTGCTGCCGGCGATCGCCGAAGCGGTACTGGCGCGCATGGCCGAAGGCGTGCCGGTCGCGTCGATACGCGTCAGCGCGAACAAGCAGGGGCAGTTCAAGTACACGATCCGATAATCCACCTTCCGGAGAGCGCCATGTTCAATCTGGAGCAGTTGCTGCATCCCGTCAGCGCCGTCAGTCCCTGCGGCGACGACATCACTTTCAGCCAGGAGCTCGACGCCATCGCGCGCGCGCGCCAGCACGACGACCCCAGCCTGGACCAGGGCGAGTGGGTGACGGCGCTGAAGGAGGCCGACTGGCCTTTCGTGGCGACGCGCTGCGAACAGCTGATCGCCACGCACAGCAAGGATTTGCGCGTGGCCGTGTGGCTGGCCGAGGCGCACGCGAAAACGCGCCACTTCCGTGGCCTGGGCGATGGCTACGCGCTGCTGGCCGGCCTGTGCGAGCGTTACTGGGACGGCCTGTATCCGCCGGCGGAGGAGGGCGACCAGGAACAGCGCATCGGCAATGTCTTCTGGCTGCTGTCGCGCACGCCGCAACTGTTGCGCGAGATCCCGCTGACCGACGGCGCCAACGGTCTGTATTCGCTACAGGATTTCGATACGGCGCGCCAGCGCGCGGCCGCGAGCCTGGCGCAGGGCGCAGCGGATCAGGGCTGGGGCGATACGCGCCATGAAGAAGGGGCGAGCCTGGCGCAGATGGAGGCGGCGCGGCAAAGGAACTCGCGCGCATTTTCCGACGGCTTGCTGGCCGATGCACAATACTGCATGCAGTCGCTGCTGGCGTTCGAACGCAGCGTCGATGCGCGTTTCGGTGTTGATGGCCCGAGTTTTCGCGCCGCGCGCGAAGCGCTGGAAAACGCCATTCACTTCATCGCGCCGCTGTCGCCTCGCGCGGACTTTGCCGGCGCGTCGCCCGCCGCCGGCCAGGGCACCAGCGGGGGCGGGGGCGCCATCGTGCAGCGCCAGCAGGCGCTGGCCCAGTTGCGCCAGGTGGCCGATTTTTTCCGCCGCACGGAACCGCACAGCCCCGTCGCCTACCTGGCCGACAAGGCTGCCAGCTGGGGCGAGCTGCCGCTGCACCTGTGGCTGCGCGCCGTCGTGAAGGATTCAAGCACCCTGGCGCAGCTCGACGAAATGCTGGGCACGAACAGCGCAAACGGGTGATGGTGGTTGCCCCTTCCATGCTAATCTTCGGGCATGTTCAGAATGCTCATCCTGCCTGCCGCGCTATGCCTGTTCATCGCGGCCAGCGCGCGGGCCGAGGGGCCGACGCCGCTGGTGATCTATGGCGACGACGATTATCCGCCGTACTCCTACGTCGACAACGGCCAGTTGAAAGGCATCTACACGGAGATCGTGCGCGAAGCCGTGCAATCGATGCCGCAGTATGCGGTGCAGCTGCGTCCCATACCCTGGAAACGGGGCGTGCTGATGCTGCAGACGGGCGAGGCGTTTGCCCTGTATCCGCCGTATTCGTGGCGCAGCGAGCGGCCGTACGTGCGCTATTCCGTGCCGCTGCTGATGGAGCAATTGGTGGTGCTGTGCAACCAGGACGTGCTGGCCAAACGCACGCTGCGGCAGTGGCCCGCCGATTATGGCGGCCTGCACATCGGCGTGAATGCCGGTTTTTTGCTGGGCGATGCAAAGCAGACGGCAGCCGTGCAAGCGGCCAATATCGTGTTCGATACGGCCAAGGGCACGCGCACGAATCTGCTCAAGCTGATGCGCGGGCGTATCGATTGTTACGTCAGCGACCGCCTGTCGGCGCAGTGGGAATTGCAGCGCATCCGGCGCGAGGGGCCGCCGGGCACGCCGATGCAGGCAATCGAGGAAACGGCGCAGCTGGCCAGCCAGCAGGGCCACCTGGGTTTTACTGAGCGTAGGCCTGCCGCCTACCCTTATCGCGATGACTTTATCGAACAATTCAATGCCGCCATCGTGCGCATGCAAAACAATGGCGCGATCCGCCGCATCGTCGACCGCGCACTGCAACCCTGATTCAAGCTGATGGAGAAAATCATGAAAAAACTGCTGTTCCTGTGTGTGCTTGTGCTGGCCGGGTGCGTGGGCCGGCCCGAGAATATTGTGCCAGTTAGCAACTTCGACACGACCCGCTATCTGGGAAAGTGGTATGAAATCGCGCGTCTGGACCACTCGTTCGAACGGGGCCTGAGCCATGTGACGGTCGACTACAGTCTGCGCCAGGATGGTGGCCTGAAAGTGCTCAACCGCGGCTACAAGGATGCGGACGCTGTCTGGAAGGACGCGGAAGGCAAGGCGTATTTCGTCGACAAGAAAGACGTGGGCTACCTGAAAGTGTCGTTTTTCGGCCCCTTCTATGGTTCCTACATCGTCTTCGACCTCGACCAGCAAAATTACAGCTATTCCATGATCAGCGGCCCCGACAAATCCTACTTCTGGTTGCTGTCGCGCACGCCAACCATGGACCCTGCTTTGCAGCAGCGCCTGATCGAGAAAGCCGGTAGCCTGGGTTTCGATACGTCAAAATTGATCTACGTGAAGCAAAACTGATCTTGCTTGCCTGCCGCCCGTTCGTGGCGGCATACCACCTTCTGGTTGTTGCTTTTCTGCATGTTATTTCTTGCAATACCATTCTGATTCACTCACAATCTGCTTCAAAGTAGTGCGCTGCGGCGCGCTGCCATTCCGGTGGCGAAGTGTCCGTCGCGCCACCGCTCGTGATTGCCGCACGGCGGATGACTGCTATATTCATACGTAGCAGTCAGTCGGTTTCGTGGCGTCTGTGCATTGTTTTTTCAGATAGGAATCACCCAATGAAAAACCTCAAAATCGGCGTACGACTCGGTGGAGGTTTTGCCGCCGTCCTGCTCCTGTTGACCAGCCTGACCGTGGTAGGCATCGTGCAGATGCAAAGCGCCAGCAAGGAAACCGATGCGCTCGTCAACGTCAAGGTGCGCAACGAGCGCTTGATCGGTGAGTGGACCAAAGTCATCGAGGTGAACGCGGCGCGCACGGCGGCCGCCTGGAAGGTCAGCGATCCCGAACACCAGAAGCAATTTGAAAGGGAAATGGCGGTTTCGTCGGCACGCGCCACAGAAATCCAGAGCGATATCGGCAAGAGCCAGCTGAGCGCCGAAGAGCAAGCGCTATACCAGGACGTGCTGAGCACGCGCAAGGCTTACACGGAAGTGCGCAAGAATGTGTTCAAGGCCAAGAATGCGGGCGACCTGGAGCTGGGCAAGCGCCTGTACGAAGGCGACATGGCCGTCAAGCGTGACATCTACCTGGCGGCACTGAAGAAACTGGAAGTGCTGGAAGCCAAATTGCTCGATGAATCGGCCGCGCAAATCCGTTCACGCTATGAAAGTGGCCGTCTGCTGCTGATCTCGCTGGGCGTGGTCGCCATCTTGCTGGGCATCGCCTGCGCCTACTGGATTACACGCTCGATCACGCGTCCCATCACGCGTGCAGTCGAGGTGGCGGAAGCCGTTTCCGCTGGCGACCTGACTAGCCATATCGTCGTGGAAAGCCGCGATGAAACGGGGCAATTGATGCATGCGCTGAAAAATATGAACGATAAACTGGTCAGTATCGTGGGCCAGGTGCGCGTCGGCACCGAATCGATCAGCACGGCGTCGAGCGAAATTGCCGCCGGCAACCTGGACTTGTCGTCGCGCACGGAAGAGCAGGCCAGTTCGCTGGAAGAAACGGCGTCGTCCATGGAAGAACTGACATCCACCGTGAAACTCAACGCGGACAATGCGCGCAGCGCCAACCAGCTGGCCATCGACGCTTCGCAGATCGCCAGCAAGGGCGGGGTGGTGGTGTCGGAAGTGGTCAGCACCATGGGCTCGATCAACGATTCCTCGCGCAAGATCGTCGATATCATCAGCGTCATCGACGCCATCGCTTTCCAGACGAATATCCTGGCCTTGAACGCGGCCGTGGAAGCGGCCAGGGCTGGCGAACAGGGCCGCGGCTTTGCCGTCGTGGCCTCCGAAGTGCGCAACCTGGCGCAGCGCTCGAGCGCTGCGGCCAAGGAAATCAAGGGCTTGATCGACGATTCCGTGCAAAAGGTCGAGGCCGGTTCGCAACTGGTGGACAAGGCGGGCCGCACCATGGACGAAATCGTGCAAAGCATCAGCCATGTGACGCAGATCATGAACCAGATCACCGACGCCAGCGATGAACAGCGCACCGGCATCGAGCAAGTCAATCGTGCCATCGGCCAGATGGACCAGGTGACGCAGCAAAACGCGGCGCTGGTGGAGGAAGCGGCGGCGGCGGCCGAATCCATGCAGGAGCAAGCGGCCAAGCTGGCCGAGGTGGTGGGCGTGTTCAAGCTCGATGCAACGCAACACTATGTTTCGGCCAGTGCCAGCCCGTCCGTGACGGCGTCTGCGCCAGCTGCCATGCGACCTGCGACGCGACCTGCCACCAGGCCCACCATCCAGCCCGCAAGGCACCGCGCGCCGGCGCCAGCCGTGACCGCGCCCGCGCCGGGCAAGGGAGGGCAAGCGGACGCTGTGCGCGCACGCACGCCGAAGGCACCGGTGGCGTCTGGTGCCGACGAGTGGGAAGAGTTTTAAGCGCAAACTCCCCTTGGCATGGCGTGGGCGCTACAATCGCGGCTTGAAGACAGCCGCGAATGCGCTCCGCCATGACCACCCGCCGTATCCCCAGCCATCCGTTCAGTAATTCCTCGAGCCATACCTCCAGCTCTACCGCTGCATCGTCCTCCCTGGCTGAACCCGCCAAACGGGCGCGCTGCCCGGCCTGCCTGCGCGCCGTGTCCAGCTGCATCTGCCGCTGGATCGCCCCCGTTTCCCACGCGGTGGAAGTGCTGATCCTCCAGCATCCGCTGGAAGTCCACAATGCCAAGGGCAGCGCCCGCTTGCTGCACCTGAGCCTGCCCAACAGCCGCCTGCTGCCGGGCGAGCAGTTTGCCCCCGATGTTCTCGCCGGGCTGCTGGCCGGCAAGCACAATGTGCTGCTGTACCCGGATACGCCAGGCGACCGTTCGCTGGGCATCGCGCCGCCGCCAGCGCTCGACCCCGCCACCTTGCTCGATCCTACCCGCTTGCGGCTGGTGGTGCTGGACGCCACCTGGCGCAAGAGCCGCAAGATGCTGTATCAGAATCTCCCCTTGCAACAGCTGCCGCGCCTGCCCCTGCGCGATACGCCCGCCTCCCATTACCTGATCCGCAAGGCGCACGCGCCAGATCAGTTATCGACTCTGGAAGCAACGTGCTATGCCTTGATGCAGTTGGAGCAGGATGCGGCCCGCTTCGTTCCCCTGATCACGGCATTTGACGGTTTTGTCGCGCAGCAGTTGAGTTATGTCATGCCGCAGGGTGAAAAAGCTTGAAATAGCACCATGGCAGCCCTTGATATTGGCCGGACAGCGGCATAGTATACTGTACGTATATACAGTTAATGGGGCCGTTCATGAAAGCAATCATTTCAGAGCACGATGACAGCTTCGCCGGGCAAGCCATGTTGCCGCCGCAATCGCTGAAAGCTCACAAGGGGCGCGGGGCCGTCTCGAACCTGCAAGGGCGCTATGAAGTGCACGCGCGCGCCGGTTTCGATGATGGCTGGAGCGTGGGCGGCCTGGATGAGGCGGCCGGAGAAGAGGCGGCGCCGGGCTGGAAGACGCAGGTCAGCGACGAGCAGGCGCGCACCATCCTCACGCGCAACGCTTCGCCCGATTTGCCGTTCAATGTCTCGCTGAACCCGTACCGGGGCTGTGAACACGGCTGCATTTATTGCTTTGCTCGCCCCACGCACAGCTATCTGGGCCTGTCGCCGGGCCTGGACTTCGAAAGCCGCATCTACGCCAAGGTGAACGCCCCCGAACTCTTGCGGCGCGAGCTAGCCAGGTCGTCGTACGTGCCTGAACCGATCGCCCTCGGCGTCAATACCGATGCGTATCAGCCGTGCGAACGCGAACGGCAGCTGACACGGCGCGTGCTGGAAGTGCTGCAGGAGTGCGACCATCCCGTGGCGCTGATCACGAAATCGTCGCTGATCGAGCGCGATATCGACATTCTTGCACCCATGGCGGCCAAGCATCTGGCGGCCGTGGCCGTTACTGTCACCACGCTCGATCCGGCCATCGCGCGCACCCTGGAACCGCGCGCGGCTGCCCCGGCGCGGCGGCTGCGCACCATCCGCACCCTGACGGAGGCGGGTATCCCCGTGGGCGTGAGCATCGCGCCCATCATCCCGTTCGTGACGGAGCCGGAAATCGAACAGCTGCTCGAAGCCGTGCGCGACGCGGGCGCCATCCATGCCCATTACGTGGTGCTGCGTCTGCCGTGGGAAGTGAGCCCGCTGTTTCAGCAATGGCTGGAAGCACACTTCCCGGAACGGGCCCAGCGCGTGATGAACCGGGTACGTGAAATGCGGGGCGGCAAGGATTACGATAGCGCGTTCGGCGCGCGCATGCGGGGCGAAGGCGTGTGGGCCGACCTCATCCGCCAGCGCTTTGAAAAGGCCGTGCACCGGCTGGGGCTGCATGGCAAGGGTGGCCGCTTCAAGCAGCTCGATTGCACGCAGTTCCGCCGGCCGCTGGTGGTGCCGCCGTTGGGAAACAAGGCAAAAGGGGGCAATGCGGGACAGCTGGATTTGTTTTAAGAAGTTAAGCCAAGTTAAGTCGTCGTTACCGCTGCTGGGGCGGAGGCGCTGCGGCGCTATCGTGTAGCGCTAGCGTGTAGCATTATCCTGCAGCGTTATCCTGTGCAGGTGCCTGCATCTGCGCCAGATGTTGCTCGATGGCAAAGACATGCGGATCGCTCTTGCCCAGCTCGCGCAAGGCGCTGGCCAAGTGCAGCAGGTATTCGCTGTTCGGGCCGCTGGGGCCGTTTGATCGGGCGATCTGGCGCGCGATGTCCAGTTCCGGGGCGGCACCGAGGAAGGCGGCGTTTTCCTCGTTGGCGATGTACACCAGGCCTTCGACCTTGCCGCCATCCTCGAAGGTGATGTCGGTGGCCAGGCGCAGGTAGCCGTTCTTTTCGCGGTGGTCGAGGTGGGCGAAGACTTCGGGCGTGATCAGGTAAGCCATGCCGTCGCACACGGCGCCCGCCTGCGGCACGATGGTGGCGACCCTGCCCGGCGCCATCGGCGTGCCCCGGTGGTCGTGCGAACCTTGCCAGAAACGCCGCGTCCAGCCGGCGATGCTGGCGGGGCGGCGTTCGATGTAGGGGAAGTCGGCCTTGTAGATCAGCGAGCCATAGCCGAACAGCCAGACCTGTGCATGACCGTCGAATTTGTTCATGCGCTGGTTGATGGCGATGGTGGCGGCGTCGATGGCGGACAGGTCGTTCTGGGCAGGCTGGGTCATGGCGTAGGCGGCAAGGGGCGATGCGCCATTATAAAGCGGCGCCAGCCGGGCCGCCTGCCGGCAGGGCATGGCGTGCCGCGCCGCTGGCCGCTCCCACGTTCCACTCGTGCGTCTCGACAAAGCGGAACAGGAAGGCCATGAAGCTTTCGGCCGCCGGCGACAGGGAACGGCCCGTCTTCGTGTAGACGAAAAAGCGCCGCGTCAATTCCGGCTCGTGCAGGGCACGCATGTGCAATTTATATAGTTTCACCATCGGTTCCGCGTACGGCAGGCAGACCGTGATGCCCAGGTTGGCGCTGACCATGGCCAGCGCCGTCGTCATGAAGGTCACTTCGTTATACGGGTTGAGCGACAACTCGCGAAACGCGCCGTGCATGTCGCGCAGCAGGCGTTCCGTGAACTGGCCCTGCAGCGAAATGAACGGGTAGTCGCCTACGTCGGCCCAGGTGACCCTTTCCTTTTGCTGCAGAGGGTGCTGCTCGGGGAAGACCAGCACGAAAGGCATCTCGAACAGCGCCTGCGCGGCGATTTCCGCCGTCGGATCGCGCTCGGGGCCGATGCCGAAATCGACTTCGCCGCTGAACACGCGCGCCGAAACATTCTCCACAGGGCAGTCGACGAGGCGCAGCTGCACGTCCGGGTGCGCCTGGCGGTAGGCGGCGATCACTTCCGGCAGCAGGGTGCAGGCCATCATCTGCGGCGCGGCGATGCGCACCATGCCCGTTTTCAGGGCCTTGCGCTGGGCGATGCCGGCCATGGCGCCGTCGAGGTCCTCGATCATCTTTTCAAACAGCGGATACAGTTCGCGGCCGATTTCCGACAACTGCGTCTTGCGCGTGCTGCGCTCGACCACGCGCACGCCCAGCACGCTTTCCAGTTCCTTGATCAAGCCGCTCAAGGCCGATTGCGTCACATGCAGGTATTCGGCGGCCAGGGTAAAACTGCCGGTCTTGGCCAGCGCCACGAAGGCGCGCATTTGCCGCAGGCTGGGACTCATAAGGTAATCCGATAAATCAATGGTTAAAAATTGTTTGTATGATAGCTGTAACTCGATTCTAATGGTGAAAAGCTGAAAAACAGGCCAGCCAACGCGCCCACGGCGCCATCCATTGGAGACAAGCACATGAAGATCAAGCAAATCCACCACGTCGCCTACCGCTGCATCGACGCGAAGAAAACCGTCGAGTGGTACGTCAAGCATTTGAACATGAATTTCGTCCTCGCCATCGCCGAAGATCTGGTGCCGTCGACCAAGGCGCCGGACCCGTACATGCACGTCTTCCTCGACGCGGGCCATGGCAATGTGCTGGCCTTTTTCGAGCTGCCGACGCAGCCGCCGATGGACCGCGACCGCAATACCCCGGCCTGGGTGCAGCATCTGGCGCTGGAAGTGGGCAGCATGGAAGAGCTGCTGGCCGCCAAGGAGCGCCTGGTCGCCGGCGGCATCGAGGTGCTCGGTCCAGTGAATCACGCGATCTTCCAGTCGATCTATTTCTTCGACCCGAACGGCCACCGCCTGGAGCTGGCGGCCAACGTGGGCACGCCGGAGATGATGGCCAAACTGGACGCCGTCAAATGGGAAATGCTGGAAGAATGGTCGCAGACGCGCCGCGCGCCCAAGCACGCCGCCTGGATGCACGCGCCAGCCGACGCCTGAGCGCACCGGACCGACACTCTCTGACTAATTACACCGAAACACCGAACAAGGAACACCATGAAACTCGCAACCCTGAAAAACGGCAGCCGCGACGGCGCCCTGATCCTCGTCAGCCGCGACCTGCGCCAGTACCAGCGCGTGGCCGCCATTGCGCCCACCTTGCAGGCCGCGCTCGACAACTGGGACGCCGTCGCGCCAAAGCTGGAACAGGCCTACGCCGACCTGAACGCGGGCAAGGCGCCGGACGCGCAGCCGTTTGATGCAAAGCTGTGCCACTCGCCGCTGCCGCGCGCCTACCAGTGGGCCGACGGTTCCGCCTACATCAACCACGTGGAACTGGTGCGCAAGGCGCGCAACGCGGAAGTGCCGGCCTCGTTCTACACGGACCCGTTGATCTACCAGGGCGGCTCCGACAGTTTCATCGGCCCGCGCGACCCGATCTTCGCCCTGTCCGAAGAGTGGGGCATCGACCTGGAAGCGGAAGTGGCGGTGATTACGGGTGACGTCGCCATGGGCGCCAGCGTGGACGACGCGGCGAAAGCGATCCGCCTGGTCATGCTGGTCAACGACGTCTCCTTGCGCAACCTGATCCCGGGCGAACTGGCCAAGGGTTTCGGCTTCTTCCAGTCGAAGGCCGCCAGCGCGTTTTCGCCCGTCGCCGTCACGCCGGACGAACTGGGTGCTTGCTGGGCGGACAGCAAGCTGCATTTGCCGCTGCTGGTGGACTTGAACGACAAACCGTTCGGCAAGCCGAATGCGGGCGAAGACATGACCTTCAATTTTGCCCAGCTGGTCGCCCATGCGGCGAAGACGCGCGAACTGGGCGCCGGCAGCATCGTCGGTTCCGGCACGGTGTCGAACAAGCAGGGCAACCTGTTCGGATCGAGTATCGAGAACGGCGGCGTGGGCTATTGCTGCCTGGCCGAGGTGCGCATGTATGAAACCATCGAACATGGCGCGCCAAAAACGGCCTACCTGAAGTTCGGCGACACGGTGCGCATCGAGATGCGCGACGCGGCCGGCGCCAGCATCTTCGGCAGCATCGAGCAGACCGTGGCCCTGTACGTAGGCAAGGGCAACGGCGCCACGCGCGCCTGAGGAGGGCACCCGTGAAGCTGTACACCTATTTCCGCAGTTCGGCCGCCTACCGCGTGCGCATTGCCTTGAATCTCAAAGGCATCGCTTACGACAGCATCCCCGTGCATCTGCTGCAGGACGGCGGACAGCAGCTGCTGCCAGCCTACCGCGCCGTCAACCCGTCGGCCCTGGTGCCGGCGCTCGACGACGATGGCGCCATCCTGACGCAGTCGCTGGCCATGCTTGAGTACCTCGACGAGACGCGCCTTGGCGTGCCGCTGCTGCCGGCGGACGCGCTGGGACGCGCCAGGGTGCGCGCGCTGGCGCTGGCCATCGCCTGCGACGCCCATCCGCTGACGAATCTGCGCGTGCTGAAATATCTGAAAAATACCCTGAGCCTGTCGGACGAGGCCAAGCAGGAGTGGTACCGCCACTGGATGGGCGAGGGGCTGGCGGCCGTCGAAGCGCTGCTGGCGCAGGGCGACCCGGCCGGCACGGGCCTGTTCTGCCATGGCGACAGCCCGACGATGGCAGACTGCTGCCTGGTGCCGCAGGTATTCAATGCGCAGCGTTTCGCCATCGACCTGGCGCCGTACCCGCGCGTGGCGCGCATCCACGCGCATTGCGCCGGCTTGCCCGCGTTTGCGGCCGCCCATCCGTCGCAGCAGCCTGACGCCGAATAGGGCATCCGGTCAATAAGGGGAGCAGGTTCAGCTCCACTCAACCCTGTCCCGTCCGCCATGTTTGGCGCGGTACAGGGCCTGGTCGGCGCGAATCAGCAGATCGGTCAAGTGGTCCGCTTCCCGTCTGGCTGGTGCGGTCGATTGCGGCGTATTGGATGTCACGCCGATGCTGATGGTCAGGCTGACCAGTTGGCCATCATCGCATTCCACGCGCAAGCTGGCTGCCGCCAGGCGCAGGCGCTCGGCCACTTCCAGCGCCACTGGCAGCGGCGTCTCCGGCATCAGCAGCACGAATTCCTCGCCCCCGAAGCGCGCCGCCGTATCCATGCCCCGCGTGACGCTGCGCAGCACTTGCGCGACGGCGGCGATGGCGCGGTCGCCCGCGGCGTGGCCATGGCCGTCATTGATGCGCTTGAAGTGGTCGATATCGATCATCAGCAGCGACAGCGTGTGGCCGAAGCGCTGGGCGCGCTCAAGCTCCTCGGTCAGCCGCAGGGTCATCATGCGGCGGTTACCCAGGCCCGTCAGCGGGTCGGTCGTGGCTTGCTGCTCCAGCCGGGAGTTGGCCACCAGCAGTTCCAGCGTGCGCTGCAAGACCCGCTCCTCGAGCATGTCGCGCTCCGCATGCAGGGCCGCCACGCTGGCGCGGCGGCTGCGCTGGGCCAGCAGCAGGGCCGTGATCAGCGCCGCTTGCAGCGCGATCAGCGACAGTCCGGCGATGATCTGCCAGTGATATTGCGCCCACACTCCCTGTGGCCGGTTCAGGATGCGCGCCTCGCCGGGCAGGTTGCGCAAGCCGAAACGCTGTACCGCGGCATCGTCGAAGATATACGCCTGCATGCCATCCGGGTCGGGCGTTCTGCCGAGCAGGATGCGCGCAATGGTGCGTCCCACTTTCTCTCCGCTGATGACATAGCCGCCCACCACGCCTGGCAGTATCAGCGACTCCACGCTGGTGAAAATGGGCACGGCGCTGCGCCCGGCCAGGTCGCGCGCCATGACGGGCGGCGTGGTGCGCTGCCCCAGTTCGTCGCGGTAGACGGGCAGCAAATAGATGGCGCTGCCTTCTCCCAGCGTGCCGGTGCGGCGCCACAACTCTTCCTGGCTCAGGTGATCCCAGAACTCGACCTTGAGTCGCTCCTGGTAGGGCGCAATCGCAGCGCGGATGGCGGCGATCCAGGCCTGGCCGCGTGCGCTGCCGTCGCCGACGACGGCGATATGGCGCAGCCTTGGCGTCACTTGCAGCATGACGGCGACGGCCTTGCCGAAATCGTGGCGCACATCGAGATTGATGCCGTCGGCAGGTACCCAGTCCTGCCGTCCCTGATTCACATAGTAGCGGGGCACGCCGGGAAACAGCTTTGGGTGCTGGCTCAGGAACTGGGCCGCCAGGTAGTTTTCCGTGATGATGGCGTCGAACTGCACCATTCTGTACTTGGTTTGCAGATAGGTTTCCAGCCCGGCTATGGCAGGCTGCTCGCCCACGCGCACGGAATCGAGCCGCTCCTCATAGATGCCGGGCGCGAGGCGCCAGTTCTCGTTGGCCAGTTCGGCGCTCATGCCCTTGTGGATCAGCGTTTGCCACTGCGAGGAGGCATCGCTGCCCAGCGAATACAGTACCAGCACTTGCCTTGGCGCAAAACGCGGTGCGCTGATCTCCGCCAGGTCTTGCGCATGGAGGGGTGCGTTGCCGCATAGCCAAAGCAAAAAGCTCAGGCAGGGCAAGCGTATCGCGGCGCGCAATCGTGTGAGGTAGGGACGGGGCATGGACAGGGCAGTGTGTTGAGAACTTGCCCAGGCGCAATGAGCGTTAGTGGATTGAAGAATCCGGTAAGCACTATTTCTTGATGTGGCTCAAGTTCCAAGGAAACCAGTCTAGCATTGCCGGCCTCGATTGGCGCAGGTGGCGTGCAATATTTGATACGGTTGTTGCAATATTGGTATTGCTGTGAAATGTGGGGGTGTGCTCATTCAACAATGCAGGCGTACCGGTGCGCTACAATTTGCGTTTGCCCAAATATTTCACGCGCCATGACTGCAACAACCGTTCCTGCCAGCATCACCGATGCCCTGTCCCTGGCGCACGCTTCCTGGCGTCCCATCCTGTTGCGCGGCTTGCACGCCGTGATGGCGGCCGATCCAGCCTACTTGCCGGCGCTGGCCATCGACGATTACCTGCCCACGCAGGGCCGGTTGTTCGCCGCCTTTGCCCTGCCGCTGGCGCAGGTGCGCTACGTGCTGGTGGGCGAGGGGCCGTATCCGCGTGCCGACAGCGCCACGGGCGTGTGCTTCATGGATGGCGCCGTCGGCAGTCTGTGGTCGGCCACGGGGCTGTCGAAGCCCGTCAACCGTGCCACGTCCCTGCGCAACTTCATGAAGATGCTGCTGGTGGCCGATGGCCAGCTGCAGGGTGGCGACACGTCGGGCACCGCCATGGCGCCCGTGGCGGCCGCCGCGCGGTTACCTGGCAGCGGCGTGATCCAGACCTTGCCCGACCTGCAGCGCAAAATGACGGAGCAGGGCTTCCTGCTGCTCAACGCGGCGCTGGTGTTCCGTGCCCACGTGCCGCCCGTGCAGGATGCGCGCGGCTGGCTGCCTTTCCTGCAGGTGGTGCTCGAAGCGCTGGCGCGGCAGGGCGGGGCGGCCTTGCCGCAGCTGCTGTTGTGGGGCAAGATTGCCGAGCTCATCAAACGCCTGCCGGTGGCCGCATCCTTGCCGCAGGTGACGGCCGAACATCCGTATAATCTGTCCTTTATCGGCAATCGCGACATGCAGGCCTTGTTTGGCCCGATGCAACTATTGCGTGCTTGAGATTGAATTGACGCCATCTGGCGGAAGTGCGGGGAATATGCAAATCAGTAACGTGGAAGAATTGAAGGCGTGGATCGCGGCGGGCGGCGTGCCCGACTATCTGTATTTCTGGGGGCACACGCCGGCGCAGCCGCAGGTGCCCGACAAAAGCTGCTTCAGCCAGTGGTTCCCGTCGCCGTTCAGCCTGGCCGGCGTGACGTATGCGACGGCCGAGCACTACATGATGGCGCAAAAGGCGGCCCTGTTTGGCGACACGGCCGTGCAGGCGCGCATCGTGGCGGCCGCGCGGCCGTCGGAAGTGAAAAAACTGGGGCGCGAAGTGGCGAACTTTGACGCCAAGGTGTGGGAAGCGGCGCGCGCCGGTATCGTCTTCGATGGCAGCTTTGCCAAGTTCTCGCAAAAGGCCGCGCTGCGCAAGTTTCTGCTGGGCACGGGCGAGCGCGTGATCGTCGAAGCCAGTCCCGTCGACCGCATCTGGGGCGTGGGCCTGGCGTCGGACAATCCGCGCATCCTGGACCCCGCCACCTGGGACGGCTTAAACTTGCTCGGTTTCGAGTTGATGAAAGTGAGAAGCGCCTTGCGCGCTTGAGCGGTACTGTTGTTTTCCTGATGCCGCCGCGCCTGGCGCGGCCGGCCATGCCCCTGCCAGCCCTGTGGTCATCGACGGGCGCTCTGACAAACCCCGCCGAATTTGTTATACTTGACTAAATCATTCAACTACTCAGGGTTTGAGAAGTTGAAAAGCCGCAATATTTTAAACTAGTTGAACCGAGGATGTATGCGTCTGACTACAAAAGGCCGTTTTGCCGTGACTGCGATGATCGATCTTGCCCTGCGCCAGGGTAAAGGTCCGGTCACCTTGTCCGGCATCAGCCAGCGCCAGTCGATTTCCCTGTCCTACCTGGAACAGCTGTTCGGCAAGCTGCGCCGCCATGAGATCGTCGAATCGATCCGTGGCCCCGGCGGCGGCTACAGCCTGGCGCGCCGTGCGGACAAGGTGACGGTGGCCGACATCATCATCGCCGTCGATGAACCGCTGGACGCCACGCAGTGCGGCGGCAAGGAACATTGCCACGGCGCCGACGCGGCTACGGGTGCGCGCTGCATGACACATGAATTGTGGTCCACACTCAACGAAAAAATGGTCGATTATCTGGATTCTGTGTCCTTGCAGGACCTGGTCGACCAGCAGAGACAAAAGATTGCCGAACAAAGCGTGATGGTGATGCATCGTAACCACGCCGCCATCGGTTGAATATTACAAAATACTAAGTTGCTGATTGCAGGAGTTATTGATGAACGCCCCAGAAAAAAACGTAGGCCAAGTGCACTTTGAAACCGCACCGCATTTCCCGATCTACATGGATTACTCGGCCACCACGCCGATCGATCCCCGTGTCGCCGACCAGATGATTCCCTACCTGCGCGAGCAGTTCGGCAATCCGGCATCGCGCAGCCACATGTATGGCTGGACGGCGGAAAAAGCCGTGGAAGAGGCACGCGGCCACGTGGCGGCCCTGGTGAACGCCGATCCGCGCGAAATCATCTGGACTTCCGGCGCGACGGAAAGCAACAACCTGGCCATCAAGGGCGCGGCACAGTTCTACAAGACCAAGGGCAAGCACATCATCACCGTCAAGACCGAGCACAAATCGGTACTCGACACGGTGCGCGAACTGGAACGCATCGGCTTTGAAGCGACGTATCTGGAACCGCAGGACAACGGCCTGATCACTGTCGAGCAGCTGGCCGCGGCCGTGCGCCCGGACACCATCCTCGTGTCGGTCATGCTGGTAAACAACGAAATCGGCGTGATCCAGCCGATCGACGAGATCGGCGTGTTCTGCCGCTCGAAAGGCATCATCTTCCATTGCGACGCCGCGCAAGCGACAGGCAAGGTCGTCATCGACCTGCAAAAGACCAAGGTCGACCTGATGACCTTCACCGCACACAAAACCTACGGCCCGAAAGGCGTGGGCGCCCTGTACGTGTGCCGCAAGCCGCGCGTGCGCCTGGAAGCGCAGATGCACGGTGGCGGCCATGAGCGCGGCCTGCGCTCGGGCACCCTGCCGACGCACCAGATCGTCGGCATGGGCGAAGCGTTCCGCATCGCCAAGGAAGAAATGGACAGCGAAATCGGCCGCATCAAGGCCTTGCGCGACCGCCTGGCCAAAGGCCTGCAAGAGATCGAAGAAGTCTACATCAACGGCGACATGGATCACCGCGTGCCGCACAACCTGAACGTGAGCTTCAACTACGTCGAAGGCGAGTCGCTGATCATGGCGATCAAGGATATCGCCGTGTCGTCCGGTTCGGCCTGCACCTCGGCCAGCCTGGAACCATCGTACGTGCTGCGCGCCCTGGGCCGCAGCGACGAACTGGCGCACAGCTCGATCCGCTTCACCATCGGCCGCTTCTCGACCGAGGAAGACATCGACTTCGCCGTGAACCTGCTGAAATCGAAAGTACACAAGCTGCGCGAACTGTCGCCGCTGTGGGACATGTTTAAAGATGGCATTGACATCAATTCCATCCAATGGGCAGCCCACTAACCAACACCGTGGCCCCTGTTGATGGGGCCGGCAAGAATATTAAAGGAGCATCAAAATGGCTTACTCGGACAAAGTACTCGATCACTACGAAAACCCGCGCAACGTGGGCGCTTTCGACAAGGGTGATGAAACCATCGGCACCGGCATGGTAGGCGCGCCCGCCTGCGGCGACGTGATGAAATTGCAGATCAAGGTCGGCGCCGATGGCCTGATCGAAGATGCGAAATTCAAGACCTACGGCTGCGGTTCGGCCATCGCGTCGAGCTCGCTGGTAACGGAATGGGTCAAGGGCAAGACCCTGGACCAGGCGCTGGCCATCAAGAACACGCAGATCGCCGAAGAACTGGCCCTGCCGCCAGTGAAGATCCACTGCTCGATCCTGGCGGAAGACGCCATCAAGGCGGCAGTACTGGACTACCAGACCCGTCATCCGGCAGCGTAAGAGCACCTGAGAAAACGCCCATGGCTGCGTTGCATTGCCTTGTCGTACTAGTCGTACTGCCTGCGGCAATGCGCCTTGCCCTGAACGTTTTTCAGGCACTCTAGAATTTGTTGGATTTTGATACCTGTTCCCATGAGGGAACAGGAGCGGAGAAATACATGATCACACTGACCGAAAAAGCGGCGAAGCACATCAACCGTTATATCGAACGGCGCGGCAAGGGCATGGGTTTGCGCTTTGGCGTGCGTACCACGGGCTGCTCGGGCCTGGCCTACAAGCTCGAATATGTCGATGAAGCGGCGGCCGAAGACAGTGTCTTCGAATCGCACGGCGTGAAAGTCTTCGTCGACCCGAAAAGCTTGCCTTACATCGACGGCACGGAACTCGATTTCGCGCGCGAAGGCTTGAACGAAGGCTTCAAGTTCCACAATCCGAACGAAAAAGACGCCTGCGGCTGCGGCGAGTCCTTCAGGATTTAAACAGCTGGCAAGACCCCGGTCGGTGCGCTGTACCCATCGATTGCGGTACAGCGACCACTGACCATTATGCAAAACCACTTCGAATTATTCCAGTTGCCGGCGCAGTTCTCGCTCGACATGAGCGCGCTCGACGCGGCCTACCGCGACGTGCAGGGCAAGGTCCACCCGGACCGCTTCATCAACGCCAGCAGCGCTGAAAAGCGCGTGGCGATGCAATGGGCCACGCGCGCCAATGAAGCCTATCAAACCCTGAAAAGCCCGCAAAAGCGCGCGCAATACCTGTGCGAACTCAATGGCGTCGACCTGCAGACGGAATCGAACACGGCCATGCCCGTCAGTTTCCTGATGCAGCAGATGGAGTGGCGCGAAGAGCTGGGCGATGCGCGTGCCGGCAAGGATGCCGAGGCGCTCGACGCCCTGGACCGCCAGCTGCGCGGCGAACGCAAGGCCTTGCTGGCCCAGGTGGCGGCCCAGCTGGACGCCGCCGACTATGTGAATGCCGCGCAAAGCGTGCGCGCCCTGATGTTCCTCGACAAATTCGGCGAGGAAGTCCGTTTTGCCTATGAGGCGATTGAAGTCTGATCTCCGGATAGCTTGACCGGCGTGCCAAGCGCCAGTCTGGCGCGCGTCTTATAATGCGCGACAGGCATCAACCGCATCACGCAAAAAATTAATCGAGGCACGAATACAATGGCACTTCTGCAAATCTCCGAACCAGGCATGTCGACCGCGCCGCACCAGCACCGCCTGGCCGTCGGCATCGATCTGGGCACCACCAATTCCCTGGTCGCCACCGTCCGCAACAGCATTCCCGAGGTGCTCAACGACGAGGAAGGGCACTCCCTGCTGCCGTCCGTCGTGCGCTACCTGCCGAATGGCCACGCGAACATCGGCTACAAGGCCCTGTCCGCGCAAACGACCGACCCGAAGAACACCATCGTGTCCGTGAAACGCTTCATGGGCCGGGGCCTGGCCGACATCGCCTACGCGGAAAACCTGCCCTACGATTTCCAGGATACGCCTGGCATGGTGCAGCTGAAAACCGTGGCCGGCGTGAAAAGCCCCGTCGAAGTGTCGGCGCAAATCCTCGCCACCTTGCGCCAGCGCGCGGAAGATGCGCTGGGCGACGACCTGGTCGGCGCCGTGATCACCGTGCCCGCCTATTTCGACGACGCGCAGCGCCAGGCAACGAAAGATGCGGCGCAGCTGGCCGGTATCAACGTGCTGCGCCTGTTGAGCGAGCCGACGGCCGCCGCCATCGCGTATGGCCTCGATAACGCTTCCGAAGGCGTATACGCCGTGTATGACCTCGGCGGCGGCACCTTCGACATCTCTATCCTGAAACTGAGCAAGGGCGTGTTCGAAGTGCTGTCCACGGGCGGCGATTCGGCCCTCGGCGGCGACGATTTCGACCGCCGCCTGTTCTGCTGGATCAGCGAACACGCCAAGCTGGCGCCGCTGTCGGACGAAGACACGGCCATCCTGATGGTGAAAGCGCGCGAGATCAAGGAACTGCTGTCGACCAAGCCGGAAACGACGATCGACGCCAAGCTGAACTCGGGCGAAGAGATCCACCTGCGTATCACGGCCGCTGAATTTGCGACCATGACGCAGCACCTGGTGGCCAAGACCATGAACGCCATCAAGAAGGCCTTGCGCGACGCGAACGTGGATGCGGACGACGTCGACGGCGTGGTGATGGTGGGCGGCGCCACGCGCATGCCGCACGTGCAGCGCGCCGTGAGCGAATTTTTCCACACGACGCCGCACGCGAACATCGATCCCGATAAAGTGGTGGCGCTGGGCGCGGCCATCCAGGCGAACTTGTTGGCTGGCAACCGCGCCGCCGGCGACGACTGGCTGCTGCTGGACGTGATTCCGCTCTCCCTGGGTATCGAAACCATGGGCGGCCTGGTAGAGAAAATCATCCCGCGCAATTCGACGATCCCGTGCGCGCGTGCGCAGGAATTCACGACATTCAAGGATGGCCAGACGGCCCTGGCCGTGCACGTGCTGCAGGGCGAGCGCGAACTGGTCAGCGACTGCCGTTCCTTGGCGCGCTTCGAGCTGCGCGGCATTCCGCCGATGGTGGCGGGCGCCGCGCGCATCCGCATCACCTACCAGGTCGATGCGGACGGCTTGCTGTCCGTCTCGGCGCGCGAATTGCGCTCGGGTGTGGAAGCGTCGATCAGCGTCAAGCCCGCGTATGGCCTGGGCGACGACGACATCGCCCGCATGCTGCAGGATTCCTACACGTCGGCCGACGTCGACATGGTGGCGCGCGCACTGCGCGAAGAGCAGGTGGAAGCGGAACGCATCCTGCTGGCCACGCAGTCGGCGCTCGATGAAGACGGCGGCTTGCTGGACGACGCCGAGCGCGTTGTCGTGGATGGCTTGATGAACAAGGTACGCGACGCCATCGTGCAGTCGCAAAGCGGCGCCATCGACCACCAGGCCTTGAAGCTGGCGATCGAGCTGCTCGCCGACGGCACCGAGGATTTCGCCTCGCGCCGCATGGACCGCAGTGTGCGCACTGCCTTGACGGGTAAATCCCTGGACCAGGTCGTACAAGACTAATTGAACAGCGCGCCGCCGAAGCTGCGGCCGCGCTCCGAATGACAGACTGAAAGAAGAAACCATGCCACAAATCGTTATCCTGCCGCACGCCAAGCTTTGCCCGGACGGCGCCGTCATCGAAGCACCTGCCGGCAAGTCCATCTGCGACATCCTGCTGGAAAACGACATCGACATCGAACACGCCTGCGAAAAATCGTGCGCCTGCACCACCTGCCACGTGCTGGTCCGCGAAGGCATCGAATCGCTGAACGAAGCGACGGAACTGGAAGAAGACATGCTGGACAAGGCCTGGGGCCTGGAAGCCGTGTCGCGCCTGTCGTGCCAGTCCATCGTGGCCGAGGCGGACCTCGTCGTTGAAATCCCGAAATACACGATCAATCAGGTCAGCGAAGGCAGCCACTAACATGAAATGGTCCGACATCACCGCGATCGCCGAAGCGCTGTTCGACACGCATCCGGACATCGATCCCCTGACCGTGCGCTTCACCGACCTGCATAACTGGGTGGTGGAACTGGACGGTTTCGACGATGACCACACGCGCGGCGGCGAAAAAGTGCTCGAAGCGATACAGATGGCGTGGATCGATGAAGCGCGCTAAGGGCGCGGCAGCCGCCGCCACCGCAGTCGCTGCGCCGAAAGACGTCATCACGGCCGCCAGCAACATGCCCGAGATCAAGGATGGCCAGTCGGTCGCCTTGCTGCAGGAACTGCACATCCTGACGCGCGACGGCAAGATGAACCAGGACAGCCGCCGCAAGCTCAAGCAGGTGTACCACCTGACGCAGTTCATCGAACCGCTGCTGCGCGAAGTGCAGCTCGACCACCCCGGCGTCTCGCTGGTCGACCACGGCGCCGGCAAATCGTACCTGGGCTTCATCCTGTACGACCTGTTCTTCAAGAGCGGCAACGACGGTTCGCACATCTACGGGATCGAGACGCGCGAAGAGCTGGTGCAGCGCTCGCAGGAGCTGGCGAAGAAATTCAAGTTCCCCGGCATGTCGTTCCTGCCGCTGTCCGTGGCCGAATCGACGGAATCGAACTTGCTGCCGCAGCAGATCGACATCGTTACGGCCTTGCATGCGTGCAACACGGCCACCGATGACGCGATTCACTTCGCCTTGAAGAAAAAGGCGAAGTTCATGGTGCTGGTGCCATGCTGCCAGGCGGAAGTCGCGTCCGTGCTGAAGAAGAACAAGGGCAAGAGCCTGGGCAAGAGCGTCTTGACGGAACTGTGGCGCCATCCGCTGCACACGCGCGAGTTCGGCAGCCAGATCACCAACGTGCTGCGCTGCCTGCAGCTGGAAGCACACGGTTACCAGGTCAGCGTGACGGAACTGGTGGGCTGGGAGCATTCGATGAAGAATGAACTGATCATCGCCAGCTACAAGAACCTGCCGCGCCAGCGCCCGACGGAACGCCTGCAGGAAGTGCTGCAGACGCTGGGCCTGGAAGAGATGGGCCACCGTTTCTTTGCCGAGGAATTGGCCAAGGCGACGGCCTGATTGTTGGATTGCGCGTTCCGCTAATCCAACCTGCCATATCCGCCACCGCCGCGCAGGTCGGGTAGGTCGGATTAGCGCGCAAGCGCGTAATTCGACAAACACCAGCAACAGCCGGTAGGTCGCGTAGGTCGGATTAGCGCAGCGTAATCCGACAATCACCGGACAATCAGCAACAACGGCAACAAGAGGGGAGGGGCGGGTCGGTTACAATACCGGCTTTCTCCTCCCTTGCTTTTTGCGCATCCCCATGACCACACCAATCGAAATGCCCACTGTCCGCCTGGCCAAGCGTCTGTCTGAAGACGTGCCCTGTTCGCGCCGCGAGGCCGAGCTGTATATCGAGGGCGGCTGGGTGACGGTCGATGGCGTGCCGGTGGAAGAGTCGGGCGCGCGCGTGGGGGACAACCAGGAAGTGGTACTGCTGCCAAACGCGACCCTCGATGAGATGCCGCCCGTGACGATTCTGCTGCACAAGCCGGCTGGGATTAACGGCGGTATCGGCAGCGAGGGGAAGCCCGCATTGAGCTGTTTGCGTCCCGAAGAGATTTTCACGCCGGACAATGTGGCGCCCAGCTCCGTCACGCGCTTCCTCAAGCGCCACCTGATCGGTTTGACCATCACCAATCCGCTCGACACCATGGCGTCCGGCCTGCTGGTGTTCACGCAGGATTTTCGCGTGGCCCGCAAACTGGTCGACGAAGCGAAAACGGTGGAGCAGGAATTCATCGTGGAAGTGTCGGGCGCCATCGCTGAAAACGGCCTGGCGCTGCTCAATCACGGCTTGCCGTTCAATGGCAAGCCTTTGCCGCCGATCAAGGTCAGCTGGCAAAATGAAACGCGCTTGCGTTTCGCCCTGAAAAACGTGCAGCCGGGCC
The DNA here is from genome assembly GCF_051380835.1 of Janthinobacterium aestuarii. NCBI lineage: Bacteria > Pseudomonadati > Pseudomonadota > Betaproteobacteria > Burkholderiales > Oxalobacteraceae > Janthinobacterium > Janthinobacterium aestuarii. The sequence goes on from NZ_JBNYXU010000001.1 coordinate 1,274,539, forward strand.
AGATCGCCCATATGTGCAAGATGGTGGGACTGGACGTCGTCGCCATGAAGCGCTTGCGTATCGGCCGCATCCCGATGGGCGCCATGCCCGTAGGGCAATGGCGTTACTTGCAGGGTTACGAGCGCTTCTAGGAACACCTGAGCAAACCTGCTGTGCGTCGCTATTTGCGGCCTGCGATGCTCACTGTACTAGAGTACAGTTGCGCTTCTTAGCCACAATTAGCTTCCGCTCGCTACGGTTTTCTCAGGCGTCGTGAGGCTGCTTTTTTGCTTCGAGATGCATTTGTATTGAATGGCTTTCCGCAAAGCTTTTCCATAGCCGCTCGGCGATATTCAGCGCGATGGTATCGGCCTTCTCTTGCAGGGCCGGGTTGCCCATGCTCTCGGTCGTGGCGAAGAACAGGGTCAGCCAGCGGCGGAACATGCAGGGCGTGAGGTTTTCCATTTGCGCATGCTGGGCCAGCGGCTTGCCATGGTAGCGCATGGTGCCGCGCAGCAAGCCTGACCAGAAATCGATCAATGTTGCCAGGTGAGCATCCCAATCCTTGACCTCGGCGGCAAAGATGGGGCCCAGCATGGCGTCGTCGCGCGCGGCCGCATAAAAGGTGTGGACAAGATGCTTGACTTCGTCTTCGCTGCAGACTTCCTCGCGGTAGGGGGCGAAGCGTGTGTGGGGGAGGGGGGCGGTATTCTTCATGGCATGCCATGATCGCAGAGCCCCCGTGGCGCTTCAATGACCCAGGTCAAGCCGCGTAAAAACTCAGGCGGCGACTTTCTTTGGCTTCTTCGCGGGGGCCGGCAATTGCACGATCTGCGTGCCCACCAGCTTGTCGTGGAGGAATTGACCATTGCCCGTGAACAGGGCCGTGCTGGACCAGGCCAGGATGCCCACGCCGATGGCGCCCAGGGCCGTCCAGTGCTGCAAGTCCAGCAGATACGATACGAGCAGGGCTGGCAGCAGCCACATCCATGACAGGACGTAGCGGTAGGCGGCCACGCGCAGCGGCACGTGGGCGCGGCCCGCCAGCACGACTTTCAGGCGCCACGTTTTCATGGCCAGGGTTTGCCCTTCGCGGCTCCACTGATGGATGAAATACGCGCCCATGACGAGGAAGGCCAGGCATTGGCGCATGTGTTCCGTCAACGGCGTATGCGCGCCTTGCACGGCCAGTTCAAACAGCAGAAACGGCAAAAACAGCACGGCCAGGGCCAGCAGCGACTCGTACACCATGGAAATCAGGCGGCGCTTGATCGTGGGATGGGAAGTGATGCTGGCGACAGGCGTGCTATTTGGCATTGGTTGGCAGTGGGGCGGGCGTGGCAGGTGGCGTGACGGGCACGGCGGCGGGTGGCGTGGTGCCGGCAGGATCGCCTGCCGGCACGGCCGTCGCTGCGGGAGCGGGCGGCAGGGCAGGCACGGCGGCAGGCGCCGCCGGCGTGGCGGGCGCCATGAGCACCGGCGGCTTGGTCGTGGTCGAATTGATCGCCGGCACCTTGCCCAGTGGTTTTTTCGGCACGAGTTCCGTCGCCAGCTTTTTCTTTTGATCTTCCGGCAATTGCTGGTATTGCTCCCATTGCGCGGTTTTTTGACCCGGATCGATCTTTTTCGTGCGCGTATAGTTTTCGCGCACGAGGCGGCGCTGTTCCGGCGTCAGCTTGACCCATTCGCGCATGCGTTCATGCACGCGGATTTGCTCGTCGGCCGTCATGGAGGCGAAACGGTTGGCGATATCGAGCCATTTCTGCTTGCGCAAGGCTTCCAGCTTGTTCCATTCGCCCGCCAGCGGTTGCAGGGCTTCCTGTTGCGCGCGCGACAGCTTGTTCCATGATGGATTCTCGCCAGCCTTCGGCGTGCCGCCCTTGCCGCCCGTGCGGGGCGAGCCGGGCTTGACGGCCGGCACCGGCACCGCCACGGGCGCTGCCACCACGGGAGGAGCGGCGGGTGCGGCATGTTGCTGCGCGCCTACCCAGGCGGCGCCCGCCAGGGCGCACGCACCCAGGCCGATGCCGCCGGCCAGCCAGCCTTTGCGTACGCTCGTGCGTGCCATTTATTGCTCGCGTTTCGTCAGGTAGGCATTGAAGCCATGGTCCATATAGGCGGACAGCGGCAATTCGTCCGACAGCACGGCGGCGTCGATTTCTGCCAGTTCGGCAATATGTTGTTCCTGCTCAAACTGATAGATGCCCACCAGGCCGCCAACGAGCAGCAGCAGGGGGATGATGACGCTCATGCGGCCCAGCCACGACAGCGGCTCGACGAACAGGCCGCTGGCCACGCCGGCGAACACGTTCTGGCGCACGGCGACGGCGGCAGGGGCGTCCGCCTTCTTGCGCGACAAGGCCAGCTTGCGTGCCGCTGCCAGGCGATCGGTGGCCGATGCGGGCAGGTCGTCGAGTTTTTCGTTCAGTGCATGGCGCACTTTGTAAGCGAAATTGAGATCGTCGGTGTTCATAATTTAATTCCCTTGGCTTTCAGCGATTCGGCGAGCGTGTGGGTAGCTCTAGAGCAATGTGTTTTCACGCTACCTTCGGAGCAACCCATCGCTTCCGCTGTTTCAGCCACATCCATGTCCTGCCAGTAACGCATGAGGAAGGCTTCGCGTTGACGTGAGGGCAGTTTTTGTACCTCTGCATCAATCAAATCAAGGATTTGCGCGCGCTCGACCTGGTCGGCCGACGATTCGGCGGCACTCGAGCCCTGTTCCGATTCATAAGTATCAAGTATATCAAAATCTTCATGCTCGTCGCCCGAGGGCTTCATGCCGGAAAACAGGCTGATCCAGGTGTTGCGAACTTTTTCGCGGCGGAAATAATCAAGGATGGTGTTCTGCAAGATGCGCTGGAACAGCATCGGCAGTTCGGCGGCCGGCTTGTCGCCGTATTTCTCGGCCAGCTTGATCATGGCGTCCTGCACGATGTCGAGTGCCGATTCTTCCTTGCGGACCGCGTAGGCGGCCTGCTTGAAAGCGCGCCGCTCGACATTTTCTAGAAAGTCGGATAATTCTTTGTCTGTTGCCATGCGGTATGGAGATCTTAGCGGCTGCTGGGAGCGGTGGGCGAAATGGGGGCGGGTATGCTTTTTGCAACCCCGTGCATGCTAGCAAAAAATGTGCGTTTCCGCAGGGTTTTTGCACGGCGTGCGGGCGAAATGGCCTTTCGGCTGACATTTTCCTTGACCATAATGGTGCAACGCGATAACGTATGGGACGCTTTGAACACCCCAAAGCCCTATGGTCAGGTCGCGACCGGCACACAAGGCCATCCGCGGCAAGACGCGCTTTCATTTGTAGGCAGTTTGTTCTAACCCGCGCCACAAGCGCGAGCGGTTCGTACAGGCGCCACAGAAACTCCGGCCAAACGAGTTGCGTTAAGCGTTGTTTTGTAAGGTATCTATGGGTGCCCAAAGAAATGTCGTGACCGCATGAAAAGGGAAGCAGGAGCACTGTCGCGCACGGCGAACTTCGTCAGGAAAGAACATCCGATCAATCTCCAATGGACCTTGAAAGGAATGTTTCATGAATACCGAAGCAGCAGCAGGACCCATTACCGGCGCAGAAATTGTCGTGCGCTGTCTGGCTGAAGAGGGCGTCGAGCACGTCTTTGGATATCCGGGCGGAGCCGTACTGTACATCTACGACGCCATCTTCCAGCAAAACAAATTCCAGCATATCCTGGTACGCCACGAGCAGGCCGCGATCCACGCCGCCGATGCCTATTCGCGCAGCTCGAACAAGGTCGGTGTCGCCATCGTCACGTCCGGTCCGGGCGTCACGAATGCCGTCACGGGCTTGTCCACCGCGTACATGGACTCGATTCCCATGGTCGTGATTTCCGGCCAGGTGCCGAGCCACGCCATCGGTCAGGATGCGTTCCAGGAATGCGACACGGTCGGCATCACGCGCCCCGTCGTCAAGCACAACTTCCTCGTCAAGGACGTCAAGGACCTGGCAGCGACGATCAAGAAAGCCTTCTTCATCGCCCGTACCGGCCGTCCGGGACCCGTGCTGGTCGATATCCCCAAGGATATCAGCATGCACAAGTGCCATTTCGACTATCCGAAGGAAGTCGAGATGCGTTCCTACCGTCCCGTCGACAAGGGCCACTCGGGCCAGATCCGCAAGGCCGTGCAGCTGTTGCTGCAAGCCGAACGCCCGATGATCTACACGGGTGGCGGCGTCATCCTCGCGCATGCGGCTCCCGAGCTGAACAAGCTGGTCGACCGCCTGGGTTTCCCGTGCACCAACACCTTGATGGGCCTGGGCGGCTACCGCGCCTCGAGCGAGCAGTATGTCGGCATGCCCGGCATGCACGGCACCTATGAAGCGAACATGGCGATGCAGAACTGCGACGTCCTGATCGCCATCGGCGCCCGTTTCGATGACCGCGTGATCGGCAACCCGAAACATTTCGCCTCGCATCCGCGCAAAATCATCCACGTGGACATCGATCCATCGTCGATTTCCAAGCGCGTCAAGGTCGATATCCCCATCGTCGGCAACGTCAAGGACGTGCTGATCGAGTTCCTCGCGCAACTGGACGCGGCCGAAGCCAAGCCGAACGTCAATGCCTTGAGCAACTGGTGGAAGCAGATCGCCGAATGGCGTGGCCGCGAATGCCTGAAATACCCGACCTCCGACCTGGTCATCAAGCCGCAATCGGTGGTGGAAAAGGTGTTCCAGATCACCAAGGGCGACGCCTTCATCACGTCCGACGTGGGCCAGCACCAGATGTGGGCTGCGCAATATTATGGCTTCGACAAGCCGCGCCGCTGGATCAATTCCGGCGGCCTGGGCACCATGGGTGTCGGCTTGCCGTACGCCATGGGCGTGCAGATGGCCAATCCGGACGCCACCGTTGCCTGCATCACGGGTGAAGGTTCGATCCAGATGTGCATCCAGGAACTCGCCACGTGCAAGCAGTATCACCTGACGCCGAAGATCATCATGCTCAACAACCGTTTCCTCGGCATGGTGCGCCAGTGGCAGGAAATCGATTACGGTTCGCGCTATTCCGAGTCGTACATGGATTCGCTGCCCGACTTCGAGAAGCTGGCGGAAGCGTATGGCCACGTGGGCATGAAAATTGAAAAACCGGGTGACGTCGACGGCGCCCTGAAAGAGGCGTTTGGCATGAAAGACAGGCTGGTATTCATGAACTTCATTACCGACCAGTCCGAAAACGTGTGGCCAATGGTGAAAGCCGGCAAGGGCCTGTCCGAAATGATGCTCGGTTCGGAGGATCTCTAATCATGCGCCATATTATTTCTGTCTTGCTGGAAAACGAAGCGGGTGCCCTGTCGCGCGTGGTGGGCCTGTTCTCGGCACGCGGCTACAACATCGAAACATTGACGGTGGCGCCGACGGAAGACTCGACCCTGTCGCGCATGACCATCGTCACCAGCGGTTCGGACGACATCATCGAGCAGATCACCAAGCACTTGAACCGCCTCATCGAGGTGGTCAAGGTGGTGGACCTGACCGAAGGCCAGCATATTGAACGCGAGTTGATGCTGATCAAGGTTCGTGCCGTGGGCAAGGAACGCGAGGAAATGAAGCGCACCGCCGATATCTTCCGTGGCCGCATCATCGATGTCACCGAAAAGACGTACACGATCGAACTGACCGGCAACAAGGTCAAGCTCGACGCGTTCATCGATTCGATCGACCGCGCCGCCATCCTGGAAACCGTCCGTACCGGTGGTTCCGGCATCGGCCGCGGCGAACGCATCCTCAAAGTATAAAAATACAAGCAGCACTACGCGGCCCTGGCGCCGCATTTAAAACAACAACGCATCATCAAATATATAGGAAATACCATGAAAGTTTTTTACGACAAAGACGCTGACCTCTCCTTGATCAAAGGTAAAAACGTTGCCATCATCGGCTACGGTTCGCAAGGCCATGCACACGCGCAAAACCTGAACGATTCGGGCGTCAACGTCACCGTCGGCCTGCGCAAGGGCGGCGCTTCGTGGACCAAGGTCGAGCAAGCCGGTCTGAAAGTGGCGGAAGTCAACGACGCCGTGAAAGCGGCCGACGTCATCATGATCTTGCTGCCAGATGAAAACATCGCCCAGGTCTACAACGAAAACATCGCCCCGTTCGCCAAGCAAGGCGCCGTGCTGGCCTTCGCCCACGGCTTCAACGTGCATTACGGCCAAGTCGTGCCACGCGCCGATCTGGACGTGATCATGGTCGCGCCGAAAGCGCCAGGCCACACCGTGCGCGCCACCTACACCCAGGGCGGCGGCGTGCCCCACCTGATCGCCGTGTACCAGGACAAATCGGGCATCGCCCGCGATATCGCCCTGTCGTACGCATCGGCCAACGGCGGCGGCCGTGCCGGCATCATCGAAACGAACTTCCGCGAAGAAACCGAAACGGATCTGTTCGGCGAACAAGCCGTGCTGTGCGGCGGCGCCGTGGAACTGATCAAGGCCGGCTTCGAAACCCTGACGGAAGCGGGCTACGCGCCTGAAATGGCGTACTTCGAGTGCTTGCACGAACTGAAACTGATCGTCGACCTGATCTATGAAGGCGGCATCGCCAACATGAACTACTCGATCTCGAACAACGCCGAATACGGCGAATACGTGACCGGTCCTAAGGTCGTGACGTCGGCCACCAAGGATGCGATGCGTCAATGCCTGAAAGACATTCAAACGGGCGAATACGCGAAGAGCTTCATCCTGGAAAACAAGGCAGGCGCACCGACCCTGATCTCGCGCCGTCGCCTGACGTCCGAGCACCAGATCGAAGAAGTGGGCGCGAAACTGCGCGCCATGATGCCTTGGATCGCCAAGAACAAGATGGTTGACCAGTCGAAAAACTAAGTAATCCTCAGGAAATTATTGTGAAATTATGACGAACAGAACCGGATGCTATGCAAGGCGCCCGCTGCGACGCAGTGCGAGCACTGCTAGCAGCGGGCAACGCCGCAGAGCGCCGGTTATGGAAGTCAGAAATCACAATAATTTATTGGGGGTTACTTAGGCAGTTGTAGTGCTTCACAAGAAGCCGGCGCAAGCCGGCTTTTTTTATGCAGGCGTTTGGAAGGCAACATCCGTTACAATCAGGCCCATTCAACAATACCGTTCGCACCATGCTTGTTTTTTCTAAAGTTTTTGTCGGGAATCTTCATGTGGTCAAGCGCCCCGTCTCGCTTGCCATCAGTTGCTGGTTTCTGGTCATCGGTTCTCTGTCATCCCTCGTGTCGGCTTACCTCGGCCGCAACGATCCCGCGATGCAGGCGTGGATGGCGCACAGCGCGATTCCCGCCGAGGCGCAATACGCGATCTTGCTGGCCAGCCTGGGCATTACCCTGGTGGCAGCGCTGGCCATGCTGCAAAGGCAGCGTGGCGCGCGCACTGTGTATCTGGTGTGGGGCGTGATCGACATTGCGCTCAGCCTGGCGACCGTGCCGCTCAAGATGAATGTCTTGCCTGGCGCGCTGACGTTCGCCGTCATCTGCGCCTTGCTGTACAGTCCGAAATCGAATGCCTGGTTTTCGCCACGCAAGGCGGCCAATGATGCCTGCATGACGCCAGCTTGAGCACGGCTGCTCCCGCCCGCGCGCTTTTCGCCCGCCGCCTGTCTTTTTATATTCCTATATAATTCCGCCCTTCCTTTGCAGTTTCCTGTGGACTGCATCTGTTTCGGTATCTGCCGACCGCAACGCGCATCACCGCTTTCGTAGCACGCCAGGCGCTAGTTTATTGAGCCGCTTGCGCAACCAGAAGGACCCCTATGACCGACCGCACTACCGCAACAGTACCCATGCCGGGTACTGCCGAATCTTCCATTTCCGAACGTCTCCCCGTGCTGGCCTTGCTGGCCCTGGCCATGACGGCGTTTCTCGCCCTCCTGTCGGAAACTTTGCCGGCCGGCTTGCTGCCGCAGATTGCCCGCGATCTCGGTATTTCCGAAGTCATGACGGGCCAGCTGGTGACCGTCTACGCCATCGGTTCCATCCTGACGGCGATTCCCCTGACGGCGCTGACGAGCGGCTGGCGCCGGCGCAATGTCTTGCTGCTGGCCATCATCGGCTTTTTGATCTTCAACACGGCGACGGCCCTGTCGCCCAACTATATCGTTGCCCTGGTTTCGCGCTTCGTCACCGGCATGGCAGCCGGGCTGGCCTGGGGCTTGATGGCGGGATACGCACGCCGCATGGTCAGCGTGGAGCAGCAGGGCAGGGCGATGGCCATTGCCATGATCGGCACGCCGCTGGCCCTCTCCTTGGGCGTGCCGCTGGGCACCCTGATGGGCGGCGTCCTGGGCTGGCGCAGCATCTTCGGCATCATGTCGGGCCTGGCCGTGGTGCTGGTCGCGTGGGTGCTGCTGGCCGTGCCCGATTATCCGGGGCAAAAGAATGGCGAGCGCCTGTCGATCCGCCAGGTATTCATGACGCCGGGCGTGCGGCCGATTCTGGCGGTGATCGTTGCCTGGATGCTGGCGCATAACATTCTGTATACCTACATCGCGCCGTTCCTGGCGCCGTCCGGCTTGCGTCCCCGCGTTGACCTGGTGCTGCTCGTGTATGGCGTGGGTTCGCTGGCCGGCATCTGGCTGGTCAGCCAGCTGATCGACCGCTGGCTGCGCCCGCTCGTGCTGGGCTGCATCGCCGCCTTTGCCCTCGTGATGGTGGCGCTGGGCCTGGCGATGGACTCGCCGACCGTCATTTATGTCAGCATGGCCATCTGGGGCATCACCTTTGGCGGCGCCGGTACTTTGCTGCAGACGGCGTCGGCGGACGCGGCCGGCGACGGCATGGACGTGGCGCAAGCCATGGTGGCGACTATCTGGAACGTGGCCATCGCGGGTGGCGGTCTGGCGGGTGGCATGCTGCTCGACGGTTATGGCGCTGCATCGTTCCCGTGGGCCATGCTGGCCTTGCTGCTGGTGGCATTGAGCATCGCCTGGTGCGCGCACCGCCACAGTTTCAAGCCTGGCCGGCGCAGCGGTGGCGCGGTGATCGGCCACTAATAACATTGTTATTTATGATGACACTGTGTTGAAATGTGAGCAGATGTGACTGGCTGGCGCATTTTGTGACGATTTGTTAATTTGCGCCACGGGAATGAATGAGGCGTTAGAATCTACACAGTTTGACAAGTTTCTCAAGCGAAAGGGGTACCAAAAGCGCCCCGTTCGCTGGCTGTCAGCCACATTAACTACCTAGGAGTACCCCATGACCGTGATGAAATCCGTCCTTGTTGCCGCCGCAGCCACCGTTGCCCTGAGCGCGCAAGCTCAATCTTTGCCGACCAACGGCACCCTGGTGGTCGTCCCCGCGTTTGGCGAAGTCAAGCATGTCAATGACCAGGTGGTCGCTACCCTGGCCGTCGAAGAACAGGACAAGGACAAAGCCGCGGCCGCGTCGCGTGTCAACCAGAAGATGAACAAGGGCATTGCCATCGTCAAGCAGGCCGACCCGTCGGCGGCATTGAAATCGTACGGCTACTATACCTATCCCGTGTATCCGGAAGAGCGCCCATTGCCGGCTGGCGCCGTTGCCAAGCCGCGTTTGCCAACGGCGTGGCGTGTCGGCCAGTACCTGGAAGTGACGACGGCCAATCTGGCGTCCCTGCCAAAGACCGTGTCGGCGGCGCAAGGCGTGCTGACCCTGAACGGCTTGAATTTCGGCCTGAAGCCGGAAACCATCCGCCTGCTGGACGACCAGCGCATCGCCGCCACGTATAAAAACCTGAACGAGCGCGTGGCCGCCATCGCCAAGGCCATGGGCCGCAACGTCTCCGACGCCGTGCTCGATACGGTGGACTTCGAAGGTTCGGGCAACTACGCCACGGAAAACCGTCCTGCCGCCGCGCCGATGATGATGCGCAGCGCCAAGATGGCCGAAGACAGCACCGTCGCCGAACCGAGCTTCGAGCCGGGCGAAACGACGCTCGACATGCGCGTCGTCGGCAAGGTCAAGTTCAAGTAAGCGCGTTAGCGCGGAAACATTTTCGCGTTAGACTGTGTTAAAAATCATGGGGCTGTTGGCCCCATGGTCGTTTTTGCCCCCATATTTTCCAGGAGAACCCCGTGACCGTCATGAAATCACTGCTGGCTGCAGCCGCCGCTACCGTTGCCCTGAGCGCACAAGCCCAGACCCTGCCCACCTCCGGCACCCTCGTAGTGGTGCCCGCCAACGGCGAAGTGGTGCATGCGAACGACCAGGTGACCGTTACCCTAGCCGTCGAAGAGCAGGACAAGGACAAGGCCGCCGCCGCCTCGCGCGTGAACCAGAAGATGAACCAGGGCGCGGCCATCGTCAAGAAAGCCGATCCGCAAGCCGTGCTGAAGACCCAGGGCTACTACACGTATGCCGTGTACCCGGAAACGGCGCCGCTGCCGCCTGGTGTCGCCGCCAAGCCCAGAGTGCCGACCGGCTGGCGAGTGGGCCAGTACCTGCAGGTGACGACGACCAACCTGGCCGCCTTGCCGAAGACCGTGTCGGCTGCGCAAGGCGTGCTGACCCTGAACCGCCTGAATTTCGGCCTGGCGCCCGCCACCATCCGCAAGCTCGACGACCAGCGCATCGCCGCCGCCTACAAGAACCTCAACGAGCGCGTGGCCGCCATCGCCGGCGCCATGGGGCGCAACGTCAGTGACGCCGTGATCGATACCATCGATTTCGAGGGTTCGGGCAATTATGCGCAGCGCGTCAACGTGGCCGGCGCGCGCGCCATGAGCGCCGATGCCATGGGCCATGGTGGCAACCAGGTGGCCGAACCGAGCTTCGAGCCGGGCGAAACGACCCTGAACATGGGCCTGGTGGCCAAGGTCAAGTTCAAATAAGGCTTGAACAGGGATCAATATTGTCAGCTTGACGCCGCCGCGCTTTTCTTTGGCGGTGGCTCCTCTATAATGACAACATCGGCAGGCGCATGCCGTAACAGTCATGCGCCTGCCATCTGGCACCGATTCCCCCGCAGTACACATGATATGGAACAACATGGCAAACTTCCCCCGTCGTAGAGGCAAGAACGGCACCCCCGCAGTATCCAAAGCGTCCCGCTTCAGCAAATTCGCGCGCCAGCCGGTGAGCGATGGCACTGGCAAGAAAACCTTGCGCCGCCGCGGCATCTATCTGTTGCCGAACGCCTTCACGACGGCAGCCCTGTTTTGCGGCTTCTACGCCATCGTCATGGCCATGAACCAGAAATTCGAACACGCGGCCTGGGCCATCTTCATCGCCATGATCCTCGATGGCCTGGACGGACGCATCGCGCGCCTGACGAATACGCAGAGCGAATTCGGCGCCCAGTACGACAGCCTGTCCGACATGGTGTCGTTCGGCGCCGCGCCGGCGCTGGTGATCTACGAATGGTCGCTGCGCGGCATGGGCAAACTGGGCTGGCTGGCCGCCTTCGTGTATTGCGCCGGCGCTGCCTTGCGCCTGGCCCGCTTCAACACGAATATCGCGGTGGTCGACAAGCGCTTCTTCCAGGGCTTGCCCAGCCCGGCTGCGGCTGCCATGGTGGCCGGCTTCATCCTGCTGATGAACGACCTGGAATTTGCCGGCAACCAGCTGGCCTGGGTGTCGTGGACGATCGCCCTGTTTTCCGGCCTGACCATGGTCACCAACGTACCGTTCTACAGCTTCAAGGATGTGAATTTCCGCAAGTCCGTGCCTTTCATCGTGGTATTCCTGCTGGCATTGTTCTTTGCGCTCATTTCCATCGATCCGCCGAAGGTGCTGTTCCCGATTTTCGTCGTGTATGGCCTGTCCGGCTACGCCGTGTTTTTCTGGCGCATGGCGAAGGGCAAGCCCGTCAGCATCATCCAGACCGACCCCGAGCATTAATGCGGCGAGTCGGTAGCGTCGCCAGTCTTCAGCCAGCCAGGAGCAGCCATGACCACCAGCAACCGACTCATCATTTTTGACACCACCTTGCGCGACGGCGAGCAATCGCCGGGCGCCTCCATGACGCGCGAGGAAAAGCTGCGCATCGCCAAGCAGCTCGAGCGCATGAAGGTCGACGTGATCGAAGCGGGCTTCGCCGCCGCCTCGCAGGGCGACTTCGAGTCGATACGGGCGATTGCCGGCGCCGTGCGCGAGTCCACCATCTGCTCGCTGTCGCGCGCTAACGACCGTGACATCGCCCGCGCCGCCGAGGCGCTGGCGCCAGCCGAGCGCAAGCGCATCCACACGTTTATCGCCACGTCGCCCCTGCACATGCAGATGAAGCTGCGCATGACGCCAGAGCAAGTGCTTACGCAGGCGCAAAATGCCGTGCGCTTTGCGCGCCAGTTCACGGACGACATCGAATTCAGCCCCGAAGACGGCAGCCGCTCCGATGAAGATTTCCTTTGCCGTGTGCTCGAGGGCGTGATCGCCGAGGGCGCCAACACCATCAATTTCCCCGACACGGTCGGTTACGCCGTGCCCGAAATCTTCGGCGCCACCATCAAGCGCTTGCGCGAACGCATACCGAACTCCGACAAGGCCATCTGGTCCGTCCATTGCCATAACGACCTAGGCCTGGCTGTGGCCAATTCGCTGGCCGGCGTCATGATCGGCGGCGCGCGGCAGATCGAATGCACGGTCAATGGCCTGGGCGAGCGGGCCGGCAACACGGCGCTGGAAGAAGTGGTGATGGCGCTGCGCACACGCGCCGCCTATTACAACTTGACGGTGGGCATCGATACGACGCAGATCGTGGCCGCATCAAAGATGGTGTCGCAAATCACGGGCTTTGCCGTGCAGCCGAACAAGGCCGTCGTGGGTGCGAACGCTTTCGCGCACGCGTCCGGCATCCATCAGGACGGCATTTTAAAGGCACGCGAGACGTATGAAATCATGCGCGCCGAAGATGTGGGCTGGACGGCCAACAAGATCGTGCTCGGCAAACTGTCGGGGCGCAATGCCTTCAAGCAGCGGCTGCAGGAGCTGGGCATTTCTCTGGCATCGGAAGCGGAAGTCAACGCGGCCTTCCTGCGTTTCAAGGAGCTGGCCGACCGAAAATCCGAGATTTTCGACGAAGACATCATGGCCCTCGTCAGCGAGGAGCCGCAGGCGCAAGAGAGTGAGCACTACCGTTTTGTTGCGCTGACGCAGCAGTCGACGACGGGCGCCGTGCCCCATGCGCGCGTGGAGTTTCTCGTCGGCGGCCAGCAGCGCAGCTGTGAAGGGCAGGGCGACGGCCCCGTCGACGCCACCGTCAACGCCATCGAAAGCGCGGCCGCCAGCGGCGCCGAGCTGGTCCTGTTCTCCGTCAATGCCATCAGCACGGGCACGCAGTCGCAGGGCGAGGTCACCATGCGCCTGTCGCGCGACGGGCGCATCGTCAACGGCGTGGGCTTTGATTCCGACATCATCGTCGCCTCGGCCAAGGCGTATTTGTCGGCCCTCAACAAATTACACGCCAAGGATGAGCGTATAGACCCTCAGCCGTGAGGGGGCGCTAACTACCAGAAGAAGCGCCGCTCTTCCTTGGCCGGATCTGGCCCGTTCATCATCATGCGCACGATGCCGTCGTGGTCGAAGTGCACATGCATCATGGAGTCCCATACGCCCGATTCCTTGTAGCGATAGGACCAGACGTGCAGTTTCGGCAACGACAGATACGATGTTTCCGTCGGGCGGCCCAGGGTGTGCAGCACGTCTTGCTGGGTCGATACGCCCACCTTGATGCGGGCAAAGCCTGGCGTGTCGAGCACTTGTTCGTAGGAAATCAACCTGTCGTCGGGGCCGAAACGGGCCATATACGTGTACTGGCCGTACGGTCCCGTCGCGTATTCGAGTTCGGGACCCGTGGGTAGCTGGTAGATATTGGTGGGACGGCCCAGGCGCGCTTCCACGGCGGCGCGCGGCTCGCCCGGCTGGGGCGGCGGGACGTTCCAGCTGGCGCAGCCGGCCAGCATGGCAAACAGCAGCGGTGTTGCTGATTTGAGCAGTTTTTTCATGTTTGACCTCCTGAAATGCAGGAAAACCCTATCATGCACCGAGAAAAGCGCGCACGGCAGGATACAGGCGGGCATTTTTCCGATATACTTGCGCGTCTGGTTGGAAGCATAGGCCAGTATTTTAATAATCGTAGTTCACGGTGGATAGGGTTCAGACTCTGTGCACCGCATGTGAAAGGTTTATCATGACAGTAGAAAACATCAACAAAGCCGCTATCATCGCGGACAACGCACGTGGTCAAAACGACACCGGCTCCCCTGAAGTGCAAGTTGCACTGCTGACAGCTCGCATCAACGAACTGAACGGCCACTTCAAAGCCCACTCGAAAGATCACCACTCCCGCCGCGGCCTGATCATGATGGTCAACCGTCGTAAGAGCCTGTTGTCCTACCTGAAGGCTAAAGACGCTACCCGTTATCGCGACCTGATCGCTAAACTTGGTCTGCGCAAGTAATTTTTGCCGTACAAGGTTTATACAGAAATGCCTGCGCCAGTTCGCTGACGCGGGCATTTTGTCATTTGAATTCCGGATTTATGTCGAGAAGTACAGTATTCTCTACCGATATCATGTTTTAAAAGTAAAGTAGTAAAGGCGGCAACGAAGTTTTCGCCGCCTGTGGTGAGGTGAACGACAGCCCCTGAAAATCTGTCGGCAATTAGAAAAGGGATACCCCATGTTTAACAAAGTTACGAAAACCTTCCAGTACGGTCAACATCAAGTGACCCTGGAAACCGGCGAAATCGCACGTCAGGCATCCGGCGCAGTGCTGGTGTCGATCGAAGATACCGTCGTTCTGGCAACGGTAGTGGCACGCAAAGATGCCAAGCCAGGCCAGGATTTCTTCCCTTTGACGGTTGATTATGTCGAGAAAACCTATGCTGCCGGTAAAATCCCGGGCGGTTTTTTCAAGCGCGAAGGCCGTCCTTCCGAAAAAGAAACACTGACCTCCCGTCTGATCGACCGTCCTATCCGTCCGCTGTTCCCGGAAGGCTACCTGAATGAAGTGCAAGTCATCATTCACGTGTTGTCGGTCAACCCTGAAATCGATCCGGACATCGCCGCCATGATCGGCGCATCGGCTGCCCTGTGCGTATCGGGCGTGCCTTTCAACGGTCCTATCGGCGCCGCGCGCGTCGGTTACGCCAATGGCCAGTACATCCTGAACCCGACCGTCCAGCAACTGAAAACGTCGGAAATGGACCTGGTTGTCGCCGGTACCGAAACGGCCGTGCTGATGGTCGAATCGGAAGCGAAACAGCTGTCCGAAGAAATCATGCTGGGTGCCGTGGTCTTCGGCCACGACCAGATGAAAGTCGTCATCGACGCGATTCACGACCTGGTGCGTGACGGCGGCAAGCCGGAAGTGGAATGGGCGCCTGCGCCGAAAAACGAAGCACTGATCGCCCGCGTCGCGCATTTCGCCAACGCCAAGATCAATGATGCGTATCAAACCAAGGACAAACAAGAGCGTACGGCCAAGCTGAAAGCAGCGACGTCGGAAGTGATCGCCGACCTGTCGGCTGAAGTGGCTGCCACCGGCGGCGCGGCTATCGACAGCGCTGAAGTCAACAACATCCTGTTCGACATCGAAGCGAAAATCGTGCGTACGCAGATCCTCGACGGCGAACCACGCATCGACGGCCGCGACACGCGCACCGTGCGTCCGATCTCGATCCGCACCAGCGTGCTGCCACGTACCCACGGTTCGGCCCTGTTCACGCGCGGCGAAACGCAAGCGCTGGTCGTCGCGACCCTGGGCACCGCCCGCGACAGCCAGAAGATCGATGCGCTGATGGGCGAGTTCACCGATTCGTTCATGCTGCATTACAACATGCCTCCGTTCGCCACCGGCGAAACGGGCCGTGTCGGTACGCCGAAACGCCGCGAAATCGGCCACGGCCGCCTGGCCAAGCGCGCGCTGATCGCCGCCCTGCCAGCAGCTGAAGAGTTCAGCTACTCGGTGCGTCTGGTATCGGAAATCACGGAATCGAACGGTTCCTCGTCGATGGCTTCCGTCTGCGGCGGCTGCCTGGCACTGATGGACGCCGGCGTGCCGATGAAAGAACACGTGGCCGGTATCGCCATGGGCCTGATCAAGGAAGGCGGCAAGTTTGCCGTGCTGTCCGACATTCTGGGCGACGAAGATCACCTGGGCGACATGGACTTCAAGGTAGCCGGTACCCGCAACGGTATCACGGCGCTGCAGATGGACATCAAGATCATGGGCATCACCAAGGAAATCATGCAAGTGGCACTGGCGCAAGCCAAGGAAGGCCGCGAGCACATCCTGGGCGAAATGCAAAAAGCCATGCCGCACGTCAAAACCGAACTGTCCGATTTCGCACCGCGTCTGATCACCATCAAGATCAACCCGGAAAAAATCCGTGACGTGATCGGCAAGGGCGGCGCCGTGATCCGTGCGCTGACCGAAGAGACGGGCACCCAGATCGACATCAGCGACGAAGGCGTGGTCACCATCGCTTCCGTCGACGCGCAAGCCGGCCAGGAAGCCAAGCGCCGCATCGAAGAACTGACCGCTTCCGTCGAAGTGGGCAAGACCTACGAAGGCACCGTGCTGAAACTGCTGGACTTCGGCGCCATCGTGCAAGTCATGCCAGGCAAGGACGGCTTGCTGCACATCTCGCAGATCGCCAACGAGCGCGTCAATGCCGTGGCCGACTACCTGAAAGAAGGCCAGCTGGTTCGCGTCAAAGTGCTGGAAACGGACGACCGCGGCCGTCTGAAACTGTCGATGAAAGCTGCTGAAGGCAACGAAGCGCCAGCCGCTTAAGTTCGCCTGAGTGCGGCCCCGGCCGCATGATCAAAACCGCCAGCGCGCAAGCCCTGGCGGTTTTTTTTGCGCCGCGTTTGCGCTGTGTCGAAGGTGCGGGCAGACGCCCGCACCGGCCTTGATGCAGCTCGCATCGGCCGCTGCTGCGCCTTGTAGATTCGGGAGGGGATATTCCCCCTGACCGAGTCTTCCAAGGAGATGCAGCATGCGCACATTCCGCGGGCTGGCCGCCGCCTTTCTGCTTGCCGTTTCGCCCGGCGCCTGGGCGCAGCTGGATAACGCGCCGACACCGGTGCCGCTGCCCATCCCCATCGCCGCCGCGTCCGCGGCCATGCCGGCGCAAGACCTCGACGCCTTGCGCGCCGTGCATGCGCGCGAAATCAATGATCTCAGCACCTTCAAGACGGCCGGCTTGCAACGCGAAGCCATCGATCCTTACCTGGACAGTGCCCCGGGCCAGCAATTGCTGCGCGAACTGCATGCCGCCGACCCGGCCGCGCCGGCCGAGACGATTTACGCGCGGGCGGTCGAGCAGCTCGCTTCCGGCAGCACCTTGCCCGACCTGCAAGCGATGTCGGCCGCGCTGGTAAAGATCGTGCCGCATGGCCAGAATGTGTCGCCGTACTCGCCGTATTTCACCACCAGCGCGCAATTGCAGCTGGCATCCAGCCGCTGCGCCACCCTGGCAGACTGTTTCGGCTTGCCCTTGAAGAGCGAGGCGCCGCTGTATGATGTGTATCAGATCATGCCCAAGGGCACCGTCAACGTGTTCGTCAACCAGGTGGCGCCGACGCAAGAGCTGGGAGGACTGGTGCGGCGCAAGGGTGGGGCGCAGCAGTATTTGTTGCCCAACCGCAACCTGTGGTCGGCCCCCGTGCTGATCGGCACGATCGAGAATTGAGGAGCGATGATGGATCAACAGCGTTTGCAGGCGCGTGCCGCCGAACTGGAACAATGGCTGGCCCGTCTGGCGCCCGCCGACGGGGAAGTGGCCGATCTGCGCAGCGCGCTCGAGCCGCTGCTGGCCCTGGCGGGCAGCGGGGGCTTGAGCGCACCGCTGCCATGAGGCGACATCCCCGGCGGGCGCCACTTTAATGAAGGCGGCCTGCGCCGCTATCCCGAACTGGAGCAGGCATTTGCCCGCTTCCGCCTCGAAGCGACGGGCGGCGACTTGCCGGCTTTGCGCAAGCTGCGCGGCGAGATATGATTAATATATGGTATCAATTGTTGTTTATGGGTAATTGACTGTCGGTATTGCTTGACGACAAAATCTTATTCCCTGACCATGGCGCATCCCTCCCGATTTTCTCTTTTTTATTGGATGCACCATGTTGTCCTCCCTTAAGGCGCGGCTGATCGCCATCGCCGTTTCCATCGTCGTGCTGGCCATGCTGGCCGTCGCCATTGCCAATTTCTTCACGACACGGTCCAGCACCCTGGCCGCGCTCGACACGCAGATGCTGCAGTTGTCGCACAGCCACGCGCAGGCCATCGCCGAATGGCTGCGTTCCAAGCAAGCCGTCGTGGGCTCGCTCAAGCAGGGCGCCACGGCGGCCGATCCGCTGCCGGCCCTGAAGGCGGCCGAGCAGGCGGGCACGTTCGACATGGCGTATATCGGCTTTGCCGACAAGCACGCCGTCTTTTCGCAGGAGCGCAAGCGCGCCGCCGACTACGATCCCACGGCGCGCCCCTGGTACAAGCTGGCGTCCGAAGTGGGCGGCCCCATCATCACGGCGCCGTACATCGGCGCCAGCACGGGCAAGCTGGTGGTGACGTTTGCCGAGCCGCTGGGCGGCAAGGGCAGCGTGACGGGCGTGATGGCGGCCGACGTGATGATGGATGCAGTGGTGCAAAACGTCGCTTCAATCAAGCCGACGGCGTCCAGCTATGCCTTCCTCGTCGATGGCGGCGGCAAGATCATCGCCCACCCGGATAGCAAGCTGACTCTGAAACCGCTGGCCGAACTGGACCCTGGCCTGAGCGCGCAGGCGCTGGCCGATATCGAAAAGAGCGGCGATGGCGCAGCCATTCGCCTCGGTGACCGTAACGGCATCTTGCATGTAAGTAAAGTGCCGGGCAGCGACTGGCTGCTGGCTACCGTGCTCGATCGCGCAGAAGCGACGCAGGCATTGACCTCCATGCTGCGCGCGTCGGCTCTGACGGCCTTGCTGGTGCTGGCCCTGGCCGCCACGGTGCTGAGCGTGCTGGTGGCGCGCGCCCTGCGCCGCCTGGGCCTGGTGCGCGATGCGATGGAAGCGATCGCCACGGGCGACGGCGACCTGACCAGCCGCCTCGACGCGGAAGGCGCGGACGAGCTGGCGCAGATCGCCAAGGCGTTTAACTTGTTCGTCGAAAAGATCGCCACCGTGCTGGTGCAGATCCGCAGCATCAGCACCCTGGTGCGCAGCGAGTCGGCCGATATTGCCGCCGGCAACGCCGACCTGTCCTCGCGCACGGAAGCGCAGGCGGGCGCGCTGGAAGAGACGGCCAGTTCGATGGATGAGCTGACGTCGACCGTCAAGCAGAATGCGGAAAACGCGCACGCGGCCAACGAGCTGGCCGTGTCCGCCTCGGAAGTGGCGGCCAAGGGCGGCCGCGTGGTGCAGCAGGTGGTCGGCACCATGGCCGGCATCCAGGAAAGCTCGCGCAAGATCGTCGACATCATCGGCGTGATCGACGGTATCGCCTTCCAGACGAATATCCTGGCGCTGAACGCGGCCGTCGAGGCGGCGCGCGCGGGCGAGCAGGGCAGGGGCTTTGCCGTGGTGGCGTCCGAAGTGCGCAGTCTGGCGCAACGCTCCGCCGGCGCGGCCAAGGAAATCAAGGAATTGATTGGCGACTCGGTGGAGAAGGTCGATGCCGGCGGCCGCCTTGTCGATGAAGCGGGCCAGACCATGGACCAGGTGGTGGCCTCGGTGCAGCAATTGACGACCATCATGAGCGAGATCACGGTGGCGAGCCGCGAACAGAGCGCCGGCATCGGCGAAATCAATACGGCCGTCACGCACATGGATACCATGACGCAGCAAAACGCTGCCCTCGTCGAGCAGGCCGCCGCCGCCGCGGAAAGCCTGCAGGAGCAGGCCGTGGACCTGGCGCAAGCCGTCGGCATGTTCCGCCTGGGCGATGCCGGTCCTGCCGCGGCGCCTGCGCCCGTGACGCGCCTCAAGGCGAAGCCAGCCGCTGCTGCACCGCGCGCGCCGGCCCGCGCGCTGGCGCCAGTCAAACCCGTCAAAGCGGCCAAGTCCGGCGCCGACGAGTGGGAAGAGTTTTAAGAAGACGCTAGCGATCTGCACGTTCATCCGCGTTTTTGTCAGGCCAGCCTGCCAAAAATGCAGTTCGTCGCAATCGGCGTGTCTGCCGGGGGCGGTATGGCTATAGTGACACCATACCGCAAGCCCACTGCCAGACACCCGAGGAGAACAACATGAACGTCGCTAAAAACATGGAAGTCATTGCCGTTGCCGCCGCCATCCTGCTTGGCGCCAGCTGCTACGCCATCGCCCCGGCCGCCCCGGCCCTGCAAGTGGCCAGTTCCACGGCCACTCTGGCCGCGCCAGCGAACAAGGCTGCCATGCAAGTGGTGGTCGTCAAGGCCAAGCGCCTGAGCGCTGCCGAAAAAGCCCGTTTCGCCTGATTGATTGTCAGCCGTTTTCGGCGCTGATACAGTGTTGGTCAATGGCAATGCGCGCAAGCCCCACGAGGGTGCCGCGACACATAAAAACAAGATACCGAGGATGCACTACATGAAAAAGATACTGCAATTGGCGCTGCTGTTCCTGGCGACATTGGGCCTGGTGCGCGGCGTGGCCGCCGAGACCCGTTTGCTGGAAATGCGCAACGTCGACGCCCGCGTGGTGCGCGTCAAGCTCGATGGCGTGATGGAAGTGCGCATTCGCCAGGGCAACGTGGCTTCGCTGAGCATCACGGCCGACAAGCGCTACATCGCCGATGTCAGCACGGCGCAAAGCGGCGACACCCTGCACATCGAAACGGAAGTGCGCGGCTTCAAGATCGGCCCGTCGTCGATCCGCGCCGACCTGGTCCTGCCGAACTTACGCGAACTGAGCTCGGAAGGCTTTGGCAGCACCGACATCACGGGTTTCAAGGGCGAGGAACTGACCCTGTCGCTGGAAGGGGCGGGCAGCATCAAGCTGGTGGGCGATTACCGCAAGCTCAATGCCAGCCTGGGCGGCGTGGGCAGCATGCAGATATGGATAGGCAACAATGAGCGGGCGGAACTGGACCTGCAGGGCGCGGGCTCGGTGATGCTGGGTGGACGCGGACGTATCCTGCAAGCGAGCCTGGGCGGCCTGGGCAGCCTGAATGCGCAGCAGTTCGAAGCCGATGCCGTCAACCTGGAATTGAGCGGCCTGGGCAATGCCACGGTGAATGCCCATACGAATGCCAAGCTGAATCTGAGCGGACTCGGTTCGGTGGTGGTGTACGGCAAGCCGGCCAACCGCGATGTCAGCGTCGAGGGCCTGGGCAAAGTCAGCTGGAAGTAAAAGCATCCTGTCGCAGGCCTTTGGCAGGACAAGAACAAGTAGTCAGACCACATCCCATTCCGATGAAAAAACTGATCATTACATTACTCATGCTGTTGACGATACAGCTACCCGCGCGGGCTGGCTTCGCCGAAGGCGCCAGCGCCTACAACAACAAGAATTACGCGCTGGCCTACAAGGAAATCCTGCCGCTGGCCAAGACCGGCAGCGCCGATGCCCAGCATTTGCTGGGCTTGATGTATTACATGGGACGCGGCTTGCCGCAGGATTACAAGCAAGCCATGTTCTGGCACCGCAAGGCAGCCGACCAGGGTAAGGCCGACGCCCAGTATGTGGTGGGTGCCATGTATTACACGGGCAACGCCGTGCTGCAGGATCACAAGCAGGCCGTCAGCTGGTTCCGCAAGGCGGCCGAGCAGAACCACGCGGAGGCGCAGCAGGTGCTGGGCCTGATGTACCGCTACCACATGGGTGGCGTGCCGCAGGATAACGTCATCGCTTACATGCTGTGGAATTTGGCGGCCGCGAATGGCAACGCGAATGCGGCCGACCAGCGCGCCGCCGTGGTGCGCAAGATGACGCATGAGCAAGTCGAGGAAGGGCAGGCCCTGTCGGCGAAATGGAAGCCGGGCACGCCGCTGCCGCGCCAGTCGAAGACGGGCGGCGCATAGGCAGGGCCCTCGCTGCAAGGGTGGACGGCTTGGCGTACAATCGCCGTTTTCCCTTGAAAGAGTCCCGCCATGCGTGCAGTTGCCATCAGCCAGCCAGGTCCCGCCGACGTTTTGCAGATTGCGGAACGTCCCATGCCGCAATATAAAGCGGGCGAACTGCTGATCAAGGTGCACGCGGCCGGCATCAACCGTCCCGACGTGCTGCAACGCCTGGGCAAGTACGCGCCGCCAGCCGGCGCGTCCGATTTGCCGGGCCTGGAAGTGGCGGGCGAAGTCGTCGATGGCGATTTCACCAATACCGCATTCAAGAAGGGCGACCTCGTCTGCGCGCTGGTGCAGGGCGGCGGCTATGCCGAGTACTGCGCCGCACCCGCCGGCCAGTGCCTGCCCTTGCCGCACGGCTTGACTGCGCTGGAAGGCGCGTCCCTGCCGGAAAACTTCTTTACCGTCTGGAGCAATGTCTTCGACCGCTGCGCGCTGGCCGACGGCGAAACGTTATTGGTGCAGGGCGGCACGTCCGGCATTGGCGTGACGGCCATTCAATTGGCGGCCGCGCTGGGCCACCGCGTGTTCGCCACGGCAGGCAGCGACGAGAAGGCGCGCGCCTGCGAAGCGCTGGGCGCCGAACGGGGCATCAATTACCGCACGGAAGATTTCGTCGCCGTCGTCAAGGAATTGACCGGAGGCAAGGGCGTCGACGTCATCCTCGATATGGTCGGCGGCGACTACCTGCCGCGCGAAATCGATTGCCTGGCAGACGATGGCCGCATCGGCCTGATCGCCGTGCAGGGCGGCACCAGGGCGGAACTGGACCTGGGTAGCTTGCTGCGCCGTCGCCTGACGGTGACGGGTTCCACCTTGCGTCCCCGTTCCATCGCCTTCAAGGCGGCCATCGCGAACCATCTGCGCACGGCCGTCTGGCCGCTGATCGAGGCGGGCAAGATCAAGCCCGTGATCTATAAAACTTTCCCCTTGGAAAAAGCCAGCGAGGCGCATGCCTTGATGGAAGCGAGCACGCACGTGGGCAAGATCATGTTGCAAGTTGCTTGAAACGGGGCACTGCCTGTTTGACCGGCATCAGTGCCGGAGTTAGAATGACGGGTTATTAGAATTTAGGCTACTATGCGTCGCAAACTCGTCGTCGGAAATTGGAAAATGAACGGCAGTCGCACCTCGAACGCGGTGTTATTGTCTCAAATAGTTGCTGGCCTGGCTGCCTCTGGCGCCGCCAGCGCCGTCTGTGTGCCGGCGCCGTATCTGGCGCAGTGCCAGGCGCAATTGGCAGGCACGGCTCTCGGCTGGGGTGCGCAGGATGTGTCCGCGCATGCCAGTGGCGCCTACACGGGAGAAGTCTCGACCGCCATGCTGCAGGATTTCGGCTGCGGCTATGTGGTGATCGGGCATTCCGAGCGCCGCGCCTACCATGGCGAGAGCGATGCGCAAGTGGCGGCCAAGACGGTTGTGGCGCTGGCGGCGGGCATCACGCCCATCGTCTGCATCGGCGAAACGCTGGCGCAGCGCGAAGCGGGCCAGACCGACGCTGTCGTGGCGCAGCAGCTGGGCGCCGTGCTGGCGGCGATTTCCGCCGACGACGTGGCGAAACTGGTACTGGCCTATGAGCCAGTCTGGGCCATCGGCACGGGCAAGACGGCCACGCCGCAAATGGCGCAGGACGTGCATCAGGTGTTGCGCGGCCAGCTGGCGGCAAAGAATGCGGTGGCAGCGGCCGGCGTGCAGATCCTGTACGGCGGCAGCATGAAGCCGGAGAACGCAAAAGAATTGATGGCGATGCCGGATATCGATGGCGGTCTGATCGGTGGAGCAGCATTGAAGGCGGCGGATTTCCTGGCAATTATTCACGCCGCTGATTGAATTAATTTAAACTAAGAATGGAATTGCAATGAACATGATGTTCAATCTGGTAGTGGTAGTACAGGTTATTTCGGCATTGTCGATTATCGCGCTGGTGTTGTTGCAGCACGGTAAGGGCGCCGACATGGGCGCCGCCTTCGGTTCGGGCGCCTCGGGCAGCCTGTTCGGTGCGACGGGTTCGTCTAACTTCATGTCGAAATCGACGGGCGTCGCCGCCGCGATCTTCTTCGGCGCCACCCTGGCCCTGTCGCTGATGGCCAATCAGCGCGCCACGACGGTCGGCGGCGGCGTGATGGATAAAGTCGTCAAGCCAGTGCCGGTCACCGGCGCGGGCGCGATCCCGACGACGGTGCCTGCGGCAGCTCCGGCTGCCAGCGCTCCAGCGGCGGCGGCACCGGTTGCCAGCACCCCGGCAGGCGCGATTCCGAAGTAATTTTTGTATGAGCTCGATACCTCATCGAGAGTAATTCTCATTACGGGCAGATTATTGCTCAATGTTTCAGCAGTGCGGCAGGAAAAAATCGTGACGCGCTGGAAGATGTAAAAATTTATCGTTTTTATCTGTGTTTTGATGCATTTGTGCATTAACTTTAGCGGCAAAGCAGAGTAGAATACGGGCCTTACCGCCGACGTGGTGAAATTGGTAGACACGCTATCTTGAGGGGGTAGTGGCGAAAGCTGTACGAGTTCGAGTCTCGTCGTCGGCACCAGAAATCAGAAGCCAGCAACGGCGCACGAGCCATGGCTCGTACAAAGTTGCTGGCTTTTTTTACGAGGATGTGTCGTTCGATCCTGGTCTTAGCTTTGATTGGGGTCGTGCGTTAGATACGCTGCAAATGATCGCAGTGTCCTCATTTAACCGATCGTTCAATATAAGCTCATCAATCGTGAACCTCGAAAATTACTTCCCCGTCCTGCTGTTCATTATTATCGGCCTTGGTGTCGGTATCGCTCCCCAGCTCCTGGGGCGCCTGTTAGGTCCTAACAAGCCTGACGCAGCAAAACTCTCCCCGTACGAATGTGGTTTTGAAGCATTCGAAGACGCGCGCATGAAATTTGATGTGCGCTACTATCTGGTCGCAATCCTGTTTATTTTGTTCGATCTGGAAACGGCATTCTTTTTCCCATGGGGCGTTGCAATGCGCGACCTGGGCTGGGCCGGTTTCGTCACGATGATGGTGTTCATCGCTGAATTCGTGGTCGGATTTTGGTACATTTGGAAGAAAGGTGCCCTTGACTGGGAATAAGCCATGGCTATTGAAGGCGTATTAAGCGAAGGTTTCATCACCACCTCGGCCGACAAGCTGATCAACTGGGCGCGCACCGGGTCTATGTTCCCGATGACGTTCGGTCTGGCCTGCTGTGCGGTCGAAATGATGCATGTGGGCGCAGCCCGCTACGATATGGACCGTTTCGGCGTCGTGTTTCGTCCGTCGCCGCGTCAGTCCGACGTCATGATCGTTGCCGGCACCCTGTGCAACAAGATGGCGCCGGCCCTGCGCAAGGTCTACGACCAGATGGCAGAGCCACGCTGGGTCATCTCGATGGGTTCCTGCGCCAATGGCGGCGGGTACTACCATTATTCCTATTCCGTGGTGCGCGGTTGCGACCGCATCGTGCCCGTCGACGTGTATGTGCCTGGCTGTCCTCCGACCGCTGAAGCCTTGCTGTACGGCATCATGCAGTTGCAGAACAAGATCAAGCGTACCAGCACGATCGCACGCTAACGGGGCCGCTTCAGATTATGACAACACATTTAGAAGTATTGCAAAACGCCCTCGGCACTGCCCTGGGCGATCGCGTTAGCACGACGGTTGCGCTGGGCGAAGTCACCCTGCTCGTCAAGGCCGAGGACTACCTGGCCGTGATGCAGACCTTGCGCGACGATCCGACCCTGCATTTCGAGCAATTGCTCGACCTGTGCGGCGTCGACTACTCGACCTATGGCGACGGTAGCTGGGATGGCCTGCGTTTCGCGGCCGTCTCGCACTTGCTGTCGGTCAAGCACAACTGGCGCGTGCGCGTGCGCGTGTTCGCGCCGGACGACGACATGCCGCTGCTGCCCTCCGTGGTCGGTATCTGGCGCGCCGTCAACTGGTACGAGCGCGAAGCGTTCGATTTGCTGGGCATCCTCTTCGAAGGCCACAACGATTTGCGCCGCCTGCTGACCGACTACGGTTTCATCGGCCATCCGTTCCGCAAGGATTTCCCCGTCTCCGGCTATGTCGAGATGCGTTACGATCCGGAACAAAAGCGCGTGATTTACCAGCCCGTGACGATCGAGCCGCGGGAAAACGTGCCGCGCGTGATCCGCGAAGAACATTACGGGATGAAATAATGGCTGAGATTAAGAACTACACCCTGAACTTTGGGCCACAGCATCCGGCCGCGCACGGTGTGCTGCGCCTGGTGCTGGAGATGGATGGCGAAGTCATTCAGCGCGCCGACCCGCATATCGGCCTGCTGCACCGCGCCACCGAAAAGCTGGCCGAACAAAAGACCTACCTGCAATCCGTGCCGTACATGGACCGTCTCGACTATGTGTCGATGATGTGCAATGAACACGCGTATGTGATGGCCATCGAAAAGATGCTGGGCCTGGAAGTGCCGCTGCGCGCGCAATACATCCGCGTCATGTTCGACGAGATGACGCGTATCCTGAATCACCTGATGTGGCTCGGCACCCACGCGCTGGACGTTGGCGCCATGGGCCCGTTCCTGTATTGCTTCCGCGACCGCGAAGACTTGTTCGACGCCTACGAGGCAGTCTCGGGCGCGCGCATGCACGCGGCCTACTACCGTCCGGGCGGCGTGTACCGCGACCTGCCGGACGCGATGCCGCAGCACAAGGCCTCGATCATCCGCAACGCCAAGGCGATCGGCAAGCTGAACGAAAACCGCCAGGGCTCGCTGCTGGACTTCATCGAAGACTTCGCGCGCCGTTTCCCGAACTCGGTGGATGAGTACGAAACCCTGCTGACCGACAACCGTATCTGGAAACAGCGTACCGTCGGCATCGGCGTGGTCTCGCCGGAAGATGCGCTGGCCATGGGCTTTACGGGCGCGATGCTGCGCGGCTCGGGCGTGCAGTGGGACTTGCGCAAGAAACAGCCGTACGAAGTGTACGACCTGATGGATTTCGACATTCCTATCGGCACCAATGGCGATTGCTATGACCGCTACCTGGTCCGCGTGGAAGAGTTGCGCCAGTCGAACCGCATCATCAAGCAATGCGTGGAGTGGCTGCGCAACAATGAAGGCCCTGTCATGACCAGCAACCGCAAGGTGGCGCCTCCGGGCCGTGTCGACATGAAGACCAACATGGAGTCCTTGATTCACCACTTCAAGCTGTTTACGGAAGGTTTCCACGTGCCGCCAGGCGAGGCCTACAGCGCCGTGGAGCACCCGAAGGGCGAGTTCGGCGTGTACCTGGTGTCCGATGGCGCCAACAAGCCGTACCGCATGAAACTGCGCGCGCCAGACTACGCCCACTTGCAGTCGCTCGACGAAATGGCGCGTGGGCACATGCTTGCCGACGCCGTGACCATCATCGGGACGCAAGATATCGTGTTCGGCAGTATTGACCGCTAAGAGGCAAAAAGTATGTTGTTATCAGAACAATGCTATAAGAAAATTGACCGCGAGCTGGCCAAGTACCCGGCCGACCAGCGTCAGTCGGCCGTCATGGCCGCGCTGGCCCATGCCCAGGATGAACTGGGCTGGCTGGCGCCGGAAACCATGAAGGAACTGGCCGATTACATCGGCATGCCGGCGATTGCCGTGCAGGAAGTGGCCACGTTCTACAATATGTACAACGTGAAACCCGTGGGCAAGCACAAGATCACCGTGTGCACCAACCTGCCATGCGCCCTGTCGGGCGGCGTGCGCGCTGCAGACTACCTGAAGCAGAAACTGGGTATCGATTTCCGCGAAACCACCGCAGACGGCCAGTTCACCCTGGTTGAAGGCGAGTGCATGGGTGCTTGCGGCGATGCGCCTGTCTTGCTGGTCAGTAATAAAACCATGTGCAGCTGGATGTCGAACGAGAAGATCGACGCCATGCTGGAGGAACTCAAGAAATGACGTCACTCCACAACCGCCATATCGATCCATTGATCCTGAAGGATCTGGATGGCAAGAACTGGCATTTGCAAGATTATGTGAACCGCGGCGGCTATTCGGCCCTGCGGCGTATCCTGGAAGAGAACATCACGCCGGAACAGATCATCGCCGACCTCAAGGCGTCGTCCTTGCGCGGCCGTGGCGGCGCGGGTTTCCCTACCGGCTTGAAGTGGAGCTTCATGCCGCGCCAGTTCCCGGGCCAGAAATACCTCGTCTGCAATACAGATGAAGGCGAACCGGGCACTTTCAAGGACCGCGACATCATTCGTTACAATCCCCATGCCCTGATCGAAGGCATGGCCATTGGCGCTTATGCGATGGGCATCACCGTCGGCTACAACTATATCCACGGTGAAATCTTCCAGGAATACCTGCGTTTCGAAGAAGCGCTGGAAGAGGCGCGCGCCGCCGGCTTCCTGGGCGACAAGATCATGGGCAGCGAGTTCTCGTTCCAGTTGCATGCGCACCATGGTTATGGCGCCTACATCTGCGGCGAAGAAACGGCCCTGCTCGAATCGCTGGAAGGCAAGAAAGGCCAGCCGCGCTTCAAGCCGCCTTTCCCTGCCTCGTTTGGCCTGTACGGCAAGCCGACGACGATCAACAACACGGAAACCTTCGCGGCCGTGCCATTCGTGCTGAACATCGGTCCAGAGAAATACCTGGCGATGGGCAAGCCGAACAATGGCGGTTCGAAGATCTTCTCGATCTCGGGCGACGTGGAAAAACCGGGCAACTATGAAGTGCCGCTCGGCACCCCGTTTGCGACCCTGCTGGAACTGGCAGGCGGCATGCGCGGTGGGAAAAAGATCAAGGCCGTGATCCCTGGCGGTTCGTCCGCTCCGGTGATCCGCGGCGACATCATGATGCAGACCGACTTGGACTACGACTCGATCGCGAAAGCTGGTTCGATGCTGGGTTCGGGCGCCGTCATCGTGATGGACGAAACACGCTGCATGGTAAAGGCGCTGGAACGCCTGTCCTACTTCTACTTTGAAGAATCGTGCGGCCAGTGTACGCCTTGCCGTGAAGGCACAGGCTGGATGTACCGCATGGTGCACCGCATCGAGCAGGGGCAGGGTCGTCCAGACGACCTGGACATGCTCAACTCGATCGCCGACAACATCCAGGGCCGCACCATTTGCGCGCTGGGCGATGCGGCTGCCATGCCGGTACGGGCCTTCATTAAGAATTTCCGTGAAGAATTTGAATATCATATCGAGCACAAGCATTGCTTAGTGCCCGCATATATCTAAGCTGCGTCAGGTAACGATCACCATGGTTGAAATCGAAATAGACGGCAAAAAAGTCGAAGTCCCTGCTGGTAGCATGGTGATGGACGCCGCCAACAAATTGGGAACCTACATTCCGCACTTCTGCTATCACAAGAAATTGTCGATCGCAGCGAACTGCCGCATGTGCCTGGTCGAAGTGGAAAAGGCGCCCAAGCCTTTGCCCGCTTGTGCGACCCCGGTCAGTGCCGGCATGATCGTGCGCTCCGCCAGCGATAAAGCTGTGCAGGCGCAAAAGTCGGTCATGGAATTCTTGCTGATTAACCACCCGCTCGATTGCCCGATCTGCGATCAGGGCGGCGAATGCCAGTTGCAAGACTTGGCAGTGGGCTACGGCAAGAGCGAATCACGCTACAAGGAAGACAAGCGCGTCGTCACGCCGAAGGAAGCCGGCCCGCTGGTTTCCATGCAGGAAATGTCGCGCTGCATCCAGTGCACCCGCTGCGTACGCTTTGGCCAGGAAGTGGCCGGCGTGATGGAGCTGGGCATGATCGGCCGCGGCGAACACTCGGAAATCGTGTCGTTTGTCGGCCAGTCGGTCGACTCTGAACTGTCGGGCAACATGATCGACCTGTGCCCGGTCGGCGCACTGACCTCGAAGCCGTTCCGTTACAGCGCCCGTACGTGGGAACTGTCGCGCCGCAAATCGGTCAGCCCGCATGATGGCCTCGGTTCGAACCTGATCGTGCAAGTGAAAGCTGGCAAGGTCAAGCGCGTATTGCCGCTGGAAAACGAAGCTGTCAACGAGTGCTGGATCTCGGACAAGGACCGTTTCTCGTACGAAGCGCTGGACAGCGCCGAACGCCTGACGACCCCGATGCTGAAACAAGGCAACGAGTGGAAAGAAGTCGATTGGCAAACCGCGCTGGAATACGTGGCGCACGGCCTGAAAAACATCAAGCACGAACATGGCGCCGACGCCATCGCCGCGCTGGCAACGCCGCATTCGACCGTCGAAGAGCTGGTCCTGCTGCAAAAAGTGGCCAACGGTCTCGGTTCCGAGAACGTCGACTTCCGCCTGCGCCAGACCGACTTCGCGCTCGACGCTGGCGTCAAGCCATGGCTGGGCATGCCGATCAGCGAATTTGGCCAGATCAAGCGCGCCTTCGTCATCGGCTCGTTCCTGCGCAAGGATCACCCATTGCTGGCCACGCGTTTGCGCGCGTCCGTCAAGGGCGGCGCCAAGCTGTCGATCCTGCACGCCTCCGACGATGATCAACTGATCACCATCGCCAACAAGATGATCGTCGCACCTAGCGATTGGCTGGCGGCCTTGTCGGAAGTGGTCGTCGCTGTTGCGAAAGCCAAAGAAATCGCCGCGCCAGCCGGTTTTGAAGCGGTCGCCGCTTCGGACGTGGCAGTGGCCATCGCCGCCAGCCTGATGGCTGGCGACAACGGCGCCGTGCTGCTGGGTAACGCGGCAACGCAACACCCGCAAGCGTCGCAACTGCATGCTGCCGCGCAATGGATCGCCGAACAGACGGGCGCCAAGCTCGGTTACCTGACGGAAGCGGCCAACACGGTTGGCGCGCACCTGGTCGCCAAGCCGCGCGCCAATGTGCAAGCAGCGTTTGCCGTACCGAAAAAAGCCTACGTGCTGCTGCACGCCGAGCCGGAATTCGATGCCGCCAATCCGCAAGCGGCCCGCGCCGCCCTGGATGGCGCCGACATGGTCGTGGCCATGTCCGCCTTCAAGCACGGCATGGAGTACGCCGATGTCTTGCTGCCGATCTCGCCGTTCGCCGAAACCTCGGGTACCTTCGTGAACTGCGAAGGCCGCGCGCAAAGCTTTAACGGCACCGTCAAACCGCTGGCGGAAACCCGTCCAGCCTGGAAAGTGCTGCGCGTCCTGGGCAACATCCTGGGCCTGGCCGGTTTCGACTACGACACCTCCGAAGCGATCCGCGACGAAGCGTTTGGCGCCGGCGTGACCGACCTGTCGGCACAGCTGAACAACATCGCCAAGAACGCACCGGAAGCGGCAACGTATGCACCGGCTTCGCCAGCGCTGCAACGCATCGCCGACGTGCCGATCTACTTCGCCGACGCGCTGGTACGCCGCTCCGAACCGCTGCAACGCACGGTCGATGGCGCCGCGCCGCAAGCGCACCTGTCCGCCGAACTGGCTGGCAAGCTGGGCATCAAGGCGGGCGACAAGGTCAAAGTGGCGCAAGGCTCCGGCAGCGCCATCCTGGTGGCGGCAATTCACGCCGGCCTGCCAGCCAATGTGGTCAAAGTGTCGGCGGCGCATGCCTCGACGGCTGGACTGGGCGGCATGTTCGGTGACATCACAGTTGAAACAGCAGAGGGGAAAATCTGATGGCTCTGCCTGAATTTGTAAACGTCATCAACAGCGGCGGCCAGGATTTGCTGGGCGGCTCGTGGCCGTTCTTCTGGACCCTGATCAAGATCCTGTGCGTGCTGTTGCCGCTGATGGGCCTGGTTGCTTACCTGACCTTGTGGGAACGCAAGCTGATCGGCTGGATCCAGATCCGCGTCGGCCCGAACCGCGTCGGTCCACTGGGCTTGCTGCAGCCGATCGCCGATGCGCTGAAGCTCCTGTTCAAAGAGATCATCATCCCGTCCAAGGCCGCCAAGGGCCTGTTCGTGATCGGTCCGATCATGACCATCATGCCGGCCCTGGCCGCCTGGTCGGTCGTGCCGTTCGGTCCGCAAGCCGTGCTGGCCAACGTCAACGCGGGTTTGCTGATGCTGCTGGCGATTACCTCGATGGAAGTCTACGGCATCATCATCGCCGGCTGGGCCTCGAACTCGAAGTACTCGTTCATGGGCGCCATGCGCGCTTCGGCGCAGATGATTTCGTATGAAATCCCGATGGGCTTCGTGATGGTCATCGTGCTGATGGTCTCGGGCAGCCTGAACTTCATCGACATCGTCGGCGGCCAGCAAATCGGCTACTTCGCCGACAAGGGCGTGAACTTCATGTCGTGGAACTGGCTGCCGCTGCTGCCGATGTTCGTCATCTACCTGGTGTCGGGCCTGGCTGAAGCCAACCGTCACCCGTTCGACGTCGTCGAAGGCGAATCGGAAATCGTTGCCGGCCATATGGTCGAGTACTCGGGCATGGCCTACGCCATGTTCATGCTGGCCGAATACGCCAACATGATCCTGATCGGCGCGCTGGCTTCGATCATGTTCCTCGGTGGCTGGTCCGCACCATTTGCCTTCCTCGAGTTCTGGGGTGGTTTCGGCGGCTTCTTCTGGCTGTTCGCCAAGACCTTCTTCATCGTGTCGGTGTTCATCTGGGTGCGCGGTACTTTCCCACGCTACCGTTATGACCAGATCATGCGCCTCGGCTGGAAAGTGTTTATCCCGTTGACGCTGGTCTACCTGGTCTTCGTCGCTGCCTGGATGCAGACATCCTGGAATATTTGGAAGTAAGAGAGTGCATACGAATGGATAAGGTAAAAGATTTCTTCAGCAGCCTCTTGTTAGGCGAGCTGATCAAGGGCATGGCGTTGACAGGCAAGTACATGTTTTCGCGCAAGATCACGGTGCAATTCCCGGAAGAGAAGACACCGATCTCGCCGCGTTTCCGTGGCTTGCACGCGCTGCGCCGCTACCCGAACGGCGAGGAACGTTGCATCGCCTGCAAACTGTGCGAAGCGGTTTGCCCGGCGATGGCCATCACGATCGAATCGGAACAGCGTGACGACGGCTCGCGCCGCACCACGCGTTACGATATTGACTTGACCAAGTGCATCTTCTGCGGTTTCTGCGAAGAGTCCTGCCCGGTCGATTCGATCGTCGAGACGCAAATCCTGGAATACCACGGCGAGAAACGCGGGGATTTGTATTACACGAAAGAGATGTTGCTGGCCGTGGGTGATCGTTATGAAAATGACATTGCCGCTGCGCGCGCCGCCGACGCACCTTATCGCTGATGGATGCGCCGCAGCCGAGAGGCTGCGGCGCGCCCCTCGTTCATCTGTACGTCTATTGGGTTTTTTATGGACTTTAAAACAATTTTGTTTTACGCCTTCGCGCTGATCTTGATTCTGGCAGCGACGCGCGTCATCACGGCCCGTAATCCGGTCCACGCAGTACTGTTCCTGGTACTGTCCTTCTTTTCCGCAGCGGGCATCTGGATGCTGCTGCAAGCTGAATTCCTGGCCATCGTGCTGGTATTGGTGTATGTCGGCGCCGTGATGGTGCTGTTCCTCTTCGTGGTCATGATGCTCGATATCAATATCGACCGCATGCGCGAAGGCTTCTGGGGCTACCTGCCTTTGTCGGTGACGGTGGGCGTGATCATCGTGCTGGAAATGGCTGCCGTCCTGTGGCACGGTTTCCGCAACTTTGCGCCTAGCATCGCGCCGGTCAACGTCAACCTGGGCGGCACCAAGGAACTGGGCCTGCTGATCTACACGGAATATGTGTTCGCCTTCGAGATCGCCGCCGTCGTGCTGCTGGTGGCCATCGTTGCCGCGGTCGCGCTGACCCTGCGCAAACGCAAGGACACCAAGCACTTTGCTCCAGGCGATGCCGTGCGCGTCAAGCGCAACGACCGTCTGAAGATCATCAAGATGGACGCGGTTGTCGAGCGTCCTGCGGCCGAGCCGGAAGTTAAGGAGGCACCATGACATTATCGCTCACACATTTTCTGGTCCTGGGCGCGATCTTGTTCGCAATCTCGATCGTCGGTATTTTCCTGAACCGCAAGAACATCATCGTATTGCTGATGGCAATCGAATTGATGCTGCTGGCGGTGAATATGAATTTCATCGCGTTCTCCCATTTCATGGGCGACGCGGCCGGTCAGATCTTCGTTTTCTTCATCCTGACGGTTGCCGCCGCTGAGTCGGCTATCGGTCTGGCTATTCTGGTGGTGATGTTCCGTAATCTGGATACCATCAACGTCGAAGACCTGGACAGCCTCAAAGGCTGATGTTTTTCAGACTCGATCTCTCGAATAATAACGATTAAGGTTCATCATGGCGGGGCAACTCCTCAACCCTAACCTCCTTCTTGCCGTACCGCTGGCGCCGCTGGCCGGTGCCGCGATTGCAGGCTTGCTTGGCACCCAGTTCCTGGGTAATTTGGTCGGACGCAAGACGTCGCATACCGCGACGATCCTG
The DNA here is from genome assembly GCF_051380835.1 of Janthinobacterium aestuarii. Taxonomy (NCBI): domain Bacteria; kingdom Pseudomonadati; phylum Pseudomonadota; class Betaproteobacteria; order Burkholderiales; family Oxalobacteraceae; genus Janthinobacterium; species Janthinobacterium aestuarii. The sequence continues at coordinate 1,308,805 of NZ_JBNYXU010000001.1, forward strand.
GGCGTACTGATTGCGTTCATCCTGTCCGTGCAGACACTGCTGGCAGTGATGGATGGCGCGACATTCAATGGCACGATCTATAACTGGATGACGATCGGCACCCTGAAGATGGAAGTGGGCTTCCAGATCGATTCGCTGTCGGCGATGATGATGTGCGTGGTCACCTTCGTCTCCCTGATGGTGCACATCTACACGATCGGCTACATGAAGGACGACGAAGGCTACAACCGCTTCTTCGCCTACATCTCGCTGTTCACGTTCTCGATGCTGATGCTGGTCATGGCCAACAACTTCCTGCAACTGTTCTTCGGTTGGGAAGCCGTGGGCCTGGTCTCTTACCTGCTGATCGGTTTCTGGTACCAGCGTCCGACGGCCATCGTGGCCAACATGAAGGCTTTCCTCGTCAACCGCGTGGGCGACTTCGGCTTCATCCTCGGCATCGGCCTGCTGCTGGCCTACGCCGGCACCATGAACTACCAGGAAGTGTTCGCCAAGAAAGACGAACTGGCGCTGTTGAGCTTGCCAGGCACCGACTGGGCGCTGCTGACCGTTGCCTGCATCTGCCTGTTCATCGGCGCGATGGGCAAGTCGGCGCAGTTCCCGCTGCACGTGTGGCTGCCTGACTCGATGGAAGGTCCTACCCCGATCTCGGCACTGATCCACGCCGCGACGATGGTGACGGCCGGTATCTTTATGGTTTCGCGCATGTCGCCGCTGTTCGAACTGTCCGACACGGCACTGTCCTTCATCCTGGTGATCGGCTCCATCACGGCGCTGTTCATGGGCTTCCTGGGCATCATCCAGAACGACATCAAGCGCGTCGTCGCTTACTCGACCCTGTCGCAGCTCGGCTACATGACCGTGGCGCTCGGTTCGTCCGCGTACTCGGTGGCCGTGTTCCACCTGATGACGCACGCATTCTTCAAGGCACTGCTGTTCCTGGGCGCCGGTTCCGTCATCATCGGCATGCACCACGATCAGGACATCCGCAACATGGGCGGCCTGCGCAAATACATGCCGATCACGTGGATCACATCGCTGATCGGTTCGCTGGCCCTGATCGGTACGCCGCTGTTCTCCGGTTTCTACTCGAAAGATAGCATCATCGAAGCCGTCGAAGCGACGCACATCTGGGGCGCTGGCTTTGCCCAGTTCGCCGTGCTGGCTGGCGTGTTCGTCACCGCCTTCTACTCGTTCCGCATGTATTTCCTCGTCTTCCACGGCAAGGAGCGTTTCGGCCAGGCGCATGCGCACGGCCATGACGACCATCACGCGCCTGCGGCCAAGCACGATGCCCACGCGCATGACGACCACCATGACGAGGAATCGCATGACGATTCCGAAGACGACCACGCGCACCACGGCCTGGAGCCTGGCCAGAAGCCGCACGAGTCCCCATTCGTCGTCTGGTTCCCGCTGGTGATGCTGGCGATTCCTTCGCTGATCATCGGTTACCTGACGATCGGCCCGATGCTGCATGGCGATTTCTTCAAGGGCGTGATCTTCGTTGGCGAAAACCATCCAGCAATGGAAGAGTTGTCGCATGAATTCCACGGCGCAATGGCGATGGCGATCCACGGCCTGTCGACGGCACCGTTCTGGCTGGCATTGTCCGGCGTGGTGGCAGCCTACTACTGCTACATGGTCAACCCGCGTGTACCGGCCTGGTTCTTTGCCAAGTTCCACGCGATCCACACCCTGCTGGACAACAAGTACTACATGGACAAGTTCAATGAAGTCGTGTTCGCCGGCGGTGCCCGCTTGCTGGGTAATGGCCTGTGGAACTTCGGTGACAAGAAGCTGATCGACGGTTTCGTCGTCAATGGTAGCGCCAAGGTCGTCGCCTGGCTGTCCTCGCTGTCGCGAGTGCTGCAGACCGGCTACATCTATCACTATGCATTCGTGATGATCCTGGGCGTGCTGGGCTTCCTGATCTATTTCCTGCCATTCTGGCCCGCTAAGTAAGCTGACCTGATAAAAGAATACTGAGAACCATGATGCAGTCTACGATTTCTACATTACCTCCTTACCTGAGTCTGTCGATCTGGGTGCCGATCATTTGCGGCGTCCTGATCCTGGCTCTCGGCCGTGACAGCAAAGCGGGCTTTACCCGCTGGCTGTCGCTGGCTGGCGCCGTGCTCAGCATGCTGTGCACCTTGCCGCTGATCCAGCATTTCGACAACGCCGCACACGGCATGCAATTCGTCGAAAAAGCACCGTGGATTGAAACCTTCAATATCTGGTACTCGCTGGGTATCGACGGCCTGTCGCTGTGGTTCGTGCCACTGACGGCCTTCATCACGGTCATCGTCGTCATTTCGGCTTGGCAAGTGATCGAGAAGCGCATCGCCCAGTACATGGGCTCCTTCCTGATCCTGTCGGGCCTGATGATCGGCGTGTTCTGCGCGCTGGACGGCTTGCTGTTCTACTTCTTCTTTGAAGCAACCCTGATCCCGATGTTCATCATCATCGGTATCTGGGGCGGTTCGAACCGCGTGTATGCGTCGTTCAAGTTCTTCCTGTACACCTTCTTCGGTTCGCTGTTGACCCTGGTTGCCATCATCTACCTGCGCAATGTGTCGGGCACCTTCGACATCCTGGCCTGGCACGCGTTCAAGCTGACGATGAACGAACAGATCTTCATCTTCCTGGCCTTCCTGATGGCGTTTGCCGTCAAGGTGCCGATGTTCCCCGTCCATACGTGGTTGCCGGACGTCCACGTGGAAGCGCCTACGGGCGGTTCCGCCGTGCTGGCCGCCATCATGCTGAAACTGGGCGCCTACGGCTTCCTGCGTTTCTCGCTGCCGATCACGCCGGACGCCAGCCACTACCTGTCGGGCTTCATGATCGCCTTGTCGCTGATCGCCGTTATCTACATCGGTCTGGTTGCCTTGGTGCAAACCGACATGAAAAAACTGGTCGCCTATTCGTCGATCGCGCACATGGGCTTCGTTACCCTGGGCTTCTTCATGTTCAACGACATCTCGGTGCAGGGCGGTATCGTGCAGATGGTGTCGCACGGCTTCATCTCCGGCGCGATGTTCCTGTGCATCGGCGTGCTGTATGACCGCATGCATACCCGCAACATCGCCGACTACGGCGGCGTCGTGAACCGCATGCCGAAATTTGCCGCCTTCTTCGTGCTGTTCTCGATGGCCAACTGCGGCTTGCCAGCGACGTCCGGCTTCGTCGGCGAGTTTATGGTGATCCTGGGCGCGGTGAAATTCAACTTCTGGATCGGTCTGCTGGCTGCAACGGCACTGATCTGGGGCGCGGCGTACTCGCTGTGGATGGCCAAGCGCGTGGTGTTCGGCAAGATCAAGAACAAGCATGTGGCCGAACTGACCGACATCAACAAACGTGAATTCTTCATGCTTGCTGTACTGGCCATCGCCGTGCTCGTGATGGGTCTGTATCCAGCCCCGTTCACCGACACGATGCAAACTTCGGTTGCTGACCTGCTGCAGCATGTCGCCACCAGCAAGTTGCCTTAAATAGAAGACCGATAACATGACTAATGCACCTAATCTGGTACCGCTGTACGCGGAAATCTTTCTGCTGATCGCCACGTCGGCGCTCTTGCTGATCGATATGTTCTTGCCTGCGGCGAAGCGTTCGATCACCTATGCGCTGTCCTTGCTGACCTTGGCAGGCTGCGCCTTGCTGACCGTGGGCGACTTCAACGCGGGCACCACCGTCTACACGTTCCACAACATGTTCGTGTCGGACCCGATGTCGCAGCTGCTGAAACTGTTCTCGTACGGCGCCGTGGCGCTGACCCTGATCTACTCGCGTGCCTATGCCACCGACCGCAACATGCTGTCGGGCAACCTGGGCGGCGAGTTCTACGTGCTGGCCCTGTTTGCACTGCTGGGCCAGATGATCATGATCTCGGCCAACAACTTCCTGATCATCTACCTGGGTCTGGAACTGATGTCGCTGTCGCTGTACGCGCTGATCGCTTTGCGCCGTGACAACGCCAAGGCCACGGAAGCGGCCATGAAATACTTCATCCTGGGCGCACTGGCTTCCGGTTTCATGTTGTACGGTATCTCGATGCTGTACGGCGCCTCCGGCACCCTGGACCTGGGCGAACTGCGCGTGGCGCTGGAAAACGGCAAGACCAACGGCACCATCATGGTCTTCGGCCTGGTCTTCCTCGTTGCCGGCCTGGCCTTCAAACTGGGCGTCGTGCCATTCCACATGTGGGTGCCTGACGTGTATCAGGGTTCGCCAACGGCCGTGACCCTGCTGCTGGGCGGCGCGCCGAAACTGGCTGCGTTCGCCATCACCCTGCGTTTGCTGGGCGAAGGCTTGCTGCCAATGGCGCATGACTGGCAGCAAATGCTGCTGGTGCTGGCCGTGATGTCGCTGGCTATCGGTAACTTCACCGCCATCGCGCAAACGAATCTGAAGCGCATGTTGGCGTACTCGACCATCGCGCAAATGGGCTTCGTCCTGCTGGGTCTGCTGTCCGGTACCGTTGACGCTCCAGGCAACACCCTGAACGCGGCTGGCGCAGCCACCGCCTACGGCGCCTCGATGTACTACGTCATCACCTACGTGTTCACCACCCTGGGTACCTTTGGCGTGATCATGTTGCTGGCACGGAATGGTTTCGAAGCAGAAGAACTGGCCGACTTCAAGGGCCTGGGCAAACGCAGCCCGATCTTCGCACTGGTGATGACCTTGTTCATGTTCTCGCTGGCCGGCGTGCCGCCGCTGATGGGCTTCATGGCCAAGTACTCGGTGCTGGCCTCCGTGCTGGCCACGGGCCAGCTGTGGCTGACCATCGCCGCCGTGCTGTTCTCGCTGATCGGTGCCTTCTACTACCTGCGCGTCGTGAAAATGATGTGGTTCGACGAGCCGACCGATACCAACGCGCTGGTCGTGCATGGCGACATGCGCGTCGTGCTGGCCCTGAACGGCGTGTTCGTTCTGGCGCTGGGCGTCATGCCTAACAGCATCCTGGCGGCCTGCGCTTCGGCCATCACCAAGACCCTGGCGTCCTGACCGATGGATGTCACCGTCTCGAGCTGGCTGGTGATTGCCCTGGGCATCTTGGGCGCCAACCTGCCTTTCTTGAACGAGAAACTGTTTGCCGCCGTGCCCCTGAAAAAGGCGGCGCAGGCGGAGCAGGGTTGGCGCAAGCCGCTGGCGCTGCGCCTGCTGGAGATGGTGATTCTGTACTTCATCGTCGGCGCCGTGGCGTTCGCGCTCGAAGCGCGCATCGGCAACGGTTTCCCGCAGACGTGGGAGTTCTACGCCATCACAGGCTGTCTGTTCCTGGTGCTGGCTTTCCCGGGCTTTGTCGGGCGTTACCTGCGCAAACGCCGTTAGCAACAACGACCGAAAGCGGCGCCTCTGGCGCCGTTTTTTATTGAATAAAGGAATTCCATGGATACGAATCTGATTGAAACCAAGGTCGATGGCGAGCTCGTCTACCAGGGCGGCTTCCTGCGCGTGCAGCGCGACCGTGTTGCGCTGCCGGACGGCAAGATCACGGCGCGCGAATTCGTTCTGCATCCGGGTGCCGTCGTGATCCTGCCGCTGCTCGACGATGGCACGGTGCTGATGGAACGCCAGTACCGCTATCCGCTGGATCGGGTCTTCATTGAATTCCCGGCCGGTAAGATCGACGCGGGCGAATCGCACCTGGCCTGCGCCCAGCGCGAGCTGCTGGAAGAGACGGGCTACACGGCCAGCGACTGGCAATTCGTCTCCACCATCCATAACGCCATCGCGTATTCGGATGAACACCTGGAATTGTTCCTGGCGCGCGGACTCGTGGCCGGAGAACGCCAGCTCGACGAAGGCGAATTCCTGGAGACATTTACGGCCACGGTGCCGCAGCTGCTCGACTGGGTCAAGGATGGCACGATCACGGACGTGAAAACCGTCATCGGCATCTTCTGGCTCGACAAGATCACCAGCGGCGCGTGGCAACCGGCCTGATACAGCGCATGCGCACGGCAATCTTCCTGCTGCTGGCGGCCGCCAGCCTGGACACGCTGGCGGCCGCGCGCACGCCGTTCCAGGTGCGCTGCGAAGACACGATCAGCAAGACGGTGTCCGTGCTGACGGCGCAGCAGAATGGCTACAGCATCGACACGCATCTGCCGTACAAGGCCCTGACGGTGATGAAGGGCACGGCGCGCGCCAATACCTGGGTACTGGGATTGACCAAGACGGATTCGCGCGTGGCCATCGCCCTGGCCGGCCCCATGCTGCAAGACCCGGCCAGCGGCTATGAATGCGTGGCGCCGCAGATTACCGTGACCCTCACGTATGCGCCCGTCGTGATCTATATCGGCCGCGAATTTGCGCCCGGCACTTGCGCGTATGATGAGATACTCGCGCACGAGCTGCGGCACATGAAAACCTATATGGAACACTTGCCGCGCGTGGAAAAGACCGTGCGCGCCGCGCTGGCCAAACGCTTCGAGGCGCGGCCCCTGTATGCACCCAGCGGCACGGCCAAGGCGGCGCTGGCGCGCGAGATCGACACGGGCTGGTTGCCGTACATCAAGGCGGAAATGCACAAGGTGGAAACCTTGCAGGCGGCCATCGATTCTCCACAAGAATATGCGCGCCTGGGCAAGGCGTGCAAGGGCGAAATCCAGAACATCCTGGCGGGCAAGGCAGCGCCCACCAAATAGACAAGGAATGGCATGACAGCAGCACCGAATACCGTCCGCTACTTTGCGCTGATCCCCGCCGCCGGCGTGGGCGCGCGCATGGAAGCGGGCAGTCCCAAGCAATATTTAGCCATCGCCGGCAAACCCATGCTGCGCCATGCGCTCGACGCCTTTCTTGCCAGCCCCCTGATCGTGCATACGTATGTCGTCGTCAGCGCCGACGATGGCGTGATCGACACGGTCGTGCCCGAGCAGGGTGTCACTGTGCTGCGCTGCGGCGGCGCCACGCGCATGGAAAGCATCCTCAATGGCTTGCGCGCCCTGCACGGCAGCATCGCTGCCCACGACCAGGTGCTGGTGCACGACGCGGCGCGTCCCGGCCTGACGCCGGCACTGATCGAAAAGCTCATCACCGAAGTCGGTGAGCATCCGGCCGGGGGCCTGCTGGCCTTGCCCGTGGTCGATACCGTCAAGCGGGCGGGGCAGGGCACGGGTGCCGCCACCATGTCGGCGCAGACGGTGCCGCGCGACGGCCTGTGGCTGGCGCAGACACCGCAAATGTTCAGCTATGCCTTGCTGCACCAGGCCTTGTCCGAAGCACCCGATCCGCAAGCGATCACGGACGACGCCAGCGCCGTCGAAGCGCTGGGCCTGGCGCCCAGGCTCGTCGAAGGCCATCCGCGCAACCTGAAGGTGACCTTGCCGCGCGACATACACACGGCCGAGTTGTATTTGGCCCATCCTTGAATTCCAGAGAGACCCGCATGCACACAACGACACCCGACCTCCCATTTCGTATCGGCCAGGGCTATGACTGCCACGCGCTGGTGGAAAACCGCGACCTGATCATCGGCGGCGTGAACATCCCCCATCACCTGGGCTTGCTCGGCCATTCCGACGCGGACGTGCTGCTGCACGCGATCACGGACGCCATCTTCGGCGCCGCCGCCCTGGGCGACATCGGCCGCCATTTCCCCGACACGGACGCGCAATTCCAGGGCGCCGATTCGCGCACCCTGCTGCGCGAAGCCGTGCGCCGCGTGCAGGCGACGGGCTATGTGATCGGCAACATCGACGCCACCATCATCGCCCAGCGCCCGAAAATGGCGCCGCACATCGCCGCCATGTGCGCCAACGTGGCCGAAGACTTGGGCGTGAGTGTGGGCCAGGTCAACATCAAGGCCAAGACGAATGAAAAGCTCGGTTACCTGGGGCGGGAAGAAGGCATCGCGGCCGAAGCCGTGGCCTTGCTGCTGCGCGCCTGATACGCCACCGATTATCGACCACAGACAGGAGAGAGCATGTTCCAGCGACGCCGTACCAGCATCTTGCTTGCATTCGCATTGGCCGCCGCGCCATCGGCCTGGGCCGAACTGCAAGCCACGGGCGAGCCGCCCGCCGCCAAACAGGGCTGGAAGGCCGAGACCGTTGCGCAGGGCGTGCCCCAGCCGTGGGGTATTGCCTGGCTGGGCGAGGGACGCGCGCTCGTCACGAGCAAGCAGGGGACCTTGCATCTGCTTAACGGCAAGAAATTCGAGGACGTGGCGCTGGAAGGCATGCCCAAGGTGTTTACGGGCGGGCAGGGCGGCTTGCTCGACATCGTCGTTCATCCGCAGGATGCGACCAAGCCGAATCCGCGTGTGTACATGACGGTATCGACAGGCAACAACGACGCCAACCGCACGACCCTCGTGCGCGGTGTGTTCGACGGCAAGAAGGTGACGGGCATCTAGACCCTGTTCAAGGTGGCCACGGACAAGAGCGGCGGCCAGCATTTCGGTTCGCGTCTGCTGTGGCTGCCGGATGGCACGTTGCTGATGAGCGTGGCCGATGGCGGCAATCCGCCGCTGCGCATCGGCGACCGGCTGGCGCGCGAGCAGGCGCAAAACCTGGCCACGCACCAGGGGTCCATCCTGCGCCTGACGGAAGACGGAAAACCGGCGCCTGGCAACCCGCTGGCGGCCAAGGGGGCCTTGCCGGAAATCTGGTCGTATGGCCACCGCAACGTGCAGGGCCTGGCGCTCGATCCTGTTTCCGGCCGCGTGTGGGCCACGGAACACGGGCCGTATGGCGGCGACGAGCTGAACCTGGTGACGGCGGGCGGCAACTACGGCTGGCCTTTGCAAAGCTATGGCGCCGACTACAAGACGCATGAGCCCGTTGGCAAGCACGAAGTGGCGGGCATGCTCAATCCGAGCGTGGCCTGGGTGCCGTCGCCGGCGCCGTCGGGACTGGCCGTCTACACAGGCGACAAGATTGCCGCCTGGCGCGGCAGCATCTTCAGCGGCGGCCTGGCAGCCAAGGATATCCGCCGCATCGCCGTCGATGCCGGCGGCAAGGTGACGGGACAGGACCGTCTGGACATCGGCGCGCGCGTGCGCGACGTGCGCCAGGGACCGGACGGCTATCTGTATGCACTGACCGATGAAGACAATGGCCGCCTGCTGCGCATCGTGCCGCGGTAACACGCCAGGCGCCGTCTTCGCTTAAGATGGCGCCTTTACTTCATTCCAAGGTGGCGGTATGGCCCGTGATACTTATGCATACCGGCACGTTGCCGTCGAATCGCGCGCCATCGATGGCCGCGTCGAAATCCGCCCCGTGCCGGGCCAGGCCTTTTCACCCGAGCTGGCCGTGCAGTGTTCGCGCCGCCTGGCCGACCTGCAGCGCTACCCGCTGGGCAGCCGCTTTTTACTGTTTGCCAAGCTGACGGACCGCCTGGGCGGCACGCCTTTCCTGTATGCGTATCACGGCGACGCGGACGTCGTGATGACGCCGGCCGAAGTGACGAAGTTCCTCGGCGAATTTCGCCGCGGCCGCATCTGATTTTTTACGACGCGGGGCATGCCGCGCCCGCCTTGGCATTGGCTTGCGGTTTGCCGAAGAGCGCGATCGTCAAGGCACAGCCAAGCGCGAACAGGCCGCCCACCACCATCGCGCTCGATACCCCCAGCCGGTCGACGGCCATGCCGCCCAGCAAGGCACCCGACGCCAGCGACACTTGCACGATGGCGACAAACAGCGCGCTGCTGCCTTCCATCAAGTGCGGCGCCGCCTTGAACATCCACGTCTGCACGGCGATCGGCATGGCGCCGAATCCGAAGCCCCACACGGCCACGAGCAGCATGGCTGTCACCGAATGGCTGCCGAACGCGGCCAGGGCCAGGGTGGACATGCCCAGCACGGCGCCCGTCACCATCAGCGCGGACCGTTCATGGCGGCCGGCGGCCCAGCCGCCCACGAGGTTGCCGATGAAGCCGGAAGCGCCGTACACGAGCAGCATGGCGCTGACGGTGCCGGCCGCCAGATGCGACACTTGCGTGAGGAACGGCGCGATATACGTGTAGGCGGCGAACTGGCCCGTGAAGATCAGGGCCGTGGCGATCAGGCCCAGCCTGGCTTTGCGGATGCCGAAAATCATCGGCAACTGGCGCAAGCGGATGGCCTGTGTTGGCGGCAGCTTGGGCAGCAGCAATAGCTGACCGATGAAGACCAGCACGGCAATGGCGCTGGCCGCGCCGAAAGCCACTCTCCATCCCACCAGTTCGCCCACCAGCGCGCCGGCCGGCACGCCCGCCACCGTACCCAGCGAGACGCCGGCGAAGATGATGGACATGGCACGCGATGCATGCTGCGGCGACACGAGGCGCGGGCCGATGGCGCTGCCGATGGCCCAGAAGCCGCCCACGCCCACGCCCAGCATGGCGCGACCCAGCAGTATCCACGCATACGACGGCGCCAGCGCCACCAGCAGGTTCGAGGCGATCAGCAGGGCCGTGAGGGCCAGCAGCACGATGCGGCGGTCAAGGCGGCCCGAGCCGACGGTAACGAAGATGGCGGCAAACGCGGCAACGATGCCCGGTGTGGTAATCATCAGCCCCGCCTGGCCCTTGCTGATGGCCAGTTCGGCGGCCATGGCCGGCAGCAGGCCGACGGGCAGGAATTCGGAGGTGACGAGGGCGAAGGCGCCGATGCCGACCGACAGGACGGCCAGCCACGGCGCCACGGTGGTATCGTCGCCAGTAGTGTTGGAAGGTGTGTGCATAGAGGTTCCTGAAAAGCCCGGAGGTTTTTAACCGGTCGGTATATAATATCTGGAAACGAACATCGTCGTCATAATTTTTTACCGATCGGTATGAAACAAGAGAAAACAGCTGAGACAGGCAAGGCAAAAACGGGACGGCCACGCACGTTTGACGCGGACGAGGCGCTCGATTGCGCCATGAAAGTGTTCTGGGAAAAGGGCTATGAAGGCAGTTCCCTGCCGGAATTGACGAAGGCCATGGGCATGAACCGGCCCAGCCTGTATGCCGTCTTCGGCAACAAGGAGCAGCTGTTCCACAAGGCGCTCGAACGCTACAGCGACACGCGCATGCGGTTTTTCGATGCGGCACTGGAACAGCCGACGGCGCGCCAGGTGGTGGAAGCGTTGCTGACGCAGTATGTCGACGCGCAAACCATGCCGGACGGCCCGCACGGCTGCATGGGCGTCAATGCGGCACTGGCCTGCAGCGACGATGCCTTGCCGATCCGCGATGAATTGTTCGCGCGCCGGCTGCGCGGTGAAATCAAGTTGCGCGACCGTTTGCGGCGTGCCAAGGAAGAGGGGGATTTGCCGCCCGATTCCTGCCCGGAGCAGCAGGCGCGCTTTGTCGTGACCCTGTCGCAGGGCATGGCCATCCAGGCGGCGGCCGGCGTCGCGCGCGAGCAATTGCAGCAGATGGTGGGCTTGCTGCTGCGTAATTGGCCGATGTAACTATCCTGTCGGGGCGATGGTCTTGGCCAGGTCGCTGGGCGCCTTGCGCCGCCAGGCGGCCGTCAGGGCGGCGGCCAGCATGTCGAGCTCGGCGTCCGCCAGGCGCACCGTGATGCCGGCCAGGCGTTCGCCCCACCACAGTTTCTCGCAGCCCGATGGCGTGATGACAGTGGCGATATGCGCCGCCTCCGCATCGAGCAGCACGTTGATGTGCTCGTCGTCGGGCAGGGTGGCGAAGATCTTCCCGCCCACGCGGAACGATGGACGGTCGTGGTGTTCTTCCTCGGTAGTGTCGGGAAACGACAGTGCCAGATAGCGTAGTTCTTCCAGGTCGACCATTCCTCTTTCCCCCTCATCGGACAGATAGCAGCGTGACTACATTTTGCCATGCTGTTTCGCCCCGTGGTACGGCGGCATGCGAAAAGAAATGCGCAAGATGCGACACAGACGGACTGGTCTGTGGTGCCGCCGCGACACGCCGCGCGCCGCGCACGGCCGTTACGACAGAGTGGAACATGGCGCTTTTCTGCCGCTGGACATGCACTTGCCAGAAAAATATCTTTCATGGTCAAAAGAAAAATACTTTTCTTGCAGGGAATTTAAGCTAGAATAGCTTCATCGTCTTACCTGACCCGTCAATTGTCTGGTCTTGTCCCGGGAACCCGAACCCTTTCCAGGACGCTTGCAGTGCCGCCATGGCACGCCGCAAGTCCGCGCTGTTTCGCGGAAGCCACGTCCCCGACCGCTCATTCCTGCAATCCCTAGCGCTACGCCGACACGCCTCAATGCAGCGTGTATTCAGCTCCAGCGCCCCTTGCTGCGCCCACTGAATACTTACTTACTGGATACCATCATGAAAAACTTGCCTAAAATCGCCCTGTCCCTGATCGTTGCCGGCGTGTTTGCCCACGCGAACGCCAGCACCATCACCTTGTCCACCGGCTATTCGGGCGCCGGCGCGCAAAGTTCCGCCGCCGCCTACGAGTCCGTCGTGAATGCCGCCGTGGCCACACCCGGCGCCGGCTATGGCTCGACGACGATCGCCAGCTATGATAACGTCAACAACAGCGGCCTGTTCGGCAGCGGCTCGAACATCGCCTTCAAGTCGGTGATCAACTTTGGCGTCAGCGCGGCCGATGCGGGCGCCTGGAGCTTCCGCAGCGGCGTCGACTTCGGCAAGGGCGGCGCCCTGTTCCTGGACGGCGTGGCGCTGGACTTCAAGAACAATGACATGTGGTGGGCAGGCAACTACAACAATGGCACCCAGTTCCTCAGCGGTTCAGGCAACCTGTCGGCCGGCAACCACACCTTGAGCATCTACGGCCTGGAAGGCTGCTGCGATGGCGGCCAGCAAGTGCAGTTCAAGGCTGGCAACAACAATTTCGCCAGCTTCGGCGCCAATGACGGCTTGATCTCGGCCGTTCCTGAGCCAAGCACCTACGCCATGCTGCTGATCGGTCTGGGCTTGCTGGGCTTTACGGCGCGCCGCAAGCAGGAGGCGAAATTTTAAGCGCAAGTTCCAAGCAACAATAAAAAGCCCGCCGGTCTGTCAGGACCCGGCGGTTTTTTTTGCATGCGCGTTGTCAGTCTCCGCTGTCTTCGTCTTCGTCGGCCCCCTTGGCCGCCTTGCCCCGTTCGGCATCGACGGCGCGCTGCAGGTCGGCCGCCTCGCGGAAGAAGGCGTCCGTCGTGTGATTCGGGCTCAGGCGCAAGGCGGGCGGGTAGATCACGGACATGTAAGTCTCGTCGGCCAGGCGGCCGCTGGCCTGCAGGTTGCTCAGCAGGATCAGGGTCGAGCCGAGAATGGCCAGCACGACGGCGACGAGGCCGGAGCGGCGCGGGTGCTGCGGCTTGATCGTGCACAAATGGTAGTAGATCATGGCGCACACGATGATGATGAACATATGCCGTCCGTAGCGCGTCAGCGCTTCCAGCGACAGCGCATACGCCGCCACGTTGCTGGCCAGTTCCCACACTTCCATGGACAGCAGGCCGCAGCCGATGATGAACAGGTGGCGGCCGAAGCGCGCCACATGGCCGAACAAGCGGTTTGCCACGGCCCAGACCGACGCCCACACGAGGCCGCCGGCCAGCGCATACGCGACGATCATCAGGTAGGAAATCGGCTCGAAGGCGTCCGCATCGCTCAACCAGTTGCTGAAGGCGGCCGAGGCGCCGATCATGGCCAGGCCGGCGACGGCGGGGCGCAAGCCTTCCCAGTCGTGCCGGGTCGTGTCGCCCAGTTCGGGCGCCACCGGATGATTGCTGGCGCGCACGCGCAGGCGCGTGTGGCCGAGGCGCACGATGCTGTTGCCGGTCATGGCCACTTGCGGTTGCCGCTGTCCCCGGTGGATCACGCCATTCTGGCTGCCCAGGTCGCGCAGCAGCAGGCCGTTTGCGCCGTCGTCCTCGACAATGGCGTGCTCGGCCGCCGTATGCGGGTCGTCGAGGATGAAGTCGTTGCCGTAGCCGCGGCCGATGCGGATCGGCAGGGACTCGATCCGCTGGCGCCGCTGCACTTCGCCATTCTCGGCGAGGATTTCAAGGTAATAGGGAGGCTTCATGGCTTGCGGCTGCTTTCCCGCGACAGCGCTTCGAGGAAGGTGCGCGTGACGCGCATGCCGTTGGCGTAGGACACGCCGCGCGCGTCGATGCGGCTTTGCAGGCTCATCAGTGGCTCATCGGTGCTGGCGGCCAGCAGGGCAAAGTCGTACAGGCCGGTAAATTTGCGGTAGGCGCGCACGCACAGGACGGCGCGCAGGGGCAGCGTCTTGTTCTTGACGAACTGCTCGGTGCATTGCGGGCCCGTCAGATTCACGCTCTTGTAGCTGCCGAAACTTTCATTCTTGAACGAGGCGCTGGCCAGCTCGGAAAAGCGCAGCGCGCCCAGTTCGCTGCTGCGCAAGAATTCGTGGCGCATCGACACTTGCCCCGTCTGCAGCGCGCCGGAAATGAAGATGGCCGATTCCATGGCGCAGCTGGTGTTGTCAAGCATGTAGGGCTTGTCGGACTTGACGTTGGAGCGGCCCCAGCAGCGCATCTGGTCGGACTCGCGCACGGGCACGCGGTACGGGCCCATGGCTTTCAGGCTCAAGGGCGTGTCGAGCAGGCGCGCCAGCATGACTTCCTGGTGCGCCAGCAGCTGCGCCGTCACCAGCGGCTTGAAGTCTTTCGGCGGCTTGCCTTGCTGCGCCACCTTGGCCAGCAATTGCTGGGCATAGCGGGCCGGCACGAGAAAACTGACGAGTTCGCCATCGAGGCGTTTCGACACGTTCACGCCGGCCACGTCGCCATTCGCGGTGACGCTGGGGCCGCCGCTCATGCCGGAATTGATCGGCCCCGTAAACATCAGCTGGTCGTAGAAGCTGCGCGTGACGACGCCGTTGTACGAACCTTCCGAAATGGCGAAGCCCAGGTCCAGCGGATTGCCCATCGAATACAGGTACTGGCCCTGGGTCAGCGGTGCCAGCGGCTCCGGCATCTTGAAGAAACCCGTGCCGTGGCGGTTCACGCGCAGCACGGCCAGGTCGTGCAGCACGTCGACGGCCAGCAATTCCACATTGCCGCGCTGGCCGCTCGTATCGACCCATTCGCCCACATAGGTATCGGGGTCGAGCGCGAACTGGGACACCACGTGATAGTTGCTCACCACCAGGTCGCCCGTGCCGATCAAGAAGCCCGAGCCGACCGACGACTGCGTGCGGCCGTTTTTCAGCAGCACGCGCACTTGCAGGATGTCGGCACGTGCGGCCGTGTACAGTTTTTGCGCGGCGGACGAGGGCGGCGGCAGGGCCGCATGTTCGGTGGCGGCGGGCGCGGCGGTGGCCGGTGGCGGTTTGGCGGGAGGAGTCGAAGCGGCGGTAGCCGCGGCTGGCGCAGGCGCCGGGGCCGCGTGTGCGCCCGCTGCAGCGCACAGGCTGGCCAGCAGGAAGGCGTAGTCAGATAATTTCATGCATCCTTTGTGCGTGAGCCGGAGCGCGGCGGGCGAGGGCCGGCGCATGCGCCAGCCAGGCAAGCCTGTGCGGCAAGCCGGTGCGGCAATTACAGGGCGCCGTCTTCCAGCGCCGGCGCCGTTTCCGGCGTCATCATGTGGCCCAGCTTGCTTTGCTTGGTATTCAGGTAGTGCTGGTTGAAGGCGTTGCGGTTGACCAGCAGCGGCACCCGTTCGGCCACCGTGATGCCCAGCGCTTCCATGGCGGCGATCTTGCGCGGGTTGTTCGTCATCAGACGCAGGCTGTGGATGCCGAATTGCGCGAACATGGGTTTGCACAAGGTGTAGTTGCGCGCGTCGGCCTTGAAGCCCAGCTGTTCATTCGCCTGCACCGTGTCGGCACCTGCTTCCTGCAGGCGATAGGCGCGGATCTTGTTGATCAGGCCGATGCCACGCCCTTCCTGGCGCAGGTACAGCAAGATGCCGCGGCCTTCTTCGGCGATGCGTTTCAGGGCGCCCTCGAGCTGGGCGCCGCAGTCGCAGCGCTGCGAAAACAGCACGTCGCCCGTCAGGCACTCGGAATGCACGCGCGCCAGCACCGGTTCGCCGTTGCCGATATCACCCAGCACCATGGCCAGGTGTTCCTTGCCCGTGGCATGTTCGACAAAGGCGTGCAAGGTGAACTGGGCCCACGGCGTCGGCAGTGCGCAGGAAGTCGTGTAATCCAATTCGCCTGTCGCCAGGATGTCTGCGCCGCTTTGCATGGTTGTGCTCATATAAGTAATTATCAAAAATAAAAGGCGCGCGACACCACTCCGGTGCCGGCGCGCCTTGCCATCATACCAAAAAGCAGGGAAACGTTTTCCCTGGCTGCCATTCGGTTGTTGCAATGTCTGGTGATGAACCTTACTTAGGGGCACTTCCTCCTTTTACAAGGTGAATTGCTGGCTTTGCCTGGCGGATGCCGCCGCCAGGCACGGGACATCAACTGCCGATGCGTCCGCCATCGTTCTTGGTGATCACGATGGTGGCCGAACGAGGGCGCTTGCCGGCGCCATAGCCGGCGTTGGCCGGCCACTGGCTCGTGTACTTGGACGGATCGCCGATGTTCGCCAGCGAGGTGTTTTCGCCCGGGTGCTGGATGTTGATGAACATCGTCTTGCCGTCAGGCGTTTCGCTGATGCCCGTGATTTCCGAGCCGACCGGCCCCACCAGGAAGCGCTTGAGCGTGTCGGCCGTGGGTTTCTTGCCGATGAAGGTGTCGACCGCCAGGTTGCCGCCGGCCGCCGTCGCGTAGTTCAGGGTGGACTTGGCGCCGTCGCCGACCTTGCCAGGGATGGCCGCCAGCATCATGCAGTTGGTCACATCCGTGTACGCGCCATCGTCCGTCTGGATCCAGCAGATGCCCGTGTACGGGCTGAAGGCCAGGCCGTCAGGGCTCGAGAAATCCTGGTCGGCCGTCAGGTTCGACAGGTTGATCTTGCTGGCATCGGCGCCGCTCTCGGCGCCAAACAGGTAGACGTCCCACGTAAAGCTGGTGGCCGCGGCCGCGCCCGTGCCTTCCTTGAAGCGGATGATGTGGCCGTTCGGATTGCCGTTCTGCGCGCTGCTGCCCTTCATGTCCGTGTAGGCGCGCGGGTTGGCGCTGTCCGGCGCCAGCTGCGACGAGCCGCTCGGATTGACGGTGCGGTTCGAGTTGTTGGTCAGCGTGTAATAGATCTCGCCATTGGCCGGGTTGACCGAGCACCATTCCGGACGGTCCATTTTTGTGGCTCCCACGGCGTCGGCCGCCAGGCGGGCGTTGACCAGCACGTCGGCCAGGTCGGCGAACTTGTAGGCGCTGTAGGCCTGGATCAGCGCGTTCGACATGGCCAGCTCGATCCACTGGCCCGTGCCGTCGGCGGCCAGCTTGGCCACGTACAGCTTGCCCGAATCGAGGTATTTGTCGCCGGTGGCGATACGGTCAGTCGGATTGGCATCGGCGGCGGCCCAGACGGCCGTCGTGACGAATTTGTAGATGTATTCGTTGCGCGAATCGTCGCCCATGTAGACGGCCAGCTGCTGGCCCACGGCCGGCACGCTGAACGCGGCGCTTTCATGCGCATAGCGGCCCAGCGCCGTGCGCTTGCGGATGGCTTTGGTTTTGTCGTACGGGTCCATTTCGACGATGTAGCCCATGCCGTTCAGCTCATTGCGGTAGTCGTCGCTGCCGTTGGTCGAGGCGCCGATCTTGCTCAGATTCCAGCGCGCGTACTTGTCGTCGCTGCCGCCCGTTTCCCAGCCGTGGCGCGAGGCGCCGCCCTGGCTGCGGCCATAGCGGTTCAGCGACACGACGGACTTGTCGCCGCGCGCCGCGTTGTCGGTGGACGAGCGGGTGAAGTAGCCGGCCCAGTTTTCTTCGCCGGACAGGTAGCTGCCCCAAGGCGACTTGCCCGTGCCGCAATTGTTGATGGTGCCGCGCGTCTTGGTGCCGGTCGGCGAATATTTGGTGACCACGAGGGCGTTGCCGCGCACGGGGCCGGCGATCTCGACGTCCGTCAGCGGCGTGACGCGGCGGTTGAAAGCGGAATCGTTGACGGTGGCCCAGGTGCTACCCGTCTTCTTGACTTCCACCACGCTCAGGCCGTGGACGGCCACTTCCTTGTCGACTTCGGCGGCAGGGCGGGGCAGCGAGGTGGTGCCGCCATTCACGTGCAGGAAGTGCGAGGACAGTTTTTCGTCCGTGGTCGCTTCGTGGTTCATCGCCAGCAAGCCACGTTCGGCGCCGGACGCCAGCGGCGCGCCGGCGGCGGACAGGCCGTAGTATTCCATGCCGTCGTGGTGGTCGCCGGCGCGGTTGTCGAAATCGGTATCGCTGCCGTCGTTCTTGTACGCTGGCGTGGCCGCGCGCAGCGAGTCGCCCAGCGCATACAGGGCCGTGGCCGTGTAGCCGGCCGGTACCGATACGACGTCGGCCAGGCTTTTCGGCACGGCCGTGAAGGCCAGCAGTTTTTCAGGCGTCGGCGTCGGCGTGACGGCGACCGCATCGCTGCCGCCGCCGCAAGCGGACAGGCCCATCGACCCCATGACGGCGGTCGCGGCCGTGACGGCGCTGCCGCGCAGCCAGTTGCGGCGGCTCAGGCGGGCGTTCAGGATGCTGTTGAAATGGTTGTCGTGGGACGCGTTGCTGTCAATGTCGTTCAGATCGGTGGCGCTGATGGCCAGATCGTTGGGCTTGTTCATGGGCTGCGATGTCCTGTGGTTGCGTGATTAAATGGCAACCGCATGATAGTTGGCGAATGTGACAGCGCCATGTCAGCTTGATGACAAAACGGTGACAGGTTGCCGGCCGGGAGGGCCGCGTCGATGACGGGCCCGTCCGGTCAGGCAGCCTTGGCCTTACTTGGTCTGGCGAAAACCGCGTTCCACCAGCAAGAGCATGCCGCCGAAGATGGACAGGTTCTTCAGGAAGTTCGTCAGCTGGTCCTGGAAGTGGGCTGCATCGGCGCTCCAGAAGGCGTGGAAGATCACGGTGGTCGGGATCAGGAACAGCGCCAGGGCCAGCGCCGCCCAGCGCGCCTGCCAGCCCGTGATCAGCAGCAAGCCGCCGCCCACTTCCAGCACGATCACGCCCACCAGCAAGATATTGGCGATCGGCAAGCCCTGGCTGGCCATGTAGCCGGCCACACCGGCAAAGCCGCCGATTTTCAGCAAGCCCGAGACAAAGAACAGCACGCCAAGGGCGGCACGGCCGAGGGGCAGCAATACGTTGCTTCTGTTTTCCATGATTTTCTCTTTCTGTATATTTATCTGTTAATTATTTAGGTAAATCGAAGAGCAAAAACTCGGCATCTTCCGGCTGGGTAATCGTCACGGCTGCCTCCTGCGTCAGTTTCAGCGCATCGCCCGCTTTCAACGGCGTGCCGTTGACGACCAGGCTGCCGCGGATCAGGTGCACATAGGCGAGACGGCCTTCTTCCAGCACATGTTCTGCCTGTTCGCCTTCCTGCAGGATGCTGGCGTAGATGGCCGCATTCTGGTGGATCAGCACGGAACCCTGGCGGCCGTCGGAGGAGGCGATCAGGCGCAGCTTGCCCCGTTTGCTTTCCGGCGTGAAGTGTTTCTCTTCATAGCTGGGCGGAATGCCCGTCACGTTCGGCTGGATCCAGATCTGCAGGAAGTGCAAACCATCCGTTGCCGAGTGGTTGAACTCGCTGTGGCGCACGCCGCTGCCGGCGCTCATGCGCTGCACATCGCCGTAGTGCAGGACGGAGCCCGTGCCCATGCTGTCCTTGTGTTCCAGCGCGCCGTCGAGCACATACGAAATGATTTCCATGTCGCGGTGGCCGTGCGTGCCGAAACCCTGGCCTGGCGTGACGCGGTCTTCATTGATCACCAGCAAGGGGCCAAAGCCCATGTGCAGCGGATCGTGGTAGCTGCCGAAGGAAAAGCTGTGGTGGGAATTGAGCCAGCCGTGGTTGGCTGCGCCGCGTTCTTCGCTATGACGAATCTGTAACATGGTGGACTCCGTTTCTAAAGGTTAATGTGCGATAATTTCGAAGGACCGTTGCCTGGCGTTACGCCGTGGCTTCTTTTCTGCCCTTCGCTGTACGATGAGCAAAGTATAGGCCCCCTTGCGGAGAAAGAAAAACGGAAAATCTTGCGACCTATGATCGAAAAAATCGAATGTTAAGACTGAGTCTGGAAGCCCTGCAAATCGTTGACGCCATCGACCGCCGCGGATCGTTCTCGTCGGCCGGCAAGGAGTTGCATAAAGTCCCGTCCACCATTTCCTATACGGTGGCCAAGCTGGAAGACGACCTGGGCGTGCAAGTGTTCCAGCGCAATGGCCCGAAAGTCATGCTGACGGCGGCCGGCCAGGAATTGCTGAAAGAGGGCCGTTATCTATTGAAGGCGGCACAGGACCTCGAGCACCGCGTGCGCAGGGTGGCTTCCGGCTGGGAAACGGAATTGTCCATCGGCATCGATTCCATGTTTTCCGCCGTGGCCCTGGCCGACGACGTGCGCGCCTTTTATGACGTGGCGCAGCAGACGCGCCTGCGCCTGTCGCAGGACACCCTGTCGGGCACGTGGGAAGCGCTGCTGGACCGGCGCGCCGACTTGCTCGTGGGGGCGCCAGGCGACGGGCCGGCGGGCGGCGGCTATATCGCGCAGCCGATCGGCATGCTCGACTTCGTCTTTACCGTGGCGCCCACGCACCCGCTGGCGCAGGTGCGGGAACCGTTGTCGCGCGGCCACTTGCAGCAGCACCGGGCCGTGGTGGTGGCCGATTCGGCGCGCCAGATGGCGCCGCGCACGGTGGGGCTGCTGCTGGGGCAAGATGCCTTGAGCGTGCCGAACATGCAGGTCAAGTTCGATTACCAGGTGCTGGGGCTGGGCTTTGGCTTCCTGCCGGGACCGTGCGCGCGCGCCGCCATCGCGCGCGGTTTGCTGGTGGAAAAGGCCGTGGAAGAGCCGAAACCGTCGGAAACGTTTTACCTGGCCTGGAGAGTGGGCGAGGATGGCGCGGCATTGCGCTGGTGGATGGCGCGCATGCGCGAACCGGATGTGTTTGCCCGCCTGGCGCACCATCTGCCGGGCCATTCGGCGTAGGCCTTAAAATGTTGACATACGCCAACATTTTTAAGTTACCATATTCGCAGTATTGCAATCGTATTTCTTGCCCGACCTCCATGCCCCACAGTGGGATTTTGATGATTACACACACCGCAGCGCCCCTGATACCTTCCCCTGACTTGGCCCACAAGTGGGGTTGCCATGCTTGAGGCGAAGGTCGCGCTGTGCCTGCGCCTGGCCCAGGATGCCCGTGAACAGGCGGGGCCGCAGCAGGCCGCCACGTTGGCGCGGCTGGAGGAAGAGCTGGAACGGCTGCGCGGCGCCAGCCGGCCCGTGGTGCGCGTGGCGCCCCCCGACGCCTTGCTGGAAATCGATCCCGACGGCTTTTTGATCGGCTGGAACCATGGCGCCGAACAGATGTTCGGCTATTCCGAAATCGAGGCGCTGGGCCAGCACATCCTGTTTTTGTATCCGGAAGACGACGCGGAAGCGAGCGTGCTGGAACTCCATTTCATGCAGGGCGACGTGGCCACCGATGTGCGCCGGCGCAAGAAGTCGGGCATGGTGACGTGGCTGCGCATGCACCGCCACGTGATCCACGACCAGGCGGGCAAGGCGTGCGGCATGGCCGTGCGCCTGTCGGCCATGAGCGAGCCGCTGTCCGACGTGGACAAGGTCAGGTTGCACGCGCGCATCATCGAAGACAGCGAGCAAGCCGTGCTGATCACGGATGCGGAAGAACGCATTGTCTCGATCAACAGCTCGTTCAGCCGCATCACCGGCTATTCGCCTGCCGAAGCCATCGGCCGCACGCCGGACTTGCTGCGCTCGGGCGTGCACGACCCCGATTTCCGCGCCAAGGTGCGCGCCGCCATGCGCGGACACGGTTCCTGGCGCGGCGAGATCATCGGCAAGCGCAAGAATGGCGAACTGTTCCCGCAAGACGTCACCATCAGCGTCGTGCGCGACGAATTCGGCGAAATCAGCCACGTGTTTTCCCTGTTTTCCGATATCTCGGTGCACAAGGATGCGGAAGCGCGCATGCAGCGCATGGCCAACTACGACAGCCTGACGGGCTTGCCCAACCGCTGCCTGCTCAATCAATTGGTCGACCAGGGCCTGGCCGAAGCGAAACGCCAGGGCACGCATGGCGCGCTGATGGTCATCGACATCAGCCGCATCGGTTCCATCAGCGACACCCTGGGCCATGAAGTGGGCGACCAGCTGGTGATCGCCATCGGCCAGCTGTTCCGGGGCGCCCTGCGCGACGCGGACATCCTGGCGCGCGTCGACAACAGCAAGTTCGTCGTGGCCCTGCTGCATATCGAAAAGCGCGAACACGCGGCGAATGTGGCGCAAAAGCTGCTCAACCTGCTCGAGGCGCCGATCAATATCGATGCGCACGCGCTGCACGTGGGCGCCAGCATCGGCATCACCGTGTATCCGGAGGACGGCCTGGAAGCGCCGGCCCTGTTCCGCTTTGCCGACGTGGCCGTGTCCAAGGCGGGGCAGACCATCGAATCGACCTTCCTGTTCTATCGCGAAGACATGAACCGCAGGGCCAAGGAACATCTGCGCCTGGAAAGCGAAATGCGGCTGGCGCTGGGCGACAAGGAGCTGGAATTGCATTACCAGCCGAAAGTGAGCCTGGCCAGCGGACGTATCGTGGGCGCGGAAGCCTTGCTGCGCTGGAAGCATCCGATGCGCGGCATGGTCTCGCCCGGCGTCTTCATCCCTGTTGCCGAGGAAACCAGTTTGATTCTGGAGCTGGGCACCTGGGTGCTGGACGAGGCCTGCCGCCAGATCCGCAGCTGGGAAGACCGGGGCCTGCACATGCCGGCCATCGCCGTCAACCTGTCGGCGCGCCAGTTCGATGAGCAGTTGCCGGCACGCATAGCGGCCGTGCTCGAGCGCTACGGCGTGCGGCCCGACCAGATCATGCTGGAAATCACGGAAAGCCTGCTGATGCGCGGTGCCGACAAGGTCATCGATATCATGAACCAGTTGGTGGCCATGGGCCTGGCGCTGGCGCTGGACGACTTCGGCACCGGCTATTCCAGCCTCGCCTACCTGAAGAAATTCCCCATCAGCACGTTGAAGATCGACCGTTCGTTCGTCATCGGCTTGCCGTTCGAGGAAAACGATTGCGCCATCGCCCGCGCCATCGTCACCATGGCGCAGCAGCTGCGCCAGGAAATCGTCGCCGAAGGGGTGGAAACGGCCGAGCAGATGCGCTTCCTGCGCGAACTCGGTTGCGACCAGCTGCAAGGTTATCTGTTCAGCCCGGCCGTGCCGGCGGCCGAATTCGAGTTGATGCTCGATGAAGGCCGGCAGTTGCGCCTGGAAGAGGCAGTCTGAAGCCGTAGCGATCAGACGCGCAGCAAACCACGGAAACCCCGGCTCGCATAATACGAGTCGGCGCCATTGTGATAGACGAAGACCTGATCATAGCGGCGGTCGCAAAACAGGGCGCCGCCCAGCGCCCGGATAGCGTCCGGCGTCGCGATCCAGCTCGAGGTCTTGCGGTCGAACGGTCCCAGCTCCTGCAACTGGCGGTACTGCGTTTCCGTCAGCAAGGCGATACCCATCGTTTGCGCCATGGCCATGGCGCTGCCTGCCGGCTTGTTGGCCTTGCGCGCGGCCAGGGCCGCCGCATCGAAACACAGGCTGCGCCGGCCGAGCGGGCTTTCTGCCGAACAATCGCAAAACGTGACGGCGCCCGTGTCGTCGGCGGGCCCGATGACGTCCGGTTCGCCGCCCGTATCTTCCATTTGCTGCAATACCGCCAGGCTGGCGGGAGCGGCATCCAGCCGCGCCAGCACCTTGTCCCACGCCCATCCCGGATGGCGGTGCCTATGCCGGCTGAAGCGGTTTTGCAAGGTATGGATCAAGTCATCGTGCATGGCGCGGCTCCCTGGAAGCTCAATGGTACGGCCGATTATAAGACGCGATGTGCGTCGGCGGCGCTCACCCCAGCTTGACCTTTTCCAGCAGGTAATCGAGCATCACGCGCACCCTGGCAGGCACTTGCAAGCCCGGTCCCACGAAGACGGCGTGCACGAGTTCCCTGTCGCCCGGATTGTAGTCTTGCAGCACGGGAATCAAATCGCCCCGCTCGATATCGCGCAGCACGTGCTGGCGAGAAAAGCGTCCCAGTCCCATGCCGGCCAGCACCAGCTGGCGCATGCTTTCGCCATCGCTGACGCAGGTATTGCCCTGCGGCGCCACCTGCATCGTTCCGCCCGCGCCATCGAGAAAGGGCCAGGTTTCGTTCTGGCAGCGGAAGTTGAACGCCAGCAGATTGTGCGTGGATAAGTCCTGCGGCGTGCGCGGCAGGCCGTGCCGCGCCGCGTAGGCCGGCGACGCCACGACGATCATCGCGTCTTCGCCCAGTTTGCGCGCCACCAGGTTCGATTCCTTCAACTTGCCCGTGCGGATGGCGATGTCGGTGCGGTCTTCCAGCAAGTCGACGATGGCGTCGCTGACGACGACGTCGAGCACGATGTCGGGATAGCGCTGCGCGAACTCGGGCAGGATGGGCAGCAGATGGCGCACGCCAAACGGCACGAAACAGTTGATGCGCAAGCGTCCGCGCGGCGCCGCGCCTTGCGATGCTTCGCGCTCGGCGCCGTCGATATCGTCGAGGATGCGCTTGCACTGCACGAAGAAGGCGTCGCCCTCGGGCGTCGTGTGCAGCTGGCGCGTGCTGCGCTGGAGCAAACGCGCGCCGAGCCGCGCTTCCAAGCGATTGACGAGCTTGCTCACGGCCGATGGCGTCAAGGCCAGGCGGCGCGCGGCGGCGGAGAACGCCCCCGTTTCCACCACGGCGACGAAGACGGCCATCTCGAACGCGCGGTTGATGTCTTGCCTGGCCATTATTGAATCCATTTCACAGGTGTTTCCATTATTGGAGTCTATATCAAAAGCGTTTGCGTCGATACACTGAGTGGCTTGAACTCAGCCGGAGAATGCCATGACCACCGCAAGCCCTGTCTCACCTCAAGCCAGCAAGATGCCGCCCGGCGTGCTGGCGCTGGCCGTCGGCGCCTTTGCCATCGGCGTCACCGAATTCATCGTCGTCGGCATCCTGCCCGCCATTGCGAAAAATTTACAGATATCCATCGAATCAGCCGGCTCGCTGGTGAGCCTGTATGCGCTGGCGCTGGCCATCGGCACGCCGCTGCTGGTGCTGCTGATGTCGCGCCTGCCGCGCAAGGCGGCCTTGCTGGGGCTGATGAGCGTGTTCCTGGCCGGTAACCTGCTGGCAGCGTTTTCCCACACGTTTGAACTGTTGCTGCTGGGACGGGTCATCACGGCCGTGGCGCACGGCACCTACTTTGCCATCGGCGCCACCGTGGCGGCCAGCCTGGTAGACAAGGCGCAGGCGGGCAGGGCGATTTCCGTGATGTTTGCGGGCTTGACCTTGGCCATGGTGATCGGCGTGCCGTTCGGCAGCTTCCTCGGCAATTTGATGGGCTGGCGCCTGCCTTTCTTTGCCGTGGTGGTCCTGGCCGCGCTGGGCCTGGCCTCCATGGCACGCTGGCTGCCGGCCGGTTTAGCGCAAGGCAAGGGCGGCAATGCCATGACGCAGCTGGCGGCTCTGGGCAGCGGTCCCATTATCACCATGATGGCCGTGACGACGTTCGGCTTTGGCAGCAGCTTTGCCGCATTCACGTTTATTACGCCCATCCTGACGGACGTGACGGGATTTTCCGCCACCATGGCCAGCGCCTTGCTGATCGTGTTCGGCATCGCCACCTTTGCCGGGAACCTGGCGGGCGGCTACCTGACGAGCCACCTGGGCTGGCAAAAGGCCTTGCGTGTGATGCTGCTGTTGCTGGCCGTCACGCAGGCGGGCGTGGCGCTCAGCATCAGCTCGCAGTGGATGATGACGGTGATGCTGTTCGTCTGGGGCGTGTTCGCCTTCGGTCTGTCGCCCGCCCTGCAGGCCGGCATGCTGGCCACGGCCGAGCGCTACACGCCGCACGCCGTCGATTTCGCTTCTGGCCTGAACATTTCCGCGTTTAATCTCGGCATTTCCTTCGGCTCCATCCTCGGTGCGCTGATGGTGTCGCGCCAGTTGATGGCGTCGTCGCCGTGGGCCGGCGTGGCGGCGGCATTGCTCGCCTTGCTGCCGCTGGCCTGGCTGGCGCGCAGGAACGCGGCGAAATCAGGCGCGGTAGCGCAGCGCCTCCACGAAGGCTGAAAACGCGGGCGTGGCCTGGCGCCGGTTCGGGTAGTACAGATGGTAGCCCTGGAAGGTGGGGCACCAGTCGGCAAGGATTTCGACCAGGCGGCCATCAGCCAGGTAGGGTGCCAGCAGGGGCTCGGGCACATACGCCAGGCCGATGCCGTCGAGCGCCGCATTGAGCACGTGCATGATGCTGTTGAACACCAACTGGCCCTCGGCCTTGACGGCAAAGGCTTGCCCATCTTTTTCGAATTCCCAGGCGTAGATGGCGCCAGCGGGCCGGTGGCGGATATTCACGCAGGCGAATTCTGTCAGCGCATGCGGCGTCGCGGGCGCCCCATGGCGCGCGAAATACGCGGGCGAGCCCACCACGGCCAGGCGCCAGTCGGGGCCGATGCGCACGGCGATCATGTCCTTGCTGATCGCTTCGCCCAGGCGGATGCCGGCGTCGAAGCGCTGCTCGACGACGTTCGTAAAGCCGTAATCGACCACCAGTTCCAGGCTGATGTCGGGATAGTCGCGCAGAAAGCCGGCCAGCATGGGGCGCAGCAGCAATTCGATATGGTCGTCCGTGCAGGTGACGCGGATGGTGCCGCGCGGCTTGTCGCGCAGCGCGCCCAGCGCCTCGACTTCGGCGGCGATCTGCTCGAACAGGGGCGCGATGGCCAGCATGAGCTTTTCGCCCGCGTCGGTGGGCGCCACGTTGCGCGTGGTGCGCGCCAGCAGGCGCACGCCCAGCCGTTCTTCCAGGGTGCGGATGGTGTGGCTGAGCGCGGACGCGGTGATGCCCAGCCTGGCGGCGGCTTTGGTAAAGCTGCGTTCCCGCGCCACGGCCAGGAAGGCTTGCAGATCGTTGACTTTGGTTTGGCTCATTGCTGAATTTTTCTCACAACTACATCAAGATTGTACCCGCTAATCAAAAGAGCTTGCCTGCGTCAAGATGGTGCCCTGACTTTTAAAGGAGCATGGGCATGAAAACGACAAGCATGAAAACGACAGCTGGCCGCCGCGAATTCGTCAAGGCCGCGGGCACGGGAATGGCGGTACTGGGCGTCCTGTCCGTCCTGGGCGCACCCATTTTCGCCGCCGCCGCGCCGGCCTTGCCAGCCATGCCCGATGGCGCCGACAATTTCTACAAGAGCAGCAAGGTGACGGTGCAGCCGGTGCGCTTCCGGAACCAGTACCAGATGACGGTTGCCGGCAATCTGTTCCTGCCGGCGCAGCTGGACCCCGCTCGCCGGCACGCCGCCATCATCGTTGGTCACCCGATGGGCGCCGTCAAGGAGCAAAGCGCGAACCTGTATGCGACCAAAATGGCCGAGCAGGGCTTCGTTGCCCTGTCCCTGGACCTGTCGTTCTGGGGCGAGAGCGAGGGGCAGCCACGCAACGCCGTCTCGCCCGACATCTACGCCGAGGATTTCAGCGCGGCCGTCGATTTTCTCGGCGCACAAGCCCTGGTTGACAGCGAACGCATCGCCGCCATCGGCATTTGCGGCAGCGGCAGCTTTGTCATCAGCGCGGCCAAGATCGACCCGCGCATCAAGGCCGTCGCCACAGTGAGCATGTACGACATGGGCAGCGCCAGCCGCCACGGCTTGCGCCGCTCGCAAACGCTGGCGCAGCGCCAGGCTTATATCGCTGCAGCCGCGCGCCAGCGCCAGGTGGAATTTGCCGGCGGCGCCACCGCGTACACGAGCGGCACCTTGCTCGAGCTGAGCGCCAACGCGGGCCCCATCGAACGCGAATTCCACGACTTTTACCGCACGCCGCGCGGCGCCTACACCCCGGCCGGCCAGCTGCCGGAGCGCGCCACCCGTCCCACCTTGAGCAGCAACGTGAAGTTCATGAATTTCTATCCCTTCATCGATATCGAGACGATCTCGCCCCGTCCGCTGCTGTTCATCACGGGCGACCAGGCGCACTCGAAGGAGTTCAGCGAAGATGCCTACCGGCGCGCCGCCGAGCCTAAGGAACTGCATTACGTTGCCGGCGCCGGCCACGTCGACCTGTATGACCGCGTGACCCTGATCCCCTGGGACAAGCTGGCGTCGTTCTTCCAGCGCGCCCTGGCGGCATGAGCACGGTCCGCAGCGAGGCGGCAGCGCCCGCGTTCTGGGGCGGCATCTTTGCCATGACCCTGTGCGTGTTCACCCTGATCGCTTCCGAATTCATGCCCGTCAGCCTGCTCACGCCCATGGCGGAGGACTTGCGCGTCAGCGAAGGCCTGGCCGGCTATGGCATCGCCATCTCGGGCGCCTTTGCCGTGCTGGCCAGCCTGTCCATCTCGACTCTGGCGGCATCGATGAACCGCAAGACCTTGCTGCTGCTGTTGACGGTCTTGATGTGCGTGTCGGCGCTGGCGGTGGGACTGGCCACCAGCTACGCGATGTACATGGCGGGGCGTGCGCTGATCGGCGTCGTGGTGGGGGGATTTTGGTCGATGTCGGTGGCCGTGGCGATGCGCCTCGTGCCCAGCCACAGCGTACCCAAGGCGCTGGCCATCTTCAACGGCGGTAATGCGCTGGCGACCGTGGTGGCCGCGCCGCTGGGCAGCTATCTGGGCGCCAGCATCGGCTGGCGCGGCGCCTTCCTGTGTCTGGCGCCGGTGGCGCTGCTGGCGCTGGCCTGGCAGTGGCGCAGCCTGCCATCGATGCCGGCGGCGCCGCGTTCGGCTCGTTCCGGCCAAATCATGCGCCTGCTCGAACGCCGCCAGGTCGCCCTGGGCATGCTGGCCGTCGGCGCGTTTTTCATGGGGCAGTTCGTGCTGTTTACCTATGTGCGGCCGTTCCTGGAAAACGTCACGCGCGTTGGCGTGGCCACCTTGTCGATGCTGCTGCTGGCGATCGGCGTGGCCGGCTTCATCGGCACGGCGCTGATCGGCGTCGTACTGCAGCGTGGCCTGTACCGCACGCTGGTCGCCATTCCCTTGCTGATGGCGGCCATCGCGCTGGCCTTGCTGGCGTTCGGCGCCGAGCTGGCGCCCGTCTTCGTGCTGCTGGGGCTATGGGGCTTGCTGGCGACGGCCGCGCCGACGGGCTGGTGGTCGTGGCTGGCGCAGACCTTGCCCGCCGACGCCGAAGCCGGTGGCGGCCTGATGGTGGCCGTCGTCCAGCTGTGCATCGCCTTCGGTTCCACCGTTGGCGGCATCCTGCTCGATGGCCACGGTTTTCGCGCCACCTTCACGGCCAGCGCCGCGCTGCTCGTGCTGGCCGCGCTGCTGGCCTGGCGCACGGCCAGGCAGCACGAGGCATCGTCATGATCTATACCAGCTTCACGATGTATATTCGGGCCTGAGCACCGGCGCAGCGCGTCTCTGGCGCTGCGCCATGTACGAACTGCCCATCGATGCGGCCATGATCATGGCAATCGCCAGCCATTGTCCCGCACCCAGGCGCTCGTCGAGCAGGATGTACGCAAGCATGGCGGCCACGGCCGGTTCCATGCTGCTCATGATGCCGAACGCTTGCGGCGTCAGCCGCTTCAGGGCCACCATTTCCAGCGAGATCGGTATCGCGCTGGAAATGAGAGCCACGCCCAGGCCCACGGCCAGCACGACGGGCGAGAGCAGGGCGGCGCCGCTGTGCACCACGCCCACGGGCACGACCACCAGCGCGGCCATGGCCAGGCCCAGCGAGACGGAATGGCCCGCATGCAAATGGCTGGCGCGCTTGCCGAAGACGATATACGAGGCCCAGCAGACGGCGGCGCCCAAGGCGAACAGCACGCCCGTGGGATCGAGGTTGCTGACGTCGTGGCCGAGCGGCAGCAGCAGCGCCAGTCCCGCCACGGCCAGGGCCACCCAGACGAAGTCGAGCGGGCGTCGCGAGGCCAGCAGGGCCACGGCCAGCGGGCCGGAAAACTCGATCGCCACGGCGATGCCGAACGGAATCGTGCGCAAGGCCATGTAGAAGCACAGGTTGGTCAAGCCCAGCGCGGCGCCGTACAGGGCCACCGTGCGCAGGTCGGCACGGCTCAGCTGCCAGCGCCACGGGCGCCAGAACAGCAACAGCAGCAGCGCGGAAAAGCCCACGCGCACGGCCGTCGTGCCCTGCGCGCCCACGAGCGGAAACAGGCTGTGCTTGGCCCATGAGGTGCCCAGTCCCAGGCAGGTGACGGAGCCGAGGATGGCCAGCAGGGGAATGAACGAGGCATAGCGGCGTAATGGCATGGTGATAAAAGGCTTGATATCGGAATAGCGAAAGTTTATTGTGTCTGCTCCGAGTTTTGCACTGCATTTTGACCTTCATGACGCAACTTTCGCTCACGCCCTCCCTCACGCTCGACGCGTTCGACCTGGCCATCCTCGACATCTTGCAGCGCGATAACACGACTTCGCAGCGCGAAATCGCCCAGTCCGTGCACTTGTCGGCACCGGCCGTGCAGCGGCGCATCCGGCGCCTGCGCGAGAGCGGCGTGATCCGTCATGAAGTGGCCGTGCTCGACGCGAGCCGCGTGGGCCGCCCCCTGATCCTGACGGTGGAAGTGCATCTGCACGACGAACACCCGCAGCGCACGGCCGGCATGCGCGCGCGCATCATGGCCGAGCCTGCCATCCAGCAATGCTACGGGATTACGGGCGAGGCCGATTACCTGCTGATCATTACCGCCAGCAGCATGGCCGAATACGAGGCGCTGACGGAGCGCCTGTTCGGCGGCGACGACAATATCCGGCGCTACCGCACGTCGGTGGCACTGACTTGCCTCAAGATGGGCTCGCACGTGCCGCTCGGGTAGTGAAAGGCCAGGCCGATGACGATTTCCAGAAAGAAGCAAGCCGCCATGCTGGCGGACATGCCGGCCAGCATGGCAGCCGCCGTGGCTGATTATCGATGGGCGCGCGACAGCGTCGGCGAGTCGGACGCCGCCGTCTATCGCCTGCAGGGAACGGACGGTGCGCCGGACCTGTTCCTGAAGCACGGCAGGGGAGCCGCCGCTGTCGACCTGGCCGATGAGCTGGCGCGCTTGCAGTGGCTGGCGCAGTACATATCCGTGCCGGCCGTGACGCAATTCGCCAAGGTGGCAGGCCCGGACCAGGCCTGGCTGCTGACGGCGGCCCTGCCGGGCAAGACGGCCTCCGAGGTGCTGGAAGAAAACCCCGCGCTGGGACCCACCGTGGCCGACGCACTGGCGGGCTTCCTGCGCCGCCTGCACGCGCTGCCGGTGGAAGATTGCCCGTTCGACGCCGGCCATGTCGTTCGGCTGGCCCAGGCGCGCCGGCGTATCGATGCGGGCCTGGTCGACGCCGACGATTTCGATGCCGGGCGCGAAGGCTGGACGACCGAGCAGGTGTGGACGGCGCTGCAAGGTTGTTTGCCGGTCACGCCCGATGTCGTCGTCACGCATGGCGATTTTTCGCTGGACAATATCCTTCTGCATGAAGGCGCCGTCGTCGGCTGCCTCGACGTGGGGCGGGCCGGTATTGCCGATCGTTACCAGGATCTGGCCATCGTCTGCCATGGTCTTGCCGAGTTGGACGCTTCGCTACCGCAAAGGTTTGTTGAACAATATGGGATCATTGATGCCGATCAGGGCAAGCTGCAATTTCACTTGCTGCTCGACGAGCTGTTTTGAATGCGTTCCAGTGTGTAGCCGCCTGTACCCTGGCATAAGCGGGGCAGGGACGAATGTAGGAGCATGAAGATTGGAAGAACAAGGAATGTCGCATCTGGCCGATCCCGGCCTGCTTGCCGCCTGGCTGGCGGCACGTTCGATGGCGCGCGGCTTGGCGCTGCCCGTGCCCGATCACGGCGGGTGGCGCGTCGATACGGACTTGCCGGGCGAAATCCGGCGCCACGTTTTTGCGGGACCTGTTCCAGGCATCAGCGCGCTGGCAGCCGCTATCCACGGTCCGCATATCTTCATCAAGATGTGTGGCGCCGGGGAGCAATTGCTGGGGCTGTTACCGCCGCAGTGGCAACTTTGCCCCGGCGGCTTTTTCATGACCCATGAAGGCAGTCTGCAGGCGCCGGGTCTGGCTGCCGGCTATCGCCTGGAAATAACGACGTCACAGGTAATTACGACGGCGCGTATTCTGGCCGAAGATGGCGGTGTTGCCGCCAGCGGCCATGCCGTCGAATATGCCGGTGTCTTTGTCTTTGACCGCATCGTCACCGAGGCCGGCCACCGGCGCCGGGGTCTGGGGCGGGCGCTGATGGCCGCGCTGGCGGCCAGGCAACGATCGGCCGGCGCGCGCCAGGTGCTGGTGGCAACGGACGATGGGGCGAAATTGTATGCGAGCCTGGGCTGGCATAGCGCATCACCATATTCGACGGCAACGATCGTTCAGGCCGGCGTACTGCACCCGCTATCGAGCCGCTAGGGCTGCGCATCGCGTTCGCGGCAGCTCAATGAGGCGTAATGGCCTTGGGGCAGCCGGGCCTTGATGGCCACCTCGCTCAATGCATGTTGCACATCGACGGGATCGGTCAGGGTGCAGCGCTGGGCGCTGGCGAACGCTTGCAGGTTTTGCGTGTTGCCACGCACCTTCACCGTCACGCCGGCGCCGGGGCTGACGCAGCAGCCTATGTATTGCGTGATGTATTCCTCTTCGATGAGCACCAGTTCATGCCCCATGAAGCTGGCCGGTTTCTTCAGCAGGTAGTAATCGGTGTAGTCGAAGCGCTGGTTGGGGCGCTTGCCGATGTAGCCTTCGCGCATGTAGGCGGCGATGGCCTTGCCCGAGGTGCCGACTCTGTCCGTCGTGCCCTTTTTCAGGTGCAGCGCGTGGAGCAGGCCGCTTTCAAGTCCGGGATCGGCGGCGTGGACGCTGGCGCAGCTGGCGGCCAGCAGAAAAGCGCCGAGCAGGCGGCGGGTGCGACGCCATTCAGGCATGGGATGGATGGCTTGCATATATTTGACGCGAAGGAGAGGGGAGGTGCAGTGTAGCCCACGCCAACCTGTCTGCGTGGCACAATGCGTGATCCGCACGCCACGTGCCATGCATCCCAGGACTTTCATGACCCGCGCCATCCTTGACCAAGCCCAGATCCATTCCGCCGCCCGCCCCTTGATCGGCAGCAAGCACAAGGACATCGTGCGCGAGGTGCAGGCGGCCATCGCCGCGCACCAGGTGGTCGTCGTCGGCATGGCGCTCAATCCGTTTCCGCGCAAGGCGCGCAAGATCCTCGACGTGCTGGGCACGCCCTACCAGTACTTGCAGTACGGCAGCTATTTGAACCAGTGGCACCGCCGCAATGCCCTGAAAATGTGGACGGGCTGGCCGACGTTTCCCATGGTCTTTGTCAACGGCATGCTCATCGGTGGCGCCAGCGAACTGCAAAAACTCGTGGAAAATGGCGAGTTCAGCGCCATGCTGGCAAAGAAAGTACGCGAGTTTTAAGACCCGCCGTATTACTCTCTTTACTCGCCCGGCCGCCACGGCGACTTGCGCGTGCGCAGCGGGTCGAGCAAGCTTCTTAAATCGTTGTGGTCGAGCTCGTACATCAGCGCGATTAAACTGCCCAGTTCGCCCGAGGGAAAGCCCTCGCGCGCGAACCAGCCCAGGTAGTGTCCCGGCAAGTCGGCCAGCAGCCGCCCCTGATATTTCCCATATGGCATTTCGCGCGTGACCAGCAGCGCCAGTTTTTCTGAATTCATGGTGGTGACCCCGTGTTGATGCTGCCAGTGTAGCAGAGCATGGAATTGTTGACTTGTGCGCAAGTATCTTCTTCCCATGGGAGTATTTTTCGACACAAAGAAACCCCCGATACTGCATGCCAACATCATTTATCGGAGTTTGCCATGCCCATTGCCTTGCTCGCGCTGACCCTCAGCGCATTTGCCATCGGAACCACCGAGTTTGTCATCGTGGGGCTGTTGCCCACCATCGCCGCCGACCTGGGCGTCAACCTGCCATCGGCCGGCCTGCTGGTCAGCCTGTATGCGCTGGGCGTTGCCGTCGGCGCGCCTGTGCTGACGGCCCTGACGGGCAAGATCCCGCGCAAGACCCTGCTGTTGTCGCTGATGGTCTTGTTCACCCTGGGTAACTTGCTGGCATGGAAGTCGCCGGGCTACGAAACCCTCGTCGTCGCCCGCATCCTGACGGGACTGGCGCACGGTGTGTTCTTCTCGATCGGCTCGACCATCGCCACGTCATTGGTGCCGAAAGACAAGGCGGCCAGCGCGATCGCCATCATGTTTACGGGCTTGACCGTGGCCCTGGTGACGGGCGTGCCGCTGGGTACCTTCATCGGCCAGCATGTCGGCTGGCGCGAAACGTTCCTTGCCGTCTCGGCGCTGGGACTGGTGGCGTTCATCGGCAGCCTGCTGTACGTGCCGTCGACCATCGCCCACAGCAAACCGGCGTCCCTGCTGCGGCAGGTGCAGGTACTGGCCCAGCCGCGCCTGCTGCTTGTGTATGCGATGACGGCCGTCGGCTATGGCGGCTCCTTCATTGCCTTTACCTATCTGGCGCCGATCCTGCAGCAAGTGTCGGGTTTCAGCGCCGGCGCCGTGGGCGTGGTGATGCTTGTGTATGGCGTGTCGGTGGCGTTCGGCAATATCTGGGGTGGCAAGCTGGCCGACAAGCGCGGCCCAGTGCGCGCCCTGAAACGGATCTTTTTGCTGCTGGCCTTTGTTTTGCTGCTGTTGACCTTCACGGCGCCGCATCCCGTACTCGTCGTCATCACCGTGCTGCTGTGGGGCGCCGTGGCCTTCGGTAACGTGGCCGGTTTGCAAGTGTATGTCGTGCAGCAAGCGGAGCACTTCACGCCCCGCGCCGTGGACGTGGCTTCGGGCCTGAATATCGCCGCTTTTAATCTTGGCATCGCCGGCGGCGCCTGGGGTGGCGGCCTGATCGTCGAACACCTGGGCCTCGTGCACACGGGCTGGATCGGCGCCCTCGTCGTGCTCGGTGCCTTCGGCTTGACAGCCTTGAGCGGCCGGATGGATCGCTTGCACCCGATTCCCGTGCGTGCCGGCGGTGCAAAGTCGATGCATGCGGTGGGGCACTAGGCTAGCCTGATCTGCCAGTAAGTTTCTGGCAGAAAACACCAAAACGGGCGAGAATGACGTTTACTTTCCTCTTGCCCATACTCTCCATGTCCGATACAGCAATGTCACCGCTGCGCCTGCGCGCCGCCATCAATCCCAAACCGCTGGGCGTCGCGCTTGTGCTTATCATGCTCGGCGCGTGGTATCTGGCGCAAACCGTCGGCGCCACGCTGTCCGCGCTGTACGTGGTGGGTGCCTTGCTCGGCGTCACCCTGTATCACGCGGCCTTCGGCTTTACTTCCGCCTGGCGCGTCTTCATTGCCGATGGGCGCGGCGACGGCTTGCGCGCACAAATGCTGATGCTGGCCGTCGGCGTGGCGCTG
Source organism: Janthinobacterium aestuarii (assembly GCF_051380835.1). Lineage (NCBI taxonomy): Bacteria > Pseudomonadati > Pseudomonadota > Betaproteobacteria > Burkholderiales > Oxalobacteraceae > Janthinobacterium > Janthinobacterium aestuarii. Next base: position 1,344,191 of record NZ_JBNYXU010000001.1, read on the forward strand.
TTCTTCCCCGCGCTGTCGGCCGGCACCCTGTTCGGCACGCCCGTCGCGGGCCTCGTTTCTCCGGCCGGCACCTCGGTCATCTTCGGCGCCTTCATCTTCGGCATCGGCATGCAGCTGGGCGGCGGCTGCGCGTCCGGCACTCTGTACACGGTGGGCGGGGGCAGCACGCGCATGCTCATCACCCTGGCCGCTTTTATTACCGGCTCGGTGATCGGCACGGCGCACATGCCGTTCTGGACGGCGCTGCCGCAATTGCAACCCATTTCTCTCGTCACAAGCCTGGGCCTGGTGCCCGCGCTGGCGCTGAACTGGATCGTCTTCGCGCTGATCGCCGGCATCACGGTCTTCGTTGAAAAGCGCCGCCATGGCAAGCTCGTCGCCACGCCATTGCGGCCCGCGCAGGCATCGCCCTGGCTGCACGGCCCCTGGCCGCTGGTGGCGGGCGCCGTTGCCCTCGTCGTGCTGAACTTCGCCACCCTGGCGCTGTCGGGCCGGCCGTGGGGCGTGACGTCCGCGTTTGCCCTGTGGGGCGCGAAAGCGGCGTCCGTGGTCGGCATCGACACGGCCAGCTGGGCCTACTGGTCGACCAAGGCCAACGCGGCCGCGCTGGCCGCGCCGCTGACGCAAGACAAGACGTCCGTGATGGACATCGGCATCGTGCTGGGCGCCATGCTGGCGGCCGCGCTGGCCGGCCGCTACGCACCCGTGTGGCGCATCCCGCGCCGTTCGGTGATCGCCGCCATCGTCGGCGGCTTGCTGCTCGGCTACGGCGCGCGTCTGGCCTACGGCTGCAACATCGGCGCTTACTTCAGCGGCATCATCTCGGGCAGCCTGCATGGCTGGCTGTGGCTGGTGTGCGCTTTTCTGGGCAACGTCATCGGCACGCGCTTGCGTCCGTGGTTCGGTCTGGAAGTGGAGAAAGTCAAACCGACCGGCTGCTGATGCCGGCGTAACCAGGGGCTTTGCTGTATATTTCTGCCCCTGTTCACCTTGCCGCCAGCGTATCGCCCATGCCCCCCCTCATCCTGTTTGCCGTCGTCCTCGCGTATTTTCTGATCCTGCTGGGCGTTGCGTGGCGCACGTCGCGCCAAGCCACCAACGACAGTTTTTTCATCGGCAACAAGGACAGCAACTGGATGCTGGTGGCCTTCGGCATGGTGGGCACGACCTTGACGGGCGTGACCTTCATCAGCGTGCCCGGCGCCGTGGGCAGCAACGGTTTCGGCTACATCCAGCTGATGATCGGCTATGTACTCGGTTACCTGGCCATCACCTTCATCTTGCTGCCGCTGTACTACCGGCTGCAGCTGACCTCGATTTACCGCTACCTGGAACTGCGTCTGGGGCGGCGCTCCTACCAGAGCGGGGCGGCGTTTTTCATCGTGTCGCGGCTGCTGGGCGCTACGGCGCGGCTGTATCTGGTGGTCAATATCCTGCAAGCGACCATCCTCGACAGCCTGGGCGTGCCGTTCTGGCTGACGGCCTGCGCCGTGTTGCTGCTGATCCTGCTGTACACGTATGAGGGCGGCGTCAAGACCATCGTCTGGACCGATACCCTGCAAACGGCGTGCATGCTGGCCGGTCTCGTCATCTGCAGCGTGTTTTTATTGCGCGCAATGGACCTGTCCCTCGCCGACAGCCTCGAGCGCATGCGCGCGCAGGGCCTCACGCGCATCTTCACCACGAACCCGGACAGCCCCGCCTATGTCTGGAAGCACATCGTGGCCGGCATGTTCATCACCATCGCCATGACGGGCATGGACCAGGAGATGATGCAAAAGAATATCTCCGTGCGGACCTTGCGCGACTCGCAAAAGAATATGCTCAGCCTGACCGTGGTGCTGACGGGCGTGCTGCTGCTGTTCCTGTTCCTCGGCGGCTTGCTGCACCTGTATGCGCCGCTGGCCGGCGTGACGGCCACGGGCGACAAATTGTTCCCCGCCGTCGTGCTCGGGCATTTCCCTGCCGTCGTGCAGCTGATCTTTTTCATTGCCCTCATTTCCGCGCTGTTTCCCAGCGTGGACGGGGCGCTGACGGCGCTCACGTCCACCTTCTGCATCGATATCCTCGGCGTGCAGCGGCGGGCGGACTTGAATCCGACCGCGCAAATGCGCTGGCGCCGCCGTGTCCACCTGGGGTTTGCCGCGCTGTTCCTGCTCCTGATCATGGCCTTCAAGTGGTTTGACGATCCCAGCATGATAGGCGTGATCCTGAAGCTGGCCAGCTATACCTACGGTCCGCTGCTGGGCCTGTTCGCCTTCGGCTTGCTGAGCCGGCGCGGCGTGCGCGACCGCTGGGTGCCGCTGGTGGCCGTGGCGGGGCCGCTGCTGTGCGCGCTGATCGAACAGGAACAGGCGCTGCTGTTCCAGCATTACCGCATCGGCCTGGAATTGCTGATCCTGAATGGCGCCCTGGTGCTGGGTGGCCTGTTCCTCATTTCGACACCGGCAGGGCAGACCATCAAAGGCGCGGCACACTTGTCAAAATAAGACGATTCAGCCCGTTTTCAGTTATATTGATTTCCTTTAGGTACACAACCTCACGGAGCATCAATGTCACTCAACCCCTTCCCGCCGCTGCGCCGCGGTTTCGGCGCATTCTGGCGCGCGCTCGACGCCACCCGCCGCGCGGTCATCAATCTGATTTTTCTGCTGATCGTCATCGCCATCCTGATTGCCATTTTCGGCGGCGGCGCCAAGCCCCTGGCGGAAAAGACCACGCTGGTGCTGGACTTGCAAGGCCCGCTGGTCGAGGAAGCCCCGGGCGGCGTGCGCGAGGCCGTGCTGGCCAATGTCAGCGGCGAAGTCAAGAAAACGGTGCAGCTGCGCGATGTGCTGGCGGTGCTCGACACGGCGTCCAAGGACAAGGACATCGGCTCCATGGTGATCCTGCTCGACGAATTGCAGGGCGGCGGCCTCGCTTCGCTGCGCGAAGTGGCGGCAGGCGTGGAACGCTTCCGCGCCACGGGCAAGAAAGTCACGGCCTGGGGTTCCAGCTACAACCAGCGCCAGTACCTGGTGGCGGCCAAGGCCGACGAGGTATTCCTGCACCCGATGGGCGGCGTCATGCTGGAAGGCTTTGGCCGCTACCGCAATTACTACCGCGACGCGCTCGACAAAGTGGGCGTGACAGTGAACCTGCTGAAAGTGGGCACGTACAAAAGCGCGGCCGAGCCTTTCATCGCCAACGGCCCGTCCGAAGCGGCGGCCGAAGCGGACCGCTACCTGAATAACGGCCTGTGGACCACCTACACGACGGACGTGGAAAAGGCGCGCAAGCTGCCGGCCGGCGCCATCATGCAATCGATCGATGCGCTGCCCGCGCTGATGACGGCCGCCGGTGGCGACATTGCCAAGCTGTCGCTGGACGCCAAGCTGGTCGACGGGCTGAAAACACGCGATGAACTGCGCCAGTTCATGATGGCGCGCGGCGCGAAGAACACGGAAGGCACGAACTTCCGCCAGGTGAACTACACCGATTACCTGGCGCGCCTGCGCCCCGTGCACGTCGGCGACGCTGTCGGCGTGGTTATCGCCTCCGGGGAAATCGGCGACGGTATCGCGCCACCGGGCGCCATCGGCGGCCTGTCCACCTCGCGCCTGATCCGCCAGGCACGCGAAGACAAATCGATCAAGGCCGTCGTGCTGCGCGTCGATTCGCCGGGCGGCAGCGCCTTCGGCTCGGAACTGATCCGCCGCGAACTGGAACTGACGCGCGCCGCCGGCAAACCGGTGGTCGTCTCGATGGGCAACGTGGCCGCTTCGGGCGGCTACTGGATCAGCACCTCGGCCGATGAAGTGATCGCCGACGCGGCCACCATCACCGGTTCCATCGGCGTGTTCGCGATTCTGCCGACGGCCGACAAGGTGGTGGAAAAGCTGGGCATCCACACGGCCGGCTCGCCGACCACGTGGCTGGCCGACGCGGGCAACCCATTGCGGCCGCTCGATCCCCGTTTCGCCGAAGTGATCCAGGGCTCGATCAACCACGTGTATGGCGACTTCCTGAACCTGGCCGCCAAGGCGCGCAAGACGACGCCCGAGAAAATCAATGAGGTGGCGCAGGGACGCGTCTGGACGGGCTTGCAGGCGAAAGAGCGCAACCTGGTCGACCGCATCGGCAGCTATGGCGATGCGCTGGCCTCGGCGGCCAAGCGCGCCAAGCTGGGCACCGACTACCGCGTGACCTACCTGGAGCAGGAAACGTCGAACGTGGACCGTTTGATCGGCATGTTCGGCTCCAAGGCCATGGCTTCGCTGGGCCTGGGCGAACACGTGAAGCTGGGCCTGGCCACGACCGGCTTGCCGGCCGACGCGGCGCTGGGCATGGCGCAGGACCTCTCCTGGCTGTCCGGCATCACGCGCGAACATAAACCGTTCATGGCCCTCACGCACTGTCTGTGCGAGGTGCCGTTAGGCGGCAAGTAATCGCAGTAGTGATATGACCTCAAGCCGGCTTCGTCCGGCTTGTTTTCCTTGAGGAGCAGACTATGCCAAGCGACATGAGTACACACACTGACAACGCGATCACCATCCGCCCTTGCGTCAAGGGCGACGAACACGCGCTGGCGCTGGTGGGGCAGGCCACTTTTCTTGAAGCGTTCGCCGGCATCCTCGATGGCGCCGACGTCATCGCCCATTGCCAGCGCCAGCACGACGTGCAGCTGTACCGCGACTGGCTGGCGCTGGCGGCCATGCGGCTGTGGCTGGCCGAGGCCACGCCGGGCGGCGCGCCCGTCGGCTATCTGGTGCTCAGTCCCGCCGGCTTGCCGGTGGCGGACCCGCGCCCGAACGATCTGGAAATCAAGCGCATCTACCTGCTGCACCGCTTCCAGGGCCAGCGCGTGGGCCAGCGTTTGATGCAGGCGGCCGTGGAGCAGGCGCGCGCCAGCGGAGCGGGGAGGGTGCTGCTGGGCGTGTACGCGGAAAACCACGATGCGCTGGCGTTCTATGCGCGCTGCGGCTTTGCGCAGCTGGGAAGGCGCACCTTCCGCGTGGGCCGTACCGACTACCAGGACGTCATCCTCGGCATGACCTTGTAAATCCACGTAAAGAATTGCCGCTGTCTCCCGTCGGCTGGGCACCCGCGCGGCGCCAGGTCAAGCCGACTGGCCGGAGATTTGTAGCGAGTTTGTATCTGCATGCGAGTCGCCCGCGCCACGTGCTCGCCAGGGCGCGGCGCCCCGCAAGCCTGATTTTTCCACCATTCCCCCGCAGTGGCGGCCCGCCTGCCGGCCCGTCTGATCCTCCCATGCCTGGCTGGCTGTGTGTAATTGTTTCAGGCAGAAATGAAACAGTTACATGACTATGCTAGAGTCGTTTTACGCTAGGGAGCGATGTTTTTTCAGCTGATTTTCAGCTCTTGACTCCCCCGGCTTTGTACCGAAACAACCCCGAAAAACGGTCGTCCGGCCTGAGTGTGTTCCACCTCGGCCGGCGCCACAGACTCGCCGTGCCAGCGGCCTAGACAAGGATAAGCGATGGATTCGCAGACTACACCCAATACCTCGCGGCGCAGCCGTCGTTCGAAAATCGTCGGCACGGTCATCGCGCTGGCCGTGATGGCTGCGCTGGGGGGCGGTGCCTGGTACCTGACCCATTCGGGCACCAGCGCCCAGGGCGGCCCCGGCATGGGTGGCCCAGGCGGTCCTGGCGGGCCCGGTGGCCCGGGCGGGCGCCGCGGCGGCCCTTCGACCACCGTGGGTGTGGCCACGGCCGTGAAATCCGACCTGCCCGTGGTGCTCGACGCGCTGGGCACGGTGACGGCAGCATCCACCGTGACGGTGCGCCCGCAAGTGTCGGGCATTTTGAAGGAATTGAAATTTAAGGAAGGCGGCATGGTCAAGGCGGGCCAGGTGGTGGCGCAGATCGACCCGGCCCAGTTCGAGATGGCGCTGATGCAGGCCACGGGCCAGCGCCAGCGCGACGAAGCGCAGCTGGAAAACGCGCGCCTGACCCTGAAACGCTATCAGACTTTGCTGGGCCAGGATTCCATCGCGCGCCAGGACGTCGATACGCAGGCCGCCCTGGTGAAACAGCTGGAAGGCACGGTGATGACGGACCGCGCATCCGAAGGCACGGCCAGGCTGAACCTCGGCTACACCAAGGTGGTGTCGCCGATCAGCGGCCGCGCGGGCCTGAAGGTGATCGACATCGGCAATTTGGTCAGCACCAGCGATACGGGCGGCGTGGTGGTGGTGACGCAGCTCTCGCCCATCGACGTCGAGTTCTCCGTGCCGCAGGATAAAGTGCAGACCATCCAGGAGCGCCTGAATGGCGGCGCGGCCCTGGCGGCGCTGGCGCTGGACCGCACGCGCACGCATACCCTGGACAAGGGCAGCTTGACGGCGCTCGACAACCAGGTCGACGTGCAGACGGGCACCGTGCGCGCCAAGGCCCGCTACACGAATGACAAGATGGCGCTGTTCCCCAGCCAGTTCGTCAACGTGCGCCTGGAGCTGGGCAACATCACGGGCGCCGTGCTGGTGCCCGTGACGGCCCTGCGCCACAGTAACAACGGCGACTTTGTCTACGTGCTCAAAGCGGATAAAACCGTCACCGTGCGCATGGTCACGCGGGGCCAGGCGACCACCGACATGGTGGAAATCCGCGCCGGCCTGGAAGCGGGAGAACAAGTCATCACGGAAGGCGCCGACCGCCTGAAGGAAGGCGCGAAAGTCACCCTGGCGGGCGACAAGCCGGCCATGGGCGCCGGTGGCGCGGGGGCAGGCACCGGCGAACGCCGCCACCGTCGCCAGCACGCTGACGGCGCGGCCAGCGCACCGGCCGCATCGGCTGCAGCATCGGCGCCGGCGACCGCTCCCGCAAAGGGCGCAGCGCAATGAGTCCATCGACGCCATTCATCAAGCGCCCCGTCGCCACGGCGCTGCTGATGCTGGCCATCGTGCTGGCGGGGCTGGTCGGCTTCAAGTTCCTGCCGCTGGCCGCCTTGCCGCAGGTGGATTTCCCCACCATCCAGGTGCAGACCTTGTACCCGGGCGCCAGCCCGGAAGTCATGGGGCAGACGGTGACGGCGCCGCTGGAACGCCAGTTCGGGCAGATGTCGGGCTTGCAGCGCATGAGTTCCACCAGCGCGGCAGGCGTCTCCATCATCACCCTGCAATTCACGCTGGGCCAGACCCTGGACGTGGCCGAGCAGGAAGTGCAGGCGGCCATCAATGCGGGTGGCTCGCTGCTGCCGACCGACTTGCCGGCGCCGCCCGTGTACGCGAAGATCAACCCGGCCGACGCGCCCGTGCTGACTCTGGCCATCACATCGGACACGATGCCGCTGACGCAGGTGCAGAACATCGTCAACACGCGTCTGGCGCTCAAAATCAGCCAGGTCAACGGCGTGGGTCTCGTCTCGCTGTCGGGCGGCCAGCGTCCGGCCGTGCGCATCCAGGGCGACACGAAATTGCTGGCGTCGTACGGCCTGGGCCTCGACAGCCTGCGCACGGCCATCGCCGCGGCCAACGTCAACAGCGCCAAGGGCAGTTTCGACGGCCCCACGCGTTCGTTCACCATCAACGCCAACGACCAGCTGGTGACGGCGGAAGACTACAAGCGCCTGATCATCACCTATAAAAACGGCGCGCCCGTGCGCCTGTCCGACGTGGCGAATGTCGTCGACAGCGCGGAAAACACGCGGCTTGGCGCCTGGTCGGGCAAGCAGCCGGCCATCATCCTGAACGTGCAGCGCCAGCCCGGCGCCAACGTCATCAAGACGGTCGACGCCATCAAGGCCTTGCTGCCCGACCTGCAGGCCAGCCTGCCGGCGGCCATGAAGCTCGACGTGCTGAGCGACCGCACGACGGGCATCCGCGCTTCGGTCGAGCACGTGGAAATGGAACTGCTGTTGTCCGTGCTGCTGGTGGTGCTGGTGATCTTCGCCTTTTTGCACAGCATGCGCGCCACGGTGATCGCCAGCCTGTCCGTGCCGATCTCGCTGATCGGCGCCTGCGGCGTCATGTATCTGCTCGGCTACAGCCTGAACAACCTCTCCTTGATGGCCCTGACGATCGCCACGGGCTTTGTCGTCGATGACGCCATCGTCATGATCGAAAACATCGCCCGCTACATCGAGGAGGGCGAAACGCCGATGGCGGCGGCATTGAAGGGTGCGTCGCAGATCGGCTTTACCATCATCTCGCTGACGGTCTCCCTGATCGCCGTGCTGATTCCCCTGCTGTTCATGGGCGACGTGGTGGGCCGCTTGTTCCGCGAATTTGCCATGACCCTGGCCATCACGATCCTGATTTCCGCCGTGGTCTCCCTGACCCTGGTGCCGATGATGTCGGCGCGCTGGCTGAAAAGCCACGCCGATGAAAAAATCAGCGCCACGGGCCAGCGCCTCCAGGCTTTCCTCGACCGCGTGATCGTGCAGTACGACCATGCGCTCGTGTGGGTGCTGAAACGCCAGGGATTGACCCTGCTGGTGGCGCTGGCCACGCTGGTGCTGACCGTCATCCTGTATATCACCATCCCGAAAGGCCTGTTCCCCACGCAGGATACGGGGCAGCTGCAGGCGCGCATCGAAACCTCGCAAGCCGTCTCGTACGAGCGCATGGCCACCTTGCAGCAGGCGGCCGCCAGCGCGCTGCTGGAAGACCCCGCTGTCGATACCCTGAGCTCCCTCGTCGGGGTGGATGCAGCCAACAACACCATGCTGCACACGGGCAGCATGCTGATCAACCTGAAGCGTCCGCGCAGCGGCAGCCAGGACGAGGTCATGGAGCGCCTGCGCAACCGCGTGGCCAAGGTGGCCGGCGTGACCCTGTATCTGCAGCCGACGCAGGATCTGACCATCGATGCGGAATCGGGCCCGACGCAGTACCGCGTCTCGCTCGAAGGGGCCGACACGGCCACCGTCACCGAGTGGGCCGGCAAGCTGGCCGCGCGCATGCGCGAAAAATCGCAGCTGCGCAACGTCGTCACGGATGCGGGCGCCACGGGCGCCGCCGTCACCGTGGCGATCGACCGCGACAGCGCCGCGCGCATGTCCGTCACCACGGCAACCGTCGACGACGCGCTGTACAACGCTTTCGGCCAGCGCATCATTTCGACGATTTTCACGGAAACCAACCAGTACCGCGTGATCCTCGAAGCGCAGCCGGGCATCGTCACCACGCCGTCCGACCTGTCGGACCTGCAGGTGCGCACGGGTTCCGGCAAGTCGACGCCGCTGTCCGCCTTTGCCAGCGTCAGCGAAAAGCAGGCGCCGCTGCAAATCACGCACGTGGCGCAATACCCGGCCACGACCCTCGGTTTCGACACGACGCAGGGCGTGGCGCTGGGCAGCGCCGTCGACGCCATCCGCCAGGCCGCCAAGGATATCGCCTTGCCGCCATCGGTGACATTGACGTTCCTCGGCGCGGCCGGCGCATATGAAAACTCGCTGTCGAACCAGCTGTGGCTCATTCTCGCCGCCGTCGTCTGCGTGTACATCGTGCTCGGCGTGCTGTACGAAAGCTATATCCACCCGCTGACGATTCTGTCGACCCTGCCGTCGGCCGGCGTGGGCGCCTTGCTGGCGCTGATGATCTCCGGGCAGGACCTGGGCGTGATCGGCATCATCGGCATCATCCTGTTGATCGGCATCGTCAAGAAGAACGCCATCATGATGATCGACTTCGCCATCGAGGCCGAGCGCGACGAGGGCAAGAGCCCGCAGGAAGCCATCCACCAGGCGGCCCTGCTGCGCTTTCGTCCGATCCTGATGACGACCCTGGCGGCGCTGTTCGCGGCCGTGCCGCTGATGCTGGGCTGGGGCGAGGGCGCCGAGTTGCGCCGTCCGCTGGGCCTGGCCATCTTCGGCGGCCTGATCGTCAGCCAGGTGCTGACCCTGTTTACCACGCCCGTCATCTACCTGGGCTTCGACCGCCTGGGCCAGCGCTTCGCCTCCAGAACGCGGGGCGTCAACCCGGACAAGCCGGCCGATAACGCGGGGAGCGCCGCGTGAACCTGTCAGAACCGTTCGTCAAGCGTCCCATTGCCACCGTGCTGCTGACCATCGGCATCGCGCTGGCCGGTGTCGGCGCCTTCTTCGTGCTGCCCGTCTCGCCGCTGCCGCAGGTCGATTATCCGACCATTTCCGTCAGCGCCAGCCTGCCCGGCGCCAGCCCCGCGACCATGGCCACGTCGGTGGCCACGCCGCTGGAACGGCGCCTCGGCGTGATCTCGGGCGTGAACGAGATGACGTCGTCGTCGGGCACGGGCTCGGCGCGCATCAACCTGCAGTTCGACCTGAACCGCAAGATCGATTCGGCCGCGCGCGAAGTGCAGGCGGCGATTGCCGCCGCGCGCGTGGACTTGCCGGCCACCTTGCGCAGCAATCCGACCTACCGCAAGGCCAATCCATCCGACGCGCCCGTGATCATCCTGGCGCTGACGTCGAAAACGCGCACGCCAGGCCAGATCTACGACGCCGTGTCGAATCTGGTGCAGCAGAAGGTGGCGCAAGTCAAGGGCGTGGGCGACGTGGAACTGGGCGGCGGTTCGCTGCCGGCCGTGCGCGTGGAACTGCTGCCCTACCAGCTCAATCACTACAGCGTGTCGATGGAAGACGTGCGCGCGGCCATCCAGGCCAGCAACGCCAACCGGCCCAAGGGTGCCATTTCCGGCGACGAGCGCAGCCTGCAGATCTATTCGGGCGCGGCGACGGCTTCGGGCGGGCGCAGCGCCGCCGATTACCGCAGCCTGGTCGTGGCGTGGCGCGACGGCGCCGCCATCCGCCTCGACGACGTGGCCGAAGTGGTCGACGGCGTGGAGAACAACAATACCCTGGGACTGTTCAACGGCGACCCGGCCGTCATCGTGCTGATCACGCGCCAGCCCGGCGCCAACGTCATCGCCACGGTCGACGGCGTGCGCGCGCTGCTGCCGCAATTGCAGGCGCAGCTGCCGGGCGACATCAAGCTGCAGGTGGCGTCCGACAGCACCAATTCCATCCGCTCGTCCCTGCACGAGATCGAGTTCACCCTGATCCTGTCCATCGTGCTCGTCGTGCTGGTGGTCAGCGCCTTCCTGCGCAGCGTGCGCGCCACCATCATCCCGGCTGTCGCCACCATCGTCTCGCTCTTGGGCACCTTCGGCGTGATGTACATGCTGGGTTTTAGTTTGAACAACCTGTCCCTGATGGCGCTGACGGTGGCCACGGGCTTTGTCGTCGACGACGCCATCGTGGTGCTGGAAAACACGCAGCGCCACATCGAGGAGGGCATGGACCGCTTCAAGGCGGCCCTGCTGGGCGCGCGCGAAGTGGGCTTTACCGTGCTGTCGATCAGCCTGTCCTTGGTGGCCGTCTTCATCCCGCTGCTGTTCATGGGCGGGCAGGTGGGGCGGCTGTTCCGCGAATTCGCCGTGACCTTGTCGGCCGCCGTGATGATTTCGCTGGTGATCTCGCTCACGACCACGCCGATGATGTGCGCCTGGCTGCTGAAAAGCGGTGAGCAGCACAAGCCGCCCGGCCTTGTCGCGCGCTGGTTCGAACGCGGTTTCGAGCGCATGCTGAAAGTCTACGAGCACTGCCTGGACTGGGCCTTGTCCAGCGCCGCGCTCGTGATGACCATTCTCGTGTTCGTCGTCGGCCTGAACGTGTACCTGTTCGCGGCCGCGCCCAAGGGCTTTTTCCCGCAGCAGGATACGGGCCAGATCAATGGCGGCATGCGCGCCGACCAGAGCATCTCGTTCCAGGCCATGCAAAGTAAATTGCGCCAGCTGGTCGACATCATCAAGGACGATCCGGCCGTCGCCACCGTCGTCGGGTTTACGGGCGGCGGCAGGGCAGGGGGCGGCTTCATGTTCATCGACCTGAAGCCGGCCTCGCAGCGCACGGACAAGGGCCAGGCCGTCATCGCTCGCTTGCGTCCGCAGCTGGCCAAGGTGACGGGCATTTCGCTGTTCCTCAATCCCGTGCAGGATTTGCGCATGGGCGGGCGCTCGAGCAATTCGACCTACCAGTACACCCTGATCAGCGACAACCAGGCGGACCTCAAAAAATGGGCGGCCAAGCTGGCCGACCAGATGAAGCTGCAGCCGGCCCTGATCGACGTCGACACGGACCAGGCGGAAAATGGCGTGGAAACCTTTGTTTCCATCGACAAGGACCGCGCCACGCAGCTGGGCGTGCAGGTCAAAGATATCGACAATGCGCTGTACAACAGCTTCGGCCAGCGCCAGGTGGCGACCATCTACGATGAGCTGAACCAGTACCACGTGATCATGGAAGTGGCGCCGCGCTACGCGCAAAGCCCGGAAGCGCTGCGCTCCGTGTACGTGCCGGCGTCGAATGCGGCGGCCGTCGCCGCCACAGGCTCCGCGACCACTGCCGCCACCAGCACCGCCACCACCAGCGTGGCGCCGTCGAATACGACGGCCGCGCGCGACCCGTCCAGCGGCTCGGCCCTGTCGACCACCCTGGCGCATATGGTGCCGCTGTCCTCGTTCAGCAGCTTTGCGGAAAGCTCGACGGCCACGTCGATCAACCACCAGGGCGGCGAACTGGCCACTACCGTGTCGTTCAACCTGGCCGACGGCTATCCGCTCAGCGACGGGCAGGCGGCCGTGGCCCAGGCGGAGTCGGAAATCGGCATGCCCGTGAACGTGCGCGGCAGCTTCCAGGGTTCGGCGAAGAGTGCGCAGGACAGCAACAAGGAGCAGCCGCTGTTGATCCTGGCGGCCATCGTGGTGATCTACATCGTGCTGGGCATTCTGTACGAGAGCCTGATCCACCCCGTCACCGTGCTGTCGACTTTGCCGTCGGCGGGCGTGGGCGCCGTGCTGGCATTGCTGCTGTTCCGCATGGAGTTTTCCATCATCGCCCTGATCGGCGTGTTCCTGTTGATCGGTATCGTGAAGAAAAATGCTATATTGATCATCGACTTCGCGCTGGAGGCCGAGCGTTCGCGCGGCTTGAGTGCGGTGGAGGCGGTGCGCGAGGCATGTTTGCTGCGTTTCCGCCCCATTCTGATGACCACCCTCGCGGCGGCGCTTGGCGCCTTGCCGCTGGCGATCGGTTTCGGCGAGGGGTCGGAGCTACGCCAGCCCTTGGGGGTCGCCATCATCGGCGGCCTGATTGCCAGCCAGTTACTCACATTGCTGACCACCCCGGTGGTCTACATCCTGCTCGACAAGCTGCGCACGCGCGGCGCCGACGAGCAGCAATTGAGCCGCATTCCTGGGCCAGATAACCCGAGCACACAATCATGAAGCAAGTAAAACCTATTCCATCCGCCGTCCCCGCACGCCATTTGCCGGCACTGGCCGCCGCTACCGCTTTCCTGCTGCTGGCCGGCTGCACCGTCAGCCCCACGTATGAAACGCCGACGGCCGCCGCGCCGCAAACGTTCAAGGAGGCGGCCGGCTGGCAGCCTGCCGTGCCGGCCGACACCCTGGAACGGGGGCCGTGGTGGACCCTGTTCGGCGACGCGCAGCTGAACCAGCTGGCCGAAGGCATCGACATATCGAACCAGAACGTGGCGGCCGCCATCGCCTCGTACGAGCAGGCGCGCGCGCTGGTGCGCGAACAGCGCGCCTCGCTGTTCCCCACCGTGAACCTGACGGGCAGCGGTGCACGCTCCGGTGGCGGGGGAGAGCAGCAGACGAACAACAACTTCAAGGCCGCCATCGGCGCGTCGTGGGAACCGGATATCTGGGGCCGCTTGCGCGCCGGTGTGACGGGCGCGGATGCGAGTGCGGCCGCCAGCGCGGCGGATCTGGCAGCGGCGCGCCTGTCGGCGCAGGGCGAGCTGGCCACCAATTATTTTTTGCTGCGCCAGAGCGATGCGCAGATCGCGCTGCTCAATTCCACGATCGACGGCTACAAGCGCGTGCTCGAGATCACCAGCAACCGCTTCAACTCGGGTATCGCCGCCAAGTCCGACCTGCTGCAGGCGCAGACGCAGCTGGCCAATGCGCAGATCGACCTGTCGAGCCAGACGCGTGCGCGCGCCCAGCTCGAACATGCGATCGCCATCCTGCTGGGACGCGCGCCGTCCGACTTCAGCCTGGCCGTGGCGCCGTGGACGCTGACCGTGCCCGAGGTGCCGCTGGGCGTGCCATCGACCCTGCTGCAGCGCCGTCCCGACATCGCCGCCGCCGAGCGCCGCGTGGCCGTGGCCAACGAGCAGATCGGCATCGCCCGCTCGGCCTACTATCCGAGCCTGAACCTGACGGGTTCCTACGGTTCCGGCGCCAGCAAGGTGGGCGACCTGTTCAATGCATCGTCGAGCCTGTGGTCCTTGGGCGTGTCGGCCGCGCAAACCCTGTTCAACGCGGGCGCCACGACCGCCAGCGTGGACGCGGCCAAGGCGGGGCATGAGGCGGCAGTGGCGCGCTACCGCCAGACGGTATTGACTGCCTTTGGCGCCGTGGAAGACCAGTTGTCGGCCACGCGCGCGCTGGCCGAGCAGCTGGCCTTGCGCCAGCAGGCGTCGTCCGCCGCCGACCAGGTCGAGCAGCAGATGCTGAACCGCTACAACGCGGGCCAGGTCGGCTACACGGACGTGGTGACGGCGCAAGTGACGGCCCTGTCGGCGCGCCGCTCGCTGGTGCAGGCGCAGGCGGACCGCCAGACGACGGCCGTGGCCCTGATCCAGTCGCTGGGCGGCGGCTGGCACGTGCCGCAGGCGCAGTAAGGGGAGTCGCAGGGCGGCTGCCTGGCGCAGGCAAAACCCCTGCGCCAAATTCGCGTTTTCCTGCGCATCTTGAGTGCTAGAATCCAAGATTATTAATTTTCAGCCTGATGCTTTGGCCGTGGCTGCTATCTTGCAGACGATGACATGCAGTAAACACAGCAATACTTCCGTTCCCGAAGTGGCCGCCATCGTTTTCCCGGTGGTGGCCATCGGCGCTTCTGCCGGCGGGCTTGATCCCATCGTCGCTTTCCTGGCCAACGTGCCGCAGGAAAGCGGGATTGCCTATGTGGTGATCCAGCATCTCGATCCCACGCAAAAGGCCATGCTGCCGGAACTGCTGCAGCGCGCCACCAGCATTCCTGTCACGGAAATCACGCATCAGGCGGAATTGCGGCCCAATCACATCTATGTGATACCGTCGAATGCCGACCTGGGCCTGTCGAAAGGGCGTTTCGTGCTCAGCGAGCCGGTGCAGCTGCGCGGCCACCGCCTGCCCATCAATACCTTTTTCGAGAGTCTCGCCAGCGAACTGGGCGAACTGGCCGTCGGCGTGGTGTTTTCCGGCATGGGCAGCGACGGCACGCGCGGCCTGCAGGCGATCAAGCAGGCCGGCGGCCTGACCCTGGCCCAGCATCCCGATACGGCCAAGTTCGACATGATGCCGCAAAGCGCGGTGGCAGCCGAAGTGGTCGACGTGGTCGATTTTCCCGACAAGATGCCGGACAAGATCATCACCTATCTGTTCCGCAGCAGTTTTCTCAGCCTGCCCGGGCATGAGCCGAACGGGCGCAATTCCCTGCAGGAAATTGTTGCCTTGCTGTCCGAGCACACCGGCAACAGTTTTACCGATTACAAGATCAATACGGTGCTGCGGCGCATCGAGCGGCGCATGAGCTTGTATCAAATGACGTCGATGGAAGAATATGTGCCGTACTTGCGCGCCAATCCCGCCGAAATCGACTTGCTGTTCAAGGAATTGCTGATCGGCGTGACGAACTTCTTCCGCGACCCCAAGGTGTGGGAATACCTGAAGATGGTGGTGTTTCCGCAAATGCTGGCGGCCCATCCGGACGGGCGTGCCTTCAAGGCCTGGGTGCCCGCCTGCTCCACGGGCGAGGAAGCGTATTCGCTGGCCATGGTCTTTCATGAAGTGGTGGCCAGCATCAATCCGCCGTCGAAATACAGCCTGCAGATCTTTGCCACCGACCTGTCGGCCGACGCCATTGACCGCGCGCGGCAGGGTCATTTTCCGCACAGCATCATCAGCGACGTGTCCGCCGAACGGCTGGCGCGTTTCTTTGTCAATGACAAGAACGGCTACCACGTGAAGAAAGAGATCCGCAACACGATCATCTTTGCCCAGCAAAACATCATTTCAGACCCGCCGTTCACCAAGCTCGACATCCTGTGCTGCCGCAATCTGTTGATTTATCTCAATGCCAAGCTGCAGCAGCGTTTGATACCCTTGTTTCATTACGCGCTGAACCGTGACGGCATTTTGCTGCTGGGCAGCGCCGACACGCCCGGCCATTTTTACGACCTGTTTTCGCCCCTGACCACGTCGACCCGGCTGTATCGCCGCCTCGACAACCTGGCGCCCCAGCGCCTGCCCACGTATTTCCCCACCAAGGTATCGTTGGCATCCCCCCCTACACCTAGCGACACGAGAGAAGTGAGCATGACTGGAAAGATTCAATCCCATGTCGAGCAATTATTGCTCCAGAAATATTCGCCTGCCGCCGCGCTGCTGAACCAGGATGGCGACATCCTGTACATCAACGGCCGCACGGGCGCCTTCCTGGAACCGGCGGCCGGCAAGGCCAACTGGAATATCCACGCCATGGCGCGCGAAGGCTTGCGCTACGAGCTGGCGAGCCTGATCAAGCAAGCCCTGCAAAGTGAAAGCGTGGTGCGCCTGAAGGGGCTGGTGGTCAAGGACCACCTGGGCCAATCCCTGGGCGTGGATCTGAGCGCCGAAGCGCTGAGCCAGCCCGAGTCCCTGCGCGGCATGGTCTTCGTGACGTTCTCCAGTGCGCCGCTGGTGACCGAGGTGCGCCGCGGCCGCTCGCCGAATCCGAAGGTGCTGGAGCTGGAGCAGCAGCTGGCGCAGGCGCGCAATGAAGTCCAGGCCGTGCGCGACGAGATGCAGACCTCGCGCGAAGAACTCAAGTCGGCCAACGAGGAATTGCAGTCGACCAATGAAGAGCTGCAATCGACGAACGAGGAGCTGACCACCTCGAAGGAAGAGATGCAGTCGCTCAACGAGGAGCTGTACACGGTCAATGCCGAGCTGCAATCGAAGGTCGACGACTTGTCGCTGGTCAACAGCGACATGAAAAACTTGCTCAACAGCACCGATATCGCCACCATTTTCCTCGACAGCGAGCTGCGCATCCGCCGCTTCACGGCGCCGGCCACGCAAATCTACAAATTGATCCAGACGGACTTGCGCCGTCCGCTCAGCGACATCGTCAACGACCTTGACTATCCGGGCCTGGAAGACGATGCGCTGGAAGTGATCCGCAGCCTCGTGTTTTGCGAGCGGCAAGTGGAAACCAAGACGGGGCGCAACGTGCGCATCATGCCCTACCGCACGATCGAAAACGTGATCGATGGCGTGGTGGTGACCTTCATCAACATCACGGAATCGAAACTGCTGGAAGCCCAGTTGCGCCAGATCCAGTCCGGCGCCGCGGCGGCCGGCAATAGCGGCGAGAACGTGTCATGAACGAGCCATTCGACGAGGAGAGCGCGCCGGCCAGATTGCGAGAGCAGGCCGAGCAATTGGCGGCGCAGCAGCGCCAGCCCGCGCCGCAGTCGAGTGAAGACGTGATGCGCCAGCTGCATGAGTTGCAGGTCAGCCAGATCGAGCTGGAAATGCAGAACGCGGCCCTGGCCGAGCTGGAACAGCTGAAGAATGAATATGAAAGCAGCCGCGACCGTTATGCGCAGCTGTATGAACAGGCGCCCGTCAGTTATTTCTCGCTGGCGCCCGAGGGCGTCGTCACGCGTGTCAACGTGGCGGCCTGCGGCTTGCTGCAGCGCGACAAGAACCAGCTGCTGGGGCGGCGTTTCGAGCAATTCGTCGCGCCCCAGGCGCAGGGCAGCTTCCGCCGCTTCCTCGACGCCGTCTTCACGAGCGGCGCGCGGCAAGTGCTCGAAGCCCAGCTGTTCGGCGGCTCGGCGGGCGGCATGGTGCGCATCGAAGCCAATTTTGACGCGGCCAGCGACACGGCGCGCATGCTCGTGACGGACCTGGGTGACGAGCACGCGCGCGAATCGGCCTTGCGGCGCGCCTTCGTCATCCTCGACAGCATCCGCGAGGGCGTGCTGGTGACGGACAGCGACAACCGCATCATTTCCGTCAACCCCGCCTTCACCACCATCACCGGCTACCAGGCCGAGGAAGCCATCGGGCGCGATCCGTCCTTCCTCGGCGGCGGCACGCATTTGCCCCATTTCTATGAAGCCATGTGGCGCAGCCTGCACCGGGATGGCAGCTGGTATGGCGAACTGGTGAACCGGCGCAAGAATGGCGAGCGCTTCGTCGAATCGCTGTCGATCACGCCCATGCGCACGGGGGGCGGCAGCATCAGCCATTTTGTCGGCGTGTTTTCCGATATCACCGAGCGCAAGCTGGCCGAGGCGGATTTGCGCGAACTGCACCGCGAGCTGGACCAGCGGGTCATCGACCGCACGGCCGAATTGCTGCACGCCAACCAGCATCTGCAGCTGGAAGTGCAGCAGCGTGAGCGGGCGCAGGAGGCCTTGCGCGATGCCGAGCGTTTCTTTCATGCCACCATCGATTCGCTGACGGACCGGGTGCTGGTGCTGGACCAGACGGGCAGCGTCGTGCATGCCAACCAGGCGTGCCTCGATTTTGTCGGGCAGATGCAAAAACCGCTGCAGTACCTGGAGTTTTGCGACACGGATCCGCGCTGGCAGCGCAGTTCCGGACGCGAGCTGGCCGCCGGCATCCGCTCCGTCATTGCCGGCCGTGCCGACACGTTTGCGCTCGAGTATGAATTTATCACGCGCTCAGGCCCCCGCTGGTCGCAGGCCAGGGTCAGCCGTTTTCTCGGCGAAGGGCCGCTGCGCGTGGTGGTGGCGCACACGGACATTACCGAACGCAAGCTGATGGATGGCGCCCTGCGCCAGTCGCACGCGCAGTTGCGCCAGCTGGCGCTGCACCTGGAAACGGCCAAGGAAGACGAGCGCAAGCGCATTTCGCGCGATATCCACGATGAACTGGGGCAAAACCTGCTGGCGCTGCGCATCGATATCTCCATGCTCAGCGCGCGCACCGAAGGCTCCCATCCGCGCCTGCACCGCCGCGTCGGCGCCGTGCTCAGCAACGTCGACACCACCATCAGGAGCGTGCGCGGCATCATCAACGAGCTGCGTCCGATGGCGCTGGACCTGGGCTTGCAGGCCGCCATCGAATGGCAGGTGGGCGACTTCCGCAAGCGCAGCGGCGTCGCTTGCCGTTTGCTGATACGCGACGAGGCGCTGTTTTCCACCATCGGCAGCCAGGCCGAGATCGTGCTGTTCCGCATCGTGCAAGAAGCGCTGAGCAACGTCATGCGCCATGCCCAGGCCAGCCAGGTCGAGATCGAGTTCAGTTCGGATGCCTGCGCCGTGTACGTGGCCATCAGCGACAACGGCATCGGCATCACGCCGCAGCAACAACGCAAGAAACAGTGTTTTGGCCTGATCGGCATCGCCGAGCGGGTGACGGCGCTGGGCGGCCACTTTTATGTGGGCTTGCCGGCATCGGGCGTCGGTTGCCGACTGGCCCTGCAGATACCCCTGCAGGGAGCGGGGCGGCCGGCCGCCTGATACGGAAATTGCAAGGGGTTAATTTTTGCCGACTCATGCCCCCTGGACAGGCTATACTTTCGCCTGCTATTTATGGAGGGGCATATCTTGTTCAAAACAATCGTTGTACCAGTCGCCTTGTTGGGCGCGTTCGCTGGCGCACACGCCGACGAAGGGCAGTGGCAACCACATCAACTGCCACAGCTGAAAGCCGAACTGAAACGGGTCGGCATCGAAATTCCTGCAGAAAAACTGGCCGACCTGAGCAAGCACCCGATGAGCGCCATCGTGTCGCTCGGCGGCTGCTCGGCCGCTTTCGTCTCCGACGCCGGCCTGGTGGTGACGAACCACCACTGCGCGTACGGTGCCGTGCAGCGCAATTCCACGCCGGAACACAATTACATCACCGACGGCTTCCTGGCCAAGACGCGCGCCGCAGAGCTGCCGGGCGGTCCGAACAGCCTCGTGTATGTGACGGACAAGGTGGAGAACGTCAGCGACCGCGTGCTGAAAGGCTTGACGGCCGACATGAGCGGCCGCGCGCGCCACGAAGCCGTGGAAAAGCGCGTCAAGGACCTGATCGCCGAATGCGAAACGGACAAGATGTACCGCTGCTCCGTGCCTGCCTTCCACCGCGGCCTCGAGTACTACCGCATCCGCCAGATGATGATACGCGACGTGCGCTTGGTCTACGCGCCATCGGACAAGATCGGCAACTTCGGCGGCGACATCGACAACTACGAATGGCCGCGCCACACGGGCGACTATTCGTTCCTGCGCGCCTACGTGGGCAAGGATGGCCGCCCGGCCGACCCGTCGCCCGACAACGTGCCGTATAAATCGAAGGATTTCCTGGTGGTCTCGGCCGAAGGCTTGAAAGCTGGTGACGGCATCTTGCTGGCGGGCTACCCCGGCCGCACCAGCCGCTACAAGCTGCCGGCGGAAATCCGTTTTGCACGCGACACGGCTTTCCCCCTGAAAGTATCGGAACTGCAAGCCGACCTGGCCGTGATGGCCGAGGCGACGAATGGCGACGCGGCCGCTGCCGTGCGCTATGCGAGCGTGGTGAAAAGCATCAACAACGTGCTGAAGAAAACCCAGGGCTTGCTCGACGGTTTCGCGCGCAAGGACATCGCCGCCATCAAGGATGTGCAGGATGCCGAGTTCCGCGCCTGGTACGCGAAACAGCCGAACGTGTCGCCGACCCTGCTGGCCGAACTGGACGCGGCGATCGCCAGCGACATGGCCTTGAGCGAAGAAGAGTTCGCCTGGAGTGTTGCCACCAACAGCGACTTGCTGAAAAGCGCGCGCACCATCTACCGCTTGTCGCTGGAGCGCCAGAAAGCGGACGCCGAGCGCGAATCGGGCTACCAGCAGCGCGACCTGGCCTTCATCAAGGCCCGTCTGGCCCGCCTGGAGCAATCGTACGTCAACAAGGTCGACCAGGCGCGTTTTGAAGCTGGCCTGAAGCGTTACGCGCAACTGGCGGCGAAGAGCCATCCGCAAGGCCTGGATGCGCTGCTGCCGGCGCCAAGCGCCGTGGCGGCCCTGTACCAGCAGACGCAACTGGCTGACACAGCCAAGCGCCTGGCCTGGCTGGAAAAGGACCAGGCCGCCGTTGCCCAGTCCGATGACGCCTTCATGGCGCTGGCCATCAAGTTGCAGCCGGTCGAGGCGGCGCTGGAAGAGCGCCGCAAGGAAATCGACGGCAACCTCGAGCGCGTGATTCCGCAATATATGCAAGCCGTGATCGCATGGAAGAAGTCGCAAGGCAAACCTGTCTATCCTGACGCCAACTCGACCCTGCGCGTAACGTACGGCACCGTGTCGCCATACTCGCCGCGCGATGGGCTGTCCAAGGGACCGTTCACGACCGTGGAAGGCATCGTCGAGAAAGTCACTGGCAAGGCCCCGTTCGAAGCACCGCAAGCGCTGATCGATGCCGTCAAGCAAAAACGCTACGGCCAGTTCCGCGATCCGGTATTGGGCACGGTTCCCGTCAACTTCCTCACCAGCGCCGACACCACGGGCGGCAATTCCGGCTCGGCCGTGATGAACAAGCGCGGTGAGCTGATCGGGCTGAACTTCGACTCGACGTATGAATCGATCACCAAGGACTGGTACTTCGACACGGCCATCACGCGCGCCATCCACCTCGACATCCGCTACATGCTGTGGGTGATGAAGGAAGTGGACCATGCGGATAACCTGCTGCAGGAAATGAGCATCAAGTATTCGAAAGCCGCCAAGAAATAATCTTTCTTGGTTGAAATGAAAGCCGCATCCGCCGCAGGGCCGATGCGGCTTTTTTGCGTATGGGCAACTAGTTTGAGTTCCATCAATATGCCAGCGTTCACGATGGTTAGCATGGGCTAGGGGAACTATCCGAAGGAGGAAAAATGGATGATGGCGAGCTGGCAGCCGATCTGGCGCGCCTTTTCGGAGCGAGCTGGCGAGTCCAGGACAGCCGCTTGCTGCGCATGGATTTTCCGCGCAACGATGGTCCGCCCGATACCGCGCTGCTGGTCAACAGCTTGCGGGCACACGAGGAAATGTCACGCGACTTCCGCTTCGACGTCGAACTGCTGTCCGACAATCTCTACGTCCCCCTGACGGCGATGATGGGCCGGATGGTCACGATTTCGATGGTGCGCGATGACGGCAGCTTGCGCTATTTTAATGGTTATGTCGGCGAATTTCGCTTGTTGCGCAGCGATGGTGGTTTCGCGTTCTACCAGATGGTGCTGCAACCCTGGCTGGCGTTTTCCAGGCTGCGCATGGACAACGTCTCGTTCCACGAACGCACGGTCATCGACATCAGCGAAACGACCTTCGATCACTATTTGCAGCGCGACTGGCAAAACCGGCTGCATGAGGAAAAAGCGATACTAAGCTGCGCCAACCAGCATAATGAAACCGATTACAACCATCTGCACCGGCGCTGGGAAGACCAGGGTATCCATTACTGGTATGAACATCGCGCCGACGGTCATACGCTCTGTTTGGGCGACAATACCTGGCTGAGCGACAGCATCGACCCAGGCGACGGCCATGCCAGCGAAGCCGACGAGATGGTGTTTCGCGGCGACGCGGGCTCGCTGGAGCGCGACGGCATTCGCGATTGGCAGGCAATACGGAATATCGCTTCCGGCTCGCTCACGCTGGCCAGCTTCAACTACAAGCAGCCGTATGCCAGCCGCGCCAGCGGCCATGCGCTGCACCAGCAGGGCGACGTGTTTGCCCATGAACTGTATCAGGACACCGGCTATGGCTATGCCGACATGGGCGACGGCGAAGCGCTGGCGCAACGCCGCCTGGAAGAGCATAACTGCCGGGCGCAATATTTCGACGCGGGCGGCAATCACCGCTGCGTCCAGGCCGGGCGCAGTTTCACGCTGGGCGGACACTTCAGCGGCAAGCAATCCATGCCGGCCAGAGGTGAACCGGCGCGCCCGGACATCGGCTCGCGCGAATACCTGATCCTGTCGGTCGATCATATCGCCAGCAACAATTACCAGGCAGGCACGGGTGCGAAGTCGCATTATGAAAACCGTTTTAACTGCATCCGCAAGAGCGTCCGCTGGTATCCGGGGCGACAGTTCAACAGCACGCCTTGCGCGTTGCCCGGCGTGCAGACGGCGATTGTCACCGGGCCGGCAGGTGAAACCATCCATACCGACGGTCTGGGCCGGGTGAAGGTGCAATTCCACTGGGACCGGCTGGGCAAGTTCGACGCGGGCAGTTCGCCATGGATCAGGGTCATGACGCCATGGGCGGGCCAGGCGTTCGGCCAGATCGCGTTGCCGCGCATCGGCCAGGAAGTGCTGATCCAGTTTCTCGACGGCAATATCGACCGTCCCGTCATTGTCGGCGCGGTATACAACGGCAAGCATGCGCCGCCGTGGAATTTGCCGGGGCAACGCATGCTTGGGGGCTGGCGCAGCGCCGAGTTGATGCCTGGCGGCGGCTACGGCGTGCGCGGTAACCAGTTGGTGCTCGACGACACGCACCAGCGCATCCAGGCGCAACTGAAAAGCGATCATCAGCACAGCCAATTGTCGCTCGGCTGCATCAGCCGCATCGAAGACGCCAACGGGCGCAAGGATGCGCGTGGCGAGGGCTGGGAACTGGCGTCAGACGCCTGGGGCGTGGCGCGCGCCGGCCGCGGCATGTTGCTGACCACCGAAGCGCGCCCCGGTGCCGGCTCGCATATCAAGAGCATGGATGAAACCTTGCGCCGGTTGGCCGAGGCTGCCGAGCGGCACAAGGCGCTTGCCGCCTTGGCGCAGCATTACGGTGCGCAAGAAAGCGCCGCCCAGCAGGGCGCCGCCGCCGATGTGCTGAAAGCCCAGCATGCCGGGGTCAAGGGCGGTGGCGGCAATGGCGAAAACGCATTTCCCGAATTATCAAAGCCGCATCTGGTGCTGGCCAGTCCGGCCGGTATCGAAACGACGACCGCGCAATCGACGCACATCGCCAGCGCCGAGCACACCGCGCTGACGACCGGGTGCGACCTGTCGCTGGCAGCCGGCGGCGGCCTGTTCGCCAGCATCGGTGCAGCGTTCCGCCTGTTCGTCCACAAGGCTGGCATGAAACTGATCGCCGCAGCTGGCCCGGTGCAGATCGCGGCGCAAACCGATACCGTCGATATCGTCGCCAACAAGGTTCTGGAGTTGATCAGCCAGACCGACTGGGTGGATATTCGCGGCCGCAAAGGCGTGCGCCTGCATGGCGCCAATTGCATGCTTGAAATTAGCGACAAGGTGCAGTTTTTTACCGCGTCGCCGACGCTGTTCCATGGAAACCTGGAAACGCTGGCGCCCAAGAACCGGCCGCAACCGGAGCTGGAACCGCCCATCGCGCCGGTAGCGGGGCAATTGCAGCATACGATCCAGGCCCATGCGCATGGTGGTCAATACGCGCACGTGCCGTACACGCTGTACAGGGGAGACGCCGAAGTCGAACGCGGCTTGACCGACGAATTCGGCCGCATCCTGATCGCGCATCAGGACGGCACGCCGCGCTACCGTGTCGTCCTTGGCAATGGTGAAGAGTTTTCATTGCAGGCCAGCGCACGCTTCGCCCCGAACGCGGCGGCGGATGGCGAACAGAAGCTGTCGAACCGCGGTTTGCGCGCGTTCGACGACACCGCCGATGGCCGCTGGGTTCAATGATGCACGACACTGACTGGAGAGCGCCATGCCGGAATCGAGCGGCCGCATCGAAACGACCCATATCGACGAAGTCGGCCGCAGCGCGACGAGTTCGCTCCAGTGGCTGCTGGAAAATCGCAACCTGAAGGGCAAGGCCACTCATCCAATTACGCACAACAACAAGTTGGCGCTGTTCATTTGCGGACAGGAAGCGTTTGCCGACATCGCCGCGGAGATCGCCAAGGCTAAACATTCGGTCGACCTGTGCTGCTGGGGCTTCGACCCGGGTATGGAAGTGGTGCGCGGCAACGGCGCGACCTGGCCGCGTGGCGAAACTTTTGGCGACTTGCTGATCGCCGCCGCACGGCGTCACGTCAGGGTGCGCCTGCTGATCTGGCATGACCGGATCGGTTCGCCGATGGTGCACAATATGCCGGGCCATTCGCACGGCACCTCGCCATGGAAAACCGATGGACAGCGCGCCGACGACATCAGCGCCAAAGCCAGCCTGGCGATGTTGCAGGATGCGGTCAAAAAAAAGAAACCGGTTGCGGGCAACGGTTATTGGGGCGAGTACGTCCGGCCCGAGGATATCCCGATGATGGCGCGGGAAGAATATTGTCACAGCTGGTATGCGGCCGCGTTCAAGGGCGTGTTTGGCGGCTTGGAGATTCGCTTGCGGCACGGCGACAGTGATGCGATCAGCAAGAGTATCTCGACCGAAATAAACCAGCCGCGCGGCTTGACGATGGGGGAAATCGAAAAGCCCGGCATGCAATACCTGGGCACGCACCACCAGAAGCCTGTCCTGATCGATTTCGATTACGAAGAGGGGGCCAAGGCCGTCGGTTACGTGATGGGCCTGAACTCTGTGACCGATTATTGGGACACGACGGCCCATCTGCTCGACGATACGCGCCGCGAACAGGGCGGCGTCAACGAGCGGCGCGAGTGCTTGCAGGGAATGGCCGCGGACGGCGGGTTCGCCACGCTGAAACCGTATCAGGATTACGCCTGCCGCATCGACGGCGGCAAGGCATTGATCGCGCTGTACAACAATTTCGTGAAGGCATGGGATCGCGCGGCCGGCGACCGCACGCATGCGGCCGCCACTGCCAGCGTGAGCCGGGAGTTGCCACGCGGCAGCCCGCCGGCGCGGCTGTTGCGCGAGGCCGGGCCGGACGACTCCACCGTGCAGATCGTCCTGACGCAGCCCGAGGAGCAGGACAAAACCATCAAGGAAACCTACTTTCGCGCCGTGACCCAGGCCAGCCTGGCGGCCGGCTACCTGTATGTGGAAAACCAGTATTTCCAGTATGAAGATTGGGCGCGGCATTTGCTGGCCGAGCGCAAGAAGGTGGTCGCCGCCTGGAAGGCCGGCAGTGTCAAGGCGGGCAAGAGTCTTGAAGACATGCCGGTCATGCACGTGTTCATCGTCATTCCGGTGCCGGAACGCGCGCAGATGGTGCCGCGCACCCACGACACGCTGGCGGCGCTGGGGCAGCACGCTGGCATGACGGGGCAAAACATCATGATCGACGACTACAACAAGCGACCAAAAACCCGGCGTGTCAGGGCAGGATTCGGCATTTCCACCGAGGCGGAAGTCAAGTTGCCCGACGTGGTGCGGCATTCCAACGGCATCAACAAACCCGGCGCGATGACGCTAGAAAGCGAATTCGGGCTGAAGGTCTCGGTGGCCATGCTCAATGTCAGCGCGTTCGATAACGACCGCTGGCGCTACCGTGAAATCTACATCCATTCCAAATTGATGCTGGTCGACGACGTGTTCATGACCTTGGGCAGCGCCAACCTGAACCAGCGCAGCATGGCCGTCGACAGCGAGATCAATATCGCCACCATCGACCGCCGCGTGGCCCGCGATTTGCGCAAGCGCGTGTGGCACATGCATAGCGGGGGATTGGTCGATGGCGGGGGAGGGACGAAGGGGGAGATTGTGGATGCTTTTGAAAAGTGGGGAAACTTAATGAAGGCCAATCGAACGAAAAAGCTGGCAAAACAAGGCGGAGCAAAATTAAAAAAAATGATTGGTTTTTTGTTGCCATTAGAAGATAGCCGAAGTTCTACTATACGTCTGGGGTGAGCATGAAACAGTATCAAAATATATTGATTCGTCTGCCATGTTCCGTATTGGTAGTTCTCCTGTATATCCCTTTATTCGCCTGTAAAATGCCAAACGACAAAGAAGAAGTCTTGCCACGCAACCAAAGCCTGCCCCTCTTCAATCCGCATGTCCCTGATTTCATTTGTGAAATCGAATCGAACAAGGTGCCGCCCATCGATGCGCAAGCCGAGGACTGGTTTCTCGAAGCACGCGCCTTGGAAGATCCTGAAATTTTCGTGGAAGACCGCGATTACACAAAAATTGTCGATTTGACGCGTCAAGCAGCGCAGCGATTGCACTGGAAGGCGATGCTCAATCTGGCCAGCCTGTATGTGGAAGGACGCGATCCTTTAAATGGTGAGGAAGAAGCGGTGCAACTGGTGGAAAAGGCGATGCGGCTGGGCATACCGGCGGCCTACGACCGGATGGGAACGTATTATGCGAACAGTACGGGTGTGACAGGCGATACCACCCGGGCTTATGCCTTCTGGCAAAAGGCGGCTGTCATGGGAAATCCTCAGGCGATGGCATTTTTAGGAGAAAAATTAAGAGCGGGAACAGACGGTGCTATTCCTGGATATTGGGCTAATATTCCTGTAGCGATAAAAATGATGGCGTGTGCGCTTTCTCAAGGATATGGGCCTGCTGCGTTTAACCTGCACTATTTGTATGCAATACCAAGAGCTGCAAATGGCGATGAGATTGGCGATCGAACTCCTGCAACCAAACAGCGTGCTCTAAATGTATTGCATGAGGGAGTCAAGTTTGGCTGCGCAGAATGTGCGAGCGCATTGGCAATTGAATTTGGTTCTCCTTTTGATCTTGCCGATATGCTGGCGCCATACGTGGACAAAGCTCGCGGCGAACGTTATGCGGTACTTAATCGTGCGCTCGGCTTTAACCCCAATCGCCGCTTTCCCAACCTCGATAAAATTCTGCCATTGCCACCGGCCGATCTGCCGCCGTGGGATGGTCAACGAAAGAGCCTGCTCGACGCCGCCATGGGTGTGCGTCCGCCGCCAGCCATCCCGAAGCCAGGCGCCGCCTCGCTGTTACAAAAGCCGTATTTCCTGGCCGCCGACTATGCGCTGCAGCCCACCGGCTTGCACAGCGACGCGCCGACCGCGCCATTTTCCGCGTATTGGCAACCCGCCCAAGGGCAGGGTTTGACGGAACTGGCCTGGCTGTTCGGTGAAGGCGAAGAGTTCCGCCATTTCAGCGTGCTGGATGCTGCTGGAAAGAGTCGTTACGGCCCCGTGACATGGGAGCAGTGCCTGACGATACGGCACAACCATGGGACAGTGGAGCCGCGCGCGGCGCGCGGCTTGCTGCGCGAGGTGGCGCGGCCCGAGCCATGGTTGAGCTGCGCTTGCGACCAGGCTTGTCCGGTCAGCGGCGTCTGGCAACCGTGGGTGGCGGCCGACCATCCGCTGCAGACCATCGTCAACCAGTACTGGCGCCAGGCGTGGCTGAGCCAGGGCGCGCCGTTCCCGCGACCGCGCCGCGACTGGCTGCTCGATTTGCCAGATGACGACGTGACGTGGCATTTGATGGATGCGTCCATTGCCGATCTCGGCTAACGCTTAACGTTCCCGATATCTCTCACAACGAATATGTCTAGGACTCAGGACAGCTGTGCTGGCGTCAACGCTTCCACCGGCCACTGAAAAAAGCGCAGCATCATGGCTGGCGACAGGTCGCCGCCGCTCTCCGTTATGGCCAGGCGGCCGCTCAGCAGCATCACGTAGCCGCGGCTCGGTGACCAGCCGGCGCTGGCGGTGGCCTTGTCCCAGCGGGGGGGAGGCCCGCTTCGCGCGCGGCCGCGCCTGCCGCATTGGCTGTGCCACGTATAATTCCTCGCACTATCCACCGCTATTCTTTTTCGACAGGCCCGCCATGCCCCTGACTCCCGATTCGCTGCCTGACTGGCAAACGTTTGAAGCGGCATACGCTATTGAAGAAACCTGGTTCAAGCTGGCCAGCGCGTCGCTGGCAGTGCTGGGCGCATCCCCATTCAAGGACCAGGCATTTTCAGCGTTTGCCTTCAACGCCGTCTCGTTCCCGTCCCTTTCGCTGAGCTTTGACACCGATCCCGACAACCGGGCGCGTGGTGACTACCCGCCGGACTGGTCGAACGAGTGCATGGAAGTCGATGTGCCGGAAATTGGCCAACTATGGGAAGAGGAGCATGCAACGATAGAAGGCGCGCTGATCGAGCTGATCGACGCTGCCGATGACGACTTGCTCGATGCCATCGAGGAAGGCTATCTGCACAGCCTGAGGAAAACCATGGTGCGGCTTGAAACGAGCCATGCTTTCGAGCAGATCAGGACCTGCGCGCCATTCTGGACCGTGGTCACGCAAATCGATGCCGATACGGATGAAGAGGAGCGGCTGCTCGACCAGGTGCGGCTGGCGGCATTGACCAGCCATGCATGAGGGGCTGACTACTATATCAGGGCTTTCCAGGCCCTGACTTCTTCGTTCGTGAGCGTCGGCCCCCAGCCGCCGCGCAGCGCCGCATCGTGCTGCGCATAGTGCGCCAGCCGCGGTACAGCCACATCATGTCGGACACAGATGTCAAGCACGGCTTCCAGCTGGCGCCGGCTTGCCGGAAGGTCGTCGCCATGCCAGGTACAGGCGCTCGTTTCCAGCACATGCTGAACAAGCTGCTCCAGCGTGCCGAACAGGTGCCCGGGTACTGCCATGCGGATGTCGTCCGGCCAGGGATCGCCCATGCCCGTCACAGCCAGGGAAGCAAAGCCGTTTTCCCAGGCCGCAAAATCCCCAGGCGCGACCTGCGTTACTTTCCATATGTGGCCGGCGAACGCGGACAGCGCCGGATGGTGAATGTCGAAGCGCAGGCAAAAGCGCTGCAGGCACGTCACGGCAATGCATTGCCTGGCGATCACTGAGAGGGTGTCTGTCGATATATTGTGCATAAATTGATGGCGTTTCAAAAATAATGGCTGGTCTCGGCTGAATGCGTGCCTCTCAGCGTCCTGGCGCACGCTGTTCGGCTTGAATCATTTCTCAAGGACAAGCCAGGACCAGCTCACCCCCGCCTGGCGATTTTGCGGCTGGACGGATGGCGTCTGCGTGCTCAGCATGACCTTGAGCCCATGCCGCATCGCCAGGTCTGCCGTTTCACCGGCGGATACGTCAAAGATGCGACGGCCTTCCGGGGCCGGGCCATGCCTCAGGGAAATGACGAGTACTGCGCCGGGCTTGAGCAATGCGCTGATATTGCCCATCGCCTCCATCCTTTCTTCCGCTGCCAGATGCATCCAGACGGCAGCGACGACAATCAGGTCATACCTGGTGTGGCGCGCGCCTATCGTGGACAGGGCGGGCAGGCTATCGTTGATCCATTCAAGGTTGGCCAGGGCATGTGCCTGCATGCCCGCTGCGCGGAAGGCGGCAACGGGCTCAAGCGCGATCACCGTGTGCCCCAGGCTTGCCAGCCACGCCGCGTCGCCGCCGGTCCCGGCGCCGATGTCGAGCACGATGCCTGATCGCGTCGGCAAGAGATGGGCAACGGGGCGGTATTTATCCAGGAAGGCAACGCTTTCATATCGTGCGATGAGCCCTCCTGCATTGTCTGCATAGCCCTCGGTGCCCGGGACAGTGGATGAGTCCATGGCATCCTGCATGATCAGCGGGCGCATCTGGCGATGGTCATCACGGCTGTTCTCCCGCTTGCTGACGCGCCTGCCGGAAGGCCTCTACCGGCAGCTGGAAAAAGCGCGGCACCATGGCTGGCGACAAATCGTCGCCACCGTCCGCCATGGCCAGCCGGCCGCTCAGCAGCAGCATCACGTAGCCGTGGCCCAGCGACCAGCCGGCGCTGGCGGCGGCCTTGTCCCAACGCGGATCGAGACCCGCTTCGCGCACGGCGGCGCCGGCTGTTTGCAGCACGTACTGGAAGCACGCTTGCGCCGCTTCCAGCAGGGCGGGGAACTGGCGCACGTCCTGGTGCTCGAACATCAGCCGGTAGTGGGCCGGCGAAGCCAAGGCGAATTCGATGTATTGCTGGCCCAGCAGCTGAAAACGCTGTTCGGAGGGCAGGCTGCCCTGCGGCGGCAGTTCCGCCTCCCATTTGGCGATCAGGCTGGCAAAACCGGCCGCCGCCACCTCGGCCAGCAAGGCTTCCTTGCTGGGGAAGTGGCGGTACACGGCGGCGATCGATACGCCCACCGTGCGCGCCAGTTCGCGCAGCGAGAGGGTGGCGTCATGCTGCTGCGCCAGTTGCGCGATGGTGGCGGCGACCAGGGTGTCGCGCAGGTTGCCGTGATGATAGGTAGTCGTTATCGTCATTCTATGTTATCGCTGTTCACATTGTCGTGTATGATGGCCATGTTATCACTGAACACATGGAGAGCACATGCAAGAGATGAGCAACGTGGTACGCGCCGTGGCCATGCCGCCCGGCGCCAGCATCGCCCCCTTGTACCAGGGCAGCAACCTGGCTGATGCGTATGCCGTCGGCCTGCCCAGCGCTGGCGTGCGGCAGATGGATATGCAGGCCCTGGCGCGCGTGGTGCTGTGCAGCCAGCCGCGCTGGGCGCAGTGGCTGCTGGCGGTGCGCGACATTATTGTCACGCCCTTCGGCATCAAGACGGCGAAACAGCTGGCGGCCAAGCCTGATGGACGCATCGGCATCTTTCGCATCTACGCTGTCAGCGATGATGAAATCATCGTGGGCGAGGACGACAGCCACCTGGACTTCCGTTTGTCCGTGCTGCGCAACCGGGACGCGGGGCTGCATGGCAGCATCACCTTTTCCACCGTCGTGCATTGCCATAACTGGATAGGGCGTAGCTA
The DNA here is from genome assembly GCF_051380835.1 of Janthinobacterium aestuarii. NCBI lineage: Bacteria > Pseudomonadati > Pseudomonadota > Betaproteobacteria > Burkholderiales > Oxalobacteraceae > Janthinobacterium > Janthinobacterium aestuarii. The sequence continues at coordinate 1,375,746 of NZ_JBNYXU010000001.1, forward strand.
CATCCTGCTGATCCGGCCATTTCACAAGCTGGTCGTGCGGCGTACGCTGGCGCGCGCCGTCAAGGGAGGCTTTGCCTGAGCAGGGAAGGGCTGCGGCGGTGCGGGCAATCTTGCTTATTCATGGCCGGTATTGCATACTGCACCACCAGCCTCATCACGATTCCCATGAACGATACGCTTCTCCTGCTGGGTTTTGCCACCACGCCGCTTGAACTGATTTCCTTTGTCCTGGCACTGACAACCGTTGCGCTGAACATCCGCCAGAATCACTGGGCGTGGCTGTTCGCCATCATTTCCTCGGCCGCCTACGGTTTCGTGTTTTTCGAGTCGCGCCTGTATGGCGACATGGCTTTGCAACTGCTGTTCATCAGCGTCTCGTTCTGGGGCTGGTACCAGTGGCTGCATCCGGCCAGCGGCGGCAAGACCCTGCCCGTCACGCGCCTCGATGGCCGCGGCTGGCTGGCTTGCGGCGCGGGCTGGCTGGTCGGCTTCCTGCTGATCGCCTGGCTGCTGACGACGACGGATACGGACGTGCCCCATGCGGACGGTTTCCTCACGGCAGGCAGCCTCGTGGGACAATTCCTGCTGTCGCGCAAGAAGCTGGAAAACTGGATCGCCTGGATCATCGTCGACGTGCTGTACGTGTGGCTGTACCTGCACAAGGGCCTGACCCTGACGGCCGTGCTGTATGCGTTCTTCGTCGTGATGGCCATCATCGGCTTGCTGGCGTGGAGAAAGTCGGCGCCGGCCGCGCCCGATGCGATGGTTCTCAAGTGATGGGCAACTGCGTGCGCGTGGCCATCCTGGGTGCGGAATCGTCGGGCAAGTCGACCCTGGCGGCCGCCCTTGCCGAGCGCTACGGCACCGTCTGGGTGCCCGAGTATTTACGTGAATTTGTCGAGACGCAGGGCAGGGTGCCCGTCTCGGCCGACCAGTTCGGCATTGCGCGCACTCAAGTCGAACGCGAGGCGGCAGCCGCCGCGCAAGCGCGCAACTTCCTGTTTTGCGACACGACGCCGTTGATGACGGTCGTCTACAGTCGCCATTATTTCGATGGCGCCGATGCACAGCTGGCGGCGCTGGCCGATGCCACGCAGTACGATTTGACGTTGGTGACGGCACCCGACAGCCCGTGGGTGGCCGACGGCTTGCAGCGCGAGTCCGAAGCCGTGCGCCAGCTGATCTACCGCTACCTGCTCGACGAGCTCGACGCGCGCGGCATTGTGTACCACGTGCTGCACGACAGCCTGGAGGCACGCCTGGAACAGGCGGCGCCTTTGCTGCAGCAGGCGCTAGCTGCAGCGCCTGCCATTTCCCTCAATTAAAAATCAAACTGCGCCGACACTTTGAACGTGCGGCTGGCGCCCGGATACAGATAGCCGTCGGACTCCGGCGTCACGTCGCGCCAGTAGAACTTGTCTGCCACGTTGTTGACGCTGGCGCGCAGCACGGCGCGCGTGCCGGCGATGCGCGTGACCCAGGCGGCGCCCAGGTTGAACACGTTGTACGACGGCACGAAGGTCGTGTTGTTGTACTCAAACGCTTTCTTGCTAGCAAACTCCCAACTGCCATTGACGCTCAAGCCCGCTACCTGTTGTACGGCGTAGTCGGCATGCACGGCTGCCTTGAAGGCCGGTACGTTGGGCACGCGCTTGCCATCGAGGGTGGCATTGCCCGTGCCCGACTGCTGGCTATTCAGGGCCGTCACGGAGGCGCCCAGGCTCAGGTTGGAAGTTGCCTTGCCCTGGGCCGACAATTCCAGTCCACGGTGCTGTGCCTGGCCTTCGCGCACGAAGTAGCCTGCGGCATTCTGGAATTCCAGGCCCTTGCGGATCTGGAACAGGCTGGCCGCGACCATGAAGTCCGGCGTCACATCCATCTTCGCGCCAAGCTCGATCTGCTTGGAGCGGCTGGGCGTGAGTTCTTCGTTGGCATTCATCGCCTTGCGGTCGGCCGTGCCGCCATGTTCCATGCCTTGCGAATAGGCCGCATACACGGAGACATTGTCGAGCGGGGTGTAGACGAGCGACACGTTGGGCAGCAGGAAGTCGTGCTTGGCGCGGATTTCCTTGTCGGCCTTCAGTACATACTGGTAGCCGTCGACGTCGATATGGCGCAAGCCGCCATGCAGCTTCCAGTTCGGCGCCAGGCTGACGATATCCTGCACGAAGACGGAGTTTTCCGTGTCCTTGCGCACCAGGCGCACGGGGCCTTGCACACCGGTCGACATGTCGACGATCTGCGGGCGGTAGATGTTGCTCACGCCAGCCCAGTCATACACGTACAGTCCCGCGCGGTCCTTGCGGCGGAAGGTCGAGACGCCGGCCGTGAATTCATGGCGCAGGGTACCGGTGGCAAACTTGCCCTGGATCATGGCTTGCGCGCTCAGCGGCTTTTTCGTCTCGCCCAGGCTGCGGTAGTCATACACGTCGTAGTCGCCATTGCCGCAGAAGCCAGGGTACAGGTCTTGCGCACTGCAGCCGTACGGGAAGGCCGTGTAGTCGTCGCGCTTGAACGAGTGCTGGTTGGCCGACAGGGTGGCGCGCCAGTCGTCATTGAATGCGTACTGGAAGCGCAGGCCGATATTGCTGGTGACGGTTTCCACGGGGCGCGTCCACGGCTGCAGGTTGAGCATGGCGTCGGCGCTGATGCCGGTCGGCAAGGTCGTGTTATTCAGCAGCTGGAAGCCGGGCGCCGTCGCCTGCGCCTTGTCCTGGTAGTCGGCATCGAGTTGCAGCAGCGCTTGCGGCGAGATTTGCCAGTCGAAGGCGCCGGAAATGAACTTGCGGTTGCCATCCGCGCCCTTTATGTAGGAGCGCAGGCGCTCGGCCGCCACGTTGACCCGGTAGCCGAAGCGCGTGTCTTCCAGGCGGCCGCCCAGGTCGACGGCGCCATACACGGTGCCACGCTCGCGCGTTTCCACGGTGACGGTGCGCAGCGGCGCGGCGGTGGGGCGCTTGACGATGAAGTCGATCACGCCGCCCGGTGCGGCCACGCCTGCCTGCAAGCCGGCCAGGCCCTTCAGCACTTCGATGCGTTCCTTGTTTTCCAGCGGAATTTGCGTGTCGCCGGGAATGGCTACGCCATCCTTGCGGTAGCTGGAATTGTTGTCGAGCTTGAAGCCACGGATGGAAAACTGTTCCGCATAGCCGACGGCGTTGTAGGCATCGTTGATGCTGGCGTCGAGCTTGACGGCATCGCTGAGATTACGGATCTGCAAGTCTTGCATGTCTTTCTGCGAAATGACGGTGACGGACGCCGGCGTCTGCAGCAGCGGCGCGTCGCTGAAGCCGCCCACGGAGGCGCGCTTGGCGGCCGGCGCCTTGCTGGCCGTGACGACGACTTCGGCCATGCTCTGGGCCTGCGGGTCGGCTGCTTCGGCGACGTCATTCGCGGCAAAGGCCGGTGCGGCAAACGCGTGCAGGATCGCCAGGGTCAAAACAGAAACGGATAAATTCGGTGTGGACATAGATTGCTCGTGGTTCAAGCCGTCTCTGTAAAGAGCACGGCAGGCTGCTTGTTCGGCTGGCGCCAACGCAGGAGCTATCAAAGGAGGGAGGTACTTTGCGCTTTCCTTCGCTGGCATTATCCAGATCAGGTACGAAGGGTATCTCTCACCCGGATGACTGCTCCAGGACCCCTAGCGAAACGACAGCTTAGCATGAAGCACGGCCAGCTGTCCCACCCGGCTGACCGTTTTACAACAGTGTGGTGCGAATCTACAGACTCAGTTCCAGCACCTTGCGGCTGATGGCGGGCGTGATTTCACGCTGTTCGCCCAGCGCCGTCATGCCGTGCGCTTCCAGGGCGGACACGACGGCGTCCACGCTGGCGTGGTTCAGGCCGTAGTCGGCCAGACGCGTCTTGACGCCCATGTGGCGGAAGAAGAATTCCGTGCGCGCGATGGCCGCCTCGATGCGGCCATCTTCGTCGCCGCCGTCCAGGCCCCAGACGCGGGCCGCGTACTGCAGCAGCTTGGCGCGCTTGGCTTGCTTGCGCACGCGCAGCATGCTGGGCAGGATGATGGCCAGCGTTTGCGCATGGTCGAGTTCGTACAAGGCCGTCAATTCGTGGCCGATGGCGTGCGTGGACCAGTCCTGCGGCACGCCCACGCCGATCAGACCGTTCAAGGCCAGCGTGGCGCTCCACATGACGTTGGCGCGCACGTCGTAGTCGTCAGGATGCGACAGGGTCTTCGGGCCTTCCTCAATCAGGGTCAATAAAATGCCTTCGGCGAAGCGGTCCTGCACGGAGGCGTTCACAGGGTAGGTCAGGTATTGTTCCATCACATGCGCAAACGCATCGACGACGCCATTGCCCACCTGGCGCAGCGGCAAGGTGAACGTTTTCGACGGGTCCAGCACGGAGAATTTCGGGTACACCTTGCGGCTCATGAACGAGCGTTTTTCCTGCGTGGCCTTGCGCGTGATCACGGCCGAGCCATTCATTTCGGACCCCGTGGCCGGCAAAGTCAATACGGTGCCGAAGGGCAGGGCGGCCTCGACGATCTTGCCGCCCTTGGCCAGGATGTCCCACGCCTCGCCCTCGTGCAGGGCGGCGGCGGCGATGAACTTGGTGCCATCGACCACGGAACCACCGCCGACGGCCAGCAGGAAATCGATGCGCTCGCTTTTCACGAGGGCCACGGCCTGCATCAGGGTTTCATAGCTGGGATTGGGTTCGATGCCGGCAAACTCGATCATCGTATGCCCGGCCAGCGCCGCCTTGACTTCATCGTAGACGCCGTTCTGCTTGATGCTGCCGCCGCCATACGTCATAAGCACTCTGGCCTGGGGCGGGATCAGCGCCGTGATGGCGGCGATCTGGCCCTGGCCGAAGAGGATTTGCGTCGGATTGTAAAAGTCGAAATTGAACATGGGGCTCCTGCCGCTGGGGTTTAGGCTGTTGCTGAGCCATGATTATGGCCGAACGGGTGGAAACGTGTCGTGGACGCTTGAGCTTTTCGCCCGCGCGGTGGAGAATGCAGCCGATGTCACCACCACGCGAAAAGGAATGCGCATGACCACCGTCCCACTGGAAGAATCCGGCCTGCCGGCCACCGCGCTCGACATGCACCGCGCCATCGGCGCCACCATCGCCGCGCTGCAGGCGCTGGACTTGAACAGCCAGCGTTTTGAAGCGTGCACGGACCCGGAACTGCGCCGCGTGCTCGCGCATGCGGGCGACACGAGCCGCAAGGAAGCGGCCATGCTGCTCGAATGGATGCGCCGCCGCGATGCGCGCCTGGACACGGCCATGAAGGAAGCGCTGTTCAAGGCGGGGCCGATTGTTGCCCAGTATCACTATGACGAGAAAATATTGTAACTATTGGTTTGTTGTTGTGGCGTACCATGCGCCACTTTCGTATTGCTTCGCGTAGACTGTGCCCCTAATTAAATTTAACGTCGGACAGCCGCGGCTGTCCGGTGTATTCCAGGGGGCGTTTAGAAATGAAATCATTACCATACCGAGAAGGCAGCTGGTTTGCCGTGCCCTTGCCGGGCGGCGGTTATGCCGTCGGCGTGGTGGCGCGCAGGGCGCCTGCCGGGCGCATCATGCTGGCGTATATGTTCGGGCCGAAACGCGACAGCTTGCCCACGCTGGAAGAGCTGGAAGGCTTGCGGCCGGAACAGGCCGTGCGCCGTCTGCGCACGGGCGACATGGCGCTGCTCAACGAGCGCTGGCCGCTGCTGGGCGACAGTCCCCACTGGAACCGTGACGACTGGCCCATGCCGGCCTTTATCCGCCGCAACGAATCCTTGCAGCGCGCCTGGCGCGCCAGTTATGCGGACGCCGATCCTGCCAAGCTGAATCGTGAGGAATCGATCCCCTTCGACACGCCGGGCATGGAAAGCGATTCCCTGTACGGCTATGGGGCGACGGAATTGTTGATGAGTAAATTGCTGGCGCAGGAGCAGGCGTCGGTTTGATTGCAGCTGGGTGGCGGTGGTGTTGGATGACGCAAGCAGCAAACGTCGGATGCCGCGTAGATACTGTTATCCCCGTCAAGCAGCGTGCAAGGTCGGATCAAATATTTTGCCCGACCTGAGTACGCCGAATGCTACATGCACCAGCTTGCGCATCATGGCGCCGATGATCAGTT